>CAWDJO010000039.1:0-452438 GCA_963802665.1 uncultured delta proteobacterium | reverse complement strand
CGCCGGCCACCTGGATGGCGCCGCCGAACCACAGCAGTTTTTTGGTCAGCGTGGTTTTGCCGGCGTCGGGGTGGGAAATGATCGCGAAGGTGCGGCGGCGGGCAATTTCAGTTTCGAGGGCGGTCACGGCAGGCATCGGAAAGCGGAAAGTCCGCGATTATACCGTTGCCGCAATGCAACATCGGCTTGTCCTCGCGGCAAGGCCCGCGCCTCGGCCCCCGGCGGAGGCCGGTTGCGGGGCAAGCCAGCCGCAATCTGCAAACCGGATCAAACCACCAGCAAGGTCTGCCGACCGTACCACTCCTCGCCGGCCGCCACGGTCACCGGAGTACGCACCGCAGCCGCCTCGACGCACAGCATGTGCCGCCCAGCCATTGGCCGGCATGTCCGTGAGGTTGCCGCAGGCATCGACCCAGGGGTTCCACACGACGACATCCGGAAAGCCCTGGCTCCGGATGCCGAGACTGAGATTGCCGGCCCTGAGCAGTTGCGGGCGCCGGACGTCGAAATAGACGCGGTCAACCGCACTATCGACCATGATTTCCGTGCCGGTCTCGCGGACGATCCGGTTGCCGTTGGCGGCATCCAGGTAATCATGGCCATGGAGACCCTCGAGCGCCGCATCCTCGACCTGGACGACACGCAGGTACGAATGCAGCGCTCCGGTGAAGGCAAGGGGCTCCGGGCCGGTGTTTTCGACGCAGAATTCGACATCGATGCGGTCGACCTCGAGAATCAGCGTGATTTCAGCCCGGAAGGCATGTGGCCACAGGGCGCGGGTCGATTCGTCGTCGCCCACTTCCAGCGTCGCCAGCGCGAAGGTGTCACTGCAGCGCTGCGCGGTCACCGACCACTCGCGGGTGCGAACGAAGCCGTGCTTCGGCAGCTTGCCAACGCTGGCAAACTGGGGAAAGCAGACGGGAATGCCGCCACGGATCGGCACGCTGCCGTCGAATACGGCGCGCTCGGAAAGAAACAGGCGTTCGCGGCCATCGGGTGTGATCCACGACAGAACCTGCCCGCCGAGACTGGAAACGACCGCGGAGGCGCCGCGCGGGCCGTTCAGGCGCAGCGCTTCCAAGCCTCTGAATTCGATGGATTCAATGAAGGGTTTCATGGGTTTCCGGCGCCTTGGGCACGACATAGAGTTGGGGACGGACATGCAGCAACTCGACCCGCTGCCCGAGGAGCGTGACGGTCCCGGGACGCCGGTTGTCGCCGGTGTCGCTGTATTCGAAGCCATAGACGCGGCGCAAGCGAAGCCTTCCGTCGTCGTCGCGCATCAGCCTCAGCGAGCGGATGGCAACCGTGTCGTCGAGAAACTGCAAACCTTCGTCGGCACACGCCGCCTGGGCCGCCGTTACCCCGATCTCGCGCGCCTTGAGGCTGTCCAGCCAGAGCCAGACAGCGGCGCCCAGCAGCCCAAGAACCAGCAGTTCGAGCAATTCCATCGCTCATATACGCAAACCGTGAAACATCCCACTTCACACAAGTAAGATATGCCTGATAATTCGTCCGCCAAGAACTCCTGCAGCGACATGAAACCGACCTTGAAACTGTTCCGCAACCTGTTCCCCTTCGTGAACTACCGGCGGAGAGGCGGGCGGCCGAGGTGCGCGAACTGCTTGACACGGTTTCCGGACTGTCGGCCCACGAAGTCGTGACGGAACTGACAGAGCATGTCATTCCGGCCATCGCCGGACAGAAGAATTTCCACATGCGCTTCAAACTACTGGAAGAAGCTCTCCTCGAAGCGGACAAGGCCCTCCCCGTTATCGAGCGGCACATCGATCTCTCGCCACTGCCACTGCCCCTCACGGAGACCACTTTGGCGCTGGCCGCCGACAATCTGCTGAAGGCGCTCGTCGCGAGCTACCTCAAGCTCGCCAAGACCATCTTTCAAGGCAGTCAGCAAGAAAGCCTGATCCGCATTTTCCAGCGCGCAACGCATCGCGCGATGATGCTCCTCGCGCGGCGCCAGCAACTGGCTTATCGCTCCTACGCCAAGCCCTCGGAGTCAACCTGGTCAATGCTGCACGAGCTCTGCCGGATGGCCCGCACCCTGCACGCCCGCCTCCGGAAAGAGGAGATCGCGCCAATCGAGCACCAGTATCTGAGCGCGCTGCTGTTCGCCTACCTGGAACCCAGCAAACTGCCGCGCGGCGAACTGGTGAACGCCATATTCTGTACGCGGCAACTGGCCATGCATGCCCTGATTGCCGAGGCTGCTCCGGATGCCAGCAACCGCAAGGCCGCCGCGGCGTGCTTCCTGGTTCGGCCCGACGAAGCCGGCCCCGGCATACCGCTTCTCCGCCTGCCGCCCGGAACCCCCTTGGTCGATGGCATCATCATCGACTGCAGCGGCGTGCTGGCGGAACTCGACAGGTCACTCAACCGCAGACCGGCAGAAGACGGCAAACCCGACCCGGAAATTCCTCCCGGCCTGCTCCAGGCTCTCCGGCAGGCGATCGGCGGGAGGGCCGTGCGTCGCTTCAACCGCAAGGCCTTCAAGCCGCATGCCGACCTGGTCGGCGGCATCGCCGACGTCATCCCCTTCATCGAGGGGGATGCGCACAGCCGCCGTGCCATCGATCTGGTCGCCAGGCGTGGAGCCAAGGGCTTTCAGTCCAGCGAATGGGCTCTGGTTCAACCAGAGCCCCGACGGTTTCCTTGTCCGTTTCATCCAGGGCGAGAACTGGAAGCTCGGTGTCGGCAACGTCGTCGCGCTGCAAGCCCGCGAGTCGAGCAGCGTGCACGTGTGCCTGGTGCGCCGCGTTGCGACCACCAGCCAGGGCGGTCTCGAACTCGGCCTGCAGGTATTGTCGCCGCAAGTCAGCGTGGTCAACCCCCAGTGCCATGGCGAAATCCGGCGCGGCATCTATCTCCACCGCCTGCCCGGCTACGGCAATCGCCCCGGCATCATCGCCCGCCCGGGCCATCTCGCCAGCGGCGACAAGGTCAAGCTCAACGCGCTCGGCGACACCCGGCTCTGGCAGATCGGCAGGCGTCTCGAAGCCTCCGAGGGACTTGAATTCTTCGCCCTCGTGCCTCTCTAGAACCCCCGGGCGACCACGCCATGCTCAGCTACCGTCATGCCTTTCACGCCGGCAATCATGCCGACGTGCTGAAACACCTCATCCTGCTGCAGATCGCCGGATACATGGGCGAAAAGCCGGGTCCGTTCTGGATCATCGACACTCACGCGGGCGCCGGCAGATACGCTCTGGAATCGGCCCACGCCAGAAAACTGGGGGAATACCGCGACGGGATAGGTCGCCTGTGGGACAGGAAGGGCCTGCCACCGGCCGTGGTCGACTATGTGGAATTTGTCCGCATGCTCAACCCGGACGGCAAGCTGCGCCACTACCCGGGTTCGCCCTGGCTGGCCAGTCAGTTGCTGCGCGAGAGCGACCGCCTGCGGCTCTACGAACTGCACAGCAGCGACGTCAAGCTTCTGCAGGAATGCTTCGCCAGTGCCGGCCGCCAGGTCACGGTGACCGCCGGCGACGGCTTCGCCGGTCTCAAGGCCATCCTGCCCCCCCCACCGCGCCGCGCGCTGGTCCTGATTGACCCTTCCTACGAAACGCGCGATGATTACGTCAACGCCGTCAAGTGCCTTCAGGATTCACTCAAACGCTTTCCCACCGGCATCTATGCGCTGTGGTATCCGCTGCTGGCCAAGCTCGAATCGCGCAAGCTGCCGGCCAGGCTGAAAGGACTCGGAGCAACGAACTGGCCGAATGTGACGCTCGAAGTAAGGACCCCCCATTTATTCAGAAATAATTCCTTGGCAATTTTATAAATAGCAAAATCATTGCCATTTTTAGGGAGAACTCTAAATTAATTAACATATTGAAATTATTTAATAAAATATTTTGTTGGCTATTTTGGGGACTATCGTCATGACAAGAATGTAAACTTTTTATTGACTAATGGACAATATTTGTCAATTTGAATACATGAATAATTGAAGGGAAGGCTGAAGAAGCAGCGCAGGATGGAGGGGCGAAAAGATCAGCGCTGAGGTTCCGGAAGGTCTTCGGAGAGGGCGTTGTGCTGGAAGGATATGCCGGTGGTCATTTCCTTCCAGAAAAGGTCCACCCGGGAGAAAGGAAAATAAAGGAGCTGGGGATCCTGCAGTTCGACGCGGCAATTTTGAATCCAGGCCCGGGCTTTCCGGTTCGCCTGGGGAATCAGGGCGCCGAGGATCATCAACCCCATATCCTGGGCATCTTCGACTCCCAGACTTCCCCCCGCGGTGAGGGGGTGCGATCCGTCTTCAAAGGAGCCGAGGTTCAGATCAGGCTGGACGAAAGTGAGGCGGCTTCCCAGGTTGTGGATCGTCTGGGGATTCCTGAATTTCACCGCGGGAATGTAAAAGTAAATCGGCCTGCGGGATTCACGATTCAGATCCACCACCCTGGGGGGCGGGGCCAGGCGGTGAAGATCGGCCATGGTTTCCATCCGCTCCCCCGAGGATTCCAAGCGCGTGCGGCAACGCCAGAAGGGAACCCACAGCGGGTTCTTCGGTGGCGGGTCTTCCCCTGACGGAATCACGGAGTAGGCTAACTCGGCCCATTCCCCTTCTTTCTCCCGGAAGAGATGGCGGCAGGTGGGGCAGAAATGAAGGATGCTCAGAGGCCGGAAGGGAAAAGCCCATCCGCAGTTGGGGCAGCGGAAGGGCAGGAAGCGAAGTTCACTGAACTGGAAAGACTTCCGGGTGTCGTTCCCTCTCAGTCTGTTCAGGATGGGTTCCCCATCGGGGATTGTTTGAACGGGACTCTGGCCGACGGCATCCAGAAGAAGAATTTCCCGCCCCCCTTCATGGGAGCAATTCACATACCACAAGGGAAAATAGATCACCGAAAAACGAAGCCCCACGATCCGCTGGAGGGTCACCTCGGGGATCAATTCTTTATCCTCGAAAAACAAATTTGAAAACCGCTTTGCATCGGCCTGGGCTTTTTCCAGGGAGACTTCCAGAGGAAGGAAAGATTCCCTCATTTCCAGGTGCTCCCGGCTAAAGGTTTGAAGGCGAAGGGCCTGGGCGCGGATACCGATCGTGGAAAGGCCCAACTCCAGCCCTCCATATCCAGGAATGGTATGGTCTAGGACCCGGCTCAGCAGGACCTTTCGTCGCTCCATGGGTGGGGGGGTACTTACGGTTGCCTCTTCATCCCGGGGCTCGAAGCTTATGCTTATGCTTATGCCCAAGCGGCGCAGGGGATTCTTCATGAGCTTGGAGCCAAACACCCACCGGAACACAGTCCCCTGCATGCGCCAGAAGGGAGCATAAAAGAGGGTGGCCTCTCCGGCCCGGGGGGAATGCTTCCCCGACTTCAGCAAGTGCTCCTCGGCCAGGAGCCTGGCTTTCTTCTCCTCGCTAACCAGGGGAGAAATCACATAGCGCAGCACCCCTTTCCGGCCTGCGACCAGAAGATCGGTGCCGCAGAAGCGGCAATGGATGACCTGGGCTTCCTCTAAAAATTCAATATCCCCGCGGCATTGGGGACAGTGGATCTGGATGTGAACTTTAGATTCGGCGGGAATTTCCATTGTCGATTGGGACGCAGATGAACGCAAATTTTCAGGATCTTAAATACAAAAAATATTATGGGACACAGATAAACACAGATGAACACAGATTAGAAAAACCAAAAAAAATCTTTTTAATTATTAAAACTATGCAAAATCTTTACATTTCATTTGGCTTTTTCATAAATCTTTATCTGTGTAATCTGTGTTCATCTGTGTCCAATTCGCTTTTCTCTTTTCTTCATCTGCGGGGATCTGCGAAAATCTGCGTCCTATTGCAGTTTTTCCCCGCACTGATTGCAGAACACCGCCTCCGGCAGGGCCTTGGTGCCGCATTTGGCGCAGGTCCGTTCGGGCTTTTCCACCTTGGCTCCGCAGACCATGCAGAATTTGGCTTCCGGGGGGAGGTCTTTCCCGCACTGGAGACATTTGTTTACTTTCAGAATCTGATGACCGCAGTTGGGGCAGAACCGGGCCTCGTAGGGAATCTTGGTGAAGCACTTGGGGCATTCGAGTTTCTTGCGGCTGGCGGTGCCCTTGCTCCCCTCTTCCATGGTTTTCAGGAGAAAGCCGGGCAGCATCATGCCCAGGCCGGCTCCCACCCCCAGGCCCATGCCCGAGCCGGCCGCGGCGCCGGCCGCTCCTCCTCCTTCGCCTTTGGCCGCGTCGCCCATGGCCTTGGCGGCTTTGTATTTCAGGAAATCATCCAGGCTGCCCACGGCCTGCATTCCACTCCGTTCATCGATCATCTTCTGGACGTCATCGGGAGGGGTAATGCTGTTGACGAAAAGGTCCACCAGTTCCAGCCCGTACTTCTGGAAATCCTGGCCCACCAGGGCCTTCAGGGCCACCCCGAACTCGGTGTACTGGCGGGGAAGTTCAAAGATGCTCTTCAAGGCATCCCCCAGGAGGTCATTCAGCCGGGAGACGATGACGTCCCGAAGGTAATCGGAAATTCCCTCCGTCTCAAAAATCCCCTGAGTCCCGACGAGGGTATTGATGAACAGCAGCGGTTGAATGACGCGCATGGTGAAGTTCCCAAAGGCCCGAAGCCGTACGATCCCCAGCTCCTGGTCTTTGAAAGCCACAGGCTCCTTGGTCCCCCACTTCAGATGGGTGAAAACCTTCAGGTTCACGTAGAGGATCTCGATCCGGAAGGGGCTCTTGAAGCCGAAGGGAAAGCTCAGCGCCTTGGTCAGCAGGGGGAGATTCTGGGTGGCGAGGGTATGCCTGCCGGGGCCGAGAACATCGTATCCTTTCCCATCCCGGAAGAAGACCGCGGCCTGGTTCTCCCGCACCACGAGCTGGGCGCCGAACTTGATCTCGGCGGACCCGGTTTCGGGAAGCCGGTGGACCATCTCCCGGCCCGACTCGTCAAACCACTCAATCACTTCCAGAAACTGGCTCATCTTTTCCTCCTCCCGTATTGGAAAGTTCGGAGTTCTGAGTTCGGAGTTCGGAGTCAAAGGCGACAAAGGCCTGTTTTTAACTTAAGGCACTTTCTTATCTGTGTTTATCCGTGTTTATCTGTGTGCCATTAGGTTTTATTACTTGTCTTGGGGCGGCGCGGGAGCCGCTATGATTAGCTCTTTCCGCAGGTTGAATTGCTTCTCCAGGACGTCCAGGAAAGCATCGGCCTCCTCGATCTTTTTTTCCCGCGCAAAGGCCGAACTGGCCTGTCCCACTTCTTCCACCCCTTTCTGAATCCTCTCCAGATCGTCGGCGAGCAGGAGGTCGAAGGAGTAAAGGCGGTCCAGCTCATCCTCCCGGATCTTCTCCAGGTCGAAGATCCCGCTGTAGCCGTAGCTCGCGTACCGGATCGTATCCGCCATCTGCTGGAGGCGGGAAGAGAAACGGTCCAGTTTGGCCAAAGACTCCATCTGCCCCTTGGTGGTTAAATCCAGGGCGATCTTTTTGGCCAGAGAGCGAGATTCCTGCAGGCGGGAAGCCAGGTGCTCCCGGAGCTTCTTATCCGTCTCCCTGCGGTGCTCGCGTTCCTTGTAGGTGCGGACACCCGGAATTTTCCTCATCCAGGTCTCGATGCGATCCGCCAATCCTTTCGGCTTGTCCATGGGACCTCCCTGACTCGGGTTTGACCGTATGCCGTCGATGAACCTGCCGTCATCGGCGATTCTTCCATGGGAGATGGTAAGGTATTTATGGATATATCGGCGAGTTTTCGAAAATCATGAAGCATTTTCGTGCGATGGCTCTCCGGCGCGGGGGGCGGCCGGAAACGGGGGGGAGGGGAATTTTCCCCTCCCCCTGAACGGTTTTTACCACAACCCGAGTACCTTCCACCAGGGGAAGCCCACTCCCATCCAGATGACGATGTTGATGACGGAGATGAGCAGCCCAAATGACCACCAGGTTTTCTGGTCAACGTACCCCGCGTTGAAATAAATGGGGGCGGGACCCGTGCCGTAATGGGTAATTCCGGCACACAAGGAGGAGAAAAAGGCAAGGGTAAGCGCGGCCAGGAAAGGCGGGGCCCCGGCTGCTATGATCACCGCCAAAAAGGGCGGGAACAGAGCGGTCGTATGAGCGCTCAGGCTGGCAAACCCGTAGTGGCTGTAAAAATAGACCAGGATCAGGACGATCAGGGCGGCAAACCATCCCATTCCGGCCACGCTGCCTCCCGCCGCGTTGGCGAACCATTTCATGAGCCCGAGCGTGTTCAGCTGGCCGGCCATCATGACCAGCCCTCCAAACCAGAACAGGGCATCCCAGGCGCCCTTTTCGGCCAGGACATCATCCCATCGGATCACCCCGGTTACCAACATGACGCAAACGCCGAGGAGGGCCACGACCGTCGCATCGAGCTTAGTCCATTCCCCGGTAACCCAGAGCGTTAGGATGACCAGAAAGACAGCGATCATCATTTTTTCCCTCCGGCTCATGGACCCCATCTTTTCCAGCTCCGTGTGGGCCAATTGCGACGCCTGGGGAGTCTCTTTGATCTCGGGCGGGTATAATTTATAGAGAAGGTAGGGAACGATGGCCAGCGAGATCAAGCCGGGCACGATGGCCGCCAAGAACCATGTCCCCCAGGAGAGAGAGACGTTGGCCGTCTTTTTGGCCAGTTCAACAACCAACGGGTTAATGGCACAGGAGGTCATGAACATGGCCGAAGTGACCACCACTCCCTGGTATTCCATCTTCATCAGGTAGGAACCAATTTTGCGGGATGTGTCTCCCGGCTCAGACCCGAAGGTGCTGCACAGGGAACGGACGATCGGGTATAAGATCCCCCCGGCCCGGGCCGTGTTCGAAGGGGTGGCGGGCGCGAGGACCAAATCGCTCGCCTCGATGGCATAGGCTAACCCCAGCGTCTTTCGGCCGAAAGCCCTGATGAAATGGAAGGCGATTCTTCGCCCCAGGCCGGTGATGATGAATCCTCGGGCAATCAAAAAAGCGGCTACGATCAGCCATACCGTACTGTTGGCGAAGCCCGACAGCGCCTGGCCGATTTTGAGAACTCCGGTCAAGGCGGTCATCATCACCCCGATGATAACCACCGCCCCCATGGGAATGGGAGTCAGGATGAGCCCGACAATGGTGGCCACGAAAATGGCCAGGAGATGCCAGGCTTCCGGTTTGACTCCGGCTGGAACGGGGGAGAACCAAATGATAACCCCAACGATGACAACGATGAGACCTCGTTTGATCGCCCCGCCCACATCACGTTCCTTCCCGTTCATAAACCTCTCCTTTCCGGTCGATTTGCATTTTCAGCCTAAAATTCTTTTTTGCATTTCCATATTTTTTTGTCAAGCTTTGATTTAGGAGGAAATCATCCGGTGGAAATGAACCTTTTCTCTCTGCCGCAAATCCTGGAAGCTTTCCTCCCGGGAATGCTTTATCCTTGACCCCCATCCCCTCGTTTCTTATAATTTGGTATAAGAGGATTTTATCAACCCCTTTAGGATGGAATGGGTCTTCCGCAGGCAGATCAGCCTCCTCATCATTCCCGATTAGAAATATTAGAAATAAGCACCCCCATTATGGACAGGAGGATTCAGATTGATCTCTAAAGAAAAGTTGACGGACGTGATTGTTGATCTATTGAAAAGAGCTTCCATTCGCCTGCCCCGGAGCGTGAAAGACGAACTGCAGAACGCTCTGCGCCAGGAAGAGGAGGAAGTGACCAGACATCAACTGGAAACCATTCTGGAAAATATCTCCATCGCCGAGGACCGGGACATTCCGGTGTGCCAGGACACGGGAGTTCCTATTTTCTTCGTGAAGGTGGGGAGGAACTGGTCGGCCATCAGCGAGGCCGCGGCGGCCATCACCGAAGGGACCGTGAAGGCGACCAAGGCCATCCCTCTGCGGGAAAACGTGATTCATCCTCTCACCAAAGAAAACTCCGGAACCAACACCGGCTGGAGAATGCCTTTTATCTATTATGAAATGACTCCGGACGACTTCAGCGAGATCCAGGTTCTGCTCAAAGGGATTCGGGTCCGAAGCCAAAACCTCCCTGGCCTACATTCCCACCTCGGAGGACGTGATCAAGGGAACCCTCAAGTTCGTGCTCGACTGTGTCCGCAAAGGATTCGGAGAACCCTGCCCGCCCTATATCCTCGGAGTGGGAATGGGGGGGACGTCGGACATTGCCGCCATCCTGGCCAAGAAAGCCTTTCTGCGGCTCCCCCTGGGGAAAAAGAACCCCGACCCGGCGGCCGCGGACCTGGAGGAGAAGCTTCTGAAGGCGGTGAACGCCACGGGCATCGGGGCCATGGGCATGGGAGGAAAAACCACGGCTCTGGCGGTCCACGTGGAGCTGTGCGGAACTCACTCCGCCGCGGTGCCCGTGGTCGTGGCCATCCAGTGCTGGGCCGACCGGCAGGCCGCAGTGCGAATCCATTCGAACGGCACTTTTGAATTTCTGGAGGAAAGAAAAAATGGCTGAATACGAGCTCACCGTGCCCCTTCGCGAAGAAGAGATCCGCCGCCTCAGGGCGAAAGATACCGTGTATGTCACCGGTGAAGTGTTGACCGTGCGGGATATGGCCTATGAACGGATTCTAAACGCCCTCGATTCCCATGAGGCCCTGCCTTTCAGCCTGCAGGGAAAAGCCATCTGGCACGCCGGCCCCATCACCAAACAGGAAGGGGGGAAATGGAAGCCCGTTTCCGTGGGCTCCACCACCAGCTCGAGGTTCACCGGCCCGGCATCCCGTCTGATTGAAAAGATGGGCGCCAAAATGGTCATCGGGAAAGGATTCATGGGGCCGCAGGCCCTGGAGGCGTTTCAAAAATACGGGGCGGTGTATGCGCATACCACCGGCGGGACGGCCGCCTATTACGCCAGCCAGATCCCGGAGATCCAGGCGGTTCACTGGCTGGATCTGGGGATGCCCGCGGCGGTCTGGGTCTTGAAAGTGAAGCGGCTGGGGCCCCTGATCGTGGCCATGGACTCCCACGGCAAGAATATTTTCGATGAGCTTCAATCCCGGGTGGACGATTCCCTGAAACGGATTTTCACAGATCTAAAAATAGATCCCCAGCACAAATATTTATGGTGGCCCTGATCCGAAGGATAGAATATGAAGTTTCGAGTTTCGGGTTTTTTAACCCGAAACCTGAAACTCGAAACCCGAAACTTTTTTTAGTATCGGACCCGCACTTTGTACCGAACCTTGACTTCCTGCCCCTTGGCCACGGGCACAAGAAAGCGGATTAAGTTCGCCTGAATTTTCTCGTAGGAATGGGTGTTGGAGATCATCTGCCAGTCTCCGGGAACGGGCTCTTCCACCAGGATCCTGACGTCCTCATTCTTCTGGTTCCTCAGGGTAACCTCCATGGTAATTTCATGGAGTCGGGGCTCCAGCTGCTTGAAGTCGGTCTGGACTTTCTCCGCGGCTACATCGAAGACCTCCCCGATTTTCACTTTGATCTTCTCATTCTTGGCGGTGTGGTCGATCCGGTCTTCACCGGTAAACTGCAGGGTCCCGTCCTTGTCCTCCTTGTATACCCGAACCGATCCCCCGGGGGAGCGGGTTCCCCAGTCGGTTCTCCTGCCGGTTCACCAGTTCCAGGAAAACCCCCACTTTCTGCTTCTGGCCCCGGGCATCGTACCGGCTCCAGTAATAATGGGGTTGGCCCTGGAGGATGTAGAGTTTATTCACCGGAACCTGGGGAGCGTTGAAGAGAAGCATCTGCTTGGTCTCGTTGTCCCGAAGGGTCGTTCCCCGCTCCAGCGTGTAGAGGTGGTATTCAAAGAAAGACTCCTCCCGAAACTGGGGAGGGGCTGCCTCTTTGGCGGCGACCGCCGCCCGGGGTGCGGCGGAGTAGGCCATTCTCTCCTCCCGGACCCGCTGGACATCCCCGGCCACCAGTCGAAGCAGGGCGTTCCGGTAGGTGGCCCCGCTTCGATTCTCCAGGGTCACCCACCCGGTCAGGTCAACCTGGGAATCGGAAGGATTGAGAATAGCCAGGTAATCGGCCTTCCAGTTGAGGCCCCCGCTCAGATAGGTCACTTCCATCCTCTGTGGCTGGGCCAGCTTGTTCTCCAGGAGCCATAAAAGGGCGGGCTGGAGGCTGAGACCCTCCGGAATTTTGGAAAGGACGATTCGTCCGGGATGACCGAGGGATATCTTCTCGCCGATCTGAAAGACGTTTCCTCCCTGGGTGGAAAGGAGGGTCGCCTCCACGGTTTCTTCCTTTTTGCTCTCAGGGTTCAGCCAGACCAGGTCGACCTTCTGGCCCACGAATTTCTCCAGCAGCTTCTGCGGGCTCACCAGGTCGTATTCATAATTTTGCTCCAGGATATTCAGGCTGCTGCCGTCGATCAGGGATTTCAGGGTGACGCTGGCAGGTTCGATCTTGCCGGGCACATCCATGAATTTCAGGGTGTGGACCCCCTGCTGGATATAGATCAGCCGGGTTTCCTTCACCAGCCCGAGGTTTGAATTGTAGATGGTGAGGGCCACGGTCTGCTGGTCCTTGATCATACTGGTGTGGGTCGCGGCCATTCCCCCGGCCGTCAAGATGACCAGCAACCACAGGGGAATAAAGATGCTCACCTTCCTGATATTCTGAATCATAAAATCAACCTCCTTTTTACCCGGCAGTCAAGAAAAACACGGTAGTACCGGAATTCTCTCCAGCCCCTTTTAGGAAAAGGGGACGAGGGTGGATATCCGGAAACATCCATCCTCCTCTCGATCCCTTCAAATCCTGAGAATGGCCTCCTTTGGAATTTCAGCTGTTAAACGCATACTTCCCCGGCCTTCCGGTGAAAGGGAGGAGGAGCAGAAAGCCCAAGGTCAGCTCCTGGGCCTCCCGATAATGGCTGAGCCCGATGGTCATGCCCTCGTGGCCAGCGGCCGGCTGCGGCCGATACGTCTTGAAGAGCCAATCCCACCAGGGAAAGTTGAAGCCGAAGTTGCTGTTGGTCTCCCGGATGATCACCGAATGGTGGACCCGGTGCATCTCCGGAGTGACCACGAAGAGCCGCAGTCCCCGGTCGAAGCGGGCCGGCAAGCGAACATTTCCATGGTTGAAGAGGCTGGTGGCGTTCAGCAGAACCTCAAAGATCACCACGGCCAGGATGGAAACTCCCAGCCCGAGGACGGCGATCATCTTGATTCCCATGGAAAGAAAGATCTCCAGCGGATGGAAACGGACTCCGGTGGTGGTGTCGAAGTCCAGGTCGGTATGGTGCATCATGTGGAGGCGCCAGAAGGCCGGCAGGGCGTGGAACATGGCATGCTGGAGATAGATGATCAAATCTAGGAAGATCATCCCCAAGGCGACCTTCATCCAAATGGGGCCGTCGAGGTAATTCAGGAGGCCGATCTTTTCTTTTTCCGCCATGAGGGCGACTCCGGTCGCCATGACCGGCAAGATCAGGCGGAGGGTTACGGTATCGATGGCCACCAAGGACAGGTTCGCGAACCACCTCCCCTTCTTGGAGGTAAGAAGGGGGCGGCGAGGAGCCAGGATTTCCCACAGGGCCATCAGGAGGAGGATTCCCAGGAAAACACCCAGACGGATGAAGGGTTCATGTTTCATGATGGAGTCACTTTGCCTTCTTGAAGACAATATCTCCGTAATAGGCGACCGCCGACTCGCCGGTGTTGTCCGTATCGGTCATGATCGCCACTCCGGATATGGCGGGGGGCTCTTCCCCAAAAGCCTTTTTATAATCCTCGTACAGGTTCCGTTCTTCCATCACCCACTGGTTGATCTTCTCGTCCCCGCTCTCCACCACGATCATCATGGCCCGGTCGGTGAAAGGGTTGGGGACCACAGTCCCTTGGGCAGCCTGGCTTTCCCAGATATAATTCAGGGCCGCCAGGGGCGGCTGCTGGCCGTACAAAGCTTTGACCAGACCGTACTTCGCTCGATCCATAAAGGATAATCTTTTCGGGTCATATTCAAAGGTGATATAAAGCCGGGCGGGATAATCATCCCCCTCTTTCCGGCGCACGTCCCCCTTCTTAAGGATGTTGTTTATCTTCCAGCGCCACTGGACGACCGGGTACTCTTGGGGATCAACCTTGATCTCCCGGATCAGACCGGAGGCCGAAGCCTGCGCCTCCGCCTTCACCACCACTGTATCGCCGTCTTTCACCAGGATGTAGGCCGTGTGCTTCTCGATATTTTTAAAAGTCAATGGTTTCCAGCCGGCGGGCAGAGTCCCTCCCGCCTCCGCCGCGGAAAATTTTCCCACTTCAATGACCGGTTTTGATTGGGCTTGGACGTTCGAGACCCAAAGAAGAGAGACGAACAAGGCCATGAGTGGCGTCGATCGGGAGAAGAAACCAACCTTCACGACCCCCTCCGCATCCCTAGGATGATCCATTGTACCCGAGGCGGAGGAAAAGGGGAAGAGAGCTGTCGATTGCGCCCTGAACCATGTCAGGTTCAGGGCTGCCCTGCACTCTGCGTAGTGCAGGGCGGATTGCCACCTTGATTGAGGTGAGGGGCTTTCGGTAGGGGCACGATGCATCGTGCCCCTACAAGTGCTTCCGGCTTGTCCGGGTTAAGAATAAATGACCCGGGAAAGGATCCAGCTCACCACGCTGATCAGGATGGCCCCGAAGAAGGCCCCCCAGAACCCGCTCACATGGAAGCCCCCCACCAAGCCCGCCACCAGCCAGAGCATGAGGGCGTTGATCACCAGGAGAAAGAGCCCTAAGGTGACCAGGGTGAGGGGAATGGTCAGCAGGACGAAGATGGGGCGGATAAGGGCGTTGACAATTCCCAGAAGAAAAGCCGCCCCGAGGGCCGACCAGAGACTATCGACCCATACCAAGCTGGGAAACAGGTAGGCGATAGCCAGGATGGCCACCATGTTGATCAGCAAACGGATAAGAAGCTTCGTCATCTTTTGCCCCCTTGGGGATGAAAAGTAGAGTTTCGGGAAGCAGGGAAAGGAGCATACCACGAGAGGGGTGCCCGAAACCTGCCCTATCCTATTCCAGAATGAATCAGAGGGCAAGCGGAAATTCAGGCATAAGGCCCATACCACCGGCTGACCTTGACCCATTCGGGGAAGTTGATTCAGGACCCTGCTAGCTCCGTTCTACGAATTCCACGATGTTGCCGTCCGGATCTTTGACCATGGCGATCCGCGTTCCCGGACGAACCTGGGTCTCCGGCAGCGCAAATTCGATTCCCTTGCTTTTGAGCTCTCCGCAGAGCTCGGAGAGATTGCTGACCACAAAGGTTACGTACCGAAACCCCAATTGTTTCTCCAGGCCGATGGCCCCTTTCGGGGGGACGGTCTTGGGCTCGATCAGTTTGAAGTCACTGGTGCCGAACCTCAGCCGGTGGATGGTCCCGAAATAGACCGGGCTGCTGCCGACGAACTCCAGCCCCAGAATGTTCTGGTAGAAGTTCAGGCTGGCCTTGATGTCACTGGCAATGATGCCGAGGTCCAGAGAGTCCTTCGCCCGCTTCATCATGATAATGTCTCCTTTCTGGAATAGTTTCCCCTTTTCTGGATTGATCCGGGTTTCCCAGTAATGATGCCTCCAGGGGGAGATTCAATTTACTAAATTCAAGAGGGACCGGTCAATCCTATTCGTCGGCTTGCCCATCCCCCGTTCTTTGAACTTGTTGGGGTTCGGGCTGAAGGAATTTGGATCATCAGGCTCGGCGGGATTATCGTTTTCGAATCACCTTCCCGCCTATCCTCCGCAAAGAGAGGCCTGCGGGGAAATAGCTCCAGAGGAAAGACCGGGCGAAACCATCTCCCCTTGCGAATCTCCCCGGGACAGGCCCGATCCAATGAAAGAATAACCGCCTTAGGAGGATGATCCAAATTCCTTCAGCCTGAACCCCATTGGCTACCCTCTCTTCCGGGTTTTTCATGTCCATGGGTTCTTTCTTCAGCAACGGGGGATGGGCAAGTATTCTGCGGGGCGGGAGATGGCAGGGGCGGTTCGCAAACCGCCCTCTCTTGCGGATTTCTTCTTCTACCCCTTTCGCCCCTGAAAGGGCCGAAGCCAAAGGGACGGGGAAACCCGGCGGGCCAGGATCACCACCAATACAACCCCCAGGAGGTCTAAGAAAACATCACCCAGGGAACCCTCCCGGCTGGGGATGAAGGTCTGGTGATACTCGTCCAAAATCCCGACGGCCACAGCTATCCAGGCCGCTAAATGGTAACGGCATCGCAATATTCGTTCCCGGTTTAGAGGCAAAAGCCAGGAGAAGAAGAGCGGTTAGAAGTCCGTAAAGGGGGATGTGCAGCAGGCTGTATGGATTGAATTCACCGATTTGAGAAGCAGCAGAGGAGTCGGCCAAAAAGAAGATTCCGAATATGTAGGCGGCGGATAGGACGGTGAAAAAAGGGTTCATCTTCCCGGCTGGAATAAAGGAAAAGCATTCGATATTATTAAATTTTTATCACGGGTTCTATTTGCTGTCAAATTAAATGGAAAACCGTACTCCCTATTTCCCTCGAACCCTCTTTAAAAATTCATATCTCTCCACCAACCCCCGATAGGCTCTCACCGCACGCGGCAAGGATGAGTAGGCCGCCACCCGGCGTTGGCGAACGGCCATTTCATATCCCGGCGTATGCTGGATCACGTCGGAGGCCAGAAGAATCGGCTTGTCATACTTGCAGCCCAATTCCTGAAGATCCGCAAAATCCTCCCCTCTTCCTCGATCCAGTCCTGCCCCGCTGCCTCCATTCCATCTTCTGCGGTCACCGACCAGGATTTCAGGAAATCTCCCCGCCAGGCCCGCCACCCGAGGCCGAGCAAAAGCACTCCATCGAATCGATTTGATTTCAAGAACAATTCCATGGAGGTTAAAAGATCCCCTTTCCGGTATCCGGCGACCATGTCCACTGGATTCATCCGGTTCCACCAGGGTGGCAGCACTCCGTCCAGCTCTCTGATCATCCGCGGGGTTAACGCTTCAACGATCAGGCCGGCCTGGGAGCAGAAATCCGCGGCCAGCACTCCCCATCCCCCTCCCAGGGTCACGACTCCCACCCTCCTTCCCCTGGGCAGGGGTTGAGTGGCGAGAGCCGCGGCCATGTCCACCATCTCTTCGATGGTCTCAGCCTGGATGATCCCCCTCTGCCGGCAAAGGCCGCTGAACAGGCCGGCAGAACCGGCGAGCGCCCCGGTGTGGGAAAAGGCGGCCTTCACTCCCGCCTCGGTCTGTCCCGCCTTCACCATCAGGAAAGGTTTTTTTACCGAAACCTTCCGAGGCGGTTTGGAAAAATTTCCTTCCATCCTTTAACCCCTCGAGGTAAGACAGGATGACCTCGGTCTTGGGGTCTTCGGCCAGGAATTCCAGAAAATCCGGAGTCTGCAGGTCGGCTTCATTCCCGCTGCTGATGATCCGGCTGAAGCCGATGCCTAACTGACGACCCGCTTCAATCAGGGAGGTGGCCAGGTTTCCGCTCTGGGATACGACCCCCAAAGGGCCGGTCGGGGGAAATTGCGGGGGCATGTGCGCATAGAGGGAAGAATTCCAGGTGCTCACAATTCCCTGGCAGTTGGGGCCGACGAGGCGCATTCCCAGGCTTCGGGCCAGAGCGACCATCTCCTCTTCCGCACTTTTTCCTTTCCGGTCCACCTCCCCGAATCCCGCAGTGATGACCACCCCCACTTTAGTGCCGTTTCTCCCGCATTCCTGGATGATCTTGGGCATGTCCGAAGATGGTACAACCAGGATAGCCGTGTCCACAGGCTCAGGAACCTGAACGATCGAAGCATAGGCTTTGAACCCCAGGATCTCAGATTCTTTCGGGTTAATCGGGTATATCCGGCCCGGATAGCCCCCCTTCACAATATTGAGCAGAAGGTTGAATCCCCATTTCTTGGGATCTTTGGACGCGCCCACGAGGGCAACGGATCGAGGAGTGAAAAGAGCTTTCCAGAAGGAGGCCTTCTTCCTAAAAATTGAATCAGTTTCCACTTTTGCTCCCTTTCCGCATGGAATTCAGGAGGGACAGAATGCGGGGTGATTATATCCCCACAAAACTTTTTTTCAAAGGGGGTCCCTTGGATTCTTGGTTCCCGCCTTAACCCCCTATCTTTCTTCCCTTTGGCGCAGCCAAGGGCGCCGTTTCTCTGGTTTCCAACAAAAAGCTACTTATCGCCCGGGAAAAAGGGTAAAATTCTTATCAGCTTCGCTTTTTCCAGCTGAGAGGCCGCAGGAGAAATCCTCATTATCTTCCAGGGCCGGGTAAAACGTTTGCCGGAAAGAATTCGATATCCACATCTTTTCCTGTTTTTCATTTTTGGGGCATGCCTCCTTTCGAATGCCATCGCCGCAGAGCCTTTTGGGGTGGTCATCGAAGGAATCGAAGGGGATGCCCTGAAGAACGCCCGGGCCGCTCTGACCCTTCCGCCGGGAATGGTCCGCGAGGGGGGAGTCGATCGGGCGCTTCTCAACCTCTTCCTCCGCCAGATCCCGGACAAGGTCCGGAAATCTCTGAGCCCTTCGGCTACTTTGAGGCGCAGGTCTCCTCGGACCTGGAAAAAACGGAGGAGGGCCAGGATCTTCTGCGGGTGAAAGTAATTCCCGGAGAGCCCGTCCGGCTCACGGCCGTGCAAGTCCGGCTCACCGGGCCGGGGGAGAAAAACCGCGACCTCAGGCTGCTGGTTGACTCCTTTCCCCTGAAACCCGGGGATGCGCTGAACCAGGTGAAATATGAAAAAGCCAAAGAAGAATTGAGGAGCAAGGCTTTGAACCTGGGATACCTGGGGTCGGAATATACATCCCACGTGATCCGGGTGAACCGTGCGGAGCGGAAAGCGGAGATTGAGCTGATCCTTCAAACCGGTTCCCGGTACCTTTTTGGAGAAGTGATCTGGGAAGGGACCCAGCTGTATCCGATCTCCTACCTGGAAAGGTTTCTGGATTTCAAGCCCGGGGACCCCTACTCTTATTCCAAGGTCTACCAGACCCAATTGAATCTCATCAACTCCGACCGGTTCGCCTCGGTGAACGTCCGGGCAGACAAGGACGAGGCCCGGGATGGAAACGTGCCGGTAAGGATCCAGCTTGAACCCTCCGCCCCCAAACGCCTGCGACCCGGGGTCGGATATTCCACCGATTACGGGGCCAAGCTCTCTCTCCGCTATCAGGACTTGAATGCCTTCCAGCAGGGCCATGAATTCAATTCGGACCTCAGCATTGCCGAGCGACGCCAGGCGATTTCGTCCCAATATACCCTTCCCAGCACGGGGCACATTGACAACCGGACGAACCTGAAAGCAGGACTCCAGCGGGAGCTTCTGGAGCCTTATGACAGCGTGTTATTGACCCTGGAAGGGGAACAGGCCCGGAGTTTCGGTTACGGGATCATCGGTTCCGCCTACCTCCAATTCCGGTACGAACGGTTTTCTGAATCCGGACAGGACGGCAGGTCCGAACTCTTCATGCCCGGGCTCCGTCTTTATCAGCGCAGGGTCGATGACCTCATCCGGCCCGGCAAGGGATTTCGGTATACGCTGGAAACCAGGGGCTCCACCCGAGCGCTGGGAGCGGAATCCAATTTTCTGCAATTTCTGGGGAATGGCGACCTGCTCATTCCCCTGGGGGCCGGTTTCTCTCTGATTCCCCGGACCCAAGTGGGAGTTACCTGGCAAAAGGATCCCCTTACCGATCTGCCCCCCTCCCTTCGTTTCTACGCCGGCGGCGACCGCAGCGTGCGCGGCTATACCTACCAATCCCTCGGGCCCAAAGATTCCGAAGGAAACGTGATCGGGGGAAAACACCTCCTGGTAGGCAGCCTTGAACTGGAGTACTCCATCACCCGGAACTGGAGCGTCGCCGGCTTCTACGACGTGGGAAATGCTTTTAACAATTTCCAGGATATGAGCTGGCCCATGGGAGCGGGGATCGGAGTTCGCTATTACACCCCCGCGGGACCCGTGCGGCTAGATTTGGCCCGGCAGATCAATGTGGACAACCCGGGGTTTCAACTGCATATCTCGATCGGGTTTGCACTTGTGAAAAAGAGGCTGAAGTATTTCCTGATCATTTTTATCGCCCTCGCGCTCGTCTTGGGAGCCTCCGTCTCCCTGGTGATCTGGGCTCTGAACACCCCCGAAGGCACCGGTGTTCTCCTGAGGGTGATCTCGGTCTTGACCCCCCTGAAAATTGACGCCCGGGAAATTTCCGGCCGGTTGCGGGATGAATTGAAAATCCGGGGCCTGCGGGTCCGCTGGCCGCAGGGCGAACTCAAGTCCGAGTTTTTCCATTTAAGATGGCAGGCCGAGGAACTCTGGAACCGCAGGCTGCTGGTCCACGAGATCTCCCTGGACGGCGTCCAGGTGAAAGACAACCGCCCGGAGACCGGTCCCGTCTCTTTTCGCGGCTGGCCGGAAACTCCCTTCTGGCTCTCCCGGCTGCGGGGAGAGGTTCATTCCCTGCGGATTCAAAGAGGGACCTACCAGCGTCTGCGGGAAAAACCGGTTCCTTTTGATACTCTCTTCACCCGCCTGCATTGGGACGGAGAGACGCTGAATGTCCGGGACTTCACCCTGGCCGGTCCTTCGGTGCAAGCCGGAGGGTCCATGAAACTGGGGCTCTCCCGCCCTTCCCTGGGTCTGGACTTGCAGACCACCCTGGCCGACGAAATTGCCGGTCTCGATTCTTTCCAGATTCAACTCGCGGCTGGAGCCGGTACCGGAGCGGGAAGAGGCGAAGGGATCTTTTTCCCTTTCCGCGCGGCGAAAGGCGGTGGAACAACTCCACCTGGAAGGTAATCTGGGCTTGACCCGCTCCGCCCTCCAGCTCCAAAACGTGCGTCTCCTTCAGCCGGGGCGGAAGGGAAGGATCCAGGGGGAAGGAGAAATCGCCTTTGGGGAGAAGCCGGTCTTCTCTTTGAAAGCCGATTTCTCCGGTATAACCCCGCTTCCGGAATTGGAACTCCTTGCCGATCTCTCCGGAACCATCGAGATCAAAGGTCCCGTGGATAAATACAGAGGGCGGCTCACGGTCGCCAATCAGGCAAAAGGCTGGCAGAAGGCCCGGGCATCGGCCGTCTTCCGCGGAAGCCTGGAAAATCTGGAAGTGACCACCCTCATGGGAAGATGGCTTGACGGTTCGGTGAAAGGCCCCCTGAGGGTTTCCTGGGCCGACGGATTCTCTGTGGAGGGGAATCTCCAGGGAAGAGAGCTGAACCCTGGGTTATTGACTCCGGATCTGAAAGGGGAAATCAACCTGAACCTGGACGGCCGCCTTCTCTGGCCCAAGACCCGGGAGCCGGAGGCGGTCTTCAAGGCGAAGCTTCTGGAAAGCCGGCTTCTGGATAAAGCCGTAACCGGAGAGATGGAGGGCCGCTGGAAGGAAAACCTCCTGCACATCGCCCGCCTTGGCCTGCAGGGAAAGGGCTTCGATCTCCAGGGGAAGGGCACGCTCCAGGAAAAAATCAGCCTGGAAGGACAAGTGACCGATCTTTCCCAGATCATCCCCCAGGCCAAAGGACAGGTTTCCGCGGCGGGTTGGTTCCGGTACCTGGAAGACCGCCTGAGCGGGATGATAACCGCCGAGGGGAAAGAACTGGGAGCGCAGGGAGTAAAGGCTCAGAATCTCCGCGCCGATCTTCACCTGAAAGAATACGGTCCCGGGATTTCCCCCGCTTTGTCCCTCGAGGCCCGGGCAGGAAGCCTTAAGGCCGGGCCCCTGGACTTGTCCTCCCTCACTCTCCAGGCCGCTGGAAGTCCTGCCTCTCACCGGGTTCAGTTCACCACGGCTGTAAACCGCGTTCAAGTCCAGGGAGACCTAAACGGTGCCTACCGGGATAGGTCCTGGAAAGGGACTCTGGAAAAGCTCGACGGCCGGGAGGCCCGGGGCCCCTGGGATCTTCAGGGTCCGGCGCAGGTCACTCTTTCAGCGGATCGATTCCAGGTGTCTCCCCTGGTTATAAAAAGCGGCCAGGGAGAAAGACTGGAAGCGCGGGCGGACCTGACCCTGAATCCGGTTCTGGGATCTCTCCAGGCTCAATGGCAAGACGTCGATCTGACCCGGGCCAATCCCTGGATCCCTGCGGGCCGTGTATCCGGACACTCCAGCGGATCTTTCTCCGCCCGGGGGCAAAAAGGCGGATGGCAGATTTCCGGGAACAGCCGTTTCAAGGGATATTTTGCTCATGACCGCCTGAGTTTCGAGGTTCCATCCGGGCAGGTCCAGGTGGACTGGAACGGGAAAGGCCTGCTGGCGGCGACATCTTTGAAGCTCAATCAGGGCGCGACCCTGGACGGAAAAGTATCTTCCCCCGATCCCTTTCAGTTTGATCTTCCCCGGCAAGGGAAACTGGAAGCCCGGTGGAACGCATTAGACCTCGGGCTGTTCCATTCCCTCTTGCCCGGGGAACTGATTCTCAAAGGAAAAAATTCAGGAACCCTCACCGGGGGATGGTTTGCCCGGTTCACGTTTCGAAGCGGCCGGAAAGACCCGGGTCTCCCAGGCCGAGTTTCATTGGAAGGGAAGCGCAAAGCCCATTTCCATCCCCGTGAAATCAGCTGAGGCTGACTTTGATTGGCAAGGGGAGGCCGTTCGAGGGAGCCTGAACCTGACTTCCGCCGAGCATGGAACCCTGAAAGGAGTTTTTCTTTTGCCCCTTTCGGCCCGCTTTTCGCCCTCTCTTGCCCCCGAAGGCCCGTTCGAGCTTTCTGTTCAGGCGCAGCTTCAGGAAAACGGGCTTCTCTCCGGCCTCTATCCGGAATGGATTCAAAAGAGCCGGGGAAAGGCCGCCTTGGACCTCAACGCCGAAGGCACGTGGTCCAAACCTCAATGGAAGGGAACGCTCTTGATTTCGGACGCCGGATTCCAGATCGATAGCTCCAAAGGAGACGGGAAGGCCCGCAAGATATCTTCCGCGATAAATTTTGAGGTGCCCCATGCGAAAGCCGTGGCCGAATGGGGACCCAGGGGTTTTCTGGCCGTGCTGGTGGCCATGTTGAACCAGAACGGCAGGATTGAGGGGACCTTCACTTCGTCTGAACCTCCCCGTCCGGCTCTTCCCCGGCAGGGGAAAATCGATCTCCTCTGGGCGGCATTCAATCTTGCCCTCCTGCAGCCGTTCCTGCCAGAGGGATTCCTGCTGGAAGGCGAGGCGGATGGGAAAATAAAAGGGGAGTTTTTGCCCGATTTTCGCCTCGACCTGGCGGGCGGATGGAAAGTCTCCCGGGCCAATTTGAGCTGGAAGGCGGACAAAGGGGTCATCCATGCGGGGATTAACCAGGCCGACCTGGATTATATCTGGCGCGGAGAAAATCTGCAGGGGAATGTTTCCCTTTCCCTGGTTGATTACGGTTCTCTGAAAGGGAATTTCCGGGTCCCCATTCCCGCCCGGATCCCTCCCCGGCTTGATCCGCGCGGTCCCCTGCGGATTTCCTTTCAAGGCCAAGCCCAGGAAAAGGGGCTCCTCGCCGCTTTTTTCCCGGGAATGGTGGAGGAAACCAGGGGGAACATGGACCTGGAATTCAAGGCCGATGGAACCTGGGAACAGCCGAATCTCCAGGGCACCCTGCAGTTGACCGGAGCGGGGGCCCACATTCCTTCCCTCGGGATCCGGGTCGAAGATCTTTCTTCGCGGTGGAAACTCCGGGATGAGCGGATTCAAGTTGAATCGCTCCGGGTCCGATCCGGCCCTGGATATGTGGAGGGCGCGGGAACGATCTGGCTGAAACGTTGGGGCATGGACCGTTTTGAAGGAAATTTGAAAGGGGAGAAATTTCAGACCTTCTATCTCCCGAACCTGAGGATCCAGAGCACCCCGAGCCTCGAATTCCAGGGGACTCCCCAAAAAATCACCGTGCGGGGAGAAATCCTGCTTCCCGAGGTCCATATTTCCGAAGTCTCCGGTCCCGGGTTGGCCCGGACCAGCTCTGACGTGGTAATGATCGACCAGCCCCCGGACCGAAAACCGTCCCTGTCCATGGATATTCAGGTGCGGGTGATCCTTGGCGATCAAATTCAACTGAAAACCGGGGGAATCGATACCCGGCTGGCGGGAAAGGTGGATTTGAAAATCTTAGGGCTTAAGCCGGAGGAGGCAACTGCCCAGGGTGAAATCCGGCTCACCCAGGGGACCTATAGTGGCTATGGCTTGGGCCTGCGGATCGACCGGGGGCGCTTCATCTTTTCGGGGGGGCCGGTCGATAATCCCGCCCTCGACATCCTGGCCCTTCGCCGCGCCGATGACCTGGAAAAAATGTACAATATCAAAGTGGGACTGGCCATTTTCGGGAATCTAAAGAAACCGAATGTCAAGCTCTATTCCCAGCCGGCCATGAAAGACGAGGAAATTCTTTCCTACCTCCTTCTGGGTCGGCCGTATGACCCGAAGGAGGGAAAAATGTCTCTCCTCCTGGTGGGGGCGGGAGGCCTGTTGGCCGGCGATTCCATCGGCGTGGTTGACCAGTTTAAAGGCAAGCTGGGGATCGACACGGTGGACATTCAAACCGGGGGCGGAGACCTGTCACGATCCATGGTGACCCTGGGCAAGTACCTGACCCCTCAGCTATACATAAGCTATGGATATTCCGTGCTTAACGATGAACAGCTTTTAAAAATCAGATACCGGGTATGGAAAAACTGGGAGGTGGAAACCTGGCGGGGGAATGAAATGGGGGTCGATTTATTTTACCGGATCGATTTTTATTAGAGACAACAGGAGGATCTTAACCCAATTAGGGGCGGTTCGCGAACCGTGCCTGCCGTCTGCCCTTTTTCACCTATTCCTTAGGCTGATCATTTGGGCAGGAATTTAGAAAATAAGGATCATTTCCAATTTAGTTGAGAGCCAAAAGCTGGTATTTTCGAAATGTCAAGTGATTCCAGGGTCCCGGAAGGAAAGCCATATTGCTTGCAATCATGAGGCACCTGTCCCTTTCTCAGCTGTGGCGGGGGTGCTCTGTCCCCTCATCGAGGTTTTCTTTTCCCGCCCCCGCTGTGCCTTGCGGAAGTCAAGCAGGGAGACTTTGGAAAGCAATATCCCGCCGATGCTTGCGGCGCAATCTGACTTTCCTTCCGGGCCCTTGGCAGGTTTTCATAAAATATTCGATCAACTAATTTGGAGATGATCCGAAAATAAATAGCCCTAATCCCATGCAATTGCATCTAAATATGTAAAAGGGAAGAGGTATTTTGGCTTGCCTTTTGATCTGCTTCAAATTCTGAAGTAATTCTTAAACCAGAAGGAGGATGCCATGTACAAAACAATTCTCGTTCCCATGGATGGGTCGAAGCTGGCCGAATGCGTTCTTCCCCATGTGGAAACCCTGGTGAAAGGTTCTTCGGCCAAGAAAGTGATCTTCGCCCGGGTGGTCGAACCGTTCCATCCACCCACTTCCGATTACATTATCAGCGACGAACAGCTCAAGAAGGTGGACAAGGAAAATAGGGCCGATGCCGACAAATATTTGAAAGGGATTCTCAGCCAGGCCAAATACCGAGCGGGCGTTAAAATCGATTCCGTGGTCCTTTACGGAAACGTGGCCGATGCCCTGGCTGAATTCGCCAACAAGAACGAGGCGGATATCATCGTCATCGCCACCCATGGCCGCTCGGGAATCAGCAAATGGGTGTGGGGTGGGGTGGCCGACCGGATCCTCCGATCCTCCTGCGTTCCGGTCCTGATGGTCCGCGCCCCGGGTTGCGTGCCGGGAATCTGAACAAATGCGCCCCGAACCATGTAAGGTTCGGGGCAGCCCTGCACTCAACGTAGTGCAGGGCGGAATTGCGGAATTTAAAAACCGACAACATAGGGCCTATAATTTTTCCATAATTGAGAGCGGCAAAAGCGGTGTCATTAGGAATTGCGGCGCGTGTCTAGGGGCACGATGTCGTGCCCCTACGGCCGAGATGAATAAGATAATCTTCTTAACAACATACTAATTTTTTTTGGCCCTCAGCTCTTATCTTGGTAATCTAGCCTTATCCCACCTTGACAATCCTCGTCAATTTTTATAGTTTTCCAACAGCGGGTAGGGGCGGTTCGCGAACCGCCCCTGCGGTGGGAATAACATCGCAAATTTTTTCCGTAAAATTTTTACATTTCGTAAAGATTTTATCCCGTGAATTTTATCCGTGTTCATCCGCGTCCAAAAGAGTTCGGAGTTTTGAGTTCGGAGTTCGGAGTCAAAGGCGATAAAGCTTTTCTTTTAATTTTAGGCATTCTAGGCATTCCGAATTTTAGGCATTTTTTTCTGTGTTTATCTGTGTTCATCTGTGTCCCGATAAAAAATTCTTGGCTGCGGCTCTGCCGTGCTGCGTAATCTGCGGATAAACAGTTTCGAAACCTGGAGGATCTTATGAACGTGGGTTCTCTCCTGACGATGCAGGCGAACAAATTCCCCGACCGGACAGCCCTTATCTACGAAGATAAGAGGTTCACCTACCGGCAATTCAACCAGCGGTGCAACCGGATTGCCAATGCCCTGCTGCGCTTCGGCCTGCAGAAAGGGGATCGGGTGGCGACGCTGCTCTTTAATTCCCCTGAGCTCGTCGAGGTCTTCATGGGGGCGGCCAAGCTCGGTGGAGTCTTCACGCCCATCAACTTCCGCTTGGCCGCCGAAGAAGTAATCTACCTCGTCAATCACTCCGATGCCCGCATCTTTGCCTTTGGAGAAGAGTTCTTTTCTCTGGTGGGAAATATCCTTCCCCGGCTTTCAAAGGTGGAAAAGTTCATCTCCGTGGGAAAGGCCCCCTTCCCCCGGGCCATCGAGTACGAGCCCCTCTTGCAGGGGTCCCGGGACGATGAGCCCGGAATCGCCGTTTCGGAAGAGGACGAGTGCCAGATGCTCTACACTTCCGGGACCACAGGAAGACCCAAAGGAGCGGTGCTCACCCACGGGAATGTCCTCTGGAACCTCGTGAACATGCTTCTGGCCAGGGAAGACAAGGAAGGAGAGAGTGCCCTCGTTACCGGACCTCTGTACCATGCCGCCGCCCTCAACAATCACTTCCTGATCCGGCTGGCCCTGGCCGGGGCCAGTGTGTCTGATGAAACACTTTGACCCCCGAAGATTCATGGAAATCATCGAGAAGGAGAAAGTCAACGTGATCTCCGGAGCGCCGGCCATGTTTCATCTCCTCCTCAACCTGCCGGAGGTTGAAAAATACGATACCCGGTCCATCACCCGCTGCACCCTGGGGGCTGCCACCCTGCCCGATGAAACCAAGAAAAAGCTGCTGAAGCTCTTCCCCAATGCAGGCGGCATCTATGACGTCTATGGCGCGACGGAGCTCTCTCCCACCGCAACCGTTTTGAAAGCGGCTGACTCCTTTCGGAAAACCGCCTGCGTCGGCCCGGCGGTTCCTTTCCTGGAAGTGAGAATCGTGGATAGCCAGGACCGGGAGGTTCCCCGGGGCGAACCCGGTGAAATCATCTGCCGGGGTCCCAATGTCATGAAGGGATATTACAAAGATCCCGAGGGAACCGCGGAGGCCCTGAAAGGAGGCTGGCTGCATACGGGCGACATCGGCCGGATGGACGAGGAAGGATTCGTCTATATCGTGGACCGGAAGAAGGACATGATCATCAGCGGCGGGGAGAACATCTATCCCCGGGAAATCGAAGAACTCCTCTACCATCACCCCAAAATCCGGGAGGCCGCAGTGGTGGGAATCCCCGATCCTTTTTGGGGGGAATCGGTGAAGGCTTTCGTAGCTTTGAAGGCCGGTATGACCATGTCCGGAGAAGAGGTCATCGAATACTGCAAGGCCCACCTGGCCAGCTACAAAAAGCCCAAACAGGTCGAGTTCATAGATTCCCTGCCCCGAAATCCATCGGGAAAGGTCTTAAAAAATATCCTTCGCGGGAAATCTTCCTAAACCTTATTTATTGGCCTTTGTTTTATTTTATGGCAGTCCAATTTCAAATAACAAATTAAAACTATTACCCTTTTTGTCTAAATAAAGATATTATGGGTACTAAAAAACTATTTGTAATACGTTTTATTATTGACATACTTTTATATTTTTGGTATACAATTATTTAATGTACGTAAAAGGAGGGCTCATGGATAAGTCAGTTGTGACGGTTAAAGGGCAGGTTGTAATCCCCTCAAAACTTCGCCGGAAGTTCGGAATTAAAAAAGGGACTCAGGTCTATTTATATGAACGAGACGGTGAAATCGTGATAAAGCCGATTACGGATGAATATATTCTATCTTTGGTCGGGATTGCGGGCACGAAGGGAAGGTTGCTCAAGGCGCTGAAGGAAGAAAAAGCGAAGGAGCGTGCCTTGTGAAGCCAGCGGTGCGAGTCTTAGATTCGTACAGCCTCATCGCCTATTTTGACGGAGAAGAGGGGGCGGAAAAAATGGTTGAAATCATTCGCTCGGCCAGGGATTCTGGCCGTTCCCTTCTCCTTTCGGTAATTAATTGGGGAGAAGTTTACTATATCACCTTGCGGGAATCGGGCCGTGAACGGGCGGATGAAATAGCCCATCTTATTTCCACTTTGCCCATCGAGATTATTCCCGCCGATTTAGAGCTCACCAAACAAGCCGCCGAATTCAAAGCCGGCCTAAAAATGTCCTATGCCGACTGCTTCGCGGCCGCTCTGGCCAAGTTGCACCGGGCTGAATTAGTAACCGGTGATGAAGAATTCAAACAAATGCAAGAGGAAATTAAGATATTGTGGATCAGCTGATTTCGGTAACCGAATTGAATCCATTCTTTCCCCTTTTTGGCTCTTATTTCTCCGTGCTCTCTGCGTAATCTGCGAAATCTGCGGATAACCAGTTGCGAAAATTGACATTTTCCAAGCCCCTGTGATACCCTTTGGCTGTCCCCACCAAGGAGGGAAGCCCATGCCAGAGGCTAACCCCATGCCAACCTTTTCGCTCCCCCCATTCCTTCGCAACCCTTTTGCTCGCGGCGGGCCAAGGCAGTCAGACCAGGAGGCGTTGGACTATCAGGAGTATCTGCGCAGGATCGTTGAACTGACGAAGCAGGTGACCAATCCCGAAGCGGGCGGTGCGTATCCCAAGATGATCAACACCCCCGGAAGGCGCGCCCTCTACGACAACCTCGACGGGGATCAGGCGCTGGCCCTGGCGGTGGACGCGGCGGTGCGCGCCAACCGGCAGGACGACTGGCGAAGCAATCCATTCAAGGTGAAAAAAGTGAGGAACGCGATCCGGGCCGCCCTGGAGACGGCCGGGACGCAAGCGGGATACGGAGGCGGCGCCGGGCAGGCCGGCGTTGTGAGGGAACGCCTATCTGTCTATTCCACGGAAACTTTGGAAGAGCGGGTAGAAAGAATCGTCGCGTTGGTGAAGAACCAGAATGAGTACTGAAGCCCGCGAGATCCGGGTAAGTGGCCTGGCGGTTCAGATCGTCCGCAAGGACATCAAGAACCTGCACCTCGGGGTGTATCCTCCGAATGGGCGGGTGCGTGTGGCGGCCCCTTTGGCCGTCAACGATAACGCGGTTCGCCTGGCGGTGATCGGCAAGCTAGGCTGGATCAGAAAGCAGCAGGGAAAATTTGTCTCCCAGCCGCGGCAATCGAAACGGGAGATGGTCAGCGGCGAGAGTCACTATTTTTTGGGGCGGCGCTACCGACTCCGGGTCGTCGAGCATAACGGGGCGGCCAAGGTGTTCCTCCGTGGTAATTCCTTAATAGATCTTTACATTCGCAAAGGGTCGAGAGCCGAAGAACGGGAGCAAGTGCTCGGGCGGTGGTATCGGACTCAACTGAAGGCGCTCATCCCGCCGCTTCTCCACAAGTGGCAGCCGGTGCTGGGAGTTCGGGTGGCGGGGTGGGGCGTCAAGAAAATGAAGACCAAGTGGGGAAGCTGCAACTCCAACGCCAAGCGGATCTGGCTGAACCTCGAACTCGCCAAGAAGCCCGTGCAATGCCTGGAGTACATCGTCTTCCACGAAATGGTGCATCTATTGGAGCGGCGCCACAACGACCGTTTCCATGCTCTGATTAATCAGTTCATGCCTCAGCGGCGGCTGTATCGTGAGGAACTGAATCGGTCGCCCTTAGGTCATGCGACGTGGGAGTATTGAGGGAACTCTCTGAGGAGGGCTCTTTCCCGGCTCGCTTTCTTTCCCGGATCGGACCTGTCTAACCATTAGAAATTGCAGGGAAACTTACCTAAGAGGGCACGCTTTTTTGCCTTAAACCAGAATTTTTGATCTTAAAAATATCGATCTAAGGCTATAAAAAGGCCAAGGGCTAATCGCTTCTTCCTTTTTATGTATGATTGAGTAAATTTATTCAGCCATTGAGTAATATTGGTTGAATTATCCAAATTCTTTTGAAATGAGGCGCGGGTGCTGCTTGTGGGCGGGCAGGGAATTCCGCTGGAAGAGTTTTTCAGCAGAAATGCCGGGTCATGGCTAGGATGAACGAACGAGAGAACAACAGCAAGCGTGAAGCGAAGCGGGGCGGGCATCGGACCGATCGGTCGGATCCGACGGATCGGTCCGATCGAACACTCCCCGCCCGCCCGGCACGCCTCCGCCCGAGCGGCGGCTACCGCAAGTTGCGGTCTTTCCAGGTGACCACCGTCATCTACGACGCCACAGTGTCGTTCTGCGATCGCTTCATGGACCCGCGCTCGCGCACCGTGGACCAGATGGTCCAGGCGGCGCGCAGCGGGCGGCAGAACATTGCCGAGGGCAGCCGGGCCTCGGCCGCCTCCAGCCAGACCGAATTGCGCCTGGTCAATGTCGCCCGTGCCAGCCTCGACGAACTGCTGCTGGACTTCGAGGACTTCCTGCGGCAACACGATCTGCCGCAATGGGAAAAAGACGATCCCCAGGCGCAAGCCGTGCGGGAGGTGGGCAGGCAAAATCGGACGGATCGGTCGGATCCGACCGATCGGTCCGATGAAGACCCTTACGCCCCCTGGCTGGCCCACGCCGATCCGGCGGTGGTGGCCAATGCCATCATCTGCCTGATCCACCAGGCCAATTACCTGCTCGACCGGCAGATTGCGGGGCTGGAGCGGCAATTCATCCAGGAAGGCGGCTATAGCGAACGCCTGGCAGCGGCAAGGATTGCGGAGCGCCAAAGGAAAGATCGGACCGATCCGTCGGATCCGACTGATCGGACGGATAGAACGCTCCCCGCCTGCCCCCTTTGCGGCAAACCGATGGCGCTGCGGACGGCCCGCAAAGGCAGGAACGCGGGGGCGCAGTTCTGGGGCTGTTGCGGTTATCCCAAGTGCAAAGGCGTTCGCCCGTTGGACGGATCGGACCGATCCGTCGGATCCGACCGATCCGTCCGATGAGAAGCACGCCCTTCCCTTTTCGCCCTTTCGCCTCTTCCCCTTTTCCCCCTTCTTTTATTAGCCTTGAACCCTTTCGTTTCAACCCATCTGATTGGGCAGCCACATGCCGATGATGGGGAAGAACATCACCAGCACAAGGACCACCGCTTCGCAGACGACCCAGGGCCAGACCGAGGCGTAGATCTCCCCCATGGTGCAGTCCGCCGGGGCGATGGCCCGCATGTAGAAGAGGTTGAAGCCGAAGGGCGGGGTGATGTAGGCCATGCCGCAGTTCAGGATGAACAAAATCCCGAACCAGGTGGGATCGAAGCCCAGGTTGGTCACGATGGGCAGAAATACCGGAGAGCAGATCATGCACATCCCCACCGGATCGATGAACATTCCCAGGATGAAGAAGATGAACTGCATGATCCCGATCATCAACAGCGGGGGGATGGCCAGGTTTTGGACCAGGGAGAGGATGAAATCCGAAGCTCCTCCGGCGGTATAAATCGAAGAGAAGCTCTTGGCGGCGAAGACGATCCACAGGGCCATGCAGGTGATGTTCAAGGTGCGGATGGTGGCCGCCTTCAGGCTCTTCCAGGTGAGATTTCTTTTAATCAGGCTGCAGATGAGGGCTCCAAAGGCGCCGATGGCCGAAGCTTCCGTGGGGGTGCAGATCCCGCTGTAGATCACTCCCAGGACCAATAGGATCAGGAGAAGGGGAAAGATGACGTATTTCAGGGAAGCAATCTTGGCCCGGAAATTAGCCCTTTCCTCCACCGGCACGGGGGGACCATACTTGGGGTTCCGGACACACTTGACGGTGGTGTAAAAGATCATCACCCCGGCGATCATGATCCCGGGGATGAACCCGCCCATGAAGAGCTTTCCCACCGAGGTCCCGGTGATGGACCCGTAGAGGATGGCGATGACGCTGGGAGGGATGATGATCCCCAGGGCCCCGCCGCACATAATGCCCCCGATGCACATCTTCCGGTCGTACCCCCTTTTGAGCATGGCCGGCAGGGCGATGAGGCCCATGGTCACCGTGGCCACGCCGCTGATCCCGGACATGGCGGCAAAGATGGCGCAGATGATGATCGTCCCCGTGAGGAGCCCCCCGGGCAGCCCCCCGAGCCAGAGGTACATGGTCTCGAAGAGGTCTTCCGCGATCCCCGAGCCTTCGAGGACCACGGCCATGAGGATAAAGAGCGGGGCGGAGACCAGGATAAAATTCATCGATTCGCCGTACGCGTGGGAGGCCAACATGAGCAGGCCCCCGGGCCCCCAGAGCCAGAGGGTAAAGATCAGGGCCAGCCCCCCGAGCGTGAAGGCGATGGGCAAACCCAGGAGCAGTAAAAGCACGAGAGAGCCGAAGAGGAGCAGGGTCAGCCAGGCAGGATCCATCCGACTTCTCCTTTCATTCCAGAATGAAGGTTCCTAAATCCACCGACTACGCTTTTTTCTTTTCAAAAATACCACCCTCACCGGTAAATACCCTGCTGGCCAAATCATTCTTGTCGCTCCAGGCGATGCGAAAATCCCGGATCCACCGGGCCAGGGCCTGAAGCCCCACCAGCATCGCGCCGACGGGAACCATGATCTGGCTCGGCCAGAGCGGGGGAGCCCAGGCGCTGGTGCTCACCCTTGCCTCGTGGATCGCTTCCCAGGCCACTGCCCCTCCCAGCCAGACCAGGACGGAACAATAGGCGATGACCAGGGTGTAGGTGAGCAGGTCCACCGTGGCCTTGGTCCGGCCCGTCCATCTCTGGTAGAAGAAATCCACTTTCACGTGGCCCCCGTGGAGGAAGCAATAGCCCCCTCCCATGAAGGTGAGGTAGGCCAGGAGAATGCAGCTCACCTCCAGGCCCCAGATGGTGGGACGGGCGAAGAAATAGCGGAGGACCACGTCATAGACCACCACCAGGGTCAGAACCACGGCCAGAATGGAAAAGGTCTTTCCCAGCCATTCGTTGAGACGGTCGATTCCATCGAGCACTCTTGCCAGTGTTTCCATTCACTCAACCTCCGATCCATTGACAATCAGGGGGACACCCCGGGTCCCCCTTCTTTCGACCCGCATCTATTTGGCGAACTCTTTGGCGATTTTGACCAGCTGAGCGCAATACGGGCTCTTTTTCTCCCATTCCTCCCAGAGGGGCATGGTTGCCTTCTGAAAGCGTGCAAACTCGGCGTCAGAAAGGAAGGTGGATTCAGCGTTGTACTGCTTCTTCCCTTCATCGCGGGAGATCTTCTCCAGCGCCGGTCCCGATTCCTGGAAGGTATACTGGGCCATCTTGGCGGTCTCTTCCTGGAGAATCGTCTGGTACTCCTTGGGAAGCTGGTTCCAGGCGTTCATGTTCACCAGGAAGTTGATGTTGGCGGCGGAATAGATGGGCGGCCAGGAGATGTGCTTGGCCACTTCAAACATCTTGTAGCTCAGTCCCGCATAGGGAGGAAAGATAGTTCCATCCACCGTTCCCCGCTGCAGGGCCATGTACTGTTCCGCTCCGGCCAGGCTCACCGGAACGGCGCCGTGGGCGGTGGCGATTTTCGCCGAAGTCCCGGTGGCCCGGATCTTCTTCCCCTTCAGGTCTTCCATTTTCTGAATCGGGAACCGGGTGATATAATTGTAAGAACTTGCGCTGCCCAGGCCCACCAGGTAGGCGTTGTGCTTTTCCGCGTAGGCTTTCCGCAGAACGGATACAAATTCAGACTCCAGGATGATTTTGGCTGTCTCCTGGGAACTCTTGGTCCCGTAGGGAAGACCCCACTCGAGCAGGGACTCGGGAAGAATGTTGACGTGATAGGGGCCGCTGCTGCAGAGCATCTCGATGGCCCCTCTTTTCAGCGCGTCCGGGGCTTCGAGGACCTTGAAGAAGGCATCGGGGGGAAAAGGCTTGATGTCCAGACCTCCCTTGGTCCTTTCCTTCACCCGGCGGACGATTTCCGCCGTCTGACCAAACCCGCTCCAGTAGCCCATGAACTTCTCCGGGGGCGGCCAGGCGGACTGGATCTTCCATTGAAAGACCTTGGCAGGCTTCGCCTGGGCGAAGGCCTGCGGATTCCCGGCCCATAAAATGAAAAAAACGGAAACCACCAGAACAACGAGTCCGGCCCAAATCTTTTTCCTGTCCATCTCTCCCTCCTTTTATCTGCGATTATCTCCGAGCAAAGACTCTTTCTTCCGCCTTTCTTCCCCGACTTACCCAAATCGATTATTTATTGGCGTACTCTTTGGCAATCTTGACCAGTTGGGCGCAGTAGGGACTCTTCTTTTCCCACTCCTCCCAAAGGGGCTTCACCGCCTCGCGGAATTTCACGAATTCCGCATCGGAGATAAATACGGCTTCCGCTCCGAACTGCTTCTTTCCCTCCTCCTGGGCAACCTTCTCCAGGGCCGGACCGGAAACGTCATAAGTATATTTGACCATCTTGGTCACTTCTTCCTGAAGAATCTGCTGGTATTCCTTGGGGAGCTTGTTGAAGGCATTCAGGTTGGCCACCAGGCTGGCCCCGATCAACGGGTAAATCGGCGGCCAGGAATGGAACTTGGCCACTTCAAACATTTTATAGGTGATTCCCGCATAGGCGGGAAAGATCGTGCCGTCCACGGTCCCCCTCTGCAGGGCCATGTATTGCTCCGCCGGGGCCAGGTTGACCGGGGTGGCTCCGTGGGCCATGGTGACTTTGCCGTAGGCGCCGGAGGTCCTGATTTTCTTTCCTCTCATGTCCTCCATTTTACGGATGGGAAAACGGGTTATATAATTGTAGGCGCTCGTGCTGGTCAGACCCAGCAGGAGGATCTGATGTTTCTCCAGGTAGGCTTTCCGGAGGATCTTAAAATATTCACTCTCAAAGAGAAGCTTCGCGGCTTCCTGGGAGGTTTTGACCCCGTAGGGAAGCCCGTAATCCAGATTGGCCTCCGGCAGGATGCCCACGTGATAGGCCCCGTTGCTCAGGAGCATCTCCACCGCTCCTCGCTTCACCGCGTCAGGAGCCTCCATGGCCGTGAACAGGGCATTGGGAGGAAAGACTTTGATGTCGAACTTTCCCTGGGTCCTTTCTTTGACCTGCCGGGCCACCTCCGCGGCCTGCCCGTAGGCCCCCCAGTGGCCCATGATCTTCTCCGGGGGCGGATAGGCCGCCTGCAGTTTCCAGGAGACGTTTGTAGCCGGCTGGGCCTGGGCCACCGAAAGGCTGCCTCCGACTAGAAACAAGATTGCCGCAAAGAAAACGGCAACAATCAAAAAATAATGATTTCCACGCCTTTTCATGACTTTTCTCCTTTCTTTTCAGGACCGGGGAGAAAGCCTCGTCCTCTTGTCGTTCTCCCCTCAGATTTACGGCTGGGTCAGGATTTCGGCGAAACCCTGGCCCGCAATTCTCTCTTGAGCACCTTTCCCGAAGCATTGCGGGGCAGCTCCCGTGTAAACTGGATTCCCCCCTTGGGGAGCTTGTAATCCGCCAGGCGTTCCCGAAGAAAACCCATCAACGCTTCGAGCTCGGGTGCCGGCACTCCCTTTTTGAGGACCACGAAGGCCAGCGGGGTCTCCCCCCAGCGGGGATGGGGGATCCCCACCACCGCGCTCTCCAGCACCGCCGGGTGAGTATCCAGGACATTCTCGATCTCCTTGGGATAGACGTTGAACCCCCCGCTGATGACGAGGTCTTTTTTCCGATCCACGATGTAGATGTACCCATCCGCGTCGATATATCCCAGGTCTCCCGTGTGGTACCATCCGCTCCGTAAGGCCTCGGCGGTCTCCCTGGGCTTTCCCCAGTATCCTTTCATGATGTTTTGCCCGCGCAGGACGATCTCCCCCACTTCTCCCGGGGGAAGCTCCCGGTCCTCGTCGTCAAAGATGCGCACTTCGGCGTTGATCCCTTCTTTGCCGATGGATTGAAGGCGTTTTTCCATCTGCGGCGATCCATCCAGGTAGTGGTTCTCCCGGTCCAGGAAGGCAATGTAGCCCGGCCCGGTCTCGGTGGCCCCGCAGGCGCCGATGAAGTCCCAACGGAAGCGTTCCATGGCCTGCTTGAGGGCCCCCACGGGCATGGGCGCCGCCCCGTAGACCACGGTGCGCATGCTGCTCAGGTCGTAGCGGCCGCTGTCCGGAAATTCCAGGAGCTTGAGGATCATGGCCGGGACAAAAAGGGCGGTAGTGACTTTCTCCCGCTCGATGGTAGCCAGCACTTTGGGGGGGTCGAATCCATCCAGGATAACGATGGTGTTGCCCCGGAATACATTGGCGATCATGCTTCCAAAAGCTCCGGCTTGATAGAGGGGGGCGGTTACCAGGGCAACATCGTCCGGCGCCAGACGCCGGGTAACGCAGGATGACCATACGTCGGCCAGGAGGTTGCGGTGGGTCAGCATGACCCCTTTGGGTTTTCCCGTCGTGCCACTGGTATAGATGAGGATGGCCGGATCGTCGTCATCGGCCGCGGGTTCCACCCGCGAGGTGGGATAATTCCCCATGAGGGACTCGTAATCCGGAAGGGTTCCGCTTCCCCCGATGGCGTAGACCTGGCTCCAGGTTTGTCCCGGGCCTTTCGGCGGGATTTTCGGGAGGTAATTCTTGTGTACCAGAAGAAGGGAGGGGCCGGCATCCTGCAGAATCTCCGCCACTTCCGGGGGTGCCAGGCGGACATTGATGGGAACCGGAATCCCCCCGGCTTTCATGGCCCCGAAATAGACTTCGAACAGCTCCACCGAATTATGGTTGAGCACCGCCACCCGGTCTCCGGGTTTTATACCTGCATTCAGGAACCCCCGGGCCATGGCGTTGGTCCGGGAGTTAAACTCCCTGAAGGTACACCGGCGGTTTTCGTCAATCAGAAAAATTTTATCCGGATAATATTTGGCGTTCTTGTCAGCCAGGTATCCGAAGAGCATCTGGTTGGAACGGACCATGTCCACCCCTCTCCCTTCTTTCAACCCCCCAATCCCATCTGCTTGGCGATGATCTGCCGCTGAATTTCCGAAGTCCCTTCGCCCACTACGTAGACCAGGGCGTCCCGGTGGAATCGGCCCACCGAAAATTCCCGCATCTGCCCATATCCTCCGTGGATCTGCATGGCCTCCTTGGAGACCCGAACCGCCACCTCGGAGGCAAAGAGCTTGGCCATGGACGCCTCCTGGATGGGATTCTTTCCCTGATCCATCATCCAGGCTGCCCGAAGGACCAGGAGCCGGGCCGCGTCGATCTCCGTGGCCATGTCCGCCAGCTTGAAGGCGATGGCCTGGAACTGAGCGATGGGCCGACCGAACTGAACTCTTTCTCTGGCGTACTTGATCGCCGCCTCATAAGCTCCCTGGGCCATGCCCACGCAATTTCCCGCCACTCCGATACGTCCCTCGTTGAGCGTCTCCATCACCCGGTAGAAGCTGCCCTCTTCCCCGATCAGGTTCCGGGCGGGGATGCGGCAGTCTTCAAAAAGAAGCTCCGCGGTCTCGGAGGATCGAACCCCTTCTTTCTTCAGCTTGCGGGTCACGATGAAGCCGGGGGTTCCTTTCTCCACCAGAAAGATGCTGATTCCCCGGTATCCCCGGCTCTTGTCCGTGTAAGCGATCAGGGTGAGAAAATCGCAGATGTTCCCGTTGGTGATGAAGATCTTCCGGCCGTTGATGACATAGCCGTCTCCATCCCGCCTGGCCGTGGTTTCGATGGCCTTCACGTCGCTGCCGGCATTGGGCTCGGTGAGGCCGAAGGCGAAGATCTTCTCCCCCCGCATCGCGGGAAGCAGGTATTTTTGTTTCTGTTCTTCACTCCCCCAGTGGTAAACGGGAAAGGATCCCAGATGGGAGTGGGCCGACCAGGAGGAGGCAATCCCCTGGGACACGCGGGAGATCTCTTCCCGCATGAGAACCTCGGAGACCTTGTCGATCTCCGCTCCCCCGTACTTCTCCGAGTAGCGGGGACACAGGTATCCCAGTTTTCCCATCTGGGGAAAAAGCTGGAGGGGAAAGGTTTCCGTCTCCTCGGCCTCTTCCACCAGGGGAGCGATCTCCGCTTCCGCAAACCTGCGGAAGGTGTCCTTGAAAATGCGCTGGTCTTCCCGGAGAAAGAAATCCATTCTATACCCTTTTCCTAATTCCGCAGGGACAATTCATGAATTGCCCCTACACCTTCGAAATAGACTAACAACAGGAAACAACCCGAAACTCGCCACCCGAAACCGTAGGGGGCGGTTCGCGAACCGCCCCTACGCGTTTTTCAGCATCTCCCGCAATTCCCTCTTCAGCACCTTCCGGTTCGGGTTGCGGGGAAACTCTTCCACAAACTTCACCGCCTTGATGACCTTGTAATTGGCCAGGTTATCTTTGCAGAACTGGATCAGTTCCCCTTCGGTAACCTTCTTCCCGGGCCGGGGGATGATGAAAGCCATGGGGCTCTCCCCCCGCTTGGGGTCGGGGATGCCGATCACCGCGGCCTCCATCACCGCCGGGTGACTGTGGAGAAGCTCTTCGACCTCCCGGGGGTAGACGTTGTAGCCGCTGCAGATGATCATGTCCTTCTTCCGGTCGAGAATGTAGACATACCCGTCATCGTCCTTCTTCCCCAAATCTCCCGTATGCAACCAGCCGCCCTTGAGAGTCTCCGCGGTCGCCTCCGGGTTGTTGTAATACCCCTTCATCACTGCCGGGCCGCGAATGACCACTTCGCCGACCTCGCCCGGGGGAACCTCCCGGTCCTGTTCATCGAAGATCTTCACCTCCAGGCCGGGAAAGGGAAGGCCGACCGACCCCGGCTTGCGGACCCCGAAGACCGGGTTGGAGGTCGCCGCCGTGGTGACTTCGGTCAATCCATAGGCCTCCACCATGGGGATCTTGAACTTGTCTTCAAACTTTTTCAGCACTTCCACGGGAAGAGGTGCGCTTCCCGACATGGCTACCTTCCAGGTGGAAAGGTTATAATTGGCGGTCCGGGGATCGTTCACCAGCATGTAATGGAGGGCCGGGGCGCCGCTGATCATGGTGGCCCCGTACTTTTCATTGCCTTTGAGAAACTGCTCGAAGTCCAGCTTGGCCTGGATGACCGCCGTGGCTCCCAGCATGACCACCGCCAGCATACTCACGGTCAGGCCCATGGCATGGAAGAGAGGAGTTACGGACACCCGGACCATCCCCTCGTCCAGGTTCAGGGTCTCGATGATCCCTTTCACGTTGGAATCGAAGTTCCCGTGGGTGATCATGGCTCCTTTGGGAAAGCCGGTGGTGCCCGAGGTGTAGATCATGGTGGCCGTGTCTTCGGGGGCGCAATCCACGGTTATATCCCTCCCGGGCTTTTCCGCCAGGAGGGCGGAAAAGAGGAGAGAGCCCGGCAGGGGCTGGGCCCCGATGGTGATTACATTTTTCAGAAACTTCAAACCCGGCCTTATCGACTGGATGATCTCCCCCTGGCCCTGGTGGACGATCAGGGTATTCACCTCCGCATTCTCCAGGATGTACTTGGATTCCCGGGCTTTCAGCATGATGTTGACCGGGACGAAAACGGCCCCCAGCTTGACCACGGAAAACCAGGAGACGACGAACTCCAGGCTGCTGGGCGCAAACACCGCCACCCGGTCGCCCTTCTTCACCCCCAGCTTCTGCAATCCATGGGCAAAGGTTTCGGTCAGGCCCTGGAGCGTTTTGTAGTTCGTGGGCTGGTCGTTAAAAACAAACGCCGTCTTATCCGGCAGACGCTTGGCGGTCCGGGGAAGAATTTCGGCAATGTTCATCATTTTTCTCCTTCTCCCGAATTTTTACCAAAAATTCCACCACAGAGAGCACAGAGATCGCAGCGCTTGTAGGGGCACGATGCATCGTGCCCCTACGGACGGCTCAAATAATCACCGGTTCCTTGAATTCCCCGAAGACCTTCTTTAAAACCTCGGTAATCTCTCCCACGGAAGCGTAAGCCTTAACCGCCCGGATGAAACAGGGCATCAGGTTTTCCTTCGTCTCTGCACTCCGGCAGAGCTCATCCAGCGCCTCTTGGGTCTTAGGATTATCACGTGAAGCCTTTACCTCTCTCGTCCTCTGAATCTGTCTTTCCACCGATTTCGGGTCCGCCCGGTGAATGACCAGCCGGCGTTTGCCCTCTTCCTCGGTCTGGAATTTATTTACCCCGACTACAATTCTCTCTCCCCTCTCCTCTTCCCGGGCCACCCGGTAGGCCTCTTCGGCAATGGCCATCTGGGGGTATCCCTTTTCAATCGCCCTCACCGCTCCCCCCATGGACTCGACCTTCTCCATCTCCCCTCTGATCTTCTCTTCCAGCTCCCGGGTGAGAGCTTCTACCAAATAAGACCCGCCCAGGGGATCGGCCACTTTGGTAATCCCCGTCTCATAGGCCAGAATCTGCTGGGTTCTCAGCGCCAGGCGGGCGGTGTGCTCCGTGGGGATGGCGTAGGCTTCGTCCATGGCCGGCTGGAGCATGCCCTGGGCTCCTCCCAGGATGTTGGCCAGGAGCCCGTAGGCTCCCCGGACCAGGTTGTTTTCCGGCTCCCGGGCCCGGTAGGTGCTGCCCCCAACCGTTCCGGTAAAACGGAGGAGCATGGAGCTGGGGTTGCGGGCCCCGAATCGTTCTTTCATCATTTTGGCCCAGAGACGGCGCAGCGCACGGTACCGGGCCACCTCCTCGAAGATCTGCAACCCCGTGGCAAAGAAGAAAGAGAGGCGCGGGCCAAAATCGTCGACGGCCAACCCTCTCTTCAGGGCTTCTTCGATGTAGGCAACGGCATTGGCAAAGGCGTAAGCCCCCTCCTGGACCATGCTGGCTCCGGCCTCCCGGAGGATGATTCCCCGGATGTTGTACGGGTAGAAGCGGGGAAGATGGCGGGAGCAGTATTCCACGATGTCCGTGCCCATTCTCAGGGCCGGGCCGGGAGGGAAGACCCAGGTCCCGCGGGAGATGTATTCGCAGAGATGGTCATTGGCCAGGGTCCCGTTCAGTTTGGCCGGGGGGACATTCTGCTTCTCGGCCAGGGCGAGGTACATGGCCAGCAGAACGGCAGCCGGGGTGTTGATGTTGAAAGAAGAAGTGATCTGGTCCAGGGGAAGGCCATCGTACAGAATTTCCATGTCCCGGAGGGTATCGATGGCCACTCCCACCTTCCCCACTTCCCCCTGAGCCATCGGGTCATCGGAGTCCAGTCCGATCTGGGTGGGAAGGTCGAACGCGCAGGCCACGCCCATATTCCCGGATTTAAGTAAAAACTTCCACCGCCGGTTCGTATCCTCGGCCGTCCCAAAGCCCGAATAGAGGCGCATCTGCCAGGGACCTTTGCGGTACATTCCCGGGTAGACCCCGCGGGTGAAGGGGTACTCTCCGGGAAATCCGATGTCGCGCAGGTAATCGATCCCCTCCAGATCATCGGGGGCAAAAATCGGAGGAAGGGGCCGGCCCATCTCGGAATGGGCGGGGGGCAGTTCTTCAACCTTCTTTTCCTTCGCCCAGCGCTTCTTCTCTTCCGCGATCTTCTTCATATCATCCATAAAAACCTCAAAGACTTATTCACCACAGAGGCACAGAGGACACAGAGACAAAAATGAAATTATTAGAATAGGTAAAGATTTAAAAAAACGCCTGGATTATTTTAGTTTCGAATTTTTTTTAATTCTTGGTCCGATCCCTCTGTGTGCTCTGTGTCTCTGTGGTGAAAATGTCTTTTAGTAGTTTTCGTGAGCGAACTTTTCCAGTCCCTCCCGGAAATTTGGATGGGCGATGGCCGTCAGAGCCTCCGCCCTTTCCCGCAGGGTTTTTCCCCTTAGATCGGCTACCCCGTATTCGGTCACCACATATTGAATCGAGTGGCGCGGATGGGTCACGGCCGAGCCGGGGGCCAGCTGGGGGATGATCCGCGAATTCTTTCCATCCGGGGTCGCCGAGGTGATGGCCATGATCGACTTCCCCTGGGGAGAGAAGAGCGCCCCCTGGAGGAAATCAAAAGATCCCCCGATGGCGCTGATCTGTTTTCCTCCCACGGTTTCGGCGTTTACCTGGCCGGTGAGGTCCACTTCGATCGCCCCCAGGAGGGAGACAAACTTCTCGATCTGCCCCACCACCCGGGAGTTGATGGTGGTCATGATGGGCCGGCCTTCCACCAGGGGATTCTCATGGACGAAATCGAAGAGCCTCTTGCTTCCCAGAATCTCGGTGACGATCATCTTCGGCTGCTGCCCGGGAGTTGTGGATCTCTCCACCAGCCCCTTCTCCACGCAATCCACCATGGCATCGATGCCCATGGCAAAGAAGCGCAGGTCCCGTTTCCCCTCCAGGGATTGAACCACGGCGTCCGGAATCGACCCGATCCCGATCTGCAGGGTCGCTCCATCCGGGATCAGGTCGGCAACATGATTTCCGATCTTGCGCTCCACCTCCCCCACTTTTTCCGTGGAGGGGTATTCCAGAAGAGGACGGGAGGTGTTGACCAGATAGTCAATCTGGGAGATATGGATGAAGGCATTTCCCAGAACCCGGGGCATCTGGTCGTTCACTTCAGCGATGACCCGCTTCGCTTCCAGCGCCGTGGGAAGGGAGTGGCCGATGGAAACCCCGAAGCTCAGATAACCGTTTTTATCGGGGGGGGAGAGATGGACCAGGGCCGTGTCAATCGGCCAGATCCCTTTGCGGGAAAAGACAAAGGGGGCATCCCCCTGGCGCATGGGAATGTACTTCACCGTCCCCTTTTTCAGCAGGTGGCGGATCCGGGGCGCGCACTGCCAGGTGCGGAAAGAGAAGCTCTCTTCCAGCCCTTCCTGGAGAAAGGGATATTCTATCTGCAGCCCGCTGACGATCTCCACTCCGCGCAGATGGTCTTTCCTGGCGATCAATGCCTCCACCAAGGTCCGGGGCAGGCCGCAGCACAGAGGAAGAATCAATCGTTCTCCCGAATTCACCCCCGCCAGGGCTTCTTCTGCCGAAACCCACTTGGAAAGACGCTTCATTTTCCCTCCGGCTCCAGAAGTCCAATCGCCCGGCCTACGACGGCTTTTTCTCCGTCTTGTTTTTCAACCACCAGATCGCACTCGACGGATGCGCCCTGAACCTGTTTCACCGTTCCTCCAATCCGGATCCGGTCCCCCGGCCGGATGGGAGCCACGAAACGAACGTCCAAGAGCTTGCCCCCCCTGGCCCACCCCATCCCGAAGCATTCCATCATCAGCTCGTTCAGGAAAGCGAGAGACATGGGGCCATGAGCGATGGTCCCGCCGAAGCGGGTCTGCCTGGCAAACTCCAGGTCTACATGAAGCCGGTTAAAATCCCCGGAGATCTGGGCCCACCCCAGAATCCGGTCCTGATCGATTTCCTTCTCGATCACGGGAAGAGAATCACCCGGTTTCACCTTCCGTAACATTCTTCCCATTCCTCCCTTTAAATCGAATCCTGAGCTCAGGAAAATTTTGTTTTTTCTTTTAAGCTGAAACCCGAAACCCGCAACTCGAAACCATCACTTCGGCCATATGGCGTGGAGCCGGATCGTGCTGACCGGCATCCCCTTTTGATCCTGCGCCTCGATCAGAAAGTTAACTCTCTTTCTTTCCTTTTCATCCAGGTAGCTCTCGATCACCTTGGCCTGGACCTTCAGGGTATCCCCGATCTTGATTGGATTCTGAAATTCAAATTCCTGCTTGGCCAGAACTCCCCCGGAAGGCATGGTGTGGTCCTGCAGGTAGGAGAGACGGGCATAGATCGCCGCCAGCCCCGGGGGCGCAAGGCCTTTCTGGTACAAGGGATGACGGTCTCCCACGGTCTCCATGAATTCCTGGACCAGCTCCCGGGTGACCGGATATTCCAGGGTCTTGAACGTCCGGCCTACGGGAAGATCGGCAAATAACAATTCCGGTTTGTTCTCCCGGTTGTTCATTCCCTTTGCTCCCTTATTGAAAATAAATCCCAAATCTCAAGCACCAAATTCCAAACGTTTTACCCAGCCCTTTGCGGATTTGTTTCGGTCATTCGAATTTGAAAATTGGTTTTTATTTGGAATTTGGGATTTAGATTTTGAAATTTGTCACCGGGTCCCGCGTTTCGCGGGATTGGAATTTCAACCCTCTCCTTCTATCCAGTCCTCATTTCATTCCCGAAAGATGAGCTTGATCTGTCCTTCCATGAAGACATCCCCATTGGCCTTCTGGCTAAGCATTTCCAGGACTGCCTCCCCCTTGCTCTTTTCAATGGCCAAAACTTTGAACTTCGTGACCAGGATGTCCCGACCGCCCACCTCCGCTTTGGGGAAAATCCTCTCCGCGGAAATTCTCAAACTTTCCGGCACGGGCCAGTTCTTGGCTAAGGCCTCACGGGTCACATAACCGACGAGAGCTTGCCCGGACAGCTTTTCTTTCACCTTCCCGGCAAACAGGAGGGCGGGGGCAATCTCTCCGTTCAGCCTCAATTCCTGGAGAGAAAAAGGTCGGGAGCTGAGGTGCCGGACCGGACCGCTGCGGGTCACGTGCCCCAGGAGGTTCCGCCCGCAGAACTCCTCGGCCATAACCCCCGTATCAATTACGTCATCGATGTCGAGGCCGGTTTGAATCCCCATTTCCTCCATCATGAGCACCATGTCTTCGGTGCAGGCGTTGCCGGCAAATCCCTTGTGATACTTGGGCCGCCGGGTGGCCGGTTGTCCCCCCATCCCGCCGAAGGAGCTGTCGTGCAGCACGATTCCCTCCTGGAGAGCGGCCAGGGTGTTGGCCAGCCCCATTCCCCGGGTGTCGTGAAAATGGGCGATAAAGTCCACCCCCGGGAATCGCTCTTTCATGCGGCTGAAGACCTCCCGGACCTGCCGCGGGTTGGCTTCCCCGGTGGTGTCTCCGAGCATGATGGAGGTTGCGCCTTTATCCAGGTACCAGTCGGTGAGGTCGAAGATTTTTCCCAGGGACACCTCTCCCACGAGGGGGCATCCGAAGGCGGTTCCGATGCAGCCGATGACTTTGATCCCGGCCTTCCGGGCCCGTTTCACAAGGTCCGCCAGGGGAGGCATGGCTTCCTCGAAGGTGCGCTCGAGATTCGCCAGCAGATGATCCTCGCTGGCCGACAGAATAGCAGTAATCTCCTGGACCCCATAGCCCTGATGGCAGGCCTCCAGGAGCCGGTCCAGACCCTTGTCGTTGGGAATGATGGCGATATAGGTTACATCCGGAGGACGTTTGATTCCCTTCAGCACCTCCAGGGAATCGGAGAACTGGGGGATCAGCTTGGGATGGGCGAAGGAAGTGGCTTCGATCCGTTTGAAACCAATATCCACCATCCGGTTGATGATGGCGATCTTCTTTTCCGTGGGGATGAACTGATCCTCCCCCTGGAGCCCGTCCCGGGCCCAGCATTCACAGATGTTAACCCTTTGGGGGATCCCGCTCCCGATCATAAGCCTCCTCTCCTCCAGATGGGTCTATTCCCCAACCCCTTGCCGCTTCAGGTTGCAAGGGGGGCTTACCATAAATCCAGAGAATCAGAAAACTGGGTTAAATCCGTTGAGCTTGGGTCTGGCTTGAGGTCAAATCAGAAATGCGTGCTTTTCCAGAAAAGTGGTCAGATTCCTGGCCGACTGGCCAATGTGTTCTTCCAGGGCCAGACGGACTTTCAACGGTTCCCGCCGATCCAGAGCTTTCAGGATCTTTTCGTGGTCATCGTTGCTTCTTTCCTGCTGGCCCGGAATCGAGAGGATGATCCGCCAATAACGGGCAAACTGGTCCCGGTGGTTCTTGATTAAGCCGCGGAGCCGCCGGTTTTCGCATTTATCGATGAAGAACCGGTGGAAAGCGATATTCAACTTCTGCCACTCGCCGGGATCTTTCCGGACGTTCTTCTTCAGTCGCTCATGGACGGAACGAAGCTGCTGAATGTCCTCTTGGGTCATTTTCTGCGCGGCCAGGCCGCCGGCCAAGCCCTCCAGCGCAGCCTGGATTAGATAAAGTTCTTCAATATCCTGGATGGAGAGGCGGGAAACTTCGGTTCCTTTGTAGGGGGTGATCTTGACCAGCCCCTCCAGTTCGAGCTGCTTGATCACCTCGCGGATCACGGTGCGGCTGACTTTTAGGCTTTCGGCCAGGGAGGATTCCACCAGGCGGGACCCGGGCAGGAGACGGCCCGAGAGGATCTGCCTGCGCAGATCGCCGTAGATGGTTTCTCTCAAGGGCTTGTTCTGCCGGGGGCGATTCGGAGCGGACAAAGGCTCCTCCTTTGGTCTGCAAGATTGTTTACAATATTGTTCAAAGGTTGTCAAGGGCAAACTGTCCCTTGCCCCCCCCCGGTTTTTGGGAAAAGATCCCTGGGCCGGGAAGACTCCAGAAGGAAGGGGGGATGGTCCATGGGGTTCAGGCTGGAGGACTTCGGATCACCATCCTTTAGCGGGGCAGAAACCTGCTGTTGCCGCAAAGGATTTCCGGTAGCGGAGAAAAACCACTTTTTGATTGCTTTTGCCTTTCCCACAAATTAAAGTAGGTTGATCATGCACCCCTGGAAGCGAGACCTCGGATATGAAGATTATAAGGTTTTTCCGTGAAATCCCGGACAAAATCGGCCAGCATTACCTGAAGAAAAGGATCGGGAAGAACTGGGTCAATCAGGGTGACCACCGGCTCAAGCAAAGACAGTACGGCAATTATCAGGATTATATCGAGCACCAGGCGGCCAAGCTGAAATTTGAAAGCATCTGCCCTGTGGATCTCCAGGACTACGACAAAAAGTACCGGCAGGTGTTGCGGGACAGAATCAAGAATTCAAATCTGATAAAAGAAGGGCAGTCGGTGCTTTGTCTGGGAGCCCGGTTGGGGACCGAGGTGAAGGCCTTCCTCGATCACGGATGTTTCGCCGTGGGGATCGACCTGAATCCCGGAAAATCAAATTATTATGTCCTGCCGGGAGATTTTCATAACCTCCAGTTTGCCGATCGCTCGGTGGATGTGGTCTTTTCCAACTCCGTCGACCATGTCTTCGACCTGGAAAAATTCGTCAAAGAGGCTGTAAGGGTACTGAAGTCCGGCGGCCTTTTGGTGATTGAAGTCGGCCGCGGGAGAGAGGAGGGCGGCTCCTCGGGCTTTTATGAGAGCTTCCACTGGTCGACCATTGAGGAATTATTATCTTTCCTAAAAAACTACGGGTTTGAATGCCTCCGGAGGCAACCCATCGATTTTCCCGTCGGGGGGGAACATCTGATCCTGCAAGCGCCTCGCAAGAATTGATCTGCCCGCAGGCCCTCGGTCCGGCCTCCGTGGATTCGCTATTTCCCTCCATAGATCCCCTTGGCAATGGCCAGCAGCTGCCCGCAGTAGGGGCTCTTCTTCCCCCACTCCTCCCACAACGGAAGTGCGGCCTGGCGGAATTTTTGGTATTCCCCGTCCGAAAGGAAAGTCGCTTCGGCCTTCATCTTCTTGCCCTCCTCCGTGGCGATCTTCTCCAGGGCCGGGCCGGAGACCTCGAAGGAGTACTTGGCCATCTTGGTCACTTCGTCCTGGAGAATCTCTTGGTACTCCTTGGGCAGCTTGTTCCAGGCCCCCAGGTTGACCACGTGATTGACCGTCACCGCGGAATAGATCGGCGGCCAGGAGTGAAATTTGGCCACTTCAAAGATCTTGTAAGTGATCCCGGCATAGGGGGGATAGACGGTTCCGTCGATGGTCCCCCGCTGCAGGGCCATGTACTGCTCCGCCCCGGTAATCATGGACGGCGTGCCTCCGTGGGCCTTGACCACCTGGGCCGTCACCCCCAGGGCCCGGATCTTCTTCCCCTTTAAATCCTCCATGGTATTGACCGGAAAGCGGGTCACGTAGTTGTAGGAACTCACGCTGCTCAGCCCGAGGAGATGGACATTGTGCTTTTCCGCATAAGCTTTTCGCAAAATTTTCAGATACTCTTCGTTCATCAAGAGCTTGCCCGCCACGTCCGGAGTCTTGGCCCCGTAAGGGAGCCCCCATTCGAACAAGACTTCAGGCAGAATGCTGAGATGATAGGACCCCGCGCTGCAGGCCATCTCGATGGCCCCGCGCTTCAGGGCATCGGGGGTTTCCAACTCTTTGAAAAGCGCCCCGGGGGGAAATAGTTTGATGTCCAGTCCTCCGTTCGTCCGCTCCTTGACCTTCCGGGCAATCTCCGAAACCTGGCCGAAGCCTCCCCAGTAGCCCATGATCTTCTCCGGCGGGGGCCAGGCGGACTGCAGTTTCCAGGTGAAAACTTGGGCTGGTTTCGCCTGGGCAAAGGTGGAAGGAACCGCACCGCAAAACATGAACATGACGAGCGTGCATCCGGTGATCACCCCAAAGATTTTTCGCCTGGCCATTTCATTCCTCCTTTCCATTCAGTATTTGACGGTCATCCCGCCGAACTGCTTCCTCAGTTCTCTCCGCAGAACCTTCCCCACCGCGCTGCGGGGCAGGGCCTCGATAAAGACCACCCGTTTGGGAACCTTGAACTTGGCCAGACGTTGTGAGGTAAACTCGATGACCTCCGCCTCGCTCAGCGACTGGCCCGCCTTGGCCACCACCACCGCCATCACCGCCTCCCCGAACTGCGGGTCGGGGATGCCGATGCAGGAGGCTTCCTGGATCTTGGGATGGGTGAAGAGGACCTGTTCCACCTCCGCCGGATAGATGTTCTCTCCCCCCGATATGACCATGTCCTTCTTGCGGTCCTTGATGTACAGGTATCCTTCTGGGTCAAACATTCCCATGTCGGCCGTGTGGAACCATCCCCCGGCGAATGCTTCCGCATTGGCCTGCGGATTCTCGAAATACTCACTGAACAGGGCGGGGCTCCGTACGCAGATTTCGCCGATTTCCCCGGGGGGCAGCTCCCGTCCCCCTTCGTCCAGGATTTTCACTTCGGTGAGGGGATGGGGTTTTCCCACGGTGGTCGCATTGCCCACCTTTCCCTTGGTCACATGCATGGCGATGGTGGCGATTTCGGTCATCCCGTAATTGTCGCAGATATCCACGTGGGGAAAGGTCTTGGCAAACTTCTCTTTCAAGGCGACGGGAAGCGGGGCCCCCGTGCACCGGACCGTGTGCCAGGAGCTTACATCATGCCTCTCCAGGGCGGGGACCTGGAGGATGGCCGCGGCCACGATGGGAACCATGGCGAATTGGTTCACCCTTTCCTTCTGGATCGTCTCCAGGAGCTTGGCCGCATCGAAGGTCCTCAGGATCACGCAGCGCCCGAATTTGATCAGCTGGCTTACGGCGGTAATATAGGCGGCCTTGTGAAAAAAAGGCAGGGGGTAGGCCATGCATTCCTGAATGTTGGACCGTCCGAGCATGGTGTCGTAGAGGATGGAGTTCACCAGAGACCACAGGTTGCTCTTGTGGCGACAGCAGACCCCTTTGGGGAATCCCGTGGTCCCCGCCGTGTACATGAGCATGGCCGGGTCATCCGGGCCGATCCGGATGCCGGGGTTGCTGGACGGGTACCGGGATACCACTTCTTCATAGAGAAACATGCCCGGAACGGCCTTTTTCCCCACCATGATGTAGTGCTGGATGGAGGGGACTTCGGAACGGATCTTTTCGACCGCCGGAAGAAACTCTTCCCCGAAAAAGAGGGCCTTGGCTTTGGCATGGTTGAGGATCCAGGCGATCTCCCGCGGGGAGAGGCGGAAGTTGATCGGAACCGGAAGGGCTCCGGCTTTGTTCGAGGCCATGTAGTTTTCCAGGATCTCCGGACAGTTGGCCAGGAAGGACCCTACCCGATCCCCCCTCTGGATCCCCATTTCCACGAGCGCGTTGGCCAGGGAGTTGACCCGCTCATCCACCTCCTTGAAGGTCCGGCGGATCTCCTCGCAGATGAGAAACTCCCGGTTGGGGTACTTTCTGGCGGCCATTTCTAACAGGGAAACGGTGGTCACTTCTTCCGAGCGGTATTCCATGGCGTCCTCCTGGGTCTGCCCCATTCACCCCAAGCTATGCTCTCTGGGTAATCTGTCTAATCTGCGGATAACCAACTTCCAACTTTTATAATTTCCTAAGTCCATCGATCCATAAATTCGGGAACGAATTTATTTCCTCTGGACTTAGTGCTGAGTGAGCAATTGTATCGATGACCAGCTTGAGAATACGTGTCTGTATTTGTGAATCGAAGCACTAAGCAAGAACAAAATGCGCAGGGTTTCAGGAGAGGCGCAAGGCGGGATGATGGGGATTCCAGGAGTGGTGCCGGTTGGTGCCTCTTACCATACCCATCCGAGTTCGGGAACTCCATTAGACCCTCTTCCCTCCATGCCATGGGTAGAGCACAACGCGGGCTTTTGAATTTCGATTAGATTTTACCCATCCTGAATGATTTGTCAAAGAGATTTTATCCCTTGCCCCCTTCACCTTTATCATTCCCTCATGATTTGGCTTCCCCCGCGGGATCGGATCTGGAAGCAGAATCGGCGGGTAATAACTTCTTGGCGGAAGGTTTCCTTGGCTTCAGCAAACAGAGGCAGGGAGGAGATCGGCATTGGCCTTTGGAGGCCCGGAAGGAACCGACGCCCGAGCCGATGGAATGATCCGTGCTTTCCTCTGCCGAAAGATCCGATCCCAATGGGAGGCCATGGAAATTCTCTTTGATTTCATGACTTTTTCCCACATCTCATTTTTTTTCTTGACACCCAATATATAGTATGCGATAAAAAATATATACACAACATATAGTATTTTTGATCAAATTTCTTTGGCGTCAAGAACGGAGGGGATATGGCCAACCGGGAGAAGGAGTTAAAGGAACGCTTCGGAGTCGCCAAATTTGTGGAGAGGGCTCATCCCAGGTTCTTGTTGAATTTGCCGGTTGAATATTATCCTGCCACGTCCAATATTCAAGGGAAGGGGTATACGGGGAATGCCAGCGAAGGAGGGTTGATCGTCCATCTTCGCCGGCACCTCAAAGTCGGTGATCTGCTGAAACTGAGATTATTTTTTTCCTCCGGCCCTGGCATGAATTCCGTGAATACCGTGGAAATGGTCTCTCAAGTCATCTGGACGGAAAAATTGAAAGACGCGGAATATCGGTGTGGAATAAAATTTGTGGATATCTCCCCCGAAGATATGAACAAGCTGAGCAGTTTTTTAAAAAATCTTTCCCCCCTATCCCATTAAGTTTTCCGATCCTAGACTTCTAAGCCCCTTCCCGCAGAAAATTTTTAATCCTTCCATTTCAGGGGATTGAAATTCGTCTCCCGGTCGTAATAGTCTTCCCGCTCGACTCGCTTCAAATAATTCACCGCCCCATACGTCAACGGCGTAATCAGGGCCTCGTAGGCCGATTTGGTCAGCCACTGGGCGATGACCAGCTTCCCAAGTGCCGCGGAGGGAATGATTCCGGAAAAAGCCAGAAAGATGAAAACCGCGGAATCGGCGAGCTGGCCGACAACCGTGGACCCGATGGTTCGCAGCCAGAGATGTCGCCCCCCGGTGGTGATTTTCATCTTGGCCAGCACGTAGGAGTTGAGAAATTCCCCTATCAGGTAAGCGATGAAAGAGGCGGCCAGGATCCGGGGGGTGAACCCGAATATGGCCTGATAGGCCTGCTGGGAGCTCTGGGGGGAGTCCAAAGAGCCCAGTTTCCAGAAGGGAGCCGGGGGGAGTTCGATGGAGAGCCAGATGACGATGACGGCCAAAAGGTTGCAGCCGAACCCGATCCAGATGACCCGCCGGGCCCGGGCATAGCCGTACACCTCGGTGAGGATATCCCCGAAGATGTAGGAAACGGGAAAGATGAGAATCGAAGCCGCCAGAACAAGCGGCCCGATGGAAACCAGCTTGACCGCGATGATGTTGGCGATGATCAGGCTGGTGACAAAGACCGCGGCAATGAGGGGAAGCCAGCGCTGGGAGGCCATGGCTATTTTCCGTGCTCCGCCTCGACGGTAATGGAAATCCCGCCGCGTACGGAAAACTCGGCCGTCACCTTGCACCACCGGGGTTTCAGGGCTTTCACCAGGTCGTCCAGGATCACGTTGGCCGCATGCTCGTGGAAGGCGCCCTGGTTGCGGAAGGACCAGAGATAGAGCTTGAGGGACTTGGACTCCAGGATCTTCCGGTCGGGGATGTATTGAATGGTCAATTGGGCGAAATCCGGCTGCCCCGTTGCCGGGCAGACGCAGGTGAATTCCTCCGTCCGCAGGGTCACAACATAATCCCGCCGGGGATGATGGTTGGGGAAGGTCTCCAGCTTTTTCCTCGGCTTGGCTCCCCGGCCCAGCAGGGTCAGGCCTTCCAGGTCGGATTTCTGCGTAATCTTCGGCATCTGTCCACCGTCTTAGACAATTTTAGATTTATTTCTTTTCTTTCCTTACAGAAAACAATTATACATGAATATCCGGTTCGATCCAAGAACTCCGAACACGACCCTCAGGAACGGAAAGAATCGCCCGCTTATCAACCCAATAAAGCCATTCAAGGAATTTCTTACTCAGCCCTTGTCCCGGGAAAGCGCCATTTTTTCCCAAGAATCCTGGAAACGGACCTTGCTTTTATTTCTGACTAAGGGATATCAGCATGGTCAAAAAAATACCGCTCGCCCATCCCCGATGGAATCATAAAACTAATAAAATTCAATATCTTAACCTAAATCGGGGCCTTCTTTTTCTTTTTTTTAAAGAATCGAAGCCCGTAACGCGGATCCACCCATCCCTTACCTGTTAGCCTTCCCCATAATTCTTTCGCAGCTTTCATAAAATTTTCCCATTTCTGCTAAAACAAATCGAAATTACTATTAATTTTTTCATCGTGAAAAAAACTTGATTCCATTTCCTCCTCTCCAATCAGCTTCCAAAAGAGGACCGGGCTCGCAGCCGGATCCTCATATATAAAAAATGGAATGATTCTTGCAACATAGATTGATGTTTCATTCTTTTTGCCCCTTATCCCAAGGGCTCATCGAATAAACTCAGGACCTGGCCCTTGCTTTCAAGAATTGCAGGAAACATGAAAAAGAGAATCCAGTCCCCCCAAAAGACTCCGGCCAGCAAGATCTATTTTTCTTTACTGGGAGTTGCCCTTCCGGTATCCTTGGCCTTCTGGGCCGGGCAGTATGTTTATGCCGTCCATCTGGAGGCTGGCAACGGGTCTATCCAGCAAATGATGTGGTTCAGCGGGATTCTCTTTTCCTCCCTCTTTCTCGGCGGCGTGGGTTTGATCGGCCTTCTTTTCCATTACCAGGCTAAAGAAATCCAGAAACTCAACGATGACCAAATGAAGCGGATGGCTCAGGTCCAAAACCCGGACTTTCTGGCCATGAATGCCGGCGATTTGATCCTCCTGCTGGATCCTCTTTCGGAAGGCCCCGCCAAACCTCGCCAAACGGCAGAGCCCATGAAAGCGGTTTCCGATCCCGCTCCTCAAGGGAATCCGCCCGGGGAGCCATCCCCGGGAAGTCCGGTTCGTTCCCAATCCATTTCTGCTCCGGAAGACGGGATGACCGCTGAGGAGGTGGGCGCCGGAATCTCCCCGAATGGGGTGAGATTTCTGTATGGAAACAGCAGGATTGCCGAGGTGGAAGGAAGAAGAGTTTACCAGACCATGATCCAGGATGTGGAAGCGGCCGAGCGGGAAATCAACGAAATAGAACGGAACCAGAGCAAGCGAAGGTATCGCATCGTGTCCGAATTTGCCGCCGACTGGAATTACTGGCAGGATTTGGATAAAGAGATGCTCTACGTCTCCCCGGCCTGCGAGGATATCAGCGGCTATGCCCCCCGGGATTTCTATAAGTCGAGCGATCTTCTCGACTCCGTCATCCATCCCGAAGACCACCCTCTCTGGACCACCCACAACCAGGAGGAACTGGCCGAAAAGGGCCCGGGACACCTGGAATTCCGCCTCCTCGCCAGGGATGGGGAAGTCCGCTGGGTCAGCCATTTCTGCAAGCCGGTCCACGACCCCCATGGAAAGTTTCTGGGGGTGTGCGGCAGCAACCGCGACATCACTACGCAGAAACGGGCGGAAGAGGCGGTGGAGGTCAAAACTCAGGAACTCCTGCGGTCCAATGCCGAACTGGAGCAGTTTGCCTACGTGGCCTCCCATGACCTGCAGACTCCCCTGCGGGCCATCTCCGGTTATCTGAACCTCCTGACCAAACGCTACGATGGAAAGCTGGACGCCGATGCCGACCGCTTCATTCACCGCACCCATGCGAACGTCCTGCGGATGCAGCGGCTCATCAACGACCTCCTGACCTATTCGCGCCTGACCACCCGCGCCCATCCCTTCCAGCCCACGGACTGCAACCAGGTGGTGAATGAAGTGTTGGAGATGCTCCAGCCGGTGATCGAGGAAAGCGGGGGAAGGGTCACGCACGAACCTCTTCCCACGATCCCGGCTGACGGCGGCCAGTTGTTCCAGCTCTTCCAGAATCTCATCGGGAACGCCATCAAATTCCGCGACCACAGGCCCCCCGAGGTCCATGTGGATGCACAGCGGGCCGACAAGGGCTGGCTCTTCTCGGTAAAAGACAACGGGATCGGAATTGACCCCCAGTACGGGGAGCGGATCTTTCTCATCTTCCAGAGACTCCACACCATGGATCAATATCCCGGAACCGGGATCGGTCTGGCCATCTGCAAGAAGATCGTGGAGCGCCACGGCGGGCAGATCTGGGTGGAATCCAAGGCCGGGGAAGGGGCGACTTTCAAGTTCCTCATCCCGGATCCAGGAGGCAATCCGGCATGAACTCCTCCAGGGGGGGACGTCCCATTCAGATCCTGATGGTGGAGGACAACCCCGATGATGTTGAACTGACCGTGGAGGCCCTCAAGGATGCCCGGGTGGCCAATCACCTCACCGTGGTCCAGGACGGCGAAGAGGCCCTTTCCTACCTGCGATGCAGGGGAAAATACGCGCAGGCCGTCCGCCCGGATCTGATCCTCCTCGATTTGAACATGCCCAGGAAGAACGGCCGGGATGTGCTCCGGGATATCAAGAACGACCCCAAACTGAAACGAATCCCCGTGGTCATCCTCACCACCTCCCAGGCCGAGGAGGATATTCTCCACACCTATGACCTTCACGCGAATTGTTACATCACCAAACCGGTGGATTTCAATCAATTCCTAAAAGTGGTAAGATCCATTGAAGACTTCTGGCTGACCGTGGTGAAGCTGCCGCCCCGGTGAGAAAACGATGAAACCTTCCATTAAAATCCTGCTGGTGGAAGACAACCCGTACGACGCGGAATTGCTGCGGGAGATGCTCCTGGGGGTATCCAGCGTCCAGTTCGAGTGGGTCCATGTCCCCCTCCTGGGGGAAGCCCTGAAACGTCTCCGGGAAGAAAAATTCGATGCCATCCTGCTGGACCTTTCCCTCCCCGACAGCCATGGACAGGAGACCCTCGCCAAGGCCTATGCCCAGGCCCACGACACTCCCATCGTGGTCCTGACCGGACACAGCGACGAAAACCTGGCCATCCGGACCGTCCATCAGGGAGCACAGGATTACCTGGTCAAGGGGCAGGTGGACGGCCCGACCCTGATCCGGGCGGTCCGTTACGCCATCGAACGGCACCGGCTGCTCACCGAACTGGACCGCGGGCGCCAGCAGCAGCTGAAGATCAAGGACCAGTTTCTATCCCATGTTTCCCACGAGCTCCGCTCCCCCCTGGCGGTCATCCACCAGTTTGTGACCATCCTCCTGGATCGCCTGGGCGGAGACCTGTCTCCCGAACAGACCGAGTACCTGGAGATCATCCTCAGGAATGTGAACCAGCTGCGCAAGATGATCGAGGACCTTCTGGAGGTGACCCGGGCCGAAACGGGGAAACTCACCCTTAACCCCCAGCTGACTCCCACGGATGAGCTGGTGGACGAGATCCTGTCGGCCCTGCGCATCGCGGCGGCCGGAAAAGGGATCGCCCTGTCGGAAGAGATCCCCGGCGACCTTCCCCTGGCTTATGCCGATCCGAACCGCGTCCGCCAGATCCTGATGAACCTCATCGATAACGCGATTAAATTCACCCCCGAAGACGGGAAGATTACGGTCCAGGCCGAGGTATGCCAGGAGGATCCTTTTTTTATCCGCCTGGCCGTCTCGGACACGGGATGCGGAATCAGCGCCGAGGACCGGCAAAGAATCTTCGACTCCATGTATCAGGCGAAAGAATCCACTGCTTCGAGCCGCAAAGGCCTGGGCCTCGGTCTTTTCATCTGCAAGGAGCTGGTCTCCCGCCACGGGGGACGGATCTGGGTGGAAAGCGAGCCCGGAAAGGGAAGCACCTTCTATTTCACCCTGCCCATCTTCTCCCTGACGCAGCAGCTGGCTCCCCTGCTGTATCCCAAGAACCTGCAACTGGGGTCGGTGGCCCTGATCAGCGTGGAGATCTCCTCCCCCGACCGGCGGCAGTTGACCAAATCGGACGATCAGATTCTCTGGGAAGTGGGCAACATCCTGAGGCACTGCACCCTCATCGACAAAGATTTCCTGCTTCCCCGGATGGCTCCCACCAGATGGAAAGAATTTTTCTTCATCATCGCCTTTGCCCAGCAGAGAGGAACCGAGGTTCTTCAACAGCGCATCCAGGAACAATTCAGGCGTTTTGAAAAGCTTCAGGAGGCAGGCCTGGAGGCGAACGTCACTTACCAGATTTTCGCCATCCCGGACGCCAAGGAGGGCCTTCCGGGGGACGCCTTCGTGAAAGACCTCACCCGGAGTATCAAAGACCGGATCCGGAGAGCATTTCAGGAAGAGGAATCCAGATGACCGCCAAGAAGATTCTTCTGGTGGACGACGACAAGGACCTGCTCTACGGGATGAAGATCTGGCTGAGGGCCAACGGGTTCCAAGTATGCTATGCTTCGGACGCCGCATCGGCCATCACCATGGCCAAAGCCCACAGGCCCGATCTCATCGTCCTGGATATCGGGCTCCCCGGCGGGGACGGCTATATGACCATGGCCCGGATGCGAACCCTGAGGCCCCTGGCCCATATTCCCATTATCGTGATCAGCGCCCGGGACGCTAGGGTCCACGAAAAGAAAGCCCTGGAAGCAGGGGCGGAGGCTTTCTTCCAGAAGCCCTTCGACAACCGTCAACTCCTAACTGCAATCCAGAAGGCCCTGGCGCCAAAAACGGCCCTCCCGACCCAAGAGGGGGAGGCTCTTCAGAAAACTCCCGCGGAGGCCCATGAGAAAAAGATCCTGCTCATCGGAGACGATCAGGAACTGCTTCAAGGATTGCGGATCCGGTTGCGGTCTTACGGATTCGACGTCCATCTGGCCCCCAACGCCCCCCTTGGGGCTCACCCTGCGTTAAAGACCCGGCCCGACCTGATCATTTTCGACATCGGTCTGCCCGGCGGCGATGGCTACCTGAATATGACCCGGCTGCGGTCTCACCTGCCCCTGGCTCATGTTCCGATTATCCTCATCACCGCCGCCGATGCCTCCACGCCCCAGGAGCGGGCGCTGAAGTCCGGAGCGGATGCGTTCTTTCAAAAGCCCATCGACAACCAACAGCTCCTGGCGGCTATCCAGAGCGCTCTGGGGGAGGCGGGAGGTCCCGTTACCGGTTCTTCCCTGGATCCTCATCCAGCAAGTCAAGGATTTTAGGACGGGTGTTCGCGGGTAGGGCCAACCAAACCCGCAGGGGATAGGGAGAGCGGTTCCGTTCTAAGAATTTACGAAAAAGAAGCAGGAAGCGCTCTTTTTCCAGCGAACCATGTTTCGTTCCCATGAATGGCAGGGCGATCGTTTGGAGCCGTCTCCGCTCCGCCTCCCGGAAGATCCCTTCTATGGCCCTCTCCACCCATTCCTCTCTCCAGGAAGGCTCCTGATCTAAATCGTAAACCACCGCCAGGAAACGAAGGGGAGAGTCCTCGTAAACCACGACGCTTCCGGGTTCTTCCGGTTTAGCGTTAAAAGCTTCCGTCAGGATCACCACCGGGTGGTCATCGGATTCGATCTTGTCCCAACCGGCGCTCAGAACCAAGTAGGTGTCCTCCTCCAAGACGACCGCCTCCACCGGGAAGGGTGGCTGGTCTTCGGGCGCGGCGACGATTCGGACCGAACCGAGGGTGACTTCAGAACGACGGCCGCCTTGAATTAGTTTGAACTTGGGTCGAAGGTCTTCCTTCTTTTCCATTGCTTAGGAAATTATAAAAGTCTCTGCGCCCTCCGAGGATGAAAAAAAATCAACCGCAGAGTCCGCAGAGACCGCAGAGTTTTTTCTGGGTAAAGAAAAAAACGGAGATCCTTTTATGGATATGGACTTCTCTTTTCCTTTCGATCCTCGGGGATTGAAGGCAAGAGGATGAACGAAGAGGAGGCAGAGATCGCAGAGATCGTTCCCTGAAAGCCCCTTGGCCGTATTGTCCTTCCGGGAAGGGTGGGAAAGAGGGCCCCTTTCCCCCTTGCATCCTGACCCTGAGCATTTGGCCATTTCTACCTCTGCGTGCTCTGCGACCTCTGCGGTTAAGTTTTTTTATTCTTTTCTAAAACCTTTACAAACCTCCGCCACTCATGCTAGGAAAGCTCTGAGGATCATGACCGGCAGAATGTTTGTCCAGGAAAATCCCTTTGAGGGTTGAATGAAAAAACGCCATCTGCTCTTCCTGCTCCTGTTTCTTCTCCCCGTGCCGGCCTTGGCCCAAACTCACGGATTATCCCTCGGTTATGGTTTTGGGGTCCTCAACCCGCACCAGGAATTCGGCAAAGTCCAGGACGACCGGAGCTATAATTTTCTGTATCTCAGCTATCTCCATGAGAAGTCCCTATTTGAGAAAGCCTTCCTCGTCATCGAGCCTTTTCTATCCTATGTTCACCAGCCGGAAGATGGATTGGACCTGGGGTTCAATCTGCTGTTCCGCTACTACCTGAAGGTCAGTGACCAATCCCGCTTATTCGGAAATCTGGGGATGGGGGCCGCCTATACTTCCGTGGATTTCAAGGAGCAGGGGACGCACTTTCTTTTCGCCCCCCAGGTCGGTATCGGCTTCCGCTGGGGGAGGTATTCCCTCGAAGCCCGGCTGCGTCACTACTCCAACGCCGATACAGCCGACCCGAACAAGGACGTAAACGCCTTTCTCCTTCTTCTGGGGATCTTTTTTTAGGCCGCCTCCCGCAAATTGTTTTCTCCCTGCTCCATGCGTCCTTTTCCTTCACAAAGAGGAAGAAAAGGAAATTTTGTGCTTGGCCAGAATACGTTCTGCGGCCAACACTCCCTGATACTGCGCTTCCTCGAAGATGGAAAACCCGCTTAAATCCGAATGGGCAAAATAGATATTGCCCTGGGGCCGGGCTGCCCGTTTCCGCCCTTCTCCCCAGATGAACCCGACCCTCGGCTGGACCATGGCATGGCCCCAGCGAAAGATGTCCAGGCGGGTAATCATTTCTCGGATTTCAGGATGGGGCCGGGAGAGATCCCGGAGGATGAAATCCACCCATTCGCTCCAGGAAGTTTGCAGGAGGCGGGTTCTCTCCTGCACTGGCGGCCCTCCTACCATCGCATGATAGTAGGTCAGGACGGTTTTCGGCAGGTGGGTGGCAAGGCTCTGGTGGGTGGCCACCACATATCCCAGGGAAGGGCTGTCATAGATGACGTTGTCCCAGGCCAGGTCCATTCCGGATTTCGTACTCGGAAAAGCGTTCAGGCTCAAATTTGCCACCATCCAGGGACTGTACTGAAACTCTTTTAAAAAAGAGGAATCGTCCCGGCTGTTCCCCTCGATCATGTGGCGGAGCGAAGACCCGGGGACAGCAGCAAATGACCTGCTTGGCCCGAATCCGGATGGAGGTGTTTTCCCTGGGGCTATATACATCGACCAGCACTTCTTTCCCTGTATCTATCAGGCGATAGACCAGAGAATGAGTCTTGACCTTAGCCTTGACCTTAGCCTCCAGCTTCTTTACGATCCAGCCGTTTCCCTCGGGCCAGGTCAGAACCGCGGATTCATCGGAATCCCCTCCCCCATCCCGGCTGCAGAAGTAATGGAGGCCGGCCCAGGCCGAGACTTCCCCATAATGGCAACCGTAGTCGTCGCGGCAGGCATAATTGGCATACCAATGGAGAGGGGCTGAATCCAGGCCCTGCTGGTCGAGAAACTCGCGTAATGAAATCCGATCGAGGGCCAGCAGGTCGGAATCCCGGGAGCTGATCTCCATGGGAATGGCAAAGGCTTTACGGCCGTCTTTTCCGCGGCGTCTTTTTAAACCTAGGACGATCTCCTTAAACTTTTGAACCTGGTCGAGGTCCTTCCGGGTCGCTCCCAGGACCGGCAGGAGTCCTTCCTGCCACTTGCCGTGAATGTAGAGCCGCTCCTGGGGAGAAAAACAGAGGTATTCTTCTTTATAAACGGGGTGGCCTGATGCCGTGCGCCCTTCAATGATTCCCAGCTCTTCAAAGAGCTCCTTTACCGCCCGGGACTCTTCGGTGGGAAGCGGCACATAATGAGCCCCCCAGGGATAGGGAGTAATGGAATTCTCCCCTGACCGGGAAACGCCCCCGACCCCGGGTTCGAGTTCCAGAATCTCAAAATCCTGGAATCCGGCTTTGCTCAACTTCCATCCGGCGGAAAGCCCCGCGATTCCCCCTCCTACAATCACCACCGAGACTTTTCGCTCTTGAGCAGGTTTTGGAAAGTCACCCTTCAGGAGCCTGTGCCCCAGGTCGTAGGAAGGTCCGATGATCGCCCCGGGGAAAGGGAGTCCCTTTTGACCTTTTCCCCGGCTCCCCGGGATGAGAGATAGGGCCAACGCGGAAAGAAGCCCGGCCGATGAAAGAAGGAAACTCCGGCGGTTCACTACTCGGTCACCTTGTGCCATTCGGCCTCGTAGTATTGCACCAGCACCTGATTGTTCAGGCGGTTCACCTCCGCCTCCACCGGGGCCATGTCCTTCGGGAAATGGAAGAGGCTGGGGGCAGCCTCGGGGGCCAGAAACTTCAGATTCGGGGGGTACTGGTCGGGCTTCCGGTAGGGTTGCTGGGAGGCGATCACGAATCCCCATTCACCGAAGGAGGGCACGTAAACGTGGTAGGGGGTCGCTCGGAAACCCACGCTCTCCAGGGTTTTAACGATGCACCAGAACGAGCGGCGGGCAAAGAGAGGCGAGGTGGCCTGGACCACCGCCAGTCCCCGATCCGAAAGGCACCGGCGAAGGAGACGATAAAAAGCCGTGGTATAGAGCTTGCCCAGGGAGTAATTACTGGGGTCGGGAAAATCGACGGCCACAAAATCGAAGAATTCGCGGTTCTCTTCGAGCCACAGAAAGGCATCGGCATTGATGATCTTCACCTTGGGAGAAGTGAGGGAATTCAGGTTCAGGCGGGTCAGAACCTCATGCTGGGAAAAGAGGCGGGTCATTTCCGGGTCCAGGTCCACCAGGGTTACGGACTGGATGGAATCATACTTGAGGATCTCCCGGACCGCCAGGCCATCTCCCCCGCCGAGGACCAAGGCACGCCGTGCGCCATTCAGAGACTGCAAGCCGGGGTGGACCAGGGCCTCGTGATAGCGGTACTCGTCGCGGGAGCTGAACTGGAGGTGGTTGTTCAGGAAGAGGCGCACGTCATCTTTCCAGCGGGTGATCACGATTCTTTGATAGGGGGATGACTTGGCGTAGATGATTTCATCGGCGTAGAGTTCCCCTTCGGCCATGGCGGTCAGGCGCTCGGCGTAAACCAACCCCCCCCCGAGAAGGATGACCGCCAGGAGACATTGAGCGAACATATACCGGAGCTGGGAAAGCTGGTGGCGGAACAGCCAGGCTGTGCCCGCGGCCACCAGGGCATTCATCAGGCCGAAGAGAAGAGATGTCCGCACCACCCCCAGCCTGGGGGCCAGCAGAATGGGAAAAAGGAGGGAAGCGGCCAGCGCTCCCAGGTAATCAAAAGTGAGGACCTGGGAAACGAGGTCTTTGAACTGGAGCCGGTCCTTCAGGATGCGCAGGAGAAGCGGGATCTCCAGCCCCACCAGGATGCCGATGATCGTTACCAGGAAATAGAGCAGGGGCTTGAGGCTCTTGGCATAGGAGAAAGACAGGAACAGAGCGGTGGCGGAAAAACCTCCGATCACCCCCACCATGAGTTCGATGGCGATGAATTTGGCCACCAGCCCTTTGCCGATGAAGCGGGAGAGGTAGGACCCGATGCCCATGGCAAAGAGGTAGGTCCCGATGACGGTGGAGAACTGGGTGACCGAGTCTCCCAGGAGATAACTGGCGAGCGTTCCGGCAATCAGCTCATAAATCAAGCCGCAGGAAGCGATGATGAAGACGGAGAAGAGGAGGGCGTACGTCATGGGCCTGACAAATCAGGGCGGGATTCCAAGGCTTCAGCCATGGATGGCCGCCGCCACGATGATGCAGATCCCGATGGCGATCCCGCCCACTACGATGGCCAGGGCCATGTTCTTTTCCTCGATGATCTCCTTCCAGAGATGATAGGGCGTAAACCGATCGATAACCAGAAAAGAGATCCAGAAGACGAGCACCCCCACGAAGGAGTACAACAAGGAACTGATAAACGCCCCGAATTTCACCTGGTCAACCATCGCTCCCCCTCTCTTTGAATTAGGATTCAGGACTCAGGTTTAGGTATATGATTTTCGCCTTGGAATCCTGAAACCTTTCCCCGCTGGCATTTTAAATTTTAGGCATATTAGCGCATTTTAGGCATTTATTTATGCAGTACCCGCGCGTAACTGCTCCGGTAGCTGCCCGGATTTTCCCGCAGTGACTTGGGAACCCCCTTCTGTTCCTCATAACTCATCAGGCTCCAGCCGCGGTATTCGGCAATCCCCATCAAAAGCAAAACTGCGGTTCCATACACGATGATAAATTTTTTCATCGGTCCACCTTGCCTTTGGTTTTCTCCTTCCCCTCTTCCTCCTCCGGGGTAGAGTCGGGGATTTTCATCCACATCGTACCCGGGTGATCGCTCTCCGACCAGCGCGCCCCTTCAAACCGGGCCAATCGCCATATGAGTACAATCGGCAGGATGCAGAGGGCCCCCAGGGCGATAAAGAAGAAAGACCACTGAGGAACATCCCGGTAAACCTGAATATGGTAGTTTACCAGGATAGCGGAAGATTCCGGCTCGACCCGGAGATAATATCTGCCCGGCGGAACGGTGGGCAGGGTGGCTTCATCCGAGAAGTTCCCTTCCGACCAGGCACTGCCGTCTTCGGTCCCATGATAATAGCTGATCTCCCTGCCGAAGTCATACGCCCTGCCGTCTTCGCTGATCAGGGCCATGTTCAGGAAAAGCCAGTTGTTGTCCAGCGGGGCCGCGGCGGTTTTGATAACCACATTTGAGGGGTGTCCGGAAATATCAAACAACTCGGTTACGATTGCCTTCCCCTTATCCTGCTGCTGGAAGGTGAAACGGTTTTCAAAGGCCAGCTTGTTCTGGGATAAAAAGAAAATGGCCAGGTGGATGAACACGGCCGCCAGGAATAAATATCCGATGAGTTTCCAGAGGGAGGAGGCTTGCCCCGCATAAGGAGACGGCTGGTTGGGGGCAACGCCAATCCGAGCAGGTATGGAAGAGGTAAGCTTGAAAGCCCTCCAAAGGGTTTCCGGCTCGATGTACTCTCCGATGGACCAGTCGGTTTCCTGGGCGGTCTGTTCCTTGCTCAGAATCATGGGGGGGAGAGATGTAATCGGTAAACTTGCAGGTCTCACCGGCTTGAACTTTCCAGTAAAATTCTCCCAGCACGAACACCACCCTGGATTCGGCGGTTTGAAAATGGAGGAAAGTCTTGTCCAGGTATCTTGCTCCATCCCCCTTTTTCCTGGGGATGTGGGTGGTGGTCTTCAGGAAGTTCCAGTGGCCGTTGTACTCGGACAGCCAGCGGAACCCCTTGTAAGGGTTGAAGAGGAGATACTCGCTCCACTCGTAATCCACCCCCTCCACGGTGACGGCCCGGCGCAGGTAGCCGATCACCTCGAAAAGATCCCCCCGGATCTTTCCCCGGCTTCCCAGGGGGATGAGCGGCTTGTGTTTGATCTTGGACTGAAAGGTGGATATGATCCGCAGGTTTTCGTCGGTCAAGTCGATGACTGAGCCGCAGGCCTCGCAGGCGACGGATTCCGTCCGTTCCATTCCGCGCAAGGTGATGGGGCTTCCGCATCCCGAGCATTTCAGCGTCTTCACCTGCGGAGAGGCGGGAGCCGGGGTAGGCGCAGTCAAGGAAGGTTCAGCCATGATTTCTTGTTTACCATCCATCGATTTCTTTCAACCCGGATAGATGCAATTCTTCGAATTCAACATACTCCCCCATGTAAATCAAAGGAGGATCCTCGCTGTAATCCAGGGTGGCAAACTGCGTTCCCGGGCCTGCCAGGTCGGCCACCGGGGCCTCGTACCCGGGGCCGATCTCGAAGGGGAGCTCTCCTTCCCCCCCGATGCAAGAAGCTTTCTCCACGTTGGTCACTTCATAGGAGGCTTTCCGCAGGACCACGGCTAGCCCCGGGTGCAACGTTTCGAATTTGGGAATCGCTTCCTTTACCACGGTCAAAAAGGATACCGCGTAGATCCCGGCTGCTTCTCCCAACCACCCGCTGCGCTGGTCGTCGAAGAGGAGGTGCCACTCGTTCCACAAACCCTTCTCGAAGCGCAGCTGAATTCTCCCTACAACCGTGAAGGACTCCCCCCGGTACCTTCCCTCCGCCCGCAGCTGCAAAGGAGAGCCGTCGGCCTGCAGCTGCGCCATCTTGCCGATGTTCTCCAGGTCCAGGTCGTGCCTGACCAGCGTGGAACTGCAATACTCGCAGACCGCCATGACCGAGGCCGCGGACTGAAAGACGACCGGCGCTCCGCAAGAAGGGCAATGGACTTCTCTTTTCATTTCATGTCGGGACACGGATAAACGCAGCGCGGCTGCGCCGCAAATAAAAATTTTATATTGGACACAGATGAACACAGATAAACACAGATTCTATATCTGCAAAAATATTAAAGACAAAAGACATAATGGGACGCGGATGAACACGGATTCACACGGATAAAGATTTATGAAGAAATCCTAAAAATTTATTAAGATTTAGATTTTGGTCCCGCAGATCTCTGCGTGCTCTGCGCCTCTGCGAGAGATCATGGCTTTTGATAGACCCTCAGGTATTCCCGGATCCGGACCTCTTTCGCCCCCAGGGTTTCAGCCAAAATCGATTCCCATTCGATGGCCGGCCGCTCGGAACAGCAAAAAACATTCAAACAGGCCGAATGAAACTCGGGGAATGTATGGATGGCCAGGTGGGACTCCTGGAGAAGCCAGAAACCGGTCATTCCCCCCGTATCCGGGAACTGGTGCCAGACACAGTCCCCCAGGGGTTTCAGATTCATCTTGGCAATGATGCTCTGAAAGAGGTGGGCCAAGGTCTCCCGGTTGCGCAGGGGCGCCTGGGCACAACCATAAACTTCCAGCAGCCACTCAACTCCTGCCAAAGACAAGATCCTCGCTATTCACCGGTTGGGGAAAAAGCCACACATTTACTTGAGTGTAGGGGGGGCTTGAAACCCGCCCCTACGGGGGACGATGCGGTAACTGACCGCTGGCCAAAAAACATTGGCCGAATTCTAACAGACCCAACCTAAGCGGTCAAATCATTTAGGAACATGAAAACCAGGGACGGATCCGTAAACTTCCGCACGGATGCTAGAACGATGGCTAGTTGAGAGTCACATTTTCCATTAGCCATTTTCTTGCTAAGTCCTTGAATTCTCTAGGGGCGGTTGTTGGGCCACATCCTCCGGGCGCAGGGTATAGGGATAATCCATTTGCTTGGCAATCTTCGATCTGGCTTCAGCCCCCGCCATTCTTTCCACAACATACAGGCCTTCATCGATCCCGGAAGAAACACCTCCCGCAGTGATGATGTTTCCTTCGTCGACGATACGATTTTCCAGAACCCTTTGGCAGAATGGCGTTAACTCCTGAAGAGCGCTCGGATGGGTTGTGGCCCGCTTTCCCTTCAGAAAACCTGCTGCCCCGAGAAGGAGCGCCCCGGTGCAGACCGAGACCTTCAACTTGCAGGATTCAGCCGTTTGAATCCACTCAATAAAATTCTTATCGTGAATCAAGGTCCGGGTCCCATAGCCCCCGGGTACCACCAGCACATCATAAGATTGGAGCGGTTCCTGAATCGCAGTCGGGACCATGATCAGTCCGCGATCGTCTTTCACGATGTCCGTATACGCGCAGATATCCCATTCCAGGTCCGCCATGAAGCCCATCGTCTTCAACCGGGTGAGGGGGTCATAAATGCCGATAAAATCCAGCGTGGTCAGGCCGTTGAAAACAACAAAAGCGATCTTCATCTTAGCTCCTTGCCCTCAAGCCTTTTGTATTGCTGTGGATGAAGAAAAGAATATCACCGCAGAGCACGCAGAGACCGCAGAGGTTTTTCATAATAAAGGGCATAGACTCAGATAATACTTTGAATATTCCATAATCTCTGCGCCCTCGGAAGTTCATCTTTTTCTTTTCCTGACGCTTTATCCGTGTTCATCCGCGTTCATCCGTGTCCCATTCGGTCTTTTGCCTTTCGGTCTTTTTCAATTATTTAATCTGTGTTCATCTGTGTTTATCTGTGTCCCACTGGCTTTTTATTCGGCCGCCGGGGGCGGGGGGATGGTTCCCACCAGTTCCCGGCAGATTTCATCCATGGCCCGCATCATGTTGATCGGCCGCATGGAAAAGCCCACCTGGAAAAGCCCGACAGCCAATGCGATGGGGTCATAGACGATGCGGACCGTATGATCCCTCCGGGCATCATGGACTCTCCAGAGGACTTCTCCGCTTTTCGTGTCCCTCATCTCCAGGGAAAGACCTACGGCCAGCTGAGAGTACAAAAAGGCGTAGTAATAATCGAAGTGGGTCACATGGCCAACGACGACCGCGTCGGCCCCCAGGAGCTCTCCCAATCTCTGCAGGGGAAAGGTTTCCATCTTTTCCCAGGTATCCAGCCCTTCCCGCTGCAGGGCCCGGTCGATCCGGGAGATCTTGACATGGTCAAACTCCAGCTGGGCGAACTGGCCGAAGAAGGCCCGCCGCATTCTTTCCCCCACCGGCTCCGGCTGGCTCGGGTCCTTCCGGCTGAGTAAATTGTACAGCCCTTCGCTTCCCTCGACCCTCCCCTCCCCAGTCTGGCTGCGAAAAGGAAGAACTGCGACCGTTTTGGGGGGATTCTCCAGGAGCGTCTTGGAAACAAAGATCTTCCCTTGGGGATCCAGTTCATAGACCCGGTCCACGATGTTCTTGGTCCGAACGGGCGTGCAACTGCAAAGGAACCCTGTTAGGGTCAAAAGAACTAGGGCCCGGAAAAATTTTCTTCGAGAGATAAGACTGATCACCTTATAAGAATATTAGAAACCAACTGGAAGGGTGTCAAGGAATATTGTCGGAGATGTCCGGAGATGTTTCGCCTGGGAATAAGGTTGATGCCGGTAAATAAAGTAGCGCCTTATCCTCCCACGAGGGGGGCGATGAGGGTGAGTTGGTCTTGATCTTTTAAAATCGATTCTTTGGTGCCGTGGGTGCCGTTGATGAGGACAAGGCCGACTTCCCAGTCCTTGAGTCCTATTCTTTCGATCGCCTGGGACACGGAATATCCTTCCGGTATCTCGAGGGGAATGGCCTTCGTTCCTTCTTCGAGGGTTTTTAAGGTGCCGACGGTTTTGACATGAATAACCATATTATTGGACACAGATGAACACAGATAAACACAGAAAAAAATGCCTAAAATTCGGAATGCCTAGAATGCCTAAAATTAAAAGAAAAGCTTTATCGCCTTTGACTCCGAACTCAAAACTCCGAACTCTTTTTGACGCGGATGAACACGGATAAAGATTCATGAAAAAATCTTAATTTTGATTAATCTTTGATCTATATTCTCTGCGATCTCTGCGGCCTCTGCGAGAGACATGGTTGTTATTTGCTTTTGATTCTTTCGGCAGCCTTTTCTAAGCCTAGCGAGAGCAGTTTTTCACGGGTGGGGATTCCGTTACCGTCCCAGCCGCGCGCTTCGTAATACTCTCTGCGCATGTCAAAAAAAAGCTTCCGCCCCTCGGCGATCGGCTTTCCCGGCCGCAGATTCTCCAGAATCCTCGGAGCCACCACATCTCTCTCCGCGTTGACCCCCATGAGGACGTTGTAAGTCCGCTTCAAGTTGTAGAGGCGATCCCCCAATTCCATCAAATCCTTGCTGGTCAGATCCCAGCCGGCCAGGCCCTTCAGCCACTTGCAGAGGGTTTCATGAGAGACCCGGGCGAAGAAGAGAAATTTGCAGAGTCCCAGGGCATTGAAGACGGCCATGTAATTTTGCATCAGGGCGGTCATCCTGCCCTTCCCTTCTCCGGAAGTCCCGTCCATGGCTTTCGTATAGCCCATCTCCGGGAAGGGAACTCCTCCCTCCACCTGGTGGGAGAAACCTTCCAGATGGCAGGCGCCGCGGTTGGAGGTGGCCCAGCTCAAAGCCAGGCTCACCGTCGGGGTAGGGTTGGACAGGGAGACTTCCACCCCCTTGGAATGAAGAGCAAAGTGCTCGGTCTCTTTTCCCAACGCTTGGGATGCTTTTTCCACCCCATCGGCAAAAATGGCCCCGATCCCCTGACGCCTGGCGATCTTCTCCATGAGGGCGCCGACCGCCTGGGCGTTTCCCCATTGCAGGTCCAAACCGTCATTTTCCTTGAGGTACCCCCGAAGGTAGGATTCAATGGCGAAAGCCACGGCGATTCCCGTGGACATGCTGTCCAGCCCCAGGTCATTGCACAAAAAATTCAAGTGAATCAGAGATTTCAAGTCGTCATTCAGAACCAGGGAGCCGAAGGCGCTCAGGGTCTCATACTCCGGTCCATGGCCCACGACGCCCGCATAAGGTCCCTCCGGGCCCTTCACATCTTTTCCGCAGCGGATGGGGCAGGAGTAGCAGCCGTAATGCTTTTCCAGGTATCTGGCAACCAAGGCCGGGCCGGCGATCTTCTTGGCCTTGTCCCAATGGGCCTGGGAGAAATTCTTGATCGGCAAAACCCCTGCCGCTTCCTTGGCTTCAATAACCGAGGCCGTGCCGAATTTGCTCAGCCCTTCCACGAATTTCAAGTTGGGGAGAAACTCTTTCGTGGCCTCTTGCAGAATTCTCTGGTCGGCGATGAATGGTTTTTTATCCCCCCTCACCACCACCGCTTTTAAATTCTTAGACCCCATCACTGCCCCGGGGCCGCTTCGTCCCATGATTCTCGCCTCTACCCCCCCGGTGATGATCCCCGCCATGTAACTGAGCGCTTCCCCGGCTGGGCCGATGGCCGCCACCCGCGCTTTTGGGTCGGTTTGCCCCGCCAATTTTTCCGTGGTTTCGAAGGTTCCTTTTCCCCAGAGAGCTTTTGCACTCCTGATTTCCCCTCCCGTGGGAGTCACCCACAGATAGGAGGGCTCTTTTGCTTTGCCGGTAATGATGAGCCCGTCGAACCCGGTAGATTTCAGCTCCGGACCCCAATACCCGCCGGCGTTGGCTTCCCCCCAAATCCGCAGGGGCGATTTGGTGCAGAGGGAAACGCGGCACCCGCAGGGCACGGGGATTCCGGTGAAGAGGCCGGTCATGAAGATCAGCGGGCTTTGCGGGTGAAAGGGATCGATGGAAGAATCGAAACGGTTCAAAAGAATGGAGGCGGCCAGCCCGCTTCCGCCGAAGTATTTGCGCAGGGCTTCTTCCCCATATTCGGTTACTTTTGTTATTCGGGTGGAAAGATCGACTTCCAGAATTCGATAGGAAATTCCAGCCACGGTGAGCTTCCTTTTAGAACCAAAAACATCCACCACAGAGGCACAGAGAACACAGAGATATATAAATATGAAAAAATTAAGCTTCCTTTTCTAATTAGAATAAAAAGTCTTCTCTGTGAACTCTGGCCTCTGTGGTGAAAACGTCTTTACGTCCTTGGGCAGGCTTTAGGCAATTTATCCTCCGGACAGGATGGGCATGATAACCACGCGGTCCTCATTGCGAATCAGGCTGTCAAGATGACCCACTTTCTGGTTGATGAGGATAGTAATATTCGTTTCTGGAAAAGAGGGGGGTAAAATCTCCCTCAAAGCTACGGGCTTCTCCAAACTCATCTCTTTTGCCCGGGCGCCGACGATGTCTGCCAGGTAGCCGAAAAACTTGAGCTCAGCCAACTTACCCCATGATCTCCTTGGAAACTCCCTTTAATCCCGAATTTTCCAAGGTCTCTTTCAAAGGGATTCCATTCTGATCCCAGCCCCGAAGTTCATAATACCACGAGAGCATCTGCTCATATTTTTCCCTGTCGACCTTAATCCCTTTCATCTTTCCACCCGAATGGGGTTCCTCAAACCAGCGATCGGGGGGATAGTCCCACTTCCGGCCGAAGGAAGGGACCTCCCTTATCCAAAAGGCTCGGATCAGGTTATAGATCCGGTCTCCAAGCCGGTAAATATCCTCCCAGCTCTTTTTTTCTCCCGTAATCGCTTCAAGGTATTCAGGGTACCGCTCGAGGCCAAAACTGACCTCCACCCAGGGAAGCCGGCACACGGTTGCCGATTCAAAGAATCCCCCGCGGATTCTCTGGAACTCAATAAGCTTCTCGACTTTTGGTTTGTTATAGGAGAATCGATCGTTGGCGATCTCCCAGGAGATGATCCAGGCATCCTTATGGTGGGCTCCAATCGGGGAGGTCCCAAAGGCGAGGGCCATACCAGGGCAGGCCTGGCAATTGTAAGCGGAGATCTCCAGTCCCTTCACCTGCATGGCCCACTTTTGAGAGCCCTTCCCGATGGTCTCAGAGGCGGCCTTGACGCCGTGAGAAAAGAGCTTCCCAAGCCCCTCTCCCTTTCCAATCTCCAGGGTCAGCTTCTGGGCTGCTTCAAAATCTCCCCATTTTATCTTTTCGTTTATGAATCCTCTCTCCGAAGCCTCCATGAGAAAGCCGATACAGCTCCCCAGGGAAATCGCATCTAAACCCCATTCGTCGGCCATCCGATTCAACAGCGCCACCTTGGGCAGACTCCCCAAGCCGATGTTCGGTCCGAGCATCGCCACGTTTTCATAGTCGAGTTCCGCCTCTTGATTGCTCGAATCCTTGATGATATGCCCGCACTGCATGTTACACAGGGGGCAGCCCTTGCGCCCCGCATGCAGTTTTTCAACCACGTAGCCGTCCATTTCCTTGGAGAACTCAAAAACGCCTTCCCGATAGTTATAGGTGGGAAGGCAGGCATTTTCATTGGCCCAGTCAAAGGCCTGCATGGTCCCCTGTTTCATCCAGAAGTCGTAACTCTCCTTGGCCTTGATCTCTGCATATCCCTTTTTCCCCATCTCCTGCAGCTTTTGATCGTCGAAGTTGGCCACGCTCCCGGTCCCCTTTATAACGACAGCCTTCAGTTTCTTGGAACCCATCACCGCGCCCATTCCGGGCCGCCCTCCGGCTCTTCCTTTCTGAGACATCACGGTTGAAAAACGGATCAGGTTCTCTCCGGCAGGCCCGGTGAGAAGGATTCCCGAATTCTTTCCATGTTTCTTCTCCAGGAGGTCTTGCGCCTCAAAGGTATTCTTGCCCCACAGATCGGGAGCCTCGACGATCTTGACCTTCTCATCCTCAATCAAAAGGTAACAGGGCTTCTCCGATTTTCCCTCAACCACCACGACATCGTACCCCGCCTTTTTCAGGTGAACGGAGGCCATCGTTCCAATATTTCCGTCCCCGTACCCTCCCGTAAGCGGGCTCTTCGAGGCAATCACCATCTTTCCCGAACTGGGAATCGACTGCCCGGTTAAGGGACCCGTGGCGAAGATGATTTTGTTCTTCTCGGACAGGGGGTCGGCATTTCTTACCTCATCCCACAGGAGCTTGACCGCAAACCCCCGCCCCCCTAAAAAATCTCTCTTCAGGGAATCGGAAATCTCCTCCTTCGAAACCTTTCCATTAGAAAGATTTACCCTTAGCAATTTTCCCGCATACCCTTTCATCGCTCAGTCTCCTTTTCTGTTACCGCGATTTCCCAGAAGGAAGAACTTTGATGGTCTCGTAAAAAGTCGAATTTCCTTAGAATTCGTCATTCCGGCGAAAGCCGGAATCCAGGGTTCCCGGTGAAAACCGGGATCCAGTTTTTGAGATGGTTCCCGACTTTCGTCGGGACGACGTCTGGACCCCGGCGCCTGCCCCGGACATGATCCGGGGTTCGCCGGGGTGACGGTTCAAGAGACTTCTTACGAGTCCATCAACTTTACAAGAAGGTTGTTTTATCCGGGGTTTAGCCTACGAGTTATGAAGCCAAGTTCTAATTTTTCGGCTGAATTCAGGCATCCGACCCTTACTTAGTTTTATTCCGCTTTCCACCGGGACTCTGTCGAACCAGCAATACGACTCCAGCTTTTCCCGCAGTATCCAGGTAAGAAAACCCACTCCCATCTTCCCGTCTTCCGCTGCTGAGAACCTTGAGTCCCAGCTTCTTGAGTTCGGCCTCCGAAGAGTCGACTTCATCCACCACAAAACCAAGGTGATAGACCCCTTCTCCTTTCTTTTCCAAAAAATCCTTATAAAGACTCTTCCCTTCGCCCGGCTGGATCAATTGAATCTGGATGGGGCCGATCTGAACCACTTTGATTTTTACATTATGGAAACCAACCTCATCCGGGACGTCGAGCTTGATATATTCTTTCAAAGGGGGATAGTCCCTAAAAGGGCCAACACCGATTGAAGTGTAAAATTTGATCGCCTCATCCATATTTCTCACCACAACCGCAATGTGATGAAGATTGGAGAAAGGCGATTTCTTATTCCCATTGCTTTTTATCATTTCCCCCCTCCTTTGGGAAGCCATTAAATATTTCCTTTACATCCCGAGGTAGGCTTTGCGGATGCTGTCGCTCTTCAGAAGGTCCGCTCCCGTGCCTTCCTGGACAATGGAGCCGGTCTGTAGAACATAGGCCCGGTCGGCAAGCTCCAGGGCGTCCTTTACCTTTTGTTCCACGAGAAGAATGGTGGTTCCGTTTGAGCTGATCCGCTTGAGGATCTCGATCACCTTTACGGACAGGGAAGGCATCAGCCCCAAAGAGGGTTCATCGAGCATCATGAGCTTGGGCTTGGACATGAGACCGCGAGCGATGGCCAGCATCTGCTGTTCTCCACCCGACAAGGTTTCTCCCCGCTGGTCCCTTCTTTCCTTGAGAATGGAAAAGAGGGTATAGATCTCCTCCAGACTTTCTTGGACCTCTGATTTGGAATCCCGGGTGTGCGCCCCCACCAGCAGGTTGTCCAAAACCGAAAGCTTGGCAAATATTTTCCTGCCTTCGGGAATATGGGAAATCCCGCCAGAGGTGATTTCATAGGGAGGCACGGTATCGATCCTTTTCCCCAGGAAGATGATTTCCCCGCTCAGGGGGCGAAGGAGTCCGGAAATAGTCTTCAAAAGGGTCGATTTCCCGGCGCCATTGGAGCCGACGATGGAAACCATCTGTCCTTCTTCCACCTTGAAAGAGACCTCGCGGATAACCGGCACCCCTAAGTAGCTTACGCTGATCTTCTTCACCTCAAGCATGGTAAGCCCCCCCCAGATACGCCGCGATGACCCGAGGGTTTTTGACGATCTTTTCCGGAGTGTCTTCCGCGATTTTCTTGCCGGAGTCGAAAACCACCACCTGTTCGGAGATGGACATGATCACTTCCATGACGTGCTCGACCACGATCAGGGTGATTCCCCGGTCGCGGATCTTCTTAATCAACTCGATGGCCTCGATCGTCTCCGTGGCATTGAGACCCGCCATGGCTTCATCCAGCATGAGGAGATGCGGTTTGGTGGCTAAAGCCTTGGATATTTCCAGGCGCTTGTGGTCGGCAATGGTCAGGTTGCCCACTAAAGAGTCTTTCTTCTCGTAAAGTCCCATGAACCTCAGGATCTCCATCGTCTCCCGATAGGCCTCGGCCGAATTTGCCGTGCGGCAAAAAGCCCCGACGATGACGTTTTCCCAGATCGTCATCTCCCGGAACACCTGGACGATTTGAAAGGTCCGGGCTAAACCAAACCGGCAGATCCGGTTTGGACGCAGGCCCGTTATGGGATGGCCGTCGAATTGAACCGCTCCGTTTTGCGGAGTGAGATAACCCGTGAGGCAGTTAAAAAAGGTGGTCTTGCCCGCGCCATTGGGCCCGATGAGTCCGATGATCTCTCCTTTGCGTACGGAAAGACTGACGTCATCCACCGCGGCCAGGCTGCCAAATTTCATGGTCAGGTTTTCCACATTGAGAATTTCCATACTATGATTTTCCTGTCTTGCGAAGGAATCCTACCAGCCCCCGGGGCTGATAAACGGAAATGAATAGGATCAGAGCTCCAAAGACGATCAAATCCAATCCTTTCCCCGTCCCCCCCAGCAATATCCGGCTGTACTCGGAGAGGGGAATCAAGATGGCGGCGCCCAGGATCGGGCCGATCACGGTCCCGGCCCCTCCGAGGACGGTAATCAAAACAATCTTGATGGAGATGTCCAAGGAGAGAACGGAGGGCGGATCGATAAAGAGAATATACTGGGCGTAAAAAGAGCCGCAGATGGCCGTCAGAAAAGCGCTGATCGCCATGGCGATCATTTTATATTTCGAGGTGTCGATCCCCAGGCCTTCGGCGGCTTCGTGGCTCTGCTTGATCGCGCGCAGGTAAAATCCCAGACGCGAACGGTTCATCTTGTAAACCAAGAGGAGAACGGCCACAAAGAGGACGAAGGCGATATAGAAATAGGGCATTTTGTTTTTGTACCACATGAAGTTGGCCAAGCCCTCCGGCAGAACGGGGGCGGGCAGGCCGATGGCTCCTTCCACGAAATCCCAGTTGGCAAAAAGCCGCTCGGCAATCTCGGCCACGGCAAACGTAGAGATCGCGAAATAATGCCCCTTCAGGCGAAACACCGGGTATCCGATGAGGACCGCTACGATCACCGCGCACCCCCCGCCGATCAGCATTCCAACCCAGGGGGTTAAATCAAATCTCTTCAATAAAACCAAAGCGGCGTACGCTCCGATGCCGAAGAAAGTGGCATGCCCAAAGGAGACCTGGCCGGCGAATCCCCCGAGCACATTCCAGGCCTGGCTCAGGGTGGCAAAGAGCATGAACATGATCAAAACGTGGTGAAAGTGGAGGCTGCTCGTAGTAAGAGGAAGAAAAAGCAGCACGAGCAGAGTGACGAGAACCCAGGGTTTTTTTAATAAGGCCAGAGCGCTTGTTTCCATATCCTACCACCCAAAAAGGCCTTTGGGCCGGATAGAGATGATTACTAAATACATCGCAAAGACGATCGTGTATTTGAAAACCGGGGAGACGAAAACCCCCCCGGCGGTCTCCACCACCCCGATGAGGATCCCGGCATAGAAGGCTCCGGTAATATTTCCAAACCCCCCCAGAGCCACGGTGACGAAGGCCAGAATTCCAAAAAGGCTCCCCACGCTCGGAAAGACATAATAAAAGTTCATCAGCAGGGCCCCGGCGACTCCCACGCAGGCGCCCCCCAGGCCGAAGGTCAAAGCATAGACCCGGTCGATATTAATTCCCATCAGCAGGGCCGTGTCCCGGTCCAAGGCCGCCGCCCGAATGGCCCGGCCGGTTTTCGTCCGGAAGATCAAATAATAAACCAGATAGGTGATGAGGGCGCTCCCGCAAGCCGCAATCAGCTCCGGGAGGCTTACATTGAGGTTCAAGATGCTCAAGGTCTTATCGCCTAAAATGGCCCCCTGGACCTGCCGGAAATCCGGGGTCCAGAAGAATTGAGCCAGGTTTTTAATAAGGATCGAAAGGCCGAAAGTAGCCAGGAGGGCCGTGAGTCCGGGAGCATTGAGAACCTTTTTGATGATGAAGTAGTACGTGCCTACTCCGACGGCAAAGAGGAGAGCAACCGTAACCGGCAGGGACCAGAGGGGATCAATGGCCCAAAGAGAGAACATCCAGAAGGAGAAAAACATGGCCAGCATGAGGAATTCCCCGTGGGCGAAATTGAGGATGTCCATCACGCCCCAAATCAACGTCAACCCGACGGCGATCAGGGCAAAGATCAAACCCATGAGAAGGCCGCTGATGAGGATCTGCAAAAGAATTTCGATACCCATTGTTCCGTATCTCCACAAATTGCGAGGACTCAAGTCTTTTTTCAGGCTCAAGTCCTCGCGGCATTCATACCGAAAAAGTCTTCCGAAGGGACCTCTTGGTTATCTCTTATCCCAGGGCTTGAAGGGCCACACCAAATCGGTAGCCGCCATTGAGCCGGGCCAGACAACGCGATACTGTCCATTCTGAACCTGGGAGATGTTGGAAATGATCTTGATGTTCTGCCCCTGCTCGTTGAACTTTACTCCATCGCCCGGCAGGGTGGGGGTTTTGAGATCCGTGGTCCGCAGAGCCTGGACGACTTTTTCGGGATCCGTGGATTGGGCCCGGTTGAAGGCATCGGCAATGACCAGTACCGACGTGAATCCTTCAATGGTTACCCCATCAAAATCCACACCGGAACGCTTCTTGTACATTTCGTTGATCTTTGCCAAAACCGGCTTCTTGGTAATGAAGTCCGGGCTGAAGGTGCACTGGCCCATGTAGTATTCCGCGTCCTTCTTCATAAGCTGAACAAAGGTGGGGTCGTGATATCCCGCCGCAGTAGGCGAGATTGGCCATGAATTCCACTTTCTGTTCCTTAAAGGTCTTGGCAAACAGCATCATATCTCCCAGCAGAGAAGCCTGAAGGATGACATCCGGTTTTGCCGCCTTTATCTTCAAAACTTCGCTCTTTACGTCTGTAGACTTGAAGGTGTACGGGACATCGGCCACGATTTTGTAGCCCCGTTTTTCGGCCTGTTTTGTTGCTTCCCCGCGGGCATGCACCCCAAATTCGGTGTTTTCATAGACAATAGCCACCCGTTCCACTTTCTTCCCTTTCGCCTTCATTTGATCCAGGAAGTCAAAGAAGGCGATCGAATCCTCCGCATCCGTGGGGGCGATCCGGAAGAAATACTTCAAACCACGCTCGGTCAGTGCTGCGGAGGAGGACTCGGCGCAGACGAAGGGAATTTTGAACCGCTCGGCCACGAAACTGGCCGATTTGGACACGCTGGATTGATAGGCCCCCAGGAGCAAGGGAACCTTTTCCTGGGTGATCAGGCGCTCGGCCTCGGTCTTGCCGACTTCCGGGGAAGCCTGGCTGTCCCCCCAGATGACCTGGAGTTTGGCTCCTTTCAAATTTGGGATCCCCTGCGTCCGGGCAAAGGGAATGTCGAAGTCATACTTGTTGTTGATCACATCGATTGCGGTTTCGACCGCGTGCTTGGATCGAAGCCCGGAAGAAGCAATGGCCCCCGTGAGAGGATAGATCGACCCGATGCGAATGACATCCTGCGCCTCGGCCAGGACGGCTCCCAAAAACAGAACCATCACCAAAGCAAAGACCGAAAAATACCCCAGTTTTTTCATCTTCTTTTCCTCCTCTTCTTATTTTTTTACAGCAATGCGGAATCCCAAAGGCAGCAACGAATGGTCGGACCCGGCATATTGATTCTTTTCAAGAAATTTTTCAACCTCAAAATACCCTGATCTTCATTTTTTTTCAACGGGAAAAAGAAAACGGATATGGGCCATAATAGCCGATGGGAGGATTGGGGGCGGATGGGGGTGGTATTTCAATTGACCACCGATACGGGGCCATTTATACTGATTCTGTCTCGAATTTCTCAGTCCCGGGGATTCAAAAAAAGCAGGAGGAGATTTCCATGATCCATCCTGAAAGGGTCCGGAAGTTGAACGACCGGGCCCTTCAGAAGGGCCGGTTCGTGCTTTACTGGATGCAGGCGTCCCAGCGGGTGGAGTACAACCACGCCCTGGAATACGCCGTCCGGCAGGCCAACGAGCAGAAACTTCCGGTGGTTGTCCTCTTCGTTCTTACCGACCATTTTCCGGAAGCCAACCTTCGACACTATACCTTTATGCTCGAAGGATTACAGGAAGTTAAAGGCCGACTGGAAGAACGAGATATCCTCTTCATCGCCGTCAAAGGGTCCCCCCAAAAAGAAGTGGTGAGGGTTGCCCGGGAAGCCTCCCTGATCGTCGCCGATCGGGGATATCTCCGGGTTCAAAGGGAGTGGCGCGAGGATGTAGCCGAAAACGCACTTTGCCCGGTCATTCAGGTGGAAAGCGATGTCGTTGTTCCGGTCGAAACGGCCTGTCCGAAGGAGGCGTATTCCGCAGCCGTGCTTCGGCCCAAAATCAATTCTCAACTGCGGAAGTATCTGGCTCCTCTGGCAGAGACCCAGGTGAAACAAACTCTCCGGAGTCTAAATTTCGCAGGCCTGGACCTTAAAAAATCCATCCCCACAATCCTCACTTCTCTTTCCATCGACCGGACTGTCCCACCGGTGAACCATTTCCGGGGTGGAACGACAGAAGCGAAAAGGCTGCTGGAAGACTTCATTGCCCATAAATTGAAGGACTATGGGGAACTTCGGAGCGATCCCTCCCTGGACTGCGTTTCCCATATGAGCCCCTATCTTCATTTCGGCCAGATTTCGCCCCTCCACATCGCCATGAAGGTGCAGGAGGCAGGAAGGATCCCTTCAAAAACCAGAGAGGCCTACCTGGAGGAATTGATCGTGCGACGTGAACTGGCTATGAACTTCGCCCATTACAACCCGGCGTATCGATTCCTTCCGGGCAATCCCCGACTGGGCGAAAAGAACCCTGAAAGGCCACCAGAAGGACAAGCGGGAGTACGTTTATTCTCAGGATGAGCTAGAAGAAGCCCGAACGCACGACCCCTACTGGAATGCAGCCCAAAAGGAAATGGTCGTCACCGGGAAGATGCACAACTACATGCGCATGTACTGGGGGAAGAAAATTCTGGAATGGAGCCCGAGCCCCGAAGAGGCCTTCCGCATCGCCCTCTACTTGAATAACAAATACGAACTGGACGGCCGGGACCCCAACAGCTTCACCGGCGTGGCCTGGTGCTTCGGCAAGCACGACCGGCCCTGGGGCGAGCGGAAGATTTTCGGCCAGGTGCGCTACATGAACGATGCGGGTTTGCGGCGGAAATTTAAGATTGATGATTATGTGAAAAAAATAGCGTTGCTGTAGGGGCGATCACGCGAAACGCGTGACGGGTCGCTCCTACAGGGCGGTAAAATCATGATAAGGCAAAAGGAATTAATACGCCTCTATGGGGCGAACATTTCCTGTAGGATTGCTAGGGTTCGTTCCAATGTCGATGAGGAGAGCTTCCCAAGCCTGCGCACCAGGCGCTCTCGGTCGACGGTGCGAATCTGATCGAGAACGATGTAACCCGACCGGCCTTCAAACCGGCAGGCGACGCGGAAGGGATAGGAGTGGGCTCCGGTTGTGAGGGGCGCTACGATAAACGTCCGAAGGTGGGCGTTGAGTTCATCCGGCGAAACAACAACACATGGGCGGGTTTTCTGGATCTCCCCTCCGCGAGTCGGGTTCAGATTCACCAGGAACACATCCCCACGTCGAACCATGTCAGCCGTTACCACTCCCATTCCTCGTCATCAAAGCGAGTGGGGGTAGGGGCTTCGAGTAATCGATCTTCCTGGCGCTGCCGCGCATGCCTGGCGGCATCAGCCCAGCCGGAACGCGGAGGGGCCGCCCGGGCGATAATAATGGCCCCCTCTTGCACCCGCAGCTCCACCTCTTCAGTCAAACCGGCCTGTTCGATGAGCGGCTTGGGCAACCGGACCCCGCGTGAATTCCCGATACGAACCAAATGAGTCTTCACAGGAAATTCCCCTCCTCTGCAATGTGATTACATTATAATCACATCTTGAAAGACTTGTCAACAGGGGACCAGCGGGGCCGGATAGGAAGTTTTTGTCGATTTTACAGCACTTTTTTCATGAGTTCTTTCAGGGCCTTTTCGTAAGCCTGGTAGGCCTCCTGCCCGAAGAGAACGAAGCGGACCAGCTGAATATCCGGATGGGCCTTCAGATAATCCATCACCGTCTTGAGGGCGATGGGGGCGGCTTCATCCAGGGGATAGCCGTAGGCTCCGGTGCTGATGGAGGGAAAAGCGACGCTCTTCAGTTTATTCTGGCTGGCCACTTCCAGGCTTCTGCGGTAGCAGCTGGCCAGCAGCTCGGGAGCTTTCTTGCCGGCGGAATGATAGATAGGGCCCACGGTGTGAATCACATGTCTGGCCTTCAGGTTGTAGCCCTTGGTGATTTTGGCGTCGCCGGTTTCGCACCCGCCTAAGGTTCTGCATTCCGCCAGAAGCTGCGGGCCGGCAGCCCGGTGGATGGCCCCGTCCACGCCGCCGCCGCCCAGTAAGCTCCGGTTGGCCGCGTTGACGATTGCATCCGTATCCTGATTCGGTAATATCCCCTTCCAAAAGTTCTATCGTGGCCTTGCCGACCTTCACTTCCATGGCTCCCTCCTTTACAGCCAGCGGACGGACGGCGGTTTTCGCTGCACCAGTTTCCGGAATTTCAGAACGGGATAGCCCACGGTGCAGCAGGTGAAGATTTTGTTCTCCTTGGGGATCTCCAATTCCTTTACGATGGAAGGGTCCCGCTCGGCGGCGGTGGTGAAATAGCCGTTGATACAGGTTCCCAGCCCCATGGCATGGGCCTGGAGCATGATGTGGGCCATGGCCAGGTGGCAGTTCTGCGCCGAAGAGTTGTTTTCCGCCAGGGCATGGATGACAATCAGGGCCGGGGCATTGCGGAAGATGCGGTCCTTGCCGGCCTGGTAATACTCCCAGTTCAAGCGGAAGCCCCGCATGTGGGTCTGCAGCCAGGGGGGGAGGTTGACCCCGGGAGCGCTCAGCATTTTATAGAGATTTCCGTAAAAAATCGCCGTCCTTTGAGCGAGGGTCCGGACCATCTGGCGGTTGTGCACCACGACGAATTCAAAGTTTTGAGAATTATGGCCCGAGGGGGCATAGCGGGCCATATCGATCAGCCTTTCCAGCGCCTGTCGGGGAACTTCCTTATTGGCAAAGACCCGGCAGCTGCGACGGGAGCGGAGGAAGGCACCCAGGGTTTCAGGAGGGATCTTCAGGTCTTTCGGAAGGTCGGGAAACTCCCCGGGATCCAGCTCCTGGATGGATATGGCATCCGCCGGGCAGAACGCCAGGCAGTGGCCGCAGAGGGTGCAGTGTTCTTCATCGAAGGTCCGGACCTTTTCCCCTTCGAGAACGAATATGGCGGGGCACGCCGTGGCGCAATCTCCGCACGCGATACACTTTTCTTGATCAACTTGAATTTTGGCCATGAGCGGTCTTCTTATTTCTTTAGATTTTTGGCGATCGTTTCATGAATGGTTCTGGAATTCTTTTCATCCCCGAAGAGGCCGATGCGCACCTTGACCATCGTCACATCCTTGCCCATGGTCTCCAGGGAGATCTGGAAATCCTTCCCGTCTTCGGTCTTCCCCTTTATGACCCGGTTCTGATCCAGGTTGTCGATGGACTTCTCCGTGGTTTTCATCTTGAGTTCATCGGTCGTCGCTAGGGAGGCATTCCAGGTTTTCTCCATCGGGGCGGCGTAGGCCTGCTTCAATTCACCGCCGATGTACTCCGCGGCCCCGACTCCCACGGCGGCTCCGGCTCCTGCGACCACCAAAAAACCGCAACTCGTACCACCCGTTGCCATGAATAGAAGCAGAATGATCCAGATTCCTTTTTTCCATTGAGCCATTGAAACCTCCTCTAGAGAAAATTGAAATTCGGAATGCGGAATTCGGAGTGCGGAATTTCAACGAAAAAATTTCTTTCTTTTCCTGTTCCGCATTCCACATTCCGCATTCCGCATTTCCGAAAGGCGCCCCCTTTATTTCGGAGCGGGTAAGGTGGCTCCCCACCCCTTGGCGATGATCTGGGGAACCTCCACGTTGTCCAAGAGTCCCCGGAATTTTTCCGCCAGCGGGCCGTTGGCAAAGATCATAACCGGCGTGTGAGTGTGGGTCCCCACGGCCCAGGCGGTGCTCATTTCCTTCCCAAATAGGCGGCCCATCCGGGGGGAAGGATTCCCCGCTCCTTCGGAATAAAACTCGGTGTATTCCCGGATCCTGGCATCCTTCGCCAGAAGCGAGGCTGCCTGCTCTTCGGAAATGGTAAAGGCCGAGTTCTCCTCGATCTCCTTCTTCAGGGCCGCCGGACTGCCTTTACTGTCGATGGCCATTTTCAAAAAGGATTTTTTCTGCCTAGCCATCTTGTCGAATATGGATTTGTCGGCAAAATTATACTTCGTCTTCCAGGTTTCTCCGCTGGCGAGTTTAACGGGGGCCGGAGGGTTTACATTATTGTAGGCAATCGCCAAGCCCCCGGTGTCATGGTCCGCGGTCACGACCACCAGGGTGTCCGGATTCTGTTCGGCAAAAGCCATCACCAGGCCGATGGTTTGATCGAATTCCAGCATTTCGTGGAGTACGCTGGCCACGTCATTCCCATGGGCCACCCAATCTACCTGTCCCCCTTCCACCATCAGGAAAAATCCCTGTGGATTTTTCTTCAGGATCTCCAGGGATTTTTCGGTTAACTGCGATAACCTGGGAACCCCGGTCTGGTGCTGGGGCTGGCGGTCGATGGCGCTGGGAAACCCGGAAGCGGAAAAGAGCCCGAAGACTTTTTCTGTCTTTTGGGCATCCAGAGCCAGGAGCTCCCTTTCGTTGGCCACGAAGGCATAGCCTTTATTCCTGGCCTCGGCGATCAGGTCGCGGCTGTCTTTCCTCCTGGACCCTCCCCATCCGGCTTTCTTGTCGATTCCCTTCAGATCGGGATGATCTTCCACCTTCATTCCCGCAGGAATGAAATGCTGCGCCCCCCCGGACAAGGCCACGGTCAGGTCCCCTCGCTCAACCAGCTGGGCGGCAATTTCATTCTCCATATCTCGATGAACGACGTTGGCATAAAAAGCGGCGGGGGTTGCGTGGGTCATCCGCGTGTTGCTGATCACGCCGGCAGATTTTCCCAGTTGGCGGGCAATATCCACCAGGGTCTTCATCGATCTGCCATCATGATCTTTCCCGATGATGGCATCCCGGGTCTTCACTCCTGAGGCCAAAGCGGTGGCTGCGGAAGCGGAATCGGTGACCACCGTGCCGTACTGATAGGTGAGGCAGTAACCGGTATTCCCGGCGGCCATCAGGCGCTCCATATTGAGCCGCTTGTCCATCCCGTTCATGAATCGGTTGTAATAAATGGCCAGCCCCACGGATTCCGGCCCCATCCCGTCCCCGATGAGGAGAATGACATTCTTGGGCTCGGCCCCCTGGGCCGGAAAAAACCAGACCAAGGAGACCATTATCAGCAACACTCCCATTATGATTCCTCTCGTCATCCTCATGGAAGTTCCTTTCTTCTGAGTATTCCCAGGCAATGAATGGATTTTTTCGGAGTTTTGAGTCTTTATACCACGCCCCTCCGCTCACTCGCAATTGGTTTCCTTTTATCCTTAGAAGGATTGCTGCCAAAACAGTATCCCCTCCCCCGGCGGGAGGGGATCAAGGGAGGGGGATCAAGCATTCACCCCCACCCTAACCCTCCCCCATCCAGGGGGAGGGGACTATTTTTATTTTCGGATGAAGAGGGATGGCCTTGGGGGATCCGGCGGTGAAGAAGAAGGTTTATTAGGATTTCGAGAGGTCGTTAATTCCGCACTCCACATTCCGCACTCCGCATTCGTTTTATTTATTGGTCTTCTCCCCCACCGTTCCCAGCACCCAGTCCAGCGTCACCCGCGCCACGGAGTAGTCCCTCCGGGCCCGGGCCAGGTTTCCTTTGGCCTGGATGACGCTCAGCTGGGCATCGTCCACCTCGAGCTTGGTTTTCACTCCGTATTCGTAACCCCGTTCCGCCATGTAGAGAAGTTTCTCGGCCTGCCTGACGGTACCTGAAATGGCTTTTACGATCTCCTCCGCCTCCCGGCAGGCGTTGACCGCATCCCGCACCTGGAGGGCGATGGAGTCTTTCAGTTTGGCTTCATCGATCTTTAATGAACTGAGGTCACTCTTGGCCTGGACTGTTTTTCCCCGGCTGCGCATCCCATCGAAGAAAGGGAAAGTCAGAAGCACTCCCGCACTCCAGACTTGACCGTCTCCCCTGGCCGCATCGATGTAGTTGATATCCCGATAGCCGTAAGAACCTTTTAAATCCACTCGGGGTTTATCTCCGGCGTCATTAATCTTGACCAGCTCCACGGCAATGCCGATTCGTTTCTGCAGGTCGGAAAGGTCGGGACGGCTTCTTCCAGGCCGTATCCACCCCCTTTTCATAGGAAGGATAGGGAGTGATGGTTTCTTCGAAGGTTCCTTGGGCATCCACCTCCTCCCCCTCCAGCCCCAGGAGGAAGCGGAGTCTTTCCCGGGTAAGGCGGATCTGGTTTTCCCTGCGGATGACCTCCGGGCGGGCGTTTTCCACGGCCACATCCGCGGCCAGGACGTCATAGTCCGTGGCCACCCCGGCGGCATGCTTGCGGCGGGTCTCATCCTGAATCCGTGCCTTTTGGTCGTAATTCTGTACCGCGAGGGCATAGATTTCTTTGGCCAGCAGCACATCGTCGAAGGCCGAGGAGACATCCCGCAGCGCGGCCTGCTGGAAAATGCGCAGTTGGTCCTCCGCGGTTGCCAGGCCAATCTTGGCCGCCCGGATCGCCGCACCCACTCTTCCAAAGCTGTAAATCACCTGGGAAACTCCCACCTCCGTCCCCCAGGTCTCCTTCTCCGCCGGAAAGAGTCCGCTGGAAAACCTTATTCGTGGCATCGTCCCGATCCCGGATGTATCCCCCGGAAAGCTGGAGTTGGGGAAGAGCGGCGGACCGCTCTTCCACATAACGCCCCATCACGCTGTTGCGGTATTCCTGGGCTTTCTGGATGTCTTTATTTTTCTCCAGAGCGATTCGCAGGGCCTCTTCCCGAGTCAAGACTCTTACTCCCTTTTCTTCTCCCAGACCTGAAGGGGGAGATAGAATTCCCAAAGCTAGGAACCCAAAAAACCCGATAAAGCAAAACCTGCCTGAACCCAAAAACTTTCAGTGGCGATAGTCGCTTCATCCCTCAGACTCCTTCTTTCCTTCCCATCTCCGGCGGATCCATCCGCCGAAGTCATCGAGCACCGTGTAGACGACCGGAACGACCAGCAAAGTCAACAAGGTCGACGTGATCAAACCCCCGATGACCGCCCGGGCCATGGGGGCCCGCATCTCCGCCCCCTGCCCGAGGGCCAGGGCCAGGGGCAGCATGCCGAACATCATGGCCAGGGTGGTCATCAGAATGGGCCGCAGCCTCGTCCGGCCGGCGGTGATCAGGGCTTCCCGCCGATTCATTCCCCGCGCCCTTAGGGTCTTGGTGAAGTCCACCAAGAGGATGGCGTTCTTGGTGACCAGGCCCATGAGCATGATGAGCCCGATCAGGGACATCATGTTGATGGTCCCCCGGGTGAGCCATAACATGCCGGCCATCCCCACGATCGACAGGGGAAGAGAGAACATGATGGCCAGCGGGTCGATGAAGGATTCGAACTGGGCGGCCAGGATGAGGTAAACGAAGATGATGGCCAGGATCAGGGCTTCGGCCATGTAGCCGAAGGACTCGGCCATGTCCTCGGCCTCGCCGGAAAAGACAATCCGGTACCCCGGAGCCAGGGTGAGTCTCTTCGCCGCTTCCTCCACTTTTTTTACGGCCGTCCCCAGGGGAAGCTCGTCCAGATTGGCCGTGATCACCACCTGGCGGGTCAGGTCCTGCCGGTTGATTTCCGAGGGAGTCGTGCTCATCCCGTAACTCGCCAGGTTGTCTCAACGGGACCAGGGCCGGCAGGGCGCCGGGTTTCTGCACGGCGAGCTTCAGCCTTTCCACCTGGCCAGGGTCTTCCCGGAGGTCCTGGGGCAGCCGCACCCGCACATTCACCGCGTCCCCGTCCTCATCCTCATAGGTGGTGACCGCCTGCCCGCCGACCAGGGCCCCCACGGTCCGCACGATATCCGCGGTCATCACCCCCGCGTCCATGGCCTTTTCCCGGTCCACGGTCAGGCGAAACTCGGGAATGTCCTGCTCCAGGGTGACCTCCAGGTCCACGATTCCGGGGATCTTGTAGATCTCTTTCTTCAATTGAGCGGCATATTGCTTCAGGAGGGTGATGTCCTCGCCCCGGACGTTGACCACCAGGGGTTTCTCACTGCTCCCTCCCGCCCATTCCAGGATGGCCGGCAGGATGCCGGGGATCTTCTCGATCCGGGCTCTGAGGTCCCGCTGGATCTCTTCCTGATTGCGCTTCCGCTCTTTTCGTTCCTTGAGTTTTACGAACACCTGGGCATCGCGCACCGTTCCCGTGTCTCCGGCCCCGATGGTGGAGTAGGTATGTTTCACCTCGGGGATCTCTTTCAAGGCCGCCTCGATCGCGGCCAGACGGCTCCGGGTCTCTTCCATGGAGGCATCCGGTGCGCTCTTGAAATTCAGCTGGAATTCCCCCTTGTCGAAATTGGGGAAAAACTCCGTCTGCAGAACGAAAAACACGCCCAGTCCCCCGAAGAAGGCCGCCGTGGCCAGGAAGAGGACGGTCTTGCGGTGATCGAGGGCCCAGCCGATCACCGACCGGTATCCATCCGCCGTCCGGTCGAACCAGTGATTGAAGTGGTCGAGGATCCGGGCGATGAAAGTGCCGTTTCCCTTGCCGCTCAATATCCGGGTCCACCCAGCGGGAGGAGAGCATGGGGTCCAGGGTAAAGGAAACGAAAAGGGAGACCAGGACCGCAAAGGCCACGGTAATTCCGAACTGGAAGAAGAACCGTCCCGACGATTCCTTTCATGTAGGCCACGGGAACAAACACGGCCACGACGGACATCGTGGTGGCCAGCACCGCCAGCCCGATTTCGCTCGTTCCTTCCCGGGCGGCGGTGAAGTGGTCCTCCCCCCGTTCGAGGTGGCGCACGATGTTTTCCCGCACCACGATGGCGTCGTCGATGAGCAGCCCGATGGCCAAAGAGAGGGCCATCAGGGTCATCACGTTCAGGGTCATGCCCAGGAAGTTCATGACCGTGAAGGCGGAGATGACCGAAATGGGCAGGGTCAGGCCGGTGATCACCGTGGAACGCCAGGAGTTGAGGAAGCAGAAGACGATGAGGATGGTCAGCAGACCGCCGAGGATCAGGGTCTCTTCCACGTCGCGCACGGAATCCCGGATCATGATGGAGGCGTCCCGGACCATTTCGATCGTGGTGCCGGGAGGAAGTTCCTTCTGCAAAACTTCGATCTCCTTCTTGACCCGTTCCACCACGCCCACCGTATTCGCCCCGGACTGTTTCAGGATGTCCAGCCCGATGGCGGGAATGCCGTTCACCAGGGCCAGGGACCGCTGTTCCTCGATGCCGTCGCTGACTTGCGCGACTTCCGCCAAGGGGATCGGGCGTCCGCCCCTCCGGGCGATCACCATGGTTTTGAACTGCTCCACCGCATCGGGTTTTCCCGAAATGCGCAAAGTGTATTCGGTGCCGCCCCGGTTCAGCCGCCCGAGCGGGGTGTTCACGTTTTCCGACTGCAACCCGGCGATGACTTCATCCACCCCCATGCCCAGGGCTTCCAGGCGGAGGGGATCGATGTTCACCTTGACCTCCCGTTTTGACTGGCCCACCAGGTCAATCTTTCCCACTCCGGAAATGTTCTCAAAGCGCTTTTTGACCTTCTTTTCCACCAGGGTGGTCAGGTCCCGCGGGGAGAGGCGCTCCGACCGCAGGGCCAGGGAAGCGATCGGGAAGGCGGCAAAATCCAGCTTCTGGATGATCGGCTCCTCGATGCCCCTGGGCAGGTCTCCCCGGATGGCGCTCACCTTGGCCCGCACCTCCTGGGCCGCATCGTTGACTCTCACTTCCAGATGGAACAGGATCACCACGGTGGAGACGCTCTCCCGGGAAGTGGACAGGACGTGTTTGACTCCCGAGATGGGGTTGACCGCCTCCTCGATGCGCTTGCTGACTTCCTTCTCCACCGTCTCCGGGGAAGATCCCGGGAATTTGGTCACCACGGAGACCACGGGAATTTCCACGTCGGGGAACATGTCGACGGCCAGCCTGCGGTAGGAAAAAATCCCCAGGGTGACCAGGGCCAGCATCATGACCGTGGCAAATATGGGCCTCTTGATGGATAGATTGGAAAGAAACATCTTACTATTTCTCCCCGTTGATCCGGGTCACATTCACTTTGTCCCCGTCCTTTACATTGAAGCCTCCCCGGCTAATGACCCGGTCCCCGGCAGCCAGCCCCGAAGTGACCTCCACCTGGTCACCGAAGGTGCCCCCGGTGCGGACTTCCCTTCGCTGGGCCACATTTTGATTCGACCGCAAATACCTCGGCCTTTTTCCCCGCTACATCCCAGCTGAGAAGGGCGGCCCGGGGGATTTTCAGGACCCCGGTACGATTTCCGGTCAGGATCCGGCCTTGGACGAAAAGACCGCCCTTCAGTTGATCCTGCCGATTTTCCACCTCGGCCACGACCTTGATGGAACGGTCGGCCTCGTTCACCACCGGATTGATGAACATCACCTTGCCGACGAAATTCTTGCCCGGAAAAGCATCGGTGGAGAAATGGAGAGGCTGTCCGATCCGGATGGCTCCCATTTCGCTGGAGGGCGCCGTCACGGTCAGCTCCAGAATCCGCGTGTTCACGATGCGGAACATGGGTTTGGCCCCCATCTCTCCCACGAAATCGCCCACGTTCACATTCCGGAGGGAAACCATTCCGTCGAGGGGGGACCGGATCATGGATTTGGAAAGGCGGGTCTGGGCGTAGAGGACATCTTCCTCGGCCACCTTGAGCTGGGCTTTGGCGGCTTCGATCCGGGCCTTGGTGGCTTCCGTTTCCGTGCGGGCATCGTCGAAGTTCTGCTGGGTGATCAAACCCGTCTCCTTCAAATTCTGGGCCCGCTCAAACTCCCGGTTGGCCCGGTTTTGGGAGACCTCGGCCTGGAGGATATTGGCCCTGGCCACCTCCACGGCGGCCCTGGCCTTCTGCAGGACCACTTCCGCCTCCCGGGTGTCGAGCCTGGCCAGGGGATCGCCCTTTTTGACTCTGACCCACTCCGTCACATACACGTCGGTCACGAGCCCGGTGTATTCCGACTTCACGTCGGCCCCGAACTTATAGGAAAGAGAGCCGGTCACGTCGATCGCCCCGATAACCTCTGAAGCCCTGACCATCGTCACCTCCACGGCTACCGGGGGGCGTTCGGCGGCCTTGGCGGCCTGTTTTTTATCCTCGGCCTGGGTGGAACATCCACCGGCCACCATCCCCAGGAAAATGATGAGGGCGGTCCAAGCGCAATTTCTGATTCTTCGTCTCACTTCCGTCTCCCTTTCTCCGCTGATATTCCTTGAAAGATGATTTTCAGAACCCGGGCGAGTCCCTCGCGTCCCAATTGCAGCTCCGGGTGGCCCAGATGAACTTCCATGGCCACGTTGATCGCCCCGATAACGGCCCAGGTCATATCGTCGGGATTTCCCTTCCTGAACTCCCCTTTGCGGATTCCTTCTTCAATGAGTCTTCGGACGGCTTCCTGGAATTTCATGATGGTAGGCGTCGAAGTCAAAAAAGGGGGCTCCCTGATGGGGCCCGTAGTAGATGGCATACATCACCCGCGCGACTTTGATCATTTTCCGTGAAGAGGGTGTAAGTCCGGTCGCAGAGGCGCAGAAGTCTCTGGGTCGCGCTCCCCCGATCCCCTGCCGATGCCGGCGATCAGTTCGTCCAGCCTGGGCAAAGGCCTCGCGCATGAGTTCCAGGTAAATCCCTTCCTTGTTGCGAAAGTAGTAATACAAAACCGGTTTGGTCACCCCGGCTGCGCCCACGATCTCCCGGACGGTGGTTGCCGCGTATCCCTTTTGGGTAAACAGGTCGGTGGCCGCGGCCAGCAGGCGGTGGCGGACGGACTCGTTTTCAGGCTCCGTCCGGCTTTTCCTTCCAGCCATTCTTTTATCGCTTTTCATGGTCCTTGCTCTATCCTCTGGACAAATAAATTCCCCCTCACCCCGGCCGTCCCGAACCCGGGGGCGACCGCGGAATGAGGGGGGTATGGATTTCTGGCAATTATTATTTACCTACCGGTAAGTATAATAAATGAAGGGCAGAGGGTCAAGGAAAATTTCTTCTTTCTTTGGATACCGCTTAAAGCATGGAAAAAAGGGGGAAGCGGATACAGAAGGAAGAGAATCTGCAGGTCATAATTTCCGGAGCGGCGCCTCTGTCCCTACTCGGCCAATTTCTCTCTTTTCGTCCGGATCGAAGGAATCAGCGGGAAAAGGAGAAACAACAGGGCAATCAGGAGGGAAGTCAGCGCCAGAGGCCGGGTGACGAAGATGCCCAGGCCGCCCTGGGAGATGATCAAGGACTGCCGGAGAGCCGTCTCCAGCAGGGGCCCCAGGATGAAAGCCAGGATGAAAGGCCCGCCGTCATACTCATATTTTTTCATCAGATAACCAAAGATTCCGAAGATCAGCATGACCGCCACGTCGATGACTCTGAGATTCACGCTGTAAGCCCCGATCAGGCAGAATAAAATAATGAGCGGGAAAAGAATTTTGTAGGGAACCTTCAAAATCTTAACCCACATTCCGATCAGGGGAAGGTTCAGGACCAGAAGCATTAGGTTGCCGACGATCATGCTGATCATCACCCCCCAGAAAAACTCGGGATGATTCTGAATGAGGAGGGGGCCCGGAGTCGTCCCGTGGATCATCAAGGCCGCCAGAAACAGGGCCATCACGACGTTGGAGGGGATTCCCAGGGTCAGCAGCGGGACCATGGATCCAAAGGTCGCCGCATTGTTGGCCGCTTCCGGGCCGGCAACGCCTTCGATGGCCCCCCGGCCAAACTCTTCCGGGTGCCGGGATATCCGTTTTTCGATCGCATAGGAAACAAAGGAGGAAATCACCGCGGTTCCCCCCGGAATAATCCCTACGAAAAAACCGATAACCGAACCCCTGGAGATCGGTTTTATGGATCTCCTCCAGTCCTCCCGGTTCGGCAGAAGCCCCCGGATCTTCGTTTCGTAGATATCCCTCTTCCCCTGCTGCTCAAGATTGATCAGGACTTCGGATATCCCGAAAAGACCCATGACCACCGGGACCATATCGAGACCGTCGAGGAGAGCCTTGACCCCGTAAGTGAGCCTGGGCGTCCCGGAGATCGGGTCAGAGCCGACGCATCCGAAAACGATCCCCAAGGCCACCATCAGCAGGGCCTTGATCATCGACCCCGAGCCCAGAAAGGTGGACAAGGCCAGCCCCAGGACCATGAGGCCGAAAAATTCCGGCGGCCCGAAATCAAAGGCGATACGGGCAAGGGACGGGGCCAGAATGGAAATCATGGCAACGCCGAAATATCCGGCAATGAAGGAGCTAAAGGCCGCAATGCCCAGGGCAGGCCCTGCCCGCCCCTGGCGGGCCATTTGGTACCCGTCAAAGCAGGTCACAACCGAAGCGGCTTCCCCCGGAATATTGACCAGGATCGAGGTGGTCGAACCCCCGTACATGGCACCATAATAGATCCCCGCCAGCATGATGATGGCCGAAACCGAGGGCATGGTGAACGTGGCCGGCATGAGGATCGCCACGGCCCCCGAGGTCCCGATTCCGGGCAAAACCCCGATCAATGTCCCGATCAGGACCCCGATAAAACAATAGGCCAGATTCATGGGTTGGAGGGCCGTGGCCACTCCCATCTGTAGACCGCTTAAGAAATCCATCTTCTCCTACCGGATATATCTGCGCAATTCCTTGCCCTATGATTTCTCTTATTTGTTTTCTGCCAGGAGTCTATGCGAAAATAGGCCGTAACAGGCCGGGGGGAAACTGCAGTTCCAAAAATACGGAAAAAACCAGGTAACAGATGATAATGGTCACCGCCGATAAAAGGAGAGCAATCCTCCACCTCTGGGGTTCCAATCCCTTGAAAAGAAAGAGAAGCAGCAAAAAGGTGCTTAAAATAAATCCCAGCCAGTGAAAAACCGTTACATAAAGGAATAAGGCCAGCATCAGCTTTATTCCTTTGGGCCACTGCCTCCCTTTCCATCTGATTTTCTTTTCTTCCTGGACCGCGGAAAAGCTCTGCAGGAAAAAGGCGGCGCTGAGGATCAGAATGATAATCCCCATCCAGAAAATCAGAAACCCGGGCTTCGGCGCCCTCGGGGTGCCCAATTTCAGCTGCACGCCCTCAAAAGCAATATAAAGGCCAAAGAGGCCCCAGATCAGGGATTGGATTCGGTCCGTTTTCTTCATCTTCTTTCTTCAGGCGCGGATCATCGATTTCCCGGCTATGGAGCCTATGGATACATGATCCGCGCTCGTCCCGCCCTCTTTCGCCGGCCGCTGATGATTATTCCGGCTGGATCCCTGCCCGATCCGACACCTTTTTGAAATAATCGTTCTGATTTTTGATCCAGGCTTTCGCTTCCTCAGGTCCTCCGTGGAACTGCTCCAGACCATTCTGGGTAATAAATTTTTTGAATTCTTCGGTCTCCATCGCCTTCTTAAAGGTTTCGAGCAAGAGGGTCCTCACTTCCGGGGGAAGACCCTTGGGAACTCCAACGCCCATCCAGCGGCTGATGACGATGTCATATCCCAATTCCTTGCCCGTGGGCGTATCGGGGTAGAGGCGGGTTCGTTTCGCACTGAGGGAAACCAGGGCTCTGATCTTATTCGCCTCCTTCAGGGTGATCGCCTCGGAAATTCCGGCCGAGGCAAAATCCACGTGCTTCCCCGCCGCTGCCACCAGGGCAGGGGCCGCCCCTTTGTAAGGAACGTAGCTGATTTGCGTGCCGGTGGCGGCGGCAAAGGCCGCATTGGCCAGGTGTTGCGGAGAACCATGGCCGGCGGTGGCTCCGGTGACTTTTCCCGGGTTGGCCTTGGCTTTGGCCACCAGGTCGGCGGCCGTCTTTAACGGGCTGTCTGTGGCTACGGCAAGAATCATGGGATCTTCTGCGGCTACGTTTAGCGCTTCAAGACGTTCAACCGAAGGGTAGTCTTTGATCACGTTGGGGGCGATGGTATTGGTTGTCGTCAACAGCATCAGCGTGTAACCGTCGGGCGGGGCATTGAGCGCTTCCCGTATCCCCATGAGACCCGAAGCGCCGGTGATGTTTTCCACATACACCCTCCCGCCAAGCTGCGGATTGACCAGACGGGTCAGCATCCGCGCCATCACATCACTTCCTCCTCCTGGCGCCCAGGCGCAGATAAACTTGATTTTTCGTTCGGGGTATTTTCCCCAGGCCGTTTGGACTCCCAGGGCCAGGGGGATAACCAGCAACAACAAAGTCATCATTCCAAGAATTCTTTTGCTCATAGCCGAACCTCCTCACAAGCTGGTATTTTGAATCAGAAATTCATTCTACAAGACATCTAATCAAAAGCTTCTTTCAGGGTTCAAGGCAGATGTTGAATTTTATAACACTTTCATCCGGGGTTTACAATTCCCTTCCTCAATCCTAAATGAGGGGATGGTTTGTGAACGGAAGCCTCTTTTCACAAAGAGCCAGGCCCATTATCCCTTTATTGTAAAGAATAAAGATTCGACCCCCTTTTCCGCGAAATGATGGGGGTAGAGTCAAGAGGAATTTCTGAGAAAAAGGGGCGAAAGAACCCGTTGCCCGTTGCTGGTTAAGGGAACGAAAAAAGCCGAGAGTCATGAACGAGCGACGAGTAACCAGCAACCAGGAACGCAGGAAATGGCTGGTTACCCTTTATCAGCGAGGGAATAGGCTCCGTCCACTTTCACCTTCGCCTGGGCCAAAAGGGTCAGTATCTCTTCCTTTTTCTCCCAGGGAATGCGCAGGCAGACCCCGCAGTCGGAGCTGAGGTGGCGGGGGACGGGGATCAACTTGTAGGAGATTCCCTTCTCCTTCATCAATTTTTCGGCCCGGATAGCGAAATGGATGGAGGGGAAGAGAATGACGCCCTGGGACATCTTCAAGCCTCCCTCCGGGCTATGCGGCCCACCGCCTGAAGAGCCTCCGCTACTTCTTCTTCCCGGTTGAAATAGCTCAGGCCAAACCGCACGGTTCCCTGCGGGAAAGTCCCGATGGTCCGGTGGGAGGCGGGAGAGCAGTGAAGTCCCACCCGGCAGAGAATTCCAAACTCCTCATCCAGCCTCAGGCCCACTTCCGAGGGCGCGATTCCCTGGATATTGAAAGAAACCGTGCTCAGCTGCTTCCGGGCGTCCCGCGGACCGTACAGAACGACCCCGGGAATCGCCAGCAGGCCCTGCAGGAGTTTTTGGGTAAGCCTCATCTCATGGACCCGGATCTTCTCCACCCCTTCCCGCAGCACGAAATCCAGCCCCGCCAAAAGCCCGGCGATTCCCACTGCGTTGGGGGTGCCGCTCTCGCAAAGATCGGGGAGAAAATCCGGCTGTTCTTCCAATTCCGAACGGCTCCCCGTTCCCCCACGTTTCATGGGGATCAGTTCCTTCTCATCCACCCGCTCCCCGATCAGCAAGCCTCCCGTTCCCTGGGGCCCGAAAAGAGCTTTGTGCCCGGTAAAGGCCAGAAGGTCGATTTTCTCCTGCTCCATGTCGATGGGAATGGCTCCTGCGGACTGGGCCGCATCCACGAAAAAGAGTATATTGTCCTCCCGACAGATGTCTCCCAGCTCTTCCAGGGGCTGAAGGGTTCCTACCACGTTCGAAGCATGATTGACGGACCACCATCCGGGTGTTCGGCCTGGACGGCCTTCTTCACGTCCTGCGGATCCAGGAAGCCCTCCGGGGAACAGGGAACGACGGTGAGCTCCAGGCCCTCCTCGACCATGGCCCGGAGGGGACGCATGACCGAGTTGTGTTCCATGGAAGAAGTGATCACGTGGTCTCCGGCCCTGAGCACGCCTTTCAAACCCTGGTTGATCCCTTCGGTAGCATTCAGCCCCGAAAACCACCCTCGAAGAATTCTTGAACCCAAAGAGTTGGCAGACCCTTTCCCGGGCCTCATAGATGACCCTCGCGGCGTCGATCGACAGGCGATGGCCCGACCGCCCCGGGCTGCCTCCGATCATCCGAGAAAAATGGACCATGGCCTGAATAACTTCTTCGGCCTTGGGATAGGAAGTTGCCGCGTTATCAAAATAAATGATCTTGTCTTTCATCGAAGAACCTAAGGCGCCAAGCGCTTTTGCCGAAACTCTCCTTCGTTTTCTTCTCCGGCCGCATGACGCCCCACAGCCGGATATTTTTGAGTCGACTGGTTCGGATCGAATAATTGAAGGAAAAAAGAGGAGCGGAAGGGAGTCTTAAAGGAAGGATCTTCCAAGGATCAGGGGGTCTGCCTCCATCCCCTCTTCCTCCAATTTTGCGTGAGACCTAGCCTAGGCCCCTGTGGGCTTCCCGGAAGCCCTCATCGAATTGAAAGGGGGGTTTGGAGCTTCCCCATAGTCTCACCTCCTTTGACTAATCATATTTTAAAATCACCACCCGGATTTGTAAACAAATAATCTCCTTTCCCATTCTTCCTTCCGCATTCCGCATTTTCAGGAGGTCTAGTCCAAATCGCCTCCCTGGGGGCGTCTCCTGAGCCCCGGCAGCAGCGGGAGGACCAGCAGGAAGAGGGCGACCAGGATCAGCAATAAGGAGATGGGGCGGGAGAAGAAAATGAAAAAATCGCCGTCGGACATGATCAGCGACTGGCGCAGGGCGTTTTCCAGCAGCGGACTGAGCACGAAGGCCAAAATCAAAGGGGCCCCTTCATAGGCGAACTTCTTCATCAGGTATCCCACGACCCCGAACAGGATCATGATGACCACCTCGTAAATATTGTTGTTGACGCTGTACACCCCGATCAAGCAGAAAAGAAGGATCAGGGGAAAGAGGATGGGGTAGGGAATCTTGAGAATCTTAACCCATATGCCGATCAGGGGAACGTTCAGGATCAGCAACATGGCGTTGCCCACGTACATGCTCCCCAAAACCCCCCAGAAAAGGCTGGGATGGTCCTTGATCAGCAGGGGCCCGACCTTGATATTGTGGATGAGAAGGGCCCCCAGAAGGATGGCCATGACCACATTGGCCGGGATTCCCAGGGTCAAAAGAGGGATGAAGGCTCCCTGGCTGGCGGCGTTATTGGCGGCCTCTGGACCAGCCACTCCCTCGATGGCCCCGGAGCCAAACCTCTCCGGGTGCTTGGAGAACTTCTTCTCCACGGCGTAAGAGGCAAACGAGGCGATGACCGCCCCTCCCCCCGGGAGGATCCCCAGGAAAAACCCAACGAAAGTACCCCGCATAATGGAAAAAATGGAGTCTTTCCAGTCCCGCAATGTGGGCATCAGGTTGGAAAGACGGGTCTGGTAGATTTCCTGCTTGGAAGCCTCCTCGATGTTGAAGAGGACCTCGGAAATCCCGAACAAGCCCATGATCACGGGGATCAGCCCGATTCCATCCATGAGCGTATAGCTTCGGTAGGTAAATCGTTCGATTCCCGAGATCGTATCCGTTCCCACCGTCCCCAGAAAAATCCCCACGCAGGCCATCATGAGCGCCTTGACCATGGAGCCGCTGGCCAGGTAGGTCAACACGGTGAGGCCGAGGAACATGAGAGCGAAGTACTCCGGCGGGCCGAACTCCAGGGCGAATCGGGCCAGCGGGGGGGCGATCATCATGATCAGGACCGTGGCCAGCGTGCCGGCGATGAAGGACCCGAAGGCCGAAATCCCCAGGGCGGGCCCGGCGCGACCCTGCCGGGCCATCTGGTACCCATCGAGACAGGTCACCACCGAGGCCGCTTCCCCGGGTATATTCACCAGAATGGATGTGATGGAGCCGCCGTACATGGCGCCGTAGTAGATCCCGCCCAGCATGATGATCGCCGAAACCGGGTTGATGTGGAAGGTCGAGGGCAGCAGAAGGGAGATCGTAGCCACGGGTCCCAGCCCCGGAAGCACCCCGACCAGGGTCCCGATCAGACATCCGATAAAACAGAAGAGCAGGTTGTCGGGCTGAAAGATGACCGAAAAGGCCAGTTGCAGGTTGGAAAAAAAGTCCATTACTAAAATCCCAATATTCCCCCGGGAAGCTGCGTGCGCAGCCAAAGCTCAAAAACGGCGTAGCAGCAAAGGGAAGCGATCGCGCTCCCCGCAATCGCCCAGGCCCACCTTTGTGGTTCCATGCCGAAGCGGAAAAGGAAGACCAGAAGAAGGAAGGTGGCGAGCAGAAAGCCCAGGGTCTCCAAGGCCAGGGCGTAGGCGAGCAGGGAAAAGAGGACCCATAATAAATTTTTCCATCGCTTCGAGGCATCCCAGGGGCCTTGGCGATCGGCAGAGCTGCCCGCCCGGGCCTGCACGAAGGAAATGATGGACAGCCCTGCCAGGATGACCCCGACCAGCAGAGGGAGAAATCCCGGGACCGGGTTCGCGCAAGGATCCCAAAGGAAGACGAAGGGATTCGATGCAGATCAAGACGGCAAACCCCAGCCATACCAGGCTGCTGGTCCGGTCCGGCTTCTTCATAAAATCCTTTTCCCCGTCCTTCTTCCCGCCGGAACGCTGGCTATTTTACGGCGACGCCCAACTCTTTGGCCACTTTCGAATACACGACTTCGGCTTCCCGGTATCTCTTTTGGGCCTCTTCCATATTGCGGAATTCAGCCCACTGCTCCACTTTCCTGAGGCTGGTCTTGATCTCCTTGCCGTATTTCTCGAAGGCTTTCTTCTGCGCCTCCATGAAAACGTCCACCACGTTCTTCGGAGTTCCCTTGGGGAAGCAGAAAGAGTACGGACTGTCGAGAACGATCGGATACCCGAATTCCTTGAAGGTGGCTACGTCCGGCAGCCCTTCCAGCCTTTTTTCTTCCGCCACCGCCAGAATGCGCACCGTTCCGGCTTCGAGGTGCCCGGAGGCCCCGGAGACCATGGAAGCGTGGGCATGTCCGCCCAGGAGGGCGGTCAGCGCCTCCCCGGAAGATTTGAAGGGGAGATTCACCAGTTTGATCCCGGCGTATTTATTCAGAAGCTCAATGATAAAATCGACGGTGGTCAGCTTGCCGAAGGTGCTCAAGTTGAATTTGCCGGGATTCTTCTTGGCCTCTTCCACGAATTCCTTGAGCGTTGGCCATCGGGCATCCTTTTTCACCACCAGCCATAGAGGAATCTTCGAATACGTTCCCATAATAATGAAGTCTTCCAGTTTATAATCCATCTGTTTCACGATGGGAGAAATGACTATGGGACTCACGCTGCCTACCAGCACCGTGTATCCGTCCGGTTTGGCCTTGGCCACAAAAGCGGCCCCCAGGGATCCTCCCCCTCCCGGCTTGTAGACGCTGACCATGGGCTGCCCCAGAAATTCCGCCATCCGATCAGCCATAATCTTGCTCCCCAGGTCCGCCCCCGAAGCCGGGGCATAGGGAACAATCATGTTAATCGGCTTGGTGGGGTACTTTTCCGCTGCCAGGGCCGCCGAGCCAATCGCAGCCCCAAAAAGAATTACCAGAGATAGCAAGACGAATCGGGTACTCCCTTTTTTTTGGCAAACCTTTTCCAATTTTTCGCGCATGGCCTATTCCTCCTTGATCTCTCAAATAGTAAGAGGATTCTTGCAAAACCAGTGGTTTCTTGCCGGGCTTTGCTGACAAGGCGGATTATGGGAATAATGAACCTTTATGTCAACAAAAAAACTTTCTTTCTCCCTACACCAATTTTAGTTTTGGAAGAAAACTCTTTTCCCTTCCCCGTATACCAGCATCCGGTAGGTTTTCTCGACCCGGTCCCAGTTCTCTTCCCGGTCCAGAGCCCAGTAGCGGCCGATGACCGAGACGACTTTTCCCAGCAGAAGATTTTCCAGCTCTTTTTCAATCGTCTCCAGGTACCTGGCACCGCTCTCTCTCCGCTCTCCCCGGCGGCCCAGCATGGCATGGTGGTAGAGGTTTTCCACGGATTCCTGTTTGGCCAGGTTGAACAGGGCCATGAGGTGGTCCAGCGACCCGTGAGAGCTGAAGAAAGAGACGATTCCCATGAGGTGGAGGTTTTTCCCGTCTCTCTTGGCTCCCCTCATGGCCCAGAGGAAGGCTTCATTGCGGAAGAAGGAGCCGTCCTGAATGGCCCGGTCGATCAAAAGCCGGTCCGAATAGATTCTCCGACCGGCGCCGATGTGGAGATGACCGGCCTCGGAGTTCCCCACAGTCCCCCTGGGAAGCCCCACCGCTTCTCCTGAGGCTTCCAGAGCGACAAAAGGATATCTCTTCTGTAGGTCGTCCATCACCGGCGTGCGCGCCTTGGCGATGAGGTTGCCATAAGTCTCCGCCCGGTATCCCCATCCATCCAGGAGGACGAGGAGGACTCGATTCCTCCCTTCTCCCTTCTTCGCAGGTTTCTTGAGCAAAAGACTCCGGCCGGTCATAGCTGAAGGATTGAAAATTTCTAAAATATCGATCACGGTCGGGGCGACATCGGTCAATTCACCGCCGTTCCGCAGCCTCCAGGAGGAGGCTTCTTCCGTCCGGGGGGGTACGAGGATAAAAGGGACCGGGCTGTCCGTGTGCCCTGTGTCTATGGTCCCATCCGGATAGAGCCATCTCTCCGCGGTCCCATGATCGGCGGTGACGATGGTTACCACCCCTGCCTCGCGGGCCGCCTTCAGACAGCGGCCCAGGTTGCGGTCCACAGCCTCCACCGCTTTCTGGATGGCCGCTTCGTTTTCGCTATGTCCCACCACGTCAATATTGGCAAAGTTGGCGAACCAGAAACTTACCTGCCGGTCCTGCAATTTCTGGATCACCGCATCGGCTACGCCGGCCGCATTCATCTCCGGCTTCTGGTCAAAGTGAGGAACATCTTTGGGGGTAGGGACGACGACCCTTTCTTCTGCCGGGAAGGGTTCTCGAATCTTACCGTTCAAGAAAAAACTCACGTGGATCGCCTTCTCCGACTCGGAGATTTTAACCTGCCTCAAGCCTTGCTTACTCAGGGTTTCGCTCAAGGTGTCCCGGATTTCCTCTTCGGGAGAAAAGGCCACGCGGGAATTAAGCTTCTGATGGTAGGGGATCATGGTGACCATGTTCAGGTGCAGATTTTTTTCCACCGGAAAATGGCTGAATTTTGCATCCACCAGGCTTTGGCAAAGCTCCACCTCCCGCTCCCCCCGGAGGTTGTAGAAGATCACGTAATCCCCGTCCCGGAATCGGCCGATGGGATTCCCCTGGGGGTCCACCAGGACCCGGGGCGCCAGAGTCTCGTCGTCCTCCCCTGCTTGATAGGCCTCCCGGACGGCCTGAGTCATGGGGTATTTCTCTGACAATTCTCATCCCCTTTGATTTATTTCCGATTATCATCCGCTGCGGAGAAATGGTTGTCAATCTCTTTCCCCTTCCCCCTTGAATTAATAGACCCTTGTCCTATATACTTCTGATACCCTACGAATTTTTCACCCACAAGGGCTGAATATATTTCTCACGCCAAGGCGCAAAGAGCGCCAAGAAAACAGGATCTGATGGAATTAATTTTCTTTATTTAAGATCCTGAAGGGATATTTTCCTTTGCGATCTTTGCGGCTTTGCGAGGGATAAAATGATTCGTATCGGGCCGGCGGGGTGGTCATACCAGGACTGGGAAGGGATCGTCTATCCCCCCAAGAAAGGGTCCAAGTTTGACCCCCTGGTTTATCTCGCCGAGTTCTTCGACACCATCGAGCTGAATAACACCTTCTACCGCCCTCCCACCCCCATGATGAGCAAAAGCTGGGCCAGAAGAGTCCAGTCCAATTCCCGGTTCAAATTCACCGCCAAGCTCTACCGCAATTTCACCCATGCCAGAGAATCTCTCACCGAAGCAGATGAGGGGACCTTCAAGAACGGGTTGGCCCCCCTGGTGGAAGCCGATCGCCTGGGCGCTATCCTCCTCCAGTTTCCCTACTCCTTCCACAATAAGGAAGAAAACGTCGCTTATGTGATGGACCTGGCCGATCGATTCAAAGAGTATCCGCTCGTGCTGGAAATCCGCCACGCCTCCTGGGATCGGGCTTCGGCTTACCGTTTTATGCGGGAAATCGGGATAGGGTTCTGCAATGTTGATCAGCCCCAGGTTTCCTACTCCATCGGCCCCACGAAAACTGTAACCAGCAAGATCGGATACCTCCGGCTTCACGGAAGGAATGTGAAGGAGTGGTTCAGGGAAGACGCCGGGCGGGATGCCCGTTATGATTACCTGTACAACGAATTCGAGCTCTTCGAGATCTCCGAAAGAATCCGCGCCATTGCCAAGGAGGCCGAGGAGGTTTACGTCATCACCAACAACCATTACCGGGGCAAGGCTGTCTCCAATGCCCTGGAGCTTAAGGCCAAGCTCGGAGAGAAGAACCTGAAGGTGCCGGAAGTACTGCTGGAGCATTACCCCCAGCTCAAGGAGCTGAAGGAGGAAAAAGGGGACATGGAATAATGGAATGATGGATAAAGGAAATACTGTCCTGTTCTGCCAGCGTTGGATTATTTAATTTCCCAATATTCCATTATTCCAACATTCCATTTCTCTTTCTTGTAGATACGCCAGCCAATATCCTTTGCGGTTAGTCCATCAAAAGGAGGTTTATATGAAGCTCAGTCAGATCAAGAAAGTTGCGGTCATCGGCGCTGGAATCATGGGGCATGGATTTGCCCAGATCTTCGCCCAGAAGGGGTACTCCGTCTTTCTCTACGACATCGATGAAAAGATCCTCAAGGCGGCCCTGGCCAGAATCGGCGCCAGCCTGGATACTTTCATCGAACACGGGATGATCCGCTCGAAGGAGAAGAAGCCGACCCTGGAAAGAATTGCCGTCACCACGAATCTGGAAGAGGCGGTGGGCAAGGCGGATTTCGTCCTGGAGGCGGTGCCGGAAATCATGGACCTCAAGAAAGAGATCTTTGCCAAGCTGGACCGATTCGCCCCTCCCCACGCCATCCTGGCCTCCAACACCTCCGGCCTGAGCATCACCCAAATGGGCTCCGTTACCCAACGACCGGAGAAAACGATCATTGTCCACGGGATCAACCCCCCGACCATTATCCCGGTGGTGGAAATCGTGCGCGGGGAAAAGACTTCCGATGAAACCGCCGAACTCTGTTACCATCTCCTTCTCAAGCTCGGGAAGAGACCGGTGCGGGTTCTGAAAGAAGTTCCCGGCTTCCTGTTCAACCGCCTGCAGCTGGCCCTTTGGCGCGAAGCTCTCTACTGCCTGGAAAACGGGGTGGCCACGGCGGAAGACATCGACAACGTGGTAAAAACCGGGTACGGTTTTCGCCTCGCCAACCTGGGTCCCCTGGAAACCAGCGACTTCGGGGGCCTGGATACTTTCTACCGCCTTGCTCAAAATCTCTTTCCCGACCTGAGCGCCGCCCAGAGCGCTCCTCCGGTGGTTGAAAAGTTGGTGCAGGCGGGAAAGCTGGGAGTTAAAACCGGCGAGGGGTTTTATTCCTACCCTCCGGCAGTTGCCAAAAAAAAGATCAAACAGCGGGACCAGCGGCTGCTCCAGCAGCTGAAACTCTTTATGAGCCGGGGGAAAAATGGGTAGCCGGCTTGATCATCCTCGCTTCTCGCCAAGTAAAAGAAAAGACGATTGAATTTCAGCCGTTGCCAGGTCCGGAAGCAAGGGCATTTCGCGCAAAAATCATGAGGCACCTTTTATTTTCTTAGGCCGGGCGGGCAATTTAAATGCGGAATGCCGATTGCGGAATGCGGAATGGGAAAAAAGGAGCAAAAATTCCGAATTCCACATTCCTAATTCCGAATTCGGTAACGCCCGATGGGCCCGCCCCATTCTGCGGGAACACAGGGGTATCTCCGAATGGATTTCTTTTCCCGCCGATGCTTTTTGCGCGAAATGCCCTTGCTTCCGCACCACAAGCTTGCTTTTTTGCAGAATAGTGAATCGCAAGAGGGGGGGAATGGCTGACAATGGCTGCCTGCCAATTGACAAAAACCCCTGAAAAATGGTAGCGGTTTATTCGAATTCACCATGGCAAGAGCCATTTTGAATAGTTTATTTACAGAAAAACGGGAGGCGCCATGCTGAAAAAGAAGAACACTTACGACGAGGTTTACAAGAGTTTCCGTTGGCAGGTTCCCAAGAAATACAACATCGGAGTGGATATATGCGACAAATGGGCCGATGAGCGCTACCGGCTGGCTTTGATCTATGAAGATGAGGACGGCAAGAGTGAAAAATTTACCTTCTGGGATCTGAAGGGGCTTTCCAATCGGCTGGCCAATGCCCTGAAGGCCTTCGGGATCGAACGGGGAGACCGGGTGGGAATCCTCCTCCCCCAGTGCCCGGAAACGGCGCTTTCCCACCTGGCCATCTATAAGCTCGGCGGCATCGCCATTCCCCTCTTCACCCTCTTCGGCCCCGATGCCCTGGAATACCGCCTGGGGAATAGCGAAGCCAAAGCGGTGATCACCGACGCGGCCAACATCGAGAAGATCGAGCAGATCAGGAGCAAACTTCCCCACCTGAAGATCATCATCGCCACCAAGGCAAAGCCCATGGAAGGGGTCCATGACTTTTGGAAATCCGTCGAAAAGGGATCTCCCCGCTTCGAGCCGGTCAACACCAAGGCCGACGACCCTGCCCTGATCATCTATACCTCCGGGAACTACTGGGCCTCCGAAAGGCGCCCTTCATGCCCACCGGGTGGTGCTGGGGCATGTCCCCGGGGTGGAGTTCTTCCACAACTTCTTTCCCAAAAAGGACGACCTCTACTGGACCCCGGCTGACTGGGCCTGGATCGGGGGGCTGATCGATGTCCTCTTTCCCAGCTGGCACCACGGGATTCCGGTGGTGGCCTACCGGGCCAAGAAATTCGACCCCGAGCAGGCCTTTTACTTCATCGCCAAGTACGGCATCCGCAACGCCTTCATGCCGCCCACGGCCCTCAAGATGATGCGGCAGGTCAAAGACCCCAAAACCCGCTACGACTACCAGATGCGGACCATCGGCTGCGGGGGCGAGACTCTGGGAGAGGAACTCCTCGACTGGGGAAAGCAGGTGATGGACCTGACCATCAATGAATTCTACGGCCAGACCGAAGTGAACCTGGTGGTGGGGAACTGCGCGGAGATCATGCCGGTCCGGCGGGGGTCCATGGGGAAAGCCATCCCCGGCCACCGGGTGGAGGTCATCGATGACGAGGGGAATGTGGTTCCTCCCGGCACCGTGGGGGAGGTGGCGATTCTTCGTCCCGACCCGGTGATGTTCCTGGAGTACTGGAGAAACCCGGAAGCAACCAGAGATAAATTCATCAAGGACTGGTCCTGCACCGGGGACCTGGCCAAGAAGGATGAAGACGGCTACTTCTGGTTCGTGGGCCGCAAAGACGACCTCATCACCAGCTCAGGCTACCGGATCGGCCCGGCGGAGATCGAGGACTGCCTGCTCAAGCACCGCGCCGTCACCATGGCCGCGGTGATCGGCGCTCCGGACCCGGTCCGGGGGGAGATCGTCAAGGCTTTTATCGTTCTCAAGCCCGAAGTTTCTCCAAGTACCGCTTTGCAGGAGGAGATCGCCAACTTTGTAAAAACCCGCTTGGCCGCCCACGAATACCCCCGGGAGATCGAATTTGTGAAAGAGCTTCCCATGACCACCACCGGCAAAATCATGCGGCGGGAATTGAGGAAGATGGAAATCGATAAAAAAGCAAAAAAATAGTTAATGGGACACAGATGAACTTAGCGCGGCTGCGCCGCAACCAAAGAAAACTATTAAATTTTCCCCAGTAGCTTGATTTAAAAAAAGATTTTTGCTTAACAAAATTTAAAGAGTTTGAACGGAGGGATTATTCATGGGAGCCAATCAGGCCTTTGACATCAACGAGCCCAAAATCAAAAAAGAAGAGATTTTGATCACCAAAGACAAGTATTTCAAGCCCCAGAATGTGGCCATCGTGACCGGGGCCGGCAGTGGAATCGGCAGGGCTGCCGCTGTGGCATTGTCGGTGAACGACCTGACGGTCCTAGGAACCGACGTGGATGAGGCCCGCGGGCGGGAGACCGTGGAGATCGCCCGGGAGCTGGGGGGTCGGGTCATCTTTTTTCCCGCCGATCTGAGCAAGGACGAAGACATCGAAAAAATCGTGCAGAGAGCCGCCCAGATCGGGACCATAAAGTATTTAGCCAACATCGCCGGAATTCAGCACATCAACTCCATCGAAGATTTTCCCATGGAGAAATACGACCTCATGCAAAGGATCATGGTCCGGGCCCCCTTTTTCCTATCCAAGCTCTCCATTCCCCACATGAGAAAGAGCGAAGACGGGATCGGGGCCATCGGCAACATGTCCTCCGTCCACGGACACATGGTGACCAAGAACAAGCCCGTGTACAACATTACCAAATTCGCCCTCCGGGGACTGACCCAGTCCATCGCCGCCGAGGGGGAGGGAAAAATCCGTTCTTTCAGCGTGAGCACCGGGTTCGTGAAAACCCCGCTGGCCCTGAAGCAGATTCCGGAACAGGCCCGGCAGCGGGGGATCACCCCGGAAGCCGTGGTCCGCGAGGTGATGATGGGCCGCTCCCAGATCAAAGAAATGATGTCCCCCATCGAAGTAGGCAACCTTTTCGCCCTGGGCTTTTCCTGGCTGGGAAGATACCTGATCGGCGGAGATCTCCTGTTCGACGGGGGGATGGTCAAGACTTATTAATCGGGGCAAGCTATCCAGGATGACAAAACGCTATTGACTTTTGCCTTCTCTTTATGCTGTATTCGCAGAGAACCCATCCAAAACCATCGACCCAGGGGCGTTTCTGAAGGGGGGTGATTTCATTTAGGCATTAGGGGCGAATTCCGCAAGAATAATTAAATGCTATGAAAGGAGGAAGTTTATAATGAAGAAATTAGTATCCCTCTCTGTCGTTCTCATGGTCCTGTGCGCCTTTACCGCCGGGACGGCCATGGCCCAGGCCAAGCCCATCGAATGGAAGATGATTTCCACCTGGACTCCGGCGATCAACCTCATCGACGCCGATAAATACTTCGCCAAAGTGGTCAACGAGTTGAGCGGCGGACGCTTCAAGATTACGGTTCACCCCGCTCCGGAATTGGTCCCTCCCCAGCAGGTCTTCGACGCCATTTCCAAGGGCAGCTTCCCGATCGGCGGGGAATGGCCCAATTACTGGGCGGGTAAGAACTCCGCTTTTGACCTTCTGGGCTCCTACCCCATGGGTCTCTGCCAATATGACTATGTCAACTGGTATTACCATGCCGGTGGCAGGGATATCTTCAACTGGCTGTACGGCAAGTACAACATGCTCTATTTCACCCATTGCGTAACGCCCATGGAGTCGGGAATCCGGACCAACGTGCCCATCAAAACCCTTGCGGATTACAAGGGGAAGAAATTAAGAATGTCCGGCAAAGCCCAGGGGCATATTTTGAAAAAGTTGGGAGCTTCCCAGGTCATGCTGGCGGGAGCGGAAATCTATCAGGCTCTTCAGCTGAAGACCATTGATGGCGCCGAATTTTGTAGCGATTCCATCGACTGGGGAATGGGGTTCGGCGAGGTCACGAAGTTCAATATCGGCCCTGGCTGGCATCAGCCATCATCCCTTCTGGGAGCGATGATCAACAAGGATGCATGGAATAAGTTGCCCGCTGAATTTAAAAAGATCATCGATATTGCCGCTCAGGCCGGCTGCTCCTATATGAGCAGTTGGTATGAAAATGATAATGCCTCGGCTATAGAAAAATTCAAGAAGGCCGGAACGCAAGTGTTCAAGCTCAATAATGAAGAATTGAAGGCCCTGGAAGCATATTCGTGGGAGTATCTTTTGGAAGAAGGGAAAAGAAACCCCGACTTTCTCAAAGTTGCCGTATCCCAGTTCCAGTACCTGAAAGACTTTCGTGTCACCCGCGCCAAGCAGGAGCCCTTTGGACAGGGACGAAATCCCTTTACCCTTCCGAATCTTCCGGGTTTGAAGTAAAAGCTGTCCTCTCTGAACTCCCCCTCACCCTTGCCCTCTCCCCCAGTCTGGGGGAGAGGGTGGGTTAGGGGGGATTCAGGAAATTCCTAACGAGAGAGGAATTCAACGATGGCCAAAAACAAATGGATTGCTTTCGCTAAAAAAATCGACGGTATAAGCGACTGGACGGGAAGGCTTTTTGCCTGGCTGGTGGTTCCCCTGACAATCCTGATCTGCTACGAGGTCTTCACCCGTTACGTTTTAGGCTCCCCTACGATCTGGACCTTCGAGCTGAGCAACTTTCTATTCGGGGGCCACTTCATGCTGGTGGCGGCTTACGGACTCCTTCATAAGTCCCACGTCTGCATTGACCTTTTCGTCCAGCGCGGTTCAAAAAAGAAGGCGGTAATTCTAGACCTCATCTGCTACTTCGTCTTGTTCTTCCCCTTTATCTTCGTGATTCTCTATCACGGGATCGCCTACGCCATAGATTCCTGGGCCACGTGGGAGACATCCTGGAGCACCTGGGGTCCCCCCATGTATCCCGCCAAGACCGTCATTCCGGTTACGGCTTTTCTCCTTCTCATCCAGGGAATCTCCGAGGTAATTAAGAAGATTATCTTTTTAAAAACGGGGGAGGAACTATGAGCCCGGAATTTATCGCCATATCCATGTTCGTCGTTCTGGTGATCTTCCTCTTCATGGGCCATCCCTTGGCCTTTGTCCTGGGGGGCGTGGGGGTTCTCTTCGGGCTTATGACCCAGGGATGGAATTTCTTCGGAATGGTCATGACCCGGATTTACGGGACCATGGACAACTTCGTCCTGGTCGCCATAACCCTCTTCATCCTCATGGGCAACTTCCTTACCATGTCGGGGGTGGCCGATGAGTTATTCAAGGCCTTGCGCGTTTTATTCGGACCCGTCCGTGGAGGGGTGGGGCTGGCGGTCATCGCGGTTTGCATCGTCTTTGCGGCCTGCACCGGCATCATCGGGGCTTCGGTGGTGACCATGGGGCTCCTGGCCGGGCCCTTCCTGCTGCGGTACGGATACTCCAAAGAGCTGACCATGGGCATGGTGGCCGCCGGGGGAAGCCTGGGGATTCTCATCCCCCCAAGCATCATGCTGGTCATGATGGCCGACCAGACGGGTCAATCGGCGGGCAAACTGCTTATGTGCGGCGTCGTTCCGGGAGTCCTTCTGGGAGTTCTCTACATGATCTACATCGCCGTGGTCTGCTGGATGTACCCCGAAATGGGCCCGGCCATTCCCAGGGAAGAGCTGGCCAAGATCCCGGTCAGTAAGCGAATCATAGATTCCGCAAAATTCGCCCTTCCCCCCTTGGCCCTTATTTTTGCGGTCTTGGGGGCGATTTTCTTTGGCGTCGCCACTCCTACGGAAGCGGCCGGGGTCGGTTCCGCGGCGGCTTTCTTGATGATTATCATTTACCGCAAATTCGAGTGGAGAAATTTTAAAGACACGATTTTCTCAACCGCCAGAACCGTGACCATGGTGATGATTATCCTGATTGGAGCCACCACGTTCACCGGCGTATTTCTAACCCAGGGGGGCGGAAAAGCAATCGTTGACGCCATCCTCGGTTTAGGCTTGGGGAAATGGGGAACCTACTGGATGATGCAGATCATCTACATCATCCTGGGCTGCTTTATTGACTGGATCGGGATCATCATGATCACCTTTCCCATCTTTTTGCCCATTTGCAAGGCCCTCGGCTTTGATACCCTCTGGTTTACGGCCATGCTGGCCATCAACCTCCAGATGTCCTTCCTGACCCCCCCCTTCGGGTATGCCCTCTTCTACCTCTCGGGGATGGGCCTGGAAGGGATCAAGATTAACCACATCTACCGGGGCGTGGTGCCGTTCCTGGTCCTCCAGTTCATCGGAATTCTTCTCTGCACCTATTGGCCCGAGATCGTTGTCTGGCTGCCCAATGCGATGCTGGGGAAATAGAAACCGAAGTGCCTAAAGTGCTCTAAGTGCCTAGAGTGCCTAAAGTTAAAAAAGAGGAAAAATCATGATTCCGAGAATTAAAAACATCCTGTATGCCACGGACCTGAGCAAGAACTCGGCCTACGCATTCCGCTATGCCGTGAATTCGGCCCAGAAGCACGACGCCAAAATTCACATCCTCCATGTAATGGAAGCCTTACCGTCCGCCGCCGAGGGACTGATCACCCAGTTTATGGGCGAGGAAAAACTCCGCAAGATGAGGAAAGAAACGGAGGAGGATCTGCTCGAGCGGATCCGGGAACGGCTCCGCCAATTCGCCGAGCGGGAGTTGAAACGAGACCCGAAGACCCTCAAAAAGGTGGTTTCCATCGACGTGGTCTACGGAAACCCGGCGGCGGAGATTCTCCGTAAGGCGGAGGAACTGGACGCGGACGTGGTCATCCTGGGGACTCATGGCAAGGGCGTGATCGGCCATGCCTTCCTGGGAAGCGTGTCCGAACAGGTTCTGCACCGCATCCGCAAGCCTGTGTACATCATTCCCCTGCCGAAGGGAGAAACGGACATCACTCTGGGAGAGATATAACGCCCTAAGCGAAAAGCGTTGACCTATCGTGGACTCGGAATAAAAGAAGGGGGCGGGATTTACTCCCGCCCCCTTTTTTATGGACCGGTCTTTGCAACCAGGAAAATTAAGATAATCGTCATCGGGGGGCGCAGCGGCGGTTCGCGAACCGCCCCTACATCTGCCAAGAACAAGAGGTCACCTTTTGTAAGGCGTAGGGGCAATTCATGAATTGCCCCTACTTTTTTTTAACACCTTATCCGTGTTTATCCGCGTTCATCCGCGTCCCATTGAATCTCTTGTCTTTGAGTCTTTTGCTAATGTGAAATCTGTGTTCATCTGTGTTTATCTGTGTCCCATTATGCTTCTTATTTCCTCCCCCTCTCTTCAGCATCCCGCCGGATGGACCGGGGGAGACGGTCGAACTTGAAGATCGTTTCCATGTCCTGCAGGTTGTTGATCCCGGCTCCCCCCGTGCGGATCAGGTTGACCAGGGAGTCGCCGTTGGTCCAGCCCACTAGATGGGCCGGATCTTCCACCACCAGGACCAGGTCCGGCCGCGGTACTTTATCCTTCACCACCTTGATCTTCTGCTTGTCCAGAAGCAGGCCGAATTTCCCGCCCCCGGTCTTGACCAGGATCTTCCGGGTCCAGTTGGCGATGTCGCGCTGGGCGCGGGGGCTCTTGGGGATGGCGCCGACAAATTTGGTGACCGCCTGGAGGGTCTTGGGGAACTGCTTCTTGAAGGCGTCGGTCACCTGGGGTTCTCCGATCTCCATGCTCTTCCACTTGAGGGCCGTCTCTTCCAGTCCGTTCTTGTCCCGCAGCTTCTCCGGCACTTCGTCCAGGGGAACGGCGAAGTAATCGGTGGAAAACCCCATGCGGAACTTCCGGAAGACGATCTTCACCTTCGTCCCCGCCTTGAAGATTCCCGGTTTCAGGAATCCCGTGGTGGTAAAGACCTGGATGGGCAGCGCCGACTGGGACTCTCCCAGGATCACCCGGCCCCGTCCGAAGGGGGCGTAGCGGGCGAACCGGGCATTGGCAAAGACGGTAATCGGGGGCGTCCCCAGCATGTACCCGACCTGGGGCATTTCGATCCCCGTCTCCAGGTTCACCAGGCTGTAATCATCATTCTGGCAGATCGGGCAGCGGGTCATGTAGGGCGGGCAGATGACCATCTTGCATTTCGGGCAGCGGGCGCCGAGGATCTTCTTCTCCTTCATCACCGCCAGGAAGAAGGGCGATACTTCGCCCGCGGTGGCCCAGTAGGTCGTGAACATGGCCTCGGTCCGCTCGACACAGACAAATTTATCCTCCGGAGAAATGCTGATCCGGCTCATCACCTCAGGAATCGCCTCGTGAGGGATTACATACTCGCCTGGCCTTCTCAATATTTTTTCCATCAGATCACCCCCCTTTTCAGAACCGCCGCACCGCCATACTGGGCCGAAGATGCTCCGGTTCCATGGATCAAGGCATAGTCCAGTCCCCTGCGGATCAACTCCCGTCTGGCGGACCAGGAAGAGAACATGTTGCTGCCGCCGACGAAATGCCCGCCGTAGATCAGTCCTCCGGAGGGGTTGACCAGAACCTTCCCGTGGGGGGCCATGATCTTCTTCTCGATGAGGTCATCGGCATGTCCCATGGGCACAAAGCCCATCTCGGCCATGGTGATCTCCAGCTGGGGCAGGAAAGCGTCGTGAAGCTCCACCACGTTGATGTCTTTCGGGCCCACCCCGGCCATCTCATAGGCGGCCTTGGCCGCCAGATGGTCCGACTCGATCCTTCCCGGCAGCTTGTGGGGATGTTTGATTCCCCACCAGTAGGGCTCGTTGGCATAGCCCACTCCCTCGATCCAGACCGGCGGCTGCCCGGCATCTTTGCAGATTTCCTCCGCTACCCCCTCGGCGGCAAAGATGAGGCAGCAGGCCCCTTCGGTATAGACGCAGGTCTCCAGCTTCTTGAAGGCCGGCTCGACGATCCAGGGCGAATTGGCCACCCGCTCCGGAGTTACGATCTCGTCCCGGCGCTGGGCGTTGGGGTTGTTCTTGGCCTGCTCGCACATGATCCGCAGGATCTCCGCACGGACCGACATCTTGAGATCATTGGGATATTGATCCATGTACGCAAGAATCACCTCGGCATAAGAGTCGGCCGCCGTGGCCCCTTGATCCCGCTCGAAGAGCGGGTCCCAGGACCAGGCAATGGTCTGGACCACTTCCGGCGTCTGGCGTCTCGCTCATGAAGTCGTAACAGTCCGTGGCCTTTTCCGCACCCACGCACAATACAAGGTCATGCCGTCCGCTGGCCACCATGTCAAAGGCGGTGCCGAAGGCATAAATGCCGGTGGCCCCGCCGTTGGTAACCCGCACCAGAGGCTTGAAAGCCAGGCCCAGGTGCCCCTGGAAGGAGCATTCGGGAATGGCCTGGCGGGCGAAGATGTCGTTGTAAAGCCCGATGACCCCCGCCTCCACCCGGTCCATTTTCAACTTGGCATCCTGGAGAGCGCCGGAAACCGCCCACTGGGCCAGTTCCCAGATCGTTTTCGATAGCCAGCGCCCCCGGCAGGGAGTGGTGAAAGCCCCCACGATGGCTACCTTTCTTTTCGGAACTCTTCTCATAAAACCCCCTTTCCTATGGTTATTATTGCCGATTCAAATCCTCCCAACCAGTCAATAGAGTTCTTCATCCCCCCTTCCGATGACTCATAAAATCGCATAACGTATAGAGCATAGCGTTAAGCACAAAAAGAAAAGACTAACCGCAGAGAGTTTTGGGATTTGGGATTTGGATATTGGGATTTCTTTCTTTACCCTCCTGCGAGGGACAGGAAAAATTGAACTTCCTCTCCATCCTTCAGCTCGGCATTCAGTTCGTTTAATCGATCCTTTCCCCTCATGGCCCACAGGGCGCGGTTGAATGTCTCCTGGTCCTTGTTCCGGAGCTGGGGAGGCATGGTGGAGCTGAAGCTTTTCTTGATCTCCATAAGAAGGTCGCCGAAGGTGCGCCCCTCGGCCAATTGCACCTCCGCCCCGGAGCCTCCCATCCAGTCAGACCAAAATCCCATGAAATTGAACCCTTACTTTCATAGCTCGATGAGGATTCTATTCTTCTTTCAATCCGAAATCCACAATCCGAATTCCCCGCACCCTGGAGTGCAGGGCTGGAACCTTCCATCCGATTCGTCCGCATTCGTTAGGGGTACATCTCCGCCGCCACCTGGGTGAGTTCCAGCTCCAGGAGTTTCTCTTTGGTTGGCCTCCCCGTCTTCCAATCCCACCCGCGGAACTGGTAGTAGCTTTTCAACATCTTTTCCATCTCCGGCTCGATCCCGGCCGCTGACCCTTCAGCCAGGGCGGCGGTGCAGATGCTGGGCATCCGATCCTGTTCCCGGGTCAGGCCGAGTTTGTTGCTGACCGCCCGCTTGATGTTGACGGAACGGTCCCCCGCAGCCAACAGTTCTTTGGGGCCGAACTGCCAGCCGGTGATGGCGTTCAGCATTTCACAGAGCTGAGTTGGCGGTAGGGGGGCAAACTTGCAGAGGGTGAGGGAGTCAAAGAGGTCTTTCAGGCTCTGGTACTTGGCCGCGCCTTCGCTCTTTCCCTCAGATGAGAGCCTCTCCCCCGGCAGGATCATGTACTCCAGGACCATGTTTCCCAGATCCACATTGTAGTAGTCCCCTTTGAGATGGCACGCCCCTCGGGGGCCGGTGGCATAGGACAGGGCCATGCCATGGAAGGCCCGGGCGTCATGCATGGGCATTTCCAGACCCTTTACCTGAGCGGCCTCATCGACGCTGCGGTTGAACTCCTTGGCCATGGCCAGGGTCCCCTGGGAAAGGATCTTGCCGATGCCCTTCTGGGCGATGATCTTCTCCAACAGTTTGACCACTGCTTTCCCGTCGCCCCACTTCAGTTCGAAACCCACCCGCTTTTTCTTCAATACCCCTTTTTCGTAAAGGTAGAAAGCGTAGGCCACGCTCACCCCTGCGGAGATCGTATCGATCCCATGGACATTGCAGAGATGGTTGGCCCGCACGATGGAATCCAGGTCGGTGTTCATGCACAGAGGCCCGAAGGCCACGGCGGTCTCGTATTCCGGCCCATCCACGTTGAGCCCCGGCTTGAATTCCACCAGTTCCCGCCCGCAGCCGATGGGACAGCCCAGGCAGGCGTAATTACGGACTGTGTAGGCCTGGCGTAGCGCCTGTCCGGTGATTTTGGATACCGGGAAGATGGCCTTGGTGAAGTATTTGGCCGGCGCATCGCCCAGGGTCATGGCCATGTCCATGTACATCATGGTTCCGTACTCCCGGAAGGCGACGGAGACCAGATTTCCGTTAATGGTGGCCACCGCCTGCCTGGCCAGCTCCCTCACTTTCTCCGCATTGGCCAATTCCGGCCGCAGGTTGCCCGAAGCCGCCACCGCCTTCAGGTTCTTCGAGCCCATGAGGGCGCCCAGGCCGCACCGCCCGGCGGCGCGTCCGCTGTCGTTCATGATGCCCGCGAATTTGATCAGCTTCTCTCCCGTGGAGGCGATGCAGGCGACGCTCGCCGAATCATCTTTCAGCTCCTCTTTGACGGCCTTTTGGGTCTGATAACTGTCTTTTCCCCAGAGATGGGAGGCATCCCGCAGCTCGGCTTTTCCCTCTTTCAAATACAGATAAACCGGCCGATCGGCCTTTCCTTTCACCAGTAGGCCGTCCCATCCGGACCCTTTTAGGCGGAAGGGAAATCTTCCCCCGCTGGTGGCTTCACCCCAGAATCCGGTCAAGGGTGAAACGCCTCCCACCGCATAGCGGCTGACCATGGGAAGGGGAGTGCCGGTGAAAGGCCCGGTGGCAAAGACCAGGGGTTTCTCCGGGGCAAGAGGACTGCCGTTCTTGCCCAGCCGTTCATAAACCAGAGCGGCAGCCAGCGTCGCCCCGCCGATGTATTTCTTTAAAAAATCCTCCGACAGAGGCAAATCGGTCATCTTGCGGGCGGATAAATCCACTTCCAACAGTCGGCCATGGTATCCTTTCATTCTTTTATCCTCCCTATCAAAGACAATTAACCGCAGAGATCGCGGAGCACGCAGAAAAAGTCAAATTCGAAATACGAATATCGAAATCCGAAACAATATCAAAATCCGAATATGGAATTTTCGAAACGGTGCTTTTAACATTTTGAATTTTGATCATTCGAATTTGTTTCGAGTTTCGTGCTTCGAATTTCGGATTTGTATATTTCCCCGGTTTTTCTGTGGTGAATTTAGAAATCAATATCCCGGCCGTCGTAGGCATACCGGAAGACCTGGGCGCACTGGGCGGCGGTTATGGGCCGGGGACTGAGGTAGCAGTCCACATCTTCAAAGGCGAATTTCACCAGTTTATCGAATTGGCGGTCAAAATCCGCCCGGGAAATTCCCAATTCTTTCAAGGTAAGGGGAACTCCGAGTTCGGTCAGGAAGGAGCGGACCCGCGCCACCAATTTGACCAGCCCTCTTTTCGCGTCTTTGGCCTCGATCCCCAGGGTTCGGCAGATCAGGAGGTGCTTATCCGTCACCGGACTGCAGAACTGAAGCGTCTGGGGGAGGAAAAAACCGACGCACATCCCGTGGTGCAGGTTAAAGATCGCGCCGAGAGAATGGCCGAAGCTGTGGGTCAGATGGCAGCCGCTCATGCCGAAGGCGACGCCGGCAATGCTCGCGGCCAGGATCATGCGGTGCCGCGCTTCCCGGTCCTGTCCGTTTTTATAAGCCCGCGGCAGCCATTGAAAGGTCATCTCGATGGCTTTCAGGGCCATGGGCTCGGTGATCTCGTTGGCGGCGGGGGTCGTGACCGCATCCATGGCATGGGCCAGGACATCCAGGCCTGTTCCGGCAGTGAGCTTGGGAGGCATGGAGAAGGTGAATTCCGGGACCAATATGGCAAAATCGGGAACCAGCTCTGCATTGGCCAGGGGGATCTTCCGGTGCGCGGCGGTGTCGTGAACCACGGCCGCCCCGGTGCATTCCGATCCGGTTCCCGAGGTGGTGGGAACCGCAGCCAGGAGCGCCTTCTTCCGCAGGTTCAGCTTGTCCAGGGGAGAGATCATGCCCAGTTCGGTAATGTCCGGCCTCTCGTAGAGGACCCAGGCCGCCTTGGCCGTGTCCATGACCGACCCGCCGCCCACGGCCATGATCAGGTCAGGTTCGTATGCTTTCATGGCCTTGGCGCATTCGGCCACCACTTCCATGGGGGCCTCGGGCAGGCACCGGGGCCATATTTCCATGGTGAAGCCGCCCGACTGGAGGAAACGGGCGGCCTTGCCAGCGAATTTATTGCTGAATTCATCGGTTACGATAAAGGCCCGCTTCTTGGCGCAGCGATTGCCCAGGGTGTCCATCGTGGAGGGCCCCACGACCGGGCCTTCCGGGAAGACATTCGACCCGATGAACATGGCAGGGATGTTGATGATTGTGGTAAGGCCTTTGATGGAAGTCGACAAGGCCAGGGGGGCCAGGGCTTTCAACGTGGGGTTTTCAAACCAGTAAGCCATGGGTCACACCTCACCTTCTGGGAAAGTTAATATTTCGATGGATAGCCCATCTCTGGCAGAAACGGCCTGACCGTACCCGGATTTTGATCGGGTAAAAATCGAATGCCACCGAGGATTTTGGTGAGATCTTTTCGGACTTCCATAGACGGGAGAATCACCCCCTTTCTCCGAAATGCGCTGCCGGTCTTCTCGGGGGGTCCCTTGGGTCCATCTTAATTCCCCTTGGGCGTCCCTGAAAGAAAATGAACAATTCCTCCAAAGGCAATATGAGCAAGGGAGAGAATTTTGTCAAGAAAATTTTAGGGGGAAAATGGGGGAAATCCTTGGAGGGTGCGGCAGGCTTCCGATACGCTAATTCAGGTATGATCGAAACATCCTTTCCTGCAAAAAAAGAAAAAGCGGTTCTTCCGATGCCCGAAAAAAAAGGCCGGGCTTGAGCCCGGCCCGGTGGGATTTTTTGCCCAATAGGGTTCAGTGAGCTACTTCCTCCACCTCAATCTTCTTGGGTGGGGCTTTTTCCTCTACGGGGATGGTGATTTCCAGCACCCCGCCATGGTACTTGGCTTTGATCTCTTCCGCCTTCAGATTCTCCGGAACGGCCATGGAACGCTCGAAGGAACCGTAGAACATCTCTCTCCGGTCTACCCTTTTGTCTTTGCTTTTCTTGTCCATCTTCCGCTCGCCTTTAAGGGTGAGGCATCCATTCTCCAATTCCACATGAATATCCTTGGCTTCCACTCCGGGAAGATCGGCCTTGATGACATAGGTCCCATTCTGGCGATAACTCTCGACTTTAGGGGCCCAGTTATACTTCTCTAACTCCTTAGATTCAAATAGGTTTTCGAAAACATCCCAAACCTCTTCATCCCAGAAGCCATGGAAAAAGCCCTGGGGAATCAACTCCTCCATCGGTCTCCATCTTACCAGGCTGTTCATATTGCTACCTCCTTTTTTCCAGAGGAAATAAGGCTTTTTACCTGCCTTTCAGAAAAAAGGTAATCATTTCTTTGCCGACTGTCAAGGTAGGGATTAGCGGTTCCTTGACCGCTGAACCAGGGGCGCTCCCGGGACGGACCCGGAGTTATTCCCAACAGGCGTTTTTCATTTGCCTGCAACGGGCGGGTATCCCACGGAGGCGGGAATTAAAAAAAATCACTCGGGCGGATTCAATGGGAAATTCTCGGCAGGGACGCGGGGAGGGGCGAGGGACTAAATCTTGAGGCCTTTGGTGGCGGCAAAAGACTGGATGATGTTGATGGCTTGATTGATTCGTCGCAGATTGTTGTTTTTGTCCTTGAGCCCTTCAATGTCCTCCAAGGGAATCTGTTTGCCTCGCAGCTCCCGGAGAACAAAATTGAGATTGAAGAGAATCACTCTCAGGTCCTCGACCGTGTATTGACGGAGAGAAGCCTGGTTGAACTGCTGAAATCCATGGGCCACGTCCTGGGCCAGCTTTTTCGGGTTTCCGGCGATGGGCATATTTCCTCTCTCTAGAGTCTTTCCAAATCCCTCAGAAATCAAGAAATAAGGCGTTTCCTTTTTGAAATTTGGCGCTAGCGGTTATAGCTCTTCATCCTTGCTCCCCGACTCCTCACCCTTGCCCGCCATTTCTTCCTCCATGGCTTGATCGACCATGGAATCCACGTCCTCGCCCAGGTCTTCACCCATTTCTTTTCCCATGCGTTTCATCCAGCGGGCCATGCTGGCCGGGTCGTTTTCGTCCAGGCCCCCCAATTTGCTGGGATCCGCCAGGGATTCCAACCGGCTTTCTTCGGAGCGAACCCGCGCCACCCGCGAGATGAGGCGAGTCATCTTTCCCCTCTGGCAGTGCTTGCACTGCGGGCGGTGGGGCTCGCGCAGATTCATGACCAGGTAACTGGAAACCTTCCCGCAATCCCGGCAAAGGTACTCATATATGGGCATGACCGGTCACCGCTCCCTTGACAGGATCCGCTTTGTGCGGTCTAATAATTCCGGGCTTTAAAACCAGGAATTCCATTCTATCGAATTTTTTCCCAAGGAGCAAGCCTTTGAGAGTATTCGCCGGGCGGAATCCGTACCTCCTCGTGATCCTTCTCCTCTTCAGCTCGCCGTGGGGATGTTTCTACCGGGTCACCCTGGAGCCGCCGGTATCCCTTAAAATAGACCCCAAAGAATACCAGCCGGTGGCCCTTCTTCCGCTCCCTGCGCCCCCCAGCCTGCAGGATGCGGGTTCCGAACTTTATCCTTTCATCCGGGATTCCCTGGGAAAAAAGGGATACACCCTGGTGAAGGAAGAGGATATCTTGGAGGCCCTGGAGGAAATGAAGCTGAATCCCCTCCTCCTCCTTTCTGACCAGGATTCCCGGAAAAAAGTCGGCGAGCGCTTAAAGGCCGGGCTTTTGATGATTGGAACCCTTCCCGAATACAGGGTGCAGAAATCTCACCTGGGAAGTAAATCCATTGAGACTTTTAACGGCGAATCCTTTACCTCTCTTCTCCTTCCTACTTATTTTCGAGGAAGTTCCCAAGTTCATCTGATTCTTCGCATTTTCGAGTCGGAAAAAGGCGATCTGGTGTGGATGGCGGAAGGAACCATTAAGACCTCCAGCGATTCCGCCGGGACCTACAGTCAGAAGCTCGCCGACCGATTATTGGAGAGTCTCCCCCCTGTTTCTCCCCCGAAGAAATAAGCGGATCCCTTCCAGATTCGGGGAAAGTCGGAAATCAGATGGAGCCAGAGCCCTCAGGCGGATCTTCCCTCTCCGAGCGGGGAAGGCGGGACAGTAAACCCTGGACAGCCTCCCGGGGGTTTTTCTCCCGGTAAAGGATCTCATAGACTTCTCCGGTAATGGGCATATCCACTTTTTGCTTCTGGGCCAATTCCCGCAGGGCCTTGGCCGTGCGGACCCCTTCCGCCACCATGCGCATGCCCCCCAGGATCTCCCTCAATCCCTTTCCCCTTCCCAGCTCCAGACCCACTTGTCGATTCCGGCTGAGGTCTCCCGTGCAGGTGAGAACCAGATCCCCCATCCCGGCGAGACCGTAAAAAGTCTGCCTCTGGGCCCCCATGCTCACTCCCAGGCGGGTCATTTCCGCCAGCCCCCGGGTGATGAGCGCCGCTCGGGAACTATGACCGAATCCCATCCCGTCGGAGGCGCCGGCGGCGATGGCCATGACGTTTTTGATGGCTCCCCCCAGCTCGACTCCCAGTATATCCGGGTTGGTATAGACCCGGAAATAGGGGCGAAAAAAAAGGGCCTGGGCTTCCTGCGCAGCCCGGGGAGTGGTTCCGGCTACCGCCACAGCGGTGGGAATCCTACGGGATACCTCTCCGGCGAAACTGGGCCCGGAAAGGGCGGCAATTTGCAGTTCCCCCCCGGCCCCGATCACCTCTTGCAAAACCCGGGACATGGTCAGGTGGGTTCCATCCTCAAGACCTTTGGTGACGCTGATGAGGAGAGCTCCCTTGGAGAGGTGCGCTCTGGCCTGGAGAAAAACTTCTCGGACCGCGTGGGAAGGAACTGCGCAGACGACCGTCTCCCGCCCGGCGAGGGCTTCTTCCAGGGAATGGGTGAAGCGGAGGGAATCGGCCAGGCGGACCCCGGGAAGGAAAAAATCATTCTCCCGTTTCTCCACCAGGATCCGAAAGAGGTCTTCTTCGAAGACCCAGAGAAGAACCCCTTCCTCTTTCTCCGCCAGAAGGTTGGCCAGGGTGGTGCCCCAGCTTCCGGCGCCGATGACCGCGATCCTTTTTCTCTCCCGGTCCATGGATCAGGATTCTGCTTCGGAGGGAGTTTCTTCGGGGGCTTCTTCCACTTCCTGGCCGTTTCCTTCCTCTTCCCGCTCCGCCAGGCGGGCCACGGCCATCACTCTTTCTCCCGACTCCCGCTCGATGAGCTTGACCCCCTGGGTGTTGCGGCTGCTCAGGCGGATCTCGCCGCACCGCAGGCGGATGATCTTCCCCCGGTCGGTGATGAGCATCACTTCATCCTGGTCGGTGATCTGTTGGGTGCCCACCAGTTTCCCGTTGCGCGCCGTGGTCTTCATGGTGATGATCCCTTTCCCGCCGCGGCTCTGGAGGCGATAATCCTCGATGGGGGAGCGCTTCCCGAATCCGTTTTCGGTCACCGACAGGATGGAAGATCCCACGGTCCCCGGGGAAAGGATGTCCATGGAAACCAGGAAGTCGTTCTTCCCCAGGGTGATCCCTTTCACCCCGCGGGCGGTGCGCCCCATGTCTCGCACATCGTCTTCCACGAAATGAATGGCCTTCCCTTCCCGCGAACTCAGCAGGATTTCCTTGGTCCCGTCGGTCAGGCAGCCGGAGATGAGCTGGTCTTTATCGTCCAGGGTCAGCGCGATGATGCCCCCGACCCGGGGATGGCTGTAGGACATGAGGTCGGTCTTCTTGATAACCCCCTCCTTGGTGGCCATCAGCACATACTTCCCCTCCTCGAAGGCCCGCACCGGAAGGATGGCGGTGATCTTCTCGTTCCCCTCCAGGTTCAGGAGGTTGACGATGGCCTTGCCGCGGGTCATGCGGCCGGCCTGGGGGACTTCGTGGACCTTCAGCCAGTACACCTTTCCCGCGTCGGTGAAGAAGAGAATGTAGCTGAGGGTGGAGGCGATGAAGAGATGCTCGACGAAATCCTCTTCTTTGGTGGTCATCCCCATCTTGCCCCGCCCGCCCCGTCTCTGGCTGCGGTACAGGCTGATGGCGTTGCGCTTGATGTACCCGGTGTGGCTGATGGTGACCACCATGTCCTCTTCCACGATCAGGTCTTCGAGCTTGAGCTCCTGCACTTCTTCGATGATCTCGGTGCGCCGTTCGTCTCCGTAGCGCCCGTTGATCTCCTGGAGCTCTTCCACGATCACGTTGAGGAGAAGCCGCTCGTTGCCCAGGATTTCCCTCAGCCGGGCGATCAGCTTGATCACCTCGGCGTATTCTTCGTTGATCTTCTCCCGTTCCAGGTTGGTCAGTCGCTGCAGGCGCATGTCCAGAATGGCCTGGGCCTGGATCTCGGAGAGGGAGAACTTGGCCATGAGGGCTTCTTTGGCGTCCTTGGGGGTCTTGGAGGCGCGGATGAGGGCGATGACCCGGTCCAGGTTGTCCAGGGCGATTTTCAGGCCTTCCAGGATGTGGGCCTGGGCTTCGGCCTTGCCCAGCTCGAACTGGCTGCGGCGGGTGACCACCTCTTTGCGGTGGAGGATGAACTGCTCCACCAGCTCCTTCAGGTTGAGAAGCTGGGGCTGTCCCCGCACGATGGCCAGGAGGATGACCCCGAAGGTGGCCTGCATCTGGGTGTGCTTGAAGAGCTGGTTCAGAATCACCTGGGCCGCGGCATCGCGCTTGAGCTCGATGACGACCCGCATTCCCTCCCGGTCCGACTCGTCCCGCAGGTCGGCGATTCCCTCGACTCTCTTGTCCTGCACCAGCTCGGCGATTCTCTCCAGCAGTTTGGCCTTGTTGACCTGATAGGGGATCTCGGTGACCACGATGGACTCCCGGTCGGTCCGTTTCTGCCTCTCGATCAGGGCCCGGGCCCGCATCTGGACCATCCCTTTTCCCGTGAGGTAGGCCTCGCGGATCCCGCCCCGTCCCAGGATGAAACCGCCCGTGGGGAAGTCCGGCCCGGGAATGATCTGGATCAACTCCTCCACCGAGATGTCCGGGTTTTGAATGACCGCGATGGTGGCCTCGATCACTTCCTTCAGGTTGTGCGGGGGGATGTTGGTGGCCATGCCCACGGCGATCCCCGAAGAGCCGTTGATCAACAGGTTGGGGATCTTGGCCGGAAGGATCGTGGGCTCGTTCAGGGAGCCGTCATAGTTGGGAGCAAAGTCCACCGTCTCCTTGTCGATGTCCGCCATCAGTTCGTGGGCCAGGCGGGCCATGCGAACCTCGGTATACCGCATGGCCGCCGGCGGGTCGCCGTCGATGGAGCCGAAGTTCCCCTGGCCGTCCACCAGGGGATAGCGGAGGGAAAAATCCTGGGCCATGCGCACCAGAGTGTCATACACCGCCACATCCCCGTGGGGGTGATATTTACCGATCACGTCTCCGACGATTCGGGCCGATTTCTTGAAGGGCTTGTTCCAGTCGTTGGAGAGCTCGTGCATGGCGAACAGGACCCGCCGGTGAACAGGCTTCAGTCCGTCCCGCGCATCGGGCAGGGCCCGGCCGATGATGACCGACATGGCGTAGTCCATGTAGGACTTCTGCATCTCTTCTTCGAGCTTGACCGGCAGCTGGTTCATTCCGGGTTGGGAAGACATACAAATCCTCTTAAAAAGTTCAACAGTTTCAAAAATCATTCTTGAACTTCGGATTTTGAAATTTGGATTTTTTTCATCAAATGTCTAGGTTCGTCACGCTCAGGGCATGGCGTTGGATGAAGTCCCGGCGGGGTTCGACCTGGTCCCCCATGAGAACGGTGAAGATCTCATCGGCCTTGACCGCGTCTTCCAGGCGAACCTGAAGGAGGGTGCGGGATTCCGGGTTCATGGTCGTGTCCCAGAGCTGCTCCGGGTTCATCTCTCCCAGGCCTTTGTAGCGCTGGATCTCCAGCCCTTTCTTCCCGCCGGAGAAGATCTCCTGCACCAGGGCGGACAGACCCGCGACCTCCTGGGAGGATTCGCCGGTTTTCAGGACGAAGGGAGGCAGACCGAGAGCGCTGAGTTGCTTGGAGATTTTGCGCAGCTCTTCGAATTGGCCCGAGCTGACCAATTCCAAATCCAGGCTGGTCTCCATCCGCGATCCGTTGGTGGAGGTAAAGCAGCGCAGGTTGTAGGAACCGTGCTCCGGATCTTTTTCCATCTGGAATTCCATCTCGCCCTTACTCTTCTTCTCCTTTTTCAGGGCTTTTTTCACCTGCTCGATGACCCGGTTCACTTCCTTTTCCGATTTCAGGGTGTTCTTGCTGAACGATTCCTGCTGGGCGAAGGCCAGCAGAATGTCCGGGTCCATCTTCCGTTTCGCCAGGCGGTTGAGGATCTTGTCCAGGCGGATGGCCTTCTTAACCATCTCCAGAAGGCCCTTGCCGCTGAGCGGTGCTTTATCTCCCGGCAGGACGAGGCGCACGTTTTCGATCCCTTTTTCGAGAAGATAATCTTCGAGATCATCCTCGCTGCGCAGGTATTTGGGCTCCTCTTTGCCCTTTTTGACCCGGTAGAGGGGAGGCTGAGCGATGTAGAGATGCCCCCGCTCGATGAGCGGAAACATCTGTCGGTAGAAAAGGGTGAGCAGAAGGGTGCGGATGTGGGACCCGTCCACGTCGGCGTCGGTCATGATGATGACCCGGTGGTAGCGGAGTTTGTCCAGGTTGTATTCTTCCTCCCCCACCCCCGTTCCCAGGGCGGTGATCAGGGTCTTGATCTCCTGGTTGGAAATCACCTGGTCGAAGCGGGCCTTCTCCACGTTGAGGATCTTGCCGCGCAGGGGCAGGATGGCCTGGACTTTGCGGTCTCTTCCCTGCTTGGCCGAGCCGCCGGCGGAGTCTCCTTCGACGATGAAGATCTCGCTCTCCCGGGGGTCTTTCTCCTGGCAATCGGCCAGTTTTCCCGGGAGAGAATCGCTCTCCAGGAGGCCTTTCCTGCGGGTCAGATCCCGGGCCTTGCGGGCCGCCTCCCGCGCCCGCGCGGCATCGACGACTTTTTCCAGAATCCGCTTGGCCACCGACGGACTCTCCTCAAAGTAGGTGGCCAGTTTTTCGTTGACCAGCGTCTCGACCAGGCCCTTGACTTCGCTGTTTCCCAGCTTGGCCTTGGTCTGCCCTTCAAACTGGGGGTTGGACACTTTTACGCTGATGACCCCGGTCAGGCCTTCCCGCGCATCCTCGCCGGAGAGGCTGGCTTTCAGGTTCTTGAACTGACTGAGGGTGGCGCCGTAATTGTTGAGGGTCCGGGTCAGGGCGGATTTGAAGCCGATCAGGTGCGTTCCGCCGTCGATGGTGTTGATGTTGTTGGCGAAGGAAAAAAGATTCTCGGTGTAGCCGTCGTTGTACTGGAGGGCGATGTCGATGTAGATTCCCTCCTTCTCTCCCTCCAGATGAATGGGTTTGGGATGGATGGTGGTCTTGTTCTTGTTGAGGTATTCGACAAAGGAAACGATGCCGCCCTTGTATTGAAACTCCTGTTTTTTATCCGCCCGTTCGTCGGCGACGGTTATTTTTAAGCCGCTGTTCAGGAAGCTGAGCTCCCGAAGCCTCTGGCAGAGCGTGTCATAGCTGAAGTCGAGGGATTCAAAGACCTCCGTGTCGGGCCGGAATTTAATCTTGGTTCCCCGCCGTTTGGTGTTCCCGATGGTTTCAAAAGGAGTAACCGGAACGCCTCTCTCGTACCTCTGGGAGTAGACTTTCCCGTCCCGGTAGATCTCCATCTCCAGGAATTCGGACAGGGCGTTCACCACGGAGACGCCGACGCCGTGGAGTCCTCCGGAATACTGATAGCTGTCACTGTCGAATTTGCCGCCGGCATGGAGGGTGGTCATGACCACTTCGGCGGCCGATTTGCCCTGCTCCTTGTGAAAATCCACCGGAATTCCCCGGCCGTTGTCTTCCACCGTGACGCTCTGGTCTTCATGAATGAAAACATCGATCTTATTGCAGTAGCCGCCCAGCGCTTCGTCGATGGAATTGTCGACGACTTCATAAACCAGGTGATGCAGGCCGGAGATTCCCGTGCTGCCGATGTACATGGCCGGGCGTTTGCGGACCGCCTCCAGGCCCTGGAGCACCTTGATGTTTTCTGCAGTATAGTCTTTGGACCCCTCGGTTTGAAAATTTTCCTTGTCGTTTTTCTTGGCCAATCCTCTCACCTTTCTTTAAATTCTCATGGGCATGACCACGCAGGTATGCTGCGTATCGTTGGCCGGGCGAATAATCGCCGGGCTGGCCGCATCCTCCAGTTCAAAGAGGATCTCCTCGCTGGTCAGAATATTCAAAACTTCCAGGACGAAGCGGTAATTGAACCCGACGGTCAAATCCTCTCCCTTGTAATCCACGGAAAATTCTTCCTTGGCTTCCCCGAAGTCCGGGTTGTAGGAGGAAAGTTCCAGCAGGCCTTCGGCGAAATGGAATTTGACTCCTTTGGTTTTCTCACTCGAGAGAATGGAGACGCGCTTGAGGGACTCCAGAATTTGACTTCTCTTCATGCGAATGAACCGTTTGGTCTGCGAGGGAATGACCTGCTGATAATCCGGGAATTCCGCGTCCAGAAGGCGCATGATCAGGACCACCGGGTCCTTTTTGACGATGAAATTATTGTTCTTCATCTTCACCCAGACCTGATTTCCCTCTTCCTCCAGCAGGCGGGTCAGTTCACTCAGCCCTTTCTTGGGCAGAAGGATGCCATTCTCCAACCCCTCAATCTCCATCTTCAGCGGCCGATCGATCAGCGATAGACGATACCCGTCCGTGGCCACCATGCGCAGGATTTTGTCCGCTTCACTCTCCCTTCGAGTGAAGAAAACTCCCGTCAGGTTGTATCGCGACTCGTCGTTGGAAACCGCAAAGATGGTTTTATCGATCATTTCTCTCAACAGGGCGGATTCGAGGGATATGAAATCTTCTTCTTCATAGGCGGGAAAGGAAGGGAAGGTTTCGGCTGAAATCCCCATGATGGTGAACTGGGATTTTCCGCTGCTGATCTCCACCCATTGATTCTCTTTCAGGCGGAAGAATACCTCTTTTTCCGGAAGCTCCTTCACCACCTCATAAAGTTTCTTAGCGGACAGAGTTGTGCTCCCCGGTTTTTTGATATTCGCGGAATAGAAGCCTTTGATTCCGATTTCCAGGTCCGTGGCGGTAATCGATATGCCGTTTTCTTTGGTCTCGATGAGAACATTCAGAAGAATGGGCATGGTTCCTTTTTTCTCCACCACACTCTGGGAACGAAAGAGACCTCTGGCAAACTCCTCCTTGTCGATTAAAAATTCCATGCTGATTCTCCCTATTATTAATACTTATTTTAATTATTAATTATTAGTAGTATTAGTAGGGCCTGTTCATATATCGATTATATAAAAAAATTTGATCAATTTCAAATAGTTTAATTTATTTAAGGGGTGGAATAAATCCTTAAGAAAGGTGGAAAAAAAGAGGTTATTTTCAGTTGCCAAGAATAGAATCATTGAATCCCCATTTCACCCACAGGGAAATCCATCACTTCTGCAGCTGGTTCTTCAGCGTGTCGATGATGTTCTTCAGTTCGCGGTCTTCATTCAGCCTCTTTTCGGTCTGCCGGACGGCATGAATGACCGTGGAATGGTCCTTGCCGCCGAATTTTTCGCCGATTTCCGGGAAGGAAGAGCTTGGTCATGGTGCGACAGAGATACATGGCGACCTGGCGGGGAAGGGCATAAATCTTCAGTTTTTTGGAGGATTTAAGGTCAGAGACGGAAATATTGTAAAAAGAGGCCACGTTTTTCTGGATGTTGTCGATGCTGATCATCTTCTGACGGTCGCTCAGAATGTCCTTCAGGGTCTCTCTGGCCATGGCCTCGTTGATTTCACTTCCCGTCAGGGAGGAATAAGCCCGCAGGCGGGTCAGCGCCCCTTCCAACTCCCGGACATTGGTTCCCAGATTGGAAGCCAGGAAGAGGCCCACTTCGTTGGAAAGGGAAATATTGAAAAGTTCCGCTTTCTTGCAGAGAATGGCCACCTTGGTTTCAATGTCCGGAGGTTGAATGTCGGCAATCAAGCCCCAGCTGATGCGGGAGCGGAGTCTTTCCTCCAATCCGGGTATTTCCTTGGGCAGCTTATCGCTGGTAATGACGATCTGCCGGTGAGATTCATAGAGAGAGTTGAAGGTGTGAAAGAATTCCTCCTGGGTTCTTTCCTTGCCCCCCAGGAACTGAATATCATCCAGCAAAAGGGCATCTTTATTGCGGTATTTATTGCGGAAATCGGTCATCTTCTCGTAGCGCAGACAGTTGATCAATTCGTTGGTGAATTTTTCGGAAGAGGTGTAACAGATGTTCGCCGAAGGATCACTTTCCCGAATCTGGTTTCCGATGGCATTGATCAGGTGGGTCTTTCCCAGTCCCACACCGCCGTAGATAAAGAGAGGATTGTAATTCTTAGCGGGAAGATTGGCCACGGCCAGGGCGGCGGCATGGGCGAATTGATTGCAGGAACCCACCACGAAGGCGTCAAAGGTGTAGTTGGGGTTCAGGCCGTCTTCTTTGATGGTGTGCCTTACCGGGCGGGGGACGGAAGTTCGCTCTGCGGACTTCGGCTTTTCCATCTTTTCCTCGGTAACTTCTTTTATGAGGAAGTGAATCGTGTACTGTCGGCTGGTAAGATGAAAGAAGGAATCGCGGATCAGATTCTGGTAATTCTCCGAGATCCAGTCCTTGAAAAATTTATTGGGCACCTCCAGTTCAATCTGGCTCTCACTCAGGTTTAACAGCTTTATGGGTTTCAGCCAGATATCGAAAGCCTTCTGGCTGATCTTTTCTCCCACATCGGATAAGACTTTATTCCATATTTCTTTCATAGCCTTGCCCTCGAAAAAACGAATGCCCAGGCATGATTTTATTCACAACCTTATAAACACCTGTGAATAAATCAAAAAACATAATAATTTTATTATGTTAAAAGATTATCGCTCCCTCCTGGAGGTAGGTCAGGTTTTCAAAGCAGGTGAACTTGTCCAGAAAAGCCAGTTCAAATTTATCGGTTGGCCCATTGCGCTGTTTGCCGATGATGATCTCCGCTTTTCCCTTGTTGGGATTGTCTTCCGATTTGTTGTAGACCTCATCGCGGTAGAGAAAGATAATGACGTCGGCATCCTGCTCGATGGCCCCGGATTCCCGCAGGTCGGACAGCTGCGGTCGCCTGTCGCCCCTCTCTTCCACCCGCCGGTTCAGCTGCGAAAGGGCGATCACCGGCACATTGAGTTCCTTGGCCAGGGCTTTCAGCGAACGGGAGATGTCGGAGATCTCCTGCTCGCGGGTGTCGGAGTCGGCCCGGCCGCGCATCAGCTGGAGGTAGTCCACCACCACCAGGCCCAGATTGTGCTCCGCCTTCATGCGGCGGGATTTGGCCCGCATCTCCAGGGCGCTGAGGCCCGGCGTGTCATCGATGAAGATGGGCGCTTCCGAAAGGGATCCGGCGGCGCGGGTGAGCTTGGGCCAGTCGGATTCGCTGAGAAAGCCGCCGCGCAGGCGGTGGGCATCCACTTTGGCCTCGGAGCAGAGCATGCGCAGGGCCAGCTGTTCCTTGGCCATCTCCAGGGAGAAAATGGCCGATGGGATTCCGCCCTCGACCGCGGCATGAGTGGCGATATTCAGGGCCAAGGCCGTCTTTCCCATGGAGGGGCGGCCGGCGACGATGATCAGGTCGGAGGGCTGGAGTCCGGAAGTCAGTTCATCCAGCTTGGTGAAACCCGTGGGCACTCCGGTGATGAGCTGGCGCTTTTCGTACAGCCGCTCAATGGTCTTGAAGCTGGACTTGATGATGTCCTTGAGGGAATAGAAAGAGGGGCGAACCCGATCCTCGGAGATTTCGAAGATGGAACGCTCGGCCTGGTCCAGGAAATCATCCACGTCGCCGGATACGCCATAGACCTGGCTGATGATATCCGTGGCCCGGTTGATGAGCTTCCGGAGGATGGCTTTCTCTTTGACGATTTTGGCGTAATAAGAGATATTGGCGGCGGTGGGAACGCTGTTGACCAGGGAATTGAGATATTCGACTCCCCCCACCGCTTCCAGGGCGTCCCGTTTCTTGAGCGCCTCCGACAGGGTAATCAGGTCAACGGGCTCGCTCTTTTCGTAGAGGTCGAGGATGGCCGAAAAGATCTTCCGGTGGGACTCGCGGTAGAAGTCCCCTTCTTTCATGACCTCCAGGACCCGGTTCAGAGCCTCGTTATCGAGAAGAACTCCTCCCAAGACGGAGACTTCCGCTTCCAGGTTCTGCGGAGGAAGGCGCTGTGCCAGCAAGTCCATGGTTTTTCCATCCCCGATGCCGAAAGGGTCTCAGGCTTTATCTTTCTCCGCCGGAGACGCGGCGACCACGTTGACCTTCAGCTGGGCGGTCACTTCCGGATGGAGCTTCAGGGCAACGGTATAACTGCCCAGGGTTTTGATGGGATTGGGCAGATGAATTTTGCGCCGGTCGAGGGAAATTCCCTGTTCCTGGAGAAATTTATTGAGGTCCAGGGTCGTGACCGAGCCGAAGAGCTTCTCGCTCTCGCCCGCGGGACGGGCCAGGGTGCAGGGGAGCTGCTCAATCCTGGCGGCCAGTTCCGCGGCTTTGTGCTTTTCTTGGGTCGCTTTCTGGAGAAAGGAGTCCTTCTGTTGCTCCAGGTGGCGAAGGTTGGCCGCGGTGGCCTCCAGGGCCAATTTCTTGGGAATGAGGAAATTGCGACCGTACCCTTCCGCGACCTGGGCGAGATCCCCGGCCTTTCCCAGAGAAGAGACGTTTTCAATCAGGATCACTTTCATACGAACCTCCAGCGATTCAAGGGTACCGGTGGCGGGCCAGAAGGGATTCTCCCAGCCTGAACTTGCGGGTTTCTTGGATCAAAGCGGGCCGCGGGCCCGGCAAGGCAAGAGGAGCCGAGGGAATGGATCTCGGCCCGGCTATGTGCTGATCACCGAAAACGGCATGAGGGCAATATTCCGCGCTCTTTTGATCGACGCCGTCAGTTTCCGCTGATGCTTGGCGCAGTTCCCGGAGATGCGGCGAGGAAGGATCTTTCCCCGTTCGGTCATGAAATGGCTGAGCATCTTGGTATCTTTGTAATCGATCTTCATGCTGCTGTCGGCGCAGAAGACACAGACTTTCCGGCGCTGAAAGGGCCTTTTCCTCCTGGGGACGGGAGGCTTCATGCTTTCTCACCCCCTTCTTTGGGAATTTCTTCTGCGACCTTGATCTCTGCCGGCGGCTCACTCCGTTCGGCGGGCTTCGCTTTTTCGGCCCCCGCCGCTTCTTTCAGGGCCTTCAGGGATTCGGGAGTGACCTGATCGTCGATCCTCACGGTCTGAAAACGCAATACCCGTTCGCTGAGGCGCAGGTTTCTTTCCAGCTCCCGGATCAAATCGGTTCCGGCGGCGTAATCCAGGAGAAAGAAACGGCCCCGGGTGTTCTTGCGAATCTCGTAGGTCAGTTTCCGAACGCCCCAGTCATCGAGCTTGATGAGCTCGCCCTTGAAACCGGTCAGGATGGAGTTGATTTTTCCCTGGAGTTCCGAAAAATCTTCTTCGGTCAACTCCGGGTGGGTGATGAAGATAGTCTCGTAGCGTCTCAAATCGTTGATCCTCCTTATGGGTTCGATAGCCCTTCGCGCGGAGCGAGAGAGCAAGGAGTAATGGTTATTTATAACCCAGGAAGGAGAATCTGGCAACGGTTTTTTTGATTGCGGGTCGAGGGATTTTCGGGATGACGGCTGTTCAAATGGAAACCCCTTGGAAGTAGCTCAGATCCTTGGTCTTTATCTTAAATTGTATTCGTATAGCTCTGTGATCTCTGTGCGCTTTGTGGTTCTTCTTTTATTGGGGGTTGGGTCAGGAAAGGAAAGGAGGGCTGGCGAGATGGAAGAAGGTGGGGTCCAGCAGGATGACTCTTACCTCTTCGCCAGCGCGGGCCAGCGTCTGTTCGCGGGGCAGGACGACCAGTCCCTGGGCCTTCACCATAGAGGAGAGAATCCCCGATCCCTGCTCGCCCGTGGTGGTGGCATAGACTTTTCCCTTTTCGGAAATCAGGCGGCAGCGGATGAAGTGGACCAGCCCGGCTTTTTTGGGGATGTCTTCCCGCAAAATCGCCTGAAGGGCGGGTCGGAATAAGTTTTGGTGCCCGGACATTTTGAGAATCGAGGGCCGCACGAACTGCTCGAAGGAGACCATGGAAGAAACCGGGTTGCCCGGAAGGCCGAAGAGCGGTTTTCCCGCGATCATGCCGAAAGCCAGCGGCTGGCCGGGACGCATGGCCACCTTCCAGAAATTCATCTGTCCCAGCTCGTTCAGCATTCTCTTGACCAGATCGTAATCTCCCACCGAGACCCCGCCGGAGGTCACCAGGAGATCGGCCACCAGACCCTGCTGGATCTTGGCCGCGAGCTCTTCCCTCCGGTCCCTGGCAATCCCCAGTTGCAGGGGAATTCCCCCGGACTCAGACACCAGGGAGGCCAGCGAGTAGCTGTTGCTGTTCACGATCTTTCCGTCTTCCCAGGGCTCGTCAATCTCCAGGAGCTCATCGCCCGTGGACAGAATGGCCACCCGGGGCCGCTGGTAGACGGAGACCATGGACCGCTGAAGAGAAGCCAGCATGCCGATATGGGCGGGACGGAGGAGGTCTCCCGCCTCCAGGATCTTCTCCCCGGCCTTCACATCTTCGCCGGAGAAGCGGATGTTCTTCCCCTTTTCCGGGGGGGCAAAGATCTTTACCCTGTCCCCGTCCTTTTCCGTATCCTCCACCTGGACCACGGTGTCGAAGCCGGCAGGAAGGGGCGCTCCGGTCATGATGCGGACTGCCTCGCGCGGACCTCCCCGGCCCTTGAAGACCTGTCCCGCGGGGAGATCCCCGAGGACTTTAAGAACCGCCGGCTTTTCCCGGGAAGCCCCCTGAATATCCTCCCAGCGGACCGCATACCCGTCCATGGCGGAATTGTCCCAGGGGGGAATGTTTCGGGAGGAAAGGATATCTTCAGCCAGGACTCGAGCCCGGGCCTGGAGAATCGGCAGCCGTTCGGTTCCCAGGCGAGGGATCTTTTCCAGAATATGGTGGAGGGCTTCTTCTACCAGAATCATGGTCGGGTAAAGGGCTACGGGGGGAGAAGCAGAGTATCACCGGGCCGAAGGATGGTCTTGGGGGTGATTTCATTCCCTTTACAGATCTCTTGCACATCAACCCGGTACTTCTTGGCAATCTGCCCCAGCGTATCCCCGCGACGGATCTGGTGCTTCCTGGCCGTGCGGGGGTCCAATTTGAATACCCGGGAGAAATTTGTCTCAAAAACTTCTTTCTTTCCCGGCGGAAGATTAATTTCAAAAGAGGCCGCTTGCGGGGGAGTCTTATCCCGCCGCAGGGCGGGATTCAGGGCACGGATCTCTTCCAGGTTCGTTTCCGCGGCCCGGGCGATTCTATCCAGGCGGGTTCCCGGAGGGACGGCCACTTTTTCGTATACCAGGGGGGGATGGTAATCGATGTTGGAAAAGCCGTATTTTTCGGGGTCCTGGGCGATGATCATGGCCGCGAGGAACATGGGGACGTATTGCTTGGTTTCCTGCTTCAGGTAGCGGTGCTTGGAGATTTCCCAGAAGTCCTGGCTTTTGGCCCTCTTCATGGCCTGCAGAACCTTTCCCTCGCCGGCGTTATAGCCGGCCGCGGCCAGGTACCAGCAGTTGAACATTTCGTAGAGATCTTTCAGGTATTCAGCTGCGGCGTAGGTGGATTTTTCCGGGTCCCTCCGCTCGTCCACCCATTTATCCACCTTGAGGCCGTAGCGTTTACCGGTCTGGTTCATGAACTGCCAGATCCCGGTGGCCTTGGCCCGGGACTGGGCGTGGGGATTGTAACCGCTTTCGATCAGGGCCAGGTAGAAGAGTTCTTCGGGGAGGTTTTTCTCCCGGAGGATATTTTTCATCATGTCTTCGTAGGCCTGGGACCGGGCCAGCGATTTGCTGAAGTAACTGTCGGCCTTATTCTGGAAGAGGTCGATAAAGCTCATCACTTTATCGTTGAGTATGGTGGGAAAAGCGGAAAGGATTTTGGCCGCCCCCGCATCCCGGGGGAAGGTTTCCTGCATGGCCGTTTCCCCGAGGGAGGGGGTTGGGGAAATAGCTTCCATTTCGTAAAGGTTTAGAGTTTCCCAGAATCGATCAATCGACTCTTCCGGAGGATTCGGGTTAAGAAGGGGGAAAGGCTTTGCGCCGTTATCTTTATCTTCGCCTTTTTCCGAGGGTCTTTTCGGGGGAGCCTCTGCGGAAGAGGGGTTAAGCGAAAGGTTTTCTTTTTCGGTCTTTAGGAGAGCGAAGGACCCCTCCCTGGGAAGAAGTTCGGTAAGATCCGCTTCATCCCCGCTAATCGATAGGGCAACCATCGGCCATGAGGAATGACCGTCGACCTGTCCTCCGAAGATGAAAGAGTATGCCTCTGGGAAGCAGAAAGGAACCTTGGACTCCGAGGGTGAGGAAAGCTGCTTTTCCGGCTGAATCTCGGGCAACGGGGAATCCCCGTAAGACACGGGAACCGTCATTCCGGTGCGGTCTGTGGAAAGGAGAGAAAGATCCGGAATGCTCTCAGCCTGGGCCGGGGAGAGGAATTTGGGGTAAACCGGGTATTGAAGTCCGCTGCATCCAGCCAGAAAAAGAAGTCCGCTCAGAACCAAGAAGGCCTTTTTCAATAAGGATCCTCTCAGAGTGGGGTTGTGAAAAGGCAACTTATGATAACCAAAGCTGTTCCATCTGTCAACTCCCGCGGGGATTTTTCTCTCTTCCCGGGGGATAGGCTCTCTACTTTCCACGAAATACGGGGTCTCGTTTTTCCAGAAAGGCCCGGACGGCCTCCCGGTGATCTTCACTGGCCAGGCAGACCTTCTGATTTCGGGCTTCCTCCCGCAGAGCGGAGGCCAGGCTGCCCTGGAGATTTTTCCAGAGAGCCTGCTTGGCCAGGCCGAGAGCCAGAGAAGGGCTTTTAATGAGTTTATCGGCAAGAATATCAATAGCTTTAGGAAGTTCTTCGGTGGGAACCACCCGGTTGAGCAGGCCGATCCGCTCGGCTTCGGCGGCGCTCAGGGGTTCGCCGGTAAAGATCATCTCTGCGGCCTTGGCTAGGCCCACCAGCCTGGGCAGGAAGAAAGTCCCTCCCCCGTCGGGCACCAGTCCCATGGAAATGAAGGCCTCGGCCAACTTCGCCCGTTCGGCCGCAATCCGCAGGTCGCAGGCCATAGCCAGGTCAAGTCCCAGGCCGGTGGCGAACCCATTCAGCGCGGCAATGACCGGTTTGGGGGTGCCGATAAGGAGGCGAATGATTTCCTGGACTTTCTGCAGGAGGAGGAAGACCGGGGCAAGGTTCCCCAGTTCAAATTGGCGGCTGAATTCAGAAACGTCGGCGCCGAAACAGAAGGCCCGCCCGGCGCCCGTGAGGATCAAAACCTTAACCTCCGGATCCCCCGTCGCCTCTTTTAGAGCGGTGAAAAGCTCATCGATAATTTCCCGATTCAAAGCATTCAGCGCCCGGGGACGATTGAGCGTAATGGTGACCTTGCCGCCTTCCTTCTTATACAGGATGGACCGATACTCCATAAGCCTCCTCCCTGGGTAAAGTGCCGCATTATAACATTCTTCTTCACCGGTCACTCATTTATTGGGCGGCTGAGGGATTATAAGGCATGACCGCCTTGACGGGGGTCTGGAATTCCAATTATAATAAATTGCTTTCTGGGGAAATTGAGGGATCGTCTAGCGGCAGGACCGCAGGCTCTGGACCTGCTAACCTAGGTTCGAATCCTAGTCCCCCAGCCAAGGGCTATTGCTGTTTTCATCCGGTCCCATCGTCTAGCGGCCTAGGACGTCGGCCTCTCACGCCGAAAACACGGGTTCGATTCCCGTTGGGACCACCACCTCAATTGCGGAATGCGGATTTCGGATTGCGGAATAAAAGCCCCCCGCTTCTGTCAAACCAATCCCCCCATAGAATCTTATCCTGGTTCCTTTTTTCCATCTGAGATTTCCCATAAAACCTTGAGAAAGGAATAAATTTTGACCGGGGAGATCAGCGCGCTGGGGTGTGCCTTCACTTGGGCCTTGAGCAGCATTTTCACCAAATCTCTGGCGCCCCGATTCCATCCCCTGACCCTGAACCTCCTCCGTTGCCTGGGGGCATCCTTTGTCCTTTGGGCCCTGATTCCTTTCTATCCCGGTATCCAGTCTTTGTACCAGGCGCCCGCGGCCTCCGTGCTTTTTTTGCTCATCTCGGCTGTGCTGGGAATCTGCCTGGGGGATACGATCTACATCCAGGGTTTGAAGATGATCAATGTCACCCTGGCTTTCCCCCTGGCCCAGTCCTCGATGCCTGTTTTAACCCTGATTGCCGCGGTACTATTCCTGGGAGAACGAATGACCTGGTCTTTAGCCGTGGGCACTGCCCTGGTGATCGGGGGAATTTACCTGATTGCCGTTCCCCAAGGGCCCGCTCCCGCTTCCCCTTTCTCCCCAACCCATCAGAGAAAGGGAATGGGGATCGGTTTGATCCTGATGGCCTCCGTCTTATGGACCATTTCCATCTCCCTTCTGAAGCTGGGCCTCCAGGGCGTCAACCTGGTCATGGCCAACGGGATCCGACTCCCGATTGCCTGTCTGGTGCTCATTCCTCTGGCATTGGGCCAAAGACAAGCCGACCTTTCCTCCAAACCCGCGGTCCGGGAAATATTATTGGGGGCCTTCTCCGGGGCCCTTTCTTTCGGCCTGGGGGGATTTTTGTTCCTGGTGGCCATCCAGTATGCCGGAGCCGGCAAGGCCGCTGTGCTCACCAGCTGCGCCCCCCTCTTCGGCCTTCCTCTTTCGGCCCTCTACTTGAAGGAAAGGGTGACGGCCCGCGTTCTATGGGGAACCGGCCTGGTAGTCATGGGGATTTTCTTCCTCCTGTGAGCCCCTTTTGGTCTCTTAAAAGTCGAGTTGTGCGCAAAACGGCATCAAGACTTCCAATGCCAAGAACCGATTCCAATCCCGCGAGGCGCGGGACGAAGCAGAAATTCGAAATTCGAAACAAATCCAAATGTTCCAAATTCAAATGTCTATTCTTGGCTTGCTGTTTTTGAACCTTTGGATTTCGAATTTGTTTCGGTCCCGCGCCTCGCGGGATCGATTTTCGGATTTCGGATTTTTCGATGCCTCAACCCTGTTTGGTTACGGCTTGGCCGGTTTTGGAAAAAGGGCCCATTTCCCGCCTGGCCGTTTTTCCGTCTCCCCGCGTCGATTTTCTCGGCATTCCGCGACCCCAATGCGTCGTTTGTTTTTTGGTCCCCTTTTCGAACCTTTTCTGGTATAAATTTTATTCAGGCTCTGGCCTCCCCCTCGAATCCATAAAGGCCAAACCACTTCCCTTCAGGAGATTTTCCATGGACCTTTCCAAGATCCACAATTACCTCCGTGAGCAGAGGAAAAAGGCGGAAGAATCCGACCTCCCCCTGAAATCCGTGCGGGTGATCGACTTGGGAGCGGTGGTCGCCGCTCCCTTTGGAGCAACCCTTCTGGGAGACTTTGGGGCTGAAGTGATCAAGATCGAGCCGCCGGAGGTTCCCGACGCCATCCGTTACTGGGCCAGGGTACAGAACGACATGGAACCCTTCTGGCTGGTGGCTTCCAGAAACAAGCTGCCCATCACCCTGAACCTGAAACACCCCGATGCCAAAAAGATTCTCGGTGAGCTGGTGAAAAAATCGGATGTTCTTTTCGAGAACATGCGCCCGGGGACGCTGGACCGGCTGGGCTTCTCCTCGCAAGAGCTTTGGAAGATCAACAAGGGCTTGATCATCGGGCGGATTTCGGGCTACGGGCAGACCGGGCCTTCCCGGAACAAACCCGGATTCGGGACCCTGGCCGAGGGCATGAGCGGATACACCTACATGAACACCCATCCCGGGGCCCCTCCCACCAATCCGCCCATCGCTTTGGCCGACATGATTGCCGGAACCCATCTGGCCCTGGGAGCCATGGTCGCCCTCCGGGACCAGAAACGGGGAGAGGGGGGGGAAAGGAATTCGAAGTTTCCCTGTATGAACCCCTCCTGGGATACATGGGCGGCCAGTTCTTGATTTACTCCCTGACGGGAGAGAATCCCCAACCCATGGGCAACGAGTCCAACTTCACCTCTCCCCGGAACAGCTACCAGACCAAGGAAGGGAAGTGGGTGGCCCTCTCGGCCAGCGCCCAGGCCCCCTTCGAGCGGATGATGGACCTGATGGGCCATTCCGAGCTGAAGACGACCCCCGGATTCCGCAACAATCAGGAAAGGGTCCAGAATGAAAGCCGGGTCGTGCTGAACCGGATCATCGGGGACTGGATCCGGGCCAGGACCCTGAAAGAGGTCCTGGAAGAATGCGAGAAAGCGGGAGTCACCATCGGGCCGGTCAACACCATGGAGGACATTGCCAACGACCCCCATGTGCGGGAGAGAGGAAGCCTGGCCTCGGTGTATGACCCGGTCTCGGGGAAAACGCTTTCCTTCCCCGGGGCGCCGATCCGGTTCCTGAAGACTCCGGGTCAGATCCGGTTTCCCGGGCTTCCCATGGGTGCGGCCAATGAGGTGGTCCTGGCGGATCTTCTGGGATATTCATCGGCGGAGATCAAGGAATTGAAGGCCAGAGGAGCGATATGAGAATCAAAGTCTTCACGGCCCGGGATATTGACCGGGCGCTTTCCATGGGCGAAGCCGTTGAAGTGGTCAAGGATGCTTTCGTCCAGCTTTCTCTCCAGAAGGCTCAATCCCCGGTTCGCACCTCGCTGACCTTGAAGCAACCGGGTGAAGCGGCCCTGGTCATGCCCGCCTATATAGAAGAATCCGGGGCCCTGGGCGCCAAGATGGTAACCGTTCTTCCCTGCAACCCGCAGTCCAATCTCCCTGCGGTCCAGGCGAATCGTTTTCCTCTTCGATTCGGCCAGCGGGTCTCCCGTGGCCGTCCTGGAGGGGACCCACCTTACCCGGTTCCGCACGGGAGCGGCCACGGGCGCGGCCACCCAGGTCCTCTCCCGGCCGGATTCCAGGTCCCTGGCCGTCTTCGGAGCCGGAGGGCAGGCTTTCTTTCAGGCGAAGGGGGTTCTGGCGGCCAGGAAAATCGAACGCATCAAGGTCTTCGATCTCCTTCCGGGAAAAGCGGACGAGACTGGTCGAAACGCTGCGAGCGGACGCTTCCTGCCGGGGGATTGAACTGCTCCGGGCCGGAACCCCGAGCCAGGCGCTCGAAGGGGCGGATGTAGTGGTGACGGCCACCACCTCCAGCCGGCCGGTCTTCGACGGGAAGCTGCTGAAGGAAGGAATGCACATCAACGCCATCGGGTCTTTCAAGCCGGAGATGCAGGAGGTGGACGAGGAGACCATTCGCCGATCGCGGGTTTTTGTGGATTCCCTGAAGGCCTGTCTCGAGGAGGCCGGGGACCTGATCATCCCCCTGAAGAAAGGGCTGATTCAAAAGGCGGACATTCTGGCCGAGCTGGGAGAAGTGGCGGCCGGGAAAAAGCCGGGGAGAGTAGCGGCCGCGGGAGATCACCTATTTCAAATCCGTGGGTAACGCCGTACAGGACGTTTCCGTGGCTCAGGCCGTTTATCGGCGCGCCCGGGAAAAAAATTTAGGACAAGAGGTGGATCTGTAGAACCCGAAGGCAATCAGGTCTTGACAAAAGAAGCCGTTCCGTAGCAGATATTAAATTGGAAGGGATTCCGGCAAAGAAAAGAGGTTGGAAAAAATAATGAAGAACCTGGAATTCGGATTGACCATGACCGTCCTGGGAATGGGAGGCACGATGATCATTCTCTTTTTGATCGGTCTGGTGGTGGACGTGCTGAATAAGATTCTGCAGCAGAGTGGGAAAAAAGGAAGAAGCGCGAGGCTAACCATGATTATAGATGGATTATCGAGCTTACTCATAGGCTTCAGCAATTTTCAGTGGAGTCATGGAGTCATGATTGTGGTGGGATGCGCCCTCCTGTACCTGGGCATCAAGAAAGACATGGAGCCCCTTCTCCTGGTGCCCATCGGGTTCGGGGCCATCCTGGTGAATATTCCCATGTCGGGATTGATGGACGAGGGGGGACTGCTGCGCCATTTTTACGAGGCGGGGGTTCTGACCGAAATTTTCCCCTGCTTGATTTTCATCGGAATTGGGGCCATGACCGACTTCGGCCCCCTCCTGGAAAATCCCCGGATCCTGCTCCTGGGAGGGGCCGGGCAGTTCGGGATTTTTCTCACCCTTCTTTTGGCCTTGGCATTGGGTTTCACCCAGCTGGAGGCGGTGTCCATCGGGATTATCGGAGCCTGTGACGGCCCGACCTCCATTTATGTAACTTCCAAGTATGCCCCCCATATGCTGGGGGCGGTATCGGTGGCGGCCTACTGCTACATGTCCCTGGTGCCCATCATTCAGCCGCCGATCATGCGGGCCCTGACCTCGGAGGAAGAGCGAAAGATCGTGATGAAGTATGAGAAGAAGACGGTCTCCCCCGCCCTGAAGATCCTCTTTCCCATCGTGGTCACCCTGATCACCTGCCTGATCGCCCCCATGGGGACCCCCCTCATGGGAACGCTGATGCTGGGCAACCTGCTGAAGGAGAGCGGGGTGACCGACCGGCTGGTCAAGGCCTCGCAGAACGAAATCGCCAATATCGTAACCCTTCTCCTGGGCATCTCCATCGGGGCCACCATGGCCGGCCCGGTCTTCCTGAAGCCTCAGACCCTGATCATTCTGGGACTGGGGTTGGTGGCCATCTCCCTGGACACGGCCATGGGAATCTTCCTGGCCAAGATCATGAAGGTTCTATCGGGGGGGAAAGTCAATCCGCTGATCGGCGCCGCGGGAATCTCGGCGTTTCCCATGTCCGCGCGGGTGGTACAGATGGTGGGGCAGAAGGCCAACAAGAAGAATTACCTTCTCATGCATGCCATGGGGGCCAACACGGGCGGGCAGATCGGGTCGGTCCTGGCGGCGTCCGTTATGCTGTCCCTCTTGAAGGGAATGGGGATCGTCTGATCATTTGCCGCTTTTCTTGAGCACGTTCAGGTACTGCTGGGCCATCTGGGCGGTCTCGCTCTCAGGGGCGAGGCGCACCACCTCCTGGAAGGATTTCTGGGCTTCCGCTTTCTTCCCCGCCTCGAAATACAGCTTCCCCAGCTGAAAGTGGGCATCCACCAGGCCGGGCACGATCCTGGTTGCCTGACGAAAGGCAGCGATGGCCTGGTCCGTCTGTTTCCCGTCCCGGTAAGCGATGCCCAGGTTGTAGTGGGCCAGGCCGAAGTCGGGCTTCATGCCGATGGCCTTCCGGTAATTTTCGACGGCGTTCTTCAAGTCCCCTTTCTTGTAAAAGGCCCAGCCGATGTTGTTGTGCACGAGAAAGGGGGTCAGGTACAGGAAGTCCTTCAGAACCAGGTTGAACTCCCGGATGGCCTCGTCCCATTTCCCCATCTCCAGGTAGGTGGCCCCCATGGCGTTGTGGACCTCGGTATATTTGGGGTCCAGTTCCAGGGCTTTGCGGTAGTGCTCCAGAGCGTCGGGATATTTTCCCTTGGCGCTCAAGGCCATGCCCAGGGCATGCTGAATGTACGGGTCCTTGGGGTCCAGCTTTTCCGCCTCGTAGAGCTCCCGGAGGGCGGAAGTAGGGTCTCCCTGCTGGAGGGCATTGTAGCCCATCCCATAGTGAATGCCGGCCCTCTGAATTTGTTTCTCATCCGGGCCGCAACCGGAGAAGAGAAAAAGCCCGGCGAGTAACAGCAGAAAAGGGGATAAAATATTCATGCCCATCAGCCCTCCCGTAGAACCGTTATACCCCCTACCGCTTTTCCCCCTCCGATATAGAAAGAAGCGGGGTCGGGGATGATTTACTGTACCGCACTCGAAAGCTCCCGTCCAGCTTTCTCCAGCAGGTGCCGGAAGATCCGCGCCAGGCACTCCTCCAGGAGACGCTCGGTATCCAGGGATAAATAGAGATCGGAATCGAATCCTTCCACGGGGGCATAATCCTTTTTCTGTTCGGCCAAAAGCTCCGCCCTTCCGTCGGAAGGTTCATTTTTCTCGCGGGCCCGCCGGGCCAGCCGTTTGTGGATTTCCTCGTCCGAGGATGAACATTCGATGAAGAGAAAATCCGCCTGGGTCTCTTGAGCCAAGTCCCGGGCCGTGGTCCGGTCCGTTTGCTTCTTGAAAGAGCCGTCCAGGATAACCGATTTGCCCCCGGCCAGAAGGGTTCGCGCCCCGTCCAAAAGGGTCTGATAAGTCTTTCGGGAAAAATCGGGAGAATAGATGCCCCGGTGGAACTTTTCAAAGCGATGCTCCAGGGGAGAGATCTGCGCCAGTTCTTTGCGGAGAACATCCACCCGCAACCATTCCCATCCCAGGGCTTCCGCAAGGGACCTGGCGAGGGTCGATTTCCCGGTGCCGATCAATCCTCCGGTGATGACCAGCAGGGGGCGGTTCATCCGGGCGGCGTAGGTATGGGAGAGGCGGTAATAACGGCTGGCTTCACCCAGGGATGAAGCCTTTTCTTGAGCTGAAATACTCGGATCCTCCAGACGAAAAGAGGTTACCTTGGCGCGCACATAGGCGCGGTAAGATTTGTAGAAATCGAGGAGCAGATAGAGGGGCCAGTCCTGGGAGATCCTCAAATAGTGAGAGGCCAGATCGGAGGAGAGAAGGGGTTGTTTATGATAATCCAGGTCCATGAGCAGAAAGGCGATGTCCGCCGCCACGTCCGAATAGCGGAAGCGCCGGTTGAACTCGATGCAGTCGAAGATGATAATTTCTTTTCCCAGGCAGATATGCTGCAAGGTGGAGGTCTCCGTGGCAGTCGCGAATCTTCCCGTCGGCGATCCGCTTTTGAAAGAGAGGAAGATGGTGCTCCAGGAAGCGGCGATTGGCCCCGATGATCTCCCGGTAAAGATCCGGGGTTAGAACCCGGCCCACGTATTTCTCCGTCTGCGAGAAGTTTTCTTCCAGATTGCCCCGGATGGTTTGAATATTCCCGAATTTGGAGATTTCCGGGCTGGTCGCCGCCTGAGCATGGAAATGGGCGATCTTGGCCGCGATTTTTTCCACCACCTCCGGGAATATGGCCCCCTTGGCCAGCCACTGGTCCATCATACAGTCCTGGGGAAGGCGCTTCATCTTTACGGCGTACTCGATCACTTCGCCTGGACCTTCTCCGATGGAAAGCCGACCTTGGTGTGAACGGATCTCCACCACTCCAAGGTAAACCTCCTTGGCCAGCCTTCGGTTCAGGTCCACTTCTTGCTGACAGTAGAATTTGCGCTTCTCCAGCGTGGTGAAGTCGAGGAACCCGAAATTCACCGGTTTTTTGACCTTGTAGACATGCTCCCCGGCAAAGAAGATGGCTGATATGTGGGTCTGCACCAGTTCAATTTTGGCCGGCTTTTCAGGGTAGATTTGGGGATTCTGGAGGGAGTCCACCAGGGATGAAAATTCCATAATGAAATTCTCAGGTTTTTTCCTTTCACTGTCAAGATGAAAAGATTTTCTCTGAATGGGCCGCGGCTGGGTCATAGGGATTCGAGGAGCGAGGCCGTGCTGGTATGGATGATAAAGAAAATCTCCCGCACGGACGAATATTTACAGGGATTGAGCTTGCCAACCTCATTTTTAACCGTTTGATTTAAATAGATAAAAATCTTGACTGGCCGAAGGGTTCTTCTATAATGAAAATATTAATTCCATCAAGGGCTTAGGAAGGAAAGGAAACCTTGAGCGAGCTGGCGGTCGTAATTCTGGCGGCGGGCAAGGGAACGCGGATGAAATCGGACCTGGTAAAAGTCCTCCATCCGGTCGCCGGCAGCCCAATGCTCTCCTACCCCCTGGATTTATCCCGGAGCCTGAAACCCTCCCGCCTGCTTGTTGTGGTCGGTTTCCAGGCCGACCTGGTTCAGGAAAAGTTCAAGGCCAAGGATACAACCTTTGTCCTCCAGAAAGAGCAGTTGGGCACGGGGCACGCCGTTCTGGCCGCCAAGCCGGCGCTTCGGGGGTTCCGGGGAAGCGTCCTGATCCTCTCCGGCGATGTTCCTTTGCTCACCGAAGAAACGGTAAGCAGATTCTTAAAAGCCCACCAGGCCCGTCAGGCTGCTCTCTCGGTTATGACCGTGGAGCTGGAAAATCCCAAAGGGTACGGCCGGGTCTTCCGGAACGCCGACGGGTCCCTCCTGCGGATTACGGAAGATAAGGACCTGAAAGCCGGGAGAGGAAAAGGTCCGGGAGATCAACACCGGCATCTACTGCGTGGATGCAGACTTTCTCTTTTCCGCCCTGTCCCATGTGACCCCCCAGAACGCGCAGAAGGAATATTACCTTACCGATATCGTCGCCCAAGCGAATTCGGAGAAGAAAAAAGTCTTTCCGTTCCTGGTGGAAGATTCGCTGGAAGTCATGGGAATCAACACCCGGGTGGAGCTGGCCAGAGCTGACCAGTGGATGAAAAAAAAGATGGCCGGACAGCATAGACTGGATTCCGATTGATAGGAGTCTGAAATATGTGCGGGATCATCGGATACATCGGACCGCAGGGACACCAAGGAAGTCCTTCTGGAGGGGTTGCGGCGACTGGAGTACCGGGGGTATGACTCCGCCGGAGTAGCGCTCTTCCATGAGGGAAAGGTCGTGATCCGCCGCGCCATGGGCAAGCTCAAGGAGCTGGAGCGGAAAACCGAAGGGGAGAAGTTCAACGGAAACCTGGGAATCGGCCACACCCGGTGGGCCACGCACGGGAAACCTTCGGAAACCAACGCCCACCCTCACAAAGCCGGGGGCGTGGTCGTGGTCCACAACGGCATCATCGAGAATTACCTGGCCCTTAAAAATATTCTGGCCGGGGAGGGGCATACCTTCAAATCCGAAACCGACACGGAAATCCTCTGCCACCTGATTCAGCGGTATCTCTTCAAAGGAGAGAAGCTGGAAGAGGCGGTGCGCCAGGCTCTTCTCCAGGTCCACGGGTCCTACGCCGTCGCCATCCTTTACGAAGGGGAAAAGGATAAGCTGATCGCCGTCCGCAAGGATAGTCCCCTCATCCTGGGTCTCGGCGACAAGGAGAATTTTGTCGCCTCCGATATTCCGGCCATCCTCCCCTACACCCGGAAGATGATCTTTCTGGAAGACGGGGAAATGGCGGTCGTTCAGGAGAAACAGTACCGGATCAGCACCCTGTGGGGAGAAAGCCGTCAGCGGCCCCCCAAAGAGATCCTGTGGGACCCGGTGACCGCGGAAAAGAGCGGCTACAAGCACTTTATGCTCAAGGAGATCTTCGAGCAGCCCCGCGCGATCGTGGATACCGTGCGCGGCCGGGTCTCCCTGGAGGATGGCAAGGTCTTCCTGGAAGGGTCAGGATTGAATCCCAAAGTCCTCAAGGATATCCGCCGGGTCTGCATCGTGGCCTGCGGGACCTCCTATCATGCCGCCCTGGTGGGAAAGTTCATGATCGAGGGGCTGAGCCGGGTTCCCACGGAAGTGGACCTGGGCTCGGAATTCCGTTACCGGGATCCCATCGTCGGTTCCCATGACCTCCTGGTGGCCATCTCCCAGTCGGGAGAGACCACCGACACCCTGGCCGCCTTCCGGGAAGGAAAACGGAAAGGGATGCGCACCCTTTCCATCTGCAACGTGGTGGACAGCAGTCTGGCCCGCGAGTCGGAAGGCGTCTTTTACACTCATGCCGGACCGGAGATCGGGGTGGCCTCCACGAAGGCCTTTACCACCCAGCTGGTGGGACTCTTCCTCTTATCCCTGTTTTTGGCAGAAAACCGGGAGAGCATCGGGAATCAAACCGCCAAAGAGATGCTGGAAGAAATGCTGAAGGTCCCTCGCTACATCCAGCAGACCCTGGACCTGAATCCCCAGATCGAAGCGCTGGCCAAGAAGTACATGAACGCCCGCGACTTCCTCTACCTGGGACGGGGAGTAAATTATCCCATCGCCCTCGAGGGAGCGCTGAAGCTGAAGGAAATTTCCTACATCCATGCCGAGGGGTATCCCGCCGGGGAGATGAAGCATGGACCCATTGCCCTCATCGATGAAAACATGCCGGTGGTGGTTTTGGCCCCCAAAAGCCAGACCCATGAAAAGATCCTGAGCAACATCGAAGAAGTCCGGGCCCGGGACGGAAAGGTCATCGCCCTGACCAATCCTTCCTGCCAGGAGGTAATCTCCAAGGCCCGGGACACCCTCCTGGTGCCGGAGACACATCCTTTCCTGGCTCCCATCCTTCTGACCGTTCCCCTGCAGCTGCTGGCTTATAACGTGGCGGTTCTCAAGGGGACGGACGTGGACCAGCCGAGAAACCTGGCCAAAAGCGTAACCGTGGAGTAAACTGGTTTTTAACCTGCCAAGGAGGAACCGGTGAAACGAAGCTTAGACCCGCTCCGAAGGGATGCTAAGAAGATATTCCTCCATGCCGTTCACGCGGTGGATCCCCAGAGCATCCTCTCATCCCATGTATCCCTGCGAAACAAAGTCCTCCGCATTGGAGACCGGAAGTACCCGCTGTCCCAGGTTGAGAGAATTTTCGTGGCCGGGACCGGAAAGGCCTCGGCGGCCATGGCCGTGAACCTGGAGAAGATCCTGGGAACCCGGATCACCCGGGGCCTGATCAACGTGAAGTACGGGCATTCCCAGAGGTTGAAACGGGTCCGGATCCAGGAGGCGGGCCATCCGCTCCCCGATGAAAAAGGCCTGGAAGGGGCAGAGGAGATGGTGGGAATGCTGAGCCACCTCACCCCCAAGGACCTGGTCATTTTTCTCATCTCCGGAGGGGGCTCGGCCCTCCTGCCCCTGCCGGTGGAAGGCATCACCCTGGCGGAGAAACAGGCCACGACCCATCAGCTCCTTTCCTGCGGGGCCAACATTCAAGAAATCAACACCCTGCGAAAGCACCTCTCCCGGATCAAGGGAGGCGGACTGGCCAGGATGGTATACCCGGCGACCCTGGTGGCCCTGATCCTCTCCGATGTCATCGGAGACCCCCTCGATGCCATCGCCTCCGGCCCCACGGTCCCGGACCCCACGACCTATGAAGACTGCGCCCGGATTCTGAACAAATACGAACTGTGGGAGAAGATCCCTCCATCGGTGGCCGCCCACATCCGCGAAGGCATGGAGGGAAAAAAAGAAGAGACCTTAAAGGAAGGGGAACCGGCCTTCGCCGGGGTTTATAATCTGGTCGTGGGGAACAACCTTCTGGCCATGAGGGCGGCCAAAAAGGCAGCCCAGGACCTTGGATACCGTACGCTTCTCCTCTCCTCCCTGGTGGAAGGAGAGACCCGGGAGGTGGCCAAGGTTCACGCGGCCATCGCCAAAGAAGTTCTCCTTTCCGGAAATCCGATTTCCCCTCCCGCTTGTATCCTCTCCGGGGGAGAAACGACCGTGACCCTGAAAGGAAAGGGGAAAGGCGGAAGGAGCCAGGAGTTTGCCCTGGCCGCCGCGCTGGAGATCGCCGGGTGGGAAGAGATCCTGATGATGAGCGCGGGCACGGACGGGACCGACGGCCCCACCGATGCCGCCGGGGCCTTTGCCGACGGAAAAACCCTGAACCGGGCGAGGACCATGGGGTTGGACCCGTGGTCTTTCCTGAAGGAGAATGACTCTTACGATTTCTTCGAGAAATTGGGAGACCTGATCATTACCGGCCCCACCGGAACAAACGTCATGGACCTGAGGATCCTGCTGGTGAAAAAACCAGGTCCCTCCCGACCGGCGGGATAGACAGAAGGAAAGCCCCAGCTAGAGGTACTCTCTTGGTATCAGGAAGGGGTCGTTGGGAAATTTCGAAATCCGAATTTCGAAACTCGAAACAATTTTCAAAACTCTAAATTCGAATGACCAAAACCCAACCCGTTGGTATTTGTTGGGCGCTAAGCGCCTAATCAAGGGGAGAGGCCGAGTTTAGGGCATTTTATTTTTGAAATTCGAATTTGTTTCGGATTTCGATATTCGGATTTCGGATTTGTTTCTATTTCTATTCAGGTGGGTTTATTCGATTTGGATTAAGAGGACGGTGATATTGTCTTTCCCCCCGCGACGGTTGGCCAGGTCAATCAGGTCGCGGCAAGCCTGATTCAAATCTCCTGCAGCGTCCCTCACGGTTTTCAGCAGTTCTTCATCCTGCACCAGATCCGAGAGACCATCGGAGCAGAGAAGCAGCAGGTCCCCCTTTTCAAACTCCAACTCCCGAACGTCCACGTCCACCGAAGGCTGCATTCCCAGAGCCCGGGTGATGATGTTTTTCAGCGGCGAGGTGGAAAGAGCCTCCTTCGGGAGGATTCCCTCTCGATACTGTTCCCAGATCACCGAATGGTCCTCGGTGAGCTGATCGATTTTTTTCGTCCGGATCCGGTAGAGCCGGCTGTCCCCCACATTGGCCATCACCGGGGAAGAGTCGACGAGATACACGGCCACCACGGTGGTTCCCATCCCACGGTATTCCTCCTTCTCCTGGGAGGAATGAAAAACGGCCTGATTGGCCAGTACGGATTCCATTGACCAGGAGGGCGGAGGGAAGGGAGATGACCGCCGTTCGGTTGGGTGAGAACTCGGCTTCTTGGCTTTGAATCGCTCGGGCGAGGGATTCCTGCAGGGTATTCAGGGCCAGGCGGCTGGCGATCTCTCCGGCGGCATGTCCGCCCATGCCGTCGGCCACGGCAAAGATTCCCAGGGCAGGGTCGGCCAAGAAGGCATCTTCATTGTTCTTCCTCACCCGGCCGCGGTCCGAAGCAGCAGCATAAAAAATCTTCAAGCGTACCTCATCCACCACCCAGAGCAGGGTTCACCCTTCAATCGGTATGCTCGGAGGAGGCCTGGGTGAAGACAAAGGAGCAATTTCCGATTTCGATCTGGTCCTTGTTCTTGAGAATGTGCTCGCCCCCGATCCCGATTCCGTTCACCTTGGTGCTAGACAGGAGTCCGCCCATGTGGGAGATGTAGAAACGGTCTCCCCGGCGGGTGATCTTGGCGTGGGGGGAGGAGACGAACCATCCTTCCGCGGGAATATCGACCTGGGAGCCTTTGCCCACCAGGGTCACTTCTTTGGTGATTTTGTATTCCGCCCCCTTGGCGGGACCCTTCAACGCGGAGAGCACCGGCCAGCGAACGGTCTTGGGCTCTGAGCCCGTCTGGGGCTCGGCCGCCGGCTTGCGCCGGGCCTGGATCGAAGATCATCGTCCCTTCCGCATCCTCCGGGGTGGCGGGCTTGGGCGAAGCCGGAGCCGCCTTGGAAAGCCCCTTGACCTGGAGTTCGAATTTGGCGATTCCGATCATCGCCCCTTCGGAGAGCGCATGGTCGCTGGCATCGATCTGCGCGCCGTTCAGGAAGGTCCCGTTGGAGCTGTTCAGGTCCCGGATGTAGCACAATCCATCTTCCTTCCGGGTGATCTGCGCATGTTTGCGGGAGACGGCGATGTTATCGATGACGATGTCATTTTCCTTGGCGCGCCCGATAATAATCTGATCTTTCTCCAGGGCGAACTCCTCGATCTGGGTTTCTTTCAACTTCAGGATCAGTTTGACCATGGGGCACTCCTTTGGTTATTCCTTGAAGAAGAAATAGTAGCACAGTCCGCCGATCGCAGCGACAGCTGCAACGGTGACTCCCCCCCAAAACAGCATGTCCTTCTGATGATCATTCAGCGAGGAGAGATCTTCATCCAGCACGGCGTAATCGGTCTTTTTGCCGTCTATGAAAGTAACGAAGCGAGCCGGCTCCACGTAGATCCAGGCATACACTTTTTCCCGCTCCAGGGAGCGCTTGCGGAAAAAACGGATATAATCCGGCGTGCCAAAGGTTTCCAGAACGGATTTCTCATCGGTGGAAAGGCGGGCGGGGTTGATCTTCTCTACTCTCCACCTCTCCGAAACTTCAGCCGTTTTCCCTTTCTGAAGATAGGCCGGCTTGTAACCGCAGGCAAAGCAGGACCCCAGGAAGGCGAGTAATGTGGTATAGATCCAGATGGATTTGAAACGGAGAAGAAGGTTCACGCTACCCCGCGCTTTGATTATAATGATCGACCGATTCGGCCCATGAATAAAATCGGCCAGATTGTGGAAAACCTTTAATGTTTCCGGGTACCTCCGCCGCCCTGCTGGTATATGAATAGCATTTTAAGGGGGAGTTTGTAAAGAAAAATTCGCCTGGAGGAAGCTGGCCAGATGCTCCCCTTCTTCCGATGAGCCTTCCTGCGTTGAGTCGAGAACCTTGGTTCCCGGAATCCATCCCAGACGATGGAGGCCCATTTTTAAGCTCTGAGCCGGGTTCTTCTGCAATACCTGGCTTAGCTCCCGGAGCTTCTGACTTTGTTTGAGAAGGAGCAGATTTCGGGCCGGGTCTTCGGATATTTCGAGCGAGGCAGTGACAATCTGGCTCCATTCGGAAGGAAGAAGGTTGGCTCCTCCTGAAACCACCCCCGAGGAGCTCGGGCTGTTGAGGAAATTTCCTTCATCCCCGTCGTAAAAGCGAAAATCCCTGCGGGCCCGCACGGCTCTCTGGTAGTGAATGGTCCTTTTCAGGTCGCCGGCCTGAATGAGGCCCACGATCTGCTCGTTTTCCGCCAGCCGCTTCAGAACGGCCGTGCGAATGTTGGTCCGCTTGAGGGAGCGGTTCCGTTTACCGATGAGCAAAGGGTGGTTATGGAGCAGGATGGGGAAGGGAGTGTATTCCTTCCATCCCTGGTAGAACTGGGGCAGCTTGCGGTTGCTGTGATACCAGAGGGGGATGTCCACCCAGAAGACCGAGTCCCGGCCCGGGCCATCCTTCAGGGCTTCGGTTAAAACGGTGATGTTGTGGACCGTCTCTTCGGCTGTCCCGGCCGTGGGGCACAACAAAAGGGGTTTTTTCCCCGCCACCATTTCGGCTGAAACCTGGAGGAGTTCCAGGCGAAGCGGGTTCGGCAGGGAGAGGCCCTCTCCGATGAGCCCTTCTCCGATCATCAGGGCATCACAGTAAGGAACCACCCGATCGATCAGCCGGCGGAGAGATTCCCATTCTACCCGGCCCTCCTTGCTTAGGGGAGTTATGAGCGCTATGATCAATCCCTTGGGGGGGTAAGGATTCATTTTACCGCCTCGCCCCGGTCCCTCCGGTTCAGAAGGTCCCGGAGGGTGACCACGCCTTTCAAGTGTTTTTTCTTGTCCAATACCGGCAGGGCGACCAGATTCTTTTCCACCATAATTCGCATGGCTTCGGCCGCGGAGACCTCTTCTTCCGTTGTCGCCGGATGAGGATCCATGATTTTTTTGATGGACCGGTTCAGAAAGTCGGGCGAGCCGATCTCTCCCCGGCGGAGGTCGTGGTCCGTGACCATTCCGGCCAGGCCTCCGCCGGCCTGAAGGACCAGGGCGAAATCAACCCTGCGCCGATTGATGGCCGAGAGGAACTCCCCCACGGTCCTGTCGGAGGTGAGGGAGGGAAAACCCGCCGCCGGGCGCATGACATCTTTTACCTTGAAGGACAGCCGTTCCCCCAGGCTTCCCCCGGGATGGTAGAGGGCAAAGTCTTTCTCCGCGAACTTCCTCTGACGCATCAGAGCCACGGCCAGGGCATCGCCGATGACCAGGGTGGCCGTGGTGCTGGAAGTGGGAGCCAGCCCCAGGGGGCACGCTTCCCTTTCCACTCGCACATCAATGACGATATGGCTGCTCCGGGCCAGAGTGGAGTTCAGAGAGCCGGTGAGTCCAATGATCTTGGCTCCGATCTTTTGCAGGCTGGGAAGGAGGTTGGTGATCTCGGATGTTTCTCCGCTGTTGGAAATGGCGATGATCACATCCTTGGCCGTGACCGCCCCGAGGTCGCCGTGCAGGCCTTCGACGGGATGAAGGAACATGGCCGGGGTTCCGGTACTGGTCAGGGTGGCCACGATCTTACGGCCCACCAGCCCTGATTTGCCGATGCCCGTGACCACGGCGTGCCCTTCACAGGCCAGCAGTAGTTCCACCGCCCGGACAAAATTTTCATCCAGACGGTGCAGCAAGCCCTGCACCGCCTCGGCTTCGATCTCGATGACTTCGCGGGCGTGACGGAGGATTTCCTTCAAAGCGATTCCCTTTGGAAAGGGGGTCCTCATCGAAGTTTCAAGTGTCGGGTTCTGCATTCCCGGTTTGGTTCTTACCGCGTAACCCGCAGCTTGTAACCTGATTTCAAGCCTCATATTACTCCAGACCTGAATCTCCTGTCTATTTCAAATTGTCCGCTTCGGGGCCTTGAAAGTTTGACGGGGAAGACAGATTCAGAGTATATTAAGATTGCCAATCGGGAGTAGGCGCAAGGAAGGATCCACCCAAAGCACAGCCAAGGAGGAGGAGTTGGAAAACCGGTTTGACCGCATCAGGAAGAATCTTCGGGATTTCTTCTTCGGGGCAACCGCTTTTGAGATTCAGCAGACGGTCCGGCAGGAGAAGCTGGCCCGCCGAGACCTCATTCTTTTGTTTTCCTTCGGTGATCTTCTGGGCGTCCCGGTTTTTCCTCCCTATTATTCTCTGCGGCTCTTGCCCTATTTCTATCCGGCCCTGGCTTCCTGGAAGAAGAGGATGCTGAAAGAGAGGGATCTCACCGAAATTTCGTCCCTTTAATTCGTCGGAAAATGGAGGAAAAATGGCCGGACTCACCCGCTTCGGAGTATCGATTCCCGACAGCCTGCTGGGAGATTTTGACCGCCTCATCGCCCATAAGGGGTACCAGAACCGGTCCGAGGCCATCCGGGACCTGATCCGTGACAGCCTGGTGACGGAAGAGTGGAGAGAAGGAAACAGAGAGATGGTGGGAACCATTTCCCTGGTGTACAGCCATCATACCCGCGAGCTCTCCCGCATATTGACCAGGCTGCAACATGATCACTACCGGACGATCCTTTCCACCCTGCACATCCATATGGATGAACACAATTGCCTGGAGGTCCTGGTGGTCAAAGGCAAGGGGGAGGAGATCAAGAAAATCGGGGATCGGCTGATCGGAACCAAAGGAGTCAAACACGGGAGGCTCTCCCTGACCAGTACCGGCAAAAACCTGAAATAAATTCATCCCCCCACCCACTGCCGCAGGGAAAGTCCTCTACCCGAATCTTTTTTCCGACCTGGATCTTTCCGCAAAAGCCGATGCGATTTTTTCTTTTTTCCTGAAAAGGCCGGTCTACAGCGACTTGAAAAAGAATTTTGGAGAACTCGGGGAGGTGTGAACCTTTCGTCCCCGCTCCCGAGTCCTTGAACTCTGGTTTGAGCGCTGGTAGAGTCTCGATGGGAGCCGGTAACAGGGAGAAACGGAATGGTCAAAAAAGATTTCTTTAACCAAATGGCCGCCACATGGGATGCGAGGTTTTACACGCCCGAGATGATGGATCGCCTTCCCCAGCTGGTTTCTTTGTTCTCGCTTCAAAAAGGAGTAAAAATTCTCGATGTGGGGGCCGGGACCGGGGGAATTGTCCCTTACCTCCTGGAGGCCATCGGACCGGAAGGGTCCATCTGGGCAGTCGATTTTGCAGAGGAAATGGTCAAGATCGGCGGGAAGAAGTTCCAGAAAGAGAGCCGGGTCATTTTCGAGCTGGCCTCCGTAGAAGACCTGCCCTATAAGGAACGGTTCTTTGATCAGATTGTCTGCTTCGGGGCTTTTCCCCATTTCGAAGACAAGATAAAGGCCCTGGAGGAGATGAACCGGGTCTTGAAATCTCAGGGGACCCTGATCATCGCCCACGCCCTGAGCAGCGTCGCCCTCCGCAGCCACCACCAGAACTGCGCCCCGGTCTCCAAGGATTTTCTCCCCGAGGAAGGCGAGATGCGGTCCCTCCTGGAAGGAAGTGGCTTTCAACTGAAGCGGCTGATCGACCAGCCCAAATGCTATCTGTGTGAAGGATTGAAGCCATAACTTGGGAACGTTAGGCCCCGAAAGGTTTTTCCCCGTTCGGATGTAGGGGCGACCGGCCGGGCGCCCCTATGCAGGTGCCCGGGGAAAGCGGCTTCCCAGCTACCCCGATGTGCTTGTAGGGGCACGATGTCCCGCGAAACGCGGGATGCCCCTACGGACTTTCTCTCCGAGCATTCAAAATAAATGAGAAAAAGGCGTTGACAAGCCCTTTTTTAATGGTATACCATTTCGGTATGGAATTTGGGCCCGAAACCAAGAAGGATAAAAAAAAGATCAAGGGGCCGGATATGTACGCCCTGATCCGGCAGGCCATCACCAGCGGGCGCTTCGTTCCGGGACAGCGCCTGAGCGAACGGGAACTGGCCGTGCAGTATGGCGTCAGCCGCACCCCCATCCGGGAGGCCTTCCGCCACCTGATCCAGGAAGGCTTGGTCGTCTATAAACCGAATTCGGGATACCGGATCATCCCCCTTTCGGAGGAGCTGGCCCGGCACATCCTGGTGGTACGGGAAACCCTGGAAAGCATAGCCGCCCGGCTGGCCGCCCAGCGGGACCCCAAGGGAACGGCGGAAAAGATGGTGGAAACCATTGCCAAAGCCCGCCGCGCCTACCGGGAAGGACAGCTGTCCGAGCTGATCAGCCGCCAATCAGAGTTTTCACCAGGCTCTGGTGGAAAGCAGCGGGAATTCGGTCCTGGAGGCCATGTACCGGACCCTCCAGGGATACATTGGGCTGATGATGAGTGTTTCCCTCTCCTGGCCCCGGCGTCCGGTAGAGACAATCCGGGAGCACGGGGAGATTATCCGGGCTCTAAAAAGCGGAAACCCCGATGCTGCGGAGAAAGCCATCCGGCGGCACGTTCGCAATGCTTACGAAGGTGTCCTCAGGAATGTGAAACAGTACCTGACCCAGACGGTAAGGTGATGAAGGAAGATCAAGACATTTAAAATGCGGAATTCGGAATGCGGAGTGCGGAATAAAAGATTTGAAAAGGATAGGAGTTTGCCATGGAAATGAAAGAAGGAATTAAGAAACTCGAGGAATTGAAACAGAAGGCCTCGCTGGGCGGCGGAAAAGAGCGAATCGAAAAGCTGCGCCACGAAGGTTATCTCCTGGCCGAGGAGCGCGTAAATCTGTTTTTAGACCCCGGAACCTTCGTGGAATTCGGTACCCTGGCCGGTCCCCAGCCGGCGGAGTTCGGCCCCCCTCCGGCTTACGTTCCCCGGGATGGAGTCATCACCGGGTTCGGACAGGTAGACGGCCGGACCGTGGGGGTTTTTGCCCATGATAAGACCGTGCAAGGAGGATCGTTGGGCAACGTCCAGGCAACAAAAATTTCGACCCTCATCCGGCGGGCCTGCGAGCTGAAAGTTCCGGTCGTCGCCCTGCAGGACTCGGTGGGCGCACGCATTCAGGAAGGCAACAAGAACTTGGGGTTCGACAGCATCTTTTTCGCCCTCACCCAGGCCTCAGGGGTGATCCCCCTGATTTCGGCGATACTGGGAAGATGCGCCGGGGGAATCGCTTACAGCTCCGCACTCATGGACTTCATCCTCATGGTCCAGGGAAAGAGCCAGCTCTTCATCACCGGACCGGAAGTCATCAAGGCCGTGACCCATGAGGAGGTCTCCTTCGAGGCCCTGGGAGGGGCCGGCGTCCATTCGGAAAAAAGCGGAGTCTGCGACCTGGTGGCGTCGGATGAAGCCGGTGCCATCGCCATGATCAAGAAGCTGTTGTCTTTCCTGCCCGGCAGCTACCTCGAGCAGCCGCCCCGCGGTCCTTGCCGGGATTGTCCGGAAGGGGCGATGGAAAAGATGCGGGAAATCATCCCCGCGGACCCCAAGAAATTCTACGACATGAAAAAGATCCTGCGGAGCGTGCTGGATGACGGGTATTTCTTCGAAAGCAAGCCCAAGTTTGCCCGCAACATCCTCACCGGATTCGGGCGGGTGGAAGGATGGCCCGTGGGAATCATCGCCAACCAGCCCATGCACCTAGCCGGCGCACTGGATGTGGACGCTTCCGACAAGGCCTCCCGTTTCATCCGCTTCTGCGATGCTTTCAACCTGCCCATCCTGACCTTTGTGGATATTCCTGGATACCTTCCCGGGGTGGACCAGGAATACCGGGGGATCATCCGCCACGGAGCCAAGATGCTCTTTGCCTACGCGGAGGCCACGGTTCCCAAGATCACGGTCATCGTGCGCAAGGACTACGGCGGGGGAAAGCAGGCCATGTGCAGCAAACCCATGGGCACCGACCTGGTGCTCGCCTGGCCGACCGCGGAGCTGGCGGTCATGGGAGCGGAAGGGGCGGTGAAGGTGGTCTGCCGCAAGGAGATCCAGGAGTCCAAAGACCCCGAGGCGACGCGTAAGAAGTTGGTCGAAGAGTATGAACAGATCTTCAGCGGGCCCTTTGAATCCGCCCGGAAAATGTATGTAGATGACGTGATCAAGCCGGAGGAGACGCGGGTCAAAATTATCCAGGCCCTGAGGATCTTCCGGAATAAAAAAGCCCTCCGGCCCGACAAGAAGCACGGGAACATGCCCGTCTGAGCAAAAAGCGCAATACAAAAAATATTGGACACAGATGAACACAGATAAACACAGAATATATATTCGCAAAAGACAGAAAGGCAAAAGACCGAATGGGACGCGGATGAACGCGGATAAACACGGATAAAGATTCTTGAAAAAATCCTGACAAGATTCAAAGATTTTACGCTGCAGTGTTACAGAAAAACACAGATGAACAGAGATAAAAAAATCCAAAACTTAGACGGCATAATTCAGAAAATCATGTAAAGGCTGAACTCTTGGTTTTTGGCTCCTGAAATCCTTTTTGTAGATTTCGGCGTTTTCAATCTGTGTTCATCTGTGTCCCATTAAACAGTCTTATCTGCGTGTATCTGCGAAAATCTGCGTCCCAATCTGTAAAAAAGGAGAAAAAGATGACCCAACCTTTGGAAGGAATCAGAGTTCTCGATTTGACCCACGTGCTGGCTGGTCCTTTCTGTACCCAGATCCTGGGTGATCTGGGTGCGGAGGTCATCAAGATCGAACGCCCCGGCGTCGGGGACCCGACCCGCCGAATGCCACCTCATACCATGAAGGACCAGAGCCTTTACTTCCTGTCCCTGAACCGCAACAAGAAGAGCCTGACCCTGGATTTGAAAGCGCCGGAAGGGAAGGAGATCTTCTACGGGCTGACCCGCAAGGCCGACGTGGTGATGAACAACTTCACTCCCGGAACCATGGAGAAACTGGGCCTGGGGTATGAAGACCTTAAAAAGATCAATCCCAAGATTGTCTGGGCTTCGGTCACCGGATACGGGCAGACCGGCCCCTACCGGGAGAGGCCTTCCTACGACATCATCGTCCAGGCCATGGGGGGGGCGATGAGCTATACCGGAGAGCCGGGCCAACCTCCGGTCCGCTGCGGAATTCCCATCGGCGACCTGGGGGGAGCGGTCTTTGGGGTGATCGGGGTTCTTTCCGCCCTGGTCTCCCGCTCCATGACCGGAGAAGGCCGGATGGTGGACATCTCCATGCTGGACGTGCAGCTCGCTTTGCACACCTACCGGGCCAAGTATTATTTCGTTGCCGGGGAAATCCCCCAGCCGGTGGGAACCGCCCATGTGAGCAACGTCCCCCTGCGGGCCTACCGCACGAAGGATTCCGCCCTGGTCATCGAGGCTTATATCGACCATTTTTTCCGCAACCTCTGCAAGAACATGGATATGGAACATCTAGCCGACGACTCCCGCTTCAGCACCCGGGCCAGTAGGCTGAAAAACCGCGAGGAATTGGACCGCATCCTGGAAGAGGCCTTCCTGAAAAAGACCACGGATCAGTGGCTGGAGCTCTTCGTAAAACTGGAGGTTCCTGCCGGCCCCATCAACACAGTGGACAAGGCCGTGGCCGATCCCCAGGTTCTGTCCCGGAACATGGTGGTGGAGATCGACTCTCCCCATGTGGGCAAGACCAGGGATGTGGGAAGCCCGATCAAAGTCTCCGGGGTGGACCAGATCCGGTATGTTTATCCCCCGGCCCTGGGCGAGCACACCGACCAAATTTTGAGAAATCTGCTGGGCTATTCGGCGGACAAGATCGCAGGCCTGAAGAACCAAAAGGTGGTTTAAATTTCATTTCCCAGACAACCCTCGCTTTTACATAAGCGGAAAGGGATGGTACAATAGCCCAAACTTGAGGGAAGGGAGACTCCCATGGCCCTGAAAACCCGCGCCGACTACCTGGCTTCCTTGAAGAAGCTCCGGCCCAACATCCACAAATTCGGGGAGAGGATCGATGACGTAACCACCCATCCGGCGACCCGCCGGGTGGTGGAGAGCCATGCCCGGGCTTATGACGCCGCCCAGGACCCTTCTCTGGCCGACCTTTTCACCACCACCTCCACCTTGACGGAGGAGAAGATCCACCGCCATAACTCCCTCATGATGTCCATGGAAGATGTGATCTGCAACTCCAAGTTCAAGCGGGAGATGTACCGGCTCACCGGAACCTGCACCGGCGCCCTCTGTGCGGGCTGGAACGGGATGAACACCATGTGGGCGGTCACCCAGGAGATGGACTCCGCCCTGAAAACGGACTATCACCCCCGGATCAAAAAATATGCGCTGCAGGCGCAGGCTGCGGGCTGGACCATAGCCGGCGCCTTGACCGACGCCAAGGGGGACCGCAGTCTGAAGGCCTCCCAGCAGCCCGAACCGGATTCCAACCTGCGCATCGTGGAAGTGCAGGAAAAAGGGGTTGTTCTGCGGGGAGCCAAATGCATGATCTGCGGAGTGGCGGCCTCCAACGAGATCTTTCTCCTTCCCGGCACGGCCTACGGAGAAGCGGATAAGGACTTCGCCCTGTCCTGCGCGGTTCCCCGGGATATCGAAGGATTAACCATTATAGAAACCCGGCGGCCCAGCGACACCCGGGAGCAGGAAGAGGGTTTCGACATTCCCACCGAAACCGGGATTACGCAGGCCTACCTGATTTTCGAAGATGTATTTGTACCGCGGGAGCGAGTGTTCCTCTGCCAAGAAGCCGCCTACACGGGAAAGGTAATTCAGTATTTTACGGCCATCTACCGCGCCTGCATCGGGGCCTGCGTCGCAGGCCAGGGGGACGTCATGATCGGGGCCGGGGTTTTGATGGCCAGAGCCAACGGTCTTTCGGCCAAGACCTTCGCTTCCAAGTTCATCGAGATGGCGGTGAACAATGAAACCACCTTCACCATGGGAGTCGGGTCCATCGCCCTGGGGGGACGCCATCCATCAGGGGTCTGGATTCCCGATTCCCTCACTTCCCATACCAATAAGATCCATGTGGCTACTCTGCCCTATGAGACCAAGCGGCTATGCCAGGAGATCGGCGGCGGAATCGTGGAGACGGGCTGTTTTCCCTCCTACCGGGATTTCACGGACCCGCAATATGGGAAACTGGTGCAGAAATATGTGAAAGCCGGATCCTGCAGCGCCGAAGCCCGCGCCCGGTCCGCCCGGCTGACCGAATGGCTTACTTTGGGCGCAGGTGTCCCCGGCTGCATGCACGGCGGCGGGTCCCCGGATGGGGCCCGTCTGGTGGTCCGCTCCCTCCTCCCCCTCGAAAAATACGCCCAGATGGCCAGGAAACTTGCCGGAATTAAAGAAGAAATTCAAGAACCGGGGAAGTAAATGGAATGATGGAATATTGGAATAATGGGGTAAGAGAGAATTATCAGTAAAATTTCAAACCTTTGAAACCCATCATTCCATTATTCCAGTATTCCAATTTTCTATTTTTTGGGAGGTGATTTAAATGCCTAACAAAGTCGGGCAGGTCTACGTCTGTGAAATCTGCGGGAACAAGGTGGAGATGATCGTTGCCGGAAAGGGAACGCTGCACTGCTGCGGCCAGCCCATGAAGCTCGTGGGGGAGAAAAAATAGGCCCAAAAATCGAAAAATCCTTGACTTTCCTTTAGAAAATCCATTAAAAGAAGCAACTTATTTCCTTCCTGCCCAGGATCAGGCAGACTCTCCCAAGAAAGGAGAAAGGGGCTATGGACGGGTACGCGGGAAAAATTCTGCGGGTTAATCTAACGACCCAAAAGTGCACCGAAGAACCCCTGAATCCAAAGTACGCCAAGGATTACCTCGGCGGAACCGGCCTGGGAGTCCGGATGATCTACGATGAAGTTCCTCCCTCCACCGATCCGCTCAGCCCGGAGAATAAAATTGTCTTTACCGTCGGACCCGTAACCGCCACCAACTACCCTTCCGGCGCCCGGTACCAGATCGTTTTTAAATCACCCCTGACTGGAATCCTCTGCGACGCCAGCTCGGGAGGATACTGGGGGGCGGACCTGAAACGGGCGGGATACGACGCTCTGATGATTGAAGGAGCGGCGGACGAACCGGTCTATCTCTGGATTCACAATGGGAAGACGGAGATCCGGCCTGCGACTCATCTGTGGGGCCAGGATGCCCTGAAAGTTCAGGAGAGCATTCAGCGGGAGATCGGGGACGAGAGAATCCGGGTGGCCTGCATCGGCCCGGCCGGAGAGAGGAAGGTTCTTCTTTCCTGCATCATCAATGACGAGGGACGGGCCCCGGGGCGCGGGGGAAACGGGGCCATCCTGGGGGCCAAAAATCTGAAAGCCATTGCCGTTCGCGGCAACGGCAACTTCCCCATCCACGACCTGGAAAAGTATAACGCCCTCTGCAAAAAGATCGCCAAGGATAATGCCACTTCGCCGGCGGTGGCGGCCATGCGAGAATACGGAACCGCGCAGGTGTTGGACAACCTCATCGCCATGGGCGATATCCCGGTGAAGAACTGGCAGCTCGGCATCTGGGAGGAAGGGTGCAAGAACCTGGGCGGGAAGAAGATGAAGGAAACCATCCTGGTTCCCCACACGGCCTGCTACCGTTGCACCCTGGGGTGTTCCCGGTGGGTGAAGATCGAAGAGGGCCCCTACAAGATGGACGGGCCGGGGCCGGAATACGAGACCCTGGCGGCCATGGGAACCATGTGCCTCATCGACGACCTCAACGCCGTCTCCTTTGCCAACGATCTCTGCAACCGCTACGGAATCGATACGATTTCCACCGGTGTGGCCATTGCCTTTGGCATGGAGGCTTACGAAAAGGGCCTGATCAAAAAGGAGGACACCGGCGGGGTTGAACTGAAATGGGGCGACGCCCAGGCCATGATCGCCATGACCCACCAGATCGGAAAGAATGAGAAACTGGGAACACTTCTGGGCCAGGGCGTGCGGAAGGCCGCCGAGAAACTGGGCGGGGACTCCTGGAAGTACGCGGTTCATGTAAAGGGCATGGAGACCGCCATGCACGACCCGCGCACCTTTTACAGCATGGGACTCACCTATGCGGTCGGACCGCGCGGCGCCTGCCATCTCCACGGCCATTCTCCTCTCTGGGAAAACGTGCAGGACCCGCTGCCCGAATGGGGACTGAAAGGAATGTATCCCCTCCATGTGAGCAAGGGCAAGGGACTCATGGTAAAACTCTCCCAGGACTATACTGCCGTGGTCAACTCCATGGTCTCCTGCTACTTCCTCACCTTCATCCTGAAACCGTCGGATCTGGCGGCCGTGCTGACGGCGGCCACGGGAACCAAGTACACGGCCAAGAGCCTGCTGAAGGTGGGAGAACGCATCATGGCCCTCCACCGGGCTTACAACAACCTGTGCGGGATCACCCGCAAGGACGATGTCCTGGCGCCCCGCCAGCTGCAGCCGACCAAGGAGGGCGGCAACGCCGGCAAAGTCCCGGACATGGAGGTCATGCTCAAGGAGTTTTACAAGGTCAGCGGCTGGACTCCCAGCGGAAAGCTTTCCCGGAAGACCCTCGAATCCCTGGGCCTTCGGGATGTGGCCAAGGATCTGTACGGGCCGAAAAGAAAATAAAAAGCACAGATCTTTCCTGCCGCTTTTTCCATCTCTTGCCCTGTCCAAATTGATTCACGCAATGTAGGGGCGACCCGGACTTCGGCGACCTCAGCCGAGCCGCGGGTCGCCCCTTCTTGTTTACAATTCCTTCCTTCCCCGCTACTATTGATTTATATTGTCTGCGATGGAGACCCAGGTGCCGGAAGAGAAACCATTCACCTACCCCACGGGCAAGCTGCCTCTGGAAGACCTCTCGCGGCTTCTCGCGCGCTATACCCGCAAAGATCCGAGCATTATCGTTACGCCGGGGATTGGCAGGGATGCCACGGTGATCTCTTTCGGGGATAAGTACCTGGTGGCCAAGACCGATCCCATTACCTTTGCCACCGACCAGATCGGCTGGTACGGGGTGAATATCAACGCCAACGACATCGCCGCCATGGGAGGAACCCCGCGGTGGTTTCTGGCCACCCTGCTTTTGCCCGAAGGGAAGACGGGTCCGAAGGAGGTAGAAGAAATCTTTGCCCAGATCTCCGGCGCCTGCGAGGAGCTCGGCATCATTCTTTGCGGAGGGCACACGGAAATAACCTACGGGCTGGACCGCCCGATTCTAGTCGGGCAAATGCTGGGTGAGGTGGATAAGAGATAAACTGGTTTCTCCGGATAAAATCCGTGTGGGGGACGAGATCATTCTGACCAAAGGGATCGCCATTGAGGGAACGGCCCTGATTGCCCGGGAATGGAAGGGAGTGCGGAGTCAGTTGGATGGGGAGGAAATAAGAAAGTGCCGGGAACTGCTGCGCTCCCCGGGGATCAGCGTGGTGCGGGAGGCGCGGATCGCCAACGAGGTGGCCGCGGTTCACGCCATGCATGACCCGACAGAAGGAGGGCTGGCCACCGGTCTCCGGGAGCTGGCCGATGCCGCAGGTGTTGGGATGCGGGTGGAAATGGATCAGATTCCTGTTCTGCCGGAGACGGCACTTCTTTGCGAAAAACTCAAGCTGCACCCTCTGGGCCTTTTAGCCTCGGGGGCCATGCTGATTGCCGTGGCCCCGAGAGACTCGGAAAAGGTAATCCGGGCTCTGGAGAAAGCGGGAATTTCCGCCTCCGTGGTTGCCAGGGTCTGGGAAAGGAAAAGAGGGGTCAAACTGGCAGAACGGGGAAAGGTCTTCGATCTGCCCTCTTTTGACCGAGATGAGGTAGCCCGGCTGTTTGAAGGGAGCGGAGGATGAGTTCGTTTACCACCCGGTACAAGAACAAGAAGTTCGTCAAGGAAAGAATCGAGCTGGACGGCCACGCCTACGAGAACTGCGAGTTCGAAGGCTGCATGATTGTCCTGGAAAAAGGGGAGACGGAGATCAAGGGGTGCAAGTTCAACCACTGCCGCCTGGTGCTCCTGGGCCAGGCGTTGCGAATCGCCAAGGTCCTCTCGCTCTTCACCGGGGGGAAACCTTTGAAGGTTCTGGACTTCGCCGAACCGGGGGTTTTTGGGGAAAAGAAATGAAATTCACCACAGAGACACAGAGATCACGGAGGAAGAACAGAAATTAGAATTCAAAAATCAGAATCTTCTTTTTCAGTTTCATCTAGATAAAAATTTTTGAATTTTTCTCTGTGTTCTCTGTGTCTCTGTGGTGAAAAATAAAGGAATAAAATGATCATTAAAACTTACTGCGCCCGGATGGACCACGGGGGGTGCGGGCTTCGGGTCCAGGTGGAAGACGGAAAGATCGTGAAGGTCGAGGGCGATCCGGATTCCCCCCTGAACCGGGGGACGATTTGCGCCAAAGGGATCGCCCAGGTGGAGCGGCTCAACCATCCCGACCGGCTGCGCCATCCGCTCAAAAGGATGGGGGAAAGGGGAGAAGGAAAGTGGGAGCGCATCTCCTGGGAGGAGGCCCTTACCACCATCTCCCAAAGGATCCTCCAGGCTGACCGGCGAAGGTATCGCCTTTGCCCAGGGAACTCCCAAGGGACTGGAACTCTACATGATGATCCGCCTGGCCAACCTGCTGAAGGTTCCCACGGTCATCACCCCCGGGTCCATCTGCCACATGCCCCGGGAGACCGCCGCCATGATAACCTGCGGCTTCTTCCCGGTACCGGACTATGATCATCCCCCGGCCCTGGTGTTGGTTTGGGGGAGCAACCTCTTCCAGACCAATGAGGAGGGGATCATCGGATCTCAACTGCGGAGGGTTCTGGACCGGGGAGCCAAGCTGATGGCCATAGATCCTCGGAGAACCCAGTTGTCAAGCCGGGCAGACCTTTGGATCCAGCCCAGGCCCGGGACGGACCTGGCTCTTGCGCTCGGGATGCTGAAAGTGATCGTGGAGGACGGACTGTATGACCGGGCCTTCGTCGATCAATGGACCGTCGGTTTTCCGGAGCTGCAAGAACATTTGAAGGGCTATTCGCTGAAGGCGCTGGCCGAAATCACCTGGGTCCCCGAGGAGAAAATCGTCGAGGCAGCCCGTCTCTATGCCCGCACGCAACCGGCCTGCATCCAGTGGGGCAACGCCATCGAGCACAACATTCACAGCGTACAGACGGCCCGGGCGTTGATGATTCTGAAAGCCATCAGCGGGAACCTGGATTCACCGGGTGGAAATGTAAATCGCCCTTCTCCTCCGACTCTGCGCCCGGGAGATTTTGTACAAAGCAAGGGCTTTCCCGAAAAGCGGGAGCAACTTCTGGCCCCTGAGTTCCGCCTGGCGGCCATGATGGGATTTACTCCCAGCCAGACCGTCGTGAAAGCCATCCTGTCGGGCAAGCCTTATCCCATCCGGATGATGTACATCCAGGGAGGGAATCCTCTTCTAAGCTATGCCAACGCCACGGAGACTTACCTGGCCCTGAAGAAACTCGATTTTCTGGCGGTGGCCGAGATCTTTCTGACCCCCACGGCGCAGCTTGCGGACATCGTTCTTCCCACGGCGACGAACTTTGAGTTCGACGACATGGGACACTATGGAATGCCCCACGGGTTCCTCCTGGCCCGGCCCAAAGTGGTCGACCCTCCGGGAGAATGCCGGCCGGATCTCCTCATCCTGAATGAACTGGGTAAAAAGTGCGGGTTGGAAAAATCCTTCTGGCCCGATCTTCGCCTCTGCCTGGATGAGGTGTTAAAACCCGCAGGCCTTGACTATGAAGGTTTTAAGAGGGCGGGAATCCTGAAGGGGAATTGGAAGTACAAGAGTTATGAGCGGAACGGCTTCGGCACTCCATCGAAGAAAGTGGAGATTTTCTGCTCTCGCCTGAAGGATTGGGGATATGACCCCCTTCCCACTTATCGCCAGGAATTCTCGGTGCCCGACAGCGATCCCCATCGAATGGAAAATTATCCGCTGATTCTCACCTCGGCCAAAGATCCCTGTTATTTCCATTCCGCCTACCGGAATCTTCCTTCCCTGAGAAAACTCTCCCCCGACCCGATTGTGCTGATCCATCCCCAGACTGCGGGAGAGATGGGAGCCGGAGAAGGAGACTGGGTGCATATTGAAACCCGGCAGGGAACGATCCGGCAGAAAGCCGCTTTAAATTCCGACCTTGACCCCCGCGTCGTAGTTGCCGCCTACGGATGGTGGTTTCCGGAGAGAAAAGACCTGGAGCTGAGCGGCTGGAAAGAGTCGAACGTCAACATCCTGACGGAAAACGATCCGCCCTATGAGCCGACCATCGGCTCCACAAACCTCCGGGCCATTCCGTGTCGGGTATATAAAGAATAGGAGATCTCTCCCAGAGAAAACATAATATAAGCAAATAGGGCAAAAAAATTTATCTCTCGCAGAGGCCGCAGAGCTCGCAGAGTAGTCATAAAAACTCGAACTCCAAAATTCAAAAAACGGATGTTTTGGGAAAATTTAAGTGATTTTCTTCTCTGCGTCCTCGGGCGAAGCGGGCGAGAGAAAAGGTATTGGATTTTTTGCCTTACGCATTTTAGGTACTCCCCATGACAACTCCATCAAAGGGGAAAAAAGCCCACAAGAATTGGATTAAGTTTATCGGTACCGCCGGCGCCCGTTTCGTCGTGGCCCGGCAGCTTCGATCATCGGGCGGTCTCTGGCTGTCCTTCCAGGGGGTCAACCTGTACATGGACCCCGGGACCGGAGCGCTGGTCCGCTGCTTGTCAGCCAATCCCAAGCTTGACCCCACGACCCTGGATGGGATTCTCCTTTCCCACAAGCATCTCGACCATTCGGGCGATATCAACGCCATGATCGAGGCCATGACCGAAGGCGGGTACCAGCGCAGGGGTAAACTCTTTGCCCCGGAGGAAGCCCTCGAGGACGACCCCGTGATTCTGCGCTATATCCGTTCCTACCTCGGAAAGATCGAAATTCTCAGGGAAAATGAGGGTTATACTCTGGGAGACTTAAAATTCTCCACCGCCGGGAGGCATCACCACTCGGTTGAAACGTATGGCTTCAACTTTCACCTTCCGGAGGCCACGGTCTCCTACATCACCGACACCAGGTTTCATCCCGACCTGATTTCCCAATATCCCGGAGAAGTTCTCCTGCTGAACGTGGTCCTCCTCGCTGAGATTCCGGACCGCAAAATTGACCACCTCTCCTTCGAGGATGTAAAAATCATTCTGAAGGAAACCAAGGCCAAGGTTATGGTCCTGACTCATTTTGGGACGCGGATCCTCCAGGCCGACCCCTCAGAGTTGGCCGAACGCCTGAGTCAGGAGACCGGAAGAAGGATCATCGCCGCCCGGGATGGGATGATCCTGGAAATCAATGAGCTGATCAAGAAGTTTTAAGACGCAGATGAACGCGGATAAACGCAGATATATATTATCAAGAAATATGCAAAGCAAGCGTATGGCAATCACGCGAAGCGCGTGATGGTTGCCATTCTGCGGGCGGCCGCACAGAGCCGGGCACACAAAGCTCTGCCACCGAGCATTTGGAGTTAGACCCACGAAAGGAGAAAGGAGGAGTCCATGGTCTCCATTCCGAATATGGTTCGTAATGTTTTTATTACCTTCGCCATTGGATTCATAGCGGCCATATCCCCATTTCTTTTTATGCAGCTCCTGCCAGCCCTGTTAAACCCGGGCTTGCACCTGGACCCGCCCAATTATTTGGCTATCCTCTTAACGGGTATTTTAATCGGAGCTATCACTTCTATCCTCTTCGCCAACCAGTTTGAAAAAAAAGGGCCACAGGATATATTTTTCTATGCCTTGGGGATCCCCGCCATTCTCATCGCCACGGTGAGCAACCTGAGCACGGAATTCAAGGCGGTGAGCAAAATATCGGACGTGAAGGAGAGCTTAACCAGTGTGGTTTTGAATCCGCCCCAGCTGCAGACCGCTCCAGGAGAGCCGATCCGTCTTACCCCTCCCTCGGGCCAACAGCAGGGAATAAATTTCAGGAATTTGGCCTGGGCAGAAGAAAAGGAAGGAGATCAACGCCTTCTTTTCGCTCAGGCGCACGGTTATCTGGTAATCATCGGTGAATACCAAAGTGAAAAAACTGCCTGGGAGGACTACAGGAAATTAAGAGAGGAAAGACTGAGAACGGAGCGTTACTCACCCAAGGACCTAGGTGTGTTTGAGATTCGGAAAGGCTATTATGTTTTAGCCTACTCCCGGTATTCGTCGCTAGAGGAGGCCAACAAAGTGTATCAGTTATTAAGGATCAACGACCCCGGTTTGAATGTGAAGATCCTGAAGTATTGATTGAAGGTTATTATTTCCCACCCGTGAATTCTAGAATGTGAAGACCATTCCCGGCGCGGTCAGTGATATGGATCAATCCCCGATAATCCAGGTCCACATCATTGGTCTGGATGATTCTGGATCCACGGGATTTCGCCGATCGGACCGGATCCGGAATGTAAAATCCTACCTCCCGGGGATGGTAAGGGTCGGCGATGTCCACAATCCTTGGTCTACATTTTTGAAAACTGGAAGGAGAAGATCATGAGACGAAGAAAGATCCTTATTTTCATGGGAAGCCCGAGAAGAGAGGGAAACAGTACCATCCTGGCCCGACAAGTTAAGGCTGGCGCAGAGGCGGCCGGAGCGGAGGTGGAAAGCTTCTTCCTCCACGATATGAATGTTCAGCCCTGCGATGCCTGTGAGGCATGCCGCGACAAGACCGAGACGGACTGCATCCTGGATGATGATATGAAGGACATTTTCCCGAAACTCCGACAGGCCGACGGGATCGTGATCGCCAGCCCCATCTACTGGTTCACGGTTTCGGCTCAGACCAAACTCTTCATGGACCGCTGGTATGCCCTGGGAGGCCCCGAGGGATATGCCCTCAAAGGGAAGAAGTTCGGGATTGTCCTGACCTATGCGGACGCGGACCCTTTCACCTCGGGAGCGGTGAACGCCTTGCGTACTTTCCAGGACGCCCTGAATTTCATCAATGCGACCATTGTCGGAATGGTCTACGGAAGCGCCTGGGAGGCCGGGAAGATCAAAGACAACCGGGAGGTCATGGAAAAGGCTTACGAGCTGGGGAAAAAGATGGCCTCTGAATAATCAATTCGTAACATCTTATCGCTTTGAAGAGTCGGCCTATTAGATGCGAGGGTGAAGGGTAAACCTGGGATTATCTTACCCCTCTTTTCAAATTCCATAGAGTTGCAAGCCCTTTCTTACTTGCGGCCCAGGAGCCAGTAGATCAGGGCGGCAGCTGCCATGCTGGGTAGAGAGGAGCCCAAGGCCCACGGAAAGGACGTCTGAATGCCCAGGACTTTGTCCAAGAGGAGGGGTGAAAAACCGAGGTAGAAGGCAAAGCCCACGGCCCAGGCTGTAAGCGCCCGGGGATTCAGGCCTTTCCAAAACCAGTACCGGCCTTCTTTTCGGTATAGATCTCCTGGTTCCAGAGTCCCCTTCCGCAACAGGAAGTAGTCGACCAGAACGACCCCGAACAGAGGACAGAACATCGCCCCGATGAAGAGCAAAAAGTGTTCGTAGTTGAGGAGGGTCGGGAAGAGGAGCGCGGTGGCGGTCCCGAGGATTCCACCGATGAGAACCCCCTTTCTCTCTCCCAGCTTGGGAAAAATGTTCAGGCTCGAAACCGCCGTGGAATAGATGTCCAAAAAAGTCGTGGTAAAGGTGGAAAAAAGGACGATCAGAAGGGCCGGGATGGCCCAGCCGAACTGAACCATGAGGTTCATGACCACTCCGGAAGGATCGGGGGATTTCGTGGCCAGGGAGGCGGCCAAGCCCAGCAGGTACATCCAGGAGGAGACGAGGAAATAGCCGATCCATGTGCCCCAGAAGCAGGATTTTGATTCTCGGGCGAAGCGGGAATAATCGGCCACCAAGGGCAGCCAGGAAATAGGCATGGCGATCACCAGGTCCATACCGATCATGAAGGGAAATTCTTTTTTCCGGGGAATTTGGGCTAGTGGATCCCAGCCGTATTGGGCAAAAACGAAATAGGTCATGGCTCCGCACAGAAGGATCAGGGCGACCACCGAGAAGCGCTGCAGCCATTTCCAGAAACGGGACCCCACCAGCGCCCAAAAAGTTGTGACCGCGCCCGAAAGAATGACCCAGAAGGCGGGGTTGGAAAAGCCGTAGGTTTTCGATATGGCCTCTGCCGCCCCTCCGCAGAGGATCAACATCACCGCCGTCCAGCCGATCAGCTGAATTCCATTCAGCGCCGCCGCAAGGTAAGACCCCCGCAGGCCGAAAGATGCCCGCACGGCCACCATGGTCGGAATTCCCCAGCGGCTTCCGATCATTCCTCCCAGGGCCAGGGGGGTATTGCCGATCAGATGGCCGATCAGGATCGCCCAGAGACCCAAACCGAGACCCAGGGGAACGATCAGCCCGCCCGCCCATATCTCGGCCAGGGAAACCGCCGCTCCCGCCCAAAGGAGGAAGAAATCCCAACCCCCCAGAGTTCTCTGATCGCTGGAAACCGGTTCGATTCCGGCCATGGTTTCCCTCTGAGTGGGGATTCCGGGCGGACCCCAAGGATCGGCCCTTGCATGATCCTGCTTGGTTCCGGCTTGCCCGGGTTAGGAAATGCAGCATTTTATCTAAGCAGGGCTTGCCCACTTGTCTCGCTCCAGCGCGAAGGCGCGGATGTGGGCGGGGGTTGTGCCGCAGCAGCCGCCCACGATGTTGGCACCGGCCTGCACCAGGGCCTTCAGCTTGGAGGCCATCATTTCCGGCGTTTCGCGGTAGACCGTTTTCCCTTCGACCAGCTCCGGAAGGCCCGCGTTGGGCTTGCACCAGACGGGCAGGGCCGTGGCCGAGCGCATCACGCCCATCAGTTCAATCATGACCTCGATCCCCGCCCCGCAGTTGGCCCCGATGATATCCGCCCCCGCCTTTTCCAGCTCGGCGGCGGCCTGCTCCGGACGGACGCCCATCATGGTGGCGTATCCCTTCGGGCCCTTGTTGAAGGTCAGGGTGACGGCCACCGGCAGGGAGGTGCTCTCTCTGGCAGCTTGAAGGGCGGCTTTGGCCTCGGCCAGGTCCATCATGGTCTCGACCACGATTCCATCGGCTCCCCCCTCGGCAAGGGCCTTGGCCTGCTCCGCAAAGCCTTTCACCATGTCCGCTTCGCTGATCGTCCCCAGGGGGGCCATGAATTCACCGCTCGGCCCGATCGAGGCGAATACCAGGGCCCGGTCTCCGGCCGCCTGTTTGGATATCCCCGCCCCCCGGCGATTGATCTCCAGCAGCTTGCCTTCCAGATGCACCTTGGCAAGCTTCAGGGGGCTGCCGCCGAAGGTATTGGTCAGGATGATGTCCGCCCCGGCTTCCACATAGGAGCGGGCGACGGCCAGAACATCTTCCGGGCGGCTGAGGTTCCAGGCCTCGGGAGGCTCGCCCGGCGGCAGTCCGCGCTTCTGCAACTCCGTCCCCCATCCGCCGTCGGCGATCAATATTTTTTTCTTCTCCAGCCGGCTTTTCCAAAGACCCATTTTCTCACCCCCCGTGAGAGGAAGCTTTTCCCCTCAATCTTGAAGCCGCTGATGATATCTCACGAAATGACTTAATGCCCGGGCGGCGCGGTCCAGGCTCTTGAAGACCGGGAACCCGGCAGCCTGGTAGTTGTCCCTCTCCCGGCGCCATTCGATCTCCAGGTCGATCATCTTTCCCTCGGTGACGATGTCGGGCAGAACCAGGATGATGGGTTTCCGGTATTTCTCCTGAATTTCCTTGCAGGCCTTAAGCAAGTCAGGCTGGAAGCTGAACTGGGAGAGAGGCTTGTCATCCATCCCCAAACGGTGGCGAACCTGGTAGAGGATGTAAAAGAGGATTTGAATCACGATCAAGGTGTCGATTCCCCCGTCTTCTCCGGCAGCCTCCATCACTTTGCGCAGCATGGAGGGGGGGATCATGGGATTGCCCAGGTCCACGGGGTTCTTCAGGCTGTTTCCCACCGCGGGGAAGGAGGCCTTGAGTTTCTCCAGAATGGGGGGGGATAAGACCGGGACGGACAGTCCCAGCCGGTCCAGGGAGTCCGAAGCGGCAACCCCGATCGCTCCGCCGCCTCCCATGAGAGCCACTTTGGGTCCGGCATTGGGCGGGAGGTAGAGAAAAGCGTAAATCGTATCGATGAGCTCCTCCGCGCTTCCCACCTGGACTACGCCCGCCTGCTGCAGAACTGAATTCCACACTTCAGCCGCCCCGCTGAGGGACCCCGTGTGGCTCATCACCGCGCGGCTTCCGGTTTCGGTCAGCCCGGCCTTCCAGAGGATGACCGGCTTTTTTCCTTTATTGTTTTTCAGAATCTCCAGGAATCGCGGGCCGTCCTCCACTCCTTCCAGGTACCCGGCGATGATCCGGGTCTTGGGGTCGGCGAAGAAGTATTCCAGGAGATCGCCGGCCGCCACGTCGCATCCGTTGCCGTAGCTGACCATTTTGCTGAACCGGATTCCCAGCCCCTTGGCAATCTGGCCCAGGTCCGCGCAGAGACCGCCGCTCTGGGAAAGAAAGCCCACGGGACCGGTCTCCCGCGAAAAGTTCTGTCCGGGAAGAATGGTCAATCCGCTCTCCGGGCAGTAGATCCCGAAGCAGTTGGGGCCGAGAATCCGAATCCCCCGCCGGGCAACCTGGACGACCTCTTCTTCCAGCCGCCGGCCTTCGGGGGTTCCGGTCTCCCGGAACCCGGAGGTCAGGATTTCCACTCCCTTGACCCCCTTGCGGAGGCATTCCTCCAGGGAGTCTTTAACCGCCGGCGCAGGAATGGTCATGACGGCGAAATCCACTTCCCCGGGGATCTCCTGGAGAGAACGGTAGGCCTTAAGTCCGTTGATATCTCCTCCTTCGGTGTTCACGGGGTAGACTCGACCCTCGAAGCCGATCTCCAGGATGGCGCTGAGGATGATATTGCCGAACTTGGTCATATCCGCCGAAGCGCCGATGACGGCCAGGGATCTGGGGTAAAAGATAGGTTCAAAGGATTCCATGATAGACGAATTCACAAAAACCCCCTTACGTGTCTGTATGATTGCCAGAAAAAGAAGGGTCAGTGACCGTGGCAGTGGGATAATAAGGAAATTCTCTCACACTCCCACGGACACTGTTTTTATCCGACCTTCAGAACCCGCCGCAGGATCTTTCCGGATTGATTCTTGGGTATTTCGTGGATGAAGGCCACGTCGCGGATCTTTTTATAGGGGGCGACCCGCTCGGCCACGAAAGCCATAACTTCTTCGGCGGAGAGATTGACCCCTTCCTTCCTTACGATAAAGGCCTTGGGAATCTCCCCCAGGTTTTCTTCGGGGATCCCCACGACGGCGCAGTCTTTCACCGCCGGATGTTCCATGATAACCGCTTCCAGTTCCGCCGGGGCGATCTGGTATCCCCGGTATTTGATCATCTCCTTTTTCCGGTCCAGGATAAAAACGTACCCTTCATCGTCCATCCAGGCGATGTCCCCCGTGTAGAGCCATCCGTCGCGCAGGGCCAGTTTGGTATCTTCCGGGTGTTTCCAGTAGCCCTGGAAGATGTTGGGACCCCGGACCGCCAGCTCACCGGGTTCTCCCGTTTTCATCTCCCTCTTTCCCTCATCCCAGTCCATGATCTTGTCTTCCATGTCGCTCACCGCGATCCCCACCGAGCCTTCTTTGGCGCGCTTCGGGGGATTGGAATGGGTGGTGGGAGATGCCTCACTCAATCCATAATGGCGGGCGATGGGGACCCGGAACTTCTCCTGAATGGCCCGGGCGACGGAGGGGACCAGGGGAGCGGCTCCAATCCATATGTACCGCAGGGAGGAAAAGTCAAATTTCTCCAGTTCGGGCACCGTGAGAAAGGCCAGGAGGGCCGGCTGGACGCCGAAGACCACCGTGACCCGGTATCTTTCCATGAGGCGCAGACAATCTTCGGCATGGAAGCGGGCCACGACGACCTGGGTGGCCCCCAGGTAGATGGAGCCGCAGAGGAAATAAGTGAAACCATAGATATGATGAAAGGGGAGGAAGCTGAGAAAGACATCGTTTTCCCCCGTCTCCACGGCGTGCATGGATTGGATCGTGTTGGAGAGAAGGTTGAAGTGGGTGATCATGACCCCTTTGCTCAGGCCGGCGGTGCCCGAAGAGTAAGGAAGCGCGGCCAGATCCTTTTGGGGTTGAATCCGGGGCAGAGGATCGGAGAAAGGGCCGGAATATTTTTTTAAAAGGTGCGGCAGAGAAAAAAACCTATCCCCCGGTGAGTCGGCCTTCCGGGTGATGATCACCTTTTCCAGGGAAGGCATTTCCGGAAGGATTTTCTCCACCATCGGGAAGAGGTCCTGCTGGACCAGAAGCACCCTGCTCTCCGCGTCATTGACCTGGCTCTTCACTTCCCGCTGGCGCAGAGTGGGGTTCATGGGAGAAGCGACGGCTCCCACCTTCATGGAGGCGTAAAAACCCACGAAGTATTCCCACCCGTTGGGCATGAAAAATGAAACCCGGTCTCCCACCTGGATCCCCCAGTCGAGAAAGGCGCGGGCCAGGGCATCGCTTTCCCGGTCGATGTCGAGGAAGGTGAGCTCCCTCTCTCCCTGAAGGTCGATGACCGCCACTTTATGGGGCAGGCGTTCCACGGTCTTTTTCAGGAGATGATAGAGCGGCTCCTCCGGATAGTGGAGAGACGGGCGGATCAGCTTGGAAGTACTCATATCCTCGCAATCTCTGCCGGGGGAAAGAATGGCATCCCTCGTTCTCCCGCGGTCAGGGAGAAAAAGAGTCCGGCCCCAGAGCTTTTAGATTTCCCAGAATGGCAAAGGGGTAATCGGAACTGGACTGGGTGGACCCGCACCAGATGGGCCACATGGTTCGATGGTCCGTTTTGCGGATGGTCATCTGGCCCACAGGAGTGCGAAAGGTTAAATCCTCCAAGGCCCCCAGGGCTTTTTGCGGATCCATGGGCCTGGCTTTCTTGATCGCTTCAAAAAGGGCGTAGATGCTGATGTATCCGCTCAAGGCGGCCAGGCTGGGGTAGGAACCGGTATTCTTTTTGTATTTGGCCACGAATTCCTTGGTCTCCTTCCATCCCAGATCCCAGAAAGGAAAAGCGCTGACGCCCCAAATTCCTTCGGGGACTTTTTTCTTCATGGCCGCCAGGGACTCCAGGTTTCCCGATTCAAGTTCAAAATGGGTTACTTTCTTGAAATATCCCCGCTGATTCGCCGTCTGGTAGAAACCCAGCCAGTCTTTCACTCCCAGGTGACTCAGGCAGACCTCCGTGTTGGCCGAAAGGACGGTCTGGAGGAAAAGACCGTAATCTTCAATCCGCGAGGGGAGGAACGTCTCCCCCAGCCGCTGGGCATCCGGCTTCTGCTTGCTCATTGCTTCCCAGAAATATTTTACCCAGTTTCGGCCGATGGCCGAGTTTCGAGCCAGGAGGTAGAACCTTTTTTTGGGAAACTGAGCCACCGTCCGGACCGCTGCCCGCTGGTAGGCTTCGGGGGTCGGGCTGATCCAGAAGAGGTTGGGTGGTTCTTCTCCGGTGGAGGCCGCTTCCATAAAGTCCACCGGGAACACCAGGAAAGGGATCTGATGTTCGTTGGCTAACCGGGAAACCGGAAGAATCGCCTCTCTTGGAAGCGCCCCGATCAGAAAATGCAGCCTTTGTTCAAAAAAAAGGTCGCGCAGGGCGTTCAGGTCTCTGCGCTGCTGGAAGGACCCTCTCCGGAGGATAAGAAGAAATTGAGTGCCCTGTTTTCCTTCGTTGGAATTCACCTCGGCAGCGGCAATCTCCGCCCCCCGGAGATAAGGATAATCGACCTCGGTTCCGGATTCCGGTAAGGAAATCAGCAGGCCAACTCTGGCCAGTTCTGCCCGGAGGGACCCGGGAAAGAGAAGAAAGCAGAGGGTAAATAGATAAAAGCTGATAATTACCCAAACCGCACGGTTTTCAAAAATTCGGGCAAACCGGGACCACCCGACGTGGGTTTTGCCCGCGGGAGACCGGTGAAAGGCGATGGAAGAACTCCCACTGATGATTTCTAATGCTCCTTTTTCCTGAAAAAACAGATGGTTTTGGATTGTGCCGGGATGGAGACCGGAGGTGAAAAAAAGAAAAGAAAGTCCGGGGCTCAACATTTTTTATAATTTATCTTAGCAGGGAAATGATGCAAAAGGAATGAAAAAATGAATGGCCGCTCAGCGGCAGCCCATTTATGCCTTGACGCAAGTCAAAATATCCATTAATCTATATTATTTAAGCCCATTTTTCTATCAAAAAATTATGTTCGATTCGCTAACCGAGAAGCTGAATTCGGTCTTCAAGAAGCTCCGCGGGCACGGGAAACTCACGGAACAAAACATCTCCGACGCCCTGAAAGAAATCCGCCTGGCTCTTCTGGAAGCGGACGTCAATTTCAAGGTCGTCAAAGACTTCATCGACCGGATTCGGGTTCGCGCCGTGGGACAGGAAGTTTTGGGGAGCCTAACTCCCGGGCAACAGGTCGTTAAAATCGTTCACGAAGAACTCGTTTCCCTGATGGGAGGGTCCAATACCGGGCTCAACCTGTCCTATAAACCCCCGATTCCCGTCATGCTGGTAGGGTTGCAGGGGTCCGGAAAGACCACCACTGCGGCCAAGCTGGGAAAATTTTTAAAGGACAAAGGCCGAAAACCTTACCTGGTTCCCGCCGATGTGCGCCGCCCGGCAGCCATTGAACAGTTGAAGAAACTGGGAGAACAACTTTCCATCCCGGTGTACCCTTCCGACTCCCAAGAGAGTCCGGTGACGATCTGCCGCAAGGCGATCCAGTGGGCGGATGGAGAAAGCGGGGACGTGGTCCTCATCGATACCGCCGGTCGGCTGCATATCGATGAAGACCTGATGAAGGAGCTCGAGCAGATCAAGAGGGAGGTCACTCCCCGGGAGATCCTGCTGGTAGCCGATGCCATGACCGGGCAGGATGCCGTCCAGGTGGCCAAGAAGTTCAATGAAACCCTGGACCTTCAGGGCGTCATCCTTACCAAACTGGACGGGGATGCCCGTGGAGGGGCCGCCCTTTCCATCAAGGCGGTCACCGGCAAGCCCATAAAATTCATCGGGGTGGGGGAGAAACTCGATGCCCTGGAGCTCTTTCATCCCGACCGGATGGCTTCGCGGATCCTGGGCATGGGAGATGTCCTCTCCCTGATCGAGAAGGCTCAAGAGACCATCGATGAGAAAAAAGCCCAGGAGCTGCAGAAGAAGCTGCTCAAAGACTCCTTTACCCTGGAGGATTTCGGGGAGCAGCTGAAGCAGATCAAAAAGATGGGTTCCGTCGATCAGATCCTGTCCATGATTCCGGGGATGGGCAAGCTCAAGCTTCCCAAGGACTTCCAGGCGAGCGAAAAAGAACTGGGGAGGGTCGAGGCGATCATCAATTCCATGACCCGGGAGGAAAGACGGCATCCGGATATTTTGAACGGAAGCCGCCGGCTGCGGATCGCCAAGGGAAGCGGCACGACCGTTCAGGATGTGAATCAGTTGCTCAAGCAGTACCTTCAAACCAAGAAAATGCTCCGGACCTTCAGGAAAGGCGGGATGAAAGGATTGCCCCGGGGCCTCTTTTCCTGAAGGTGGGAACAGATTTTCGGGGGGAAATGCGTTTCCCTTCCGTCCCGTTTTCATTTTTCCTGATGCAAGCTGGAACTTTGGGTGATAATCTGGATTGGCAATCCGGAAAAGCATTCGGGCTCTTTTTCAACATCAAGAAAGCCATTTTTGATTTCAGGCAGATTCCCATAAGGAGAAAGGAAGGAGTCGTATGTCCGTTATTCTTCGCTTAACCCGCACGGGTGCCAAGAAAAAAGCCTTCTACCGGCTGGTGGCCGCCGATTCCCGGTTTCCCCGGGACGGGCGCTTCATCGAGGTTTTGGGAACCTATAATCCCAACCTGGACCCCCCGGCGATCAAACTGAATCGGGAGAAAGTGGAGACCTGGGTGAATCGCGGGGCCCATCTTTCCACCACGGTGAAAAGCCTGTTGAAAAAAGGCGGGATCTCCATCCAGCCGGCCAAGAAGTCACCCCCTGCTGCCAAGGCGGGCGGATCCCAGGCGGGTTCGCCGGCCTGAACTTGAGAAGTCCATCTGAACTGAGGGATTTGTTCGCTCAACCGGGCGCGCCGGAGATAGAGCTGGCCAGAGACCGAACTCACAGGGAAAGGGGGGCTAAGTTCCATGGACATGAAGGAATTGATCTCGTACATTGCCAAAGCCCTGGTGGACAGCCCTGAGGCCGTGGAGGTCTCGGAAGTTGAAGGTGAACAAACCTCAGTCATCGAGTTGAAAGTTGCCAAAGGAGACCTGGGTAAGGTGATCGGGAAGCAGGGTCGGACGGCTCGGGCCATGCGCACGATCCTGAACGCAGCCTCGACCAAGATCAAGAAACGGGCGGTGCTGGAGATCCTCGAGTGAACCTTCCATGGAAGATCCGCTCCTCCAGGTCGGCCGGGTAGTCAAGACTCAGGGCCTCAAAGGCCAGGTTAGGATTTCTTCCCCGGGAAGAGAAGCGCTGGCTCAATCCCGGGGAAAAACGGTTTACCTGGAGGACCCGGAGGGGAATAGAAGGGCGCTCACGGTAGAATCAACCCGGCCGCTGAGAGAATTGACCGTTCTCGCCTTTCGCGAGATCAAGAGCATCGAAGAAGCTCAAAAGCTGATCGGCTGTTTCGTATACGCAGACAAGGAAAATCTGGACCCCTTGCCCCCGGATGAATTCTACTGGTACCAGCTCCGGGGACTGCGGGTAAAGACCGAAGACGGAAGATATTTAGGCATTCTGGAGGAGATCTTTCCCACGGGGAGCAACGATGTTTTTGTGGTCCGGCAGGAGGGGAAAGAAATTCTCATCCCGGCCACGGATGAAGTGATAACCCGGGTTAACCTGCAAGAGAAGGTCATGATCATACATCCTCTGGAAGGGCTGCTGCCGGAAGATGATCTTTGATATTCTGACGATTTTCCCGGAGATTTTCCGGTCCCCCCTGTCGGAGAGCCTGTTGAAGAAAGCCCTGGACAGGGAACTCATTCAGGTTCGGGTCTGGAATCTGCGGGATTTTACCGAAGACAAGCACCGGACTACGGATGATTACCCCTACGGGGGCGGAGCGGGCATGGTCATGAAGGCCGACCCCATCTTCCGGGCGGTGGAAGAGATCAGGTCCAAAAACCCGGAAGCCCGCGCGATCCTGCTCACCCCCCAGGGGGAGCGTTTCCATCAGGGATTGGCCAAAGAGCTGAGCGAACAGAAGCACTGGATTCTGGTCTGCGGGCGCTATGAAGGGCTGGACGAACGAGTGCGGCGGGGGGTAGTGGACCGGGAGATTTCCATCGGAGATTACATCCTCAACGGCGGGGAGATTCCGGCGTTGGTTTTTCTGGAAGTCATCAGCCGGTATGTCCCCGGGTTTCTGGGCAGCGAACAGTCGGTGGAAGAAGAATCTTTTTCGGACGGGCTTCTGGAATACCCCCAGTACACCCGGCCGCCGGTTTTTCGCGGAATGGAAGTCCCCGAAGTCCTTCTTTCCGGCAACCACGCGGAGATCAAACGGTGGAGAAGGAGAGAGTCGCTGAAGCGGACGTATGGGAGAAGGCCGGACCTGCTGGAAAAGGCGGATCTGAGCGAAGAGGATCTCGAGTATTTGGCTGAATTGAAAAGCCGGCAAAGGATCGATCCGGAATAAATAGAATCCCCCTAGAGCCTCCTCCCCCTCGACGGGGGAGGGGGGTGGGGGTGAGGGATGATTAAGGAAATTTGGAGGTTGTCATGAGAGCGATTGAGCAACTCGAAAAAGAACAGATGCGCATGGACGTACCCGATTTTCGGGCTGGAGATACGGTCAAAGTTCATGTAAAGATCAAAGAAGGGGAAAAAGAGCGGATCCAGGTCTTTGAAGGCATCGTGATCCGCAAGCGCCAGGGAGCCAGCCGGGCCAGCTTCACCGTGCGGAAAGTCTCCTACGGCGTCGGCGTGGAAAGAATCTTCCCCACCCATTCCCCGGCCATTGACCACATCGATGTGATCCAGAAGGGGAAGGTCCGCAGGGCTAAGCTCTACTACCTGAGGGCACTAAAAGGCAAGGCCGCCCGGATCCGGGAGCAGAGAACCAGCTGATCAACGAAGGAAATTCCAAATCCCAAGCATCCATAATCAAATAAAAACCAAAACCCCTTCCCCAGAGCTTCAAATGTCATTTTTGAGGATTTTGATTTTATTTGGAATTTGGGATTTGGAATTTGGGATTTGATTCGACCTATGGGATGGGAACCCTTCGAGGAGAAAGCCCGCAGGCAGGGCTTTCAGGTCATCGCCGGGCTGGATGAGGCCGGCAGGGGCCCATTGGCCGGGCCGGTGGTGGCCGCCGCCGTCGTTCTTCCGAGAACCCGCAGCATGCAGGGGGTCGCGGATTCCAAGACCCTCAAGGCCGAACAAAGGGAGAAGGCTCTTTCCCTCATCCGAAAAAGAGCCCTGGGGATTGGAGTTGGAATCGTGGAGGCCGAGGAGATTGATCGCCTGAACATCCTCCAGGCCTCCCTGAAAGCCATGGAACTGGCGCTGCAAGACCTTTCCCTATCTCCGGATTGTCTCCTGATCGACGGACTGCATACCCTCAGACTCCCGCTTAATCAGCAGGCCATTATCAAGGGCGACGGAAGATGCCTATCCATTGCCGCCGCTTCCATCGTGGCCAAAGTCACCCGGGACCGCCTGATGGTGGATTACCACGAGAGATATCCTCAGTACAATTTCGCCAGGCACAAAGGATACGGAACCCGGGAGCACCTCCAGGCCATCCGGGAGCACGGGTGCTGCCCCCTTCACCGTCAATCTTTTCGGACCATCTACCAGCTCTCTCTCCTATGACCCAGGATCGACTCTCCCTCGGAAAAAAAGGCGAGGAGTTGGCCATCACCCAGCTCAAGGCGCTGAAATACAAAATCCTGGAACGGAATTTCAAATGTCGCCTGGGGGAGATCGACATCATCGCCCGGGATAAGAGCACGCTGGTTTTCATCGAGGTGAAAACCCGGGCGACGAGAGATTTCGGAGGCCCGGCGGCAGCGGTCCATGAACGGAAACAGCGCCAGCTCTCCAAAGTGGCTCTGGTCTATTTGAACCAGAAGAAGCTTTTCAACATACCCGCCCGTTTTGACGTGGTGGCCGTAGAACTCCTCCCTCCCGCTCCGCATATTGAAGTGATTCAGAACGCCTTTGATCTGTGCTATGAATGACTGCTGTACATCCGTGCGGCGTTGTCGTGCAGGATCATTCGGGCCGCCTTTTCTGCCTGTTTGGAAGTCAGCAGACCCAACCTGACGGCATCACCCAATGCTTCTCCTAGAGCGATCTTGGCGGTCTTGGCGGCCAGCCAGGGGATTTCCGGGCGTGTCGTGCCCGCCGCTGCCGAGCATCAGCTTGGAGAGAGGGGCGATGCCGATCACGTCTTTGTAGCACTCGACCAGACGCAGGGAAACCCAGGGAGTAGTCCAGCTCATGTCCACCCAGACATGGGGAAGGGAGTGAGCAAGTTCGGCCGCATGCTGGAGCCATGGATAAGCGGCATGGAGAAAGACGATCTTCGTTTGAAGGAACTTTGGCTGCCTTATGAGGGGAACCAGCAGAAAGGGGTCGGCGTTAGAGATGGGTCCGTTCCAGAGTCCCCCCGTGCACCCGGTATGGAGATGCAATGGGAATTCTCAACTCCTGACACTGGAGAAGCGTGTGGGTGAATATCGCTACATATAGCTTCTTGTAGCCATCAGAATCCTTGGCTTTGGCAGCCGGAAAGTTCGCTTCCGCCTCCGCATCCGAGACCGACTCCACTCCGAAACCAACCTGTTCGGCCAGATGGCATTTTATCCCCACGAACCCTTCCTTTTTCACCGCCAAATCCAGCTTAGCCTGATACTCACGCAACAATTCTTTGTAGGAATCCGTTTTCTCGATCAGCTTATCGATGAGCGGGTCCATCTGGAAGAGCCTCATCACCTTTCCGGGGATTAAATCGATGAGGGGATCATTCCTGGGCAGGCCGGTGTCCAAAACCGACCCGACAATCCCAGCGTCTTCATAGAGTAATCTGGCATAGGCCGGAAAGTTCTCCGAAGTTCTCCGATTGCGTTCGGTAGCCACAGCCTCCAACTCAGCTGGACAGTCTAATAGCTTGGATAGCAGGCAAACCATTGTTTGGACGACTCCCATATGACGCAAGTGATACCGGAGTTCATCTGTAGTTCCCCAGAGTTTCGCCTTTTTGACCCCCTCTTTGGGGATATCCCCAATTCCGTGGAAAAAAACCTTGGCCAGAGAATCGGCATCCAGGGTTACCTTCTCGAGGTCAAAGGGATGGCTGTGGTTATCAATGACCGGGACCTTGTTGAAATCGAGCATGGTCGTGCACCTCTTTTCCTTTTCTTGAGGATTAAAGACATTTTGAAACCTTGGACCTGGGTTTGTCAATTCGGATTTTGATCTTTGATATTTGGATTTTCTCCGGTATTCTATCGGTAATGGGCCCAGACATTCTTCGAGATCAGGCAGGCTTCCGGCTGCAGGTTATGGATGCCCTCTCCGGGGAGCCCGTGGATTATGTGGAACAGTTTGCCTTTATCAACCGGCAGAAGGAGACGCAGGAGAGCTTTGCCGGAGGAGGGGTTCTTCTGCCTCTTTTTTTCCAGGAAGAAAAAAGAGCAGGCGGATCAGGGCGTGGCGAGTACGTGCTCCTCCTAAATAAGCGGTCCAAGAAAGTGCTCCAGCCCGGAGACCTCTGCGCGCCCGGCGGAGGGATTCACCCTTTTCTGGACTCCTTTATCCAGAAATTACTGCGATTCAAACTTCTGCCCGGAGTCGGGGGCCCCGGTCTGGAGCTGGCCAGGAGCAGGGGGAAAGAGGCCTACGAAAAAATTCTCTTCCTTCTGGGGAATGCCCTGCGGGAGAGCTGGGAAGAGCTACGGTTGAGCCCGTTCAACGTGGAATTTCTCGGCCCCCTGCCAACCTACTCCCTCTCGAGCCGAAGGTGGATCATCTTTCCCCTCGTGGGACGAGTGAAACACTCCTGGCAGGCCAAACTCAGCTGGGAGGTGGAAAAGATCGTCCCCATTCCCCTGGCCGCCTTTTTCGACCCGGAAAACTACGCCGTCTATTCCCTGGAGGTCCCGGAAAAGCTCGTTGCCCAGGGCATCCCCAGCCCCTGGGAGTTTCCCGGTCTGGTCCATTGGGAGAACGGGGAAGAGGAGATACTATGGGGTGCCACGTTCAAAGTGATCCAAACCTTCTTCCAGATCGTCTTCCATTTTTCCTTCCCTTCCCCCGACATCCGACGAATCATCCGCCGCCCCCTGGCCGCCAATTATTTATCCGGAAGAGAAGGAATCTGATATGGTACAAGAACTTGAGAAAAAATTAGCCATCAAGGCGACTGCACTCCTCCCCCCCGCCCTATCTCCATATCCGGGGAGAGGGAAAGAGTGAGGGGGCGATTTTGGTTGCGGCGACCCCGGGCTGTGCCCTCGGTGGTTTCATTCTTATTTGCGAAAGGAGAGAAGGAGAGAAATGGAAATCAAGAAAATCAGCGTGATCGGCTTGGGAACCCTGGGAACCCAGATTGCCATCCAGGCGGCTTACTATGGCTATGAGGTTCGTGGTTATGACCAGGACCCTCAGATCTTTCAGAAAACCATCCAGAAAATTAAGGGGATGATGAAATTTCTGGGCAAAAGCCCCACCATGGGTGCGGAAGAGTGGGAGAAAGGAGCCGGCAAAGTCAAGCTGGCCAAAGATTTGGCCGAGGCGATAAAGGATGGAGATTTGGTCATCGAGGTGGTACCTGAAGTCCTCGAACTGAAGCGAAAAGTCTGGGCCCAGATCGATTCCCTGGCTCCGAAAGGGGCTCTTTTGGCCACGAACAGCTCCTCTATTCCCAGTCTCCCGGATCGAAAGCGCCACCCAAAGGCCGAAAAATTGCCTGAACATCCATTTTTACATGCCGGCGGTCGGCTGGACCATCGTTGACGTGATGGGCGGGACCCAAACCCCTCCGGAGGTTCTGGAGACGGCCAAGCAATTCATCCGGTCCATTCAATGCATTCCCCTGACCGTGAAAAAAGAAATCCTGGGCTTCTGCTTCAACAGCGTTTGGCGGGCGATCAAAAGGCAAACCCTTTATCTATGGGGAGAGGGTTTCGTCGACTTCCGGGATGTTGACCGCGCTTGGATGGTGATGTTTACTCCAACTCATGGGCCGTTTTTCCTGATGGACCTGGTCGGCCTGGACGTGGTGTACGACATCGAAATGTCCTACTACAACGAATCCAAGGACCCCAAGGATTATCCGCCGAAAGCGCTAAAGGACATGATCGAGCGGAAGGAACTGGGGGTGAAAACAGGAAAGGGTTTTTACACCTATCCCAACCCGGAGTTCGGCCGTCCCGGGTTTCTGAAGGGGAAATAGGGGGCGGGATGGGAAATGATGGGAAGAAGCAAGCCGGTATATAGCCGGAATGGAAGGATGGAGTTGGGGCTCATGCTAAACCGGCTCTTAAGCCGGCATTCCATCCTTCCACGATTCCATCAATCTCCTTTTCCCTCGAGGGCGGCAAATTCTTTCAGGAGCTCTTTTTGGCGATGGTTCAGTTTGGCGGGGACCTTGACCGTCACCTGGATGTGCTGGTCTCCCTTTCCGTATCCGTCCAGATGAGAGATGCCCATCCCGCGCAGGGTGAAGACCTGGCCGCTCTGGGTTCCGGGTGGGATGGTGATTTTTTTAGTTCCGTTCAGCGTGGGGATTTCAATCTCTTCTCCCAGGGCGGCCTGGACAAAAGAAATGGGAATCTGGCACAGGACATCGTCTTCATGCCGTTCAAAGAAGGAGTGAGGCTCAACGTGTAAGATGACATAAAGATCCCCGGCCCGTCCTCCACGGTCACCTTCTCCCCCTTCCCCCGAAACCCGCAGACGACTTCCTGAATCCACTCCTGCCGGAATCTTAATGGGAATTTTCTTGGATTTTTTCACCTTGCCCGCGCCCCGGCAATCCGGGCAGGGATGGGGGATGAAAAACCCCTGGCCCCGGCAGCGGGAACAGGTTGTGCGCAAGGTAAAGAATCCCTGGGAATGGGTGACCTGGCCGCTTCCCTTGCAGGAAGAGCAGGTTTCTTTCTTCGTGCCGGGTTTTATGGCGGTTCCTTTGCAGGTTCCGCAGGTCTCCGGGCGTTCGATATCAATCTCCATCTCCTTGCCCAGGGCCGCATCCATGAAGGAGATGGTCAGGTCGTAGCGGAAGTCAGGCCCTTTTCTCGGCCCGGCCGACCTGCGGCGGCCCGTGCCGAATCCGAAGAAATCCTCGAAGATATCGCCGAAGCTGGAGAATATGTCTTCGAAACCGGCAAAACCGGAGAACCCGGTCCGGCTGAGGCCTTCGTGTCCGTACCGGTCATAAAGCTCACGCTTCTCCGGGTCCCGGAGAACCTCGTAAGCCTCGGATGCCTCTTTGAACTTTTCCTCCGCGGCTTTATCCCCCGGGTTCCGGTCAGGATGATACTGGAGAGCCAACTGGCGGTAGGCTTTTTTGATATCCGTTTCATTGGCGCTGCGGGGCACACCCAGGATTTCGTAGTAATCTCTCTTCACCATTTTAGAAAGCGGTTCCTCCTGCAAAATATTAACATTCTCACCGCCGTTGTCAAGCTAGGCCCGTTGCCAGGGCTCAGGGGGCCGAGGATGATCAGTCTTGAGGTTTGGACTCAACGAATATACTCCCGGAGGACGGGCGAAGGGGCGAGGTATACCTTGACAATTCCGTTCGTTGTTGGATAATTTGAGGCAACCGGGGAGAGTCTCTTCCCGTGGTCGTTGGAGAAAACCTTGAAAGGGGGATAAAATGAAAAAGAAAGTGTGGGTAAGCGTCCTCAGCATTCTCATCCTGGTCTTGGCCTGCGCCGGTTTTGGGCAGGCCTTCGAGAAGATCAAATTCGCGGTCATTTCCGACCCTCACATTTCCCTTCCGGAGCAGAAAGGGATAACGGATGGGTACAAACTCGGCCTGAAGACGAAGCTGCTCACCGAAAACGCGGTGGCCGAGATCAACAAAATTCCGGATCTCAGGTTTGTCCTGGTCGCCGGGGACCTGACCAATGATGCCGAGCCCTGGAACATCGACCTGCTGCGGCGGATTCTGGATTCCCTCAAAGTCCCCTATTTTGTGGTCCTGGGAAATCACGACCTCAGTCTGGTCCCCCATGAAAAGAAGGACCAGCCCATGAGCCTTTCCAAGTATACGGTAGCCGGTGCCTTCATCGGCCGCTCCGGGGGCATGGTCCCGGGCATGACCTATTACGCCCAGGAAGTGGCCAAAGACCTGGTCCTGGTCAGCTTTGACACCACCCGGGCGCAGGTGTTCGTGCCCGAAGCGAATTTGAATGATTTCGGGGGGAAAATGGATCCCGGCCAGATGAGATGGCTGGAGAGCGTACTGAAGAGATACCAGAAAAAAACCATCATGATCCTGACCCATCACAGCCTGGTTCCCTGGGGCGAAGGGGACAAGACCAACCATAATAACTTTGGATGGTTCCGCCTCGAAAACTCCGATGAGGTCAGGGCGCTGTTGAAGAAGTATGATGTCCGGCTGGTTTTCTCCGGCCACCGGCACATCTCCACCCGGTACCAGAAAGTGGACGATATCTATCATATCGTCCACCCGGCCCTTTCCACCTACCCCATGCGTTACACGGTCTACGAAATGACTCCCAAAGAAGTGTCCTGGGAAGTGAAGAATGTTCCGGCTCCGGCCGAGGTATGGGAACTGGCCAAGAAGAACTTCCTGGCCAACAAATGGTGGAGAGGCCCGGAGCACACGGAAACGCCCGAGGGAAACCAGAAGTATTTGGAGTTCTATGAAGGCACGGAGATGAAGGGCAAGATCGCTTATAAATAAGCGAATGAATCGCCGGTAAGAAACCTCAAGTCATCTTGACCACAATGTCGCCGATCAGGTTGGCGGCTTCGTCGCCCCGGTCGGCGGCATTGGAAAGATGGCGGTAGATCTCCCGCATCTTGAGCATATAGACCGTGTCCGTCCCCTTGAAAAGCTCGGCCAGGGCCCGGTGGTAGGCGTTTTCCATCTCGTTCTCCGCGGCCTTGGCCTTGGTGGCATGCTCCAGGGCGATACTGGGATATTTCTGGATCAGGCGGATGGAATCGCTCAACTCCCGGGCCGCCTTGCGCAGGATGTCGATCATCTGAACCACGTGGCTGTTGGGTTTCACTTCATAGATTTCCATCTCGTCCACGGTTCGGTCCGCATAATCCATCACATCGTCAATGGCCCGCGATAAAGAGAAGATATCATCCCGATCAAAAGGAGTCACGAAGGTCTGGTTGAGCTCTTCTATGACGATGCGCCGTAGTTCATCGGCTTCCCTTTCAACACCTTTTACCCTTTCCCGCTGGGCGTCCACTCCCCCTTCGGCCCAGGCATAGAGGGCGTCGAGCCCTTCCAGGACCTTCAGGGCCTGGGCGTGGAGCATCTCGCAGAAATCGCATTTCTTCTTCTGGAACAGAGCCATAGTGACTCCCCTTTTTCACTGATGAAAATGCATATTTTATGCCAAAAGCATAAACCTGTCCAGCGAAAATTAGAAGAAAAGATTGAAAATCAAGAAAAGAACGGCCGAAAGAGCGGCCGATCCCGGGATGGTAATGATCCAGGTCAAGAAGATCTGCTTCCCTACTCCCCAGCGGACGGACCCGAATCCCTGGGCCGACCCGGCTCCCAGGATGGAGGAGGAGACGATCTGGGTAGTACTCACGGGAAAACCGAAAAGAGAAGATAAATAGATGATGATCGAAGAACAGGCCTGGGCGCTGAACCCATGGACGGGCCGGACTTTGTACAATTTTGTGCCCAGAGTCTTCATGATCCGCCAACCGCCGGAACTCACCCCCAGGGCTAGGGCCAGAGAACAGACAAGAATAACCCATCCGGGAACATAAAAATCGTAACCAGGCATGGGCTGGTAGATCTTCTCCATCAGTTCTGGAGAAATCTTATGGAAGATGATGAGGGAGAGACTGATGATTCCCATCCCTTTTTGGCCGTCATTGGTGCCGTGACTCAGGGCCAGGGTAATCGAGGTCAGAATCTGGAGTTGCTTAAGGCGCGAGTTCGCCCGGCTGGGCCTGGAATACTGAAAGAGGCGAAGGACCTTTTGGGTCAAATAGCGGCCGGCAATAAGACCGATCACCGGCGTAAGGACGAGGATAGCCAGGACTTCGCCCACCTTGACCCAATCAATCCATTCTGCTCCGGAACCCGCCACCACGGCCCCCACCAATCCTCCGATCAGCGCATGGGAGGAACTGGAAGGCATGCCCAAATACCATCCCCCCAGATTCCAGAGGATCGCCCCGCAAACGGCCGCAAATATGACCGGCACGGTTATGTTCTGGGGGTCTACGATCCCCTTGCCCAGAGTCTGGGCCACGGCCGTTCCCAGAAACCAGGCACCGATAAACTCAAAGACGGCGATCAAGAGGAGGACCTTGCGGGGTTCCATGACCCCGGTGATGACCGGAGTGACGACCATGCTCGCGCAGTCATTGAACCCGTTGCTGAACTCAAAAATGAGGACGATGGCGATCAGCAGGATCGCCATGGTCAGAATGTTGAATTCCAAAGGATCACGCTCCGTAAGCCCGGCCCAAGACCTGAACCGTATGAAGGGTTTTCACTCCGGTGTAGTACCCGATCTGCATCCGGCAGGCTTCACAGTCGGAGATCACGGTCCGGGCTTTCGATTCCCGGATAGCCTGAAAGAGCTCTTCTCCCACCTCCTGGGCAATGGCGTACTTTTCCCGCTTGTAACCATAACTTCCGGCCAATCCGCAGCACCCTTCGGGAAGCTCGATCACCTTCAACCCCGGAATCAGGGACAGAAGCTCCAGAGCCGGCAGGCCGATCTTCAAAGCCCGCAAGTGGCAGGGAACATGGTAGTAGTAGGTCTCCTTGATCTCCTGAAACCGGGTGTCCAGTTTCCCCTCTTCGTACAGCTGCAGGAGGAACTGGCATATTTCGAAGACATGATCCTTGAGCAGCGAAGCGCCGGGGAGGTTCAGGATGGTTTCATATTCTTCTTTCAGGGTCATGCCGCAGCTGGGGGAAGAGAAGACCACTTCGGTTCCATCCTCGATCGTTTTCCGCAGGGACTTGATATTTTTTTCTCCCAGCCGGGAAGCGAGGTCAAAGAAACCGTTGCTGATCAGCGGAAGGCCGCAGCATTCCTGCCGGGGGACACGAACCTGGAACCCGTTTCTTTCCAGAACCTCAACCAGGGTTCGTCCCAGATCGGGCTGGATATAATTCGTGTAGCAGCCGTGAAAGTAAGCCAGGGGCTCCCCTTTGCCCGGCGGTCGGGATTGGAACCATTGAGCAAAGGTTTTGCGCCGGTAAGAGGGCATGGGGGTGCGCCGGTCGATTCCCAGGCCCCGGTCCAGGAGCCAGCGGGAAAAGCCCCATCCAGTGGTCCAGTTGGAGATCGGAGTCGCCCAGCTTCCCAGTTTCTGCAGAAGGTAAGCGTGGCCGAGGAGCCAGTCTCTGAAGGGGGGCCTGCGGGTCTTCTTCCAGGCCAGACGGGATTTTATGTGCAGGTCGGGAATGGGCACGTTCTGCGGGCAGACCCGCTCGCAGATCTTGCAGTAGTCGCAATACTCCAACCACTCCGAGGGAATGGCCTTCCTCTGAAGACGAAACCGTTCCGCATCCGGCCCGGCCAGCTTCGGCCCGGGAAAGAGCCCCGTGGCCTTCAACACCGGACAGTAGGCGTTACAGATGGAGCACTTGATGCATTGATCAATATTGGGCTTCATTTTTATATCTTTCACCACAGAGGCACAGAGGGCACAGAGCAAAGAAATTGGAATGCTGGAATGGTGGAATAATGATTAAATCGCATACAAGAAATGGTTGTTCGCATATGATTCGATTATTCCTTTCTTTTCCATTCTCCGTGTTCTCTGTGCCTCTGTGGTGAATCATTTTTTTGCAGGCTGCGGCCGATTCACCGGCCACAAAACCGGTAGAGATCGCCACGCCGCCCCCGGATTTTTCGGCCATGGAGTCGGCGTGGGCCAAAATTCCCCCGGCGGCGAAGAGATTCCGGTAAACGACCCTTCCGGCCGGGTCGACCGGCTGCAGGTCTTCATTCACTTCCACTCCAAAAGAATTAAAGGGCTGGCCCGCGGCGGTCAGGAGTTTAGTGTTGAACCACTCCTTGCGGTTCCGCGGGTATTGAACAGGAAGATCGAAGAGGGTCTCGAAAATCCTGTTCCGTTGCGCGTCGAGCCCTCCGCCCACGAATTTACCGGTGGCCAGCACGTAGGCGGATGCCCGGTAGACCGGGCTTTTCCTCGACTCCCCGAGAACAATTCCCTTAATTTCTCCTGCTTCCATTATGGGTTTCAATACCGAAAGACCGATGATCGTACGCACCCCTTTTCCCTGGAGGTGTGACCGGACCAGGTTATAAAGGCGAAGCCCCGGGATAGAAGGAGGGGGAAGGGGGATTTCAAAGATTTCGGTCCCCAGCTTTTTTTGAAGGTCGGCCCAGGCCTGATGAGAGGAACGGAAACCCAGAACCGCGGGCAGCCCCAGCTTCTCTCCTTCTTTCAATAAAGGTTGAACCTGCCGGGCGAATCGATCCCGGAAGTCTTCCCCATCGAAGGCTCCGGCCAGATTCAGACTGTTCAGGGCTTTTCCTCCCAAACTCAGACCGGCCAAGGTTTCGGCCCGAAATGAGGGCGCGATCTTTCCCTGGGCTTGCAAGAGATTCAGATTCTCGGCCGCTAACCAGGATGAAAAATCCTTGAGGCCTTCAAAGCCCAGAAGAAGAACCCGGCCTGGCAGAGAAAGAATCCCGTTCTTCAGGGTCTCCGGAACCAGGCACGTGGGATGAAATGTGCCCAGAGCTGTGGGAATCAGGAAATTGGAATCGAATTGCCCGGCATACGGGACGTCGCCCGAGCGGGTTAAATCCTGAAAACGATTCAGCGCGAAAAGGATTTTCTCTTTGCCAACCTTGGAGTAAGGATGCTGGGAGTGAAAATCCTTGAATCGGCCCAAGGCGGTAAGAGGAGAGGACACAGGCACCGGGGAAGAGCTTGGGAAGTATCCCAGCCCATCGATGCAGCCGCTCGTCAAAGGGAGCGAACCCATGCCTCTGGCCAGGATCAAAACCCGGGCGCCCTTCTCCCGGGCCGCCTCCGCGGCCATGAGGCCGGCCAGCCCCGCGCCAATGATGATGACATCATAATTCATAGGGTAAAGGGTAAAAGGTGAGTAGTAAGTGGTAAGGGGAAAAGAATCAAAGTTTCAATGGTATTCGTCTTTTAACTTCTCACCACTCACCTTTCACTACTTACGGTTTTAAAGGTGGTCCAGATTAAAAAGCTCCGAGTACAAAGCCTGGATCAACTGCTCTTCCTTAAGCTGGGGGCCCCACAGAACCGGGCGGGTCCCTTTCCAGCGTTCCTCCAGGAATTTCTTTAAAACGGAAAGTGACGTACCCGGGGGAATTTTCCCGGTTTCCGCCAGAAGGGCGGTCAACCGGGGGGAACAGAATCCTCCCTGGCAGGGGCCCATCCCGGCCCGCGTTCGTTCCTGAACTTCTTTCAAAGTCGAGAAAGAGAGTTTCTCCACCTGTTCCAGGATCTCTTTCCGGGTCACCAGCTCGCATTCGCAAAGAATCTCCGAAGAAGACCCCGAACCGGAAATCCGCCCCAGCCTGGAACCCAGATCATAAAAGGCGTACTCCCGGGGAAAGGGGAGAGGTTTTTCTGCCGTGGTGCAGGGTATGTGTTTCCCCATCTCCCGGCAGATGGCATCCACGGTTCGCTCGGCCATCAACCGGTAGGTCGTCAGCTTTCCTCCCACGATGGAGAAGAGACCTTTTACGCCCACTGCCGCCCCGTGATTGAGCAGCAGAAAATCACGGCTGATGGTCCGGGTGTCGCCCTCCGCTTCTCTCGCTCCAATCAAAGGCCTCACCCCGGCATAGGCCCGAATGGCCCGGGTGACGCCGGCAGAGGGGATGAGCATCTCCCCCTCGGAGAGAAGAAGGTCCACTTCCTCCTCACTGGCGGATGGGTCTTCGATCTCCTCGGTTGTCAGGGAGGTGGTTCCCAGAATCAGAGCCGGCCCGTGGGGAACGAAGATATCCCCGTTCGAAGGCAGCCGGCAGCGGTTGATCACCGTGTTTACCAGACGCTGATTGAGAACGATCAGGCTTCCCTTGGAAAAGACGACCTCCAGACGGGCTCCGGCCATTCGGGCCATCTTTCCGGCCCAGACCCCGGCGGCGTTCACGATGAAACGGCACTCGACCTGGAGCGCCTCTCCGGTTCGGGAATCTTTAGCCCTCAAGCCGCGGATGATTCCTCCTTCGGTTTGAATAGACACGACTTCCCGATGGGGGAAAGCCTTGGCCCCGAGCTGCAGGCCTTCCTCCACGTTGGCCCGGATCAGCCTGAAGGGGTCGATGGCCCCGTCCGGCACCCGGATGGCCCTGACAATTTGCGCTGAAAGAGCGGGTTCTTTTTGCAAAACATCCGCCACCGGTACTTCTTCTGCGGGGATGCCGATTTTCTCGCAGGCCTTGAGGAAGGAGTTCGGATAATCCGGCGGATCCTGAGGTGTGGAAAGAAAAAGCCCACCCGTGTCTTCGATGCAGGGGGCGGCGATTTTTTTGAGAATGTAGTTTTCCCGAAGACATTCCCGGCCGGAGTCGGGGTCTTTGACCGCGTACCGCCCTCCGCTGTGGAGAAGGCCGTGATTTCGACCCGAGGTTCCGCTGGTAAATTCTTTTTTCTCCAGGAGAACGGTATCGATGCCCCGCAGGGCAAGGTCACGGAAAACCCCCGCTCCCGTAGCCCCCCCTCCAATGACGACCACTTCCGTTTTCATCGTTTTTTCTATGAGCTGTCAGCCTTGAGCTATGAGCTTATTTTATAATTTCCGCCACGCTCTCCCAGACGTAATCCGGTTGAATAAGCGCCTTCTTCAGAATCTCCCGATTGGTCACGCCGGTGAGGACCAAAGCAGTGGCCATGCCCGCCTTCTTTCCCATGACCATGTCGGTTTCGAGTCGATCGCCCACCAGCACGCAATCCTGAGGACGAAGGCCCATGTAATCCACGGCCACCCGGATCATGATGTCCGAGGGTTTTCCCACGATCGCTTCCACCTTCTTCCCCGCCGTCCCCTCCACGGCTCCGATGACGGCCGCGCAATCCGGGATTTCTCCTCCCTCCACCGGACAAGTCCGGTCCGGGTTGGTGGCTATGAACCGGGCCCCCTTTTTAATGGCTTGGAGGGCGATGTTCAGCTTCCGGTAATCAAAGGTCCGGTCGAAGGAAGCGATCACATACTGAATTTCCCCGGCTCTCTCGCTGATACGGAAGCCCGCGCGAACCATCTCCTCGATGAGCGGGATCTCGCCAATCACATAGATCGTGGCCCCCGGCGCCTCCCTGGAGAGCCAGCGGGCCATGACCAGAGAAGAATTTATGACTTCTTCAGGTTGAGTGGGGATTCCCAGGCGGGTCAGCTTGGAAGCATAATCTTCCCGCGTCTGGAGGGGCTTGTTGGAAAGATAAACGATCTTTTTGGAAAGGGATTTCAGTCTTTCGATCGTTTCCCTGGCCCCGGGGATCAGTTTTTCCCCCAGGTAGATCGTTCCATCCAGATCAAAAATGTAACCCAAAAAGGTCAAAGCGCTCATGGAGTCTATGTTCATCAGGGATTAGGGAAAATTTGTATCCGCGGCCGATCTGATCTTTCAATTAAATGTATTTGTCCGGAGGACCACTTGTCAATGATAAAAATCTTCGTGATTATTCAGAAATTTTGTTTAGCCGGGGAGGAGCATTTTTAGCATTTTTATTGACAATCCCTTTTTCCTAAGCTATTTTTACTCCGATTGGACACCTCCAGCCAGCAGCCGGAGTAATCCATCATTATCCGCTCTTCAAGGAGGGCATTGGAAATGAAACGAAAATTGATGTTGGGAATTCTCCTTCTTGCGTTTTTGCTCCTGCCTCTTTCCTTTGCGGGGGCCCAGTCGATCGAGAATGAGCTCTATTTGATTACCCCGGTCTCCAAGGATGTCCATGACCCGGCTCTCAAGGCCTTTGCCGCCTATGCCAAGAAGAAATGGAACATCGAGGTGAAGACCAGCGCCATTCCCAAGGGAACTCCGGTGGCCTACGGACAGATCCTGGAATGGAAGGGGAGACCGCAGGCGGATATTTTCTGGGGAGGGGAAGGAACCCTCTTTGATGCCCTGGCCGTGGAGGGGCTCCTGGAGCCGGTAAAGATTCCCAAGCAGATGTGGGATGAGATTCCCACTACCATCGGAAAGCCTGTGGGATTGCCCCTGAAAGACCCGAAGAGGTTCTGGGTGGGGACCACCCTGGAGCCTTACGGCCTAATCTACCAGCCCAAACTGCTGAAACGGCTGGGCGTGGAAATCAAAGACTGGGACGACCTCCTCAACCCCAAACTCAAAGGGCAGATTGCCCAGTGCACTCCCGATCGTTCGAGTTCCAGCCATGCCAGCTACGAAGTCATGCTTCAGACCTACGGCTGGGAGAAGGGCTGGGATTGGTTGAAGAAACTGGCCGCCAACACCGGCATATTTACCGCCCGCTCCCGCGACGTTCCCAACGTAGTGGCCAAGGGGGAATTCGCTGTCGGGTACGCGGTTCCCAGCTACATGGCTTTCGCCGAAGTGCTGGCCGGGTATGACGTCATGTATGTTTACCCCAAGAATGCCTATGTGACCCCCGAGCCCATGGCGGTCCTTAAGGGAGCGCCCCATCCGAAAGCAGCCCATGCCTTCATCGAGTTCCTGCTGACCGAAGAGGGGCAGAAGCTTTTCGCGGAACTCGGCCTCTATCCCATCACCCCGAAGTTCAAAGTCCAGGGGCCACCGGGCTCCAAGCAGGAGATGACGGTGAAATTCACCGGCGGGATGAGGTCTTTCTTCGACATCCCGGTGGGCAACGTGTATGACGAAAAGATTGCCGGCCCCAAGAAGCGAATCGAAGAGGTGAACTCCTACTTCCGCAAGGAGATTGCGGAGAAGCACAAAGACATCGTAAAGGGCAAGTGAGTTTTGGACCCAGCGTTTTCTTGAGCCTGGAAAAACTCCTCGGGGGATGACCTCGAGGAGTTTTTCCGTTGTTTCCTGGACCCATCGATCGGTTGTTCTATGAATATTCTACTGAAAGACCTGGTAAAAAGGTTTGGAACCCTGGAGGCCGTGAGCCATATATCTCTGGAGATTAAGGATGGAGAGCTCTTCACCCTCCTGGGACCATCCGGGTGCGGGAAAACCACCCTCTTGCGCCTGATCGGGGGATTTCACCGGCCCGATAGCGGGGAGATCTATTTCGGAGACAGGCCCGTGGCCCCGATTCCGCCCTACGAGCGGAATATCGGCATGGTCTTCCAGAATTACGCCCTCTGGCCCCACATGACCATCTTTGACAACATCGCCTACGGCCTCAAGCTGAGGAAGTTTGCCAAGGAGGATATTGTCTCCAAAGTCTCCCATACTCTCCATCTGGTGAATCTGTCCGGGCTGGAGAAACGTTACCCCGGGCAGCTTTCCGGAGGGCAGCAGCAGCGCGTGGCCTTGGCCAGAGCCCTGGTCCTGAACCCGGACGTTCTCCTCCTGGATGAACCCTTGAGCAACCTGGATGCCAAGATCCGCATTCAGGTGCGGGCCGAGATTCGCAAGCTGCAGAAGGAATTGGGGATCACGACCATTTACGTTACCCATGACCAGGAAGAAGCCTTGACCCTGTCGGACCGGATCGCCGTCATTGACCATGGAAAAATGCAGCAATTAGGCTCGCCCCGGGTCGCTTTACGCCAAGCCGGAGAACCCCTTCGTGGCCGATTTTATCGGGATTAACAACTTGATTCCCGGAGAAGTGCGGGAGATCCTGGATCGGGAGAAGATGAAGGTCCAAACCGAGGTAGGGGCCATGATCTGCACCATCGAGCGGGCCTTTAAAGCGGGGGACCGGTGCATGGTCACCATCCGGCCGGAGACGGCCTCCATCACCCAGGAAGAAGTGCGGGAAAAAGATACCAATGTCCTGCCGGGCGCGGTTAATTTTGCTTCCTACATAGGGAATACGATCCGCTATGACGTGGAAATGCAGAACGGCAAGATCTTCAAGGTGGATATTCAGAACCCCTGGTACCACCAGACTCTACCCCAGGGGGAAAAAGTATATATTTCGATTCCCCAGCAGATCACTCTGGGAATTCCCGTTCCCTGAAAAGAGAGTTTTCCCTTGAGTCCCCGGACCGAAACATCGCTCGCTCTACCCCAAGCGCGTCCCTTCGCCGAAATGAAGCTTGGCGGTCTGATGGGGTACCTGGCCATCTGGGCCTTTTTCGGGATTTTCCTCATCTACCCGCTGATCCGGTTGTTCTATGATGCCTTTACCACCGCCGAAGGCGTCTTTACCTTGAATAATTTTTTCGATTTCTTCACCGATGCGTATTATCTCAAATCGCTGGTCAATTCTCTTGTTCTCGGGGGAGCCACGGTCTTAACCACCTCGATCCTGGGGATTACCATCGCCTATCTTCTTCTCCGTTATGAATTTCCCGGCCGCAATCTGTTCTCTTACCTCACCATCATTCCCATGATCATGCCCCCCCTGGTGGGGGTGATGGGGTTTGTCTTCATCATGGGCCGGGCCGGGACGGTGAACGTGATCCTCATGGATTATCTCGGCTTCGAGAAGCCCATCAATTTCATGTATGGCATCCATGGGGTGCTCCTGGTGGAAACGCTCCACCTCTTTCCGCTCATGACCCTTTCCATCGTGGACGCCCTGGGGAAGATCGACCTCTCTCTGGACGAGGCGGCGGAGAGTGTGGGCTCCAGGGGGCTGCGGAAATTCTGGGACATCACCTTCCCCTTGACGACCCCGGGATACGTGTCCGGCGCCCTTCTGGTTTTCATCTGGACCTTTGCCGACTTCGCCACTCCCCTGGTCGTGGGGGTAGATGACCTCCTCGCTTCCCAGGCTTATCTGAATATCGTCCAGTTTGTGGACCGGCGGCTTTTCAAGATGGGGATCGTCATCTCGGCCATCATGGTCCTGCTGGCGATTCTCTTCCTCATCATCGCCAAGAAATACGTGGCCATCAAAGACTACAGCTCCCTCTCCTACTCCAAGGTCGAAAGGAAAAAAATTTCGGCGGGGGGAGAGGTTCTGGTCATCGTCTTTCTGGTGGCGGTGCTGATCTTCTCCTTCATTCCCTACCTGGGTATCGCCCTGGATTCCTTCGGCAAGGGATGGGCCCTGACTCCCATTCCGGTGAAATATACCCTCCAGTACTTCGAGCGGGTGGCCATCGAAACTCCCAAATTCATCATCAACAGCCTGATTTTTTCGGGGATATCCGTCCTGATCTGCATCATCGTGGGCGTTCCCGTAGCCTGGGTCATGGCCCGGACCAAGCTTCCCGGAAGAGACATCCTGGACTCGCTTACCACCCTGATCCTGGCGCTGCCCGGCACGGGCATCGGGATCGCCTACATGCGGGCTTTCCGCGATCCCCTGCCTTTCATGGACACCGCCCTGATCGGAATGTGGGTCGTGATCCCCATCGTCCTGGGGGTGCGGCGCCTTCCCTACACGGTGCGGGGAACCTTTGCTTCCCTCCTGCTGGTTCATAAATCCATCGAGGAGGCCGCCGAATCCGTGGGCGCCACCAAGTCCAGGACCTTCAAAGATGTGGTGGCTCCCCTGATCTGGAAAGGGATTCTGGTAGGAGCCCTTTACTCTTTCATCCTTGCCCTTCAGGAAGCGTCGGCCACTCTCCTCCTGGTCATTCCCGGCAGGGAGATGATGACCGTGGGGATCTTCAACTTCTACATCGGCGGGTCGGTGAATGAAGCGGCGGCCCTCGGCTTAATCCTGATCATCCTCGGCGCTTTTTGTCTGTGGCTGATCAACCGCCTCGCCGGCTCGCGCATGGGGGGAGTCTTTGGATAATTGCGGATTTCGGATTGCGAATTGCGGATTGAATAGAGAAAGAAAGAAACAGATTTTTTGGACACAGATGAACACAGATAAACACGGATGAAGAACATTGTTTTGTCAGTGAACCCTCATTTAAGGCACTTTAGGCATTTCGAATTTTAGGCATTCTTTATGAAACGACTTTGGGGAAAGAGGTTTGAAAAACAGCCGTCGGCTCTGGCTGAGGCCTTTACTTCGGGCAGAGACGTACGAGGAGTTCCTCCGGCCGATGAACGGCTGATCCCCTACGACCTCTGGGGCAGCCGGGCTCATGTGGTCATGCTGGCCGGGCAGAAGATTATCCCCCGGAGGGACGCACGGCTGCTGATCTCCGGCTTGAAAGAGATCGAAAAGGCTTGGAAAAGGGGACGTTTTAAGCTGGATCCTTCCCAGGAGGATGTGCACAGTAATGTGGAGAGATGGCTGATCAAAAAGTATGGGCTGGAAGTGGGAGGGAAGCTCCACACCGCCCGGAGCCGGAACGATCAGGTCGCCCTGGACATGCGCCTGTACCTGAGGGACTGTAATCTGGGTTTTGTTTCCGGCCTTTCTTCCGTGATTCAAATACTGATTCGCCAGGCGCAAAAACATCGGGAGGTCATCACTCCCGGATACACCCACCATCAACTTGCCCAGGTGACCACCCTGGGGCACATCTGGCTTTCTTTCGCCGAAGCCTTCTCCCGGGATGTCCGGAGATTTCAGGACTGGTACCAGCGGTTCAATGAGAACCCGCTGGGTTCCATGACCGGATACGGAACCAGTTTTCCCATCGATCGCCATCTTTCCTCGAAACTCCTGGGATTTGACCGACCCTGCTCCAATTCCCTTGATCCCCATCCAGAACCGCTGGGAGGCCGAGGGAGAACTGGGCTTTGCGGTTTCCGCCATGATGAACCACCTGAGTTCCATGGCTCAGACCCTCATCCTTTTCAGCACCGGCGAATTCGGCCTGATCAAATTGGATGATGCCTACAGCACGGGAAGCTCCATGATGCCCCAGAAGCGCAACCCCGATCCGCTGGAGGTGATAAAGGCCAAGACTGCGGTAGCTCACGGGCTCCTGGCATCTCTCCTTTCCATCGGAAAGGCACTCTTTTTGGGATACAACCGGGACACCCAGTGGACAAAGTACCTGGTCATGGACCTCGTGGATGAATGCCTTGCCGCCACCCCGCTCATGGGGGAAATTGTTTCTTCGCTCAAGATAAACCGGAAAGAAATGGAGGCTCGAAGCCAAGCCGGGTTTATTGCCGCCCCGGAGCTCGTGGAGCAGATGGTTCGAGAGTGGAAGATTCCCTTCCGGCAGGCCAAAGGGGCCGCGGAAAGAGCGGTCCGATACGCGGAAAAAGAGGGCGCAGAAGGAATCACTCTTCCAGTGCTGCGGAAGGCGTTGCAGGAAGAAGGATTAAAAATCAAAATGACCGGGGCCTTTCTGCAAAAGGCTCAAGAAGCGCGGGTCTTCATTGCGAAAAGAGCCGCAGTCGGCGGCCCTTCGCCCCGATCCTTGGATGAGAATATTTCCAGCCTGAAACAAACCCTCCAGGAATTCCACCGCTGGCTCAAGCAGAAAAACACGCGGCAATCCCTCGCTAAAAGGAAGCTGGCCCGGATGGAACGGGCCATTTAGAGGGAAGACTTCACCCCTTCATCCATGGAAAAACCAGCCCTCCCTTAATTCGCTTTTCCGTGCTCCGCCTTGACTTTCTCGCGGTCTACCGAACCATCCTGGGTTTTGGGAAGGACGGGGACAAAGTCCACATACTTGGGCTTTTTATAGCGGGCAATTCTGGAGGCCACGAAATCGATCAATCCCTGCTGGGTCAGGGAACTGCCGGGTTTTCGCACACAGACAGCCTTGATCGCTTCTCCCCACTCCTTGTCCTGCACGCCGATGACCGACACATCGGCAACTTCCGGATGCTCTAAAATTACTTTTTCCACCTCGGCGGGGTACACATTTTCCCCCCCGGGCTTGATCAATTCTTTTTCCGCCTTTCGTTTCACATACCAGAGATATCCGTTCTCATCGAGGCGTCCGATATCCCCCGTGTGGTGCCACCCTTCACGGAAGGTGTAGCGGGTGTCGGCTTCCAGGTTCCAGTATCCCAAAAATACCAGGGGGCCGCGAACGCAGATCTCTCCCGGGGTTCCCACCGGCACTTCGCGTTCATGATCATCGACCAGTTTGATTTTTGCCAGAGGCCCCTCTTTGCCCGCGGAACCCGGTCTTTCGGTGAAGGCGCAAACCGTGACCATACCGGTGGTTTCGGATTGCCCAAAGCCAATCCAGAATTCAACGTTGGCTTTTTTCTTCAATTTTTCAATGTTCGAAGGGTGATCAATTCCGCCCACGTGTTTCAAAGAGGAAACGTCGAAATTCTTACTCTCCAATTTTTCCAGGAGCATTCCCAGCATGGGTGGGAATTCGCCGAAGCAAGTGATTTTTTCTTTTTCGATCGACTGCAGGGCAAGTTCGGGATCGAATTTGGTCATGAGGACATTCTTTCCCCCGGCGTGCATGACCGCGAAGGAGAGGGCCAGGTCGGCAATGTGAAAGAGGGGCAGCATATGAAGGTAGCTGTCATTTTCCCGCAAACCCATAGTGGCCATGTGCTGCAGGTTGCCGGCAATGATGTTCCCGTGGGAAAGAGTAGCCCCCCTCGGTTTTCCGGCCACCGCCGCGGTGTGAATGATCAGATAAGGATCGCTTGCCTGAATATCTACTTCCTTAGCTTTTCCTTCCTCTTTCATCAAGGGGCTGAAGGCTTCATAATCAGCTTCCGCCGATCCAAAGGTATAAAATTTTTTTATGAATCCGAGCTTGGGCATCAAATTCCGGATTGTGGTTTTATAATCCGGCCCGACAAAAAGAAAGCGGGGCTGCCCGTCGGTGAGGATGTATTCCACCTCTGGCGAGGAGAGGCGCCAGTTGATGGGGAGCATAATGGCTCCTAGTCTGGCGGCAGCTCCGTAAAGGAGGACGAATTCATAGCAATTCTGGGATAATATTCCTATCCGGTCTCCTTTATGTAGGCCGGCCTTCTCCAAAGAATATGATAGGATATTGATATCATTGTAAAAATCAAGGAAGGTAATTCGGCGCTGGTCGGCAATCCAGGCTTCCCGGCGGGCAAAGATGCGAGCGTTGCGGGCGATGAGATCGTAGACGGTGAAATCTTGAAGACCCATAATCCCCCCTATTTTTGGGATTCGATTCTGTCCCCGAGGCAGATCCTACTTTCCGCTATTCCTAATGAATTCCCAGTTCTTAACCACCCCGTTTTCGAAATAGACATAAGATTTGGGAAAGGGAGGCTCCCCGTATACCCACTGCTCGTGAACACCGACCAGCGTACGGGTGGTATTCACATGATCGGGCCGTCCCCACGAAAGGACCACCTGCTCACGGGTAAAGCCCTGACGGATATATCCTTTCAGGATATCTTCCTGGGTAGGCAGGGGCCACATGGTCTTGGACAGGTCTTTCAGAAGAGTCCTCATCTCATCTTTGTTTTTTGTGCTCCGGCGGATTCCATCTGCTTCTTCCACCCATCCAAAAATCTCCTCCCGGATGGTGGTATTCATCCCGTAGGTTACTTCATAAAAGGTAAGCTTCAGGGGGGTGACAGATGCTTTTCCAGTGAACTGAACATCTTCCGGCTTAATCTTTAAGGGCTTGACATTATTAATATTTCCGATATCTCCCGGATAAACCCAAGCCAGTAATTTGTTTCTTACCCAAAAGGTTTTTTCCTCCGGGGACCAGCCGACCTTTTTCCCCCTCTCCGATATCACCTGCTCGCCTACAAAAACCTGGAACCATCTGTTTCCGGATCCATCGTTTTTTGCATTGATGACGTCGAAAATGTCATATTTGATAGCCCGGGCGATGGCCTTGGAGTTTTCTCGGGGCTCTTCTGAAATCCGGGCCTCTTTCATGACCATAAAAACGCCGCTTTCCGTAACCTTGGGTAGCAGAGTGGGAGGAGGAGGAAAGGGTGATGAGTCTTCCTTTTGCCCGGTTTTATAGTATCGTATTTTTCGCTCTTCTTCGGAAAATTTACGCTGCTCTTCGGCAATTCTTCTCTGGCGCTCCTCCTCGACTCGTCTCTTTTCCTGCTCAATCCGACGTTGTTTTTCCGCCTCCAGCCTTTTCTTTCCGGCAATCTCCGCCAGGATCAGGTCTTTTTGAGACCGAGCGCTCCTTAATTCTCTCTCCAGCTGCATCCTTTCCCGAACCAGGCGGCTCTTGTATTCTTCTACCCGGGAATGTTCCTCCCATACCTTTCTTTCAATACATGCCCAGATGCGCCTGCGATCATCGCCCGACAGTTTCTTCTCCACCGGAGTATCGAGAATCGTTTGAATGCTTACCAGGACAGGATTCTTCCGGGGTTCTTCCACAAAATTCAGCACCCTGTTTTCACAGAGGTAAATAAGGCGGAAAGAATATCCTTCGTCAATGAGGAGAGAGTAATCGCTCTTCCCCTCCCGGGCAAAGACTTCCTGAATAACCGCGGGGGGCTCAACCAAGTCTCTGACCAGAATGCTGCTTTTGGGTTGGGATGCGCAGGAGATCGAAAAAAGAAAAAAAGACAGCAGCGAGAGGAGATAAAACCCACCCCGCAAGGTCATCGATTGGGGGCCTTTAATGCTTTCCTTTTGGGTTTCCCTACCCATGGCTTGGGGCGATGAGTGATGCGTTTGCCCAACTTTTGATTTAGAAATCGAATCCCTTTTTTCATCGAAGGAAATGGAAATGGAGGGCATCCTAAAAATGTATACCAGATCCATGGAGAAAAGTCAATTATTCCCTGTTTTTGCCCTCATTCACTATTCCCCAAGCAGGCGGAAGATGAAATGAATGTCAAGCGCTCCCTAGCCCTGAAGAAAGGGCGTTGGGCGCAAAAGCCATAAAGCCCTTTCCTGGACCGGGCGGGCAATCAAAATGTGGAATGTAGAATGCGGAATGCGGAATGGAAAAAAGAAGTAAAGAATTCCGAATTCAGTAACACCCGATGGGCCCGCCCCTTTCTGCGGAACCACGGGGGGATCTTCGGGTAGAATTCTTCTCCCGCCGATCTTTTTGCACGCAACTCCTTTTTTTCCGGGCCACAAGCTTGCTTTTCCGCAGGAAGGAGAATCGCAGGAGTGAAAGGCGGGGCAAAATCCCCGCTTTTTGACCCTCTTGACTCTTAAGATCAGACTTTTCGTGGCCCGGGTGAAAGACGGTGGTTCGAACGCAGGACTATTTGAAACTATTATGGATTTCAGATTGCGGATTTCGGAATTGATTATTTTCCAATCCGCATTCCGCAATCACGCTTTCTGCCTGTACATAAAAAAGCAAGGCCGTTTTAGAATATCGAGGGACGCGGCCTTGCACCAGGACCAGGAAATGAATATAACTTATTAATTTTCTTAAGGTAAATCCCCGGTTCTGCCGGGGGCCCCGTATCCAGTACGGGGTTGACATTTCCGGGATGCTTGGGTTGTGGCCCGGGGGCAAGGAGCTTCTGGGCAAAAAGCATCGGCCGGGCTGGCCCTCTCCTTGGAGGCTGCGACCGGCTTCCGCAGGATGTGGCGGGCCGATCGGGCGACCGGCCGGTCACCCTACCAGAAGAGGACCCCTTCATCGGAGGTTGGAACGGTTAGCCCGCCTGGCCCATAAAATGGAAGCCGCCTCATGATTTTTGCACAGAAGGTCCTTGCCCCTGGGCCTGGCATCCGCCCGAAGGCCACCTTTAGGTGGCGCCCATTTCAATCCGCTTTGAGCGGTTCACTGTTTTTCATACCTCCGGATCTGCCGAAGGTCATGATTTTTTATATGATTTTTTTTAGGAGAAGGGGCAAATTCCCTGTAAAAAAACATCTTACTCAAAGGCCGATACAAGAATGATAAGCGGGCTCAAAGGAAGCCTCTTTCGGAAGGACCTGAAAACAGAATCCATAATTTATTCAATTGGTTAGAAAACGGGATCGAATCTGGGCTGATATCCAAAAAAGAATGGTTGACAAAATTTGATCCCGGTGATATTAAAAAGTATATTATTTTTGGCAGGTTAGATAAAATATATCGCCTATGTTCCACGTGAAACATCTTTCCCCTCATGCTTTTTAGGGAAAATTCTTGGACACTTATCCTACCCAATATGAGGTCATCATAATCGGAGCCGGCCATGCCGGGTGCGAAGCAGCGCTGGCCTGTTCCCGCATGGGCCATTCCACCCTGCTCTTAACCATCAGCCTGGAGGCGGTGGCCCGGATGTCCTGCAACCCGGCTGTCGGAGGATTGGCCAAAGGGCAGCTGGTGAAGGAGATCGATGCTCTGGGTGGGGAGATGGGAAAAAATACGGATGAGACCGGAATCCAGTTCCGCCGGTTGAATACCAAGAAAGGGCCGGCAGTCCGGTCTTCCAGGGCTCAGTCGGACATGCATCTCTATCACTTGCGGATGAAGAGGGTGCTGGAGCGCCAGAAGAATCTTTTCCTGCGGCAAGCCCTGGTGGATGATCTCCTTATCCACCAGGGAAGGGTGGAAGGAGTCGTTACCAACATGGGCGAAAGGTTTCTGTCCAAAGCGGTAGTCATAACCACCGGGACCTTTCTCCGCGGGCTCGTCCATATCGGCTTAAAGAATTTCCCCGCAGGAAGACTGGGGGATCTCCCTTCCGTCAAATTATCCGAAGGTCTCCTGAATCTGGGGTTCACTCTGGGACGCCTTAAAACCGGAACCTGCCCCCGGCTGGATGGAAGGAGCATAGACTTTTCCGGGCTTCAGGAACAGCGGGGCGATCATCCACCCAGGCCTTTCTCTTTCAGCAATCAGGCGGTTCCTCTGCGACAGGTACCATGCCACATTACTTATACCAACTCCGGAACGCATGAAATCATCCGCTCGGGTCTGGACCGCTCGCCCCTCTATTCCGGAGTGATTAAGGGGACTGGAGCCAGATACTGCCCTTCCATTGAAGATAAAACTGTCCGCTTTGCGGAAAAGGATCAACACCAGATTTTTCTGGAACCCATGGGACTGGATACCCTGGAGATCTATCCCAACGGGCTGGCCACCAGCCTTCCCATGGACATTCAGGTGCGAATGCTCCGTTCCATCCCCGGCCTGGAGAGGGCTGAGGTTGTCCGCCCCGGGTATGCCATCGAATATGATTATGCCGATCCGGTCCAATTGAAGCCTTCGCTGGAGACCAAACTCGTGGAGAATCTCTTCTTCGCCGGACAGATCAATGGCACCTCCGGATACGAAGAAGCGGCCGCTCAGGGGCTGATGGCCGGGATCAATGCGGTCCTGAAAATCCAGGGGGAAGATCCTTTTGTCCTGAGAAGGGATGAGGCTTATATCGGCGTGCTCATCGATGACCTGGTAACCAAGGGTACGAAAGAACCCTACCGGATGTTTACCTCCCGCGCGGAATATCGTCTGTTATTGCGGGAAGACAATGCCGATCTGCGTTTGAGAGAGAAGGGAAGGTCTCTGGGATTGGTAAATGACCAAGATTATCATGCATTTATCAAAAAAAAGGGCAGCATACAAGCAGAGCTGGAGAGGCTGGGGAAAATCATCCTATACCCGACTCCCGGGGAGCATGACCGGATGAAAGCCATGGGGACCGCCCCGATTAAGAACCCTATGGCTTTGACGGAGCTTCTCCGCCGCCCGGAAATCTCCTTCAGGGATTTGGCAAAGTTTGATCCGGAATGCGCCTGCACGGCGGAAGAAGTAGCCGAGCAGGTAGAGATTCAGGTTAAATACGCGGGTTATATCCAGAGGCAGGAAGAGCAGGTGGCACGGCTCAAAAAGCTCGAAGAAATGAGGCTTCCGCCGGGAATGGACTATTATCGTATCCCGGGCCTTTCGACCGAAGTGAAAGAAAAATTGAATAAGGTCAGGCCGCTTTCCATCGGACAGGCTTCACGAATATCCGGTATTACGCCCGCCGCCCTCTCAATTCTGATGGTCTATTTAAAGAAAGAATCGGAAATGAAGGAAGGAGCCCGGACCTAGAAATCGTTTCTTTTTTTAATAGTTGCCTTACGTAAGTCCCTGGCTATGTCGGGCACAGAATTTCACATTTCGGGGAGGCTTGAGTCGTGGCCGGGGCGCAAGGGCCTTGTGCTCAAAAAGCATCGGCCCGTTGGATTTCGGATTTCGAATTGCGGATTTCGGATTTTGAGTTTTTCTTTTTCAATCCGCATTCCGCAATCAACAATCCGCAATTCCTGTGGCCCGCCCAATCCATGAAATAAAGGGCGCCTCATGATTTTTGAGCACAAGACCCTTGCGCCCCGGCCTGGCACCCTTGCGGAGACCACCTCAGGTGGCCCCTCAACTGAATTCGCTTTGAACGGTTCACGTTTTCAAGGCTCCGGCTCTGCCAGAGGCCAGGACTTGATTTCAAAGGGCTAAATCATGACGGCCAAGGAACCATGGAACCTCCTTCCCGGGGGGGCTGCCATCCTGGGAATCTCATTGACCCATGACCAAATGAAGGCCTTCGAACTCTACCTGAAGGAATTGAATCTGTGGCGAAAAAAAATTAATTTGACCAGCCGGAAAGATGACCGGGAGATCATCCTTAAAGATTTTTTGGATTCCTTGACTCTGCTAAAATACCTTCCCCAGGAAACATCCGTCCTGGATTTGGGATCGGGCGCCGGGTTTCCGGGGATTCCTTTAAGAATTATGCGCCCCGATCTAAAAATTGTATTGCTGGAGGCGACCCGGAAAAAAGTTTTTTTTCTGAAAGAGGTTTTGAGAATTTCAAAATTAAGCGGAGTCGAAATTCGCTGGACCGGGGAAGATAGGGGAATTGAGGGTTTATCCGCGAGCTTTGATTTTGTCGTCTCCCGGGCTTTCGGCTCCCTCTTGGCCTTCGCCTCCGAAGGCGTCGGTTTTCTAAAAAGGGGGGGAATCCTGTTGGCCATGAAAGGGAAGAGAGGGCGGGAGGAGTTGGAGGAGAGCCTCGCTCTGCTGAAAGATATGGGCTTGGAACCGAATTTTCTTGAGGCGATCCAGCTTCCTTACCTGCGCCATGAACGAAACCTCATAGGCTTGAAAAAGAAATAAGTTGATTGTTCCACGTGGAACACGGATATTTTCGTTTTTGGGTCATCTCCAAATTAATTGAGAGCCAAAGAACTGGTATATTCGAAATGCCAGGTGATTCCAGGGGCAGGTTTTCATAAAATACTCGATCAACTAATTTGGAGATGATCCTTGTTTCTGGACATTTCACTTTTCTCTTGAAATTTATGGGCCGAATGGGATAAGTAATCGAACTGGAGAAAAACCTTTATGGGACGAATCATCAGCGTGGCCAACCAAAAAGGGGGAGTGGGAAAGACCACGACTTCGGTAAACCTGTCGGCGTCGATGGCGGTGGCCGAGAAGAAAACCCTCCTTATTGATATCGACCCTCAGGGAAACGCCACCAGCGGTCTGGGAGTTACCAGAGAAAAAAGATCGGGCAAGTCCATCTATCATGCCATGATTGATCAGGCTAATTTGAAAGACCTGATTCTGGACACAGAGCTTGATTTTCTCAAGATCATCCCCTCGGATATCGATCTGATTGGCGCTGAAATCGAGCTGGTTCCCTTTCCGGACCGGGAAGTCCGGTTGAAAAGGGCCCTTAAAGAATTGAAGGAGGCCTTCGATTACCTCTTTATCGATTGCCCCCCTTCCTTGGGACTTATCACCGTAAATTCCCTGACCGCTTCGGATTCCGTCCTGATTCCCCTCCAGTGCGAATATTATCCAATGGAAGGATTATCACAACTGCTTAAAACCATTAGATTAATTAAAGATAACCTGAACCCGGACCTGACCATCGAGGGCATTCTGCTGACCATGGTGGACAAGCGGAACAACCTCTCTCACCAGGTCACGGAAGAGGTTCGAAACCATTTCCCCGACCTGGTTTTCAACACCATGATCCCCCGGAACGTCCGCCTGAGCGAGTGTCCAAGTTTTGGTAAACCCATCATTTTGTATGATGCCAGCTCCAGGGGGGCGGAGAGCTACCTGGAATTGGCCAGGGAGATCATCGCTCACCGCGCGAAGGGCTAAAAATATATATTTTTCCTTTGACATTTTTCTTTTGTTTATTTTAAAGTGAATCGTCATTCATTTTTGGGAAAAAATTCCCGGCAAAGCATCAGCAAGGATCGGTGAATTTGACCGCGCGGCAGGCATTGGGAAAAGGACTCGGGGCTTTGATCCCGGAAAGAGGAATCCCCGAGGGGGAAGGGAAAAAAGCCCTTCAGCAGTGCGGGATCGAGGAAGTTCAGCCCAACCCTTTTCAACCCCGGAAGACGTTCTCCGACGAACAGCTCCAGGAGCTGGTTGATTCTATCCAGGAAAAAGGAATTCTCCAGCCTCTGCTGGTCCGGCGCAAGAGCGACGGTTACGAGCTGATCGCCGGTGAAAGAAGGTGGCGGGCAGCCCAGCGGGCGGGCCTGAGAGAAATCCCCATCCTGATTAAGGATGTTTCCGACTCAGAGATGCTGGAGCTCTCCCTCATCGAGAATGTCCAGCGAGAGAACCTGAACCCCATCGAGGAGGCCGAAGCCTATAAACGATTGATGGAGCAATTCCATCTCACCCAGGAAGAGATCTCCAAGAAAGTAGGGAAGGACCGGACCACGATTGCCAACACAGTCCGGCTGCTGAGACTCCCGCCGGAAATCAAGCTGAGCCTGGCTGAAGGCAAGATCACCATGGGCCATGCGAGAGCTTTCCTCAGCCTCGAGGGAGTCGATAAACAGAAGCTCTTATGGAAGAGGCTACTCTCGGGTGGCCTGTCGGTCCGCCAGACCGAAAGCCTGGTCAAAAGGCTCCGGACCCGCAGTTCCCCCCCTCCCCGGCGGTCCCATCCGGAATGGAGCGCGTTGATCGAAGAACTCCAGCGGGCCTTGGGCACGAAGGTCCGAATTGTGGGAAAGCGAAAACGGGGGAAGATCGAAATCGATTTCTTTTCCCCCGATGAATTGGACCGAATCATTGAGCTCCTGCGGAGATAGAAAGGGAAAGGGGGGACCGACCTGAAAAAGACGCCGCAGAATCCCAGCGAAGAGATCAACGCCCTCCTGGGCGGGGGGACGGAATTCGAAGGGAAATTGTCCTTCGAGGGAGCGGTCCGGATCGACGGGAAATTCACCGGCCAGATCCGCGGCGAGGGGATGATCATCGTGGGGGAAAAAGGGAAAGTGCAGGCCGAGATTGAAGCCGGAGTGGTGATGGTCAGGGGAGAAGTTCACGGAATCATCCGCGCGAAAAACCGCATCGAGGCCTATACCCCGGCTAGAATTTTTGGAGACCTTCATGCCCCCGTGCTGGTTTTCGGCGAAGGGGTGATCTTTGAGGGAACCTCGCATATGACCAGCGACCTCCCAAAGGGAGACAAGCACAAGGCCCCGAGCACTCCCTAAGTAAAAATTCAATCGGCTTCGTTTCGGGCATGGGCGATTTAGATTTCGAATCGATTTGAGATTTGGGCCTGGAAATTCGGCATTTGATCCGGGGAGATTTTTAGATGATCGAACTCAACTTCACGGTTATTTTTCAGCTGGCCATCGTGTTGATCCTCATGGTTGCCTTGAGCGGCATGGTCTTCAAGCCCTTTCTGCGCGTTCTCCAGGAAAGAAGAGACTGGATCGAGGGAGCCGAGAAGAAAGCCCGGGAACTCCAGCAGCGCACCGAGGAATTGATGGAGCAACACCGGGATTCCATGGGTGCGGCCCAGGCCCAGGGGGCCTCGGTCCGGGAAGAGATCCGCAAGGAGGGATTGGCCAGAGAAGCGGAGATCCTGCAGAAAGCGCAGCAAGAAGCCAATCGCTTCCTGGAGGAGATGAAGGCCAAAATCCAGGAGGAAAGCCAGGCCGCCCGGGCCGGCCTGAGGCTCCAAGCCCGGAATCTGTCCGGTGAGATCGCGGCCAAAATGCTGGGGAGGAGTATCCAGTGAAAAAACTCGCCCGCGGGTTGGGTTGGAGCGTAGGGGTTCAAATATTGCTTACCGGAAATCTCTGGGCATCCGGGGGCGGGGGCGAGGGCGGGTTCTCCACCGAGGTGATCTGGCAGATCATTGCTTTCGCCTTTCTTCTGTTTTTCCTGGCCAAGATGCTGAAGAAGCCCCTGGGTTCGTTCCTGGTGAAACGAAAGGAAGATATCCGCACCTCTCTGGATCAGGCCTCCCAAAAAGAGAGTGAGGCGCAAAGGCTGCTGGGAGAGTGGGAGAAGAAACTCGAATCCCTGAGCCGGGAGATCCAGGACCTCCATGAGACGATTCGCCAGGAAGGCGAAGAAGAACGGAAGAGGATTGTGGAGAGGGCGCAGGAAGAAGAAATCCGGGTTCGGAAACAGGCTCAGATCATCGCCGAGCATGAAGTGAAGAAAGCCCGGGTGGCGCTGAAGAAGGAAATGGTAGATCTTTCCCTCGAGCTGGCGGAAAGGCTCCTGAAGGAAGCCATTCAACCTCAGGACCAGGAGAGGCTGGTCCGCGAGTATATCGGGAAGATGAAGGAGATCCGGTGATCAGCTTGACCATCGCGCGGAAATATGCCAGGGCCCTGCTGAAGATCGGCCTGCAAGAGAAGAATCACGAAATCCTGGGAAGGGACCTGGAAAGGCTGGCCGGACTTTTTCAAGAAAACAAGGAGCTGAGGCTGGTTCTCTTCAGCCCTTTCTACCCCGCTCCCCGGAGGAAAGCGATCGCCAGGAGCGTGGGAGAATCTCTGGGTTTATCCAAAACGACCCTCGATTTCTTGGATCTGCTCATCGAAAGGGACCGGGTGGACCATTTTCCCGCGATGGTCAAGTCCTATGAAGGTCTCGCCGATGAGGTTTCCAATCGCCTCCGGGCGTCGCTGATTTCCGCGCAGAAGCTCCCCGCCCCGCTGGTGGGGGAGATCAAAGCGCAACTGCAATCCTCCACCGGCAAAGAAGTGATCCTTTCCACCCAGGAGAATCCTTCGCTCATCGGGGGGGTCATAACCAAAATCGGAAACGTCATTTATGATGGAAGCCTGAAAACCCAGCTTTTGAAGGCGAAAGAGAACCTATACAAGGAGTGAGCCAAGATGGCCGTACAGATTAAAGCCGACGAGATTACCGAGATCATCCGCAGTCAAATTCAAGGATTCGACCGGAAGCTGGATGTGGCCGAAACCGGGGTCATCCTGTCCGTGGGAGACGGGATCGCGCGAATCTATGGCCTGGACCGGGTCATGGCCGGGGAACTTCTGGAATTTCCCCACGGCGTCTTCGGCATGGCTTTGAACCTGGAGCAGGACAACGTAGGGGCGGTCCTCTTCGGCGAGGGCGAGTTGATCAAGGAAGGGGATACGGTCAAGCGGACGAACCGCATCTCCTCGGTCCCCGTAGGGGAGGAGCTCATCGGGCGGGTGGTGAACTCCCTGGGCCAGCCCATCGATGAGGGGCCGCCGGTGGAAGCCAAAAATTTTCGTAGCATTGAACAGAAGGCCCCGGGAATCGTGGTCCGCCAGCCGGTGAAAGAGCCGATCCAGACCGGCTTGAAAGCCATTGATTCCATGATCCCCATCGGCCGGGGACAGCGGGAATTGATCATCGGAGACCGGGGAACCGGGAAAACGGCCCTGGCCATCGATGCGATCATCAACCAAAAAGGGGCTGGGGTGTACTGTTTCTACGTAGCCATCGGCCAGAAGCGTTCCACGGTCGCCCGAGTGGTGGACGTTTTTCGAAAATACGGGGCCATGGAATACACGACGGTGGTGGCCGCCACGGCCTCCGACCCGGCTCCCATGCAGTACATCGCTCCCTATTGCGGCTGCGCCATGGGAGAGTATTTCCGGGATTCGGGAAGACATGCCCTTTGCATCTATGACGACCTTTCCAAACATGCCACCGCCTACCGGCAGATCTCCCTTCTCCTCCGTCGCCCCCCCGGACGGGAAGCCTTTCCCGGGGACATCTTTTACCTCCACTCCCGCCTGCTGGAGAGAGCGGCGAAGATGCGCGACGACCTGGGCGGGGGGTCCCTCACCGCTCTGCCCATCATCGAGACCCAGGCCGGCGACGTCTCCGCCTACATTCCCACGAATGTCATCTCCATTACCGATGGACAGATTTACCTGGAGTCGGAACTCTTCTATTCCGGAGTCCGGCCGGCCATCAACGTGGGGCTTTCGGTCTCCCGCGTGGGGGGCAACGCCCAGATCAAGGCCATGAAACAGGTAGCCGGAAGCCTCCGCCTGGATCTGGCCCAGTACCGCGAGATGGCCGCCTTTGCCCAATTCGGCAGTGACCTGGACAAGGCCACCCAGGCCCAGCTGGCCCGCGGAAGCCGGCTGGTGGAGATTCTCAAACAGCCCCAATACCGACCGCTCCCGGTGGAAAAACAGATCCTGATCATCTTTGCCGGCACGAACGGATTCCTGGAAATGTATCCGGAGAGCGCTCTCCAGCGGTACGAGGAGGAGCTCTACGAATTCGTGGAAAAGAAGTCTTCCGAGATATTGAGAGAAATCCGGGAAAAGAAGACCATCGACGCGGAATTGGAGAAGAAGGTGAAGACCCTTCTGGAAGAGTTCAAAGGGAAGTTCAAGGCGGAGTAAACAGCCATGCCCAAAGAAAGCCTGCGGGACATTCGAAAGCGGATCGCCAGCGTTCGGTCCACCCAACAGATCACCAAGGCCATGAAGATGGTGGCCACGGCAAAACTGCGACGGGCTCAGGAGAACATCCTGGCCACCCGTCCTTATGCCACCAAGATGTTCGAAGTTCTTAGCAGCCTGGCCGCCAGGACCTCGCCCGACGCCCATCCGCTGTTATACCGGAGGGAACCGAAACGGGTGGAAGTTGTGGTCTTTACCTCGGACCGGGGCCTCTGCGGGGCTTTCAACATGAACCTCATCCAGCGAGCGGAGAAATTCCTGGAGGAGGAAAAGACCCGGACCGAAGAACTGGCCTTATCCTTCATCGGACGCAAGGGCCGCGATTACTTCCGCAAAAGAAACGTAAAAATGCGGCGGGAATACGTCAACCTTTTTGGAAAGGTGGATTTTCCCCTGGCGGCCCGCATCGGGGAGGACCTGGTCCAATCCTATATCGCCGAGCAGGTGGATGCCATTTACCTGCTCTACAGTGAATTTCGGTCGGCCATTCAGCAGCGGATCGTCCTGGAGAAGATTCTTCCGGTAACCCCCAAAAAAGCCGCGGAAGGGGAGGAAGCGCCCAAAGGACCGACGGCCGTAGAATATATCTATGAACCCTCCGAGGTGGAGATCCTGGGAAAAATTCTGCCCATGTACGTAGAGGTACAAATATACCGGGCCCTTCTGGAATCCGTGGCCTCCGAGTTCGGGGCCCGGATGACGGCCATGGAGAATGCCACCAACAATGCCCGGGAGATGATTGAAAAGCTGACCCTGGTGTACAACAAAGCCCGCCAGGCGTCCATCACCAAAGAGCTGATCGAGATCGTCAGCGGGGCCGAGGCTTTGAAGTAAAAACAATTGAACCGCAGAGCACGCAGAGGGCGCAGAGGATTTAAACAGTCAAAACGACAATCATCAAGGGCATAGAGCATTGCAATCCATTTTTAGGGACAGCAGATCTGAATTTAAACTTTTATTTGAATTTATCTCAGCGTTCTCCGTGATCTCTGTGGTGATATAAAAATTAGGAGGAATACCGTGATCCAAGTCGGAAAGATTGCCCAGGTCATCGGACCGGTGGTAGACGTGGAATTCAGCGGCGGAGAGCTTCCCCCCATCTACGGGGCCCTCAAGATCACCAACCCCCGCATCGATGACCAGGAGGAGAACCTGATCGTCGAAGTGGCCCAGCACCTGGGGGACGAAGTCGTGCGCTGCGTGGCCATGGATACGAGCGACGGGCTGGTCCGGGGCATGAAAGCCAGCTACTACGGGGAACAGATCACCATGCCCGTGGGACGCGAAACGCTGGGCCGGATTCTGAACGTGGTGGGAAAGCCGGTGGATGAAATGGGCCCGGTGGTGACCAAGATGCGATATCCGATCCACCGCCCGGCCCCGGAGTTTGCGGAACAATCCACCAACATGGAGCCCTTTGAAACCGGGATTAAGGTCGTAGACCTCCTGGCTCCTTACCTGAAAGGGGGGAAGATCGGGCTCTTCGGGGGGGCCGGAGTCGGCAAGACGGTGGTCATCATGGAACTCATCCATAACGTGGCCATGGAACACGGGGGCTTTTCCGTCTTTGCCGGCGTGGGAGAGCGGACGCGCGAGGGAAACGACCTCTGGCTGGAGATGAAGCAATCCAAGGTTCTGGAAAAGGCGGCCTTGATCTACGGACAGATGACCGAGCCTCCCGGAGCCCGCGCCCGAGTAGGGCTGTCGGCCCTGACCGCGGCCGAGTATTTCCGCGACGAGGAAGGGCAGGACGTCCTTCTCTTCATCGACAACATCTTTCGTTTCACCCAGGCGGGGTCCGAGGTGTCGGCCCTGCTGGGACGAATGCCCTCGGCCGTCGGCTACCAGCCCACGCTGGCCACGGAGATGGGCGAACTCCAGGAGCGGATCACGTCCACGAAGCGGGGGTCCATCACCTCGGTGCAAGCCATTTACGTTCCCGCTGACGACCTGACCGACCCGGCCCCGGCGACCACCTTTGCCCACCTGGATGCCACCACCGTTCTTTCCCGGCAGATCGTCGAACTGGGCATCTACCCGGCCGTGGACCCCCTGGATTCGACCTCCCGCATCCTGGATCCCCTGATCATCGGGGAGGAGCATTATGCCGTCGCCCGCAGGGTCCAGTTCATTCTCCAGAAGTACAAGGACCTCCAGGACATCATCGCCATCCTGGGAATGGACGAGCTCTCGGAGGAAGACAAGCTCATCGTCTCCCGGGCCCGGAAGATCCAGCGGTTCCTTTCCCAGCCCTTCTTTGTGGCTCAGGAATTTACCGGGACCCCCGGGGCTTACGTGAAGATCAAGGATACCGTCCGGGGATTCAAGGAACTGGTGGAGGGCAAGTGGGACCATCTTCCGGAGCAGGCCTTTTACATGGTAGGGCCCATTGAAGATGCCGTCGCCAAGGCCAAGCGCCTGGGAGCGATGGTCTAAAGGAAACGGGCGTGGATAAGACTTTCCTGCTAGAGATTGTTACTCCTCACGGCCTGGTGGTCAGCTCCAAAGTGGAGGAAGTGTACGTCCCGGGGAGCCAGGGAGATTTCGACGTTCTTCCGGGACATGCTCCGCTGCTCACCTCTTTAAGAATCGGGGAGCTCCACTATAAACTGGACAAGGAGGTCCATTACCTGGCGGTCAACCGGGGATTTGCCGAGGTCACTCCGGCCCGGACCACCATCCTGGTGGATACGGCCGAGTCGGCCGGAGATATCGATGTGGACCGGGCCCGGGCGGCGAAAGCCCGGGCGGAGGAGAAGCTGAAGACCCTGACTCCCAAAGACCCCGCCTATCCGCAGGAACTGGAAGCCCTGGAGCGGGCCAAGGTTCGACTCCGGGTTGCGGAGAGGGCTGCCCGCGAATAGGATTCATCCCGGGGATTGCCGGATAGATCCCCGCGGGCGTCCGTCCGCGGGAAGGATTTGCCGCCGGATTCAGCATTCTGCAAAAGCATGGCCAAATGGTTTAAGATCGGGGTGGCTCTGGGAGGGGGGGGAGCCAGAGGGCTAGCTCATCTGGGGGTCCTCTGCGCCCTGGAGCAGGCGAAGATCCCCATCGATCTCCTGGCCGGCACATCCATGGGGGCCCTGGTGGGTGCGGCATACGCCTTGACTCCCCAGTGTTATTTTGTGGCCGAAAGGTTCGCGCGCTACCTGGAGAGTAAAGAGTTTCAGAAAACCAATCCGGATTTTCTCCGCGAGCCCGACCAGGAAGCAAAACCGACCTTTACGGGAATTTTCCACCGCTTTGCCACCTTCATCAAGAAAGGGGTCTTCTACACCCAGTCCTTGACCCGACAGGCCCCGATCTCGGAAGAGGATTTCATCCAGAACATCAATTTTTTACTCGACCCGGTTAACATGGAAACAACGGCAGATCCCCCTGGCCGTAGTGGCCCTGGATTTGAAGACCGGCGAAGAAGTGGTGTTGAAGGAAGGGGCGCTGCAGAAGGCGGTGAGTGCCAGTTGCGCCATCCCCGGGATCCTTCCGCCGGTGGTCATAGGGGATCGATATCTGGTGGACGGCGGCTGGATCAACCGTGTTCCGGTGGGCCCGCTGCGCAAGATGGGGGCGGATTTAACCATTGCCGTGGATGTGGCCGAAGGGATCAACGAATCTATGGATTTTGACACGGGACTGGATATCGTCCTTCGGACCTATGACATCACCCAAAGCAGCTTGAGTCAATTGCAGTTGAAAGAGGCGGATATCGTGATCCGCCCGTCCCTGGCGGGGATTCGCTGGTCGGATTTTGACCGTTTGGAAGAATGCCTGAAAGCCGGTGAGGAAGCAGCAGAAGAAAGATTGGACGAAATCCGGAGCCTCACCCGGAGAAAAAAAATAAAAAAGGCTCTTTCCTTCCGCGGCTGCCTCTCCGCTTCCCGATCCTGAAAGAATGAATTCCATCGCTACCTTCCGGGTTCATCCCCAGGATTCCGCCAAGCGATTGGATGTCTTTCTCTCCGAGAAGGACCCGGCCCTTTCCCGATCCCGGATCAAACGGCTCATTGAAATGGGCAAAGTCCAGGTCGGGGGACGGAAGGCCAAGGCAGGCTTGAGGCTCCGGGAGAACGATGAGGTGACCCTCACCCTCCCTGAGGCGCAGAGGCTGGAAGTCCAGGCGGAGGCCATTCCCCTGAAGGTTCTCTACGAAGACCGCCACCTGATCGTGGTGGACAAGCCCGCGGGAATGGTGGTCCATCCGGGAGCGGGGAACGATTCAGGGACCCTGGTGAATGCCCTTCTCCATCACTGTCCGGACCTGGCGGGCATCGGCGGAGTTCTCCGGCCGGGGATCGTGCATCGCCTGGACAAAGACACGTCCGGTGTTCTGGTGGTGGCCAAAGACGACCTGGCCCATCGGTTCCTGTCGGAACAATTCAAGAAGCACACCGCGAAAAGAGAATATAAGGGCATCGTCTTTGGCCAGCTGCCGGATGAGGGGCGGGTGGACGCCCGTATCGGGAGGCACCCGGCCCATCGGAAGAAGATGTCGGCGCGCCCCCGAAAAGGGAGGGAAGCCCGGACCTACTGGAGGGTCCTGGAACGCTTCCGGTCTTTTAACCTGGCGGAGTTCCGCCTGGAGACGGGACGGACCCATCAAATCCGCGTTCACCTCTCTTCCATCGGGCATCCAATCCTGGGCGACCCCCTGTACGGCGGGCGGAAAAGGCTAGCCTCCATTGAACCCCTACCCCTCCGGCAGGGGCTTCAGAAAATGCGGCGTCAAGCCCTGCATGCGGCCTCTCTCGGCTTCGTTCACCCCACTACGGGAGAAACCCTGGAGTTTTCTTCACCCCTCCCCGGGGATCTGGTAGAAGCCATCGTCCTTCTTCGAAGTTTGGACAGAAAGTAACCCATGCGGAATGCGCCCTGAACCATGCAAGGTTTAGGGCAAGGCCCTGAGCCCTGTGTGGTTTGAGGCAGCCCTACACTCAACGCAGTGAAGGGTGGAAGGATGAATATTATATTCTAACAATGAATCGGGAAGTACGTTCAATGGACCAGCCAAGCTTTTTGAAGGTAGATGCCTGGAAGGAACGCCGTAAATCGCCCATGGCTTTGGGACGAGACACCCGGGGGGGAGAAAACCTCCCGCAAAGACTGGCGGGGCAAAGTCGGTCAGGGAGAAGAATGAGATTTTCCCCCTCCTATCCCTCCGCCAGGTCCATGGAGACCGGGTCGTTTTATTCGAGGGAAACCCCCAAGAGATCGAAGAAATCTGGCAAACGGAAGGAGACGCTCTTCTCACCCGTACCCCGGGGGTTGCCCTGGGGGTCTTCACCGCCGACTGCCTGCCGATTTTTCTCTATGACCCCATTCAGGTCGCGATCGGGATCGTCCATGCGGGCTGGCGGGGAACGGCCGGGGGAGTTGCCGGAAAGGCCGTAGAAAAAATGGGGGAAATCTTCCAGTCCAAAAACTCCAATATCCTGGCCGCGTTGGGGCCTTGCATCGGTCCCTGCTGCTATGAGGTAGATGAACCGGTGAAAAATGCATTCATCTCCGGAGGATTCCGGTGGAACCTGGTTTCCCGTCCCCGGAGGGAGGGAAAATGGCTCCTGGACCTCTACCAGGCCAACCTCTATCTTTTGGAAAAGCACGGAATTTCAAAAGAAAATATACAAGTCTTAAAAATTTGCACTTCCTGCCATGGGGATACTTTTTATTCTTACCGAAATGCCGATAAGACCGGAGGGAGACAGTTAAATTTCATTGCCCTGAGGAAGGAATAGGCCGGGGCCCCCGGATGGGGCCCGGGACGGGGAAACCCCGATAAAAGCCCCAAAATTGTGCTTGACAAAGGTTTGGGCTGTTTTTAAAATAGATAATGTATAATCCTTCCACAGGGATTGGCCAAAAAATCTGCCTTGAAATCTGATCCAGCGAAGTCCTTTCTGAGAATCCGAAGAAGGTTCTCATGCTCAGCTTAGGATTCAGTAGATTTTAATGTAAAGCGGTGGTGTGAAAATCGATCAGGCCTTTAAGACCGTAGACTTTTCCCCCTCCCAGCACAAGGACCCGAAAAGAAATCCATAAATGGATCAATCTGGAAGAGTCTCTCTCGCCACTTCACCGTGATACCGGCCGGCAATTTTTTAAAATTACAATTTTTTTTGAGGAGTGCAAATGAATATTGTTGAGCTGAAAGAAAAAAAGATCAATGAGCTGAACAAATTGGCCAGGACAGCTCAACGTCGAAGGGTCCAGCGGGATGCGCAAGCAGGATCTCATCTTTGCCATCCTGCAGGCCCAGACCGAGAAGAACGGCCTGATCTACGGCGAAGGGGTTTTGGAGACCCTCCCCGACGGTTTCGGCTTTCTCCGTTCCCCCGACTTCAACTACCTCCCGGGCCCCGACGACATCTACGTCTCGCCTTCACAGATCCGCCGCTTCAACCTGCGCACCGGGGATACCATAGCCGGTCAGATCCGGCCCCCCAAAGAAGGGGAGCGGTACTTCGCCCTCCTGAAGGTCGAGGCGGTCAACTACGAGGAGCCCGACCTGGCCAGAGAGAAGATTCTCTTCGACAACCTGACCCCCCTCTATCCCAATTCCCGCCTCAGCCTGGAAGTTCCGGGAGAGGACAACAGGTCCATGCGGGTCATGGACCTTTTGACTCCCATCGGGAAAGGCCAGCGCGGATTGATCGTCAGCCCCCCCCGGGCCGGCAAGACCATGATCCTCCAGTCCATCGCCAACAGCGTGGCCCAGAACCACAAAGATACGGTCCTGATTGTTCTGCTGATTGACGAGCGGCCGGAAGAGGTCACGGACATGCAGCGTTCCGTCCATGGAGAGGTGATCAGCTCCACCTTCGACGAGCCCGCCCAGCGCCACGTCCAGGTGGCCGAGATGGTGCTGGAGAAAGCCAAACGGCTGATCGAGCATCAGAAAGACGTGATTATTCTCCTGGACAGCATCACCCGTCTGGCCCGGGCCTACAATACGGTCATCCCTCCCAGCGGAAAGATCCTTTCGGGCGGCGTGGATTCCAACGCCCTGCACAAGCCCAAACGTTTCTTCGGCGCCGCCCGGAACGTGGAGGAGGGAGGAAGCCTGACCATCATTGCCACCGCCCTGGTCGATACCGGCAGCCGGATGGACGAAGTGATCTTCGAAGAGTTCAAAGGCACGGGCAACATGGAGATTGTCCTGGACCGCAAGCTGGCCGACCGGCGAATCTTCCCGGCCATCGATATCAACAAGTCGGGAACCCGGAAGGAAGACCTTCTTCTGAGCTCCCTGGAGCTCAACCGGGTGTGGATTTTACGGAAGCTTCTCCAGCCTTTGAATTCCATCGATGCCATGGAGTTCCTGCTGGATAAGATGAAAGGAACGAAAGACAACAAAGAGTTCCTGGATTCCATGAGCAAGTAGAAGAGCAGCGATCAGCGGTCCGCAATCAGCTAAAGGCTATGGTATAATTGGTTTTATGCTGATGCTGCGCTGATCGCTTTTTATGGAGGACTCAATGAAAAAGGATATTCATCCCAAGTATGTCGATGTCGATCATCAAATGCGCCTGCGGCAACGAGATCCGGACCCAGTCGAACCGGAAGGAAATCTCGGTGGAAATATGCTCCAAGTGCCATCCCTTTTTCACCGGGAAGCAGAAACTGATCGACTCGGCCGGACGGGTGGAGCGCTTCCAGAAGAAATACGGCCTGAAGAGCCAGAAGTCTGCCTAGGCGTCATACCGGTGGAAGGGGCCGAGGCTTCCGGGATTCAAGGAGGCGGGAGAAAGAAGGCTGGATTCTCCGCCTTGGTCCCCGGATCCCTTGGCCCCCTTTTTTATTTCGGGTCGGATGTACCGGGAGGGGCATCGCGCCCCGGTACATTGAAGGGGGACGAGGCTTTTTTCTCCCCGGCTTTGGTATTATGTCCAAGATCGCTGTCGGAGGACAGGCCGTCATCGAAGGCGTGATGATGCGGGCTCCCAACGCCCTGGCCATTGCGGTGCGCAAGCCCAATGGTGAAGTGGTGGTGAAGGAAGACGTATGGCGGTCCCTGTCCAACCGGTTCAAATTCCTGAAATGGCCGCTGATCCGGGGTTCGGTGGTTCTGATCGAAACCCTGATCAACGGCCTCCAGGCCCTTTCTTTTTCCGCCAACCAGGCGCTGGAAGAGGGGAAGGGGGAGGATAAGCTCAGCTCCTGGGCCATCGGCTCGGTCATGGCCCTGGCCTTCGGGATCGGGATTCTCTTCTTCGTCGTCCTTCCCCACTATCTGACCGGCTTCCTGGGTGATTTCTTCGGGCGGGAGCTGGGCGTGGAGAGCGTTCTCTTCCATCTGGTCGATGGTCTGATCAAGGTCCTCTTTTTAGTCGGCTACATTTACCTGATCTCGCTCATGAAGGACATCCGGAGGATCTTTCAGTACCACGGAGCCGAGCATAAATGCATCTTTGCCTATGAGGCGGGAGAGGAACTGACCGTGGCCAATGCCCGCAAGTACTCCACTCTCCACCCCCGGTGCGGGACGGCCTTCCTGCTGATCGTGGTCATCGTCAGCATTTTTCTTTTTTCCGCCATCTTTCCTTTTCTGCCCAAGTTTCCCTCTTTGGGGAAGGGGCTCACCAACCTGATTTACGTGGGGATCAAGCTTCCGCTCCTTTTTCCCATCGCCGGGCTGGCCTACGAGGTGATCAAGCTCAGCGGGAAGAAAGCCGATCATCCCCTCCTGAAATGGATCATCGCCCCCGGCCTCTGGCTGCAGCGCTTGACCACCCGCCCGCCGGCCGATGACCAGATCGAAATCGCCCTGCGGGCCCTCCAGGGAGCCCTGCGGATCGAAACCGGCCAGAAAACAGTTCTTTAAAGAATGAATTGGACACAGATGAACGCAGATTAACACGGATAAAAATAAACGACGAAAACCATCATTATTTTCATTTTTCTTCATGACTTATCTGTGTTCATCTTGATAAAGTGTTAATCTGTGTCCCATTAATTTTAAATTTATGTTCCAGAAATTAGACCAGGTTGAAGAACGATTCCAGGAGATCGAACAGCTCCTGGCGGATCCCAAGACCCTGGGCAATCCCAAGGAGATGCAGAAGCTTGCCCGGGAGCGGGCGGAAATTTCCCGGCTGGTGGAAACCTATCAGACTTACAAAAGGGTGAATGAGGAGATCCAGCAGAGCCAGGAGTTGCTCCAGGAATCCGACGAGGAGATGCGGGACCTGGCCAAAGCCGAGCTTCAGACGCTGAAGGAGCGCCTGGCCAGCCTCGAAGAAGAGCTCAAGATCCTCCTTCTGCCCAAGGACCCGCGGGACGAGAAGAACATCTTTCTGGAGATCCGCGCGGGAACGGGCGGAGAAGAGGCGGCTCTCTTTGCCGCCGCCCTTTTCCGGATGTATGCCAAGTATGCGGAAAAGAAACGGTGGCGGGTGGAGGTGATGAGTGAAAACCCCACGGGCCTCGGAGGATTCAAAGAGATCATTGCCCTGGTGGAAGGCAAACGCGTGTTCAGCGTCCTGAAGCACGAGAGCGGCGTGCACCGCGTTCAGCGGGTCCCCGTGACCGAGGCCTCGGGCCGGATCCACACCTCCGCCGTGACCGTGGCCGTGCTTCCGGAGGCCGATGAAGTGGAAGTGGAGATCAACCCCAACGATTTGCGCATCGACGTCTACCGGTCCTCGGGCCCCGGAGGACAGAGCGTGAACACGACGGATTCGGCGGTGCGCGTAACCCACATCCCCACCGGAATGGTGGTGACCTGCCAGGATGAAAAGTCCCAGCATAAAAACAAGGCCAAAGCGCTGAAGGTTCTCCGGGCGCGCCTGCTGGACAAGTTGACGGAAGAGCAGCAAACCGAAATATCGGAACAACGGAAGAGCCAGGTGGGATCCGGAGACCGGAGCGAACGCGTGCGGACCTATAATTTCCCCCAGAACCGGATCACCGATCATCGCATCAATCTCACCCTATACCGCCTGGACGGCGTTCTGGAGGGGGACCTGGATGAAATGACCGATGCCCTGACTGCTCATTTCCAGGCCGAAGCGCTCAAATCCGGGCAGTGAGGGGGATCCTTTGGGCCAGACCGTATGGACCATCCTGGCGCTCATCCGCTGGGCCGATGAGCGCTTTAAAAAAGAAGGGTTGGCCACTCCCCGCCTCGATGCCGAAGTCCTTCTGGCCGAAACGCTGGCCACCGACCGGGTCGCCCTTTACACCCACTTCGACCAGCCCCTGCAAGCGGATGAATTGGCCCGGTTCAAAGAGCTCATCCGGAGGCGCCTCCGCCGAGAGCCGGTGGCTTACATCCTCGGGAAGAGAGAGTTCTGGTCCCTCGCCCTCCGCGTCACCCCGGATGTCTTGATCCCCCGTCCGGAAACGGAAACCCTGGTGGCCGAAGCGCTGAAAATACTGACTCCCGCAGAAGGAAAGGATTTCCACATCCTGGAAATCGGCACCGGCAGCGGAGCGATCAGTATCGCCCTGGCCAGGGAATTACCCGCAGCCACGGTGGTGGCCACCGACCTGTCCCCCAAGGCCCTTGCCGTGGCCGAGGAAAACGCCCTGCGGAGCGGAGTTCGGGAACGGATTCGGCTCTTGCACGGGGACCTGTTTCATCCGGTGGAAAAGGGAGATGCCTTCGACCTGATCGTGACCAATCCCGCCTTACATCCCTCGGGAGCAGTTTCCTTCGCTCATGCCGGAAGTTCGAGATTATGAACCCAAAGTCGCCCTTGACGGAGGGAAGGATGGACTGGATTTCTTCCGGCGGGTTTTGCCCGCAGTGGGTGAATATCTGCGGCCGGGGGGCTGGTTCCTGGCCGAAATGGGCGCCGGGCAGGATCCGCAGATTTTAAAGATCGCCGAAAAAAACCCGGGCCTGGACTCTTTCGCTTTTGCCAAAGACCTGGGCGGCATCAACCGCGTCTTTAAAGCCCGAAAGAGAATAAAAAATTTTATTGGACACAGATGAACGCAGATAAACACAGATTATAAATATTGTAGGAACGGCCCAGGTCACCGCCCTGAAAATATAGGCTGAATCTTCCCGCAAATTGTGCTAATCTTTAGCCGATTTAAACTTTTTCAAGATTTTATCCGTGTTCATCCGTGTTTATCCGCGTCCCAATATTCGATTTTGATGATTTATCTGTGTTCATCTGCGTTCATCTGTGTCCCAATTGTTTTTATGGAGTCGTTCCATGGAAAAGATGATCATTGAAGGGGGATACCGGCTGGTGGGGGAGGTCCCGGTGAGCGGGGCCAAGAACGCCGCTCTTCCGCTCTTTGCCGCTTCCTTGCTGGTGGAGGACGCGATTACCCTCCAGAATGTTCCGGCCTTGGCCGACATCCGGACCGTCGCCCGGCTTCTTCGCCTGATGGGGGTCAAGACCGAAGGGGACAGCGGGACGGTCCGGCTGAACGCCTCCGGGGTTCACTCCTTCGAGGCGCCGTACAACCTGGTCAAGACCATGCGCGCTTCGGTCTTGGTCCTTGGACCCCTGGTGGCCAAGTGGAAACGGGCCCGGGTTTCCCTGCCGGGGGGGTGCGCCATCGGTGCCCGGCCCATTAACCTCCACCTCAAGGGCCTGGAAGCCATGGGGGCCAAGGTCGAGTTGAAACATGGATACGTAGAAGCCTCGGCCGACCGGCTGAAGGGGGCCGAAATCTATTTCGACATTTCCACGGTGACCGGAACCGAAAATCTCATGATGGCGGCAGCCCTGGCGGATGGAAGGACGGTTTTAAAGAATGCAGCCCGGGAGCCGGAGGTCGTGGAACTGGCCCAGGCGTTGAAAAAAATGGGAGCCAGGATCGAAGGGGCCGGGACGGATGTGATGGTGATCGACGGGGTAAAGGAACTTCGCCCCATCGAGTATCCCATCATGCCCGACCGGATCGAAGCCGGGACCTTCATGGTCGCCGCCGGTATTACCCAGGGGAACGTAAAGCTCTTGAACTGCAATATCGCCCATATGGAGGCCGTGGTGGCCAAGCTGAAAGAAGCGGGCCTGGAGATATTCCCGGAAGGGGGCGGGGTGAAAGTCATCGGACCGGTGAATATCAAGCCCGTGGACGTGAAGACCCTTCCTTACCCCGGTTTTCCCACCGACATGCAGGCCCAGATCATGGCCCTCATGTGCCTGGCCAACGGCCTTTCGGTGATTACCGAAACCGTTTTCGAGAACCGTTTCATGCATGTGAGCGAGATGCGGCGGATGGGGGCCGATATCCGCGTGGAGGGGAAGAATGCCATTGTGCGGGGCCTTGCCCATCTCACCGGAGCTCCGGTCATGGCCACCGATTTGCGGGCCAGCGCCTCCCTAGCTTTGGCGGGGCTGGCGGCGGAGGGGGCCACGGAGGTTTCCCGCATCTACCATCTGGACCGCGGATATGAGAAACTGGATCAAAAATTGACCAAACTCGGGGCTAAAATTCGAAGGGTTCAAGAATAAGACCATGAGACTGCTGGTTTCGGGAAAAGGAGATTTCTCCCGGTTTCTGAAAAGTCTCTCCCGTCGGGGAGAGTCGAGCTTTGAGCAAGTGGAAGGGCCGGTCAGGAAAATTCTGGGAGAAGTGAAAAAAGAAGGGGATGCGGCCCTTTTCCGACTCACCCGCAAATATGACGAGTGGCCGTCTTCGGCAAGGAGCGTCAGGGTCACATCCGGGGAAATCCAAAAGGCGCGGAAGGGCCTCTCCCGAGAAGAGAGGGAGACCCTGGAATTCGCTGCCGAGCGGATCGAAAGGTTTCACTCCCTCCAGCTTCAAAAGTCCTGGTCCTTCGCCGAAGAGGATGGAACGATCCTGGGGCAGATCGTCCGGCCCATAGAGCGAGTGGGAATCTATGTCCCTGGCGGGAAGGCGGCCTATCCTTCCAGCGTGCTGATGAATGCCATTCCGGCAAGGGTGGCCGGAGTCCGGGAAATCCTCATGACCTGCCCGGCGCCCCAAGGATATTTGAACCCCGCCGTCCTGGCTGCGGCGCACATCGCCGGAGTGGATGCGATTTTCAAAGTCGGAGGAGCGCAGGCCATCGGCGCCATGGCTTACGGGACGAAGACCATCCCGAAGGTCGATAAGATTGTCGGGCCGGGGAATATCTACGTGGCCGCGGCCAAACGGATGGTCTTCGGCGAGGTGTCCATCGACTCCATCGCCGGCCCGAGCGAAATTCTCATTATTTCCGATGGAAGCGGAGAGCCCTCTTTTCTGGCCGCTGACCTGATCTCCCAGGCCGAGCACGACGAGCAGGCCGCGGCCGTCCTGCTTTGCACTTCAAGAAAGTTTGCCGAAGAAGTCCGCCGGGAAGTTCAGAAACAACTGGCCGAGCTTCCCCGGAAGACGATCGCTGCGCGGGCGCTGAAAAATTTTGGCGCTTCGCTGATCGTCAAGAATCTATCGGAAGCAGCCCGGATCGCCAATGAACTCGCTCCCGAGCATCTGGAGCTGGCCGTAAAGGATCCATGGAATCTTGTTCCAAATATTGAAAATGCGGGAGCGATCTTCCTGGGCCACCTCTCCCCCGAGCCCATCGGCGACTATGTGGCCGGCCCCAACCATGTCTTGCCCACCGGCGGCACGGCCCGGTTTTCTTCTCCGCTGGGGGTCTATGATTTCCTCAAACGATCCAGCCTCATCTGCCTTTCACCCGATGGCCTGAAAAAGCTTTCCTCTCCGGCCATGCATCTGGCCCGGATGGAAAACCTGGAAGGTCACCGGGAATCGGTCCGAAAACGCCAAGAGGGATAAGGAAGAGGGCCTTTCATGGAGATCTCCTTTTTCTCTCTGGTGGGTGGCAGCCTGATCATTTTTTTTGCCTTTTTGACCCGCGCGCTCACCGGCTTCGGGAGCGCGCTGATCAGCGTCCCTCTGCTGGCCCTCTTGTTTGACCTGAAATTTGTCGTTCCCCTGGAATCGGTCCTGGAAGTGGGTTTCACCGTCTTACTGATCTCCAAGGTTTACCCAAAGATTCATAAAAGCACCCTCCTTCCCATGATCGGAGGGGCCGTTCTGGGTACTCTGCTGGGAACCTATTTCTTGCGGACCCTCGGAGATCCCTTGCTGAAGAGGGCCTTAGGAGCCTTCATCCTATTATTCGCCTTCTATTTTTGGAGGGGAGACCGGGCAGAGAGATCAAGGAACCTTTCCGCGAATTGGGGGATTCTGGCGGGGGCCGGGGGAGGGATCCTGGGCGGGTTGTTTGGCACCAGCGGTCCTCCCTTTGTCGCCTATCTGGCATACAAGTTGAAAGAAAAAGAGGTTCTGAGGGCGTCCCTGATTGGAATGTTTGCCGCCGATTATGCCTGGCGTACCCTGGTCTTTGCTTTCTCGGATCTCTTAACGGTCAAGCTTCTTACCTTCGCCCTTTTCCTCACGCCGGCTTTGGTCTTCGGGACGATCCTGGGTCACAAGATCCATGTCCGGGTTACCGAGGGGCAATTCAGGAAAATTGTGGCTGGAATTCTGCTGGTCTCGGGGATTCTATTGCTGCGGTAGGGATTCACGACCGTGCCCTCCTGTGCCTCCTGCAGGGAGGGCGCGGCAAAAGAAAAAGCCCAGGAGGGTGGAATTTTGCAGGACGAGGAGCGGAAGCAAGTTTTCGCAACCTTGAAGAAATACTGGGGGTACACATCGTTTCTCCCCCTCCAGGAGGAGACGATTTCATCCATCCTGGCCGGAAGGGACACGTTGACCATGCTGGCCACCGGCGGGGGGAAATCCCTCTGCTTCCAGCTTCCCGCCCTGTTGCAGGAGGGCCTGGCCGTGGTCATTTCTCCGTTGATTTCCCTCATGAAGGACCAGGTGGACAGCCTGAAAGACATGGGGATTGGGGCAGAAGTGTTTGAATTCCAGCCTGCCGCCGGAGCAGCAGATATCTATCGTGAACCGGGTCCAAAGGGGGGAAGTAAAACTTCTATACATCTCCCCCGAACGGTTGCAGCAGGAAAGAACGCGGCAACTGCTGCAATCGGTATCTCTCTCCTTCTTTGTGATCGACGAGGCCCACTGCATCAGCCACTGGGGCCACGACTTCCGGGAAGATTACCGCAACCTTAGGATCATCAAAGAAACATTCAGGCCCATTTCGGTTCATGCCTTTACCGCGACCGCGACGGAGGAGGTTCAGAAAGATATTCTGGAGCAGCTCCGCCTGGAAAACCCCCAAAACCATATCGGCCGGGTGGACCGCCCCAATCTGACCTACCGGGTGAGGCCCCGCACCCAGATTCTCAGCCAGGTAACCGACCTCCTGGAGAAACACGCCGAAGAAGCCGGCATTATCTATTGCCTGCGCCGGGATGACGTGGATACCCTTTCCGCCCGGCTGAATGAACTCGGCTTTAAGAACCTTCCCTATCATGCCGGCCTGGATGATGAAACCCGCCGCCTCCATCAGGATCGGTTTGCCCGGGAAGAAGTCGATGTCATGGTGGCCACCATCGCCTTCGGCATGGGGATCGACCGTTCCAACATCCGCTTCGTGATCCATACGGCCATGCCCAAAAGCATCGAGCATTACCACCAGGAAACCGGCCGGGCGGGGCGGGACGGCCTTCCCGCGCACTGCTACCTGTTCTATGGGGGAAGTGATTATCTCACCTGGAAGTCTTTACTGGAGGATTCTCCCCATAAGGAAGTCATGCTGGATAAACTCCAGCGCCTTTATCATTTCTGCTCCCAGCCCCATTGCCGGCACAAAGTTCTGGCCAACTATTTCGGCCAGGACTATGAGCAGGCCTCCTGCGAGGCCTGCGACTATTGTCTGAACGAGCTGGAGATGGTGGAAGACCCCCTGATCGTAGGCCAGAAGATTCTTTCCTGTGTCTACCGGGTGCACCAGGTGAGCGGGATCGGATTCGGGGCCGGGCACATTGCCAGCGTGCTGAAGGGGAACCTGACCGACCAGGTGGAGACGTGGGGTCATCACGGGCTATCAACCTTTGGCTTGATGGCCGACGAATCCGTACCTTTTATCCGCTACATGATCGAACAACTTGTTGGGCAGGGGTATTTACGGAGAGAGGGAGAGTTTTCCACCCTCTCCCTGACGGATTCCGCCAAAAAGGTGCTGCGAGGAGAACGGGCGCCGAACCTGGTTAAACCGCTGGTGGCGGCCAAGAAGAAGGAGATTACCCAAAAGACCCGGGCGAAAAGAGATAAAGAATGGGCCGGGGTGGACGAGGAGTTGTTCCATTTCTTACGCCAGAAAAGAGCTGAACTAGCCCGCCAGCAGGGGGTCCCGGCCTTTGTCATCTTCGGTGACAAGTCCTTAAAGGATATGGCCACGATCAAACCCAAAACCCGGGAGGCTTTCGCCACCGTCTACGGCGTAGGCGACTACAAATTGCGCGCCTATGCCGATGCGTTTATGGAGGTAATAAAGAAATATCTCCAAGGTGAAAGAGGGTGAAAGGCATTCTCCCATTTTTGACCCAATCTTTAGCCTACCGGCCTCCTATTGATTCTATCTTGGGCTGGAAGTCATCCGAAAATCGATAATCCTCAAAGGTATATGGTATATTGGACTTGAATCAGGGCAAGAAGAGTCCTTGAAAACCATGGATGCCAGTCTTTTAAAGAAGAACAAAATCCTTCGGGCAGTAAACCGTCTGTCTCAAAAGAGGAGAGAAAAAGTCTATCTCGTCGGAGGGGCAATACGGGATCTGCTTCTGAAAAGGCCTTTGGGGAAGGATTTTGATTTTGCGGTTACGGGTGAGGTGGAGAGTCTGGTCAAGGAAGTAGCCCAGGAGATCGGCGGCCATGCCTTCTCTCTGGATGAGGCTTTCGGGACCTGGAGGGTGATCCTCAAGAAGAAAAAGAAGAGAACCGAACTCGACTTCTCCGCCATTCAGGGGAAAGATATCATCGAAGACCTGGGGCAGAGGGATTTCACGGTCAACTCCATTGCCATCCATCTGAAAGACCTGGCTCTCCCCGGCGACCCCTGCTTCATCGATCCCTTGGACGGGCTGGAGGATCTAAAAAGAAAAATTCTGCGGGCCAACTCGGAAGAATCCCTCCGCCGGGACCCTTTGCGGATGCTCCGGGCTTTCCGTTTTGCCTCCACCCTGAAGTTTTCCGTGGACGAAGAAACGCTGGGGATGATCCACAGAAACAGGGATCTCATCCGGTGCTCGGCGGGTGAAAGAATCCGGATGGAATTCTTCATAGCCCTGGGAGAAGAGGGCGCCGGCTTGTTTCTCCGGAAGCTTTATCAGGCCGGCCTCCTGGGAGAAATCTTTCCGGAGGTGCGGGGGTGGGAGAATCTCGACCTGGGGACCGACCGGGCTTTATCCCTGCTGGATCATGCTCTGCGCACGTTGGAGGCGGCGGAATTCATCTTCTTCCACCTGGAAGACCTTTATCCCTCAGCGTTCGATTTCCTGAAAAACCATTTTTCCCAGAATGAAGAGGAAGGAATCTCCCGGAAGGCTCTATTCAAGTTCACCGCCTTCTTCCATGACTCGGGAAAAGCCGCTACGGCCTGCCAGGATGAGGGGACAGGGGCCCCCCGCTTCCTCGATCACGACCGGGAAGGGGAAAAAATCAATACGGCCATTGGCCGGAGGCTAAAACTCAGCCGAAGGTCCCTTCGATTTATCTCCGACTTTACCCGGCAGCATATGCGGATCCACAGCTTGGTCAAGGCGCAGGAAGTGACCGGGCGGGCGAAATACCGGTTCTTTCAGGATCTGGGAAGGGACGGGATTGATCTCGCGATTCTAGCCTTCTCCAACGCCGTAGCTTTGAGTCCGTTCCCATTACGTTGGCCCTTCCCCCCCGGAATGGGCGAAAAAGTAAAGAAAATCCAGAAGCTTACGGAAGCTCTTCTCCGCTATTACTTTGAGGAATTTACTCGCCGTCCCGGCAAGCCCCTGCTTACCGGGAAGCAGATCATGGAAACGCTGGGAATTCCACAGGGAGAATTGGTGGGATTGCTCCTGAACAAGCTGCGGGAGGCGGAAATATCCGGCCAGGTTCGAACCCGGGAGGAAGCCCTGCAATTCCTAAAAAATATTGACAAATTTTGCTGATTTGGCTATCATTATTTTTGGGTTATCAGGCGGGCGTAATTCAGGGGTAGAATGCAAGCTTCCCAAGCTTGACGTCGCCAGTTCGAATCTGGTCGCCCGCTCCAGCAAGGCAATCATCACTCTCTTCGATAAAGGAAAATGGCCTACAGCTAGCTGAAAAGAGTTGTTTTTTTGGTGGTCTGCTTGAAAAAAGTGGGCTCTCGGGCCCACTTTTTTTTGGCCAAAGGAAAATATTCGGTTGAAATTTGAGAAGCTGCTGCAAGAAGTACGCCAGGTCGTCGAACCCATCCTGGAATCCCAGGGATTGGAGTTGGTCGATCTGGAATATCAACGCGAGAGTCACGGCTGGGTCTTGCGGATTTACCTGGATCGCGAAGGGGGAGTCAGCCTGGATGACTGTGCCGGGATAAGCCACGAAGTCGGCGCAGTCCTGGAAGTGAAAGATCTGATTCCCAGCGCCTATATCCTCGAGGTCTCCTCCCCCGGGCTGACCCGCCCGCTCAAAAAGCCGGAAGACTTCAATAAATTTCGGAATCAGATGGTTAAGATCAAATTGTACGAACCCCTGGACGGGCGAAGAAACTTCAAGGGGACCCTGCTGGGCCTGGAAGGGGACAGGGTGCGGGTGGAAGTGGAACAGCAGGTCTACGAGCTTCCCCTCCAGCGGATCGCCAAAGCCAATTTAGAGATAGATTGATGAGGAAGGGGATGGAGCCATGGCTTCGGAACTAAGTCGCATCATTGACCAGGTGGGGAAAGACAAGGGAATCGATCGGAAAATTCTCGTCGAGGCTCTCGAGCAGGCCCTCCTGGCGGCTGCCAGGAAGAAATACGGCACCAAACAGGAGATTGAGGCCCACTTCAACGAGGAAGCCGGAGAGGTTGAGCTCTTCCAGTTCAAGACGGTGGTCAAGGAGGTGAAGAACCCTCCCGCGGAGATCTCTTTTAAGGAAGCCAAGGATCTGGATTCCGAGGTCCAGGTCGGCGACAGCCTGGGAACCAAGATCGATGTCACCGAGTTCGGAAGGATTGCCGCCCAGACAGCCAAACAGGTGATCATTCAGCGGGTCAAGGATGCGGAGCGGGAGAATATCTTCGAGGATTTCAAAGACCGCAAAGGAGAGGTCATCTCCGGCACGGTCCAGCGGTTCGAGCGGGGATCGATCATCGTCAACCTGGGAAGGGCCGAAGCGGTCGTTCCCCAGCAGGAGTTGATTCCCAAGGAAACGTACAAACCGGGAGACCGGATCCGGGCCTATGTTCTGGATGTGCGCAAAACCCCCAAAGGCCCCCAGATCATCCTTTCCCGCAGCAACCCCAACTTCGTGATCAAGCTCTTCGAGCTGGAGGTTCCGGAAATTTCCGAGGGAATCGTGAAGATCATCAGCGCCGCCCGGGAGCCCGGGAGCCGGGCCAAGATCGCCGTTTATTCCCGGGACTCCGATGTGGACCCGGTGGGGGCCTGCGTGGGAATGAGAGGGTCCAGGGTCCAGGCGGTCGTTCAGGAACTCCGGGGGGAAAAGATCGACATCATCCCCTGGAGCGAGGACTCGGCCAGCTTTGTCTGCAATTCTCTGGCCCCGGCTGAAATCTCCAAGGTCATCATCAACCAGGAAGCCAAATCCATGGAAGTGATCGTCGAGGATGACCAGTTGTCGCTGGCCATCGGGCGGCGGGGACAGAACGTCCGCCTGGCCGCGAAACTCACCGACTGGAAGATCGACATCCGCAGCGAGGCCAAGCCGGAACTCCCCGAGCCCGCTCTGGACGAGATCGCCTCGCGGGGTATGGATACGGTGGAGAAGGTCGCCGGCGTGGGGGAAAAGACCGCCCAGCTGCTGAACCAAGCCGGCTACCTGACCGTGGCCGATCTCAGCCAGACCACCATCGATCAACTGACCAAGATCGAAGGGATCGGCCCGAAGAAGGCGGAAAAACTGCTCGAATCAGCCCGGGTGCATCTGGATAAAACGGAAGATAAGAAGGAATAGGTACGGACCCAAGGCGGCGGGAGATCGCGAAGCGCATCGAAGGGGGAATCAGTGGTGGCAAAAGTCAGAGTTCACGAGCTGGCCAAAGAATTAAAGATGGAGAATAAGGATCTGATCAAGCTCCTGGAAAAAATGGGCTCTCCCGTCAAGAGCGTCCAGAGCAGCCTGGAAGAGTCCGACGTGGAGCGGGTCAAGAATCAGATCAATCTCTCCAAGAAAGAGGGCGTGGTCGAGCAACGGGTGAAGCCCACGGTCATCCGCCGGCGCGTGATGAAAGAAGAGCCTGCCCCGGAGCCGACTCCCCCCCTCCCCCGAAAGAAGAAGCAAGACCTCCTGTCGAGGGAAAGCCTCCCGTGGGGAAGAAAGGGGAGGTCAAACCTCCGGTGGCCAAAAGAGAGGCCAAACCCGAAGCGGCCAAGGTAGTGGCGGGAGCTCCGGTTGAGGCACCGAGGGAAAAGGTTGCGGAAGTTCCCCCTCCCATGGCCGAAGAAATGAAGGCCGCCCCTGCGCCCGCGGCCGTCCCCGTTCCCCATCCGGGGAAACCGGTAAAAAAAGAGGAAAAGAAAGGTGAGGCCCCGGCTGAAGCTCCCCCGAAACCAAAGGAAGCAGAGCCGAAAGTAGAAGGGGTCCCCCCGGCAGAAAAGCCCAGGCCCCCGGAGAAGCCGCCCAAGCCGAAAAAGAAGTATGAACCGGCCAAAATCATCGAGAGGCCCGCGGTTCCTCCGCCCTCCCTGGTGAAAGAGCGGGCACACCCCTCCGTGGAGAGAAGGCCCCCTTCTCCCCCCCAGCCTCCGATCATCCTTCAGCGGCCCGCTCCCGCCCCGGGTGCCCGGCCGGCTCCCGCAGCCCCAGGGGAAGAAGAACGGGGACGGCGGAAGAAGAAACTCCGAAAAGATGTGGAGGTGATGGAAGAAGGCAAGCCCAACCGGGTTCGGGTGATCACCACGAAGAAGCGGGCCTTCAAGGATCATGACTATGTTCGGGAGGATCAGAGCGCCAGGCCTTTTGTCTTCGAACGAGAGCCGAAGCAGAAGACGGCCGCCCGGACCCGAATGACCAAAACGGAAATTACCGTTCCCAAGGCCATTAAGAGAAAGATCCGCATTTCAGAAGCCATTCTGGTGGGAGAGCTGGCCAAGCGCATGGGGGTCAAGTCTTCCGAAGTCATCAAAAAACTCATGGAACTAGGGATGATGGTAACCATCAACCAGGCCATCGATGCCGAGGCCGCCTCCCTGGTGGCCGCCGATTTCGGCTACGAGGTGGAGAAGACGGGATTGGAGCTGGAAGACCTGATGGAAGAGCGGGAAGACCGGGCTGAAGATCTCGTTCCCCGGCCCCCCGTGGTTACGATCATGGGGCACGTGGACCACGGCAAGACCTCTCTTCTGGACGCCATCCGGCAGACCAATGTGACCGCCGGGGAAGCGGGCGGGATTACCCAGCATATCGGGGCCTATGCGGTCGAGGTGGACCACCGCAAGGTGGTATTCCTGGATACCCCGGGCCATGAGGCCTTTACCGCCATGCGCGCCCGGGGAGCCAAGGTTACGGACATTGTCATCCTGGTCGTGGCCGCGGATGACGGGGTGATGAACCAGACCGTGGAGGCCATCAACCACGCCAAGGCCGCCAACGTCCCGCTGATCGTAGCCATCAACAAGATCGACAAGCCCAACGCCAACCCGGATCGGGTTAAGCAGAACATGACCGAATACGGACTGGTGCCCGAAGCCTGGGGCGGCGAGACCATCATGGCCGAGATCTCGGCGAAGCAGAAGATCGGGCTGAAGGAGCTTCTGGAGCTCATCCTTCTCCAGGCGGAGGTTCTGGAACTCAGGGCCAACCCCAGCCGGGCCATGACGGGAACGGTCATCGAGGCCAAACTCGACCGGGGCCGGGGACCGGTGGCCACGATCCTGGTGCAGGACGGCACTCTGCATGTGGGAGATTCCTTTGTCTGCGGGACCTATTTCGGGCGGGTCCGGGCGATGATCAATGACCGGGGGGAAAAGATGGAGGAGGCCGGTCCCTCCACCCCCGTGGAGGTCATCGGATTTTCCAGTGTTCCCCAGGCCGGGGAATCCTTTGCCGTGGTGACCGATGAGAAGAAGGCCAAAGATCTGGCCGCTCAGAGGACGCAGAAGCAGCGGGAGCTGGAACTGGCCAAATCTTCCCGGGTGACCCTGGAGGATTTCTACAAGAAGATGAAGAAGGGGGTCGTCAAAGACCTGAACCTCATCCTCAAGGCGGATGTCCAGGGATCGATCGAGGCGCTGACCGAAGCGCTGGGAAGATTGAGCACGGAAGCCGTCCGGGTGAACATCCTCCATTCGTCCGTGGGGACGATCAACGAGTCGGACTGCATGCTGGCTTCGGCCTCCGAGGCCATCATCCTGGGCTTCGGGGTGAAGATGGAACCCAGCGCGCAGGGGGTGGCCGAACAGGAAAAGATCGACACCCGCTTTTACAACGTGATTTACGACGCCATCGAGGATGTGCGCAAGGCCATGGAAGGGCTCCTGGAGCCGATTTACGAGGAGAAGCTGACGGGCAAAGCCAAGGTGCTCCAGATCTTCACCATCTCCCGGGTGGGGGTGGTCGCCGGCTCCATGGTTTTCGAGGGGAAGATCCTCCGGGGCTCCAAGGCCCATGTGGTCCGGGACGGCAAGACCATCCACCAGGGAGAGATTGCCACCCTGAAACGGATCAAGGACGACGTGAAAGAGGTCGTCTCCGGCTATGATTGCGGGATCACCGTGGGAGGATTTCAGAACTTTCAGGTGAATGATATCATCGAGTCCTATGTGGTCGAGAAGGTCACGGCCCATCTGTAGAACGGAGGAGCCAGGGCGTGGTCATCGGGCTTTGCCACCTCGAACTCCTGATTCACGGTAATTTTTCCCTCAAAGGGAAGAGACAGGTGATCAAGAGCGTCGTGGAACGCGCCCGGCAGCGGTTCAACATATCCATCGCCGAGGTGGAGGATCAGGACCTGTGGCAGAAGGCGGTGCTGGGGATCTGCACCGTCTCCAATGACCGGCAGCGGGTCAACTCCATCCTGGACCAGGTGGTGGATTTCATCGAAAACACCAACCTGGCCGAGGTGACTGACTCGCAGATCGAAATCATGAATATTTAACGGCAAAATTTCACCGCAGAGATCACAGAGAGCCGCAGAGGAAATATAATTAAGCAAAAGAATAATTCTGACGGATCAAGGAATTTCGAGAAGTCGGGTATTTATATCATATGAATTTTTCTCCGTGTTCTCTGTGTTCTCTGTGGTTAAGGATTTTTATGATTTATAAACGATCCGACCGCGTGGGGGACATGATTCGGCAGGTCGTCGGGGAAATGCTCCTGCGAGACTTGAGTGATCCCCGGCTCAGTTCGGTGACCCTCACCGAGGTGAAGGTCACCGAAGACCTGAAGCAGGCCACGGTTTTCTTCAGCGCCATGGGAGAACGGAACCGGGAAGAAGCCGCGCTCCATGGATTGCAGAGCGCGGCCGGATACATCAAGAAAAGACTGGGCCGGGAGCTGCGACTCAGGTTCGTCCCCGACCTTTTGTTCAAAGTAGATCGCTCATTCGACTATGGAAACCGGATCGACCGTCTCATCCAGACTATCAAAGAGGAAGAGGAAGGAAATCCTCCGGAGGATCGCTGAAGAAACGCGGGGATGCCGGAGCTTCTTAATCTCCACCCACCAGAATCCGGAGGGAGACGCCATCGGCTCCATCCTGGCTCTGGGTCTGGCATTGAAGAGCCTGGGAAAGGAAGTACAAATTCTGACTCAGGACCCGGTTCCGGAAGTCCTGACCTTTCTTCCGGGGGCGCAGGAGATCGTTCATCAGGCCCCCTTGGACGGCCGGTTCGACATGGCCTTCGCCCTGGACTGCGGAGACCGGGCCCGGCTGGGGGAAGAATTCAACAAAGTGAAAGGGATCGGGAAGATCGTCAACATCGATCACCACGTGAGCAACGGCTTCTTCGGAGATGTGAACCTGGTCGACCCCCGGGCGAGTTCCGCCGCGGAGATCATCTTTGACCTGGTGCGAATTCTGGGGGCTCCCTTCACCCGAGAGGTGGCCGAGAATATCTACACGGGTCTTCTGACCGATACCGGCTCTTTTCATTATTCCAATACCTCCCCGCAGACCTTCGCCGCCGCCCGGGCGTGCGTGCTCGCCGGGGTGGACCCGGGGGAGGTTTCGCAGAAGGTGTTTGACACCCAGCCGCTTCCCCGTCTCCGCCTCTTGCCCCGGGTCCTGGATACGTTGGAGTTTTCTGCGGGCGGCCGGGTGAGTTCGGTAATCGTAACCCAGCAGATGCTGAAAGAGGCCGGGGCGACCGTGGCCATGACCGAGGACTTCATTAACTTCCCCCGGTCGGTCCAGGGGGTGGAAGTGGCCCTGCTTTTCCGCGAGGTCACACCCCAGAAGTACCGGGTGAGCATGCGCTCCTGCGGGGCGGTGGACGTAGCCCGGATTGCGGGACAGTTCCAGGGCGGGGGGCATCCCGCGGCCTCTGGGTGCACGGTGGAGGGAAGTCTGTCCGAGGTCCAGGCCAAGATCCTGGAGGCGGTAAGGGCAGTTCTTTGAACGGAGTCCTGGTCATTGATAAGCCGCAAGGCTGGACCTCCCACGATGTGGTCGCCTGGGTGAGAAAAACCCTGCGGATCCGCAAGGTGGGTCACGGGGGGACTCTGGACCCTATGGCCACGGGGGTCCTGCCGATTTATCTGGGAGAAGGGACCAAGCTGGTTCCCTTCAACCTGGAGGGCACCAAAGAGTACATCGCCACGATGAAGCTGGGGCAGGAGACCGATACCCTGGACGCGGATGGAAAGATCACCGCGGAGAAAGAAGGATTTTCCTGCACCGCCCAGAGGGTGGAGGAGGTGCTGAGTCGATTCCGCGGGAAGATCCGCCAGAAGCCGCCCCTCTATTCGGCGATCAAGCAAAAAGGGATTCCCCTTTACCGGCGGGCCCGGTCCGGGGAAACGCCCGAGGTGGCGGAACGGGAAGCCATGGTGCATGTTTTTTCCTTAAGAGAGTTTTCCTTTCCCCTGGTAACCCTGGAGATTACCTGCGGGCGGGGGACCTACATCCGGAGCCTTTGCGCGGATATGGGACGGGCGCTGGGTTGCGGAGCCCACCTGGTGGGACTGAAACGCACGCGTTCCGGGAGATTCACGCTGCAGGAGGCCATGAACCCGGAAGAACTTTCCCGTCTGGCGGAGCAGAAGAAGATAGAGGAAAAGATTATCGCCCCGGGAGAAGCAGTGGACCTTACGGGGAAGATCCAGCTGGAAGAGAAAACAGCCGCCCGGGTCCGCCAGGGCCAACCCCTCCGGCTGAGCGACCTGCGGGAGGGGGAACAGGAGAGGCTGCGGAAAGGGCAGCGGTGGGGACTCTTTCAGGGACCCGGCGAGCTTTTGGCCATCGCCGAATCGCAGGTGGATGGGGGGCCCTTGCTTTCCGGAAATTCCCAGGCCCTGCGCATCCTCCGGGTCTTTCAGGGATGAATTCTTAAAAACCCCCTTGCCTGATCCCAAGGGTGAGGGAAGCATTTTTACCCGAGCACTTCGGATGCTGAATTGGAAGCTAGAAAGGAGAAAGAGGTGACACTACTGCCAGAGCGGAAGAAGACCATCATCGAGGGGAATAAGAGACACCCCACGGACACGGGATCTCCCGAGGTCCAGGTCGCCATCCTGAGCGAGCGGATCAATTACCTGACCGAGCATTTCAAGACCCATATGAAGGACCATCATTCCCGCAGGGGTCTCTTGAAACTCGTGGGTCAAAGGCGGCACCTCCTGGACTACCTGAAAAAGATGGATGTGGAGCGGTACCGTTCCCTGATCCAGAAGCTGGGAATCCGGAAGTAAAGAGGAATCCAAGTTGCCGCCGCAAAGGATGTCGGGAATTATGTTGAAAAACTCTGCCCGGGCAAAAGGCAGAAGGAAAAAGTATCTTTCGGAAAGAGGGTGAATTTATGTCCGCACACGGAACGCGCCTCGAGGTTCGCTGTAACCTGGGAGGCAGAGATTTTATCGTAGAAACAGGGGCTGTGGCCAAACAGGCGGATGGAGCGGTGCTGGTTACCTTTGGAGAGAGCATCGTCCTGGTCACGGCTACGGCCTCCAGAACCATCCGGGAGGGGATCGATTTCTTCCCCCTGGTCGTTGACTATCAGGAGATGGCCTACGCGGCGGGAAAGATCCCCGGTGGGTTTTTCAAGCGGGAAGGGCGGCCCAGCGAGAAGGAGATTCTCACTTCCCGGCTGATCGATCGGCCCCTCCGTCCCCTTTTTCCCAAAGGGTTCTTAAACGAAGTCCAGATCATCGCCACGGTATTGTCGGCCGATCAGGAAAATGACTCCGACGTGCTGGCCATCTGCGGCGCCTCCGCCGCCCTGGAGATTTCCGATATTCCCTTCCACGGTCCCATCGCCGGAGTCCGGGTGGGGAGGATCCAGGGGCAATGGGTCTGTAATCCCACGTTCAGCCAGCTCAAAGAGAGCGATGTAAACCTGATCGTGGCCGGAAGCCGGGAAGGGGTGGTCATGGTGGAAGGCGGAGGCCAGGAGATCTCGGAAGAGGAATTGCTGGAAGCCATCTTCTTCGGCCATCGGTCCCTGCAGCCCATCCTGGGTATTCAGGAGGAACTGAAGGGGAAGAGGATCGAACTGGAGAACGAGCAACGGAGAACAGCGGGGCAACCGGAAATCAAGACCGCCGAGAAGAAAGCGGTCCCCGAGCTTTCCTTAGATCCGGTTTTGGGCAAGCCGGTTCTCTTGGCTGATGAATCCATCCGGGAGCGGATCCGGACGGCGGGGCAGGGAAAGATCCTCCAGGCCCTGGCCATCGCCAGGAAGAAGGCGCGCAATGAGCAGCTGGAAAAGACGCGGCAGGAAACCCTGGCCCCGTTGCTGGAGGAATTTCCCGACAAGGCCGGGCCCATCAAGGCCTACTACGAGGCCCTGGAAAAGTTCGTCGTCCGCCGGCCCATCCTCCAGGAAAATCGCCGGGTCGACGGCCGGGCCTTCAACGAAGTGCGCCCCATTCACATCCAGGTGGGATGGCTTCCGCGAACTCACGGCTCCGCGCGCTTTACCCGGGGGGAGACCCAGGTCTCTGCCGTGGTCACCCTGGGATCGGCCGATGATGAACAAAAGATCGATGCCCTCACCGGAGAGACCTTCAAATCCTTCATGCTCCATTACAATTTTCCCCCCTACAGCGTGGGCGAAGTCCGTATGATGCGGGGACCCAGCCGTCGGGACATTGGACACGGCGCGCTGGCCGAACGGTCCATCAGCCGCATTCTTCCTTCCAACGAAAAAAACCCCTACACCATCCGGATCGTGTCGGAAGTCCTGGAATCCAACGGGTCTTCCTCCATGGCCACAGTGTGCGGCGCTTCTCTGGCCCTCATGGATGCCGGCATTCAGATCAAAAGGCCGGTGGCCGGGATCGCCATGGGGTTGATCAAAGAGGGGGAGAAGGTGGTGGTCCTCACGGATATCCTGGGGGATGAAGATCACCACGGGGACATGGATTTCAAGGTGGCCGGATCCCGGACCGGGATTACCGGTTTCCAGATGGACATCAAGATTTCCGGGGTGACCCGGGATATTCTCCGCCAGGCTCTGGCCCAGGCCCGGGAAGGCAGGGAATTCATCTTGGGGAAGATGGAGGAATGCCTTATCCGGGCCGAGAGCCGAGATGTCTCCCTATGCTCCCCGCTTCCTCAGCCTGAGAATCAAACCGGATCGAATCCGGGAGATCATCGGCCCCCAGGGGAAAATCATCCGGGGGATTCAGGATGAGACCGGGGTAAAGATCAATGTGGAAGACGATGGATCGGTCCATATCTTCTCGCCCGATTCCCAGGCGGCCCAGAGAGCGGCGGACATAATCCGCGAGATGATCAAAGAAGCCGAAGTGGGAGAGTTCTACATGGGCCGGGTGGCTTCCATCGCCCGCAAGCCGGACGGAAAAGAGTTCGGGGCCTTCGTGGAGATCTTCCCCGGGACCGATGGCCTGGTTCATATCTCCCAGTTGGCCAACGAGAGAGTGCGGAATGTGGAAGATGTCCTTAAAGAGGGAGATCAGGTCCTGGTGAAAGTCATCGGAATCGATGAAAGAGGCAAGATCAAGCTCAGCCGGAAAGAGGCCCTGGGGCACCCCTGGCCGGAGAAGAAATAGTTACTCGTTGCTCGTTACTGGTTACTCGTTAAAAGCCTCCAGGACACTTAAAATTAGAAATGAGCAATCAGCAACGAGTAACCAGCAACGAGTTACGAGCAACGAGTAACCAGTAACGAGCAACGAGTTTCAATGGTCATCAAAACTACCCTGGAAAACGGGATTCAGGTCATTACCGAAGAGATTCCCAGCGTTCATTCCGTATCGGTGGGCATCTGGGTTCACGCCGGGTCGCGCGATGAGGACTGGGAAGAAAACGGGATCTCCCATTTCATCGAGCACATGCTCTTCAAGGGCACGAAGCGCCGCTCCGCCCGGCAGATCGCCAAGGAGATCGACTCCGTCGGGGGAGTCCTCAACGCCTTCACCAGCAAGGAATTCTCCAGCTTCTACGCCAAAGTACTGGCCGAACACCTCCCCATCGCCCTGGACCTCCTCTTCGATCTTTACCTGAATTCCACCTTCTCGGCCGAGGAGATGGAGAAAGAGCGGCAGGTGATCGTCCAGGAGATCAACATGGTCGAGGATACGCCCGATGAGTACATCCACGACCTCTTCAACGAATCCTTCTGGCCCCGCCATCCGCTGGGCTTTCCCATCCTGGGCCGCCTGGAGACGATCGAAGGCCTGAAGCGGGCCCGGCTCAAAGATTTTTTCACGGAGAATTACCTGCAGGTCCAGCCGATTTTTGTCGCCGCGGGAAGGCTGAAACATGAAGACCTGTTGAAGCCCGTCCGGGAGGCGCTGGGAAGAATTCGCCCCCGTCCCAAGCAGAACCACCGCCGCCCTCCCAAGGCGCATCCCCAGATCTTGGTGAAGAACAAGACCCTCGAGCAGGTTCACCTGGTTCTGGGAACTCAGGGCTTCTCCGCCACTCATCCCCGGCGGTATGCTTTTTCCATCCTGAACACGATTTTCGGGGGAGGGATGAGCTCCCGCCTCTTTCAGGAGATCCGGGAGAATCGGGGGCTGGCCTACTCGGTCTATTCTTTCCTTTCTTCCTTCATAGACAGCGGGATGATCGGCGTGTATGTGGGAACCGGGGAGAATACCCTGACTTCGGTGCTCAAGATCATCCGGCGGGAGATGAAGAAACTGGCCGAAAACTCCCTGAAATCGGGGGAGCTCCGATCGGCCAAAGAGCAGCTGAAGGGAAATCTCCTCTTGAGCCTGGAGAGCACGGACAGCCGCATGGGCCGTCTGGCCAAGAGCGAAATTTACTTCCATCGGTTCGTCACTACCGAGGAAATCATCGAAGGAATCGAGAGCGTCTCCGCGGAGGAAGTGGCCGAACTGGCCCGGCAGCTATTTCAAAAAACCTCCCTCTCTCTCACCGTATTGGGACCGGTGACGGAAAAAGACATCCCCCGGGGGCTTCTGGAACCGTGAGCGGAGCGCGGGTCAAGGTACAGGTGAAGCGACTGAGGGAGAGCTCCGGGGAGCCAATCCCTCTTCCCCGGTACATGACGGAGCATTCCGCAGGGATGGATCTCTTTGCCGATGTAGAGGGCGAAGTCGTTCTGAAACCGGGGGAGAGAAGGCTCATTCCCACGGGCATCGCCCTGGCCATTCCGACGGGATACGAAGGTCAGATTCGACCCCGGAGCGGACTCGCGCTGCGGGAAGGGATCACGGTGGTGAATACTCCCGGGACCATTGATGCCGATTACCGGGGAGAAGTAGGGATCCTGCTGATCAACCTGGGACAGCAGCCTTTCCGGGTGAAGCGGGGCGACCGGATCGCTCAACTGGTCATCGCTCCCGTGTGCCGGGCAGAATTGGAATTGACGGGTGAGCTAGAGGCTACTTCGCGGAACGATGGAGGATTTGGACATACCGGATAGCTAAATCCGAAATTCGAAGCACGAAATCCGAAGCAATGACAAAATTCAAAACGGCAAATCTTGATGACCTCGTAAACAGTCTCTTGGAGCGTCACCCCGGCGAAAGCCGGGGTCCATCCCGCCAAGGGCGGGATTGAAATAACTGGATTCCGGCTTTCGCCGGAATGACGAATTCTATGGAATTTCGACCTATTACGACATCATCGATCTTCATAGAAGATCTTTCGTTTTTGAGTTTGGAATTTAGGGATTTCGGATTTGTTTCGAGTTTCGATATTCGGATTTCGAAATTGTATTTGCATCCTAACTGATTGTTTTCCTTGACAAGTTCTCTACGGGTGCTTATTCTTAACTATATAGAAAGAAATGCTTTTTTGCTTTGGGGAGTGAATCGGAGGTTTTGAGAATGCCCATTTATGAGTACAAATGCGATAAATGTCAAAGGGTTATTGAGGTCATGCAGAAGTTTTCGGACAAACCCTTGACGCGGTGCCCTTCCTGCGGGGGGAGAGTTTCCAGGCTCATATCCAACTGCAGTTTTCAACTTAAGGGATCAGGCTGGTACGTGACCGATTATAAGAAGGGCGATTCGGGCTGGAAAGATAGGGGCAAGGACGAGAAAAAGACCGAGGCCCCAAAGAGCGAGACCAAGGAGAGCAAGGCCGAAGCCCCAAAGAGCGAGACCAAAACCAAAGAGAGCAAGGCCGAAGCCAAGACGGCCTGATTCAAGCCTTCCTGCCTTTTAGATGGCGCCAGATGTAGTAGACGACTCCGAGGACGATCAGAACCCCGATGACCATGTCGAACCGGTGGAAATAGTCCCCCAGGGTATCCCAGTTCTCCCCTAACTTCATTCCGATATAGGCCAGACCCAGACACCACGGGAACGACCCAATAAAGGTGTAGAGGACAAAGCGGGTGAAGTTCATCCGGGCGACCCCGGCCGGGAAAGAGATGAACGTCCGGACCACCGGCAGCAGCCGGCTGAAGAAGATCGCCCAGTCTCCGTAACGGTCGAACCAGCGGTCGGCCAGGTCTAAATCCCGGTGGGAAATGAGGACGTATTTCCCGTACCGTTCCACCAGCGGCCTCCCCCCATAAAGCCCGAGATAGTATGCCGGGACCGAGCCCACCACGCAGCCGAAAGCTCCCGCCAGGCCCGTCCGGAAAAGTTCAAAATCCCCCCGAAAGACCAGGTAACCGGAGAAAGGCATGATGATCTCCGATGGGAGAGGGATGCAGGCGCTCTCGATCCCCATGAGAATCACAATCCCCAGGTATCCGGAAGAAGAGATCATGTCGATGATGAATTTGGCGAGGACTTCGATAATCCAGGCAATCATTTCATCCCTTCCAGAAGATCCAAAAAATTACCGTCGCGGCCAGGATCAGCCGGTAGCCGACAAACAGATTCAGGGTGTGAACTCGCAAGTAACGCATGAGAAAAGCGATGGCCAGGTATCCTACCACCGCAGAGGAGACGAAGCCGATGGCGATCAAAAACCAATCGTTCTGTCCCGCAGACAAAAGGTGACGGGTCTGCAGAAGAGTCGCCCCGGCGATGGCCGGAGTGGACAGGAGGAAAGAGAACCGGGTTGCGGCCTCCCGCCGGTACCCCTGGAAAAGACCGGTGGTAATGGTAATGCCCGAACGGGAGACGCCGGGAAGAAGGGCCACGGCCTGAGCCAACCCGATGACCATTGCATCTTTGAGGCTGATCGCTTCCAGAGTACGGGAGAGACGATTTCGCCTTTCGGCATAGACCATCAGGAAACTGACGAAAACCAGGGGGAGAGTGATCAGGACCGGGTTTCGAAAAGTGCTCTCGATGGTTTTTTCCAGAAGGAACCCCGCGATTCCCGCGGGAATCGTGGCCAGGATAATATAAAGAATGAGTCGTTCTTGAAAATCCCGCGCTTCCCTTTGGATCAGGATTCGAAAGAAACCGCCGATCAGTTCCAGCCAGTCCCGCCAGAAATACCAGAGGATAGCCAGAAGAGTCCCGGCATGGAGGGCCACGTCAAAAGGGAGGCTGTCCAAAAGGGGGTTATTCCACTGGAAGAACCAGGGAAGGAGGATCAGGTGTGCCGAGCTGCTGATGGGCAGGAATTCCGTCAGGCCCTGCAGGATACCCAGAAGAAGGGCCTGGAAAGGAGGGGAGGACAGGTCCATGATTTAGTTTTTTTCTATCCTCGGTGGTTTATCGGAGATGACAGGAATTCTCACCTGCCGGGTATCCTTTCCACAACTATTCATGTTTATTATGTTTATCATCAAGTTTGAGGGATGAAATGTCAAGAAATATTTGATTTTTTGGCTTTTCCCGGAGCATGAAGAATTGATAGAATAGAAGCCGAAAACTTGCCGGAGCATCTGAATAGATAGAGGAGGGAAATATTTCTTTGCTCGAGAAACGCGCGGCTTTCTGTGCGTTTATCAGTTTTTCGGTGAAGGGGGGGTAAAATGCAAGAGACCGTGGAAATCGTTTGCCCCAAATGTAGTGCCGTGAATCGGGTGCAGGGTGAACGGCTGAGCGACCATCCCAAATGCGGCAAGTGCAAAGAAGACCTGTTTGGCGCCCACCCGGTGGAGCTCACTGGGGAGACCTTTGAGAGGACCATCACACGTACGGGAATCCCGGTAGTCGTTGATTTCTGGGCCTCCTGGTGCGGTCCCTGCAAAATGATGGCTCCCGTTTACCAGCAAGCCGCGGCGCGCCTGGAGCCGAGGGTCCGCCTGGCCAAGGTGAACACCGAGACGGAACAAATGCTGGCCAGCCAATTCAGAATCCAGAGCATTCCCACCCTGGTCATCTTCAAAAACGGAAGAGAAGTGGCCCGCCAACCCGGGGCCATGGACCTGAATAACCTATTAAGATGGATCCAAACCTATTCTTGATTTCTCTCGAAAAAGCGAGGGTCCGGAAAGCCCAAAGATCGGTCGGGAAATATGCGAGAAAAAGATTATTACGATGAGCTAAAGGAGTATGCCCTAACTCAAGGGGCTTCTCTTTTCGGGGTGGCCGGTATTAGCGGGCTTCCCGAACAGCAATGTTCGTTGCCGGCGAAGACTTTGAAGGGACTGGACAAAGCAGTATCGATCGCCTTTCACCTCTCCGACCGCGTCCTCGAAGACATCGTAGACGGGCCCACCAGGCTCTATTTCTTCCATTACCAGCGGGCCAATATGCTCCTGGATGAGATGGGCCTGAAAATCATGAATTTTATCCAGGACCGCGGCTGGGATGCTCTTCCCATCCCCGCCTCCCAGATCATCGACTGGGAAAAACAGTGGGCCCATGTCTCCCACAAACACATCGCCGCCAGAGCGGGGATCGGCTGGATCGGCCGGAACAACCTCCTGGTGAGCTCGCAATTCGGGTCCCGCCAGCGGCTGATCACCGTTCTCACCAACATGCCGCTCAAACTCGATAATCCTTTACCATGGGGCTGCGGGGAGTGCCGGGCCTGCGTCTCCTCCTGTCCCTCCCAGTCCATCAAGGAAAGGCCGGAGGATTTCGATCATATAGGCTGCTTTCAAATGATGAAGGTCCTGGTGAAAAAGGCGGGGATCAGCCAGAACATCTGCGGGCTGTGCGTCAAGGCGTGCAGACCCAAAAATATTTCACCGCAGAGCACGCAGAGATCGCAGAGAGAATGAAATTAGAAAAAAAGAATTCAGGTCTTTATCAGCCAATTTCTTCTATTTGAAATTGAAACCCAAACCTCTGCGTTCTCCGCGGTCTCTGCGGTGAATAATTTATTTAGATCGCTTTTTCTTTCCTTAGTCTTTCCACGTCTCCCTTTGGAGTACCCCAAAACTCCCGTGAGAATCTCTTCCGTGTGCTGCCCCAAAGTCGGCGGGGGGAGTTCGACCGCGCCGGGCGTGCGGGAGAGTTTTACCGGAATGCCGGTGACCTTGATCTTCCCGCAGGTGGGGTGGTCGACTTCTTTGACCATTTCCAAGGCATAGGCCTGTTCCGAGGTAAGAGTCTGGTCGAGCGACCAGATGGGGCCGTTGGGAACCCCCAAGGCGTCCAGTTTTTTCTGCAGGTCTTTCACTTTCAGGGTCTTCATTTTCTCTTCCATGAGGGCAGTCAGGGCCTCGCGGTTCTTTACCCGGATCCCGTTGTTCAGAAACCGCGGATCTTTGATTAACTCGGGAAGCCCGATGGCTTGGCAGGCTTGGGCATACAGATTATCGTTGCCCGCGGCAATATTGATGTACCCGTCCTGGCAATGGAAGCTTTCATAAGGGGCAATCAATGGATGGCGGTTCCCCTCGGGTTTAGGAGGAATCCCGGTGGCGAAGTACCGGCCGGCCTGGAAGGTCAACTGGGCCACCATGGTTTCAAAGAGAGAGGTCTCCACCACCTGTCCCTCCCCGGTTTTTTCCCGGTGGAAAAGGGCCGTTAGAATGCCGTAAGCCGCGAACATGCCGGAGTTGATGTCGGCAAGAGCGACCCCGACTTTAATCGGACCCCCTCCCAATTCGCCGGTAAAGGACATAAAACCGCTCATGCCCTGGGCGATCAAGTCAAATCCGGGCTTCTGAGCATCCGGCCCCTTCGTCCCGAAGCCGGTAATGGAGCAGAAGATCACTTTCGGGTTGATGGCCTTGAGAGTTTCGTAGGGAAACCCCATCTTTTTCATAACCCCCGGCCGGAAGTTTTCCACCACCACATCCGAGACTCTGATCAAGTCGGTGAGGATCTTCTTAGCGGAATCCGAGCGCAGGTTCAGGGTGATGCTCTTTTTGTTTTTGTTGCAGGAGAGATAGTAGGCGCTCTCCTTCCCGATGAAAGGAGGCGCCCACGCCCGAGAGTCATCACCCCCGTCCGGCGACTCCACCTTGATCACTTCCGCGCCCATGTCGCCCAGCATCATCGTGCAGTACGGGCCGGCTAAAGCCCGCGTAAGATCGAGTACACGAATTCCGGCTAAAGGTCCCGCCATGAAGGATCTCCTTTCCAGGGGGTTTTAGGAATCTTTTACCACGGGGTTCATAAGGCGTCAATTAGAGCATTCCCAGGTTTTTCAGAATCTCTTCCGTATCCTGGCCTACATCCGGACAGGCTTTTTGGATTTTACAGGGAGTCCGGGAGAACTTCATCGGCGTGCCGGTCACCTTCAATTTTCCCGCCCGGGGATGCTCCACTTCCACGACCATTTCTCTCTCCAGAATATGAGGGTCGTTAACGACCTGGGCGATGTTATTCACCGGCGCGCACATGATTCCGGCGGACTCCAGCAAGGCCAGCCATTCGGCGGTGGTTCGAGTCTTCATCAACTCGTTCATGAGAGGTTCGTAAACCGAGTAGTTCTGGATCCTCGCCTGGTGACCCTGAAAGCGGGGGTCGGAGACCAGGTTGTCTTTTCCAGTCAATTTGCCGAACTTCTGCCAATCCTCTTCCGAAACGGTTATGAGCACCATATAGCCGTCTTTGGTGGGAAAGACCTGAAAGGGAGTAAACAGCGGGTGACGGGTTCCCAGGGGTTTGGGGATTTCCCCCGTGGCGAAATAGCGGGCGCAGGCATTCTCACAGAAGGCCACCTGGCAGTCCACCATGGCCACATCGATCCACTGGCCTTTTCTGCTCTTCTCTCGTTCGTGAAGAGCGGCCAGAATGGCGGTGGCCGTAAACAGGCCTGCGCCGATGTCGCCGGTGGAGAAGCCCACCCGCACCGGCGGCCGGCCCGGTTCCCCGGTGATGCTCACCGTTCCCCCCACTCCCTGGGCGATCATGTCATAGGCCGGCTTGGCGGAATAGGGTCCTTTCTGGCCGAAGCCGGAGATGGAGGCGTAGATGATCTTTGGATTCCGGGAGGATATCGCTTCATAGCTGAACCCCAGGCGCTTCATGACCCCAGGCCGGAAATTTTCCACTACGATATCCACCCGGTCGACGAGCTTAAACACCACCTCCTTGGCCCGTTCCTCCCTAAGGTTCAAGGCGATGCTTCTGCTCCCCCGGTTGATGCTCAAAAAGTAAGAGCTGACCCCCCGAATATGGGGGCCGACGAGCCGGGCCGTGTCTCCCTTTCCCGGCTCCTCGATTTTGATCACTTCCGCTCCCAGATCGCACAGAATCATGGTGCAATAAGGCCCGGCCAGATTGCGGGCGAAACTCAGAACTTTCACTCCTTCCAGCGGTCCCGGCATATTTTCATTCTCCTTTTTCGTTCCCTTTTGTTCTTGCTTAGGAAATTATAAGAATCTTTCTTTGTCTGGGCCCTATCTCTGCGCCCTCCGCCCCCATGTCTCCGAGCATCAGAGTACGAAAGGGCCAGCCAGCGGCCGGGTGAGGTCTAGCACTCGAATTCCTACCAAAGGTCCTTTCATTCGCTGTCTCCTTTCCCTCCGATGGTTCGCTCTATCATCTTACCTTGCTTTTGAATTTCATTAAGCCCCTTTCCCTAGCCTACCCAGATTTCGGACTGACTCCACCCATCCCCCAATAAGGAGCATGGAGCGGCAAGATAGCTGGGTTTCATTTCGTCAGCTTGCCGGTTTGATTTCAGGGGCTGGCGCCGGGTGCCAAAATTTCTGGAGCAGCCACCCAGCGGCAATTAGAATAGCCCCTATGATATCTGTGGTCCAGCCAGGGTCGAAAAGGCAAAGCCCGCCGACGAGAAAAAGGATTCTCTCCAGGTGAGTGACAGGCTTCTTGAAGAAACCGAATACTCCCGCTGCCATGAAAAGAATCCCGATGCAGGAAATCAACGTGGTCATTATGATCGTTAGAGGGTCCCCGATCATCAGAAGTTGGGGATAAAAAACAAAGGTATAAGGTACAAGGAAAGCGGGGAGACAAAGAGCTGTGGCTATCCAACCCATACGCCACCAGTTTCCTCCGGCAATGGTCGCTGCTGCATATACCGCAACGCAAACCGGCGGAGTGACATTGCCCAATACCGAATAAAAGAAGATGAACAAATGGGCGGACAGTCCAACAATTCCCATATTAATCAGGCTTGGACCCAAAACCACCGCGGCGATGATATAGGCTGCAGTGGTTGGCATTCCCATCCCCAAAACCATCGTGACGCCCATGGTCGCGGTTAGGGCTGCCATGATATGGACAGCTGCCAATTCCATGATGACTTCGGACATTTTGACTGCCAGCCCGGTCAGAGAGATCAAAGATACTGACATCTGGACGCAAACTGACAGGACCATGAGAGAGGCCAAGCCCGGATACGGCTCCGTCGAAATATCCCCCGCCTAGTTTTTTCAGCCGTTCCCATACTGCAGTTCGGGGCAAACCCCCCACCGAGGAAAAGGAATACCAACATGATCGCAACCAAGGCCGCTCCCGCTGCCAGTTGGGGAGGCAACAATAAAAGCAAAAGGTAAGCTAAGACTCCAATGGGGATAGCCAAATTCAGCATCTGACGGGGTTCAAAGACCTCCCGGGCTTTGGGCATCAGCTCTTTGGGTATTTTGCCCAGATTATATTTTCTGGCGCTAAAATAAATTCCGCAGCCTACGCCATAAAAGTACAATATGGCAGGAATGGTGGCGGCAATGGCTACCTGGAGATAGGGAATCCCCAGGATTTCAGCCATGACGAAGGCTCCAACCCCCATGATCGGGGGCATGATCTGCCCGCCGGAGGAGGCGGAAGCTTCGATTGCCCCAGCAAATTCGCTTTTATATCCCAGGCGTTTCATCGTGGGAATGGTGATGACTCCATCCACCATCACATTGGCCACCGCGGAGCCGGAGATCATTCCAAAGAAAGCACTCGAGAACACGGAGATCTGCCCGGCACCACCCACAAACCGCCCTCCAAAAAACCGCGCCAAATTCATGAACGTGTCCCCGATCCCGGTGGCAAATAAGACGGGGCCGAAGAGTATGAATATCGCGATGACCCGGCTGGTCATGTCGGTAAGCAATCCCCAGATGCCTTCGGTCATCATATAAAAATGGTAGAGAACTTCAATGAGGGGAAAGCCCGGATGGCCAAAAAACCCGGGGACATACTCGCCGTAAAGGGCATATCCTAAAAAGATGCTTACCATGATAGGAATGATTTTCCCCGTGGTCCTTCTGGTCGCCTCCATCACCAAGATAACCAGGGTGCCGCTAAAGATAAGCTCGTAGATTTTATAAGCCCATCTTTGTTTGGTAATTTCATCCCAGTTTAAAAGAACATAACTGCAGACTACGAGGCTGGCGATCATCATCACAACATCGAGTATGGCCGGGGATTCTTTCCGGCCCCAAAGGATGGTTCCCCAAGAAGCCCGATGTTTCGGCTTCTATCCTTGCTTTGCTTCCAGGAAAATAGAGAAAAACCAAAGCTAAGGAAAAGCTCAGAAAAATTGCCCCCTGGATGACGGGATGCCAGGCTCCCACCAAGGATGTATAAATGGTAGCCAAAACTAATAGAACAACGAACAGATAGCCAACCCATTTCCAGAATCCCGTGAGATGTCTCATTCAATCCCCCATTTTAGTTTTTGAGGGGAGTTGAATCTCCCCTCAAACCAAGATCAGATTGGGATCATGATTGATCGCTTCGCTTCCTCTATTTTTTCTTCTCCGGTTTCTTTTCCACCTCTAAGGGGGCGACAGCCATGGTTCCTTTGTCTCCTGTAGCCTTAACCGAATAGATTCCAGGATTGGCCATGATCGGAATGCCACTTTTCGTTTTGAAAGCACCCATTTCGTTGGCCTCTTTTACGATCGGTGCTTCACCCAATTCCGTGGGAACGCCATCAATGACCATAACCACTTCAATCTTTTCCCCCGGAATGAAACCAGAGCCCCGAATGGTAGTGACAGCTCCGGGCAAGCCGGTTACAGGGGTGACGACTAGGGTGGCTGCGGGGGCTGGAGCTCCTGCTTTCTCTTGCAGTCCGGCGCAACTTAGGATTCCTACCACCAAAAGGAGAAAAGCGAGAAAGATTTTTCCGGATCTTAAACGAGATGGTAAATACATGGATCATCCCTCCTCAGCTGGATTTTTGGTTTCATTTAGGGGGTATCAGTTTATCAGGGATCTTTAATCCAAGCTCCTGGTAAAACTTGACGGCTCCGGGGTGAAGGGGAACGTCGCAATAATCCATCGTCAATTGGGGAAAATTGGCTAGGCCGCCGTCCCGGAAGGAAGCATCCACTTTCACCATTTCCATCCTTTTGGCATAGACGGCTTTAAGGATTTTATAGATGACATCCTCGGGCACGTTTTTATCGACCATCTCTCCTTCCACAAAGGCCAGGGTCAAATAATCTTTATCCTGGCCCTTGTACTGCCCGCCCGGGCTTATGATGCCTTTCCCATGAGCGGGGTATTTCTCGTTGTACTTCTTAAGATGCTCTTCGGTGATCGGGAGAAAATTGAGGGACCGTGACAAAGCCAGCTCGGTGATTGCTCCATCCCGAAAACCGGGCCGAGACCAGGCATCCACGGTTTTGGCCTTCATGGCCTCGAGGTTGGATGAAGTCCCTCCCAATTTGTAGTCGGGAACGATTCCATTGGCCTCCAAAAACATTCTTCCTAATCTTTCGGAAGTCGTAAGCGGGTTCCAGGCCATTTTTTTCCCGTGCAAGCCTTCGATGGTCGTAATCCCCGAATCTTTTCCAGCTAAAAAGGTAAACGTTGATACTGCAGTGACTGCTATCATCCGGATATTGGGATTCTTCTGATCCTTGAAGTCAAACAGGCCGTGGTAGGCGGTATAAGCCGAGATGGGATTCACCTGGGCCAGTTGTAAGAGGCCGATCCTCATCCGATTCAGGTTCTCCACCCATCCCCCTGTTTCCACCACGGTAATCGTGATTTCGCCTGGGTAAGCTTGGTTCACAGCCTTAGCAAATAATACCCCATGAGCATACCCAGATGAGCGCACGCTGGTGGCCCCCCATTTTATACGGAATTCCTTTGCTTCCCCCAAAGGGAGAGAAATGACGCTCGCCACTGCCATAAAAATTAGAGAGAAAAATAATATCTTTTTCATAGCCTTCACCTCCTCGAAAAGATTGGTTTTCCGTCCCTGGAAAAAAAGTCCTGCATTCTTTAGTCCGCTTTCCCGGCGCACCCCCTTTCTTTTTCCCTTGTGCAAGGGATGTTTTTCCCGCTTAGCATCAGGGAACAGAAGGCGCCCATGCCAGCCAGGCCATAAGCCTCCTTTAACTTGAAGATGGCAGGGATACGCCTTTTTTGGTTTTTCGTAGTCGCAATTATGATGATCTCGTAAAAAGTCAGAAAAGCCGTCACTCCTGCGAAAGCAGGAGTCCAGAACTACCTGAATGAACTGGATTCCCGCTTTCGCGGGAATGACGAAAATGAGATAAAAAGGACTTTTTACGAGATCATCAATTATAGGGAACGGAAAAATAAAGACCCTGTAAGGGCAATTCATGAATTCCCCTACGTCGTTCGCAATGGTAATTCAAATGAATGTCAAGGTACTTAAGCCGTACACTACAATCATTCATGCGAACCCATTTTTGCTCAGAATACGGATGATGAGATGAGCATATATCAACGCCGCCGACTCAAGTTCATGAACCTCTACAAATTCGTCCACTACGTGCGTTTGGGCCAGATGCCCTGGGCCGAGAATAACGGTCGGGATGTTCCCTTGATGAACCAGGAAGGTCATGTCCGTTGCGGCGATGAATCCTTGGGGGCATTCCCGGATGCCCGTTACTTCCTGGATGGCCTCCACAGCCGCCCGGACGATGGCCTCTTCCGGTGAAATGAGGACTGGTTCTTTATCCTCCCCCAAAACATCGATTTCGCATTCTAAGGAGGAATCATGGGCCACCATACTCTCTACCCATCCCTTTAGTTCCTGATCGAATCGATCTCGACCCTCCCCCGGAATCCGGCGACGATCCATCTGCAGTTCACAATAATCGGGGATGACGTTGTCTTTCACTCCTCCGCGGATGACATTGGCGCTGACCACCGGAGGACCCAGGAGGGGATGGCTTTTTTGCTGCAGTCTTTGATTCAATTCCTCAATGAACAGGGCTAGGCGAGCAATGGGATAAATGGCGTTCCGACCTTGGGAGGGAACAGAGGAATGGGCGCTCCGACCGCGCACCGATAATTTTCGGCGGCTCACCCCCTTGTGGCCGATGACGGGCTTAAGCCCGCTGGGCTCACCAACAATGGCCATAGTAGGTCGGGAATTGCCTTTGCGGCTCTTGAGCCAGAATTGAGTCCCCAGGCCTCCGGTTTCCTCGGCGGCTACCGCGGTCAGGATTAACTCTCCTCGCAATTCGTCAGAAAGAGGTAATACGGACCGCATGGCGGCCATCATCGCGGCCAGGCTCCCTTTGGCGTCACAAGCTCCGCGCCCGTAAACCCGTCCATCGGCAATTTTCGCTGCGAATGGCGGATGCTTCCAGGGGACTTCTCCTGGATGAACGACGTCTAGATGGCTGTTGAAAATAAGGCAGGGCCCTTCTTCGGGTCGGGAAAAAGGAAGGCGGCAAATGGCATTGGCTCTCTTCGAAGAAAACTCCTGGAGCGTGCTGATAGCCCCCAGAGAAGCCATCTTTTCCTTCACGACCTTGGCCGCTTCCAGTTCTTTCCCGGGGGGGTTGCGAGTATCGATGGCAATGAGATCACCAAGGTCCGCCAACAGGGTATCTTTATCCAATGCCCATCTGGCCTTCATTACCCCCCCTTGAGCTTTTTAGCTGTGTACCCCACAATTTTTCGCTTTGGGTGGCTGGAGGATCCGATCGCGGATGAGCAATGCAAAATCGTCATGGGAAAGACTGCACCCTGTCCCAGAAAGGAGTGTATAAAAACTTCAATACCTTGTAAAGAGGATTTTGCAGGTTCGCAGATTCTCCTGAACACCCTCCCATCATGTTTCCATATTCGACTTTCTGGATTTTCCTACAAGGGAATATTTCCATGCCTTCGAGGTGGCTTCTCTTCTCGTTTTCCCTTCAGGGAGCGGAAAGCCTTGATCAGCCGCAGGCGTGTCTCGCCGGGCTCGATCACGTCGTCGATGCACATGGTCTGGGCCAGGCGGTAGGGGTTGGCGAAAAGGTCCCGGTACTCCCGGATTTTTTCCTGGAGGAGGGCGGCCGGATCCGCCGCCGCTTTCAACTCCCGGCTGTACAGAAGCTTGGCCGCCTGTTCCGCTCCCATGATGGCGAACTCGGCGGTGGGCCAGGCATAGGCGATATCGGTTCCATGGGCATTATGGCCGCCCATGGCCCAGTGGCCTCCCCCGTAAGACTTGCGGAGGGTGATGGCCACTTTGGGCACGGTTGATTCGCAGAAGGCATAGAGGAGTTTGGCTCCATGGCGGATGATCCCCGTGTGCTCCTGCTGGACTCCGGGAAGATAACCGGGGGTATCCACCAGAAAGAGGAGCGGAATGTTGAAGGCGTCGCAGAAACGAATGAACCGGGCGCTCTTGTCCGAGGAATCGACGGTGAGGGAGCCGCCCAGGAACATGGGCTGGTTGGCGACAATCCCGATGGACATTCCTCCCATCCGGGCGAAGCCGGTGACGATATTCTTGGCGAAATCGGGTTTGGCCTCCATAAAATCGCCCCCATCCACGATTTTTTTGATGACCTTCCGGATGTCGTAGGCGCGCTGGGGATTCGAAGGGACCAGATCCTCCAATTCGGGAACCGGTCGGTCCACGGGGTCGTCATTGGGCCGATCCGGGGGCAGCTCCCGGCAGTTGGGGGGAAAAAAACTCAACAGCCTTCGGATCTGTTGGAAACATTCCTGCTCGTTGGCAACCAGAAAATCAGCCGCCCCGTTGATCTGGGTGCAAACCTTCGCTCCGCCGAGCTTGTCAAAGGTGATCTCCTCCCCGGTGATTTCCCGGATGATGGCCGGACCGGTGATGAACATCTCTCCCTGGCCTTCGACGATGAAGACGAAATCCGTCAGGGCCGCGCCGTAGACCGCGTAACCGGCGCAGCGGCCCAGAATGGCGGTGATCTGGGGAACAACCCCGGAGGCCAAGGTGTTGCTGTAAAAAACGGACAGCGCATAGGCGGTCTTGTCCGCCCCTTCCTGGATTCTCCCCCCGGATGAATCGTTCAACTGGATCAAGGGAGATCCGTTTTTCACCGCCTGATCGATGGTTAATGAAATTTTGCGAATATGAGAGCTGGACCCCGACCCGCCCATGATCAGGCTGTCATTGGCCGTCACGTAGGCCCTCTGCCCCTCGATGCTCCCCCATCCCACGACCGCCCCGTCTCCCGGATAACGCCTGCGGTCCAGGCCGAAATCCCGGCCCATGGGCTCGGCGAAAGGGTACTGTTCGCAGAATGTGCCCGGGTCGAGAAGGGCCTCGACCCGCTCCCGGGCGGTCAAAATGCCTTTCCGGTGGACTTCCTCGATTTTTTCCTCCCCGGCAGCGGCATGGGCCTGAGCCCGGCGTTCCCGCAATTTCCGAATCGCTTCCTGCATTCCTTCATCCTTGGCCAATTTTCAACCTCCTGTGGGTATTCAGTGGCTGGATCGATAAGGTCGCGCAGGGAGAAAGGGATTAAGAAACAATCTTTTCGGTATATAAATGCTGGATTTCTTCCCGCGAGAACCCAAATTTTTGCAGAACATCTCCGGTATGTTCCCCCAGAAGGGAAGGTGGGAGAATAACCTCCGGGGGAGACTTCATGAAGACCCACCTCCCGGTTTTTCCCGTAACACAGGAATAAGCCCAAGTCAAGAGAATAGGAAAGATCCAAATCGTTGCAGGAGCGTTACGCCTGCGGCGTAACTTGAGGACCGCTCTGCTCGAGGATCGCTTCGCTTCAGGCAAATACAAATTGATTCGAAACTCTTTTTTTGCCGTGCCATATAGTATAGTTTAAGAGAGGAATCCGGTGGCCGAGAACTGCACGCCGGGACCTGCCCGGGGGGTGCCGGGTAACCGGCATTCTTATCGTAGAGGGCGTTGAGGCGGAAGATAATGTTTAAGGTGCTTGTTTTATTCGGGCTCTTCTTTCTAGGTGGCTTTGTCAACCTCCTTCATGGCACAGCGCCTTCGTCAGATGAGCCGGAGTATGCTCGCGATTCAACCGTGGTGTTCAAGGCTGCGGACTCGTACAAGCAGGCCTTACAAGTCTGGAAAACCCCGGAGGACATCAATGGGTGGATCGCCGCCAATTTTTCATATGACAGGGTGCGAGCGCTACGGCTTTCTGAGACCCAAAGGGGTAAGAATGAGCGGATTTCGATTCACGCCCCATCCGAATTCTTCGACACCAAAACCGGTGTTTGCGTCGATCTATCGCGCTTTGGCGTCGAGACGCTCAGACGGATCGATCCGCATAGCGATCCGAAGTATCTGATGATCGAGTTCGATCCGGTGCAAATCAAGGGCAATATGCTGCGATTGCATTGGCTGGTCAGTTTCCGGCGAGATGGCAAAATCTACTTTTTCGCTGACTCGAAACGCCCCGGGCATATTGCCGGGCCGTATAACGACGTGCAGGCTTTTATTATCGAATATGGGAAATATAGGGGACGAAAAATCGTTTCTTTTCGGGAATTGGACTCGTACGAAAAGCAGCGGCGGCCTCAAACCCAAAGGCAGCAGCATCAGAAGAACCCTGACACCGGCAGGGAGCCGACGCGCTAAAGCGCCGGCTCAGGCCCAGCGTTGGGGGAAGAATAAAATAGCGACCTACTCCAGCAGAAAATCTCCGACTCACTCGCCTCCTCGCCGTGACTAATCCAGTGGCTTTCCGCTTGGCTTTCTTTATCATGTATACAATGAAACCGATTACATCCTTGACAAGGGGTATTTTGCCGGTTTAGAATCCACTCAGAATCGGCTGGGGAAATGCAAACCATTCAGGGATGAGTGTCTCCAGAAGTCCTCCGGAGTAAGAAAAAAATGGATAAAGCCATCCGTTATAACCGCATATCAGCGATCTTCTTCCTGGTTATTGGGGTATTCTTTTTCATCTATGCCCGGTCGGTGGAAATCGGCGCCTGGAACGAGCCCGGCCCCGGCTTTCTGCCCTTCTGGGGGGGCCTGGTTCTGGCGGCCATGTCCGGATCCCTCCTGCTGCGTACCTTCTGGGGAAAACTTCCACCCATCACCCACTCCTTTTTTCCCAGGTCTGACTCCTGGAAGAGGGTGGCGGCCACTTTTGCCGCCTTAATCGCCTACAACTTTCTCCTCACCCCCATCGGATTCACAATCACGACATTCCTTTTTATAGGCTTTCTGGTCCGTTTCATCTTTCCCCAGACCTGGACCCGCACCTTGATCGTCGCCGTTCTCAGCTCCCTGGCAGCCAGGCTGCTCTTTATCAATTTCCTGGAGACCCAGCTGCCCAAGGGATTCCTGGGATTTTAGGTGATCCATGGATATGGATATTCTGTCCCACATTGCCCTCGGCGCCCAAACCCTTTTCACCCCTACGAATTTTTTATTTTGCTTTCTCGGCGTTCTCATGGGAACGCTGGTCGGGGTGCTCCCCGGCCTCGGCCCCACCGCAGCCATTGCCCTTTTGCTTCCCAACACGTTTTCATGTAACCCCGGTTACCGCCATTATCATGCTGGCCGGCATCTATTATGGAGCCATGTACGGGGGGTCGACCACTTCCATCCTGGTCAATATTCCCGGTGAGGCCGCTTCGGTCATCACCTGCCTCGACGGATACCAGATGGCCCGCAAAGGCCGGGCCGGCCCGGCCCTGGGGATTGCCGCCTTTGGCTCCTTCATCGCCGGTACGGTGTCGGTCCTGGGGCTGATGCTTGTAGCTCCTCCCCTGGCCAAGTTCGCCCTGGCCTTCGGTCCCCCCGAATATTTCAGTCTCATGCTCATGGGGATCGTCGTCCTCATCTACCTGGCCGCGGGATCGATCCTGAAAGCCCTGATGATGGCCGTCTTCGGCCTGCTTCTCGGGACCATCGGTATGGACGCCATCTCCGGGACGCAGCGCCTGACCTTTGGGGTCCTCGAGCTGGCGGATGGAATCGGGCTGATACCGGCGATCATGGGTCTTTTCGGGGTGGCGGAGGTGATCTCCAACGTGGAAGAGGAAATCAAACGGGAGGTCATACCGCCAAGGTGACAAACCTCCTTCCCAACCTCCAGGACTGGAAAGACTCCTTCTGGCCCATCATTCGGGGTTCGGTTCTGGGGTTTTTCATCGGTATTCTGCCAGGCCCGGCCCCCGTGATCTCGGCCTTCAGCTCCTATGCCATAGAGAAGAAACTTTCCAACTACCCGGAAAAATTCGGAACCGGGGTCATCCAGGGGGTAGCCGGGCCGGAGGCGGCCAACAATGCCGCAACCGGCGGGGCTTTCATCCCCCTCTTCACCCTGGGCATCCCGGCCAACTCGGTCATCGCCATCCTCCTGGGGGCCTTCATGATCCACGGGATCCAGCCGGGCCCCATGCTGATCTCGCAAGTACCCGGACCTCTTCTGGGGGACCATCATGAGCATGTATCTGGGGAATATCATGCTCCTGATCCTGAACCTCCCCCTCATCGGCCTTTGGGTCAAGGTTTTGAAAGTCCCCTACCCCATCCTCTTTCCGCTCATCCTTCTCTTCTGCCTGGTGGGGGTTTTCAGCCTGAATTACAGCAAAGTGGAGGTAGCCTTGATGATCGGGTTCGGGATCTTCGGTTACCTGGCCCGGAAGTTCCAGTTCGAGATGGCTCCCCTGGTCCTGGCCATCGTCATCGGGCCCATGATGGAAAACAACCTCCGTCTATCCCTGGTCATCTCCCAGGGGGATCGCCTGGATCTTCCTCCAAAAACCCATTTCGGCGGTGTTCATCGTTATTTCTTTTGTCCTCTTGATTTCTCCCTTCATCCCCTGGTTGGGGAAACGACGGGAGAAATTGCGGGAAAAGGTTGAAGGAGAAGAGGTGTAGTAGAAAAAAGACAGAAAGGATGGCAAAACAAAGATGAAAAGATGGCAAGTGACAGGTTTGGTTTTCGCGCTCCTCTTGGCTTTCTCGACGGTCCCCGCAGGGGCTCAGGATTTTCCCAAGGGACCCATCAACTACATGAACCCCTTCAACCCGGGGGGAGAGGTGGACATCGCCGCCCGGGCCATGCAGCCCTATTTGGAGAAGAACCTGGGGGTTCCCTTTGTGATCAATTACCTCCCCGGAGCGGGCGGGGCGCTCTGCTGGTCAAAGTTGGCCGCGGCCAAGCCGGATGGGTACAACATCGGGGGCTTCAGCATCCCCCACATCATCCTTCAGCCCATGTTCATGAAGGATGTGACCTTCAAGACCGACGATTTTGTGATTTTTTCCATCGTGGAATACACCCCCATCGGCCTGGCGGTGAAGAAGGATTTCAAGGCCAACACCTTCAGAGAATTCATCGACTACTGCAAGGCCAACCCGGGGAAAGTATCCTGCGGAGGGGTGGGGAAATTCACGGGCCATCACTTCGCCACCCTGCAGTTCATGAAGCTGGCCGGGGTGAAGGTGAACTACGTGACCTTCACCGGAACCTCCCAGGTGCAAACCGCCCTGTTGGGCGGGCACATCGACGCGTCCTTCACCAATTCCACCCTGCTGACCACCAGCAAGGATCAAATCAAGGTTCTGGCCATCGGGTCCCCGAAACGGATGGTCCAGTTGCCCGAGATTCCCACCTTTGAGGAACTGGGCTATAAGATGTACCCGCGGATCGCTCGGGGGGCCATGGGGCCGAAGACTATTCCCAAGGACATCCAGAAGCGCCTGGAGAAGGCCTTCCTGGAGACCACCTCGAAGCCGGAGTTTATTGCCAAGATGGAGCAGGCCGGATTCGTCCCCCAGGTCATGGGGATCGAAGATTCGCATAAATACCTGGATATGGAGGTGAAGGAACACGTCAAACTGGCGCAGGAGTTTGACCTGAAAAAGCAGTAAAAACTATTTGAGCCACAGAGGATACCGCGCAGAAGAACCGCAACCAAAGATTTATTATCGGGACACAGATAAACACAGATCCGTAACACAGATTTTCTGGTCCCAAAAGATTTAGAGATAAGGGACTGAGTGGGACGCGGATGAACGCGGATACAACTCATGAAAAAACTTTACCCTCCCGCTGTTCTCCATTCCGGGCGATTAAGGGCAGGGTGAGGATGGGCAGATCGAAGAAAGGAGAGAACAAATGAAAAAAATCAGCATGCTCTTTGGTTTCATAGCCGTGGTGCTATTTCCCGGCCATGATTTTTGCGGCTGCGGACTTTCCCAAGGGGCCGATCACTTACATCATTCCTTTTAACCCCGGGGGGCAATCCGACGTGGAAGCCCGGATGCAGCAACCTTACCTGGAGAAGATGCTCGGGGTTCCCATCGTGATCAACTATATGCCCGGGGCGGGCGGGGGACTGGCGTGGACGAAGTTCGCCCAGGCCAAGCCCGACGGGTACACGGTTTGCGGGATCAACATTCCCCATATCATCCTGCAGCCTCTTTCCCAGAAGGATGTGGCCTTCCAGACGGAAGACCTGAAGCCGCTCTGCATCTTCGAGTCCACGCCCATCGGCCTGGCGGTCAAGAAGGATTCGAAGATCAACAGCGTGAAGGAGTTCATCGACTTCGCCAAGGCCAACCCCAACAAGATCACCGTCGGCATGTCGGGGAAATTCTCGGGCCATCACATGGCCTCGCTCCTGTTCATGAAGATGACCGACACCAAGCTGACCCTGGTGACCTTTACGGGGGCGGCTCCCCAGGTGACGGCCCTTCTCGGCGGGCACGTGGAGGCCATCTGGGGCAATTCTTCCGACCTGGTGGCCCAGGCGGGCCAGATGAAGATCCTGGCCATCGGGACGGAGAAACGCATGGATGTACTGCCCAATATTCCCACCTTCCAGGAGCTGGGATATAAATATTATCCGCGGATCGACCGCGGCGTGGCGGTTCCCAAGGACACGCCGGCGGACATTACCGCCAAGCTGGAAAAAACCTTCCTGGACACGGTGAACAAGGAAGAGTATCAGTCGAAAATTCTCAAGGCGGGATTCGTGGCCATGAAGCTGAACAGCGAGCAGTCGATCAAATACATCCGGGCGGAGACGGCGACGATGAAAAAGCTGTTAGAGGAGCAGGGTCTCCTGCTGAAGAAATAGTTCCACCCAGAAAGGCCGTAGGGGCATCCCGACGTTTCGCGGGATGCCCCTACGATATTCCCATCATAAATTCTTCCGGATATATTCAATCGCATTCCTGAATAATAGCCAGGCCCATCCCTTCCTCCGGCACCTTTTCCCGGGTCCACCGGGGATGATTCACGAAATAGAGGTAGGCTTCAGGGTGAGGCATGAGGCCGAAGAGCCGGCCGGTTTCGTCGCAGATCCCGGCAATCGCCGATACGGCCCCGTTGGGATTCAGGGGGTATTCCATGGTAGGGCCTCGATATTCAGGGTCCGAATACTGCAGGGCGATCAGGTTTTTCCGTGCCAGTTCGGCCAGGACTTCTTCATCCCGGGGGATGAACTTTCCCTCCCCATGGCGAACGGGTAAATAGAGCCCCTTCAGCCCCCTGGTAAAGATGGAGGGACTGTCGGGGTTGACCTTCAAATACACCCAGCGGTCTTCAAACCGGCCCGAATCATTGAAGGTCAGAGTTACGGTCTGGTGGCCATAGCTCTTCCCCAGTGCCGGGAATCAACCCGGATTTGACCATGAGCTGAAAGCCGTTGCAGACCCCCAGGATCAGCTTGCCCTCGCGGATGAAGCGCAGGATCCCTTCTTCCAGCCGCTCCCCGCTCCCGGCAATGCGGGCGTATTTCAGGCGATGGGCCATGGCCTTGGCCGACCCCAAATCGTCACCATCCAAAAATCCCCCCGGCAGGTTCAGGAAGTGGTAATCATCGAGTTTCACCTCGCCGGAGAGGAGGTCGTAGATGTAGACGATATCCACCACGTCGGCCCCGCCCAGTTTGCAGGCATGGGCCATCTCCATTTCACAGTTGATTCCGTTGCCCGCCAGAATCAGAGCTTTGACCTTTTTCATAATCACCCCTGTAAAAACAGCATAGAGCAAAGAGCAGAGAGCAGAGAGTAGAGTAACCGAAAATACTAAAAAGGCCAGCGTGGAGCGTAGAGCATGGAGTAAAGAATAGAGTTTTTACTCCCTGCTCTCTGCTCCTTGCTCTCTGCTTCCTTACCACATGAGCGGTTTCTTCCAGGCCTCTTTCAATTCATCGATGTCCGCGCGAACCACGACCGCTCCCTGCAGCCCGGTGATCGTAAGGTCTTTGCCGGAAACCACCCGGCCCGCCTGCGGCAAAGGTGTTGCCTTTCAGGCAGTCCTCGAAGGCTTTCTGGTTTTCCGGGTGGACGGTCACCACGAACCGGCTCGGGGATTCGGAGAAGAGAAGGATGTCATTGCGGTCCACGCCGGGCGCGGGGACCTTGCGCAGATCCACCTCCATGCCCAGTCCTCCGGCAAAAGCCACCTCGGCCAGGGCCACGCCCAATCCCCCATCGGAGCAGTCATGGCAGGAAGCAACCAGTCCTTTCTCCATGGCTGAACTCAGGGCTTCGTAAAGCCTCTTGGCCTTTTGAGCATCGACCCGGGGGACCTGATTGCCGATGAAGCCGTGCAGAGCAAAGTACTCGGAGGCTCCCAGCTCGGCCCGGGTCTCTCCCAGCACATAAACCAGGTCGTTCGCCCTCTTGGCATCCATGGTCACGCACTTGCGCACATCGGGGACGACGCTCACCACCGAAAAAAGAACCGTGGGAGGGATGGAAATCTTCGTGGACCCGATGAGGTAATCGTTCTTCATCGAGTCCTTCCCCGAGATGCAGGGAACTCCAAAAGCCTTGGTGTATTCGTAGAGGGCCATGTTGGCCCGCACCAGCTGGGCCAGCTTGTATTCCCCGTCCGGAGTTTTCTCCGACTGGATGGGGTCGCACCAGCAGAAGTTATCCAGCCCGGCCATCTGCTTCAGATTCCCGCCCACGGCGATGTTGTTGCGGATCCCCTCATCGATGGCACAGGCCATCATGTGGTACGTGTCGATGTCGCTGTAGCGCGGGCAGATGCCGGAGGAAACCACCACCCCCTCCCAGGAGTCCAGGATAGGCCGCAGAACCGAGGCGTCTCCGGGTCCGTCGTTCGAGGCTCCCACCATGGGCTTCACCGCGCTGCCCGCCTGGACCTCGTGGTCATACTGGCGGACCACCGACTCCTTGCTGCACACGTTGTAGCGGGCGAGGATCTGTTTCAAGGCCGAGGTCAAGTCTTTGGGGTCCGGGAATTGCGGCTCGGGATGCTTTTTCTGCTCCCACCTGGCGCGCAGTTCCATTTTGGGATAACCGTCGTGGAGAAAATCCATATCCAGGTAAGTCACCGTCTTCCCGTCATAGAGGATATGGAATTTCCCCGTGTCGGTGAATTTCCCCAGGATGGTGGCTTCCACTTCCATCCGCCCGGCCATTTCCATGAAACGGTCGATCTTGTCCGGGGGAACGGCCAGGGTCATGCGCTCCTGGGCTTCGGAGAGGAGGATCTCCCAGGGGTCGAGGCCGGCGTACTTCAGCGGCGCCCGCTCCAGGCTCATCTCGCAGCCGTTGCAGTCGCGGGCCATCTCCCCCACGGAAGAGGATAAGCCTCCGGCGCCGTTGTCGGTGATGGCATGGTAGAGGCCTTCGTCCCGGGCCCGCAGGAGGAAATCGGTCATGCGCTTCTGGGTGATGGGGTCGCCGATCTGCACGGCGCTGGTGGGCGATTCTTCATGGAGTTCTTCGGAGGAGAAGGTGGCCCCGTGGATCCCGTCCTTGCCGATCCTTCCGCCGGTCATGACGATGAAATCCCCGGGCTTGGCCTCCTTCTGGTGGGAGGGCTCTCCCCGGATCAGCCGGGGCATGATTCCGCCCGTTCCGCAGTACACCAGGGGTTTCCCCGCGTAACGGTCGTCGAAGACGATGGACCCGTTGACCGTGGGGATTCCGCTCTTGTTGCCCCCGTGTTCCACCCCCTCCCGCACTCCTTCGTAGATCCGCTTGGGATGGAGGAGGCGGGGAGGGAGGGGTTTGGAATAATCCGGGGGAGCGAAACAGAAGGTGTCCACGTTGAAGATCAGCTTGGCCCCTTTTCCCGTCCCGAAGGGGTCCCGGTTGACTCCCACGATCCCGGTCAGGGCCCCGCCGTAGGGGTCGAGGGCCGAGGGGCTGTTGTGGGTCTCCACCTTGAAGACCAGGTTCCAGTCCCGGTTGAAATGGATGACTCCGGCGTTGTCTTTAAAGACCGAGACGCACCAGTCCTTTTTCCCCATGGCTTTGCGGATTTCATCGGTCGACCCCTTGATGTAGGTGTCGAAGAGGCTGTCGATGCGCTGGACTTTTCCCCCTTCATCGGTGTAGTCGATCAGCCCGTTGAAGATCTTGTGCTTGCAGTGCTCGGACCAGGTCTGGGCCAGGGCCTCCACTTCACAGTCGGTCAGGTGTTCCCCCAGGCCGACTTTTTTCCGCTCCGCCAGGCGAGCCGGGTCCTGGGCGTATTTCTGCAAGGCCTTCATCTCCTTCAGGCTCAGAGCCAGAACCCGCCGGGAGCTGATTCGCAGGAGTTCTTCGTCGCTGACCTGCAGGTTGAGTTCTTCCACCCGGACCTGATTTTTCGCCGAAACCTTCGGTACGGTTACCCCCATGCCCACGGCCGGGTTCCATGAGCCCCGGTCTTTGACTTCAAACCTCTGGATGAGAGTGTTGGCCAGGAGACCCGTGGCGATGGATTCGGCCTGGTTGCGGGTCAACTTCCCCTTCAGGAAAAAGAGGACCGAGGTGTAGACCCCCTCGCCGGGTTTCAATTTCCGCTGCAGAAGGATCTCCACCGCCTCCCGGGCCGTCCGCCCCACGTTGTCCGTGACCCCGGGCTTGTAGCCCACCTCGATGGCCCAGTCAAAATCCGCTTGCTCCAGGGGTTTGGCGAGGGAATAGTCCTGAATGACGGGGTCCAGGAAGGGGCCGGTGGCCACCTTCTTCATTTCCTCGTCGGAGAGGGAAGCATCCACCGTGTAAACGTCCACGGTCCGGACCGCATCAAGCGGGATCTTCAGGTCATCGATGATGCGCCGCTTGATCTTTTCTCCCCGGGCGTCTCGAATGCTGGGTTTTAATCCGATCTCCATTCGGCAAGCCATTTTCTCACCTCATCTCGCATCTCCCCGAAGGGATGTTGGAAGTTGCATCCAGGGGTGCCTTTGCTCTGCCCGCCTAAGTCTTACCCGGGATGGATTGCGACTGAATACTGGGAAAGTCTGACCGACAGGCGGGAGGACGCCCAGATCCCCATTCCCAGGGTCGCGGCCCCAACCAGGAAGGGAAATCCCGCGCCGAAACGGTCAGCCATCATTCCACCCAGATTCGGCCCCAGAAAGAAGCCCAGCATGCGAGTGGTGAAGAAGACCCCCATGCTCGCCCCCCGGACCTTTTCCGAGGTGAGGTCGGCAATGGCGACCCGCACCGAGGGGGAATAGATTCCCAATCCAGCGCCGGCGACAGCCAGGACCAGAAGCAAATAGAGCAAGCTTCCGCCCAGGGACAATAAGAAGACCGCGGAGGCATAGATGCTCATTCCGACGAGAATGGGCATTTTCCGGCCGTGGCGGTCCGACCATCTCCCCATGGGCCATTGAAGGAAAATGAAGACGATGAAATAAGCGCTGAAGAGCCAACCGATCTTCGCCGGCGGCACTCCCAGGCCGGAGGCCATCACCGGAAGGAGGGTTATGATCATTCCCCAGACAAAAGCCTCCCCCAGACCGATCAGACAGAGGAGGCGGATGTCGGGCAGGCGAAGGGAGGCAAACCCATATCGTTCCAGAAAGCGAACCCCCACACTCCTGGGGACGGAAGGCTTTTCTTGAATCATTTTCCAGATCAGTCCCGCAGCCAGGAAGGCCAGGATCGAACAGCCCAAGAAGGGTAGATCCATTCCCCCCAGGGAGTAGAGAGTCCCTCCCAGGAGAGGACCGACGGCAAACCCGAACATCTCCATGCTGGAGAGAAAACCCATGGTTTCTCCCCTTCGCTCCATCGGCGCCTGGTCGATGATGAAAGCCGACAGGGCGGGCCAGATCATTCCCGCTCCCACTCCATGGAGGAGCCGGATCAGAAAGACATGGGAGAGGGTGTCGGCCAGGATATAAAGGGAAGCGACCACTCCATAGCAGGCCAACCCTCCAACCATAAAAAGCTTGCGCCCGAAGCGATCGGACAAGTCCGCCAAAGAAGGGTTGGACCAGGAATTGACTGATGGTAAATCCGGAAACGATCAGCCCCAGCTGGAAATTGGTGGCTCCCTTTTGGGCCACATATATGGGGAAGAGGGGGATGATAAACCCCAGCCCCATGACCGCTATGGTTCCCGCCAGGGCGATCAGGATCAACTCTTTCCGGAAGGTGAGAATCATAGGGAAAAATCTTGAATTTTCAGCTTAAATGGGTAAAAATATTCTTCGTTCGGTCCGCGCTCTTTGAGGGAGATACGGAAGAGCTAATTGGGAGACGCTTTGACTTTACCACAAGGTTCCCAAAAAGGTCAACTTGCGGATGGGTATGAGCGGGAGAAATCCCCTCCCCTGCTGATGGTCGGCACCGTTCACCGCGATCCGCGGGGGAGACGCAAGCTCCTCGGGCTTCTCCGCCGGGAGCAGCCATCGGTCATCTCCGTTGAAATCAGCCCGTACGCCCGGTTCTTCCGGGCCCGGAAAGCGGCGGCTTTCCGCGCCACCCTGCGGGAAAATCTCCGGAGAATTCACCGGGAAGAAGGAATTTCCTGGCGGGACCTTCTTTCCCATGGCGCCATCCAGGGGATCTTCCTGCTGCTCAAAGAACCCTATGAATGGCAGGCTGCCAGGGCCTACGCGGAAGAAACGGGAAGCAGAGTCCGGGATATTGATCTCTCCGAGTTCTCGGAAGAGAGGCTGTCCCATCTGTCGGAAACCGTTTCCGGAGAAAATCTCCGCACTCTGCTCAGCCTTTCTTTTCCCGCCCTGCCCGAACAGGTAAGAGGCCATTATGATCGAGCCCGATTCCTTTTTTCCCACCCGCCTTCGGTATGGGTGAAGGGCCGTGAAATGGGGGAAAGGGAAGCCATCATGGCGGAAAAGATTCGACGCCTTGTTCTTCAGGCGGAAGGAAATAAAGTGGTCCACATCGGAGGCTGGGAGCATCTCCTGGAATTTTCCGGGGAGCCCTCTCTCTATGGATTATTGAAGGATCTCCGGCCCCGAAGAGTCCTCCTTTCGGAGGTGGAAAACTGAGGGAAAAATCGAAAAAATCCGGAAGGTAACCGGGGATAAAAAAATTATCCACAGAAATTGTGAAAAAGTTGTGGAAAAGTTTTGGATTAAGTAGCATAATTTTAGAAAATCTCAGGGGTTTGTCCTCACTGCACATTTTTGTATCAATATAATAATAAATAATATCAATTGGTTATGCGAAGATGCCCGTCGGGACTGAATTTCCGTGGGGTGTCGGTCCGGGAAGCCTTAATTATCAACAGTCTTGGAGCAGCCCGGCTTGAAAAACCGCATGGGAAGCGGGTTTTCAGGATGCGGGATCCGGAGAGCTAGATCTGGTGTCCATCTTGGAACCGGAGTCCATAGCATAAAAACTGAAAGGAGGCTCTATTATGCCAAACTACGAGTTCCAATGCCAGAAGTGCCGCAAGAAATATTCTCTTTACCTTTCCGTAAAAGACCGGGAGGAGAGGAAATACAAGTGTCCCAAATGCGGGAGCAAGAAGAGCTCAGCCCGTGTTCGGCGGCTTTTTCGCCAAAACTTCCAAAAAGAGTTAGTCCCACATAAAGGAGGACTGCCATTTCCAGATTTCATTCAGCCCTCGGATCAGGGTTTTGGATCGGAGGATGGGGAGGGCTTTTTCTCCTTCCCATCCTTTTGGTTTTCTTTCTGAGCGCCTGCGAGGAGGAATCAGATTCCTCGGGGCCGCCGGAAAAGCACTCTCGGGTCTATGAATTCAACGAGAAGTACATTATGAGGGGAGTCGCCAACCTTCTCAGGGAGAAGGGCTATGCCGACCCCAAGGTGGACATGGAGAAGGGAAAGGTGGAGACGGATTACATTCCCGCCGGAGACACGAGGACCAAGGTCGAGGTTACGGTCAAGAAGCTTGATCGGCGAGAGAGAGAAGTAATCCTGGTCATTACCACCGAGAAAAAAGTCAAAGAGGGATGGAAGCGCGATCAAAATTCTGCGAAAAACCCCAGTACGACAAGTTCTTTGACGAGATAGAGATGCAGATCTACCGTGAGCTGGCCAAAGCGGATTGAAAACCGCCTAGAAGGCCTGAAGTTCGGAGTGCTCCTCCTTCCTGGGCGGGATCGCCAGCAAAAGGGCCTCAGGTTTCTTTATGAAGAATTTCATCCGGGGGCTGCTTTTTCTCCTCCTTCTTTCCCTCGCCTTATTCTTTCCGTTCTCTTCCGCTTCGGGCAAGACCTATCAGGGTCAGGTGGTCAGGGTTTTCGACGGAGATACCTTCCTGGCGCGAATCAAGGGGCATGAGGAGTTTGTCCGCCTGCGGGAGATCGATGCGCCGGAGATGGCCAGCCGCAAGCAGAAGGGGCAGGAGCCGTGGGGAAGAAAGGCCAGAGAGTTTGCCCTCTCCCGGCTGAAGCACCGGAAGGTCCGGCTGGAAACCGAAAATCGGGATGAACGCGATGTCTACGGGCGCCTCCTGGCTTATGTTTTCGTCGAGGAATCCTTCCTCAACCGGGAAATGGTCGAGTCGGGAAATGCCTTTTTCTACCGGGCTCCGGTCCGGGGCAGGTATGCCGCGCGGCTGGAAGAGGCCGAGAATTCAGCGCGGGAAAAAGGAATGGGAGTATGGGACCGGGGAAAAGGGCTCAAAGAGCATCCCAGGGATTTTCGGGCACGCAACCAGCGGGACGAGAGCTTTTTTTCTTCTCGGCACTGGGGCAAAGGCGGGAAGAGCGGGTCTTTTCAGGAAAATCCGGTGCCCGGGGACAAGATCGTGGGGAATAAAAGAACCATGGTATATCATCTTCCGGGGAGCTCTTCCGCCGCGCGGGTGAGCCCGAAGAACCGGATCTTCTTCGATACCGCAGAAGACGCCGAAAAAGCAGGATTCAGAAAGGCCAATCAAATGCGGAATGCGGAATTCGGAATGCGGAATTATGAAAAGCGGAAAATGAATTCGGAATTTGAAAATCGGAAACATCCGCCACCATCCGCATACGCCAATCCCTCCTCCCTCTTTATCCCCATGCTAAGCGACCCCCTGCGGAATATCACCATCGTCCTGGTAAGGCCGCAATACGCCGGTAATATCGGGTCGGTCTGCCGGGCCATGAAGAACATGGGCCTCTCCAGGCTGATCCTGGTTTCCCCGGAGCAGGACCCTCTGTCCGCGGAAGCCAGGATGATGGCCACCTCGGCTAAAGACATTCTTCAGAAGGCGAAGGTTTTTTCCTCTTTCGAAGATGCCCTACATGGCTTTCGCTGGATCGCCGGGACTTCGGCCCGCAAAGGGATAAACCGTGGGCCTTTCATCTCTCCCCGCGAAATCTCCCCGGAGATCATCCAGCACGCCCGATCGATTCCGGTGGCGATTCTCTTCGGGCCGGAGGACCGGGGGTCTGACCAATGAGGAACTGGCCCCCTGCCACGCCCTCATCTCCATGCCCACCCATCCCGGGTTATCCTCTTTGAATCTCGCCCAGGCCGTGATGCTGATGGGGTACGAACTCTACTTGGCCAACCTGGCGGAACTGGGGAACGGGGAATGGAGAATGCGCCCTGAACCACGTAGGGTTCAGGGCAGCCCTGCCCTCCACGTAGTGCAGGGCGGATTGCGGAATGGAAAAGGGAGGCGGAGGGGCGAAGCTTGTTTATCTCCGAGTGGATTACCCAAGCCGGCGGAGTTCAAGAAGATCGAGGGAATGTACAACCACCTGGAGGAACTCCTCCTGCGGATCGGTTTCCTGAACCCGAAAAATCCCAAGAGGATCATGCATACCCTTCGGAGAATCTTCGGAAGGGCCAATCTCGGCGACCGCGACGTGGCCATCCTGCGGGGGATTTTCCGCCAGCTCGAATGGTATGCCACGCGCGGGAGACAGAAAAAAGGTGACGCGTAAACCGTTTGAAGGGTGTGCTGCAATTGTGACAGGTACGAATCGAGAGATTTTGAAAAGGGCTGCTATCTTCCTAACCCGGCATAGCCGGAACCAAAGGTAGGGAAAATTGCAAAATCCGAAATCCGAATATCGAAATCCGAAACAAATTCGAAATTCAAAAGTTCATAAACAACCAAACCCAAAGGACATTTGAATTTTGAAAATTTGGATTTGTTTCGAAATTCGGGTTTCGTGCTTCGAATTTGGAATCGACCCTTTCCATTGGAAGTTTTGTTGCCATCTTTGGCACAAATGACTTTTAAGCGCCTAAGGATATTCTGAGGAGGTTACGATGGCGAAGAAAAAGGTATTGTTCTTCTACCCCAGGTTTGTCGAGGAGTACAAAGCCCTGCTGGAAAAGAATATCCCCGAGGCGGAGTTCATGATCTGCACGAACCGGGAGGAGATGGAAAAGTATGCGCCGGAGGCGGAGATCGCCCTGGTGGGGATGACCTTCCCGCAGGACGTTTTCAAAAGGATGCCCAAGCTCGAATGGATTCAGGCGCTGGCCGCAGGAGTCGAGACCTATGTCCAAAACGCAGAACAGTTCAAGCATATCCCCGTGTGCCGGATCACCGGCGCATTCGGGAAATACATGGCCGAGTACGTCTTGGCCTACGTTCTCTACTTTTGCCAAAATATCCCGCGTGTGCTCAAGGCCCAGCGGGAAAAGAAATGGGATCCTTTTCGGATGGAGTTCATTCATAAAAAGACTCTTGGCGTCATGGGCCTGGGACACATCGGCAAGATGGTGGCCCAGAAGGCCCGGGATGCAGGCATGCGGGTGGTCAGCTGGGACATGGCCCGGGCCGCGGCCCCCTTTGTCGAACGCCAGTTCGGGTCCCAGGAGATGCCCGGTTTTCTGAAAGAGGCGGATTTTGTTGTTCTTACGCTGCCGGCGACACCAGCAACGAAGAACCTGGTCGGCCGCGACTTCTTCAAAGCCATGAAGAATACCGCTTACCTGATCAACATCTGCAGGGGAGCCATTGTAGACGAGGACGCCCTGGTGGAAGCCCTGACGTCAGGTCAAATAGCGGGTGCGGTCATCGATGCGATGAAAGAAGAGCCCCTTCCCCAAGAAAGCCCGTTATGGGTCTGCCCCAACCTGATTGTTACTTCCCATATCTCCGGGCCCAGTCTGCCGGAGGACATGGTTGCGATTTTCAAGGAGAACTTCCGGAGGTTTCTAAGAAAGGAACCCCTGATCGGGCTCATCGATTTTTCAAGAGGGTTCTGACGGTCGGTGCGAGACACCCCAAAGGAAAAAATCCGCAAAGAGTATCGTTTTGATTGCCGCTCAAATCTCAAGGTCCATTTTTCCGCTTTTTCAGCCCCGCCAGCAGCAGGGAGATCAACCCCAGGAGGATTTCATCGGCAAAGGGGATGATATCCGGGATGATCAGATCGGCGATGAAGAGGACCAGGGCAAGCGCCAGGAGTTTCGGATAGCGAAGTCGGGCGGCGTATTGCAGGATAGAATTTCGAAGCATATTTCTTTTTACCTTTCGCGGCCAATTTCATTTGTAACGGACTGGGCTTTTTCCGCGACCGTGGGCGGGGGAAATGGCCCCCGCTGAGCGGCTTCCGAGAACTTGTAGGGGCACGATGCATCGTGCCCCTACAGCTCCCAAAAGCTTCCCCAGATGTTCGTATTTATCCTTGACCCTTCATCCGTGTTTATCCGCGTTCATCCGTGTCCCATTAAATCTTTTGTCTTTAGGTCTTTTTCTAATATGAAGTCTGTGTTCATCTGTGTTTATCTGTGTCCAAAAAAAGTTCGGAGTTCTGAGTTCGGAGTTCGGAGTCAAAGGCGATAAAGCCCGGTTTTTCACTCTAGGCATTCTAGTGCACTTTAGGCACGCTAGGCACTTTTCCTTGGGGCTTGGCGGCGGCGAGCTCCCGCAGCTTGGCTCCGATCCGCTCCCGGTCGGGATCGGAGAGAGCTTTGCTCCTCAGGGCCTGAACGTAGACCGCCGAAGCCCTTTCCGGTTTCCCCTGCCGCAGGTAGATCTCTCCCAGCATCAAATATGCGTCGACGCTGCCCGGCTGGCGGGAAATCGTTTCCTGGAGGGCCTGGATGGCCTTGTTTTGATCTCCCTTCTCCCCCAGATAAAAAGCCAGCGCCTGCCCGTATTTCGGAATATCGGGGCGGAGCTCGTAGGCCTTTCGGCAATACTGGATCCCCTCCTCCGGCCGATCCTTCATCAGCAAGACCCCGAGATTGTAGGCCGCCGCATCCATCCGGGGGTCGGCCTTGAGCGCGGCCCGAAGGTGCTTCTCCGCCTCCGCGAAATTCTTCTGTTCCGCTTTCAGTAGCCCCATGTTGAAATTCGCCTCCGCGCTCCCCGTATCCACTTCCAGGGCTTTGCGCAGAAAGCTCTCTGCTTTTTCCTGGTTCCCCAGACGGGCCTGGACCATGGAGGCGTTGACCATGGCGGGAATGCTTCTCGGCTCCAATTTCAAAGCCGTCTCATAAGCCCCCATGGCCAGGGCCAAATCCCCCCGGTTGAGGTGATAATTTCCCAGGTTGTAATGGGAAGACCACAGATCCGGCCGGGACATAAGGGAGGCCAGATATTCTCCCGTGGCTCTCTCCAACCTCTTCTGGTCCTCTTGATTGAGAGTCAGGCCCGGAAAGTGGGAAAGGGCCATAGCCGCATTCACCCGCACCAGTCGAAAATCATCGCCCGCAGCCTCGAAAAGAGACTCGCGGGCCTGCGGTGCCGGATATGTGGCCAGGGCCGAGGCGGCAACGGAGCGTACCAGCGGCGAGGGGTCCTTGAGGGCCTGGAGGATAGCCGGCCATTTTTCCCCCTTTGGGCAGGCTTGGAGGAGGCGGATCAGCGACGTGGCCACGATTTCATCGCGGTTCTTGGCCACAATGTACCGGAGCATCTCCGGCAGGCGCGACCAGTCCCTCTTGCGGGCGGCGTCGATCAGACCGGTGCGGTAAAGGATGGGTGCCTGATAATCGCGCTTTCGCCACTTGCGAACCCAGTCGTCGGCCCACTGTGCGTCCCGGTCCTTGTGGCAGAGGTTGCAGGCGTTGGGGGATTTCAAAAGGATCGTCGCCGTGGGCGCCGGGGGGAGCATGGAATGGTCGCTTCGGCGCATGAAGGCGAACTCGGTCATGGGCATGTGGCAGGATACGCATTTATTGCCCGTGCTCCCCGCCTTATGATTCGTGTGGGCCGGGGCATTCTGGACCCGCTCCGCGTGGCAGGGAAGGCAGGCGTTGTTGGCCGTCTCGTCCTGCTTGAAGCGGTAGCGGCCGCTGGAGGTGTGGCAGTGGACGCAGTCCAACTTCCCGGATTTTACGCACGGGCTCATCCGCCAGAGGGTCAGGGTGAAGTTTTCGCCCAGGTCCCGTCCGTCCGGATAGAAATCGGGGTCCTCCAGGGTGACCAGGTCGAAGTGGTCGAGATAACGCTCCCCGGGGATGAAGGATGGGGTGATGGGCCGCATCTTGGCGTGGCAAGGAGAGCAGGCATCGCTTTTTTGCTCGGCCGTGAAGGTTTTCCAGCGGATCATCTTCACGTCTTCCGGGGCCTTGCCTTTGGGGTCTTTTCCGAAAACCTTGATATGTTCGGCCGCGGGACCGTGGCAGGTTTCGCAGTTGATCCCCGGCTCCGCCCAGACCGTATTGTAGGTGTCGGTTTTCAGGTCGTAGTTGGTGGAGAGCTGGCTCACGTGGCAGTTGTAGCACATGGTGTTGAAGGTGAGCGGCCACTCTCTCCAGTCGATCGCTTCGTCCCTCCGGTCGAGGGAATGGCGCAGGTGACTGGCGGCGGTGTCATACCAGGCTTTCCGGTTGGCATCATAGGCCAGCGGAAGGACCTGCAGCCGGCCCTTTTCCATGGGGGTGAGAAAATAGAAAACGTTCTTGCCCCCCATGACATGCTGGATTTCATATTTCTTTTCCCCCTCCGGTCCCTTCTCCCGCACATACCCGTTTTTCCCCTCGATGTCAGCCTGGTAGCTGGCCTTGCCGATGGAAATGGGTTTTTCCTGCGGGGATAATTGTTTCTTGGCCAGCTCCGCCGTGGTAGGGCTGCATGGCCAGGCCGTGAAACGAGGTTGACCAGAGCTGGTAGAATTTCTCGTGGCAGGATCGGCAGCTGACCGAGCCCGTGTAGGGGGTTCTCTCTTTGGAGCAGGATTGCAAACCGAAGCCGACGGCGATCAGAACCCCCGCCATGGCCAACCCCAATTTGGTCGAGGATCTCAAGGCTCTCCACTCCCTCCAGCCGATAATGAAAGTTCGGCCATATGGTAGCGGTTTCTGACATAGAATTCAAGAAGCGGAAGCGCGGCCCGGAAAGGGCTGGGAATAGGGGAAAAAATAGGTACTTTCCCCCCTGTACAGGCTCTCATGCAAGTATTAAAATAACCAACCTAAGGCGAAAGAGGAATGAATGGGCGGAACCAGAAAGACCCAATAGAAGGGAGAGACCGAAAAGGAGGGCTTTTATGCGTTGGGAAGATGAAGAAAGAAGCGAAAATGTGGAGGATCGACGGGGGATGCACGTCTCCCGCAGGATGGTGGGGGGCGGGATCGGCACCGTGATCCTGGTGCTTGCGGCCCTGTATTTCGGCGTCGACCCGTCGGTGATCCTGCAGTCGGTTCCGGTAAGCGGTCCGCCGACCGCGACCCAGCAACAGAAGCCCGGGTCAGATCCCATGAGCCAGTTCGTTTCGGTGGTCCTGGCGGACACGGAAAAGACCTGGCACGAGGTGTTCGGTCGTTACGGGAAAACCTACGAGGAGCCGAAGCTCGTCCTGTTCAGCGGCGCCGTGCAGTCCGCCTGCGGCTTCGCCCAGGCGGTCATGGGGCCCTTCTATTGCCCCGAGGATCACCGGGTCTACATCGACTTGAGCTTTTACGAGGACCTGAAAAACCGGTTCAAGGCGCCTGGCGATTTTGCCCAGGCCTACGTGATCGCCCACGAGGTCGGCCATCATGTGCAGAACCTGCTGGGAATCAGCGAAAAGGTCCAGGGGGCCATGCAGCGCTCAAGCAGGGCCGAGGCCAACCGCCTTTCGGTGAAAATGGAACTGCAGGCCGACTGCCTGGCCGGCGTCTGGGGGTACCATGCGGACAAATCACGCCGTATCCTCGAACCCGGAGACTTGGAAGAGGCCCTGCGCGCCGCGAGCGCGATCGGCGACGACCGCATCATGAAACAGACCCGCGGCACGATTGTTCCCGATGCCTTCACCCACGGCACCTCGGAACAGCGGGTGCACTGGTTCCGGCGGGGCTTTGAGACGGGTGACTTGAATCAGTGCAATACCTTCAAGGCGGATAACCTTTAATCAACCAGCGTGAGATATGTTTAGGAGTCAGGCTCAACATTTTGACATTTTAAGATTCAAATTTCATTTGGTCTGATCGATCGGACCTCCCCGGAACGGACAAAGAAGAAGGCGACTTCCTTTACCTCGCATCCTGCTGCTTCCCGGACCGCGCGGGCGTACCAGAGGCCCTGCTCCCGGTAGGATTGGAAGCGCTGCTCCAAGGCTTCTCCGGAGACGTCGTCGGTCTTGTAATCCACGATCACCCAGCCCCCCTCCTCTTCGAAGAGAAGATCGATTTTCCCTTCCACCAGGTTTCCGTCCAGAGAGACCGAAAAAGGAACTTCACGGAACAGACGTTTCGCTCTTTTGACCCGCTCCATCAGCGGGTGGTCCAGGCATTGGCGGACCATAGCCTCCAGCTTCTCTGCCGATCCGGGAATGGAGTACTCAAGGGTCTCGATCCGGCATAGTGCTTTCAGGTTGTTCCCGCCGGCCAGGTCCAGACGCTCCAGGACTCCATGGAAAGCAAGGCCGAAAGAAGGACCTCCCTCCTCTCCTTTCCCGAGTGAAGGCCGCGGTTCGATCAACTCATCCAAGCGGCGGGAAGGGAGATCGAGGGTTGAAGGGTCTGCGAAGGATGGGGCTAAAAGGGGAAGGCCCTTCGAAGCCCTTTCTTTGACCGCATCCAGGGATTCTTTCCATTGAAGACGTCTTTCCCAGGGAGTCCCCTCTTCCTTTCTCGATTCCTCGAGGTCCAGCCGCAGGGGTGGCTTCTCCGCCGGTTGGAGGTTGAAGCATCCCCGGCCGGCGATGAGCTGGCCGTCGATCACCGACCAGGGCTCCATCGATTCAAAGGCAGGCAACTTCTCTTCAAGCAGGCTGAAGAACCCTCGTCCCCGCTTCCCCCAAAAGAGGGGAAGGACCAGATAATCCCTGGCCCGGGTGGCGGCGACGTAGAACAGCCTTCGATCTTCCGCCTCCATCTTGGCCTTTTCCTGCTCCAGGGCTGAGGCATATCCACCGGTTTGGAAATGGCCGATGCGCATTTCAAAAGCCCCCTGGAGCCTCAGGGGGATGAAATCCTGCCTGCGCCTGCGTTCGCTCGCCAGGTTGGCGAGGAATACGACCGGGAATTCCAATCCCTTGGCCTTGTGGATGGTCATCAACTTCACGTTTTCCTCGCCTTCTTCAGACCAGGGGGACTCGCCCTCGCGCACGCCTTCCTCTTCCCGGGTTCCCAGCCATTCCACGAACCGGCGGAAGTTCGCCTGACTCTCACTCTCGAAGGCCCTGGCCTGCTCCAGGACCTTTCGGAGATTGGCGGCCATCTGATCTCCTCCCTGCCGGAGGAGGGAGAACTCCAAAGCTTTGGTCCGGGAGAGGAGATCGGAAACCGTGGCCGAGATGGGCCGGGAATTCCTCCCCCCATGGAGCTCCTTCAGCAGGGACAAGGCTTCGGAAAAACCTTCAGCCTCTTCTTCGGGAGGCTGAAGATAGCTTAGGCGGTTGCCGGAAGCGGCGAAGAGGAAGATCTCTTCATCGGAAAAGCCAAAGAAGGGAGAACGCAGGGCAGCGACCAGGGAGATGGCATCTGCCGGGTCATCGAGGGCTTTCAGGCAGCAGAGGAGACTGCGCACTTCCTGGCGCATATAGAATTCCTTCCCCCCTTCCAGCCGGTAGGGGATTCCCCGCTCCTTCAGGGCCTCTTCGTAGGCGTCGATCCCGGTCAGGGCGGGAAAAAGCAGAGCCATGTCCCGATAAGATACGGGCCTGGAGCTCCCTTCTTTTTTGTCATAGAGCATCCATCGTTTTTCGGGTCCGCCAGCAGTCATCTCCTCGATCAAGGCGGCAATGGATTTCGCTTCATCCTCCCTGACTTTTGCCGCCGAAGCTTCTTGGGGATCGAAATCCGGCGGGGGCGCGAGAAGAAGAACCCCCGGTTGGGCTTTGATAACCTCTTTCCGTTCCGGGTGAGGCACCAGGGGCACGTAGGAAGGCTGGAAGGTACCCTCTTCCGAGGGCTGGATCAGGCCGGAAAAGAGGCGGTTGACCCAGGAAAGAATGGAGGGAACCGTCCGGAAGTTCTGGACGATGTTTACCTTCGCTCCCTTGGAGATCTGCCTCTCCCTGGCTTTTTCGTAGGTTTCGATATCCGCCCGCCGGAACCGGTAGATGGACTGCTTGGGGTCTCCCACCAGGAAGAGCTTCCCTGGCCGAAGATCGACTTCTTCCCAGCGATTCGCTTGGGCTCCTTTTTCCGCCAGGAAAAAGACCACCTCCACCTGCAGAGGGTCCGTGTCCTGAAATTCGTCCACCAGGATGTAGCGGAATTTTTCCTGGAAATACCCCCGGACCTCTTTGTTGTCCCGCAGAAGGTTTCGGGAAAAGATCAGAAGGTCCTGAAAATCCAGGACTCCCCTCCTGGATTTTTCTTCCTGCATGGCAGCCACAAATACTTGGACCCAGCCTGCCAGGCCGGCCATAACTTGGGCACGAAGGGCGTCCTTGAGGGCTTCCAGCTCCTCGGCCAGCTTTTTGAGGATCTGTTTTTGCGCGTCGCAGCTCGCCGGCGGCTTCCAGTTGGACTTATTCCCCTGGGCCTTGATCTCCAGATCCCGGAAGAGGATGACCTCCTGCCTGTCCGGGGAAGCTTCTTTCAGTTCTTGCACCTTTCCCCGGAGGCCGAGGATGACCTGATACCCCAGGTCTTCTTCCTTCCGGCAATCCGATTGAGCCAGGTCCCAGGCCCGCCGAACCTCTTTTCCCAGGATTTCCATGAAGTTCTCCGGGGAATAGGACGGCTGCGGCAATGGACCCTCGGGGAGGAGATCCCGGTTCTCGTAGATTTGCCGCACGAGGCGGGCGAGAGGGTCCATCTCCAACCCCAGGAGCAGGGCCCGGCGCAATACCGCGGGCTTCTTCTCCATCTCCTTTCCCAGCCACTGATCCCAGATCTCCTGGAAGAGGAGGTCCATGCCCATCTCGTCCAGGGGTTCGAAATTCGGGTCGAGGGAAGCTTCCACCGGACGCTCCCGGAGAAGGCTGGAACAGAAGGAATGGATAGTGGAGATCGGAGCCCTCTCCAATTCGCCCAGGGCCTGGCTGAGAGACTCCGCCTCCTCCGGCGGCGAAAGCGGGAGGGCCTTCTCGATGGCCTCCCGCAGCCGCACCTTCAGTTCCCCGGCTGCCTTTTCGGTGAAGGTGATGGCCACGATCTCTTCCAGGGGCGCCCGGCGGGTCCGGAGCAAGGACAAAATCCGCTCCACCAGAAGAGTGGTCTTGCCCGTACCGGCTCCCGCCTCCACGGAAAGAGATCGGTCCAGGTCGTTCCGGGCTATTTCTCGTTCAGCCTCATCGGCCAGAGATATTTTTGTGCTCATCTCAGTTTCAATCCGAACTCTGTAACCGCGATCGCGCGACCGTTTAACAGCCCGCACCTCCCCGAACGGCTCAAGGGCGCGCGCCGCGCGCCCCTACATTCCGCATTCCGAAATCCGCAATCCGCAATTTTTATCAGGGGATCTCCCTCATTTCCAGAAAAGCTGCGGCCCTCGGGTCCTTTTTTTTCTTTTCGAAAAGGACATCCACTCCGTGTTCGCAGAGATTCTTGAAATCGCAGTAGCCGCAGTCCCGGTCATTTTCCCGGAAGGGGAAAAAGGTTCCTTCCCTTATGCCCCGGGATATCGTTTCAAGGATCTTCTTCAAATTCCCTTCCTTTTCCTCCCAGCGGTCCCCGTGGAAAGGAATGCGGGCAAACTTCCCCTTCCGGCTGACGCTGCAATACTCGGCCCAGCTCTTTTCCAGGTCGGCTTCCTTCCAGATCCGGCAGGCCGCCATGAGGTAGAGGGGAAGCTGGAGGGTGGTTCCGCCGCAGAAACCGTCTTCTTCTCCCTGTAATTTACCGGTCTTGTAATCGATGACCCGCAAGGAGTCTCTCGCCGGGGAAAAATCCACCCGGTCCATTCGCCCCCGGAGGGAAAAGGCCGTTCCATCCTCCAGGGAAAGGGAGACGGGTTCGTCGGCGGCTCCCCTTCGGGAACCCCGGCTTGCATGTCCGAAACGAACCTCGAAAAGGGCAGGAGTCATCCCTTCTTCTGCTTGCACCTCCTTTTCCAGGAAGGCCCGCAGGTCCTCGAGGATCGACTGGCGGTCGATCTCCCAGAGCAGGGGATAACCCGTCCAGCCCTGCGCTTCCGCGGCGGCAAAAGAGTGCGATGCGGCCTCCTCCAGGATCTGCCGGTATCCTTCAAGGTTTTCCGGCCGCAAAGGACCCGGGTATTTCTTCGAAGAGGCCTCATAGAAAAGGAAAAGAATCTCGTGCACCATCGTCCCCCGCTCCAGGGGCTGGATCCGGCGGATCTCCTCGGGAGAAGGAAGGGGCCTCAGACCCAGAACTTCCGCAAGAAAGTAATTGAAAGGACATGCCGCATAAGCTTCCAGTTTGGTAGCGGAGAGGATCTGCCCGGAGAGGGCGAACCTTTCGCGCAGAAGCTTGCGGGCCCGGGCAGAGTTCAGGCATCCGTCGTACTCGGTGAAGGATTGGAAGCCCCACCGCAGGCGGGCCAGTTTTTCCGCCCGGTTAAAAAAGGGAAAGGCCTTCCGAAAATAGGAGACTTCCCTTCGATCCCGGGTGCGCAGCGCTTTGCCGACCTGGCTCAGGTCGAATTCCCCTTCATCGACGGCCTCGGCGGAATCTTCCGGGGCGAGGCGGGAGAGAGGCACACGCCCGTATTGGGGAATCCTCTCCAGACGGCTGTAATCCATGGCTTCCCCGCACAGGGCTTCTCCTACCCGGAGCAGGAAAAAAGAGGGAATCCGTTCCCGCCCGGTGGAAGGATCGAGACGGGGATAGGAAAGGACCAGTTTCTCCCTTGCGGCTCCCAGAGCCAGGGTGAAGAGGAGTTTCTCTTCGGCGAAGCGGTATCGCTTCAAAGGCACATGGCCCTTTTCTTTCAAGTCCTGGTTCATGGCCTGTCGTTCCGGGTCCAATAGCAGGGGATCCTGGCGGGGGGATGCGGGGAAGGACCGTTCAACCAGGCCGGGGATGAAGACCGCCCGGAAGGATAGACCGCGGGCGGGCATTACATCGGATACACAGACTCCGCCTCTCTGGAAAGATCCGTGGGGAAGAGTCTTCTCTTCCAGGGCTTCGGTGAGAACCTCCTTGAACTGTCTAACCTGGGCCTCCAGGCCGAGAGACTCGAGAGAGACCAACGATCGGAGGGCGTCGCCGATGGCCTCGCGGTCCCCGTTCGCTTCGAAATAGGATTCCAGCAGGAGAAGGGAGATTTTTACCATTCCCTGCCAGCTGGAGTTCCGGGGAAACCGGTCCAGGGCCGAAAAGAAGTCTCTCAGGAAGCCATGGAAACCTTCCGCCTCCCGGATCAGGGTTTGATTCCCTTCCTCTTCTTCCTGTTGTTCTTGCTGGGCCATCCAGGAGGTCAGTTTCTCCTCCCACTGATTTCTCCCCTCTATAATCCCCGCCTCACGGGAGATGAGGTCCCATTGGGAAGTGGAGGGCTCTTCCGGCAAGAACCGCTCCCAGGCCAGGGGAGCAAAGGTCAGGAACTCCATGACCTCGCCTCGTCGGAAGTTGCCGCCCACCAGGTCAAGAAGGAGGAGCACACTCTTTCCGGCCTGGGTCCGGGAGAGGGGTTTACCCCCCTGAAGATGGATGGGAATCTGGAGGTTTTGAAAAGTCTCCTGGAGAAGAGGGGCATAGAGGTCAGAGTTGCGCAGGAGGACGGCCATTTCATGGAAGGGAATTTCATCCTCCCGGGCCAGGCGGAGAACCTCCCGGGCAATCTCCCGCACTTCCTGCGCTTCGCTGGGAGCGGCGATGATTCGGACCGTGCGGTCCTCGCGGGGGGAATGAGCTTTTGGCCTTTCCCGGAAAATCTCCCTGGGCACAACTTCCGCCAGCTTGCTTCCGGCCGTATCTGGTTTTCCAAGAGATTGGACCTGGAACCCCCGACTCCGGTACCATTTTAGGATCGGGGCCGCATAGGCGAATCCCTGCGTTTCCCGCCAGGGCATAAAAGCGGTCAGGCTGAGATGCCGGATGCAGGCCTCGAGAAGCCGTTTCTGGCTCTCGGTAAAGTCATAGAAACCATAAACCGCCAACTCCCCGCTGCCGAATATTTCGGGAAAACGTCGGGCTTCTTTTTCGCCGCGGGGGAAAAGGTCGGAAGAAGAGTAGAAACCCCGGCCGGCGAGCGAACGGTGGTCCTGGTACAGGGCGTTGAGCTCGGAGATCTTTCGGGTTTCCAACAAAGGCAGGGTTTCGATCCCGCCATCGGCCAGATCCCGGAAGGTGGCCGAAAGAGCCCGATGAAAGCCCCTCCGGCCGGCGATCGGGCCGAAGTAACTTCCTTCCTGAATTTTTTCGGCCAGGGAGGAGATGAGGACAAGATCGCCGTAACGCGGAAGCGGCCGGAGCCCGTCCCGATCCAGAGGTTCAGCGGCCAGGGCTCGGGCCAGGTCGATGAAGGTGAGGAAGCGGAGGTTGATATGGTTCAGGCCCCGCTGGACAAGCTGCCTTCGCAGGTAGAGGCCGAGCAGATTGGACCCGACGAGGACCACGAGGGGGGCGAAGCGGTCCTTTTCTTTCTTCGTTCTTACCCGCTCGAGGAAAGCGTCTTCCAATTCAGGCTGGAAGGGCCCGAGAAAGAGGGTGAGCTTTCCTTTTTCTTCTTGGGCTTGATTTCGTTTGGCCATGGGCCGATTTCCGATATAATGAATGATAGCGGGAATGCAACCCTAAATAAAGTTCAAATTTCAAAATCCGAAACTGTTTAGCCACAGAGCTCACCGAGAACACAGCGCGGCAAAGCCGCAACCAAAAGTGCCTAGAGTGCCTAAAGTGCGCTAGAGTGCCTAAAGTTAAAAGAATCAAAAAGTTTTTTCACCAGACGGTTAACAAAATTCAAATTCTAATTTGGGCTAACCTCAAAGGGCGGTAACGGGAAATCGTGAGATAGAATGTTCAAAGAGTCCAATTATTTTTATGGCTGGAAAATCGTCTGGGTGGGCATCATCGGCATGATGCTCGTCTATGGAATCCGCCATTCCTTCGCCGTTTTCTTCACCCCCATCCTGGAGGAATTCAGCTGGACCCGCGGCAATATCTCCATCATGATGTCCCTGAACATTTTTTTTTACGGGTTCATGGCGCCTCTGGCCGGCATTCTGGCCGACCGATGGAGGGCGAGAGTATTAATGCCGCTGGGGATTGCCATCCTGGGGCTGGCCACCGTAGGTTGTTCCTGGGCCCGGGAGCTGTGGCATTTCTATTTTCTCTTCGGAATCCTCATGCCCGTGGGCAGCGTTCTTGCCGGCTGGCCCATCATCGCTCCCGCCCTCATGAACTGGTTCGTCAAAAAGCGCGGATTGGTCATGGGCATCGGCCAGATGGGGGGAGGACTCAGTTTCGTCTACACCATTTTCGTGAAATACAGCATTCTTCAGGTTGGATGGAGGCTCACCTTTCTGGTATTGGCGGGAATGCTGGTTTTCGTTCTCTTTCCCCTGTATCTCCTATTCTTCTATTATCGCCCCCGGGATAAAGGGCTCAAACCTTATGGCTCGGCCGAGATGGTCCTAGCTTCAGAGAGAGAAAAGAAAAAGGCCGTTGGAAAAGTTCCCACGGCCCGTGATTGGACCCTTTCCCAGATTCTCCATTCCTCTCAACTGTGGCTGCTGGTTTTGTCTTATGCCCTCTACTGGGGAGTGGGAGGACTACCTGGTCCTGGCCCATCAGGTTCGATTCGCAGAGGATGCGGGCTACAGCAGCATGTTCAGCGTTTCCATCTTCGCACTTTTCGGGGTGACCCTATTCCTGGGCCAATCCTCCGGTTTCTTATCAGACCGGATGGGAAGGGAGAAAGCAGGCACGCTGGCCGCCTCCTTGTCCATCATCGCCCTTGTGGCCCTCATCTCCGTCCGCGACAATTCTCAACCCTGGCTCTTGTACGTTTACGCCATCTGTTTTGGCCTGGGGGGAGGGCTCTTCACTCCCACCATTTACGCAGGTTCTGCGGATATATTTTATGGTCGCCATTTTGGCGCCGTGTCCGGCCTGCTTCTCACCGGAATGGGGGTCGGAGCGGTCTTCGGCCCATGGCTGGGCGGATACATCTATGATGTAACCGGAACCTACCTCCCCGCCTTTATCCTGTGCATCGCCTGCCTCGCCCTTTCCTGCCTGACCTTCTGGATCGCCGCCCCCCGGAAGGGAATCAAACACCAACCGATCCAATGGAAAAATTAATGGGACACAGATTAACCGCAGAGAACGCGGATTTCATACCGCAGAAAGACTAAAAGACAATAAGACTTAACGGGACACGGATGAACACGGATAAATTCCTGGACAATAGAATGCAGATACAAATCTTTCAATCCCTTCTCAGTTTTGACCCAAATGTTGAAATTTCTTTTCTGTGTTCATCTGTGTTTATCTGTGTCCAATTAGGTCTTCTGGTCTTTATAGAGTCTCAGCGGTCTCCGCGAACTCTGCGGTGAATAAATCCGCAATCCGATTCGCAATCCGAAATCAAGTTCGGGGGGAGGGTTTTCGCAGGAGGAGAGAAGCGGTCATGCCGGCAAAGGCGACCACCGCGGAGAGCAGGAAGGCGGAAGTGAATGATCCGGTGAAGTCGGCGATCCTCCCGCCGATGGGGGGGGCCAAAGCCTGGCCGGTGCCAAAGATAAGAATCGTAAACCCGAGTGCTGCCGGGGTCAGGCGAGGGCCAACCGTATCCCCCACTGCCGCGGCGATGATGGAGGGGACGGACCAGGCGGTCAGCCCGAAGAGAATCGTGGAGAGCAGGTAGCCGACGTCAGACTTCATCAGGCCAAAAATGAGGTAGCAGATTCCCTGCGTCAATAAGACCAGCGCCAGCCCGTACTTCCGGCCGATGAAGTCGGAGACCGTACCCCAGAAAGGACCGCAGAAGATACTCAAGATTCCCAGGAGCATAAGGAAGCTGCCGGCCTTCTCAACGCCCAGCCCGGCTTCGTTGACCAGGTAGGCGGAGAAATATTGCATGAAGATAATGTAGGAAAAACCGAAGGTGAAAAAGATGACCGCCAGATGCCAGAGGGAGCGGGAGGTGTAAAGATTCTTCATGGAAAAAGAATGAGAGGATGAAGAGGGGGGAAGCTGGGCGGGTTCCCCAAAGGGCTTCAAGCCTTTTTCTTCCGGATGATTGCGGAGGAATAGATAATTCAGAAGGGCGATGAATAGGGTCGCCCCTCCAAGGACGTACCAGGAAACCCGCCATCCGTACCCGGGAAAGCTCTCCAGAATCAAGGGAATTAAAGGACCGAGGAAGAGCAAAGCGATGCTCGACCCGCTCACCAGAATTCCGGTGGCCATCCCCCTGCGGCTGGTGGCAAACCAGGCGGAGGCCAGGGCCATGATGGGGACGTTGGAGGCGGCGCTTCCCGCTCCGGTCAGGATGCGCATGGCCAGGGCGAATTCAAAGGAGTCGGAGATTCCAGTCAGGAAAAGGCTGACGGCCACCAAGACCAGGGCCACCGAGATCACCAGCCGGGGGCCGATGCGGGTGGCGAGATAGCCGCCCAGGAGGGAAAAGATCAGGTACCCGGTGAAGTTTCCCGTCCCGATCCATCCCATCTGAGTGTAGGTGAGAGAAAGTCCCTCCTTCATGGAGGGGAGGATGGGAGTATAGGCAAAGCGGCCAAACCCGAGCGCCCCCATGACCCCGATGAAGCCTACCAAAAGGATGATCCAGCCGTAATGAAAGCGCTTCTCCCCCTCGCTCATTATAGTTGCATAACATAGGTACCTGATTTTCGGAAGGAATTTCTAGTTCCTCGTTGCTGGTGCCTTGTTGCTCGTTGAACTACAAAGGTTTTCCTGCCACATTTGCTTTGAAATTGAGCTCAAATTGTTGTAATGGATAAAAAGCATGAGCCAAAAAAGACGTGAAGAAAGAACCGGATTGATTTAGACCAGATTTCCATGGGAAGGAAGGTCCGACTTGAAACCTCTCCTTCATGCAGAACTGATCAATTCTCCCTTTGGAGACCCGGCGCTCTATGTGGAGATTCTCTGGGAACACCGGGCCCTCCTCTTTGATATTGGCGAGATCGGGTCCTTTCGTCCGGCCAAGCTTCTGAAGATCTCCCACGCTTTTGTGTCCCACACCCACATCGATCATTTTGTCGGTTTCGACACCCTGGTCCGCCTGATGCTGAACCGGGAGAAGGCCCTGAAGATCTTCGGGCCTCCCGGGTTCCTGTCTAACGTGCAGGGCAAACTCGCCGGCTACACCTGGAACCTGACCGAAGGCTATCCCTTTTCGGTGGTGGCCGCTGAAGTCCATCCGGAGCGGATCATCTCTCAAACCTTCCGCAGTCAGCACCGCTTTATTCCGGAAGAACGAAAAGAAGAAGCCTTCACCGGAATCCTGGAGGAGGATTCCCAGCTGAAGATATCCGCCGCCCACCTGGATCATTTCATCCCCAGCCTGGCCTTTGCCCTGGAGGAACGGTTTCACATTAACGTGCACAAGGAGCGCCTGTCCGAGAGGGGTCTTTCCATCGGGCCCTGGCTGAAGGAAATGAAAGACGCGATATGGCGGGGAGACTCAGGAAACTTATGCCTGAAAGTCCCCCTCGAAGGCGGGGGAGGTGTGGAGGAAAAGGAGTTCGCTCTGGACGATTTGAAAGAAACGGTTACCCTCACCCCCGGCCAGAAGATCGCCTATGTGGCGGACTGCCGTTTCACCGAAGAAAATTCACGCCGGATTATCCAGCTGGCCGAGGGAGCGGACCTGTTTTTCTGCGAGGCGGGTTTCCTGGACCGGGACCGCGACCGGGCGGAAGAGAGAGGGCACCTCACCGCACGCCAGGCCGGTGACCTGGCCCGGCGGGCCAGAGTGAAGAAGCTGCAGGTCTTCCATTTTTCACCCAAGTATGAGAAAGAGGCAGAAGAAATGTTTCAAGAGGCCGAGGAAGCCTTTCGGCGCTGATCGTCATTCCGCAATCCGCCCTGCACTACATGGAGTGCAGGGCTGCCCTGAACCCTACGTGGTTCAGGGCGCAATCCCCATTCCGCGGTCGCGAGGGTTATTTCACCCGGGTCCAGACGTTGGTCTTCCCGATCAGGGAAATGCCGATGAACCCGCGGACCTTGAGCTGGTCCGGGTTTTCCAGGGTCATCTTGCACTTGTAGGTTTTTCCTTCCCTCGGGTTATAGATAAACCCCCCCTCCCAGAGATTTTCTCCGGAGTGGGTGAAACCCCAGACGAGATTCATCCCCAGGATGGGCCTCTCCTTTTTGGAGGCCTCGGGATTCTCCCGGTCCACCTTGGGTTTTCCGGCCATGCCCTTGGGGTCGTCGGCGGGGTAGTTGGTCTCCTTCAACCAGATGATCTTTCCGCAAAACCGTCCCTCGCAGGGATAGATCTCGATCTGCGAATCCTTTTCCTCCACCAACCATTTACCCACGATCGCGTCCGGTTTCTGGGCGGCAGCGGTTGAGGCCAGTATTAGCGTGATTGCCAGTGGGAGAACCAGAAGAAATCTTTTCATCGTTTTACCTCCGGAGAATAGGATTCGGTAACGTAGAATAAAAAGACTTAATGGGACACAGATAAACAAAGATGAACGCGGACAAGAAAGCGCCTAAGGTTATGAGTGCCTAAAGTGCCTGAAGTTAAAAACAGAGCTTTATCGCCTTTGACTCCGAACTCCGCACGGGCGCGCAGCAGCGCGCCCCTACAACCTCCGAACTTTTTTGGACGCGGATGAACGCGGATCAACACGGATGAAAGCAGCCCTATTGTAGGGCGGAGGGAGGGAAAGGTCAAGGGACTGCGGAGTGCGGAATTCGGAATGCGGAATGGCGGCAGGGCTGCTGTGCTACAGTGCTGGGGTTCAAAGGAAAAGTCCGGGATCTCGGAATTGCAGGGCAATGTACTAATGCTTGAGCCCATTTCCGTGTGACCCCATTTCCGCCCGCCGAGATCTTTTCGATCATCTCCTTGAGGCTGATGAACTCGACTTTCAGCCTGGGCAGGGAATGGACCGATGCCCGGGTCGCATCCCTGCATACCACCCAGTTCGGGCCGGAGGGGTAATGATTGCGGAAAGCCTGGAGGCCCGACCAGAAGGTTCTTGATACCATATGATATTTATTATGCATAAAGTGATACTAAACGCAATCAAATATTCATATGGTAGCATTTCTATCAGAAGGGGCGAGTCCGAATCTCCCTCCGGTCAGGAAGAGTCGATTTTCAAAGGGGAACGAAGGAAGCATGCTTCGCAGGGGCGGAAAGGGGGCCATTGGGGTTACCTTTATGGCCCCCTTTCCCCATGCCCGGAGTAAGATTCGGGCGGAAGGATAAGAAAAGCCGGGGGAGAATCAGGGTTCCGCGGATGAGGAATCCTTCCCGGTTTGATCGGGGGTTCCCTCGGGGCCCCATTTCTTGCCGAATTTCTCCATCATCTTGGACATCATTTCCGCGCAGTTGAAGGTATGCCGCGTTGAAAAATCAGGGGTTAGGCTGAGGTAATTTATTATTTCCTAAGCAAGAGCAAAGGGACGACAAAATTTATCCTATTTTAGGGCGGAGGGCGGGAAAGGTCAAGGAAATGCGGAATAGCGGCAGTGCTGCTGTGCTGCGGTGCTGGGATTCAAAGGAAGAGTCCGGGATCTCGGAATTGCAGGGCGATGTACTAATCAATTGACAAGACGGGGATAGGATAATAAACTCAGGAAAAGAAAAAGGAAAAAAAAGAGAAGCCGGACGAAAACCCATCAGCAGGAAGGAAAAGATCATGGCCGAAGCAAAATATTCTTTTAATTCCCTCATGGAGATCACCAAGCGGCCCGCCAATGTTTTTGTGGAAGGGCATGGATCCTGGCTGAAAGATGCCAACGGCAAAGAATACCTGGATTTTGTGCAGGGGTGGGCGGTGAACTGCCTGGGGCATTCGCCCAAAGCTCTGGTGGAGGCCATCTCCAAACAGGCGGCCAAGCTGATCAACTGCAGCCCCGCTTTCTATAACGAGACCATGATCCGGCTGGCGGACCTGATTGTCAAACACAGCTGTCTGCAGAGAGTCTTTTTCGCCAACTCCGGGGCCGAGGCGAACGAAGGGGCGGTCAAACTGGCCCGCAAGTGGGGGGCCAAATACAAGAACGGGGCCTACGAGATCATAACCATGGACCATGCCTTTCACGGACGCACCCTGGCCATGATGTCCGCCTCCGGGAAAGCGGAGTGGAAGCAGCTGTATGAGCCGAAAGTGCCCGGTTTCCCCAAGGCCGTCCTGAATGATCTGGAGAGCATAAAGGCGCTTCTCAATGAAAAAACCGTCGGGGTGATGCTCGAACCGATCCAGGGGGAAGCCGGGGTTTTTGTGGCCACCGACGAATTCATGAGAGGGCTGCGCGATCTCACCCGGGAAAAAGGAATCCTTCTGATTCTGGATGAGATCCAGACCGGCATGGGGCGAATGGGTACACTCTTCGGCTATGAACAGTACGGCATTGAGCCCGACATCATGACGCTGGCCAAGGGGCTGGGGGGCGGCGTTCCCCTTGCCGCCCTGGTGGCTAAAGAAAGCGTCTGCGTATTCGAGGTCGGCGACCAGGGCGGCACGTTCAACGGCAATCCGCTCATGATGGCCGTGGGCATCGCGGTATTCAAAGAGCTGACCAAGCCGGGATTTCTTGAACAAGTCGCGAAGACCGGAGCCTATCTACAGGGCCGGCTGGAAGAGCTTTCCAGGCAACAGGGGCTCGGCGAAGTGCGGGGGAAAGGGCTTCTCTGGGCTCTCGACCTGAACAAGGAGATCGGTCCCCAGGTCGTGGAGGAATGTTTGAATCGGGGACTGTTGATCAATTCCCCGCGCAAGAATACCCTGCGGTTCATGCCCGCTTTGACCGTCAGCCGCAAAGAGGTGGACCGGATGATGGGTACTTTGAAAGAAGCTTTACAAAAAATCGGTTGAAGAAATTCCCGATTATTCCGAAAAGAAGGATAGCTGTGGAAAAAGCCCGGGGATCATGACCCGGGTTTTTTTCTGGGGAAGACTCGTCAGATAACGCTCCGATTTTAAAATAGTTTTTAAAAGGAAGGTTGATTTTCCGGGGCGGCATTCGCTATACTATCCAAAAGAAGGGACTTTCGAAACAAGGCCGGTACGAAAGTCCTGAAAACCTTGGGGGAGGTCATTTTTCGCCGGGCCGGGTCAGGATGAAAGAAAAGAGCGAGACCAGAGACCAAATGATCGAAGAACTGAAAACGCTCCGCCGGCGGGTTGAGGAGCTGGAAAAACTCGAAGAAGACCACAAGCGGGCTCAGCGGGCGCTGAAGGAGAGCGAGAAAAAGTTCCAGCAGTTCTACGATGAAGCCCCGGTGGGATACCACGAACTCGACACCAAAGGGAGAATCACCCGGGTCAACCGCAAAGAGCTCCAGATGCTGGGCTACAGCGCCGGGGAGATGCTGGGAAAGCCCGTCTGGAACTTCTTCGAAGAAGAGGACACGACCCGCAAGGTCATCCTGGCCAAACTCTCGGGCGATGTTTCCTTCCACAACACTTTTGAACGGACCTACCGGCGGAAAGACGGATCGACCCTACCGGTCTTAGTGGAAGACCGGGTCATGCGGGACCCAGATAACCAAATCATCGCCATCCGCTCCACGGTGGAAGACATCACCGAGCGAAGACGCACCGAGGAGGCCCTTCGCAAGAGCGAGGAGCAGCTCCGCCAGTGGCAGAGGGTGGAAGCGATCGGAAGGCTGGCCGGGGGGGTCGCCCATGACTTCAATAACCTGCTCATGACCATCAAGGGCTGCAGCGAGCTTCTGCTGGGGGCTTTCGACCGCCGCGACCCCCGGCGGGAGGAAGTGGATGAGATCCTGAAAGCGGCCGACCGGGCCACCTCTCTCACCCGCCAGCTCCTGGCCTTCGGGCGCAGGCAGGTCCTCCAGCCCCAGGTCCTGGACCTGAACGCCGTGGTCATGAACATGGACAAGATGCTCCGCCGGCTCATCGGCGAAGACGTCCAGCTGATGACGAGCCTGGACTCGGACCTCTGGTCGGTCAAGGTGGACCCGGGCATGATCGAGCAGGTGGTCATGAACCTGGCGGTCAACTCCCGGGATGCCATGCCCAACGGCGGTAAATTGACCATCGAAACGACCAATGTAACCCACGACGAAGAGTACGCCAGCCATCACGTGTCGGTGAAGCCCGGATACTACGTCATGCTGGCGATCAGCGACACCGGATGCGGAATGGATAAGGAAACCCAGTCTCACCTCTTCGAGCCCTTTTTCACCACCAAGGAAACCGGGAAAGGATCCGGGCTGGGCCTGTCGACGGTTTACGGCATCATCAAACAGAGCGAGGGGAACATCTGGGCCTACAGCGAGCCGGGCCTGGGAACCACTTTCAAAATCTACCTGCCCCGGGTGGAAAAAGCGGCCAAGGTGTACAAACCCAGACTCAAACCCAAAAAAGGCGGCGCGCCCGGGGGAACGGAAACGATTCTCCTGGTGGAGGATGAAGAGCCCGTCCGCTCCATGGTCAGCAAGGTCCTCCAGAGCAAAGGCTATACGGTCCTGGAGGCCCGCCATGGGAACGAAGCCATCGAAGTCAGCGAGCGATGCGAGGGCTCCATCAACCTCATGGTGACCGACGTGATCATGCCGCAGATGAGCGGCCGGGAGCTTGCCGAGCGCCTGACGCTCATGCGCCCGGAGATGCACGTTCTCTATATGTCCGGGTACCCGGATAATACCATCGTCCAGCACGGAGTGCTGGAGCCGGGGACCGCTTTCCTCCAGAAGCCCTTCACCATCAACGCCCTGGAACTCAAGGTTCGGGAAATCCTGGATGGGGCCCGCAAAGGGGGACGGGAGATCCAGACTTTCGAGCAGATCAGCCTCTTCCGCAAATAGGCAAAAAATACCAGGCCTAGCCTTCGGCTTCCTTCCCGATCTTCCCTTTCTTCCCCGGCTATTCGCTAACAAATTCAACCCGTTGAATTAATTCATCCCTTTCTTCCAGGAGGCTTGGCATGCTGCCTGCATTAGGCCTATTTGCGGAGAAAGGGGGTAAAAGAGATCATGCCCGAATTAATGGAGACAAAGTCAAAGGTGGTCCATGCCGCAATGGGGCGGACACCGGAATATGTGAGGGTTTTGGATTGGGAAGGAAGATCCTTGACCTTTATCCTCGTGGATGAAATTAGGCCCCCAGAAGCCCCGTTTTTCCGGGCCCCCGAAGAGAACATCCGTTCGGAATCTTAGCAAGTTTTGGAAGCGTTTCATCCCCCTATCCTCCGGAATTCTATCCGAAGAGACAGCCCTTTCCCCCCTCCTTCCCTTCCGCAAAGCGCAGCGGGGGCGGGAAAAGAAAACTTCGATGAGGGGACAGAACACGCCGCCACAGCTATGAAGCGATTGCTGCCTCATGATTGCAAGCAATATGACTTTCCTTCCGGGCCCCTGGAATCACCTCACATTCCGAATATACCAGTTCTTTGGCTCTCAACTAATCTGGAGATGATCCGATCATTTTTTCTTTTCCCGGGCATAGGCTTTTCCGGGAATTTTCCCAATTTGGCTTCATTTATGTCGGGATGTCCTCTTTACCGGATTCAAACTATTAAACTCGATTAAAGTTTTCTGGCGGAAATGACGATCTTTCGGACAGATCGACGAAATGGGCCGTTTTTCAATCCTCCCCTTCCCCTTATGAGAGTGTCGCAAGGCCAGGCGAGAGAGTGAAACGACCGAAGCAATCTCATAAGGCTGGAAAACAATTCAATTGACGCGCCCCCTTCGGCCACCCGCAATGAACGAAGGGGATTGCGCCACAGCCGGTATCCCCAAGGGACATTGCCCCGGGCGCGAGGGCTGAAGCGCTTATGACCGACTCAAGGGAGAAAATATGAATATGGAAAAAATCCTGACCGCCAAAGAGCTCAGTCAATTCTTGAAGCTGAGCGAATCGACCATCTACAAGCTGGCTTCCAACGGAGAAATTCCGGGCTTCAAGATCGGGGATTCCTGGCGCTTCGATCTGGAAGAGATCCAGAAAATGATCCGGGAGTCCAAGAAGCGAGGAGTCAGGCTGAGGAGCCCCCTGGAGGGAAGGGAAGAGAGGACCGAGAAGAGATTGAGCGATTGAATACCTTCCGGGGAGGAAACCCTTGAAGTTTCAAATGGGTGAAATCATCAGCGGCTTAAAGGCGAGGAGGTCCCTGCAATCCCTCATCGCTTCGCACCATCCTTGTAAGGTCAAGATCCCCAATACTCCCTTCTCCTGGGAGGCCCGCATCTCCGAAATCCGGGAAGAGGGGAATTGCAGCTATCTGTTCATCGATGGGGTCCGCGGATTCGAGCAAACGCTGCCCCCGCTTCAAGAGCGGAAGATCACCCTGGAATATGCCGACGCCCAGGTTTTTTTCTGCCATTTTCATGCCGGGGTGGTGGACGCCTCTCCCCAGTCCATCTGGGTCGAATGCCCCGAGGTGATCTACCGGATGCAGAGGAGGGCCTATCACCGGGTAAAAGCCACGGGGGGGACCGAAATCATTTTTCCCCTGGAGGCCGAAACCGAGGTCAGAGGCCGGGTGCGGGACTACAGCCTTGGCGGGGTGGCCTTTTTCGCCAAAGCCAATCTTCCCCTGACACCCAACGATCATTTGAAGGAACTCTCCCTCCGGATTCCGGAAGAGGGGGATTGGTTCCTGGTCGAGATCCCCCTGGCGATTGTCCGGCGGGTGGAGCCCCCCGGGCAGAACGGCATGAATCTCTACGCCCTGGAATTTCTGAACCTGGAAGAAACGATGAGGAAGCGTTTCAGCCAGCATATTGCGGAGATCCAGAGACACCTCCTGCGAAAATTCAAAAAGGGCTCTCCTGCCGTGGAACTCTCGGAATCCTTAAGGGCCTGAGCCCGGCGGGCGGATTTCCATAGAGTCTCCAGACTAACAGAGGCTCGAGGCGGAATCCCGGGTTGCAGAGGATGCTGAAATCCCCGTGGAGCAGGGGGGGAAGTGGGGAAAAGGCCGATGAAGGCCGCCAGAGAAGGCAGGGCCGTTCACGTCAACCCCCTGGACGAGGGAGATTTCAAGGAGTTCTGAAGGAGAACCCTGGAGGGATTTTTTCATGCACCCCAGCGACGCTTGCGGAGAAATAATGATGCCGAACATTGTGACCGCAAAAGAGGTAGGACAGTATCTGAAACTTTCCGAATCGACCATCTATAAACTCACGGCCAGCGGGGAGATTCCGGGGTTCAAGATCGGGGATTCCTGGCGGTTCGATATGGAAGAAATCCTGAAGATGATCCGAGAATCCAAGACAGGATCCTCCCGGAGAGGGGCCGGGCCGGGGGAGATCCAAAATGGCGGGATTAGGAAGGGGCATGGAGTCCGCGGCTAAAGGCGATCAGGCTATGGGGATGAAGGGCTATGTAGGAGACCTCGCGCGCATGTTTGGGGTCGGGGGTCATGGGACCGGGGCGAAAGGAGAACCCGTTCCTCCCGCACCCGCGCTTCATTCCTCATTCCTGAAGAAGGAAAAACCGAAACCCCGGTCCGTATTCGCACGCCTAGGAAAGGAAATCAAACCCCAGCCGATGATTCCCCTGGACGAGGCTGATTTCCGGGAGTACGAGAAGGGGGCCTCCCCCCGCAGGAATGCCGGGCCGACAGGTTTTTAATTTCTAGGGATTTTCAGCGCCATCCCTCCCCTCCGGGGGGAGAGGTCAATCCTACAAGCATGGATTCATCGGTTGAAATCATTCGCGGACCGAAAGTCAAGGAAACCCTGCAGAATCTGGTTCTTTCCGGACAGATCTGCAAAATGGAGATCTCCCGGACCCCCTACTCCTGGCTCACCTCGCTGTCGGAAATCAAAGAAGATGGAGAAGGGATTCTCCTGCTGGTCGATCGAATTCCGGATTTCGAGAAGGCCCTATCGGCCTCCCGCCGCCAGGAGGTCCTGGTCGAATACCTGGAGAACGACGGAGTTCCCTGGAGTTTCCTCTCCCGGGTCTTCCAGGTTGAACCCCAGGGCATCTGGGTGGAATTTCCCGAAAAAATTCAAAGGGACCAAAAAAGGAAGTTCTTTCGCCTGCGGGCCCCCTCGGGAACGGAGATCTTCTTCCCGGGGGGCGCGGGGAAGGAGGAGAAAGGGACGGTAAAGGATTACAGCCTGGGCGGCGTCGCCTTCTTCATCAACAAAGAAGTAAGCCTGAAGCCAGGGGACCAACTCCAAAACCTGAGATTGTGCATTCCGGAAGGAAGGGAAGTTCTCAAGGTTCCCGTTTCCCTGGCGGTGGTGATAAGGGCGGAGCCGGATTTTTTCCAAGGGCAAGCCTTTTACGCCCTGGAGTTCCTGGAGTTCCCTGAATCCATTAAAAAGGAATTCAACCGGCATATTTTCGGAAAACAGAGGACCCTGGTCCGCGCGGTAATAAAATAGGATGGATTTCCATTCCTCTCGGCCTGAACGGAAACGGGTTTTTGGGTGAGGTCGGTGAGGTCTATCGCCTGAGGGGGGGAATCAGAGAAGGAGGCAGGTCAAGGCGGCCGGAGGAGCCCAGCTGCTGGATGATTCGGGGTATTTCAACATTGGAAAACGGAACGATATGGCCCTGAGGAAGATCCTCTGGGCGAACAACGTCCTTATTCAAGCAGAAAATGTAGGCGGCCAGGTTAACCGCACGGTTCGCCTGGATATGAGTTCGGGTAGAGTCTTGGTAGAGCTTGAGGGACGGGGAGATGGAATTATGAATATCGTGGAAGCGGTTCTGCAGTCGGTGACGCAACTGCCCCCTTTTCCGGCAGTGATCCAGCGGGTGTTGCAGCTCGTGGAAGACCCCAAAACATCCGCCCGGGACGTGGTGGAAGTGATCCAGTATGACCAATCGGTTACCGCCAACGTGCTGATGGTGTGCAACTCCGCCTATTTTTCCCTGCGCCGGCCGGTCCACTCCCTGGCGGAAGCCCTGGTGCGGATCGGGTTCAACAACCTGGTGGAAATCATTCTCACCCGGGGAACATCTTTTCTCTTCTTCCAGGCCTGCCAGGGATATCAATTGCAGAACGGGGCGCTCTGGCGGCATTCGGTGGCCTGCGCCCTTCTGTCCCAGATCCTGGCCGACCGGCTGAACCAGAAAAAATCCCCCATCCAGTTTACCGCGGCTCTCCTGCACGACGTGGGAAAAGTGGTTCTCTCGGGATTTGTAAAAGACCATTTCGACGAGATCCGGAGGCGGGTTCAGGAGGAAAACCTTTCTTTTCTCGAGGCGGAGAAAGCGACCCTGGGCATCGACCATGCGGAGCTGGGGGGAAGGATTGCGGAGAGCTGGAAGTTCCCCCCGGATATTGTTGCCGGAATCCGTTATCATCATACTCCATTCCTGGCCCCGGAATTCCATGACCTGGTGTCCCTGGCCTATCTGTGCGATGTGGTGGCCCTGATGACCGGAATCGGAGGAGGGGCCGACGGGTTGTCCCACCACAGCTATAAGGAGGTCATGGAACAGTATGCCCTGAAGGCGCAAGACCTCGAAGAAGTGATCATTGAGCTGGAAAGCCGCATGAAAAAGGTGGAAGGGTTCCTAAGCGTTCCGTGAGCAACGGCCGGAGGGAAGGGAAAGGGCTGGACCGGATCGCGCAGGAAATCCTTCATTGCCTGCAGTCGTCTTGAATCCGGCGCTGATGGCCCGGGGAGAAGGGACTTTTTTTTAAAATTTCAGCATAGAGGGAAATTTTCATGAAGCTATCGATCGGGATTTTTCAGTCTTTAAAAGAAGGAAGGAATTTACGTACAAGGGTGGGTCTGTTGTGGCTGGTCGTATGGATGGGGGTCATGCCATTTCCCGGCGTGGACATCTCCCCAGGGATGGCCTACGAGAAGAAAGCCGAAACGGGAAGCACGAAGGCCTCGGGGATGGGCCCGATCATCAAGATGAGTCCCCTGGTGGTGAACCTGAACGAGCCCGGCGGCCGGCATTACCTGAAGACCACCATCGTCCTGGAACTGGGTAGAATGGAGTGGGTCCAGGAGGTGCAGCAACAGATTCCCTGCCTTACGGACATGATGATCACGACTCTGGGGGACAAAAAACTGGCCGACATGCAGAACCCTCAAACCAAGGAGGAAATCCGAAAGGAGCTCCTGGCGAAAGCCCAGAGGACACCCGTGGGCGGCATGATCAAACAGATCTATTTTGATGAATTCCTGTTCCAGTAAACCCCGACACCCGGCAAAAATTGCCCAGTGTCCACTGGCGGCGAGGGTGAACTTCCCGGGGGGCTCCCCCTCTCATTGTCGACTTAAGCCGATGAAAAATAACCCGCCCTGCTTTTTCCCTGTGGAATTCAATCCTTTGGGATGGAGCTTGGCCCGGCCCGGGGGAAGGGAGATTCTCCCCGGCCGGGGCATTGATTTTGCATTCCCCTAATGCAGATGGATATGACAGGAGGAACGATTCCATGGATGTGAAGGAGATTCAGAGCGGAGCCCTAGCCGCGGTTGCCGGGAAAAAAGGGAAAAAGGAAGAAGCGAGCGGGTTTGACTTTCAGAAAATACTCCAGGAAGCCCAATCGAATTTAAAGGAAGCCAACGGGGCCGCCCCGGGAGGAGCCGCGGGAGGGCCCGAAATGCTGCCCGAAGGGGTCCTGGCCGTGAATTGGCCGGAGGTCATCAAGGATTCTTCTCCCCTCCGCCTTCAGGGGACCCGCGCCGCGGAAAAGGCCCTGGACCTGCTGGAGCAATACCAGAGAGCGATGGAGAATCCCCGGACCACCCTGCGGGAAATCCATCCTCTGGTGCAGTCCCTGGCAGAGGAAATGAAAAGCCTGGACCAGTGGGTTGAAAAAATGCCCCTTTCGGACCCGCTGCGGGGGATCCTGACGGAAGCGGGAATCCTTTCTTCCGTTGAGATCGAGAAATTCAACCGGGGAGATTACATCTGAAGAGATTTTTCCCGGGAAGGAATGATTCTCAACCGGGAGCGATACCCCTGAAACTCCATCCGTCCAAGGGGGGACTGAATGACCTTCCCCTCAATCCCGGACCCGGGGGAGAGCGCCGCGTGAGAGCGCAGGGAGAGACGGCATTTGAAAAAAATTTGGCTTCTGGCCTTCCTGACGGCTTTCCTGGAAATCGCTTCTGCTCTCTTTTCCCCGGAGAGGAGGAGTCTTCTTCCTGCGGCTCAAGCCGATCCTCCGAAGGGGCCGGAGAATTCCGAACCCGAGAAGGCCCTTCCTGAGTCTTCTGGGGGTTTGGGCTCCCAGGAGATTCCCCGCGGCGACGGCGGAAAAGATCGAGTCTATTATTCCGTCACCACCCCGGAGGAAGAGAAGAAGACCCGGCAGGAAGAGAAAGAGAAAGAAGATAAATCCTGGGAGATGCTGCGAAACATCATCATCGATCGACGAACCCGTTAATCCTTTTTAATCCCCTTTCCCCTTTTTACGGCAAATCCATGCGGTGAGGGATTGTCCATTTTTTGAACATTGCCTCCCCGGCTCGCTTCCCGCCATCCTCCTCTTTCTTTATAACAATTCTCCAGAATCAATTCTAAGTCTTTAGAATAATTCAAATCCAAAGCAAAATAAAAATTGACAGGAAATTTGACATGTTCTAAAATAAGGGCAAACTCCAACCGAGGGAGAAAAGATGAGCGGTGAAAAAATTCTGGTCATCGATGACTCGCCTGAAATCCTGACCCTTTTTTCGGAATACCTCAGGGCCGAAGGGTATGAAGTGGACACTTCGGTCGATGGATCCGCCGGCATCGAGATGATCGAGAAGAAGGCCTATGACTTGATCCTCACCGACATGAAGATGCCCAGCATCGACGGAATGAAGGTCCTGGAATTCGCCCTGAATCACTCGCCGGATTCAATCTGTATCATCCTGACCGGCTACGGAACGGTGAAGAATGCGGTGGAGGCCATCAAGGCGGGGGCTTTTGATTACCTGACCAAACCGGTCAAGATGGATGAAATCCTGGTGACCCTGAAAAGGGCCCTGGATTACCGCAACCTCAAGCTGGAGAACGTCAACCTGAAGAACCAGCTGAAGAAGAAATACCGGTTCGAAAACATCATCGGCGATCATGAGAAGATACAGAAGGTCTTCGAGATCGTGGAGAAGGTGGCCGACACGGACAGCACCATTCTCATCCTGGGCGATAGCGGCACGGGCAAAGAGCTCATCGCCAAGGCCATCCACTACAACAGCTACCGGAGGGACCGGCCCTTTGTCCCGGTGAACTGCGCCGCCATTCCGAGCGAGCTTCTGGAAAGCGAGCTCTTCGGGCACGAGAAAGGGGCCTTCACCAACGCCATCCGCACCCGCATCGGGCGGTTCGAACTGGCCAACGGCGGCACCGTGTTTCTGGACGAAATCGGCGATATGAACCCCCTCCTGCAGAGCAAATTGCTGCGGGTGTTGCAGGAGCGGCAGTTCGAGCGGGTGGGAGCGGTGAAGACCATCAAGACGGACATCCGCATCATCGCCGCCACCCATCAAGACTTAAAAATGGCCGTAGCCCAGAAGAAATTCCGGGAAGATCTGTACTACCGTTTGAACGTGATTCCCATCCGCATCCCCCCGCTCCGGGAACGGAAGTCCGACATCCCGCTCCTGGCCCACCATTTCCTGGAGCATTTCAACCGGAGCAAGAAGAAAAGAATCCGGGCCATCAGCGACGAAGCCATGGAAGCCCTCGTCCGGTACGACTGGCCGGGCAACGTCCGGGAGCTGGAGAATACCGTTGAGCGGGTGGTCATTCTCGTCGATCATGACGTCATCGCCGCCCAGGACCTCCCGGAGAAGTTTAACCTCCTGCCCGAACCCGAGCCGGCGCAGGTCCTGGAGATTCCCGAGGAAGGAATCTCGCTGGACTCGGCGGTCAACGAGTTTGAACGGAACCTGATTCTGCAGGCGCTGATCAAGACGGGATGGGTGAAGAACAAAGCCGCCCGTCTCCTGAATTTGAACCGCACCACGCTCATCGAGAAAATCAAGCGCCAGAACCTTCAGCGGCCGGACAATTAAAAACATTGCCCTGCACTCCACGTAGTGCAGGGCGGATTGGGGAAACAAAAATCCATTCTGCAATCCCCCGGTGGTACTCCTTTTTCCACCTCCCGGTCATTTCCCCCTGTTCAAAATAATCCCCAGATATAGTCAAAAATGTGACGTTTATTAATTTTTTGACATTTTTTCGCCATCCTTCAATATCGTAACCAATAGAAATAAATCAATTTTATTTTATCGCCCAGTGGCACAGGTCTTGCTGAAAGGTCTTTCATCTACGGGCGATTCATCCCCTGGGCTCTTAGCGAAAAAAATTTTTCCCAAGTTTCTTCATGAACCGAAGACCCATATTGATCGTCGAAGACGAGCCGGAATTGGGGAGAGTGCTTCTGGAAGGCCTTGCGCAGAACGGCTATTCCCTCCATCTGGCGGAAAACGCCGAGAAAGCGCTGAAGCTATTCAAACAGAAGGCTTTTGACCTGGTGGTCTCGGACATCCGCCTTCCCGATATGGATGGGCTGCAGCTCCTGGAGCATATGAAGGGCCATTCCGTTTCCACCCCGGTCATCCTCATGACCGGCTATGGAAGCGTCCAGAACGCGGTGGAGGCCATGAAGAAAGGGGCTTATGACTACATCCTGAAACCCTTCAGCCTGGAGGTTCTGGAAGGAGGAATCGAAAACGCCCTTCGCCGGAGACCGCCGGATCAAACCGCGGACCCAGGAGGGCAGGCCCCCGGCTCCTCGATTCCCATCATTACCCAGGACCGGGGAGTGAAAGAAATCCTTCATCTTTGCGGGAAGGTGGCCCAGAGCAAGGCCACGGTTTTGATCCAGGGAGAGAGCGGGACGGGAAAGGAGCTTCTGGCCCGGTACATTCATGAGCAAAGCCAGAGAAATCAAGGGCCTTTCGTAGCGGTCAACTGCGCCTCCCTGCCCGAAACCCTGCTGGAGAGCGAACTCTTCGGCCATGAAAAAGGGGCCTTCACCGGGGCCATCGCCCGAAAAATCGGAAAATTCGAGCTGGCCCAGCGGGGGACCCTTCTCCTGGATGAGATCAGTGAGATGAATCCCTTCCTCCAGGCCAAGATTCTCCGGGTCCTCCAGGAAAATGAGGTGGACCGCATCGGGGGGAGCCGCCCCATTCCCATTGATATCCGGGTCATTGCCACGACCAATCGGGATCTGGAGGCGTGGGTGAAAAATGGCCAGTTCCGCGAGGATCTCTATTACCGGCTGCAGGTCATCCAAATCGCCCTGCCCCCCCTGCGCGAGCGGCCGGGGGACATCGAACTCCTGACGAATCATTTTCTCAAGAAATTTTCCGGGGAAAACAACAGGCCGTTCCGTTCCCTTTCCGAGGGGGCCATGGCCTGGCTCAAATCCCAGGAATGGCGGGGAAACGTGAGGGAATTAAAGAACGCTCTGGAACGGGCGGTTCTGGTTTCCTCCCAGCCCACCCTGGACGTGGCTGATTTTTCCGCCGCTCCGGGTTCGGCCAAAGAGCCGGAGGGGGGAGGAACGGACTTCTCCTCCCTGTGTCTGAGGGATATGGAGGAGAGATTAATCTCCCGGGCTTTGGAAAAAACGCAGGGAAACCGGACCCATGCGGCCAGAATGCTGGGCATCAGCATCCGCACTCTGAGGAATAAGCTCAATGAGTACAAAAGAGGCCTGCCCGCGGAAGGGCCTTCCTGATTTCCAGAAACCTTTTGGCACGGATATTGCTAACTGAACCTTACTATGAACCAGTTTCAGATCGGGAAAAAGCTGTTTGACAAGACCATGGGCCTGGTCCAGCGGTCCCTGGACATCCGGGCCGCTCGCCACCAGGTGGTTTCCGGCAACATCGCCAATGTGGAAACCCCGGACTACCTTTCCAAAGACCTGCCCTTCCAGAAGGTCTTTGAGCGTTCCCTGGAGGGCCCCTCGGTTCTTCCCCTGAAGAGAACCCATTCGCGCCATCTGCCCGCCCAGGAAGAAGAGAGGACGGATTTTTCCCGGGAAATCGAAGTGGCTCCGAACCCTGGGGTGGATGTCGATCAGCAGATGGCCAACCTGGCGGAGAACAACCTCATGTTCCAGGCCGGCATTCAATCGCTGATCAAAAAGTTCGAAGCCCTGAAAGTTTCGGTAACCGAGACGAGGTAGACCATGAACCTGTTCCATTCCCTACAAATCAGCGCCAGCGGCCTCCAGTCCCAACGGAAGGTCATCACCGTGATCTCCGAGAACATGGCCAACGCCCACACCACCCGAACGGAGGAAGGCGGACCCTATCTGCGCAAGAGAGCCGTCCTGACTCCCGCGCCCGTCCCTTCGGATTCCCCCTTTTTCGAGCTTCTGACCCGTAGGATGGGGCCGGAGGCCATGGGGGTCAAAGTCCTGGATGTGGTGCAGGATAGCGAAGGCCTGAAAACGATTTTCGACCCTTCCCATCCCGACGCGGATGAGACCGGACTGGTTCTTCTGCCCAACGTGAACCTCATGGAAGAAATGGTAACTCTGCTCGCCGCTTCCCGGGTCTTTGAGGCCAACGTGGCCGCTTTCAATGCCGCCAAGACGATGGCCATGAAGTCCCTGGAAATCGGCAATCGATAAACGTAGGAGCGTGACGGGATGAACGATCTGCAGATCAAAAGGATCTCTACTCTCCCCGGCGAGAAAATGGACTCCGAGCGAGCGGAGGCCCAGAACATCCTGACCGACTTCCAGAAGATCATGAAACGGTCCATTGAGGAAGTGGACGGGCTCTCCAAAGAAGCCAACCTCAGCGTGCAGGAGATGATCGCCGGAAGGATGGACGTTCATCAGGCTATGGTAGCCATGGAGCAGGCGAACATTTCTTTCCGCCTGATGGTCCAGGTGCGGAACAAAATGATGGCCGCCTATGAAGAAATCATGAGGATGCAGATCTAACCAGGAAGCGTCGAAAAAATGGCCAACCCCGTTCTCGATCAAGTATCCCAGCTCGTCCATTCCCCCGCCAGGAATCGCAACCTCCTGATCGGAGCCGCGCTGATCGGTTCCCTCCTCTTTTTCGGCTCCCTCATTTACTGGAACAGCAAGCCCGAGTTCCAGGTCCTCTTCAGCAACCTCTCCCAGGAGGACGCGGGCGAGATGGTCAACAAACTGAAGGAGAAGAAGATTCCCTTCCAGCTTTCCTCCAACGGGTCTTCCATTCTGGTTTCCCGAGAGCAGGTTTACGATGTGCGGCTGACCCTGGCGGCTGAAGGGCTGCCCAAGGGGGGAGGAGTCGGGTTTGAAGTGTTCGACCGGACCAATCTGGGAGCCACCGATTTCGTCCAGAAGTTGAACTACCAGAGAGCCCTCCAGGGAGAGCTCAGCCGGACCATCCGCCAGATCAAGGAAGTGGAACAGGCCCGGGTTCACGTGGTGACCCCCAAGGAATCGCTCTTCCTGGATGAGCAGAAAAAGCCCAGCGCCTCGGTTCTCCTCAAGACCCGTTCGGGAATGAAACTGGAAGCTGCCCAGGTGGAAGGAATCGTTCACCTGGTGGCCAGCGCCGTAGAGGGACTGGACTCGGGAAACATCACCGTGGTCGATACCTCGGGGAAGATCCTGTACAAGAGGAGCGAGTCCACGGCCTTCGGGCAGATGACCACCAGCCAGCTGGAATACCAGCGGAACATCGAGGAGGGCATCAAGAAAAAGGTCCAGGGAATGCTGGAAGAAGTTCTGGGCTTCAACAAGGCCATCGCCCGGGTTTCGGCGGACATCGACTTCCAGCAGATCGACATCACCGAGGAAACGTACGATCCCAATGCGGTGATCCGGAGCGAGCAGAAGAACTTTGAGAAGTCCTCCATGGTCTCCAACGCCAAAAGCCGTAGCGGGGGCCAAAACCGAGGGCCAGGCCGGCGCCAAAGCGGGAGAAGAGAAAGCCAAAACGCCCCCGGGGAAGGAAACCAAGACCCGGACCGGGGAGCCGGTTCCCCTCCAGTCCAACCAGGCGGAACGGCAGAACGAGGTCCGCAACTATGAAATTTCCAAGGTCAACAAGCGGATCAAGAACCCGGTGGGGACGCTGAAGAAAATCTCCGCGGCGGTCATCGTGGACGGGGCTATCAAAGAGGAGGTCGATGCCAAGGGGAAGAAAAGCCGGGAGTACCAGGGCCGGTCTTCCGAAGAGATGCAGAGGATCGAAGCCATCGTGAAGAAGGCCATCGGATACGACGAAGGCCGGGGAGACCAGGTGGAAGTGATCAACATGCCTTTCAGCTGGTCCATGGCCGAAGAAGAGGCCAGGGCCGGGGGGGACGAAGGCTGGAAAGAATACGTTCTCATCGCCTACAAACCGCTCCTCAGCCTGATCCTGGCGGCGCTCTTCATCCTCTTCGTGGTGCGGCCGCTCATCAAGAGAAGAGCCCCCCTAGCCGCCCAGGGGGTTCCTTCCCTGCCCTCGACGGGCCCCCAGCCTGCCGCCCTGCCCGCGGACACCCAGGCTCCGTCGGGGCCGGTGGGGCAGCTTCCGGACCTCCGGCGGGAGACGGTCCATCTGGTTCAAGAAGACCCTTCCAAAGCCGTGGGAATCATAAGGGGATGGATCAATGAAGGAAAAAACTCCTAATTCTCCCCCCCCAGAGGGTTTGACCGGCGGACAGAAGGCGGCGATCCTGCTCTTCAGCCTGGGGGAGGACCTGGCCGCAGAGATCCTCAAGAAGCTGGACGACGATGAGCTGAAGAAGCTCGGAAGTTCCATGTCCCGGGTCTTCTCCCTGTCACCCGAGGTGTTCGATTCGGTTTTTGCGGAATATCACTCCCTGGCTTCTTCCCACCGCCCCCTGGTCCTGAATCCAGGCCAGAGGAGCCAGTTCATCAGGAATGTCTTCTCCAAAGCCGTCCGGGGGGAGAGGGCCCAGGCTTTGATCGACGAAATCACCCTCAAGGGTAAGTGGAATCTGTTCCAGAAAATCCGCAAACTGGATTCCAGGACCCTGGCCAACCTGATCCGGAATGAACACCCCCAGACCATTGCCGTGGTGCTGGCCCACCTGGATGCCGGCCATTCCGCCCTCATCCTGGACGAACTCCCGCTGCTGGTGCAGACCGACGTGCTCTACCGCATTGCCCAGTTGGAAAGAGTTCCCCCCGCCGTGCTGGAGGAGATCGACCAGATCCTGCAGGACGAGGTTTCCGGGGTGGAGAATGCGGATGGGGGCAAAGTCGGGGGGATCCGCTCGGCAGCGGAAATCCTGAACCAGATGAATCCCTCCGTGGAAAACCAGGTGCTCCAGGGGCTGGATGAGCAGCAGCAGGGCCTGGCGGATGAGATCCGGCGTCTCATGTTCGTGTTTGAGGATCTCATCAACGTGGATGACCGCAGCATCATGGCCATTCTGAAGGAAGTGGAAAGCGAGACCCTCAAGACGGCGCTCAAGACCGCTTCCGAGGAGCTGAAAGAAAGAATCTTCAAGAACATGTCCGAACGGGCCTCCCAGATGATGAAGGAAGACCTGGAGGTCATGGGCCCGGTGCGGCTGAGAGACGTGGAGGCCGCGCAACAGACGATCATCAAAACCGGGAAAAGACTGGAGGCCGAAGGCAAGGCAATCTTGACCGGGAAAGGCAAGGAGGACGTCTTTGTCTAAGGTATTCCTTCCCCAGTTTTCTCCTTCCGGGGAGACCCCTCAGGAGTTTGTCCGCTCCCCCCTGCATCCGGAGGGAGAATCTCCCCCGGCCTTTGGGGTCCAGTGGCCCCCCCTGCTGTCCGCGGAGAACGCCCGGCAGGTGAATCAGGCGGCCAAAGAGATGGGAGAGAAGATCCTGAAGCAGGCCCGGGACCGGGCGCTCCTGATTGAACGGGAGGCGTACGAAAAGGGGTTCGCCCAGGGGGAGAGGGACGGACTGGAACTGGGGGAGAAGAGACTGGAGACGATCCTCGATACCTTCCGCAAAATCCTAGAAGAGATCGGGGGTCTGCGCCGGGATCTGTACCAGAAGCACGAGGGCGAGATGGTGCGGCTCGTCTTTGCCCTCACCCGCAAAATCCTCCGTCACGATCTGCCCCTGCCGGAGGGATGGGTGAAAGAAACGGTGAAAGCCGCCTTTCAGTATGTCCTGGAACCCCGCAGGGTCATCCTCCATCTGAACCCCAAAGATTGCCAGTATCTCCTGAACCACCCCGAGGGCTTTCCTTTCAGCCGGGAGGGGAAAGAGGAGGACAAGATCAAAGTTGTAGCCGATCCATCCATCACCCGCGGGGGGTGTTTTCTGGAAACCCCCCTGGGGGATATCGACGCCACCCTGGAGACCCAGATCGACGCCCTGACCACTTCAGTGTGGCAGAAGTTTGAACAATCGACCCTTTCTCCGGACCGGCCCGATCCATGACCCCCCCCTCCCCATCTCCCTGGTTTCCCTACGGCGAAGCCATCCAGAAAACCGAGACCATCCGGCGATTCGGACGGGTGAGCCAGGTCGTCGGCCTGGTGATCGAGGGAATCGGGCCCGCAGCCGCAGTCGGCGATGTGTGCCACATTTTGGTGGCCGGCCGGCCCCAACCCATACCCGCGGAAGTGGTGGGGTTCCGGAATGAAAAGATCCTGCTCATGCCCCTGGGAGAGGTCCGGGGGATCGAACCGGGATGCAGAATCATGCCCCTGGGAGCGCCGCCACAAGCCTCGGTGGGCAAGGGGCTCCTGGGGCGGGTCCTGGACGGGATGGGCCAGCCCATGGACGAAAAGGGGCCCATTGATTATGAAGGCGAGGTCCCTCTCTACGCCCGACCCCTCAATCCGGTCCTGCGGAAAAGAATTGCCCACCCCGTGGACGTCGGGGTGAGGGCCATCAACGCCCTGCTCACCATCGGCAGGGGACAGCGGATGGCCATCTTCTCCGGCTCGGGAGTGGGGAAAAGCACCCTCCTGGGAATGATGGCCCGCCACACCACGGCGGACGTGAATGTGATCGCCCTCATCGGAGAGCGGGGCCGGGAAGTGAGGGAGTTCCTGGAGAAAGATCTGGGAGAAGAGGGCCGGAAAAGATCGGTGGTGGTGGTGGCCACCTCCGACCGGCACCCCCTTCTGCGCATGAGGGGCGCCTATCTGGCCACGGCCCTGGCCGAGTACTTCCGGGATCAGGGCAAGGATGTTCTCTTCATGATGGATTCCATCACCCGGTTCGCCATGGCCTCGCGGGAAGTGGGCCTGGCCGTGGGAGAGCCGCCGACGGCCAAGGGCTACACCCCCAGCGTTTTCGCGCAGCTTCCCAGGATGCTGGAACGGGCGGGGACGACCTCCGGCCCGGGGAGCGTTACTGGCATTTACACCGTGCTGGTGGACGGGGACGACCTGATGGATCCCATCGCCGACGCGATCCGCTCCATTGCCGACGGGCACATCGTGCTCTCCCGGGACCTGGCCAACCAAAACCATTATCCGTCCATCGATGTCCTGGCGAGCATCAGCCGGGTCATGCCGGATATCGTTGCCCCGGAACAGATCGAGACGCGGAATAAACTGGTGGCCTTGCTGGCCACCTACCGGAGGTCGGAGGACCTGATCAATATCGGGGCCTATGTGCTGGGAAGCAACCCGAATATCGATTATGCCATCAAGAAAATCCCGGAAATCAATTCCTTCCTCCGTCAGGCCGTGGCCGATAAGGTCTCCCACGCCGATGCCTTCAACCAGATGAAGGCGCTTTTTAAATAAATGGATCATCCTCAAATTAGTTCAGGCCCCAGAGCGGTTACGTTCAAAATGTCTGGTGATTCCATGGTCCCGGAAGGAAAGTCATATTGCTTGCAATCATGAGGCAGCTATCCCTTTTTAGCTGTGGCGGGGGTGTTCGGTTTCCTCATGAAAGTGTTTTCTTTTCCCGCCCCCGCTGCGCTTTGCGGAAAACAAGCAGGGGGGTTATGGAAAACAATATCCCGCCGATGCTTGCGGCGCAATCTGACTTTCCTTCCGGGCCCTTGCCAGGGTTTCGCAAAATATTCGATCAACTAATTTGGAGATGATCCAAATAAATCATGCGCTTCCATTTTCCTTTACAGACCCTCCTGAATTGGAAACGAAGTCTGGAAGAACACTCGCAGATGAAGCTGGCCGAGATGGCCATCCGCCTGAGGGCCCAGGAGGAGGAGATCGAAAGACTGACCCTCAAAAGGATGGGCTATGAACAGAAATTGAAGGAGAAATTTCGGGGGGGCATCCGGGCGGGGGAATACACCCTCTACCGCCAGTTCGGGGAAGACAGCCGCAGGGAGCTCTTTTCCCAGGAGGAAAGGAAGAGAAAAATCATCCGGGAGATGGAGCGGGAAAGGGAAACCCTGGTGTCGCTGACCAAAGAAAAAAAGATCCTGGAGAAATTGAAGGAAAAGAAATTCCAGAAATTCAAGTACGAGACAGAGAAGGCCGACCAAAAAGCGGTGGACGAAATCACGATTCTGAAACACCAGCCGGAACGCAAAGGGAAAAGCTCCTTCTAGCCTATCGTTCCTTTATCGCGCTCCCAGCCCAGGGCAAATCCTAAATCCCAAATTCCAAATCCCAAACAAAATTCAATATTCAAACCTCAATCCTCGAAACAAAGTTTCCTTTTTTGGGAATTTGGTGCTTAGAATTTAGGATTTCTCCTGCTTCTCCCTTGGAAGAAATTTCTTCCTTCCTCCCCCGGGGGGAAGGTAATTTTTGCCGGTCCCCGATTCAAGGTTTATTTCTTATCCCCCCAACTTATCTATAACTCTCGATAAATATTGGTTATTTCTTTTTAAAAAAAGAGGGTCAGAGTTGGCATTCCCATTGCTTTGTCAGGGAACTGAACTATGGAAACCCTATTGCTTCCATCCGTGAATAATCAATTGGCCCCAGCCGCAGAGACGGTTCAGCCTCCCGGAGATTCTCCGGGGGAGGGGGGCTTCTTCCAGGTCCTGGCCCAACGTTTGGGGGAAAAGGCGGATGGGAATCCGGCGCCTGAAGATCAGGCGGCGCAGAACCCGGATTCCATTCTCATGGCCGCTCTCCTTGCGGCTATCGCGGGGTGCGGCCCCTCCGGGCTTTCCCCGGAAATGGAGAACCCTTCCGGACCGGCGCTCTCCAACCCGGATGGGGAACCAAATTCCATCCCCAACCCTCCGCCCCCTGTTCCCCCTCCTCTATTGGAGGGTCCCGCCCAGGGGCCAGGAGATCCGCAAATCCAGGGAGAAAGCCTGGCCACCTTTCCCTTCCCTTCGGCCTCTGACCTTCTTTCACCGGGGGAGGGGCAGGGAGGACAGCCGGGAGGGGTTGATCCCCGGCAGAACTTCATCCCGGAGGTCAAGCCCCAGGCGGAGAAAGGAAATGTCGCTCCTGAAGCAAGGCCGGAAAAGACTTCTTCCGGTACTTTTTCCATCCCTGACGTGCAGGCGACCTCCAGGATCGCGGGAAAGATGAACCAGGAGAGGACCGAGAAATTCGATCCCACGGCCCCGAAAGAAGAAGCCCCGGGCTTTCCCGAGGCCCAGGACCCGGTGAGCGGGAAAGGGGTTTCGGTGAAAGAAAATGGGGGGCAGGCTCCAACCCCTGAGCCCCCGGCCGGCTCGAAAACCCCGGCGAGGGAAGAGGCCCAGATCCCGCCTCCTCTGGCGAAGGACTCGGCTTCTTCTAACCTGGCAAGGGAATTCCCAACCACCTCCCAGGAGGAGAAAGAGGGCCTTCCCCTTTCGGGGACCCGGCACGGGCAGGTTCCTCCTTCGGGAAAGGAAAGCCAGACTCTCTCGGGCCTGTATGGGGCTTCCGCCGAATCAGCCGCGGTTCCCCTGGGGGGCGCAGAAAAGATGGCCGGGGGGAGAGAAGCCCCGGCCCCGATGAGATTGGAGTCTCAAGGGATATACCAGCAGGTGGGCGAGAGAGTCGTCTGGTTGATCCGCAACCAGGAAGAAAGAATCAGGATGTCCCTGGACCCGCCCGAGCTGGGTCACCTCTTCCTGGAGATCCACCGGACCAAGGAAAATATTCAGACGACCCTCTACACGGACAATCCGGTGACCAAGGTAACCCTGGAATCCAGCCAGCACGAGATCCAGAGGATCATCGAGAGCGAAGGCTTCAAGATGGAGAAGTTTGACGTCCTGGTACAACAGGATTTAAGCCGTTTTCAAGAGCGGAAAGACAGCCCATTTCATTCGGATTCCCGGAGTTCCTTGGTTTCCGGAGATATCGAAGCTCCTGTTTCCAGCGCCCCGGATTCCTTTTCCTCCGTCCCTCGTCGGATGCATTCGGGGAGCCGGTATTTAGATTTATTTGTTTAATCTTGAAAGGAGATGGAATCATGAGTGTTACTTCCGTTGCTTCGACTTCAACCGCGAATTCCCAGGCCACGGCGGGAACCAAGAGAAACACCCTGACCCAGGATGATTTTTTAAAGCTTTTCACGACGCAAATGAGGTACCAAAACCCCCTGGAGCCCCTGGATAACTTCCAGATGGCCACCCAGCTTGCCCAGTTCAACACCGTTGACGCGCTGAGCCGGATGAATGAAACCCTGACCCAGCTGATGGCCGCTCAGAATTCGATGAGCAATTTGCAGGCCGCCGGCCTGATCGGGAAGAAGGTGATGACCCAGGGGAACCGCCTGGCCATCCAGCAGGGCGCGGTCAGCGAAGGAATGTACCAGCTGACCCGTCCGGCCAACGTGGTCATTCAGATCATGAATTCCCAGGGAGGCCTGGTCCGGCAGATCGACGCCGGCGCCCGCGATACCTCCCGCCAGACGATCGGGTGGAACGGACAGAACCAGGCCGGGGCCGCCCTTCCGGACGGACTCTACACCTTCCGGGTAATGGCGGTGGATACCCAGGGGCAGGCGGTTCCGGTGACCACCTACCGGATGGGCACCGTGGAGGGAGTCTCCCTGGAAAACGACGCGGTCACTCTCCAGGTGAATGGAGACAAGGTGGCCTTTAGCGATATCCTATCCATCCTGAATTAAAGAGAAGAAAGGAGTATTCCATGTCACTCGGTTCTGCGTTCTATGCGGCATTGTCGGGGATGAACACCAACGGCATGGCCATGCAGGTCATTTCCGACAACATCTCCAACTCCAACACCGTCGGTTTTAAAAGCACTTCGACCCAGTTTGAAGATATCCTGGGAATGTCCCTGGAAGGCATCGCCGGGTTTACCCATATGGGCGTCGGGGTCGATGTCTCGGCCATGCCCTGCGCTTTCACTCAGGGGACCCTGATGACCACGACGGTGGGCACCGACGTGGCGGTGAACGGCAAAGGCTTCTTCATCGTCGAGGATGCCGTCAGCAACGAGCAGTTTTACACCCGGGCGGGAAACTTTCACGTGGATGATGACGGCTACTTCGTCAACGTGAACAATCTCCGGGTGCAGGGATACCTCTATGACAGCACCGGAACGAACCTCATCGAAACGCTGGACGATATCGTCGTCGATCAAACCACCATGGTCCCCCCGAGCATAACCGAAGAAATCGATATGGTGTTAAACCTGGACTCCGCGGAAGATGCCTTAACTTTTGACCTCACCGACCCGGGGGCGACTTCCAACTATTCCACCGCCCTGACGATTTATGACACCCTGGGCCAGTCCCACACCATCACGGTCTATTTCACCAAAACCGCCGCCCAGGCCTGGGAGTGGAACGCCACCATCGACGGGTCCGATGTGAACGGGGGGACACCGGGAACTGCCCAGCTCTTCGGCACGGGAGATATCGCCTTCACCACGAACGGGCTCCTCTCCACCGCCATGCCGATGGACTTCTACACCGGAGCCATCACCTTTGCCAACGGGATCGCGGCCACGGACATTGACGTCGATTACTCGTCCACCACCCAGTATGGGTCTCCCTCCATCATTCAGATCCTCACCCAGGATGGATATGCTGCCGGGAACCTCTCCGGAATCAGCATCGTAACGGATGGGAATATCGTTGGCCATTTCACCAATGGAGAGGTGAAAAACATCGCCCGCCTGGCCCTGGCTGACTTTCCCAGCTATATGGGGCTGGAAAGGGCGGGCTCTCTGCTCTTCAAGGAAACCACCGATTCCGGGGACCCGCTGGTCAACAAGCCCAGCGAGGGAGGCCTGGGGGAGGTTTCCGCCGGCATGCTGGAGGAATCCAACGTGGACCTGGCGGCGGAGTTCATCCGGATGATCATAACCCAGAGGGCCTACCAGGCCAACTCCAAGGTTATTTCCACGACCGACGAGATGCTGGCTCAACTCATGAGCATCAAGTAAATTCGGTTCTAACTCATTCTTCAAATAAAGTGGTCGGGGCTTCGCCCGGAGCCCCGACCCCTTCTCGCCCAAAACGTATAATATTCAATTGATTTAATTCCTATTTCGGGAGAAGTCATACCCCTTTCCTCCCAGCTCCTGTTCAATTTAGGTCGTCAATTTATTGACTAAATAATCATAAATTGACATAAATTGCCTAATAAAACAACCCCCCTATTATTAAAAAAAACATAATAAATTCGTTAAATTATAAAAAATCTGGGACCCCATTTCCTTGGCATGGCCATTGCAAAAAGGTAAATACGTCCAAAACCGGCGGGTGATAACCAGGAGGAATCCATCCTTATATGGACAAAAAGAATGCCTCGGCTCCGGAACATCCAAAAAAGCCTTTGAAATCATTTAAGGTCCTGTTGATTGCGGGAGCAGGGTTGCTGGTATTGTTGCTCCTTGGCGCGGGAATTGTTTCCTTCGTTTTCTCTTCTTCTTCATCCGGGGACTCGCCTTTCATGGGAAAGCTCAAAGGGATGGTTTCCGGATGGAAAAAACCCGCGGGGACCGCCTCCGTTGCGGTCTACAAGATGGAACCTTTCGTGGTGAACCTGGCGGACCCCGGCCAGCTCCGTTACCTGAAAGTGACGTTCCATGTGGAAACCTATCAGAACCGGGAGGAGTTCGAAAAGAGACTTCCCCAGTCCAGGGATTCGGTGTTGACCGTTCTGGCCAGCAAGAATTCCAGGGACATTATGACCTCCGAGGGGAAGAACGCCCTTCGGGAGGAGATTAAGGAGAAGATGAACCATCTCCTCACGGAGACCAAAGTCCGAAACATTTACTTCACGGAGTTTGTCATCCAGTAAACCGCCTATGGAAAAAATCCTGTCGCAAGAAGAGATCGACGCCCTGCTCAAGGGAATCGAAGACGGTAAAGTGGAAACCACCTCGGACTCCTCCGCGGGAGGACCGGAGGCGGTCGCCTATGACTTTGGCAACCAGGACCGGATCATCCGCGGACGAATGCCCACCCTGGAGGGGATCAACGATTTTTTCGCCCGCTCTCTGCGTAACCCGCTCACCCTGATCCTGCGCAAGAGCCTGGAGATCACTCCGCAAAAGCTGGTCTTGATGAAGTACGGGGAATTCACCCGGACCCTCCCCCAACCCTGCAGCATTCACGTGTTCAAGTTAAACCCCCTGCGGGGCACCGGCCTCCTGGTCCTCGATCCGAAGCTGGTCTTTTCCTTTGTGGATATCTTTTTGGGAGGAACGGGGCGGATGAACTTCCGGATTGAGGGGCGTGATTTCACCCCCATTGAATCCAAGCTGATCATGAAGGTAGTCAACATCATCTTCTCCGAGCTGGAGAAAGTCTGGAGTTCGGTTCATCCGCTCTCTTTCCAGTACCTGCGGAGTGAGTTCAACTCTCAGTTCGCCTCCATTGTTCCCCCCACCGACCTGGTTCTCACCATCCCCTTCGATGTGGAGCTGGAACAGGTCAACGGGCTGATCACCCTCTGTATTCCCTATTCTGCCCTGGAACCCATCAAGGCCAAACTCTACTCCGGGTTCCAGACCGATCCCCTGGAATGCGATCAGAGCTGGGTCCGGAGAATCGCGGACCAGCTGAAAACCACCGAGGTGGAGGTGGTGATCGAGCTGGGAAAGGTCTCGGTCAGCGCGCAAAAGCTCCTTCAGTGGAAGGAGGGGGATATTCTGACCCTGGAAAAGGATGTTTCCGAACCGTTAACGGCCAAGATTCAGGAGGTCCCCAAATTCCTGGGCAAAGCGGGAATGTACGGGAGCAGCAAGGCGTTTCAAATCGAGGAGAAAGTCAACCCATCCTAAACTTTGAGGAGCATGCGCCATGGAGCAGGACGTAGGAAAGCCGAATCCCAAGGAGACGAATGCGGGAGCCGGGAAACAGAGCCCTTCCCCCGGAGGAGGCGGCCTAAAAGAGGCGCCCAACCTGGATTTCGTTCTGGATATTCCCCTGGAAATTTCCGTGGAGCTCGGCCGGGCGAGGATGCTGATCAGCGAGCTTCTCCAGCTGGGGCAGGGCTCGGTGATCGAACTCAACAAGCTGGCCGGAGAGCCGGTGGAGATCTTCGTCAACCAGAAGCTCATCGCCCGGGGGGAAGTGGTGGTGGTCAATGACAAGTTCGGGATCAAAATGACCGACATCCTCAGCCCCATGGAGAGGGTGAAACAGCTGGGAACGTGAGGCCGGGAATGATCTGGGCGACGGTAAAGATGATTTTGGCCCTGGGAGGCATTCTGGTCCTCCTCTTCTGCCTGGTGCGGCTGTTCAAGCGGTGGGAGTGGGGGAGCGGAAGTCCGGGACCGGATGGGGGGATCCGGGTTCTGAGCAGCAAGCTGATCGCTCCCCAGAAGCATATCTCCCTGGTGGAGATCGCGGGGGAGGTTCTGGCCCTGGGAGTGACTTCCCAGCAGATCACCTTTTTGACCAAGATTGAAAACCAGGAGATGGTGAAGAAGAGCCTGTCTCCCCGTGACATCAGGCCCCAGGCACCCGCCTGGATGAAAGGGCTTCCCCTTTTATGGAAGAAGGGGAAGGGAGCCCTCCTGGAGAGGGGAAATGAGAAATAGGCTCTTTCTCCGGCTTCTTCCCTTGGGGGTGCTCTGTTTCCTCTGCCTCAGCGATCCCCTGGCCGCCGCCCCCGCCCAGGGCTGGCCGATTCCCACGGTGAAGATCGGGGTGGGGGAAGCCAAGGACCCGGGGGAAGTTACGGTTCTCATTCAGATCCTCATTCTCCTCACGGTCCTCTCCCTGGCCCCGGCCATCCTGATCATGATGACCTCCTTCACCCGGCTGGTGGTGGTTCTTTCCTTTCTGCGCCATGCCCTGGGCACGAACCAGATGCCGCCCAACCAGCTTCTGATCGGGCTGGCTCTATTCTTGACCTTTTTCATCATGACTCCGGTCTATCAGACGGTCCACGATAAAGCCTGGATTCCCTATCAGCAGAAAAAGATCACCCAGGCCCAGGCTCTGGATGAAGCCCTGAAGCCCGTTCGCCAGTTCATGTTCAAACAGACCCGGGAAAAGGACCTGGCCCTCTTCGTGCAGATGGCCAAGATGACCCGGCCCAAGAATCAGGAGGACATTCCCACCACGGTCCTTCTTCCGGCGTTCATGATCAGCGAACTCAAAACCGCCTTTCAGATCGGCTGCATTCTCTACATCCCTTTTTTGATCGTGGACATGGTGGTTTCCAGCGTCCTTCTGTCCATGGGAATGATGATGCTTCCCCCGGTGATGATCTCCCTGCCCTTCAAGGTGCTGCTCTTCGTCCTGGTGGATGGATGGAACCTGCTGGTGGGTTCGCTGGTAAAAAGCTTTTACTAACCGAGCGGAGAGCAGAGAGCAGTAGAGCAAAGAAATTGGAGAAAAGAAGGCAGAATTGAAACCGGAAAAAAGAACCAAAAGCTTAGAGCGGAAAAGAATAGAGCTTTTTTTCTTTGTTTTTAACTCTCCGCTCTCTGCTCTCCGCTCTCCGCTCTTGGCGAGGTTATTCGGATGACGCCGGACCTGGTGGGCCAGATCGCCCGCGACGCCATTGAGATCACCCTTTTTCTTTCCCTCCCCATTCTGGGAGTGGGACTGGTGGTCGGCCTGTTGGTCAGCCTTTTCCAGGCGGTGACCCAGATTCAGGAGGCCACCCTGGTCTTCGTGCCCAAAATCATCGTGGTCTTCGTGATGCTCCTGGTTCTGTCCCCCTGGATGATGAGGAAGATGATGTTCTACACCGAGCAGTTGATCGTGAATCTGCCCCAGTACGCGAGGTAGGAAACGGAACGATGCCCTCGACGGCGCTATGGAACTGGTCCCTTTTCCAATTTCAATCGTACCTCCTGGTCCTCATGAGGGTGGCCCCGGTTCTCTTCTTTATGCCCGTCCTGAGCTCCGCCAATCTCCCCACCCTTTTGAAGATCGGATTGACCCTGACCGTGGGCCTCATTTTTTTACCCTGGGTCCGGATCGACCCCGCGCTTCTTCCCACGGAGCCCTACTCCTTCGCCTTTTTCCTGATCGCCGAGCTCATGATCGGGTTCATTCTGGCCCTTTCGGTGAAGATCATCCTGGGCGGAATTCAAATGGCGGGAGAGCTGGCCGGATTTCAGATGGGCCTTTCCATGGCCAACGTGGTCGATCCCGCCTCGGAAATTAATACCCCGGTCGTCTCCCAGTTCCTGTATCTTATGACCCTGGTTCTGTTCCTGGCCGTGGACGGACATCACTGGTTCTTCCAGGCGGTGGGACAGAGCTTTCTCCTCCTGGCCCCGGGAGAGATCCATCTGCAGCCGGGAATCCACCGTCATTTCCTGTTTCTCATGGGGAACCTCTTTGTCATTGCCGCTAAAATCTCGGCTCCGGTCGTGGCGGTCCTCATTTTCACCCAGATTGCCCTGGGGATCCTGGCCAAGGCCGTTCCCCAGGTGAATATCCTGATGACCAGCTTTCCCATCACCATCGGGCTGGGACTCCTTTTCCTGGCCCTTTCCCTTGATCTGGTCTTCCCCTACTGTGAAGTTCTCTTCCAGGAGGCCGGGAAGGGGCTGGTTTCCACCCTCCTGCCCTTGATGCGGAGATAAGGATGGCGGACGACTCTTACGGCGAACGAACAGAAAAAGCCACCGGAAAACGACGGAGCGACGCCCGCAAGAAGGGGCAGGTGGCCAAGAGCCGGGAAATCCCCTCGGTGGCGGTTCTCCTGGCGGCTCTGTCCGTTCTCTATCTTCTGAGCACGTACTTCCTGCAGCAGCTCTCTTCGGTCATGGTGCGCAGTTTTCAGAAAATCGGCTCCTGGGCCATGGATTTCGACCATACCCTGGTCTTTCAGGCCGAAATTCTCTGGTGGCTTTTCCAGATCCTGGCTCCCCTCCTGCTGGCCATTTCGGCCGTGGCCGTCTTGAGCAACTTTGTGCAGGTCGGGAGCCTGTTCTCCACGGAAGCGATTCAGCCCAAGTTTGAGCGGATCAGCCCCATCGCGGGATTTTCCCGCCTCTTTTCCAAGCAGTCCCTGGTGGAGATGCTCAAGGCGGTGGGCAAATTCCTGATCATCGGGTGGGTGGCCTATTCCACGGTGCGGCAGGACCTGCCCGAGATCCGCTCCCTGACCGATCAGGACGTGGGGAGCATTCTCCGTTTTGTGGGGCTGGTTTCGGCGCGGATCTTTTTCAAGACCCTGCTGGTCATGATCGCCCTGGCCGCCCTGGACTATGCTTTCCAGCGGTGGAGCTACGAAAAGAGCCTGCGGATGACCAAGCGGGAAGTCCTGGAGGAATACAAGCAGTCCGAGGGAGATCCCCAGATCAAGTCCCGCATCCGGTCCATTCAGCGGGAGATGGCCCGGAAAAGAATGATGGCCGAAGTTCCCAAGGCGGACGTGGTCATCACCAACCCCACCCACCTGGCCGTGGCCCTTCTCTACGAGCGGCAGGAAATGACCGCCCCCCGGGTGGTGGCCAAGGGAGCGGGGTGGATCGCGGAAAAGATCAAGGAGACGGCCCAGGCTCACGGGGTTCCCATCCTGGAGAACAAACCGCTGGCCCAGGCGCTCTATAAAACGGTGGAGCTGGGACAGATGATTCCCTCCGCCCTGTACCAGATGGTGGCCGACCTGCTGGCCCATGTGTACCGGATGAAAAACCGGAGGCTCTAAGCGCAAATGGCCCCGATGGCAGAAAAAGTCATTTCCTCGCCCCTGTTGACCAAAGAAGGAGTCCGCTTCGACCGGAGCGAAGTCGCCATGGCGGTTGGGGTGGTGTCCATCCTGATGGTGATGGTGATTCCCCTCCCCACCCTGCTGCTGGATATCCTTCTTTCCTTGAGCTTCACCCTTTCGATCCTGGTGCTGCTCACGTCCCTGTATATCACCCACCCCCTGGAGTTTTCCACCTTCCCCTCGGTTCTCCTGCTGACCACGCTCTTCCGGCTGTCCCTGAACATCGCCTCCACCCGCCTCATCCTTCTCCACGGCAATGAAGGAACCTCGGCGGCCGGCGTGGTCATCAAATCCTTCGGCCAGTTCGTGGTGGGGGGAAACTATGTGGTGGGGTTCATCATCTTCACGATCCTGGTGATCATCAACTTCGTGGTCATCACCAAGGGCAGCGGCCGCATCGCCGAAGTGGCGGCCCGGTTCACCCTGGATGCCATGCCCGGCAAGCAGATGAGCATCGACGCCGACCTGAACGCCGGCATCATCGACGAACAGGAGGCCCGGAGACGACGGTCGCAGATCTCCCGGGAGGCCGATTTCTACGGGGCCATGGACGGGGCCAGCAAGTTCGTCCGCGGGGAGGCGATGGCCGGGATCCTGATCATTCTGGTCAATATCGGCGGGGGCTTCATCATCGGGGTCTTCCAGCAGAACCTGCCTTTCCTCACCGCGGCCGAGACCTACACCATCCTGACCATCGGAGACGCCCTGGTCGCCCAGATTCCGGCCCTCATCATCTCCACCGCCGCGGGCATCATCGTCAGCCGGGCGGCCTCGGAATTCAGCATGGGGAAAGAGTTGAGCAAGCAGTTCAAGCTTCAACCCCAGGCCATGGGCGTTTCGGCGGGAATCCTCTTCACCCTGGGGCTGATTCCCGGACTTCCCCACTTTCCCTTCATCTTTCTCTCTCTGGTCGTGGGAGGGGTGGCCTATCTCAGCTTCCAGGAGACCCAGAAGGTGGCCCAGAAAAAGACGGAGGAGAGGCAGAGAGCAACGCCGTCCCCCGCGGCCGACGCGGCCGAATCCCTTCTCCATCTGGACCGGCTGGAACTGGAGGTGGGATACGGGTTGATCCCCCTGGTGGACGAGGAGCAGAACGGGGACCTGCTGAACCGGATCCGCTCCATCCGCCGCCAGTTTGCCTCCGATTTGGGAGTCATCATCCCTCCCCTGCGGATTCGGGATAACCTGCAGCTCCACCCGGGCGATTACCGCATCCTCATCAAAGGCAATGAGGTGGCCCGGGCGGAGATGATGGTGGGATACTTCATGGCCCTCAATCCCGGAGAGGTCAAAAAGAGCATCGAAGGAATTCCGGCCAAAGAGCCGGTCTTCGGGCTTCCCGCCCTGTGGGTTCCGGAGAAGAAGAAGGAGGAGGCCCAATTTTCCGGCTACACGGTGGTGGACATTTCCACCATCATGGCCACCCATCTGACCGAAATCCTGAAGCTGCACGCCGATGAGCTCCTGGGGCGCCAGGACGTGCAGAAGCTCCTGGACCGACTGGCCCAGAACTCCCCCAAGGCGGTGGAGGAGCTGACCCCGAACAACCTCTCCCTGGGCGTGGTCCAGAGGGTCCTGCAGAATCTTCTGCGGGAGCGGGTTTCCATCCGGGACCTCCTGACCATCGTGGAAACCCTGGCGGACTATGCCCCCCTGAGCAAGGAGCCGGACATCCTGACCGAGTATGTGCGGCAGAAACTGGCCCGGTCCATCGTCAAGCAATACGAAACGGCCGAAGGGACGCTGCCGGTGATCGCCCTCGAACAGAAGATCGAGGACCTTCTGCGGGAGAAGATCGTCCGGGGAGAACAGGGCTCCTACCTCTCCCTGGAGCCGGCCGTGGCCCAGAAGATCCTGATGAGCATCAATCAGACGCTGGACCGGGTGACCCATTTGAATGCCCAGCCGGTCATCCTGTGTTCTCCCGGGATCCGCAGGCACCTGAAGAAGCTCCTGGACCGGTTTCTCCCGCAAATCGCGGTTCTGTCGCATAGTGAAATCACTCCCCAAACGAAAATTCAATCTCTGGGAATGGTGAGCCTCAGCCATGCAGATTAAACGCTTCGAAGCATCGGACATGCAGGAAGCCATGCGGCAGGTCAAAGAAACCCTGGGACCCGAAGCCATCATCCTCTCCACCAAGACGATCCGGAGGCCGGCCGGCCCGACCGGGATGCCCCGGCCGTCCCGGGTCGAAGTGGTGGCGGCAACCGATCATCCGGTGACCGAAAAGCCCAAACCGGCCCCGAAGGCGTCCCCCCTGTGGCTTCCCAAGCTGGAGACCCAAAGGAGCTCCGCCTCCCGCCCTGGAGAACCCTTTCCTGCAGAAGATGCTGTCTGGCGGGGATCTCTCCGGAGTTTGTCGGGGAGCTGGCGAAAGATCTCCGCGGCTGGCGGACCGAGTCCCGCCGGGAGGGAGACCCAGGAATCCTGCCTCCATTACCTTCGGTGGAAATTGATGGAAGCGGTGGAGGTGACCGGACCGGAGCCGGAGGGGGCCAAGGTCTGGTCGTTCATCGGGCCGACCGGAGTGGGCAAGACCACGACCCTGGCCAAGCTGGCGGCGCACTTCAGCTTGCGGCTGGCCCAGAAGATCACCCTGGTCACCATCGACACCTACCGGATCGGAGCGGTGGACCAGCTTAAGACCTACGCCCGGATTCTGGGCCTGCCCCTGGAGATCGCCACCGGCCGGGAGGAGTTTCGGGAGATCCTTTGGAGCAACCGGGATCGGGACCTGGTGCTGGTGGACACGGCGGGAAGGAATCCCTATTCCCAGGAGCAGCTGGAGGAATTGAAGGACATCCTGACGCGTGGATCCCCGGGTGGAGAATCACCTGGTCCTCAGCGCCACGACCAAGGATCTCGACCTGGCCCAGATGGTGCAGCGCTTCAGCCTCCTGCCCATCCGGAGCTACATCTTCACCAAGCTCGACGAGACCGAAGAATACACGTCTCTCTTCAATCAGCTGTTGCGCTTCAAGCGGCCCCTTTCCTACCTGACCAACGGGCAGAAGGTCCCCGAAGACATCGAGTTGGCGACCAAGGGAAAGGTGGCCAGTTTGGTTCTGAACCGGATTCCATGGAACTGATGAGGTCAACAGGAATGGATCAAGCCGAAGGATTACGGACCCTGATCAAAACCCGCCCGGAGAGAAGCAGCCCTTCCGGCCCGGCGGAAAAGGGAAAGAGCGAAGGCCCTTCCCTGCCGCTGGCCGCGGGTCATCTCCGTGGGGAGCGGGAAAGGAGGGGTGGGGAAGACGAACGTGGTGGCCAATCTGGCCTTCGCCTTCACCCGCCTGGGCAAGGAGGTGCTGGTTCTGGACGCCGACCTGGGGCTGGCCAACCTCGATGTGCTTCTGGGCCTGACTCCCCGAAATACACCATCCAGCACCTGCTGAACCGGGAGAAGAGCGTCTTTGAAATCCTGACCCGGGGACCGGGGGGAATGTCGATCCTGCCGGCCTCCTCCGGGGTTCTGGAACTGGTGGACCTGGATGAGAGCCAGAAGATCTTTCTCATGAATGAGCTGGACCTCGTCGCCGAGACGGTGGACATTCTGCTGATCGACACGGGGGCGGGCATCTCTTCCAACGTTCTTTATTTCAACCTGGCGGCGGAGGAGTCCATCGTGGTCCTGACCCCGGAACCCACGTCGATCACCGACGCCTACGCCCTGATCAAGGTCCTGTCCCACACGATACCGGAAGGAGAGATTCACCCTCCTGATCAATTCCGCCCGGGACGGCCAGGAGGCCAAGGAAGCCTTCCGCAAGATCAGCAGGGCCGTGGACCGTTTCCTGGGAAGCATCTCCCTCGATTATCTGGGCTTCGTGCCTTTCGACGAGAAGCTTCCCCTGGCGGTCAAGAGCCAGCGGCCGGTCCTGGAGATCTATCCGCAGGCCCTTTCCAGCCGGAGCTTTATGGAGATGGCCAAGAACCTCATGGAAAAGCCGGCGCCCCATCAGACCCACGGGCAGATTCAGTTCTTCTGGCAGGCATTTGTTCCAATGTCAACAGCTAACCGAACAGAAGGGGAGGGGCGATTGAAATCGCGGGCCCTAAACCACAAGATCTATTCGACCGGCCTCAAATCCGGCAGCCTGAAATCCGCGGCGGTGCCGCCGCCGGACCCCGCCAACCGGGAGGAGATGATCCTGAAGTACACTCCCTTGATCAAGTATATCGCCCACCGGTTGGCCATGCGCCTTCCTCCGCACGTCTCGGTGGAGGACCTGATGAGCGCCGGGGTCATCGGCCTGATGGATGCCCTGAACAAATTCGACCCGCAGAAAAAGGTGCAATTCAAGACCTACGCGGAATTCCGCATCAAGGGGGCCATGCTGGATGAGCTGCGGTCCCTGGACTGGGTGTCCCGGTCGGTGCGGCAGAAGGCCGCCCAGCTGGAGAAGGCCTACCAGACCCTGGAGAAGAAGAGAGGAAGGGCCGTGGAGGACGAAGAGGTGGCCGCGGAGATGGGGATCGACCTGGACGCCTACTACAACCTGGTCAACGAGGTCAACGGGGTTTTTCTGCTGGACTTTGAGAATCTTCGCCACAAGATCCCCAAGCTCCCCGAGGAGGACCTGATCAACCTCCTCATGGACGACACGGAAAAACAGCCCCTCCACCTCCTCGGGGTGGAGGAGCTGAAACGGGTTCTGGCCCAGGCCATCGAGGACCTGATCCCGAAAGAGAAGACGGTCATCTCGCTCTATTACTACGAAGAGCTGACCCTGAAAGAAATCGGAGAAGTCCTGGGGTTTACCGAATCCCGGATCTGCCAGATCCACGCCAAAGCCATTTTGAAGCTGAAATCCAAAATCCGCCCCTACCTGAGGGACTCGGGATGAAAAGAAAAGCCAACGGCCGGACGACCGGCGATCCCTTCGTCGGGGAGGACAGCAACCCTATCGTGAAGCCCTTTACCCCGGAAGTCTTGAAGGAGAAGATCAACAAGATTTTGGAAACGAAGTAAAGGGGAAAGGGGCTGGGGAACCAAGCCCGACTCCCCCGGCTCCAGGACCTGAAATCCCATGCCGGATGATTACTCGGTCTTTGGCCAATTGAGTCAGATGAATCCCCCGGGATCGACGAGGAATTCCAAGGAAGTCCCGGTGGATAAGGATGCGCGGCGGAGACTGAAAGGGAAGAAGAAAGAGCCGGAGAAGGAGAAGGCGGAAGAAGAGGACCTCGAGCTGGAAGAAGGGACAGAATCCTCGAAAGAAAAACCGCCGGTGGGGAAAGTGGTGGATATTACCATCTGAGATGGGAAGGGGAAAGCGAAGATGAATTTCAATGATGCTTGGGGACTTCTTCTGGTCGAGGCCAGCATCCTGGCCTCCCTCCTGGTTATCCTTTTTTTCGTGAGGAGAACGCTGCGGATGGCTCCCGCGAAGAAGGCCAGAGGATTGACCCAGAGCAGGAAAAACCTGGAAACCAACCTGGAAAGGATCAACCATCTGCTCAAGGAGTCGGAGACCCTCACCCAGGACCTTACCAACAACCTGGCGGAAAAAAGGGAGATCATAAAAAAACTGATGGACTCCCTGGACGAAAAGATTCGCGGCCTGAACCTGCTGCTGGAGAAGCTTGAAGGAAAAATTCCCCCTCCGGGACCGGCGGTCGGTGGCCGAGAAGGCAACGGGCCGGTGGTGGAAATGGCTCTGGCGGGATGCGGAGTCTCCGATATCGCCAAGCGCCTGGGGCTTTCCCAGGAAGAAGTCCGGTTGATCCTGGATTTGAGGAAGATCACCATGGCGTAGTCTTTTATCAGAAAAGCTGGGGGCAACCTGGCAGGAAAACTTTCAAAGGAAAGGGTCGGTTCCAATCCCGCGACGCGCGGGACGAAGCACGAAATTCGAAATTCGAAACAAATCCAAATTTTCCAAACCGGGAAGATGATGAACTCGTAAAAAGTCGAAATTCATTAGAATTCGTCATTCCGGCGAAAGCCGGAATCCAGTTAATTCAAGATGTTCTGGACCCCGGCTTTCGCCGGGGTGACGCCTCAAAAGACTTTTTGCGAATTCATCAAAGATGATTTTTTATTAAATGATTTGAGCCTTTGGATTTCGAATTTGTTTCGGATTTCGATATTCGGATTTCGGATTTTTCAATTCCTTGGACCTGTTCGGTTCCCTTTTGACCGGGTTAGGAATTGAGAGCCAATAATGAACCTTCTAATTTATCTTGGACGAGATCAAGATCTTTTTCCCATCCCTCTTTCTCCCCCTTCCGGAAGGATCCCGCGACCCTGAAAAAATCCCCCTCTTTCGCCCGGGAGACCGCATCCAGGGAAGAGTGCTCCAGCAGATCGATGCCCACCATTTCTCCCTCCAGCTGGGAGGCCGGACGGTGGTCGTGGAAAGCAACGTTTCCCTCCCCCTTTCCGCGGACCTTTTCTTCCGGGTGGAAGAAGCCGGCCCCCGGACTCTTCTGAAATGGCTCCCTCCGGAAAGCCCGGAGGAACCTCCCACGGTTTCTTTCCTGAAAAGGGCCCTGGCCGCGGATATCCCGCTGGAACAACTGGCGGCGAAACTGTCCCACCTGGAGAAGGTAAAATGGACGGCCTCCGCGGAGAAGGAACCCTGGCAGCAATTCCTCCACCTATTGCATCGGTTTTCCCTCTCGGAGCTGGAATCCCAGGGCCCCCCTCTGCTGGAAAAACTTTTTTCCCAATCGGGCTTTTTCTGGGAGAGCAAGGTCCAGCAATGGATCGAAGGTGGGAGGCAGGCACCGGCGGACCCTCTGGTCCGGGAGGATCTCAAGGGCCTGGCCCTGAAACTCCTGGATCACCTGAAAGGGCTGGCCGGTTCACCCGGACCCGAATCGGGAAAGCCCGGGACCCTGGAGGAGCTGAAGCAGGACCTGGGGAGCTTTCTCCAGAAGATTGAGCTCTATCAGATTCTCAACCTCCGGCCTTCGGACTCGCCCGACCGGTTCTTTCTCTTCCTCCCTCTCTGGCTGGGAAATCAGCTGCAGTTTGTGGAATTCAACCTTTCCCTACCCCGGGAGAAATCCGATCCGGAAAAGGGGAAGGGTTTTTCGGTCCTCTTTCTGCTGAACCTTCCCGACCTGGGAAAGGTGAGGATCGAAGTCCAGATCAAGGAAAAAGATCTTTTCTGCCGGTTCGTGGTTTCCGAAGGGGAAGTATCGGAATTCCTCAAACAGGGCCTTCCCCTCCTGCGGGAACGTTTGGAAGGGCTGGGATTTCAGCCTTCCCTCCAGATGACCGCCGGCCCGGCGGAAATGGAGAAGGAAATTCATCTGCAGGACCTGGAGAGAGAATCCCAGGCCCTGCTCAGCGTGGTCATTTGAGGCCCATGAAAGATCCGAAAAAGAAGAATCCCTTTCGCCAGGCGGTAGCTCTACATTACCTTCCGAAAGTGGACCGGGCGCCCAAGATCACGGCCAAGGGGTCGGGTCTGGTGGCGGAAAAAATCATTGAACTGGCCAAGAAACACGGAATTCCCATTCAAGAGGACCCTGCCCTAGTTCAAATTCTGGCCCAGCTGGATTTTTATCAGGAAATCCCCCCTTCGGTCTATGGAGTGGTGGCCGAGATCCTGGCCTTCATCTACCGAATGAACCAGAAATACCGGACCACGGCAGGGCTGGGAAAATAGGCAAGAAATTCCTTTGTTGGGGTATTTTTTTCCTTGGCCTCAGCGGGGGACTCGAAGGGAGGGCGGAGGCGGGGATTCCGGGCGATTCCGGGAAAAGGTCCGGGGAGGAAAGGGCATTCTAACCATTTGGAATTATTTATAAAAATAAATCACCCCAGCTCTCCCCTCCTCCTTCTGAAGAAAAGGTCCGCAGGATCCCGATGGCACACTCCTTGCTATTTCCAAGGATAGACTCTTGAAGGAGGAAGACAAGTGGGTATTTTTCAAAACTCCGCGGTCATCGGGCTTTTTCGCCAGGAGAGAAGGTATGAACTCATATCCAACAATCTAAGCAATGTCCAGACCCCGGGCTTCAAGAAGGATGTTCCGATTTTCCATGAGGTCTTTTCCGAGGCCCTTCATCCGTCGCTCTCCATCCTTTCCATGGACTCGGAAATTTCCCAGACGCTCCTCCAGCAGGGGGAAATCCAAAGCACCAGGAATCCGCTGGACCTGGCCATCGAAGGAGAGGGCTTTTTCAAGGTCAAAACTCCCGAGGGGGTCCGTTACACGCGGAACGGAAACTTCCGTTTAACCCGGGAAGGAGTCCTGGTCGAGTCCAATGGTTTTCCGGTTCTAAGCCGGAACGGAGAAATCACCCTGCCGGGAGGCCAGATTGCGGTGGAAAAAGATGGAGCCATCAAGGTGGACGGGGCGGACCGGGACAAGCTCGCCCTGGTCACCTTTGCCGACCTGAAGGCATTGAAGAAAGAAGGGAAGACCCTTTTCAAGCTGGAAGGGGAGCAGGACGAAAAAGAGGCTGAAGGAACCCAGATCGTTCAGGGAGCCTTGGAAGGTTCCAACGTGAATGCCCTGGAAGAGATGGTTCAGATGATCGATTCCCTGCGCACCTTCGAGGCCTGTTACAAGATCGTGCAGGTCCAGGATGAACTGAATGCCAAATCGGTCAATGAACTGGCGAAGGTTTAATTTAAAAGGAGGAACACGAAGATGATGCGAGGACTCTGGGCCGCGGCCACGGGCATGTCCTGTCAGAACACGAACTTGAACGCCATAGCCAACAACCTGGCCAACGTAAACACCACCGGCTTCAAGAAAAGCCGGGTCAATTTCCAGGATTTGATGTACCAGAACCTCCGCATGCCCGGAGCCGCCACTTCCACGGGGGGTCAGCTTCCGGCTGGAATCCAGGTGGGAATGGGGGCCAACGTGGTGGCGGTGGAGAAAATCTTCCTCCAGGGAGATTACACCCAGACCAAAAACAATCTGGACCTGGCCATCGAGGGCAAAGGGTTTTTCAAATTGATGAACAACGGAAAAGAGGTGTACACCCGGGCCGGGGCCTTCAAGATGGACAAAGACGGCTACATCTGCGACGCCCACGGGAATCGGATTCAGCCGGAATTCGCCATTCCCCAGAAGACCGCCACCATTACCGTGGAACCCGGCGGAAAGATCGTGGCTTCCGGTTCAGACGGGAAAGAGCTGGGCAGCACTCAGATTCAGCTCTACAACTTCACCAACCCCGCGGGCTTGATGGCCACCGGACACAATCTCCTGGTCCCCAGCGAGGCCTCGGGTGAACCCCTCCAGGGAAATCCCGGGACCGATGAATACGGGACGATTCTCCAGGGTTTCCTGGAGATGTCCAATGTGGACGTGGTGGAGGAGATGATCAACATGATTGCCACCCAGAGGGCCTATGAAATCGGCTCCAAGGTCATCCAGACCGGAGACGACATGCTCCACCTGGCCTCGACTCTCAAGAGGTAGGAACGGGTCTCATGAGATCCCATAGAATTCCAGTCTGGGTCTTTCTCCTGGTTCTGCTCGGCTCCTTCTCCCTTTGCGGGAGGGCCTTCCCTCAGTCGGCCCCCCTGCCCAGGGAGAAGGGGGAGGCGGAAGGGCAGTATCTGGATCGCTCCGAGGTCGCCCGCTTCCTGGAAAATCAGATGCAAAAGGCCCTGGGGGATGAAAGGAAGACCGTCCGGGTCAAGGACCTCCAGGGAGTGGAGAAAGTGCCCGTGCCCCCCGGGGACCTTTCCTGGGAGGCCAGGATTCCCGACCGGTTTTACCAGGGGGGCACCATTCCCGTCTCCTTGATTCTGCGGGCGGGAGGGGAAAAGGCCCGGGAGGTCCGGGTTCAGGCGAGAGTGGAGATTTATCGCCGATGTGGTGGTAACCCGGAACTCTCTCCGCAGACACCAGGTGGTGGAGGAGAAAGACGTGCAGGTGGTGAATAAGAATATCACCCTCCTTCCGGGGGATGTGGCCACGGATTTGCAGGAGGTGCTGGCAAAACGGATGACCCTTTCGGTCAACAGCCAGGAGGTCCTGCGGAAATCCATGGTGGAAGTCCCCCCCCTGGTCAAAAAGGGAGACCGGGTGACTCTTCTGGTGGAGAATCCGTCCTTCAGGATCACGAGTGCGGGAGAGGTGAAGGAGGACGGGCGAAGGGGAGACCGGGTCCGGGTGCTCAACATCTCCAGCAAAAAAGAGGTCCACGGGCGGGTTCTGGACAACCACACCGTACAGGTGGACTTTCAGGAATAAAGCGAATGGATAAATCCGAAATCCGAATATCGATCCAATCGCGACCGAAACAAAAAACAAATTCAAATGTCCCCAAGAAGGTTTCCTTTTTGAATTTTGGTCATTCGAATTTGTTTCGAAATTGGATTTCGAAATTCGATATTTGGAAGACCTTCTCTGAAAAAGCGAAATCGGGAGTCCAGAACCATGAATCCATATTTGTGGAGCAAGGTGATGTTGGCAGTGTTGGGGGTCCTTGTCTGGACCGGCTGCATCACGACCCAGTCTTCCACCAAGACCACCATTTCTTCCCCCCACGAAGTGTCGCAGCAGGCCCTTCAGCCCCCGGCGACGACGGAGGGGTCCCTGTGGTCGGCGAAGAGATCCACCCATCTTTTTTCGGACCTGAAAGCCCGGAACGTGGGGGACATCGTAACCATAAACGTGGTGGAATCGGCCACGGCATCCAAGAACGCGACCACCAAGACTTCCCGGGAATCAGAAATGGCGGCCAAATGGACGGGGGTTTTGCAGAAAATGACCGGGGACTGGGTCGGCGGGGAGGTCTCAGCGGGGCTTAACAACAATTTCGACGGCAAGGGGGAGACGACCCGCAGCTCCCAACTGGCCGCCTATATCACCGCCCAGGTCATCCAGGTTTTGCCCAACGGCTACCTGGTCATCCAGGGCCACCGCCAGGTCCGGGTGAACAACGAGAACCAGATTATCAACGTCCAGGGGGTGATCCGGACCGAAGACATCAACGCCAATAACATCGTCCTTTCCACTTACATCGCCGATGCCCGGATCGAACTCATCGGCGAGGGGGTGATCAGCGACAAACAGCGTCCGGGCTGGCTGGCCCGGATTCTGGATTGGGTATGGCCGTTTTAAAGGCAGCAGAGGGCATAGAGCAGAGAGCATAGAGCCAATAACAAATAACCAATAACGAATAACTAATAACGAGTAACGAAATTCTTAAGGATCAGGACATGGGTTCTCGGAATAGGGGGGAAGGCGTGAAGAAAGCGAAATTATTCGTCCTGGTGATCTTAGCGGCTCTTTTTTTGGCTCCTGCGGTTGAAGGAGCGAGGCTCAAGGATATCGCCTTCTTCAAAGGGGTACGCGGCAATCAGCTAGTGGGTTATGGCCTGGTGGTGGGGCTCAACGGAACCGGGGACAGCTCCAACGTGGAATTCACCGTCCGCTCCATCGCCAACATGCTGGAGAGGATGGGGATCAATGTCCCCCGGGAACGGATCCTCCTCACCCGGCTGAAGAATGTGGCCGCAGTCATGGTCACAGCCACCCTCCACCCCTTTGCCGGCTTGGGAAACCGGACTGACGTCCATGTGTCTTCCATTGGAGATGCCACCAACCTGGGAGGGGGGACCCTTCTCCTGACTCCCCTTATGGGGCCGGACCAGCAGGTGTACGCCCTGGCCCAGGGACCGATCGTAACCGGAGGGTTTGCGGTTACCGGGGCCTCGGGAAGTTCGGTGCAGAAGAACCACCCCACGGTGGGTCTGATCAGCAAGGGGGCTCTCATCGAACGGGAGGTTCCCCTGGCCCTGGACGGGAAAAAAGAACTGGCCATCACCCTTTTCACCCCGGATTTCACCACGGCCGAGAAGGTGATGGAAATCATCAACCGCTCCATGGGAGGGTCCTACTCCCGGTGCGTGGACTCCGGGACGGTCAGGATTTCCGTGCCGGAATCCTACCAGGACCGGGTGCCTGAGATGATGGCCTCTCTGGAAAGGCTGGAGGTGACCCCGGATTCCGTGGCCAAGGTGATCCTCAATGAGAAGACGGGGACCGTGGTGATGGGCGAAAAGGTCCGCATTTCCATGGTGGCGGTGGCCCACGGCGGTCTGAGTATCCAGATTAAAGAGAGGTACAACGTGTCCCAGCCCCTTCCCTTTGCCCCCGAGTCCCAGGGCAGAACGCCTTCGATCATCGTCCCTCCCCGCGAAGGAACCGGTCCTATTGTTTCCCCGGGCGGAGCAACGGTGGTTACCCCGGAGTCGAGCGTGGCGATCAAGGAGGAAGGCAAACCGATGATCGTTATTCCCAGCGGGGCGGACCTGGGTGAAGTAGTGAAGGGATTGAACGCCATTGGAGCGACTCCCCGGGACCTCATCGCCATCCTCCAGGCGATCAAAGCCGCCGGCGCCCTCCAGGCGGACCTGGAGATTTATTGAAAATTAGCCACAGAGGTCACAACGCGCCGGAGCCGCAACCAAAATTTTTATTGGACACAGATTAACACAGATAAACACAGATTTTTTTCGCAAAAGATTGAAAGACAAAAGACTGAATGGGACACGGATGAACACGGATTCACACGGATAAAGATTCAGAAAAAATAAAGTTACAAAAATCCAAGGAGTTAGAAGAATACGAACTATAGCTCTTTTCTCTCTGCGTAATCTGCGGATAAGCTGTTTTGAAGATTCAAGAAAATGGAAGATAAGCCGATATATAAGACAGTTCAATCCCTCGATCGGCCCACCCCGGTCTCCCAGCCGGGAGAAAAGAAGGTCGATCGGGAGAAACTGAAGAAGGCCTGCGCGGATTTTGAGGCTTTATTGGTGTCCCGGATGCTGAAGCTCATGCGCCAGTCCATCCCGCAGAATGGACTTTTGGGAAACGGCCCGGGAAAAGAAGTCTACCAGAGCCTCATGGATCAGGAGCTGGCCAAAAAGATGTCCCAGCGGGGAGGAGTCGGGCTGGGAGAAGTCCTATACCGACAGGTCCTCCAGAGGGAAGAGAAGGCCCGCGCCGCGGCCCGAGAGGTCCCGCCGGAGGCGCGGCCCAAGGTCGAGGGGAGCGAAGGTCAATGAAGGAGTTGAAGGATCATCTGCGGGAAATCTGCCGGATGATCGAAGAGGAAAATTCCCATTTTCTTTCTCTCCTGGAGAAGGTCAAGAAAGGATCGGAGCGGCTGAACCGGTTCCCCTGCGGCTTCTTCCCGGAAGGGGACGACCGGAAGGCCTGGGAAGAGGAAAAGAGACTGTGAAACAGGTGGAAGCAGGTCTCCTGAAGGATTTATATGACCTGCTGGAAGAGGAGATCTTCCAGTATCATCTATTGGTGGAGGAGTTGAAGAAAGAGTCCGAACATCTGCGCCGGGGCTCTGTCGACTCCCTGACCGAATCCCTCCATTCCCTGGAGATTCATGCCGTTGCCATTCGCAAGGTCCATGAGTCGATTCAAAAGACGGTGGGAAAAGCCCTGGCCTTTCTGTCCCCCGGGGAGGAGGAAAGAAACCTCTCCCGTCTCCTGGCCGTCCTTCCGCCCGAGGATGCGGGGCGGATCAAGTCCTACCAGAAGGCGCTGGAACGGATGAAGATCTGGATGGCCCGAATCAATGAACGCAATAAGAGCTACATACAGGAATCCCTGAAATACTGGAAGGATCTGGTTTCTCTCCTTACCGAGCCCCTGGCCGAATCATTGGTCTATGTCCAGAATGGGAAGAAGTCCGTTTCGGCCTCTCTTCCCTGTACTTTGAACCGGAAGGTGTGAACCGATGTACGGACTCAGCGCCATTTTGAATATTGCCCGGGGGGCCATGAATGCCAACCAGCTGGCCATGCAGGTCATCAGCCACAACATGGCCAATGTGAATACGCCCGGTTACACCCGACAGAAGGTGGTTCTAGAAACCCAGACCCCCTGGAATCTGAATCAGCTGAAGGTCGGGACGGGAGTCCAGGTCGATTCGGTGATCCAGTGCTTCGACCGGTATACCACCCGGGCGATTATTCAGAATACCTCCTCCCTGAAGGATTACGAGTCCAAGGCCTTGGTCTTGTCCTCGGTGGAATCCCTCTGGAACGAAACCGAGGAATCCTCCCTGAGCCAGACTCTGGATGAATTCTGGAATGCCTGGCAGGACCTGGCCAACAACCCCGGAGGAACTGCCGAGCGCACCGCCCTCCTGGGCAAAGCGGAAATTTTAACCCGTAGGTTCAACTCCCTGAGCCAGGAGCTGGGACAGGTCGGGCAGAATCTGAACACCGATATACAGGCGGGAGTTGAGGAAGTCAACCGGCTGACCGGACAGATCGCCGATTTGAACGAACGGATTAGGTCCGCGGAAGCGAGCCAGACGACGGCCAACGATTTGCGGGACCAGAGGAATCAACTCCTGGAGGAATTGTCGGGCTGGGTCGGCATCACCTACCTGGAACAGGACGACGGGTCGCTCACGGTCCTCTCCCGGGAGGGCCTTCTTCTGGTGAACGGCAATGAGAGCTGGGACCTCAGCACCGAGGGAGACTCCATCTACTATAACGGGATTGAAAATGATGTGAGTGACCGGCTCACCGGGGGGAAGATGGGAGGCTGGCTGGACCTGCGGGAAGAGACCCTTCCCCAATACCTGGCCAATCTGGACGAGATGGCGGGGACCCTCATCCAAGAAGTGAACAACCTTCACCTGGCCGGCTACACCCTCTCCGGTGGAACGGGGATGTATTTCTTCGAGAATTTCCAGACCGCTCCCGCCGTCCCCAACTCGGGGGACTACAGCGGAGCAGCGGCCTATATTTCCTTGAGCAGCGATGTTCTGGGAAGCCCGGAAAATATAGCCGCGGGAGGAGTCTCCGGCGCGCCCGGGGACAACGGGAACGCTTTGAGCATCGCCGCCCTCCAGACCGACGGCTCTCTGAATATCCGCAAGTGGACCATCACCGACCGGGGGGAGAGCGCGACCAGCCACCTACAAACCGGGACCCTGGACGATTATTACCAGGGCCTCATCGGAGAACTGGGAATTTTGACCGAGGATACGAACGAAAACCAGGATTTTACCCAGAGCCTGTTGGACAGCCTGGCCGAAGTCCGGGACTCCGTTTCGGGAGTGAACCTGGATGAGGAGTTGACCGAGATGATGAAAGTCCAGCACGCCTACGAGGCGGCCTCCAAAGTCATTTCGGTCGTGGACGAGATGATGCAGACTCTCCTGGATATGAGGTAGAGAAAAATGAGAGTAGGGACCGCTTCTCTTTACGCCGGAATTCAGCTGCGGCTGCAGCGCCTGGCCGCTGACCTGAAGAGTCTGAACGAAAAGGTCGCCTCGGGCAAGAATCTGAACCGACCGTCCGACGACCCCATCGCCCTGGTGGAAGCCATGCAGTTCAAGACGGCCACGAGGCAGATGGACCAGTACGGCCGCAACCTGAACAACGCCGCTTCCTGGTTCACCGCGAGCGAGTCCGCCCTTTCGCAAACCCTGGACCTGGTCGGAAGAGCCCGGGAACTCGCCATCCAGATGAGCAGCAGCACCCAGAACGCCGACACCCGGGATGCGGCGGCGGCGGAAGTGGGCAACCTCCTGGACCAGGCGATTTCCCTGGGGAACACGGAGCTCTCCGGGCGGTATATCTTTTCCGGCTTTGAGACCGGCACGGCCCCCTTTACCAAGATCGTGGTGGGGGGGGTTGAAACGGCGCAGTATAACGGCGACACGAACAACTTCCAGGTGCAGATCGGGAAGAACGAAAACCTGACTGCGGGAAGAAACGGCCAGACCGTGTTGATGGATTCGGCGCTCTTCAGCACGCTGGGAGGCCTGAAAAAAGCCCTGGAGGATAATGACCTGGCGGGAATCGACACTCAACTGGGGAATTTGACCGCGGTGGAAGACCACCTCAACAAGCAGATTGCCGATATCGGGGTCCGACAGAACCAGGCGCAGGTCAAGGAGAACATCCTTGGCCAGCTCCAGATTGAATTGAAAGAACGGCTTTCCCAGGTGGAAGACACCGACATCGCCGAGGTCATGATCCAGTTAAACGCGAAACAGCTGACCTATCAGGCGGCCCTGGCCGCCGCGTCCCGGGTTAGCGAGATGTCGCCTGCTCAACTATATGGATTAACCTTCTCCTTCGATCCGGACATTTTTGCCAGGGAGGGTGAAAATGCTGATCCTGACTCGCAAAATCGGTGAATGCATCACCATCGGGGATGACATCAAAGTGCACGTAGTGGATATCCGGGGGAAGCAGGTCCGCCTGGGAATTGAAGCGCCCACCCATGCTCCGATCTACCGGCAGGAAGTGTACCAAAGAATTTTAGAGGAGAACCGTTCGGCCTCGCGGGTGAATCCGGCCGATTTCGATCAGATGATCAATGGAAGGAAGTGAGACCCCGGGTTGAAAATCCCCACTTGCCGCTTTGGAACCATCGAGATTGCCGAGGATCAGGTGATCTATGTCCCCGCGGGATTGATCGGTTTTCCCGGCCAGAAGCGATATGCCCTTCTGGAGCATAAGAAGGGGTCCCCCTTTGTCTGGTTCCAGGCGTTGGATGAAGAGGACCTGGCCTTCCTCCTCCTCGACCCGCTGCTCTGCAAACCTGACTATGAATTTCTGATCAGCCCCGAAGACCGCAAAGCCCTGGAGCTCCCCGATTCCTGCGAGGGGATGCAGACCCTGGTCATCGTGAACATCACGTCGGCAGACCCGCTGGAGATCACCGCCAACCTCCTGGGACCGGTGGTGATGAACGTGAAGAAGAAACTCGCCCAGCAGATCGTCCTGCACCAATCTCCCTACTCGACCCGGTTTCCCATTCCCACGGTAAAAAAATAATCCGGCAGTTTTAAATGCGGAATTCGGAATGCGGAATGCGGAATTAAAAAGGCGCCAAATTCCAGGCACCAAATCCCAAAATCGAAAAAACAATGAGCGAAACAAATGAGATTCGGTGCATTGTTTATTCGTTAATCGGGGTTGGAGATTGAAGATCTGGATTTTGGGTTTCAGGAATTCCGCATTCCGAATTCTGCATTCCGCATTTGAAGAAGGTTCTTCTCTGGACGGACCCTGCCCCAGGGTCCTTGATCCAAGAGAAGATGTTTAGGGAAAAAACAAGACAGAGCAGAAAAGAGACGGCAAACGGAAGACAGGATTTAGCGGTTAAAGTCGAAGAGAAACTCCTTGATCATTTTCTCGGCCACGGCGTCGCTGTTCACCTGGTACTGACCGGACTCGACCTGTTTCTTAAGGGCGTCCACCTTCTCGGCGCGGACGTCGGGCGCAGCTGCCAGGGTCTCGGAGATTTTATTCATTTCTTTGGATTGAGAGGAAAGGTCCACCTTATCTTCTGTGGGAACTTGATTCTGGGCCGCCGGGGTCGCGGAATTCCGCTCCGCCGGTCCGACCTTTCCGTTCTGCTGGATGTATTGAATCAAATTCGCGTCCTGATGGATATCGGGAATTTTCATAGAAGATCCTCCATTCTTCATCCTAAATTATTATACACGATGGACTGGGTGATTTCAAAAAGTTTTTTATTCAAAATCTCCGCCTCTTCCGGGGATGCGTTCCGGGTGCCTCCGGAGGATTTTCCTTCGGGAACTTTGAAAACCAGACCCTGGCCTTCTTTCTTCTCCACGGTAACCGGCTGGCCGTATTCCCGGCTCAGCCGCGACAGAATCTCCCGATGGGTATCCGCCAGCTCCGACCCGTCGTTGAGCTGCCGGATGAGCTGGTGGCTGATTTTCTGGGCGGTGAGCCGTTTCTTGCTCTCCTGGGAGAGGATGACTTCGTCCTTGGGTCCCGGATTCTTCGGAGCCTTCACGCGGGCCAGACGGGATTTCTCCGCCAGCTGTTGGCCGTAGGCTCGGAGGGTGCTCTGGACCTGGTAATTCGTGATAATCATAAACAATCTCTCTGTCTATCGTTTCGTCAAAAGGGGAAAAAACTTAAGGGATTTATGCAAAAATTTCCTACCGGCAGGGAAAAAGTTGCCGGTAACCCTTTCCTGGACCGGCGGATGATGGAATGGAAGGCTTCTCCCCCGGAATCCGCCCTTCCCCGTTGCATCGGCAAAAATTTCAACTTAAACCGATCCCCAAAGGGGTCTTTTTACCTACCCACCCCTCGCCTTTTCATCTAATGTATTGAAATCATGAATATTTTTTAGGATCCCTCCTGGCATAGCCTTTGCTAAAAGATGAAGTGAAAGTTAAAGTTGAAGAAAATCAAGCCGATAAGACTAGACAAAGACCCTCGTTTAATCCCTTAAAAGGTGAAAGACCATGGAGGAAAAGAATCAGCTTTTTACCATCCTGCAGGTCAGTGAAAAGCTGAGGGTTCCCCCGCACACCTTGCGCTTCTGGGAGAAGGAACTCAACGGGTTGCTGGTCCCCCTCCGCACCCATGGCGGGCAGAGACGCTACACCCCGCAGAACCTGGTCGTTCTGGAAGAGGTCAAGAGATGCCGGGAGAGCGGATTAAGCCTCCCCGAGATCATCGCCAGGATCACCCGCTATGGGGAGGCCGAGTCTCTCCCCTCCCAGAAGATCAGCCTTCTGGCCAGCCGGGTGGCGGAGGCGGTGAAGACGGAAGTGTATAACTTCTTCAAAATAGAAAAGGAAAATGGATGAAACCACAGGTGCTGGTGACCGGAGGAGCGGGTTATCTGGGATCGATTCTGTGCGAACATCTGCTGAAGGCCGGCTATCGGGTTACGGCGATCGACAAATTGATTTACGGGCAGCACAGCCTTTTTCATCTCTGCGCTCATCCTTCTTTTGATTTTGTCTTCGGGGATGTGCGGGATGAGCAGACCCTGCACCCGCTGATCCGGAAAGCCGACGTGCTGATTCCCCTGGCCGCGGTGGTGGGCGCCCCGGCCTGCGACCGGGACCCCTGGCTGGCCCGATCGGTCAATCAGGAAGCCATCGGGATGCTGAACCGGCTGCGCAGCCCCAATCAATTGGTCATCTACCCCACCACCAACAGCGGCTATGGGACCCAGTCCAGCGAAGTCTTCTGCACGGAGGACACGCCCCTGGAGCCTATTTCCCTCTACGGTCAGACCAAGGTTCAGGCGGAAACCCTCCTGCTGCAGAGGCCGAACGTGATCAGCCTGCGCCTGGCCACGGTCTTCGGTATATCCCCACGGATGCGGCTGGACCTCCTGGTGAACCACTTCGTCTATGCCGCACTCACGGACGGCTACCTGGTGATCTTCGAGAAGGATTTCAAGCGCAACTACGTCCATATCCGGGACGTGGCCGACTGCTTTCTCCACTGTATCGAGCACAGCTCGCCCATGGCGGGAAGGCCTTACAACGTGGGGTTGGATGCGGCCAACCTTTCCAAGGCCGAACTGGCCACGAAGGTGAAAGAGTATGTGCCCGGCTTCTATGTTCATTTTTCGGAAGTGGGAAGCGATCCGGACAAACGGAATTACATTGTCTCTAACCGGAGGCTGCGGGAGGCCGGTTTTGAGGCTCGACGCTCCCTGGATGAGGGAATTCAAGAATTGCTGAAGGGCTACCGGATGTTCGGACGGAGTCCCTATAAAAATGTCTGAAAAGAATAATGGGACACAGATAAACACAAATAAAAATGCCTAGAATTCGAAATGCCTAAAATGCCTAAAGTTAAAAACAGGCTTTTATCGCCTTTGACTCCGAACTCCGAACTCAAAACTCCGAACTTTTTTGGGCGCGGATGAACACGGATCAACACGGATGAAAAACCTTTCCCACATCACTGCCGCCATTCTGGCCGGAGGGCTGGGCACCCGCCTCCGGCCGATGGTGGCCGACCGCCCCAAGGTACTGGCCGAGGTGGGGGGTCGTCCCTTCATCTTTTTCCTGCTGGATCAGCTGGCGGCGGTGAGAGTCCGGCAGGTCGTCCTGTGCACGGGTTACCTGGCTCATCAGATAAGGGATACCTTGGGCGAAACCTACGGGCCCATGAACCTTCTGTATTCCCAGGAACCTTCTCCCCTGGGAACCGGGGGCGCGATTTGCCTTGCGCTACCCCTGTTGGAATCGGAAACCGTCCTGGTTTTGAACGGGGACTCCTTCTGTGAGACCAACCTGCGGGCCTTCTGCCTGGTCCATCGCCTGCGGGGGGCCCAAGCCTCGCTGCTCCTGGCAGAGGTGACGGACACGGGCCGGTTCGGCTGGGTTGAATTGGATGAGGAAGGGCGAATCACCGGTTTTCGGGAAAAGGGAAAAGCCACTGGCAGCGGCTGGGTGAACGGGGGAATCTACCTCATCAACCGGTCCCTCCTGGAGACCATTCCCCCGCAGCGGACCGTCTCCCTGGAGCAGGACCTCTTTCCGGCCTGGATTGGGCGGGGGCTCTACGGTTTCCGCAGCGAGGGACGATTCATCGACATTGGAATCCCCGAGAGCCTGGCCGGGGCGGAGACATTTTTCCATCAGGAGAATCGGGTATGATCATCAACAGAACTCCTTATCGCATCTCCTTTTTCGGCGGCGGAACGGACTTTCCCGCCTGGTTTCGCAAGCACGGAGGGGCCGTTCTGGCGGCGAGCATAGACAAGTACTGTTACCTGACCTGCCGCTACCTCCCTCCCTTCTTTGAACACCGGATCCGCCTGGTCTACTCCCGGATCGAAAGCTGTCACCGAGTCGATGACATCGTCCATCCATCGGTTCGGGAGGTCCTGCGCTACCTGAAGATCGACCGGGGGGTGGAGATCCATCACGACGGAGACCTGCCCGCCCGGAGCGGAATGGGGACCAGTTCGTCCTTTACCGTGGGCCTCCTCCACGCCCTCTATGCCCTGAAGGGGTTCATGCCCAGCAAGCACCAGCTGGCGGAGGAGAGCATCCACATCGAGCAGGAGGTCTTGAAGGAGACCGTGGGGTCCCAGGACCAAATCTCCGCCGCCTACGGGGGGTTCAATCACATCAGCTTCCTGCCCAACGGAAACTTTTCAGTCCGGCCCATCACCCTTACCCAGGAAAGGCTGAAAGAGCTGAACTCCCACCTCATGCTCTTCTACACCGGCATCCAACGGACTTCGTCGAACATCGCCGAGAGTTACGTGAACGACATGGAGGCACGCCGGAGACAGCTCCGGATCATGAAAGACCTCATCGAAGAAAGCATATCCATCCTGAACAACGGGGACGATCTGTGCGGCTTCGGCGAGCTTCTCCATGAAGCCTGGCAGGCCAAACGGAGTCTCAGCGCGGCGGTCTCCAATTCCTTCGTGGACGAGATTTACGAATCGGCCGTCTCCGCCGGGGCCATCGGCGGAAAACTGACCGGCGCCGGAGGGGGAGGGTTCATGCTCCTCTTCGCTCCTCCTTCCCGGCAGAAAGAAATCAGGGAGAAGCTCAACACCCTGATCCATGTGCCTTTCAAGATCGAATTCTCGGGGAGCCAGATCATCTTCTTCGATTCGGAAGAGGACTACTCGCGGGAGGAAAAGGAGCGGGCCTGCCGTTCCATTGAATCCTTCCGGGAGCTTGCTGCCCCTGTGCTGTAGGAGGAAGGGTTGCATCGGGACGCCAAAATCTACGTGGCCGGGGGCCAGACCCTGATCGGGCAAGCGCTCCTGGTCGAACTGGAAGGGAAGGGGTACGGAAACGTATCGGGCAGGTTTATGAATGGCCTCGACCTGACCAATCCCTCCCAGGTAGACGCCTATTTTGCGACTACGAAGCCCGAATACGTATTTTTAGTGGCGGGAAAGTCGGGGGGAATCGAGGCCAACCGGAAATACCCGGCCGAGCTCATGCGGGATAACCTCTTGACCGAGTGCCACATCCTTCACAGCGCTTTTCAACACCGGGTTAAAAAACTGCTCTACCTGGCCAGTTCCTGCAGCTATCCCAAGCACTGTCCCCAGCCCATGAAGGAGGAATACCTCCTCACCGGCCTCCTGGAACCCACCAATGAGGCCTACGCCCTGGCCAAGATCGCGGGGATCAAGCTGTGCCAGGCCTACCGCCGGCAGTACGGGGCCCCTTTCCTCTGCGGGATTCCGGGAAACGCCTTCGGGCCGGGGGATGACTTCAGCGAAGAAGATTCCCACGTAATTCCCGGCCTGATCCGCAGGATGCACGAAGCGAAACAAAAAGGGGACCCCTCCTTCCTCATTTGGGGGACCGGGGCGCCCCGGCGGGAGTTCATCTATTCCCGGGACCTGGCCGAGGCCTGCATCCTGGTGATGAAAAAATATGAAGAAGCAGAACCGATCAACCTGGGCATGGGGTCCGACATCTCTATTGCCGAGTTGGCCGGGCTGCTCAAAGAAATCATCGGTTTCAAGGGCGAGATCTCCTTTGATCCGAGCAGGCCCGACGGAATGCCGGTGAAGCTGCTGGATTCGTGCAAACTCCAGGCCCTGAACTGGAAGCCCAGGACTCCTTTCAGAACAGCTTTAGGTGAGACCTACCAATGGTTCCTCCGGTCGGAAGAAAAACAGGATCGAGGAACGAGGCCCGAGGTTCGAGGAAAAACCACGGCAACCGGGAAGGAATTGATGGCCGCTGACCGTGGACCATCGACCGCAGACTTCCGACGGCGGACCGTCGACCGCTGACGGTGGAGTGCTGAGTACCGACCGCATTCCGAGTTCGACCGCGGACCGTCCAGACTTTCGGCCGGCGGCCGTCGTTTAAATGCTAAACCCTGAACACTCAACGCCCATCACTCAGTATTTCGGAGCAAAAATGTTAGGAACACCTCAGAAAATGGTCGTCCCCTTCGGAACCATCTCCATTCCCGAAACATCCCGGGAGAGAATTGGAGAGATCCTGCAAACCAAGCGGGTCTCCAGCGGAAAATATGTGCGGATGTTTGAGGAAAAATTCGCCGAGCTGCTGGGAGTGAAAGAGGCAGTGGCCCTAAGCAGCGGGACGGACGCGGATATCCTGGCCCTGGCCGTTCTTCACGACTACGGGGCCAAGCGGGGGGACGAAGTCATCCTCCCGGCCCTGTCCTTCGTGGCCACGGGAAATGCGGTCCTTCACGCCGGGTTCAAGCCCGTCTTCGTGGACATCGACCGGAAGACCCTCAACATCGATGTGAACCAGATTGAAGATGCCGTCACCGAGAGGACCCGGGCCCTTATGCCCGTGCACCTGATGGGAAAACCGGCGGACATGGATCCGATTCTGGCCATTGCCCGGAAGCATGGATTGCAGGTGATCGAGGACGCGGCCGAGGCTCACGGAGCCGAATACAAAGGCAAACCCGTGGGGGCCCTGGCGGATATGGCCGCTTTCAGCCTCTATGTGGCCCATATCATTTCCACGGTGGAAGGCGGGATCGTTACCACCGACCGGGAGGATTTTGCCGAAGTTCTCCGCTCCCTGCGGTCTCACGGACGGGCCTGCAAATGCCGGCAGTGCGTTCTGAACAGCACCCAGGCCCACTGCCCCAAGAGGTTCAACGGGGGCAACGGGGAGGATATCCGGTTTGTCTTCGAACGGATCGGTTATTCCACCAAGATGAACGAGCTAGAGGCGGCCATCGGCCTGAGCAACATGGAAATCTACCGGGAGATTCTGGAAAAGCGTCGGCAGAACCTCCTCTATGTTCTGGAGCGTTTCACCCGCTTCCATCCTTACCTGGCCACTATTCAGGAAGAACCCCACGAAAAGATCGGGCCCCATGCCATCCCCATCGTGATCCAGGAAGGGGCCTCCTTCAGCCGGGCCGACCTGACCCATTACCTGGAGAAGAATGGGATCGAGACCCGGACCCTCTTTGCCTCCATGCCCACCCAGTGCGCGGGGTTTGCCTACCTGGGCTACCGGGAGGGACAATTCCCCAACGCCGAATACCTGGGGAAAAAGGGGATCCACATTGGGGTCCATCAGGACCTGGGCCTTCAAGAGATGGATTTTGTTTTGGAAATGATCAATAGATTTTTAGAGATTCATCAAAGGTAGAGAAATAATTTCAACAGAGAAGATCGCCATTCAGAAATCATCCAGGGCGATCGAATCCCGATTTCCAAAGGAAGAGGCCTTGATCGATAGAAGGCAGAAAAGAAACCAACCCATCCATTTTAACCTTAGGCGGTTAGAGAAAAAAGCCCGGCAGTTGCGGGCCACCTGCATTCAAATGGCGCATGACAGTCGAGAGGGCCATCTGAAATCTGCCCTGAGCTGTCTGGATATCCTGGTAGCTCTCTATTACACCTGGCTGAATGTGGACCCGGAGGATTGCCTAAAGCCTGGACGGGATCGCTTTATCCTAAGCAAGGGGCATGCTTGCACGGCCCTTTACACGGTATTGGCGGACCGAGGATTTATCCCCGTCGAGTGGCTCTCCGGATATGGCCATCCGCACTCCCCGCTTCCCAATCACCCCTGCAAACATGCCTTGCCGCTCTTGGAGTGCTCCTCTGGAAGTTTGGGCCATGGATTGGGTATTGCCACCGGTATGCTTTATGGGTTCCGACTGGATGGAAAGCAGGCTCGCCTCGTGGTCTTAATGAGTGATGGAGAGTGCAACGAAGGAAGCGTTTGGGAAGCCGCGATGTTTGCCTCCGCTCACCGGATGGATAAGCTTTTGGCGGTTGTGGATAACAATGGGGTTCAAGCAGTAGGACGGAGTGAAGAGATTATGGGCAATACCTCCCTGGAGGAAAAATTTCGGTCCTTTGGCTGGGGGGCGAGGACCATCAACGGGAATCATCTCTCGGAAGTGGTCGAAGCCTTAGGAGACTTCCCTTTTAAAAAAGGGCGACCTTCCGCAATCATTGCGAAGACGACTGCCGGGGCCGGAGTCAGCTTTATGGAAGATCAAGTTCTCTGGCATTATCGGGTGCCCTCCGACGAAGATTTACATAGGGCGCTGCAAGAGTTAGGGGCTGTCCCCCTTCATAAGGACCCCAAAAAATGAGAAGAGCTTTTGCGGAAACCCTCAATCAGCTGGCCTCTGAAAACCCTCGAATTATTTTTCTGACCGGGGATCTGGGTTTTCAGGTCTTTGACTCTTTCCGGGAGCGCTTTGGTCCCCGATATGTAAATGTGGGAGTGGCCGAAGCGCAAATGGTCTGTGCCGCGGCGGGGCTGGCCCTGGAAGGCTGGCGGCCCATTACTTACTCTATTGCCTCCTTCATGACCGCTCGGGCCTTCGAGCAGATTCGAGTCAGTGTTTGTTATCCTCAGCTTCCTGTGCTGATCGTAGGTGCGGGAGGCGGTTATGGCTATGCATCCAGTGGCGTGACCCACCATGCGGCCGATGATTTAGCCCTCATGTCGGTCCTGCCGGGGATGACGGTGATCGCTCCAGGGGATCCAAATGAAGTAGCCCAGCTCCTACCTCAAGCCATGCGGTTGCCGGGCCCCGCTTACTTTCGGATCATGGGGGTAGGGGAACCTTGGCTAGATACCGACGCTCCGATTATATTGGGAAGGGCAAGGGAGTTAAGAAAAGGGGACCGAATTGCGATTCTTTGCACGGGCGACATATCGTCAATCGTAATGAAGGCGGTGGATACCCTTGAGCCCGAGAAGATTTTCCCCGCGGTCTATAATATCCATACGGTGAAACCCCTAGATAGCGCGGGTTTAGACCAGATCGCTGAGAGGGTAGAGATGATCATCGTGGTGGAAGAACATGTTCCTTTGGGAGGCCTGGGGGCAGCAGTCTCGGCTTGGATGGCGCGAAATGAGAAAAAGACCCGTCTTGTCCGCTTAGGTCCTCCCGACGCCCTAGCCATGGGGAATCCTAGAAGAACTGAATTGCAGCAGCGCTGGCATTACGATGCCAAGGCCATCGCCAATGCCTGCCGGCGTGCGTGGAAAGACTCCTCCCAAATGATGGGCATATATGAAGAACGACACGCTTCCCTGGGAAAAACGAAACCAACAGGGATTAATCTTTAGGCCAGATCGGAGAAATATTATTAAATCTTAAAAGGGAGAAAAAAGAATTAGAAATAGAAAAACATCGCTTGGTTTTACCTCATGAGGAAGGGGCAGGGAATACATCCTTTCCAACGGGAAATGGGTTTAGGTTAAGGGTATCCATAAATACAAGGAGGAAGAATGGCAACGAGTCAGATTGTTACCTTTGGAGATAAATCGGAAAAGTCGCGGAGGGAAAATTTCTTTGGTTTTTTCAAAAAGTGGCCTATTCCAGATGAAGAATTCTTTCTCAATCTGGGTCTATTCTTGACCCCCCAAACCCTATCCCGAATTCTATTTATGGATTTTCTTTATCGGCAGATTCTAGAAGTTCAAGGCGTGGTGATGGAGTTTGGCTGCCGGTGGGGTCAAAACCTTTCTTTGTTTATGGCTCTTCGGGGAATATATGAGCCCTTCAACCGTCTACGGAAGATTGTGGGTTTTGACACTTTTGAAGGTTTCCCCAGCACCTCTCCTCAGGATGGGGAAAAGCTGAACCCGGGTATGTACTCGGTTACCCCCAATTATGATGAGTACCTTGACCAAATTCTCCATTTTCAGGAGCAGGAGAGCCCTCTGGCTCATCTGCAGAAGTATGAATTAGTCAAGGGAGATGCTTCCAGCCGCATCCATGAATACCTGGAGAAACATCCGGAGACAATTGTGGCTCTCGTCTACTTTGATATGGATATTTTCAAGCCCACGCGAGACTGTCTTCTGGCTATCAAGGATCGCTTGCCCCGGGGAGGGGTGATCGGATTTGACGAGCTGAATGATCCATTGTGCCCGGGGGAAACCTTGGCCCTTAAAGAAGTTTTTGGTTTGGAGAATGTGGCTATCAGGCGTTTCCCTCACAATTCGCGTACTTCCTATGTGATTCTATAGGGGGTGTATTAGCGCCAGAGTTTTTGGCGAATTTGGTAATTTCTAAAATGAAGGGGCTAAGAGGCCCGACCCTCAAAAGGAAAGGAAACCATGATGGCCGCAAGGGGTGGCTTAGACCTTTTACTAGTGAATCCTGGAGATCGCGCTCAGATCTACCAATCTTTGGGTCCTTCCTTGGCCGCCATTGAGCCTCCGATCTGGGTAGGTTTAATTGGTACCTTTATCCGGCAACGCGGATTTTCAGTTTGCATTCTGGATGCCAATGCCGAGGGTTTGACCCCGGGCCAAACAGCGGAACACATTGCAGAAATGGCCCCCCTTTTGACAGCCATTGTGGCTTATGGTCATAATCCCTCTGCCTCCACCCAAGTGATGCCCTCAGCGGGGGCCATCTGCAAGGCAGCGAAGGATCGGGTTCCGGCCCTTAAATTGCTGCTGGTGGGGGGACATGTGGCTGCACTTCCCCAGCGCACGTTTGAAGAAGAAGAGGCCGACTTCGTGTGCAGCGGGGAGGGACCCCATACTGTCCTGGAACTGCTACAAGCTCTAAAAAGCCGCAATCCGGATTTTGGCAAAGTGCGGGACCTTGTTTTCAGGGATGGGCAAAACATTCGACTTATCCCTCCGGCTCCGCTGGTTATGAACCTGGACCAGGACATGCCGGGGATTGCCTGGGACCTCCTGCCCATGGAAAAATATCGGGCCCACAACTGGCACTGTTTTGGAAACCTTCCCCGCCAGCCCTACGCTTCCATCTACACCACCCTGGGGTGCCCCTTTCGCTGCAGCTTTTGCTGTATTCAGGCTCCCTTCAGAAGAGGGGAGGAGGCCCTGGGGTTCAAGAAGGGCGCCAACAGCTACCGCCGCTGGAGCCCGCAGTCGGTCCTGGCCCAGATCGACACGCTGGTCCGCCGGTACGGGGTTAGGAACATCAAGTTTGCCGACGAGATTTTCGTCCTGGATTCCGAAACACGTCCTGGGAATCTGCGAGGGCATCATCAAACGGGGATACGATCTGAATATTTGGGCCTATGCCCGAGTGGACTCCGTAAAAGAAGAAATGCTGGACACCCTGAGAAGGGCCGGCTTTCGCTGGCTCGCATTCGGCATTGAGGCAGCCAGCGAAAGAGTCCGGGGAGACGCCCAGAAAGGTTTCGCCCAGGCAGATATTTTCCGGACTTTGGAAAAGGTAAAAAAAGCAGGAATTAATATTGGAGCCAATTATATCTTCGGATTGCCGGAAGATGATGGGAAGACCATGCAGGCAACCTTGGATCTGGCTTTGGAACTCAAAGCCGAATATGCAAATTTCTACTGCGCCATGGCCTATCCGGGGTCCAAACTATTCGATTTGGCTGGTCGAGAAGGGTGGCCGTTGCCCGAGAAGTGGAGCGGGTATTCTCAATATTCTTCCGATACCCTCCCTTTGCCCACGAGATATTTATCCGGGATGGAGGTGATGCGTTTCCGTGATCAGGCCTTCCAGGTTTATTATCATGACCCGGAATATCTGAAGATGATGACGCAGAAGTTTGGTGAAGAGACCGCTCTATACATCCAGCAGATGACTTTCCATAAGTTGCAGCGAAATGCAGGCCCGGCAATAATGAAAGTCCATGAGGCGGTCAGACTTTAAAAATTCCAACGGGGGCTCCCCAAAAACAGTTCCCGCGCCTCCCCCTATTTTTTAGGGAGATTCAAAAAAGATGAACGTGGACAATTTTCATTACTATAAGTATTGCCTCTCCCATAAAAAACCCTATTTTGGCAGGATGATGTGGGCTGGGCAGGGGCACCCGATACGTCATGCATACATGCAGTTTTTGGTGGAATTTCTTTGTAAAAGAAGAGAAGGAAAGCCTTTCAAGGTTTTAGAAATCGGGTCTTGGGCGGGGGGGTCGGCTATCACTTGGGCGGAGGCAATTAAGAAATTCAACCAGGGCCGGGGACTGGTTATTTGCCTGGATCCTTGGAAATTATACTTCGATCCAAACCGGTATAGTGAACTGCCGGATGAGAGCCAAATCGTATACCGGGAGATGGCCGAAGCATTACAAAGCGGAGGGATTTTTGATTTATTCTTGCACAATATTCGAGCCGCCCAACAAGAAGATCTGATCGTGCCCATGAAAGGATCGAGCAATGAACTGCTTCCCTTCTTTTGCGATGAGTGGTTTGATCTCATATTTGTAGATGGGGACCATACCTACGCAAGGGTAGTAGAAGATTTGAAAAATTCTGCTCCATTAGTGGCCGAAGGAGGGGTCATCTGTGGGGATGACTTGGAATTGCAGGTTTCCCAAATCGATCTGAGCTACGCCAAGGCGCACAAGCAAATGGACTACATTCTCGACCCGAAAACTAGGGTTTGGTACCATCCAGGAGTTACCTTGGCGGTAGGCGAGTTTTCTCGCGAGGTTTCTGCCTGGGAGGGTTTCTGGGCCATGCGCAAGCAAGCAGGAAACTGGGAAAAGAGTTGAGCTGCAAACCTTAAAGCCTGAAGAGATCGGCGTTCCCCAACATTTGCGTCTGCCTGGGGCTGGGAACCAGAATTCCCCGGGGCCAAGGCTGGTGAAAGAAGGCTACCGGGGATTCAATTTTGTTCTGTATGGAGAAACGTATTATGGCCTGGCTCAATCTTTGGGCCCAGTAGATATCACTCAATTATCCGAGAGTACCCGCCGCATGTGGGAAAGAAAGGGTCTTTGCCGGGTTGGATCTTCCGCGGATGAACTTCAAGCGTCCATCGATCGATTGCGGTGACTTGGAAGTTCTTCCTCATGGAAAGAGAATCGAATTGAAATTAAGGAAGCATATTCCGCAATCCCTGTATGAATTTCGAGGGGACCCCTCTTCCTAAGCCAAGGGGGCGTCCTGCTAGCAGGAATGGGCCTTTCTTCCAGGAGAATCACCAGACCATGAGAGAACTTTTGACCCCACCCCAAAATAATTACCCCGATCCGGAGCCTAGTTTGGCAGCTGAAGATCGCTTCTGCAGTACTCAAAAACCCTCCTCCAGGAAAGACGCATCCAAACCATTTTCCCTTCCCGGTCCATTTCATCTGGGGAATTTCACCACTGCAGCGCTGGCGGAGAATTCCAGCGAATGGGAAAAATATGCAGCCTTTGGATTAGTGGGCAAAACCAAAGAGGCTCTTGAGGGATTGAAAAGATTTGACCATCCGGAGGCTTTATTCTATACCGCAGTGGCCTCTTGGATGGAAGGGGACGAAACAGCGGCCATCCGGATCCTGGAGAAGATTTCGACTCCCTATGCCCAGAACCTTTTGGCTTTGATTCGCAAACCCCAAATCCAAGTCTTGGCCCAATTGCCCTGGAGTCGGCGAGCCCCCCATGACTTGTTGACCGGGGCTTTAAAGGACCCTAAATTCAAGGTAAAGAATATTGGCTTCCATCCTCAAGATTTACCCAATGAACCATATGCCGATATTGGTAAATTCTTCAATCCCTCTCATGCCCCCGACTTTTATGTGTGCGCGATGGTGGAATGGCATCTGATTCCCCCCAATCTTCAGGAATTACCTTGCCCCATAATCGGGGTAACGGCCGATTATGATGTTCACATTCAGGCTCTCTATCCATGGCTATCCCTGTTCGATGAGCTGGTGGTGGATGCCCAGAAAGAATGGCGGGAGGTTCGCCAGTTGGTTTCGGCTCCGGTGAGCACTTTTCCCAAATTATTCGGGGTTGCCGAATCCCTTCCGCCGATTCCAGCCGGCCCCCGGGCAACGGATGTTTTCCTTTCCGGGACTATGGTTCATCCCTATCATCCGGATAAAGCGCCGACTCCTTCACCAGATCTTCCAGCTTCCCGACATCCGAATTCGTTGTATCGACGGGTTTGTGGCTCCAGATGTCTATAACCTTCTCTTAGGTCACTCGAAAGTCTGCTTCACCTATGTGCGCCATCCAGATGGGATGGTCACTCGAGGGCTTGAGGCTCTGAGTATGGGATGCGCCTTGGTTGTCCAGAAAGGGTCGGTTTTGACCCTTTACGCCGGAGAAGAGGAGGGGGTGCTGACCTATGAATTTGAGGCCCTTAATCTGGTTCCTGCGATTCGTCGCATTCTAGATCACTGGCCCGAATTTGAAGTTCGAGCCCGGCGGGGCGCAAAAGTTATTCGGCGAGAATTTGCTCTATCGCGAGTTGCTTCTCATTTTTTCCGTTTCATGACCTTCCTGGCGGCCAAGCCGCGCGGGCCCCGACGGTTTCAACCTCAAGAGCACTTGTACCAAAAGCGCAGCGTCTTTGCAAAGGGGTGGTTAGCAGGATCCCCTTCGGTGTTGAAAAAAATGCGAGTGCAGAATGTGGCCCGTTGGCAATCCGGGCTTAAAAAGGAACCCCGCCCGCACCTTTTTATCGATATTGCCCGCGAATTAGCTTTAGAGAATACTCCTTTTCAGGAAAAGGGAAGCTGCCCTTCCGCCTCACTCGGCGCGGTTGCCGAACTCATCCAATTTTACAAAACAGGTATCACCCAGTTTCCTGAATCCCTAGTGCTGCGATTGAACTTCATTCGGACGGCCTTTCATTTAGGGGGAAAGAAGGACTGGGCCATGGCCTCCCAGGTGGCCGAAGAGACTTTGCGTGCGCCGGCAACCGGTTGGCAGGTCGATTTCCTGGAAGATGTCTTTTCCTGGGATTATTTCAGCAACTTTTTTAATTACCGGAAGTATTTCGACTTACTCAATGAACACCTGAGGGAAAAGAAACCTGTCCGGGAGGATTTAATTCGGTTGATTCAGGCATCGATCCACTATTACGTCGGGAGATACCTAAAAAACCCGGATCACCTGAAGGAAGCCGTCATGCTGGATCCGGATTTTCCTTTTTACAAATGGGAGTACGCTCAACAACTAGTCAAGCGAGGAAAGTCCGAAGATTTTGAAGAAGCAGGCCTTCTGCTGACTCACCTGGCCAAAGACTCTATTCTCTTTTTGGAGGCCTCTGAGCTGTTGAATAAATTACAGGGGGAGGGAAAGTTCGTCTGTAGTCAGTTCGAGGAAATCAAATTCAAGGCTCAGCGCGCTTATCAAAGCATCCGTTTTCCTCACCCTACCCGGCCGACTCGTTTCCTCCAACCCCAAACTGCCCTGCTTCAGGAAATGAAACCTCGCCCCGCCAGGAGGGATTCCGGCCTCGATCCCGGGTTGGAGGAGAACGTCCCTAAAAACAACCCCGACGCCAAGACAATCCTGGTTTCTGCCCTAGTTCCAACCTACGAGGCTGAGCGCTTTATGCAGGGTCTGTTGGAAGACCTCGAGGCCCAGACCATCGCTGACCGGATGGAGATTGTGATTGTAGATACCGGTTCACCCACAAAGGAAAAGGCTATCGTGGAGGAATTTCAGAAGCGGTACGACAATATCGTTTACCTACGAATCTCGGAGCGGGAAAACTCTCACACCGCTTTGAACCGTTGCATACGCCTGGCCCGTGGAAAATATCTAAGCCTGGCCTGCACCGATGACCGCCACAAGAAGGATGCACTCGAGCGAATGATAGCGGTCCTGGAGTCCAGGCCGGATATCGCCCTGGTATATGCCAACAATCATATTACGGTCTACGAGAATGAGCCCTTTGATAATTTCACTCCCGTCGGGACCTATCGGTGGGCGGACTTTGATCCCCAACTATTGCTCCAGGGGTGTTTTGCCGGACCCCAGCCCATGTGGCGGAGAAGTCTTCATGAAAAGTATGGTTATTTTGATGAGAAGCTTCAGTCGGCAGGCGACTGGGATTTCTGGTTACGACTGGCGGAGAGAGAGACCTTCTTGCATATCGATGAATTCCTGGGTCTGTACCTATTCAGCCCGACCAGCAGCGAGCATAAGGACCCGGTGTTGTCCCGAAAGGAAGCGGAGGAAGTGAAAAAGCGCTACCTCCATCGTGAGCCGCTTCTGGCGGAAAGGAAAAAGAGAGGCGGAGCGACACCAGCTGGCGGATTCGGGGACTCTGGTCCTTGCCCTCCGGGGGACAGGGACCGATGAAGAACTATCTTCCCTGGTGGAGCAGGTGCGGAATCAGCCTTTGGCCCAGGGGAAACCTTCGGTCAAAGTGGTCAGAGTCCATGGGGGAATCCCGGAGAACGGCCTGGGAGTTACGGTTTCTCCTCCCACTCCCACGGTTTTGCAGGCCCTCCATCAGGGGGTGGACTGGGAGGCCCGGTACGTGGTGCTGCTTTCCGCAGATGTCAGCCTTCCTCCTTCCCTACTGGATAGGTTTAATAGCCATTGCCGAGTCTGACCCTTCGATTGGCGCCGTGGGCCCGGTCTCGAATGAAGCCCCGGACCCTCAGAAGGTTAGCCAATTCCTGCCCGAGGAGGAAGGAGCGGAGGATTTGGCCGGACGACTCGCTTCCCGGTACGGGAAAGGTTGGAAAGAAGTCCCTTACCTGGGGAGCTTCTGCCTGCTCCTCAAGAGCGACGCCGTACGTAAAGCCGGAGGGGTCCGGGATAAGCTTTCTGTTCCTATGGCGCTGTGGCAATTGTTCGGCCGCCTCCGGTCCAGAGGTTTTAAGGCCGTCTGCGCCCCCGGGATATATGTACCCCACAGGGAATTGACTCCGGAAGAAGGGAAGAAGTTCATAGAACTCCAGGCTGCGGAAGAAGAGCTGCGGGAAGCGGAGCGGAAATACGAGGCAGGGGCCTTGCAAGAAGCTGAGGAAACCTTCCGCATGATTCTAAGGGATTTCCCCGACCATCCAGAGGCCTATAACGATCTGGCATGCCTGCTTTGGCAGACGGGGAGGCAGGAGGAAGCCTTAAAAATTCTCTTGAAAGTCATGGTAATAGTTCCCGACCACCGGGATATCATCTGGAACCTGGGGCAGTTCTTCAAGGAGATGGGCCGAGACCGGGAGGCTTTTCAGGTTTACCGGAACTACTCAGCCCTCCATCCAGAGGAGCGGGAGATGGCGGAGGTCATGAATCAATGGGGGGCGGCCTCGAAGGCAACGCCTCTGGTGCCACCGTTTCACCAAGAATTACCCGGCAGGTTTGGGCCTGCTTGAAGAGGTCAAAACGGCTGCGGCGAGAGAGATGAACAGGTTGACATTCGACAATTGTCATGGCGAAAGGCGCAGGGGCAATTCATGAATTGCCCCTACAGGATTGCCGCATCGCCCCGACAAAACGGAATGGGGGAAGAAGGGTGAAGAACAAAAAAAATAAAGTGGGCCAGCCGGCCGGAAATACGAGGGGGAAGCTATCCCTCTGCATGATCGTCAAGAATGAAGAGAAAGAGCTCCCGCTCTGTGTGAATTCCGTTAAGCCGGTCCTGGATGAAATCATCATCGTAGATACCGGATCGAGCGACAACACGAAGGAAGTCGCCCGGCAATTGGGAGCCAGGGTCTTCGACTTTCCCTGGGTCGATGATTTCAGCGCCGCCCGCAATCATTCCATCCTGAGGGCGACGGGAGATTACATCCTGTGGCTGGATGCGGATGACCGCGTCGATGAGGGCGAAGTGGAAAAAATCCGCCTGCTCAAGCAGAACTTCCCCTGGAAAAAGAACCAGGCCTATTACCTCACGGTAAACAGTCAATCCCCCGCGGACGGAGAAACTCATTTTTATCAGTTGCGGATCTTCCCCAACGTGGCCGGGGCCAGGTTCGAGGGCCGGGTCCATGAGCAGGTCTTTTATCGATTGAAAGAGTTGGGGATTGAATCCGTCCAGACCGATATTATGATCCGCCACACGGGCTACCGCGACGAGGCGACCATCCGCCAGAAGTCAGAGAGGAACCTGAAGATCATCCAGAATGAATTGGGAGGGGACCCCCAAAATCTCGTTCTCCATTACAACGCGGCCCGCACCCTGGGTGGGATCGGCCGGCTGGCCGAGGCCATCGAGCATATGGAAAAGATCCTGGGAAATGAGAGAATCCAGGAGAAGGAAAGAAAGTTCTTCCTGGAGGCGTCGATCCTCACGGGGAAGTATTACGCTGATTTGGGCCGATACGACCGGGCCGGGGCTATCTTCCAAGACCTTGCCCGGCAGTTTCCGGAGAATGGTCTGGTCCATTTCGGGTTGGGCGAAAACCTTTATAAGTTGAAAGATTATGGGGGGGCCATTGAGGCCCTGCAGCAGTCCCTCCGTTTTCCGATAGAAATCAATATGTTTCCTGTTAATCTGGGAAAGCTTAAATATTATCAGCTCCATATCTTGGGCGAATGCTACAGGGAGACGGGACAAGAAGAATTAGCCCGGGAAATGCTTTCCAGGTCCTTGAATCTCCACCAGGACCATTACACCAGCCTTCAGACCCTCGGCCTCCTGGCTCTTCAAAAGGGGGAATTTACCCAGGCAGCGGACTATTTTGAACGGGCGATCAAGGGTGGGGGAAATCTTTCATCCAATTATGCCAACCTGGGACTGGCCCTACGGAAGCTCGGCCGATGGGCTGAAGCCGAAAAAGCGTTGCTCCGCTCTTTGGAAATGGAACCAAATAAAGTTGAAGCCATAATTAATCTCGGGCAACTTTATAAGGAAAATCAAAACCATGAAAAGGCTTTGGAATATTTCAAGAAAGCTGTTGCTTTAAACCCCCGGATGATGGATGTTCGGCTGGCGTTGAGCGATATTTATTTCCGCCTCCAGGAATTGGAAGAATTGGTGGGGCAATGTGATGTCCTGCTGGAGGAATTAAACCTCCCCCGGGATTTTATTTTGAATAGTTTCAAAGAGTTGAGTACACTTTATGAGATGATCGGGGATGAACTTGGGAAACAAGGGCGCAAAGAACTCTCTTTGCTGGCCCATCAGGTATCCTTCCTCATTTCTCCTTCCAAGGAAGTTCTGGAAAAGATGGTTCCCCTGGCAACTTCTGTTGGAATTCTGCAGCGTTGCCTGGAAGAAGTGGCTGAAGGCCTGCGGTTTCACGGGCATGAGGTCGCCCCTTCTGGGGAGGCGGAACCCCATCTTTCATCCGTTTAAATTCTCAAATCGTCAAAAAAAATTAAAGTTTTTCCTCCCCCGGCCCGATAACTAGATTGAATGTTGGCGTGCAGATTCCAAAAGAAGGGGGGACAAGAGAGGGGCGAAAGAAAACAGATGGACCGGAAAGGGTTCTGAAGAGGCCCCTACCCAAATCTCTTCACACCAAAGGGCAAGGATGCCCAAATTAAAATTTCAAGGAGGAAAAACTGAATGGCTCTTCGAATCAACACCAATATCGCTGCCCTTAACGCCCACCGGCAGTTATCCGAAACCGACAACCGATTGAAAATAACCATGGAGCGACTGTCCACCGGCTACCGGATCAACCGGTCCCGGGATGATGTCGCCGGCCTGGCGATTGCCAACAAGTTCAGGATGGAAGTCCGCGCCCTCCGGGCCGCCCAGCAGAACGTGGCCCAGGCCCAGTCTCTATTGCAGGTGGCTGAAGGGGGGACCCAGAAAATTGAAACCATCGTCGAGCGGTTGAAGGAACTGGCGATCTCCGCCTCCTCCAGTAACGTTGACGCTGATGGCCGGGCCCGGATCAATGCCGAGGCGTCGGCCCTCTTGGCTGAAATCGATCAGATTGCCTCGGACACCAAGTACAGCGGGAACTCGCTCCTCAGCGGGGTCATCAACCTTACCTTCCAGGTCGGCTCCGGCAACGTGAACGCGGAAGACCGGATTACCGTCACCACGAGTTCAGGCCTCCTGTCCAGCAACCTGGGATTGAGTACCCTCAGCCTGAACTCCATTGCCAGCGCCCAGTCCGCTCTGGACGCCCTCGATGCGGCCCTGGTCTCCGTGAACCTCGTGGTTGGTGAAATCGGAGCCGCCGCCAGCCGAATCGAGTTTGCCTCTGGAAACCTGGCCATGGTTATTGAAAACCTGGATGCTTCCCATTCCACCATCCGGGATGCCGATATGGCCTTTGAAATGGTTAACCTGACCAGGGATCAGATCTTGCTCCAGGCGGGGACGGCCATGCTTTCCCAGGCCAACCTCATACCGCAGAGCGTTCTGGCCTTACTGGGCGGACAATAGGTCCAATAGCCGGGGAGGGGGCGGGCTTTCAACCCCCCTCCCCCTCGATTCCTGAAAGTTGAGGTACACTGGAATGGAAATCTTAGGGATAAAAGAAAATCTGCAGCGGGATGCGCCGCCAGCAGCCGTGCCCAATCCGGGGGATAAAGCGGCACCGGCCAGGGAAGGGGAAAAATCGGGTTCCCCTCCCCCCGAGATTCCCAAAGTATCTGTCCAACCCAATGAGGAGACCGCTAAAGCCCTGACCGAGCACATGAACAGCTTCATGCGGAGCATGCGCTACAGTCTTCAGTTTGTACTGGACAAGCAGAACGATCAGGTCATCATCAAGGTTTTGGACGAAGAGGGGAAGTTAGTCCGCCAGATTCCGCCGGAGGCCTTGGTGGATCTGTCCCAGCGCAGCGGGGACGGCATCGGCATGGTGGTGAACCAAACCCTGGAGTAGGGATTTCCCGGGTTGCACCTGGGAATCCCCTCCGGGGATTTTATGGCCCCCGAGCCTTTCGGGGCTGAACCCTAAGGGTGCGTATATGTCCGGGTCATTCGGATTCAGCGGGATAGCCAGCGGAGTTGACTGGCGCAATATCATCGATCAGCTGAGACAGCTGGAGTACAAGAAGATCGAGCTGGTCCAGGACCAGCAGAAAGTCGCACAGGACCGCCTGAGCACCTGGCAGTCCATCAACACCCAATTATTGAGCCTTAAGACCGTGGCCGGGAAAATCAACGAAGCGGCCGATTTTAATCTCTTTTCCCCGACGGTATTTTCCAATACCTCCAAAGACCCCGATGATCTCCTTTCGGTAACCGCCGGAACCAGTGCGTCTCGGGGAAGTTATAATATCGTGATCAATTCCCTGGCCGCCGCCGAGAAGCTCTCCTCCGTGAGCTATGCCAGCGACACCACTGCCCTGGGCCTTTCCGGCGATATCATCGTGGGAGGCCGCACGGTCGCGATCTCGGCCACGGACACGCTCTCCAGCTTGCGGGACAAGATCAATGCGGTCAACACGGGCACCAACGCCTCCAAGGTGACCGCCTCGGTCGTGCACTATGGTACCAATGATTACCGCCTCACCCTCACCAGCGACGAGGAAGGAGAGGCTGGGATCAGCCTCTTAAATGGCGGGGCCACTGATCTGGTAGGGACGCTTGGCTTTCTTGATTCCTCAAGGGAGATAGCCAAAAATCCTGTCACCGGCGGCAACCAAAGTGATGCTTTTTCCGCGGCCGACAAGGCGATCGGTGGTGCTGATCTACTCAACCTGACCAGCCCCCAGAGTGGGACTGTGTCAATCACCATCGACGGCACGACGAGAAACGTGGCCATCAACCTGGCAACTGCTTCTTTAAATACCATTCGGGATTCCATCAATGCCGCCTTCGTGCCTGACCCGGCATCGGTGATCAGTGAAACCGACGATAACGGCAACACCACTTATAGGCTGCTCATTCAGGGAAATACCATTTCCTATACCGATGCCAATAATATCCTTGAAACCCTCGGGATCCTGGAAGCAGCGCGTGAAACGAGGGGGGTAACGGGGGATATCGCCAATCTGGATGGTGGCCCCATCACTTCTAACACCAAGATCGTTGATATCGATGGATATAGCTATGTAGCGGGGGATACTATAGCTCTCACTGGAACAAGCACAAGTGGTGCCGCGGTTAACTTTAATTTTTCCTATAACAATGGCACGAGGATAAGCGCCTTACTGACTGAGATTAATAACCGATATGGTAACGTGACGGCTACGGTCACTGCCGACGGCAAAATCCAGGTAATCGACAATGAACTAGAGGATACCCATTTGGTGGTTAACCTAAACCCGTCAGCAGCCACCCTGAACTTTGACACGGATAATAATTTCGGAGCCATCTACGCCATCAGTTTCTGGCCAACGCAGGCGGGGGCCGATGCCAGCTTCACCGTGGACGGAGTGGCTGTGACCCGCTCGTCCAACACGGTGGATGACCTGATCACCGGAGTGACGCTCAATTTGAAAGGTGCGGACCCGGCTACGACCCTGACCGTGAATGTGAACCGGGATTATGAAGGGCTCGAGGAGCAAATCACCGAGTTTGTGACCGCCTACAATGACCTCATGGATACGATCAACGAGCAGCTCACCTATGATACGGCCACCCAGTCACCCGGCGGTCCTCTATACGGGGATTCCACCCTGCGGGCTCTGAGGTCCAGCCTGCTGGAGACCATCGTGAACCAGGTGCCCGGGCTCGATGAGAACTTTTCGACCCTCGGGCTGGTGGGTATCAACCTGGACAACGGTGGCAAGCTGACGATCGATAGCGACACCCTGCAGGGTTATCTGGAAACCAACTTTGAGGACGTAAAGAATCTGTTCGTGGCCAGCGCCACTTCGACCAACGGCAGCCTGACCTACGTCGATCACAACTATAATACCCAGGCGGGGACCTATAATATCAACATCACCGGGGTGAGCCCGGTAGCGGGGTATTTTTCGGCCCTGGGGGATGCCAGCGGGAGCGGAGAATATTTAACGGGAATTTCCGGGAACGCTAAAGGGCTGGTGGTTCGGTATTCCGGCATCGCCACCGGGTCCATCGGAAGCATGACTATCAAGTTTGGCGTGGCCGAACTCCTCGACCGGTCTTTATACCAGATCACCGATTCCACCTACGGGTATATGTCCGGTAAACAGGAAGCGATCCAGGACACGATCACCGACTATGATGAAACGATCGCTACCATGGAAGCGCGCCTGGAGAAGAAGATGGAGGAGTTGGAAGCTAGCTTCATTACCATGGAGATCGCCATGAGCTCCATGCAGAGCCTGAGCAGCTGGCTGACCGGCCAGATCAAATCCATGAGTTCGATTTGGGGGTAATTCTTTGCCTCGTTGGATAGGAATCATTCCTTCGGCTTTCTGCCGATCGGCTCTGGTGGAGGAGGTTTTTTCATGATCGGAGGTGGGTTTCGGGCCTATCAGAAGACAGAAGTGGTAACGGCGGACCCCAAGAAATTGGTCATCCTTTGTTATGAAGGGGCCATCTCCAGCCTGAAGCTGGCGAAGGCGAAATTATATTCTCAGGAATACGAGGCCAAGGGCAAGGCAATCCAGAATGCTTTGGACATTCTGAATGAGTTAAGAGGGGCCCTGGATTTCGAAAAAGGCGGAGAGATCGCCAAGAACCTCGAATCCCTTTATGCCTACTGGACCCAGCATATTATCAAAGCCGGCCTGAGCCGGGACTCCCGGAAATTTGACCCGGTCATTTCCATGCTCGAAGAGATCAAGTCCGCCCTGGAAGTAGCCTACTTTGGTTCTAGAGAGGAACAGACCCTCCCCCTCCCTTTAGACGCCCCCGCTCATCCGCCGGCAGCCAGTGCCCTTCCCGGCTACCCCGCGGGATACGCCAAATGAAAAGCCAAGACCCGGCCGAGCCTTCCGACCTGGTAAGCCTGCTGGAGAAAAAAGTAGACTACCTGGAAGAGTTCTTAGAGGCCACTGAATCCCTGTATCATTGCCTCCAGGGCGGAGATGCCGGAAGGGCGGGCCCCCTCCTGGAAAAACGCCAGAACCTGGCTCGTTCCGTGGACGCCGTCGATCAACAGATCGAGCTCTTCCGATCCGCCGGTTCCGAGGCAGGGGGTTTGTCCACCGACCCGCTGCGGGAGCGGGACAATCAACTCCGGAAGACCCTGGAGAGCATTCTCCATAAAAGCTGCCGAATGGGATCAGAAATGCCTCGCCCAGGCTGAGCTCCTGCGGGGGGAAATTAAAAAGGAAATGACCTCCATCCGCGAGGGGTGGAGGGCCGCCCATCGCTATGCCCAGCGGTTTAAGGCTCTCCCTCGGTTCATGGATGTGAGGCAGTAAAATGGGTTGGCAGATTGGACTTTTATGACGGACCCTCAATCAAGCCGTTCCTTGCGAATTTGGATTGCCGAAGATGAAGATGAATTACGGGAGGCCCTGGGAAAATCTTTATCCCAGGAGGGAAGGGAAATCCTCCTCTTTGCCGACGGGAAAGAACTCCTCGAGCACTTGAAGAGAGATCCCGCCTTTGACATCATCATCGCGGACCTGCTCATGCCCGAAGTGGATGGCCTGCAGGTCCTGCAGAAATCCAAAGAGTGCAATCCCGAGGGGATCGTCATCATTATGACCGGCTACGCCTCCCTGGATACGGCCATCCGCGCCATTCGGGGCGGGGCCTACGACTACATCCGCAAGCCCTTTAAGCTGGATGAAATCGAGATCATCGTCAAGAATGCAGGTGAAAAGATCGTTCTGGTCCGGGAGAACCGTCGCCTCCTCCAGAGGTTGAAGGACACCATGGAGGAGATGAGGGAAATCCGCAATCCCCCCGCCCATGCCCCGGACGCCCGGGAAGCCCCATCCCCCGCCGACCTGGATCATAAGCTCTCCGAGATGGATGTGCTCCTGAAGCAGATGATCCCCTCGGATTATGATTTCAAAGACCGGGAGCATCGGGAAAAGACCTATCAGGAGATAAAGAAGCTGATCGAGTATAAAAAAGAAGGCCTCCTGAGCGAAGCGGAATTTTTTTCCATGAAGAACCAGCTGCTGAAATCCCTCCGGCCCTGAACCCCTTCCCTCTTAACTTTCCCCAAAAACCGGATGATTGCGTTGTAGGAACGTCACGCGAAACGCGTGACTGGCCGCCCGATGGGCCCGCCTCCAAATTGCGGAATGCCGATTGCGGAATGCGAAAAGGAAAAAATCAATCAAAGAATTCCGAATTCCACATTCCGAATTCCGAATTGGGTAACGCCCTTGCTTCCGGTCCACAAGCTTGTTTTTCAGCAGAAAAAGGAATGGCAAAAGTGAAGGAGGGAAAACCGGATTCTCATTGCTTACCCCGGATCAGGTATGGTATAGAAAAATCGAAGAAGATCAAGAACCCCATTCGTAAAAAAAAACGGACCCGCAAAGAAGACCCCGACGAAAGGAGAAAAGATTCGGTGGAGAAGTTGAAATACGCGGAAGCCCCTTCTCTTCCTCCGGAAGCCCAAAAGCTGCTCTCCGCCTTCATCGACCGTTATCGATATTCCAGCCTGGGAGCCCTCCTCAAAGGGGTGATCCATAATCTGAACGGGTCGCTCCAGATCCTGTCCATGCAGATGGAGCTCCTCCAGCGGATGCTGTCCAAAGAGGAAAGCAAGGTTCAGGAGCAGATGGAGAAGTGTTTGGGCCAGATGGATAAGTTCCGGGAGATGTTGGACCGGTTGATTCAGAAGGGAATTCACGACGAGCAGGATGCCCCGCAGAGCATCTCCCTCAATGAACTGCTGGAAGAGGAACTCTCCCTGCTCCACCACAACCTTTTCTTCAAACATCAGGTGCGGCTTCACAAGGACCTGGCCTCTCCCTTACCTCTGGTGACCGGGTCTTACGGAAATTTCAGCCAGGGGCTTGGCAACCTGATCCAGAACGCCTTGGAGGCCATGGAGGGCTCCAGCCAGAAAGAGCTGACCCTCATGACCCGGGTCCAGGGGAATCAAATCCGGCTGTCGGTCAAAGACAGCGGATGCGGCATTCCCGAAGAGCTCAAACCCCGGCTCTTCCAGCCTTTTCTCACCAGCAAGGGGGGAAAACATCCCGGGTTGGGGCTTTACCTTGCCCGCCAGCTCCTCAGCCCCCAGGGGGCCGTCTTTCAGGTTTCGTCCCGGGAAGGAGAGACGATTTTTGAGGTCAGCTTTCCGCTGAGCGGGGGTCCCGTCGGAAAAACCTGATCCGGTTTCCCTTCCTCCCCCGGCTCGCTTTCCCTTTCCCTGCCGCTCAGAATGACGATATCCACGCGGCGGTTCTGCGAGCGTCCGTCCGAGGAGTTGTTGGAGGCGATGGGACGGAACTCCCCGTACCCGGCGGCCGATAATCGGGTCGGTTCAAACTGGTGATGGGTCAGGAGATAGTGGACGATCGAGGTGGCCCGGGTAGTGGAAAGCTCCCAGTTGGACGGGAACCTGGCGGTACGGATGGGAACGCTGTCCGTGTGGCCTTCGATGCGGATGTGGTTCGGGATCTTCTCCAGTGATTCAGCGATGATGTGAAGCATGGGAGCGATGTCCGGTCGGATGGAGGCATCCCCGGAATCGAAGAAGAAGCGCTCGGAGAAGCGGAGAATAAGGCCCCGCTTGTCGATGATGAATTTCAGCTGGCTCAGGTCGGCCCCGGACTGCCCCCCATTGTTGTTCAGCCCCTCCTCCATGTTCTTTTTGATCTCCGCCGCCAGGGTTTCAAAATCTTCTCTCCCCTGCCCTTTATCGACGGAAAGTGGAAGGATGGCCACATCGATGGGCTTCTCGCTGTTTTCAAAGACTCCCGGGGCTTGTTTTTTATTCTCATGCCATGAGATGGTGGAACCCAGGGCTCTCTGCAGCGATTCCACCAACGACCCCAGTTTGGTTTCATCCACCCGGGAAATGGCGTACATGGTTACAAAAAAGGCGAACAGAAGGGTGATGAAGTCCGCGTAAGAGACCAACCATCGATCCAGGTTATCGTACTCTTCTTCCCGATGTCTTCTTCTTTTTGGCCATGGGTTCTCTTGAAAACCGGTCTTCGTTTTTCTAGGATTGAAATTCCCTCTCCGCAGCATGACCTTCCGGAGGTCGGTTATCCCTTCCGGACGCCTCCCGGACGGGAGCGGAATGTTTGTCCTTCTGCAATTTCTGCAAATTGGGGAGAAAGGAGATCAGCTTTTCCTCGATCAGTCGCGGGTTTTCCCCGGTGGAGAGAGCGACGATCCCCTCCAGGATCATTTCGTTGATGATCATTTCGTGGCGGTGCCGGACCTCCATCTTGGTGGCAATGGGGAGGAACAGCAGGTTGGCCGATCCGACCCCGTACACCGTAGCCACAAAGGCGACCGCAATGCCCGCCCCGAGTTTGGTCGGATCGGAAAGATTCTCCATCACTTGGATGAGACCCATGACCGCTCCCAGGATCCCGATGGTGGGAGCATATCCCCCCGCCGACCTGAAAACTTTGCAATTCACCCTGCCGTATTCATTCAGGTATTCCAATTCGGAATCCATGGCCTCCCGGATCACATGGGGCTCGATCCCGTCCACGGCCATGGTGAGCGCTTTGGCCAGGAAAGGATTCTTTGCATTCTTGATCTCTTTTTCGAGGGAAAGAATTCCCTCCCTCCGGGCCTTGTTGGCGTATCCAGTGATCTGGTTAATGATCCCGTAGGGATCCTGGCGAGGCTCCTTGATTACATCCTTGATCCCTTTGAAGGCCCCCAGCACGTCATGGAAAGGAAAGCTAATGAACACCGCCCCGAAGGTTCCCCCGAAAACGATCACGAAGGCCGTGAACTGGATGATGGAGCCGACCTCGCCCCCTTCCAGAACCTGCCCCCCGAATATCGCGGTAAATCCCAGTACCAGACCAATCAGCGTTGCTTTATCCATGGCACCTATTCAATCGGAATTGATGGGTTAAAGATGCATCGGCGAAAATGTATGACCCTATGGATCACCTCTTTCACCTTTTCCTGGACGGTAATCTTTTCCCCGTTGGAAAGGGTGATGATCGTATCCGGGGTTTCTTCTATGGAGACGATCAGGTCCGGGTTGATCACCAAGGGACTGTTGTTTAAACGGGTCACCGTAATCATGGCCGCAGTCCTCCCCGGGAATTTATCCACTATATCGGCTAACTCTTGAATAAACTTAAATCTTTTTAAAAAGAAAGGATCCCGGAAAGGGGATTCTCAGGAGGGGAAAGCAACCCTTCCCGGTGCCTCCGGACCCCCCCAATTTCATTGGGAAAAGACAGATATAACCGGAAACCCGTCCCGCATACACCTTCGCTTATCGGCAGAAGGGGGCGGGAAAAGAAGTGCCGATCTCTTTTCTCCCGGAGTCTTCCCGGCGAAGGGGTCTTTTTTCCCCAACCGGGGGTGGCAAGTCTTTGGTTTTTATTGACTTGATCCTTCTTTGAATATATGTTAGAGCCCTAGCCGATGATCCCTTGTCCGTGGTGATTGTTTCCCTGCCATTCCATGCGGGATAGATGGATGAAAGATCCCCGGGGGCTGAGCTCTTCGGGTTTCATTCAAGGGAAAAGGCAAGCTCATTTGATGGGATCAAATTTCTAAAGGAGGGAATTCGATGAATCGCAAAAGAATGCTTTGGGCGGCCTTGGCACTCGTTTCTTCTTTCATCTTCCTTATCCCCGCGGATTCCCAGGCGCAGAAATTTCTGACCAAGCCGGTCGAATTTGTCTGCCATGCCGCGCCCGGGGGAGGCAGCGATATCATGGCCCGGATGATGCAGACGGTCATCGAAAAAGAGAAGCTCTGCCCCCAGCCGGTCGCCGTGGTCAACCGGCCCGGCGGCGGCGGGGCCATTGCCTTTGCCTACGTGGCGGGGAAAAAGGGGGACCCCCATTTCTGGCTGACGGCGACCACCAGCTTTCTGACCACCCCGCTTCTGGGGAAATCCAAGTACACCTACAAGGACTTCACGGGCCTGGCGAATCTGGCCTATGATGATTTCCTCGTCACCGTGAAGGCCGATTCTCCCTACAAAACGATGAAGGACCTCATCGACGATGCCAAGAAAAAGCCGGGACAGATCAAGACCGGGGGGACCTACGCCCCCGGCACGGACGCCCTCATCTCCCATATGATCGAGAAAGCGGCCGGGGTGAAGTTCAACTACATCCCCTTCAAGAGCGGGGGCGAAGCCATGGTCGCCCTCCTGGGAGGAAATCTGGACATGTTCTATCCCAACCCGGGAGAGGCCCTGGCCCAGATGGAAGCCAAGAAGGTGCGCATCCTGGCCGTGGCCAGCGAGAAGCGGTTGGCCGGAGCCCCGGACATCCCCACCCTGCGGGAGCTGGGAATCAACGCGTCCTTCCAGCAGGTCCGCAGCATTGCCGCCCCCAAGGACCTTCCGCCCGAAGCGGTCCGCTTCTACGAAGACCTTTTCCGCAAGCTGGCCGAGTCCAAGTGGTGGAAGGAGAAATACATCAAGGAGAATATGCTGACCTGGGATTACAAGAACAGCGCGGAGACCATGAAGCTGTGGGATGCCAACAACGAATTCTGCGCCCGGACCATGAAGGAGATGGGGGTCATCAAGTGAGACGGGATCCTAGAGTTTTTCGAACGGAGCGATTCACCCGCTGGGTTCTTGCCCGCGGAAAGGTGCGACGATGAGAAAGGGCCTGATCGCGGCGAGCATCTTCCTCATGGGGTTGTCGCTTTACGGGATCATCGAATCCTCCAGGCTGGAACGAACGATGCAGATGGGCGTGGGAATCGCCTTTTTCCCCCTCAGCATGAGCATCGTGATCGGCATTCTAGCGGCGGTTCTCCTGATTGGAATCCTGAAGGGTAAAGTAGAGATCAAGGATAAGCCGATTTGCGAGAAGGGGGGAGCCTGGCGGGTGGTCACGGTGGTGGCCATCCTCCTGGCGTACATTATCCTCATCGAAGTAATCGGCTACGTGCCTTCCACGTTTCTATTCTTTGCCGCCACGATCCTTTTCCTCGGCAAGGGCCGGATCCTGAAGACCCTGCTGACCAGCGCGGCCTGCACTTTCTTCCTCTACGCCATCTTCCGGCTGTGGCTGAAATCACCCCTCCCCACCGGGTTCCTGGGAATTTAAGGGAGCGATGAAGCATGTTCGAACACTTGATTGCGGGTTTTGTCGACGGTCATCTCCCCCACCAACCTCCTCTTCTGCTTTTTCGGCGTGACCATGGGGACGATCATCGGCGTCCTGCCCGGCGTCGGGCCGGTGGCCGGGACGGCCATGCTCGTTCCCTTCACCTTCGGCATGAATCCCACCACCGCCATCATCATGCTGGCCGGCATCTACTACGGGGCCATGTACGGCGGTTCGACCACCTCCATCCTGGTGAACCTTCCCGGGGAATCCTCCTCGGTCATGACCTGCCTGGACGGCTACCAGATGGGCCAGAACGGCAGGGCCGGCGCGGCCCTGGGGATATCGGCCATCGGCTCCTTCATCGCCGGGACCCTGAGCGTGCTCGGCCTGATGCTGCTGGCGCCCCCGCTGGCCGACTTTGCCATCCGCTTCGGCCCGCCGGAGTATTTCTGCCCTGATGGCGCTGGGCATGACCCTGGTCATCTCCCTGGTGGGGGACTCCATGATCAAGGGGCTGATCGCCGGGGCCTTCGGGATCTTTCTCGGCACGATCGGCATGGACCCCACCACCGGCATCGAACGCTTCTCCTACGGGATCCCCACGCTTCTGGACGGGCTCAGTTTCGTGAGCGTATCGGTGGGCCTCTTCGCCATCTCCGAGGTGTCTCGAGATGGCCGAACACTCCTCCCAAGCCTCCCGTCTATATCGATAAGATATCGAACCTGCTGCCGAACCGGGAGGACTGGAAGCGATCGATTTTTCCGATCCTCCGGGGGAGCGCCATCGGCTTCTTCGCCTGCTCCATGCCCGGGGCGGGCGCCACCGTGGCCTCCATGCTGGCCTACGCCACGGAGAAAAAGATCTCCAAACACCCGGAAAAATTCGGCACGGGAATCATCGAAGGGGTCGCGGCCCCCGAGAGCGCCAACAACGCCGCCACCGGCGGCGCCATGATCCCGCTGCTCGTTCTCGGCGTCCCGGGTTCGGGCACGGCGGCGATCATGATGGGGGCCCTGCTCGATCCACGGGATGCGGCCGGGGCCGCTGCTTTTGGAGAAGCACCCCGATTTTTTCTGGGCGGTCATCGCCAGCATGTACATCGGCAACGTCATGCTGCTGATCCTGAACCTGCCCTTCGTGGGAATCTGGGCCCGCATGCTGAAAATCCCCCATGCCCTCCTGATCCCCCTGATTCTGGCCATCTCCTCCGTGGGCGTCTTCACCGTCAACAACAACCTGGTCGAGGTCTGGATCATGCTGCTCTTCGGGATCATCGGCTACTTCATGAAGAAATTCGGCTTTCCCGCCGCCCCGGTGGTCCTGGCGCTCATCCTGACGCCGCTCATGGAGAACGCCCTGCAGCAGTCGCTGCAGATGTCGCATCAGAGTATTTCCATCTTCTTCAACCGGCCGATCTCCCTGGCCCTTTTGGTCGTGGCCATGCTTTCGCTCCTCAGCCCCCTGGTCCGGTTTCTCCGGGGGAAGGCTAAAAAGACTTGAACCCTACCCTCCCCCCTCTGCGGGGGAGGGTGGGGTGAGGGGTCGATTTAAAGGAAAGTCCAGCACGAGAAGAACAATTTCTTAGGTTGGTGACATGCTCCATTTTTTCGCCATTCTTCTGGCTGCAATCCTCCTCCTGGTTCTCCTCGTCTATGAGAAACGGGAGGAGGAAAAGCCCCGGCTGATCGCCAAGACGATTCTCTCCTGTCTGTTTGTTCTGGTTGCCTTTCTTCAGCCTTCTTCGGTTCCATCCTACGGAAATTTTATCCTCATCGGCCTGATTTTTTGCCTGGCGGGAGATGTCTGTCTGGCTCTGCCGGGCGACAAAATATTTCGGGCGGGACTGGTTGCCTTTCTGGTCGGGCACATCTTTTATGTGATTGGCTTTACGTATCTGGTCCCCGTCTCCAAGTGGTTCATTCCGGCAGCCGTCCTGTTCTGGGTATTCAGCCTCCTTGTTTTTCTGTGGCTCCGGCCGCACCTGAAAGCCATGCTGGTCCCCGTGGTGGTTTACATCCTGGTGATCACGGTGATGGCCTCGGGAGCCTGGGCGGTTTTCGATAAGTCTGCCTCCCCTTTCTGGGGCAGGACATTTGTATTTGCTGGAGCCTTCCTTTTTTATGTCTCCGATGTCTTCGTCGCCCGGAACCAATTTGTCAAAAGAGAATTCCTCAACCGGCTGATCGGCCTGCCGCTTTATTATTTGGGCCAATTCCTCCTGGCTTTTTCGGTAGGGCTTCTATAAATGAAGGAGATGGGAATTATCAAATAGACAAGATTCGAAACAAGAGATTCTTGCGAAGCAGGGGCGACCGGCTGGTCGCCCCTGCTTGTCTAGAAGATATGATATTCCAGCAGGATAATCTGGTAGAGGATGACTCCGAGGAATAGGAGGGTGATCCACGAGATGATTCTATGAACGTATCGAAACCTGCTGTGAAGGCACAAGAGAATTAAATTCACCGAAACGAGCATGAATTTCCAGATCCAAAACTGGTCCCCATAGACCTCGATCGCCGAACGAACAATCGGGTTCACCTCCCAGCCCCCACATTCCAGGATGATCATGGTGAAGAATGAATCGAGAACATTGAGCCCCACGATGAGAATAAGAAAGAAAAGCAAACCTGGGACCATACCGGTCGACGTACCCTCCCTTCTCCTGATCCTCTTTTCTGCGCAGGACCTTCCTTCGCCCCCAGAAAGTATACCGGCTGAAAAGGGGGGTAGGCTGCTTCCGCCGGTCTCTAAAGCTTCGCTTTTCCATTTCTCTCCGGGTGAAATTAGCTCTCCTGAAATCGTCGGCACCTGGTAATGTGCAGATTGGATGCCAAATAACCTGGACCTCCCTTAAAATCCTTTTGGACCAAAAACATAAATGATTCAAAGAGGATATAAATGGGGAAGGAAATTCTTTATCTTTTCAGAAGTATTGGGTATGGGGAGAAAGTTACGGAAGTGTGCGGTCCAAGCTATGGTTTTGAATGGATATGGAAGGGAGATGAAAGCTGAGGCGCTTCTAATGAATCCATCATATGGTGGGATCATCACGCCAGAGAAGAATTTTTTTCAAGCCTGCGCTCGAGCTTTTAAAAAATCCTCCCTTATTGACCAGATTTCTTAGCTGGGTGGGGAGGGCGGGCGAAGAGGGTTAGAACAGCCGAGGTCAGAAAAGCGAGAGCGGCGATGAGGAAGGCGATCCGGTAGCTTCCGCTCCGGTCGAAGATATACCCTCCCAGCACCGGGCCGATGATTCCCCCGGCCAGGGATACGGCATGGATGGCTCCGATGATTTCCCCCAGGAAGCGGGTCCCGAAGAAGGAGCCGATTAAACCGGGGATGGTGGTGATCTTCCCGCCGTAGAAGAAGCCGTAGACCACGGCGAAGACGGAGAGCATCCAGAGGTCTCGCACGCCGATCAGCCATAAGAGCATAAGACCGGAAAGGAGGCAGCTAAGAAAGAGGCCCCATTTCCACCCGATTTTCTCCGAGATCAGGCCCATTCCGATCCGGCCCAGGATGCTGATTCCCCCGATCAAGCCCAGGGCGCTGGCGGCAAAGGCCTTGGAGATCTCCAGGTCCGTGGCGTAGGGAACGATATGGATCATCACCATGTGGATGGGAAGATTGGTGAAGAAATATATGGAGATGATCAGGAAGAAGGCTCCGGTCTTCATGGCGTCCTTAACCGGCCAATCCTGACCCTCCTTTAATCCCGATGAAGCTTCCAGGCGCCCCTTTTCCTCCCATCCATAAGGCTTCAGCCCTTTTTTTTCGGGGTTTTCTTCCATGAACAGGGCATTGAGGGTAAGGAGGCCCCAGAAGAGCAAGCCGATGATCACGTAGGCCGGGCGCCAACCAAACAGGGTGATCAAGGAATTACTGAGAGGGGCGAGGAGCAAGGTTCCGGCCCCGACTCCCGCGGTCACCAATCCCAGGGCCAGCCCCCTTTTTTTGATGAACCATTTTTGCACCGTAGCATTGGGAAGAGAGACGGTCACCCCGGAGCCGAGGGAAGCGATGATGTAAAAGAGGTAAAGCTGCCAGATGTTCTGAATCTGGCTGCAGAGGCACAACCCCACCCCGATAAAAACGGCGCCCAGGGAAAGAGCCCGTCTCGGACCGATTCGGTCCGTCAGCCTTCCGAAGTAATAGGTGGAGATGGCATAGATAAGCAGATGCACGGAATGCACGGAGCCGGTAAGGGCTCTTCCCCACCCGAATTCCGCCTGGAGGGATTTGAAAAAGACCCCGAAGGTGTAAAAGAGGCCGTAGCTCGTAGCGGCTACAAAGCAGGTGGCTACAATAACCCAGCCATAGAAAAAGGGGTCTCTCTTTGGAGTATCCATTTGGGTTGGCAAAAAAATGCTATCAGAGGAGATCAGCGCGAATCAAGAATATTCTTTGTTCTTGCATGGGAAATTATAAGAGTCTCTGCGCCCTCGAGTTTTTTTAACCCATAATTCCAATATTCCATTATTCCATCGTTTCCTTAGCGAGGGCATCGAGTTCAATCGGCCTGGCGCACGGAATAAGGGTTGTGATTGGAAACTCTCAGGGTTAAAATGATTTTCAAGGACGCTGCGCTGGCTGAGTCTGAGACCTAAAAAAGCAGGAGAAATACAGGGCCGGCCGGCCCGAAAAAATGTTGAACAGGGCATTTAGATACAAATATATCGTGGGTGATGGGATATGGATGGGATAGACTTTAAGGCGAAGAGGGTCCTTGTGGTGGGAGCGCATCCGGACGACAACGACTTTGGGGCCGGGGCCACGGTGGCCAAAGCCGCGGGGCAGGGTGCGGAAGTCATTTACCTTATTGCCACCACGGGTCAGAGGGGAAGCTCTGATGAGAACATGACCGCGGAGAGACTCTCCGGCATCAGAAGGAAGGAACAGGAAGATGCCGCCAAAGTCCTGGGAGTGCGGGAGGTGCATTTCCTGGATTATGTGGACGGGGAATTGGTTCCGGACATCCGGCTTAAAGAACAAATTGTGAAATCCATAAGGCGATACCAACCCGACTTCGTCTTCACCATGGATCCCAGCTTCTTTTACTACAAGAACTATGGAATGGTGAACCATTCGGATCACCGCGCCATAGGGGAGGCCACGCTGGATGCCTGCTATCCCCTGGCCCGTGACCTAATGTCCTTTCCCGAGCATGCCAAAGCCGGGTTGAATCCCCACAAGGTCAAGGACCTCCTCCTCCACAGCTTTGTCCCGGAGAATGCAAATTTCTATGTGGACGTGTCGGACACCTTTGACCTGAAAATAAAGGCTCTCTCCCTCCACAAATCGCAGGTGGGGGATATGCAGAGGGTGGAAAAGAGAATGAGGGACCGTGCCGAGGTTTCAGGAAGATTGGCCAGATGCAGATACGCGGAATCCTTCGTCCGCCTTCAGCTGCCTGAGTAGGTTTTTGTTAGGCAAGAATCAAACCGGGTCTCTTTTGGCTCCTTGAAGGGCTTACTCATAAATCCTAACCCGGCATAGCCGAAAAAAATGTAGGGGCGGACCCCCGTGCCCGCCCGCAGAAATGGTCCTTGAACGATAGCGTCGGTAGACTCGTAGGGGCACGATGCATCGTGCCCCGCGGGCTAATAACCCTGTGCCTAGAAAGCGAGTGCAAATCAAACCATGAGACGAAAACATTGCGAGATCACGGACCCGAAGGAGATGACCCGGATCCTGGCATCCACGAACACAGGGCGGCTGGCCACGGTGGACGCGGATGGATACCCGTACATCACCCCCGTCAACTTCGTCTTTTACGAAGGATGCGTTTACTTCCACTGCGCGCCCCAGGGGGAGAAGCTCGACAACCTGGCCCGTAACCCCCGGGTCTGTTTCGAAGTGAGTGTCCCCCTGGCCTATTTGGAGGTATCCTTCAACCCGGAAAGAAACCCCTGCCGCACCCACCAGCTTTACCACTGCGTAATCATCAGGGGGAAGGCCCGGATCATCCCGGACGGAGAACTGAAGACGGCCGCGCTGAATGCCCTGGTGGCAAAGCACGAAGGGAACCGGGACTTTTCCCCCGTGACTCCGGATTCGCCGTCGTATAAGGCTTGTTGTGTCGTGGAAATAAAGCCGGAAAGAATGACCGCCAAATCAGACCTGTCCCAGAACAGACCGCAGGATCAAAAGCGCGCGATTGCGGAACACCTCGCCAAGCGGGGCCTTCCGGGAGACCTTGAAGCGGTGCGGGCCATGGGGTTCGAGCTGGAGGGCAACGAGAAAAAGGGATGGCGCCTGAAGGGATGAACTGGTTTTCACCCCGGTCGTTACACTGTTAACTTACTAAGGGTTCCGTTGCTCATTAATTGGACGACGTTGCCTTCTCGACTGACCCGGTTTTCACCGAGCACCCTTCGTTTCGCCGGAGTGAGACATGCAGCCGGCGCAAGGTTTACGGTACGGATCCAATTTATGAAAAGACGAATTCCTGCCAGATAATTATGCCTCTTTAAGTCCCATCAGCCTTATATTCCTTCTGAAACGGCCTTTACATGTGTCAGAAAATGTAGTAAATAAATAATATCCCTAGGGTACTCCAAACCTTTTCATAAGAAAGGGGATAAAAAATGAAGAGGAAACTTACGAATTGGGTCTTATGGTACATGGTCGCGGTGATGTTCTTATTTGGAATTACCCCAAAGGTTGATGCGGGCTTTTCCCCCTCTGAAATAATCGGCCAATCACAGATGAACAGATCCGGGGATGTGGAGAAGATTCGAAAGTTCATCGAGATGAAAATGGTCCGTGAAAGACTTGATGCCTTTGGCTTCAGCCAGGAGGAAATTCAGACGAGGTTAAACCAGCTTACCGATGACCAGATTCATCAGGTGGCTTTACAGCTTGATGAACTAAAGGTGGCGGGAAATGGTGCAGAGGCAGTCATTATTATTCTTTTGATTCTAATCCTTGTTGCCCTTATTATTTACGTCACGGGTCACAGGGTAGTTGTAAAGTAAGCAAAGCCACTTTTGCACATTCAAAGATTATAACAAGAATGACCCCCCTACAAAGGCCCCCGAATGGGGCTTTTTGCTGGAGGCGTTTCGATTGTATTCAATTTATCATTTCAAAAATCCTTTGGAATCATCTAAGAAATTCAACCTTAGGCTTTCAAAATTAGGGGACGCCCTTTACTTTTGCAGTTTCATGGTTTCAATAAGTCTATAGTCTCTTGCGTTTGCCAATTCTTCACCACGCTTTACCGACAGACTCACCCCAGTTTTGTTTTCGAAGGCATTCGTTAAAGTTTCATGCGATTCACCGATGATGCCTCAAAAGGATCCTGATCTCCTTGAGAGCTCGCCAGGCTGATCCCAAGATGTCGTACCGCCCAATAACATATCAGGCTCCGTGCGCTCACCCGGTTTCGTTCCTTGCCCGACAGGCAAATCAGGGATGGCTCCACTCCCATCAACCCTGCTATTCTTTTAGTGGATTTAAAGCAAGGTTCGGTCCAGGCTGCGGTATTGGATGGCCTCGGAGATGTGGTGGGTGGCGATGTCTTCGACGCCTTCCAGGTCGGCTATGGTGCGGGCGATCTTTAGGATGCGGGTGTAGGCGCGGGCGGAGAGGCCGAGTTTGTCGATGGCCTGCTCCAGGAGGTTCTTGGAGTTTTCCCCGATCTGGCAGAACTTCTTCAGGTGCCGGGAGGTCATCTGGGCGTTGGAGTAGATCTTTTTCCCGGAAAAGCGTTCCCGCTGGACTTCCCGTGCTTTGTTCACCCGGGTTTTGATGGTTTCCGAATCCTCCCCCGAAGTCTCTCCGGTCAGGTCCCGGTATTTCACCGCGGGGACTTCCACGTGGATGTCGATCCGGTCCATCAGCGGGCCTGATATTTTGGACCGGTAGCGGAGGATCTGGGGCATGGTGCAGGTGCATTCCCGGTTGGGGTCGGTGTAGAACCCGCAGGGACAGGGGTTCATGGCGGCGATGAGCATGAAAGAGGAGGGGAAGGTTAAAGAGGAGAGGGCCCGGGAAATGGTTACTTTTCCATCTTCCAGGGGCTGGCGCATGACCTCCAGGACATTCTTCTTGAACTCGGGAAGTTCATCCAGGAAGAGAACCCCGTTGTGGGAGAGGCTCACCTCTCCTGGCTTTGGAATCTGACCTCCTCCGATGAGGCCGGCATCGGAGATCGTGTGGTGCGGAGAGCGGAAGGGGCGGATGGCGATTAAAGAGCTGTGGGGAGGGAGCAGGCCCATGACGCTGTAGATCCGGGTGATCTCGATGGACTCCTCAAAAGAGAGGTCGGGGAGGATCGTGGGAATCCGTTTGGCCAGCATGGTCTTCCCGGCGCCGGGCGGGCCGATCATGAGGAGATTATGGCCTCCGGCAGCGGCGATCTCCAGCGCCCGCTTCACGTGCTCCTGGCCTTTGACCTCGTTGAAATCATCGGAATACTGTTTTTCCCGCCGGAAGATCTCCTGGAGATCAACGGTGGTTGGGGAAATAGCCTCTAGCCCGTTTAGAAAATCCACGGCTTCGGAAAGAACTTCAATCCCCAGCACCTCGATTCCCTGGACCACCGCAGCTTCCTCGGCATTCTCCTTGGGGAGAAGGACGCCTTTTTTCCTGTTCTCCTTGGCGGACATGGCCAGGGAGAGGGCTCCGCGGATCGGCTTGACCCGGCCGTCGAGGGAGAGTTCTCCCAGAAGGAGATAGTCATCCAAAAGATTTGCGGAGACAACTTCCAAGGCCGATAGAATGCCCACCGCGATGGGAAGGTCGAAGCCGGCCCCTTCTTTCTTGACATCGGCCGGCGCGAGGTTTACGGTTATACGCTTCGGGGGAAAGTCATAGCCGGAGTTTTTGATGGCTGATTTTACGCGCTCTTTGGATTCTTTGACCGCCCCGTCGGGAAGGCCCACGGTGGCGAAAACCGGAAGGCCCTGGGCGATGTCGACCTCCACCTCGACGATGTAGGCATCGATCCCGATAATCGCACCGCTCAGGACTTTGGCCAGCATCCGGGTCCTCTCTGAAAGTGGACAGGAATGGCGCTAAAGCGTTGCTAGGGCCGGAAAAATTCCCTATACTTATAGCAAAAAGCCTCCGGGCAAGGCAAGGGAGAAAAACAGCGGTCGGCATTCAAAAGAATCAATGGGACACAGATAAACACAGATGAACACAGATTTTATATTCGCGAAAGACTTAAAGACAAAAGACTGAATGGGACACGGATGAGCGCGGATGAACACGGATAAAGGATTGCGTTAAAAAAGACTAGAAAAGAATCAATTGGACACAGATTAACACAGATGAACACAGATAGGACCAAGGATAAATTGGGGTAAAAATTAACGGCTAAGAACAGACAGAGGGCTATAAAGAAATGTCTTTTGCTTTATCTGTGTTTATCTGTGTTCATCTGTGTCCAAATAGTTTTTCTTTACATTTCCTTTAGGGGGTGGGGATGGGGAAGCTGACGCATTTTGACGGGGAAGGGCGGGCGAGGATGGTGGATGTGGGGGCCAAGGCGGAGACCCGGCGAATCGCCGTTGTCTCGGGAAAAGTGATCATGAAGCCGGAGACCCTGAGAAGGATCGTCGATAAAAAAATGGAAAAGGGCGATGTTTTCGGCGTAGCGCGGGTGGCCGGGATCATGGCTGCCAAGCGCACGGGAGAAATCATTCCCCTCTGCCATCCTTTGAGCATCGACACCGTGGAGATCGATTTTCAAGCCGGATGTGAGGCGTTCGCAAGTGAAGATTGAGACCACGGTGAAATCCACCGGGAAAACCGGAGTGGAGATGGAAGCCCTGGTCGCCACGGCGGCTTCGGCCCTTACCATCTATGACATGTGCAAGGCCGTAGACCGGGGGATGATCATCTCGGAGATCATGCTGCTGAAGAAATCCGGGGGGAAGAGCGGAAAATACGTAAGGAGATAAAAGAAGTGCCGCAAGTGCAAAGACTATTTTGGGACGCGGATGAACACGGATGAACACGGATTATAAAATAAAATCAAGGGTCAAAAGTTGACAAACCAAGGGCAACAAACAACGGGCAACGGACTTTTAAGAAAGCGCCGGGTGCGGTGTGATGAAAAAATGGCAGTTTTGTAAGGCAAAGAAAATGTTTGATTTTTGCCGGAATATGGTAAAATAAGAAGCTAATCTGGGTGATAGCAAGAGGGTGAGCAGATGGAGAAGGAGAGGCTCGAGTCCTTCCGGGAGCTTTTGAACGAACGTTTGAAAGCAATCCTGGAAGAGGCTGAAAAAACGGTCAAGGGGATGACCAACGACCGAGATTCCTTTCCCGATCCGACCGACCGCGCCAACCTGGAGACCGACCGCAACTTTTTGCTCCGCATCCGAGACCGGGAAAGAAAGCTCATCGGCAAGATCAAGGAGGCCCTGGCGAGGATCGACGACGGGACCTTCGGAATCTGCGAAGAATGCGGGGACGACATTTCGGAAGAACGCCTGAAAGCCCGGCCCATGACTACCCTGTGCATTGACTGTAAGACCAAAGCGGAAGAAGAGGAGAAGCAGAAGGAGAAAGTTTCCGCGACCTAGGAAGGAACCCCCCTTATGAAACTCAAATGGTACGGTCACTCTTCTTTTCTTTTTACTTCAGACCAGGGGACAAAGATCATCATCGATCCTTATGAACCCGGGGGGTTCGGCGGGGCTATCGCCTACGGCCCGATTCCCGATGAGGCCGACATCGTCCTGGTCAGCCACGATCACGCCGATCACAATTATATCCAGGGCCTGCGGGGAAAGCCCCAGGTCGTCAAAGGAACCGGCTCCCATAAAGCAAAAAGCATAGAATTCAAAGGGATCGCCGCCTTCCATGACGAGCGCAAAGGCTCCGAAAGGGGACAGAACACGATCTTCTGCTTTACCCTGGACGGGGTAAAAATCTGCCACCTGGGCGACCTCGGTCACGTTCTCTCCGAGCAGGAAGCCAGGCAAATCGGTCCGGTTGACGTCCTTCTCATGCCCGTGGGCGGGGTTTACACCATCGATCCAGCTCAGGCGGGTCAGACTGCTCAAAAAATAAATCCTAAGATCATCATCCCCATGCATTATAAAACCCCTCATTGCGGTTTCCCCCTGGCCAAAGTGGAGGACTTCACCTCGGGCAAGGCCGGGGCCAAGACCATCAAGGGGAGCGAAGTGGAAATCAAAAAGGAAAAGTTTCCTCAATCCCCTGAAATCATTGTCCTTCAGCCAGCCCTTTGATCATTCATTCGAGCGACCCGTATCCCAGGGATGATTTATCTCGTCCCCAGGCAGTACGCTGGGAACGCCATTTACCCGCCCTCTGTTCTTCAGGACCCCGCATCACTTTACAACCCATTGATTCTGATCGATTTTATTAAAATTCTCTCCCCCTCCAGGAATTGCTTCACAATTTTCAGTAAGTTGCCGATATTTTCTTTGAGATAACTCACCCAACTTTTTGAAATTACTCGGGGGCTTAGCGGGGTCGATCCCAGAATGCCAGAAATGAACCCCATACGGTTTGGAAAATACCTCCTTATGGAAAGCATCGCCACCGGGGGGGTGGCCCAGCTGTTCCTCAGCAAAATCACGGGCTTGCAGGGCTTTGAGAAACTAGTAGCCATCAAGATGATCCTCCCCCACCTCTCCGGGGAAAGGGACCTGGTCAAGGCCTTCATCGATGAGGCCAAGGTCGCCGCCCTATTGAGCCACCCGAACATCGTCCAAATCTATGATTTCGGGCTCATGGAAAATTCCTATTTCATTGCCATGGAGTATCTCTTCGGCAAGGATCTCCGCCATATTTTCCAGAAAGCCAGGGAAAAGGAGGCACCGCTCAGTCTCGAGCACGCTCTTTACATTACCGCCCGGATCTGTTCGGGGCTCGGCTACGCTCATAAACTGGCCGACCTGCAGGGGAAGTCCCTTCATCTGATCCACCGGGATATCAGCCCGCAGAATATCCTGATCACCTACGGGGGCGAGGTAAAGATCGTCGATTTTGGCATCGCCAAGGCCGCCGGCCAGAGCAGCACTACCCAGCACGGGTCCATCAAAGGGAAGGTGGCCTACATGTCTCCGGAACAGGCCTCCGGGGAGAAAATCGATCAGCGCTCGGACATTTTTTCCGCCGGAATTCTCCTCTATGAGATGCTCACCCAGAAGCGGATGTTCACCGGGGATACCATGGAAATTCTCGATAAGGTGCGCAAGAGGGATTTTGAACCGGCGGAAAGGCTGGTGGAGAACCTTCCCCCCATGCTTTACAAAATTTTAGAGCGAGCCCTGGCCAAAGATGTGAATCAGCGGTACCAGTCCTGCGGGGAAATGCAGGGTGCGGTGGAAGAATGCATGTTTGACCTCTCCCTTCGGCCCGACGCTCAGGCGCTTGGGGAGTACATGAAAAAGCTGTTCGGGCAGGAGATGGAGGCGGAGGGAGAACGGATCTGCAACGAGTCCGCCTGCCTAAACGCGGGACAGGAGGGTGAGGCTCTCGGAAAAGATTTGCAGTTCATGGAAGAGATCCTGCAAAAAGCCAAGGCCATTTCGGCGGAGGAAGAAACGGCAACCTTGAGAAAGTCCAGGGTCCTTTACGGGGCCCTGGGGGGGAGCGTCCTGCTGATCGCGGTCCTGGTCTGGGCGCTGCTTTTCAGGGGGACCCCCATGAACGCCGCGGATAAGGGGACCCTCGAGGTTGCATCGGTGCAACCGGCAGCGAATCCCGTTACGGAAACCCCATCGGGCAAATCGAATTTCTCCGAGCGGGTTCAAAGTACGGATAAAGCGGCGCAGGCCAGAGGGCTGGTCGACAAGGCCACTGGACTGATCGAAAAAAATCCGGGGGAGGCGAAATCCCTTCTGCAAAAGGCCGTGGAGCTGGACCCCAGGTCCGCGGACGCTTATTTCAACCTCGGGTATGTCTACGCGGTGAGCAAGAATTACCTGAAAGCCGAGGAGATGTACAGCCAGACGGTGAAGCTGTCTCCTCCGTACCTGGATGAAGCCCTCTTCAATCTGGCCCTGGTTCAGGAGAAGCAGGGGAAAAAGAAGCTAAGCATGGAAAACCTGGAGCGGGCCGTAAAGATCAACCCCAAGAATGAAATGGCCCAAAAGCTCCTGAAAAAACTAAAAGGGGTTTCGTGACCGTGAAAACAGAGTTCCAGAAAAAAATCGGGCTCATCGTTATCGGTTTCGGTGTGGCAATGTTCTGTTTCAGTTGCGCGACGGCTCCCCCCCGGCAGGAAGAACCCGCTCCGGCTCCTCGAGTGGAGAGCTCGCCGGTTGAAAAAGAAACACCGCCCGCAACTCCCAAACCCGCGCCGGTTCGGCCCAAAGAAACCCAAACTGGTCCCCAAAAATCGGCTCCCGCCGTCCAGAAGCATCCTCCTCCTGCCATGAAGGAGACCAAACCCCAGCCGACCTTTTACATGCATAAGGTGAAATACAGCGGAGAGACTCTGTCGATCATAGCCCTCTGGTATACCGGGAGCCATGGGAACTGGAAGGAGATTGCCCAGGCCAACCCGGACATGAACCCCAGCCGGATCTTCCCAGGCTCCGAGATTCTGATACCCGACGGCTTGCTGAAGACCCACGACCCCCTTACCAAAGAATTCGTAGACCGCGTTAACGCAAGAACGAAGAAGGAAAAGCCCAAGGCCGATACCCAGGTTCAACCTGTCCAGACCCAGCAGGAAGAACCCAAGCTCTTTGGTCCCAAAAAGACAACCCCAAAATAATTTGGGAACCCGATAACTTAAGACCTGAACCTTGCGGCCTGTAATTTACGGCATGGAAATCTGCGGCAGGTGACCGTAGCACGAGGATTTTCCTTGTATTTTCAAGCTGCTCGTGGTAATTTTCGATGAAAAAAGAGCCCACTTTTTTCCGCGGAGAAATCGATATGAAACGCCCGTCTCCCCTGCGGTATCTGTGGTTTTTCTTTATCCTTCTCCTTTTCTCCTCCCTGACCAGCATTCTTCTTGCCGATGAAACCCTAAAAATCCGGGTGCGCAAGGGGGACACGCTCAGCTATTTGTCCTTTAAAACCTACGGAAGGTATGACCTGGAGATCGCCGGAATCCTGAAGATGGAGAATCGCCAGATCAAAGACATCGACTTGATCTATGCCGGCCAGCAGTTGAACTTTCTCACCGCGGAAGACATGAATAAGAGGCTTGGCGGCCAAGCCGGGATACCAGCCAAGCCCGAAATCGAAAAGGAAGTCAAGGAGGCCCGCCCGCCGCAGCCTCCCGTGCCGCCAACGGCCCCCGTGAGCGATACCCAGGTCCACGCCCAGAAGGGGGTCATCACCTATTTGGAAGGGCAGGTGCAGGTAAAAAAGTGGGGAGAAACCCAATGGACCCCGGGCCGTCCCAACATGATCCTCGGCGAGAACGACCAGATCAAGGTTCTGGCCCAGTCCCGGGCGGAATTGATCCTGGACAACCAGAGTGTCATGCGCCTCTCGGAGAATACGGTGCTCACCCTCCAGAAGCTGGAGAAGGAGAAGACCACGGGAAAGGAAAATACCCGAATGGGGATTTCTCTGGGCAGGGTATGGGTCAAAGTGAGCAAGTTTTTCAATCCGGCCTCCCGTACCGATGTGAAAACCCCCACGGTCATTGCCGGAGTCCAGGGGACCATCTACCAGCTTTCGGTCGCCGGAGACCAGTCCACGACCATACAGGTTTACGAGGGTGCGGTGAACGTGTACAACCCTTTTCCCAAGGCCCTTCCCACCGCTCCCGGAGCGCCGACCCAGGTCGAAAAGCCCAGGGAAATAGCCGGCCCGCAGGAAGTGAAGGGGCCGACGGCGGTCTCCCGCGAAGAGTGGACCCAGATTGTTTTACACCAGTTCCAGCAGATCACGGTTACCGGCCGGGAGGTTCCCCAGCCCAGGCCTTTTCATCCGGGAATCGAGCGCCAGAGCGAGTGGACCCGGTGGAATGAGGAAAGGGACGCGGATTTCAAACCTCCGGCCCGACCGCTCTAAAACGGGAAGCCCATCGGCATGGAACGTCTGAAAATTTCATGACCCCACCTCTTGGCAGCCCGCAGAAAAAGGGCAAGAGCATCCATATCGCCCTGGGAGTGGGCCTCACGGCTCTGGTGGCGCTCCTTTTTTTTCTGCGCCTGGGACTCTTCGAAGTCGTTCATTCTAAACTCTACGACCTGAGCCTGCAGGCCCGGGGCTCCCTCTCCGCCCCCCAAGAAGTGGTGATCGTGGCCATCGACGACGCTTCCGTGGCCAGCCTGGGAAGATGGCCCTGGCCGCGCAAGAAAATGGCTGAGTTGATCGACCTCCTGTCCCGGGCGGGAGCCAAGGCCATCGCCGTGGACGTGGTCTTTCTTCCCGCCGAGGAAGAGAGGGCTTTCGGAAACGACCGTATCCTGGGTGAAGCCGTGCAGAAAGCCGGCAATGTCCTTCTTCCTTTCTATTTCACCCTGGGAAAATCAAGGGAAGAAAGGAAGAAAGGCGAAACTCCGCCGCCCGTTATCTCCTCTTCTTTTCTTCTCTTCGATGACCCCAAAAAATTCTCGGATTTCCCCCCGACCGCAGGGATGGAGATTTTTGTCTCCGTTCCGGAGGTGATGCGGGGAGCCCGGGCCATGGGGCACATCAACGCCCTTCCCGATGCCGACGGGAAAGTGCGCCGGGACCCGCTGATTATCCAGTATGACGGCCATTACTACCCCGCTTTCAGCATCCAGGTTGCGGCTGCGGCCCTGGGACTGAGCCGGGGAGACCTGAAGATCAACGTGGGCCAATCCCTGCGCCTGGGAAAGTTCACCGTTCCCACCGACTCTCAGGGTAAGATGCTCATCTCCTATTACGGCGGCAACCAGAGTATTCCTCACAGGCCTTGCATCGACGTCCTCGCGGGAAGGATTCCCCCCGATGCTTTCAAGAACAAGGTCGTCCTGGTGGGAGTGACCGCCGCAGGAGCCTACGATTTTCTGGCCACTCCCTTTTCTTCCCGCTTTTCCGGATTGGAAAAACACGCCCATACCGTGGCCGGAATCCTCCAGGGCCACTTCATCGCCCGGCCGCCCTGGGCTTCTTTTGTTGAGCTTGGCCTGGTTTTATTGTTCGGCCTTGCGCTGGCCTTTCTCCTCCCCGGCAGACGCCCCGCGGTCCGACTGATCCTCTGTTTGTCCTGCCTGGTGATCCTGGGGGCTTTGATGATCGGGACCATCCGGCAGGGGATCTGGATGCAGCTCTTTTTCCCCGCCCTGATGGTGATTTCCCAGTATATTCTGGGCACGGTTCGGGGCCCTGGAGCAGCGGAAAAGGAGCAGCCCGTAAGCGCAGAAGCCACGGCGGTCATGACCGGGGAGGCAAGAGAGCCGACCCTGTCCGGGGGAACGCTGCGGATCGAACCCGGCGGCCCTCAGCAGAAAATCGACCGCTACGAAATTTTAGGCGAGCTGGGCCATGGGGCCATGGGCATTGTGTACAAAGGGAGGGATCCGCTCATCGACCGGCTGGTGGCCATCAAAACCATCCGCTTTGACCGACTTTACGAGGAACAGGATATCAAGGGAATGAAGGGCCGTTTCTTCAAGGAGGCGCAGGCGGCGGGCAAGTTGACCCATCCCAACATCGTAACCATTTTCGATGTGGGAGAGGATCGCAGGCTCTCTTACATGGCCATGGAATACGTCGAAGGGGATGTCCTTACCAAATTTTGTTCCCCAGGACAACTTCTCCAGGTGGAAGAAGTACTGGAGATCATTGCCCAGGCCGCTGAAGCCCTGGATTTGGCCCACAAACGCAATATCGTCCACCGGGACATCAAACCGGCCAACATCATGCGGACCTCCGAGGGACAGATCAAGGTCATGGATTTCGGGATTGCCAAGCTTCCAACTTCCACGCTCACCCAGGACGGTTCGGTGCTGGGAACACCTGCCTATATGTCCCCGGAACAGATCCAGGGAAAAGACCTGGATGGACGATCCGACCTCTTTTCCCTCGGGTCCATCTTCTACGAACTCCTCACGGGAATCAAATTCTTCTCGGGAGAGAACTTTTCGGCCATGGCCCACAAGATCACCCAGGAAAACCCCCCGCCCGCTTCCCGGCAGAATCCCTCGGTCCCCCAGGCCGTGGACGAGATTCTCAAGAAGGTTCTGGCCAAGAACCGTAACGACCGCTACGCCAGGGGAAAAGATTTTTCCAGGGACTTGCGAAAAGTCCTTCAGGATATGAAGAAGAACCCTCCGCAGGCTTGAACGGCGTGGGGTTGGCCGCCAAGGAAATGAAAAGTCAAACCTCAGCCTGGGTTGAGGAAGAGCCGCCATTAAAGGGGCTCTTTTTTTTGGCAACTTTTGCAATTGTGCGCACAAAATTTTGAGGGTATATTTTTATCATCGAGCAGTATAAGTCAAACCAGGAGGAAACCTTATGCCTACGCTCAAGAGTGAGCAGTTGGAAAAGATCTGTTTTCATCTGCTATGCGCCGCAGGCGCCCCGGAGGATCATGGGCGGATCGTGGCGGAGCATCTGGCCGGCAACAACCTGGCAGGGCACGATTCGCACGGGTTCATTCGCATCATCCAGTACATCCGCCAGATCAAGGAGGGAGTCATCATGCCGGCGGCCAAACCGGAGATTGTCACCGACTCTCCGGTGATCGCCCAGGTGGACGGCCATTACGGTTTCGGGCAGGTGGCCGCCAAGTTTTCCAGCGAGCTGGCCATCGGCAAGGCCAAAAAACAAGGGGTGGGCTGCGTCGCCGTACGCCGCCTGCGCCATCTGGGCAGGCTGGGAGCCTGGGTGGAGTTGGCCGCTAAGGCAGGCTGCGCGGGTATTTTGTACACCGCTACCGGCGGACAGGCCCTTTTATGCGCGCCGTTCGGCGGTTCCAAACGAAGGCTGGGAACCAATCCCATAGCCATGGCGTTCCCCAGTGAAAAAGACGGCATCATTGTCTCGGACTTTGCCACCAGCGCCGCGGCGGAGGGCAAGGTCCGGGTGTACCGGGCCCGCGGGCACAAACTCCCCGACGGCTGGATCCTGGACAAGGAAGGCCGTCCCAGCAACAACCCCAATGATTTTTACGACGGCGGCGCCATCCTGCCGGTGGGCGGCTCGGTCGGCCATAAGGGGTATTGCCTGGCCTTCATGACCGACCTTTTCGGCTCCCTCCTTTCCCGTGACGGATTTCCTCCCCGGCCCGGCGACCAGCAACTGAGCAATTCCTCGCTCTTTCTGGCCCTGGACATCGAGCGGTTCGCCCCCCTGGCCGCGGTTAAATCCGAGGTTTCCATGATGGTGAACTACGTGAAGGAAACCCCCCCGGCCGAGGGGTTCGACCAGATCCTGTACCCGGGGGAGAAGGAAGCCAAGAGCCGGGCGGAACGGAGCAAAAGCGGGGTGGAGATTGAGGATGATACCTGGAACCAGGTGATGGGCTTGGTCAAGGAGTACAATTTAGGGGACAAACTGGGAAAACTTCCGTAAATAAGAGGAGCAAGACACCTTGCCCCTGCCTGAGGTGCCCTGACCTATATTTGATTTTACAGACATTAGCAAATCAAGTCTCTGCCTTGCCTACCGACTGCACCCACAACAGCTCATCAGTGGGTTGCTTAGAAGGTTGAAGATTATTGAAGGAAATGCCGCATCCCAATTCAATAGATGAAACTCATATCGAAACCTTTTTGATGGTCCAAAAACAGATTCTCTTTTTTAGAAAGAGCCGAAGGGGCGTCCCGGCAAAGCCGTGCTTTTCTCGGAGGCGGCGGAGGAGGTAGCGCTGGTAGGATTCTCCCAGGCCCATCGGTTCGTTAACGAAAAGCACGAAAGTCGGAGGGGCCGTCGATACCTGGGAAATGAAGAGGAGTTTCACCGGGCGATTGTGGAAAGCAGGAGGAGGGTAGCTTTGCACCGCTTCCCTCAGCCAGGTGTTCAGTTCTCCCGTGGTGATCCGTTTCCGGTATTCGGCAACCACTTCGTCGATGACTTGAAAGATCCGGCTCGCCCGCTGGCCGGTCAAGGCGGAGATGAATAGGACGGGCACGTAATCCAGGGTCTTCACCTCCCGCCGGATCCTCTCTTTGTATTCCTCCATGGTGCGCGTCTCTTTTTGCACCAAGTCCCATTTGTTGACCACCAGGATCATCGCTCGCCCGCTCTCTTCGGCGAATTCCGCGATCCGGGCATCCTGCTCGGTCAACCCCTCAAACCCGTCGACCAGGACCAAAGCCACATCGCACCGCTCCAGGCTTTTCAGTGCCCTGATGGCCGAATACTTCTCCACCCGCTCGGTGACCTTGCTCTTCCGACGAATCCCCGCCGTATCGATGAAAACATACCTGCGGCCTTCGCGGAGCAGAGGGGTGTCAAGGGTATCCCGGGTGGTGCCGGGGGTCGAATCCACGATGGCCCGGGGGCGGCCGATGAGTTTGTTCAGCAGGGAAGATTTCCCCACGTTGGGCCGGCCCACGATCGCCACCCGGATTCCCTCTTCGATCCTCGCCGGTTCTGATGAGCCGGGGGGGAGAGCCTTGATTACTTCGTCCATCAGGTCCCCCATCCCGCGCCCGTGCTCGGCGGAGATGGAGTAGAGAGGGGAAACTCCCAGGCGGTAGAAGTCCGGAACCGCATCTTCCTGCTTCTCCCCGTCAATCTTATTCACGATGTAGAAGGTGGGCTTGATGACTTTCCGCAGGTAGCCGGCGACTTCTTCGTCGGTAGGGTTCAACCCTTCTTTCCCATCCATGAGGAAGAGGATCAGGTCGGCCTCCCGGATGGCCACTTCCACCTGTTCCTTGATCTGCTGCTGGATGCGCTCGCTGGAGGTGGGCTCAAAACCGCCGGTGTCGATCAAGATAAAGGGGTGATCTTCATAGGAGGCCTCCGCGTAGTTGCGGTCCCGGGTGACGCCGGGTTGGTCCTCCACGATGGCTTTGCGCTGTCCGACCAGGCGGTTGAAGAAGGTCGATTTGCCCACGTTGGGCCGGCCTACGATGGCGATAATCGGTTTCATATTTTTTTAGCCACAGAGGTCACAGAGGACACAGCGCGGCTGCGCCGCAACCCAAAATGCCTAGAATGCCTAAAATGCACTAAAATGCCTAAAGTTAAAAGATTCAGGAAGTTATCTAAACTCGTCCTCCGGATGCTTAACAAAATTTAAAGAGTTTGCAGGTAAGTAGTACAGAGAACTTATATGGATTCAATACTCTCCAAAAATTAAGAATTTATCCCATTATATCGCATTTCTCCGGGGATCATACATAAGAACCGGTTCATTTGGGCCATCAATTTTGAATGCGAGATTGTCCAGCAGGATGATGGAAGGTCTTTAATGGGAGTTTTTATGAATCCAATGGATTTCTCTGTGTTCTCTGTGGCTGGATCGTTTTAATCTGTTTGCTTGAATTCTTTCAAATTTCCCCAGAGCTGGAGATAAGCCTGCCGGCCTTCCTCGGGGGAGACGGCGGAGAAGCGGAGCTCGTCCCCCGGAGCGCTCTGGGCGACGAGGGGAAGGTCGGCATGGATCAAAGTGGCGATGATCGGATACCCGCCGATCGTCTGCCGGTCCACGAGCAGAAGAATGGGCTGGCCGTTGGGAGGGACCTGGATGGTTCCGTTGGCCAGGCCGCAGGTAATCAACTCCTCTTTCTTCTGGCGGGGGATCGGCGTTCCTTGAAGACGGTACCCCATGCGGTCGGATTGAGCGGTAATGGTGTAGAGAGTTGAAAGGAATCCCTTTTTGCCTTCTTCAGAAAAGAATTCATCAAAAGGGCCCATAACGACCCGCAAGGTCGGGTTTTTATGATAGGGAGGGCGCAACTCCCCCGGGAAGGACTCTCCCACTAAATCCCGGCCATTCACCGGTGAAAACCCTACGGGAAGCAGATCCTGAGCCCTTAAGGCCCTTCCCTCCAGGCCTCCGAATTTTCCCAGAAGGTAGGTGGATCGGGACCCCATCACCTGGGGTACGTCAATGCCGCCGGAGACGGCCAGGTACGCCCGAACCCCGCTCTTTCTCCCTTTGAAGCTGAGGGTGGACCCGGAGGGAACCAGTACGCAGGCCCAATTGGGAATGGATTGGCCTTCCAGCTTAGGGTCCAGATCTGCGCCGGTGATCGCCACCGCTGCTTCCCGGTGAAACTTCAAAGTAAGGCCCTGCAGGGTGATCTCCAGGCCGGCAGCTCCTTCCGGATTTCCCACCAGAAGATTCGCCGCCGAAAGGGCAAAGGGGTCCAGCGCCCCGGCAATGCCCACGCCGTAGCTCTGATACCCCCACCGTCCCTGATCCTGGATGGTGGTGAAAAGACCGGGTTTCAATACTTCAATCATAAAAAAACCAAATAATTTGTTTCTCGCAGAGCCCGCAGAGGCCGCAGAGTTGAGGGCCCGCAAATAGATAGCCGATCAAGTCCTGGTTTTGTATTTTGACATTCATGTAAGTCTTCTCTGTGGCCTCTGTGTGCTCTAGCGAAGCGGGCGAGAGAAACGCCTTTGTCTTTCCCGGTTAATCCCGGTTCCTTTTTCTAAATTCCTTTTCGTCAATCGAATAAAACCGGGCGCAATCCCCGGCCTGGAAAAAAGAAGGCGGATTCTTTTCGAGATCAAAAAGCTTGAGGGGGGTTCGGCCGATCAGCTGCCATCCTCCCGGTGACTCCACCGCGTAGATGCCGGTCTGCATGCCCCCGATTCCCACCGAACCCGCCGGGACTTTGGTTCTCGGGTTGGCCAAACGGGGAGCCTGAATCTTGGGGGGGACGATCCCCATGGCCGCAAAACCAGGAGAGAACCCCACTACATACACAAGATAAGGTTGACCGGTGTGCAGGCGGATTACTTCTTCCTCGGAGATCTGATTGTGCCGGGCCACGAAAGAAAGGTCGGGTCCGTGTTCCCCCCCGTAGAGAACCGGGACCTCTTTGGCAGGGACGGCTGCTTCCTCTTCGGCGGACCTTGAGCCCAAGAACTCTTTGGCCCAGTCGGTCGTCCTCGAATAGGAGAGAAGAAAAGGGTCGTAGTACACCAGGGCCGAGCAGTAAGAAGAGATCATCTCCCCGATTCCGGGAACCTTATGAGCGCTTGCCCTGCGGAAGAATTCCTGGACCCGGAGTTTAATCTCCGGGCTGATCTCCGTCCCGAATTCAACGAGGAGGGCCTGGTCTCCGGCGGGTCTTATCCTGGGAGCTTCATCCATCCCTTACTGCCCCATGGGTTTGACCGCGATGGCGGCCTTCTTGAGCTCCTCCCGGATCTTCTGAAGGATGGTGGTGGCCGTAGGGGTGTCTCCATGGACACAGAGGCTCTCGGCTTTGACCCGAAGCTTCGTGCCGTCGTGGGCGATGACATATCCTTCTTTCACGATGGTCAGCGCCTGCCTGGCGGCCTTTTCCGGGTCGTGGATGACCGAACCGGCGATCTTCCGGGACTGGAGCGTCCCGTCCGGGTTGTACACGCGGTCGGCGTACACCTCTTCCACGTAGCGGACCCCGACTTCCCTGGCCGCCTGGACCATGACGGTTCCGGTGAGGGCCACGAAGATGATCTCCTTGCTGAAGCGGAGGGCGGCCCGGGCGATGGCCTTGGAGACTTCCAGGTCCACGAAAGCCAAATTTCATATGGCGCCGTGGGCCTTGACGTGCTGCAGAGGCAGGCCGCAGGCCTTGGCAAAGGCGTAGAGCGCCCCCATCTGGTAGAGCATGTAATTTTCGATCTCACCGGCGGAGAGGTCCAACCGCCTCCGGCCGAACCCCATCAGGTCCGGATACCCGGGGTGGGCGCCGACCCCCACTCCTTTCTCCTTCGCCATTCGAACCGTCTGCTCCATCACCATGGGGTCCCCGGCGTGCCACCCGCAGGCGATGTTGGCCGAGGAGATGTAGTTCATCACTTCCGCGTCCCGGCCCAGCTTGTATACGCCGAAACTCTCCCCCATGTCGCTGTTGATGTCGATTCGCTCGGGCATGGCTTCCTCCGAATTTTTCACCGCAGAGATCGCGGAGAACGCAGAGATTATTTTGACCTAAAGGCTGAAGGAAAAAAAGCAAAAATCAAAGACGTATCTCTCGCAGCGGCCGCAGGGAAATTTTAAGATAAAAATAATAATGAAAGAATTCATATTTTTTATCTCTGTGCTCTCTGCGTTCTCTGTGGTGAATATTTTTATTTTTTAGGGCCGTGGAGATGGCAGGCCACCCAGTGTTTGGGCTCGATTTCCAGGAGAGGGGGAATTTCGACGGGACAGGGTTCGAATTTGTACGGGCAGCGGGTGTGAAAGTTGCAGCCCGGAGGGGGGTTGATGGGGCTGGGAACCTCCCCCTGCAGGATGATCCGCTTCCGTTCCAGGGTTGGGTCCGGTATGGGGTTGGCGGAAAGCAGCGCCTGAGTATACGGGTGTTTGGGATCGCGGTAAAGATCATCGCTCATCGCCAGCTCGGCAATCCGTCCCAGGTGCATCACGCAGACCCGGTCGCTGATATGTTCGACCACATGAAGGTCATGGGCGATGAAGAGGTAGGTCAGGTGAAACTCGTCCTGCAGGTCTTCCAGGAGGTTAAGCACCTGGGCCTGGATGGAAACGTCCAAAGCCGATACCGGCTCGTCGGCGATGATCAGCTTGGGATTCAGGGCCAGGGCCCGGGCGATCCCGATACGCTGTCGCTGTCCGCCGCTGAACTCGTGGGGATAGCGGTTGATGTGCTCCGGCCGCAGGCCGACCACCTCGATCAGCTTGACAACCCTTTCCTGCCTTTCTTTCCGGGTGCCGATCTTGTGGATGATCAGGGGTTCCTCGATGATGGAGCCGACGGTCTTGCGGGGGTTCAGGGAAGAATAGGGATCCTGGAAGATGATCTGCATCTGCCGCCGGAGCTGGCGCAGCCGCTCGGAGTCGTATTGAATAATATCCTCGCCCTCGAAGAAGATGCTCCCCTCGGTGGGCTCTTCAAGACGAAGGATGCAACGGCCCAAGGTTGATTTCCCGCAACCCGACTCCCCCACCAGTCCCAGGGTCTCACCCCGGTGGATGGTCAGGTTGACCCCCACCACGGCCTGGACGAAAGTCTTCGACCGGGAGAAAAAATGGGCCCGCACCGGGAAAAATTTTTTCAGATCCTTAACTTCTACGAGGTTGCCGTTGGCGTTCATCATTTTTTTTTTGCTGACGGCTGATGGCTTATCGCTGACCGCTATTTCTTCTCATGCAGCCAGCACCGTACCATATGTCCAGGCTCTACTTCGACCAACTGCGGCTCTTCCACGCATTTTTCAAAGACATATTTACACCGGTTGGAAAACTTGCATCCCGGGGGAAGTTCCAGCAGCGAAGGAACCAACCCGGGGATCGCCTCCAACCTCGCCTTGCGGGCGTGGTCTTCATCCAATCGAGGGATCGATTTCAGAAGGCCTTGCGTGTAGGGATGCATCGGGTTACCAAAGATCGGCTTCACCTCGGCATACTCCACGATCCGGCCGGCGTACATGACCGCCACTTTCTGGGCCGTCTCGGCGATGACCCCCAGGTTGTGGGTGATCAGAATCACCGACATCCCCTTGTCCTTCTGGAGACGGTTCATCAGTTCCAGAATCTGTGCCTGGATGGTCACGTCCAAAGCCGTAGTCGGCTCGTCGGCAATCATCAATTTCGGGCTGCAGGCCAGGGCCATGGCGATCATGGCCCGCTGGCGCATGCCTCCGCTCAACTGGTGGGGATATTCCTGGACCCGCCGTTCCGGGGAGGGAATTCCCACCAGCTTGAGCATCTCGACGGACCGATCCCAGGCCTCTTTACGGGACATGCCCTCGTGAAGACGCAGGACCTCCGAGATCTGGTCGCCGATCTGGAAGACCGGGTTCAGGGAGGTCATGGGCTCCTGGAAGATCATGGAGATGGAGCGGCCCCGGATCTTGCGCATCGCCGCCTCGGAAAGGTCCAGCAGGTTTGTTCCGCCGAAGAGGATTTCTCCCTGGGTGATCTTTCCCGGAGGATCGGGGATGAGACGCATAACCGAGAGGGCGGTGACGCTTTTCCCGCAGCCCGATTCTCCGACGACTCCCAGAGTTCCCCCTTCTTTCAGCTCCAGGTCCACGCCGTCGACGGCCTTGGCCACTCCCTCATCGGTGAAAAAATAAGTGTGGAGGTTGCGGATGGTGAGAAGAAAATTATTTTCGCCAGCCATGGAATGTTTTTTGTTTTCGTCAACTTCTCTGGACTTTTAGAAAACTTAAAAATACCCCAGATTCTTTTTTTTGTCAAACAAAACTCGACAGTCCAATAGCGGAATTCCCGGGGAGCTGGAATACCTAAAAATCCGCCCTGCACTACGTGGAGTGCAGGGCAGCCCTGAATCCTACTTGATTCCGGGCGCACTCCGCATTTTCATTAAAAACAAGGGGTTACCGGCTTCAGGATCACTTTCTCCTTGCGGGCCAGCTTGATCAGTTCCACCAGGTTTTCCACCAGGGCCTTGTGGAGGCGTCTCCCTTTTTCGGCCGTGGAAAGAGTCGGGTCTCCGGTGACTCCGCTGGGCTCGGTGGCTTTCCGGAAACTTTCCAGGGATGAAGGGGTGAGGGCCCGGTCGGCTATGACATAGGGGTCGGGGACATGGAATTTCTTCTTGGGGGGCAGATTCCTCACCGCTTTCTTTATGTTTACCAATTCGGGATAGATGTGCATCATGTGGGAGGTTTCCAGCTCTTCCGCGTGGCCGACTCCTCCGGGGGGGGATTCCTTGATCTTCCGGGAAACCGTATCCCCGAGATAGAAAGGATCCGCGATGGTGACATAGGCGCCGGTTTCATTCCGGATGCGGGTGGCGGCAATCTGCAGGGGCGGCAGGTTGGCCATGCGGTGCCCGTTGATGACGATGAGCCGTTTGAAGCCGTGATAAATCAGGCTGCGCAGAACTTCATAGAGCACCCGGGTCAGGGTCTCCGGGGTGATGGAGATGGTCCCCGGATAAGCCATGTGGTGGGGGGACCATCCATACCAGCAGGGAGGGGCCACGATCGTTTTGGTGATCCGCGCCGCATCCTCGGCCAGGCGATTGGCCACCAGAGCGTCGTTGCCCAGGGGAAGGTGCAGGCCGTGCTGTTCTGTCGATCCAAAAGGGACGATAATGACGCTGTCTTTCTTCAGATAACCTTTGATTTCAGCCCAAGTCCATTGGTAGAGATACAATTTTTCCATAAAATCCCCTTCCTCTGCCGTTTTGGTTTGAGTTTTTCCTGCCTTGAGGATTCTAAATAAAATTCTTGCCGGGATCAAGTCAATATTGTCGGTCGGTCGATTGAGGTGGGAAAGCTGGCGGATTTCACCATCCTGGCCGAAAACCCCCTGACCGTGCCGCCAGAAAGAATCAAGGACATCAAGGCCGAGGAGGTCGTCATCGGAGGGAAGAGCGTATACAAAGTCAAATAGAAAATAGCAGTCAAAAGAGATTGGATTTTCTATGATGCGGATTCACCCAAAGCTCCAAAAAATATTGACAAAGGTTAACGTGAAGGTTAACATTAGATTATGAAGAGATCCGTTATCTTCTATAGAACCGGCAAAGATGAATGCCCGGTTCAGGATTTTCTCGACTCTTTGCCGGGCAAGGTCGCCCAGAAGATAACCTGGGTTCTTAAATTGGTGGAGGACTTGGATGTTGTCCCCTCCACATATTTTAAAAAACTTGTTGGGACAGAAGGAATTTGGGAGTGCAGAATTCAATACGGTTCGGATGCCTATCGCCTTTTATGTTTTTTTTCTACAAATTCTTTGGTTGTCCTTACCCATGGTTTCGCGAAAAAACGGCAAAAAACCCCCGCCCAGGAAATTGAACGGGCAGAGGCCTACCGCAGAGACTTTTTAGCAAGGAGGTAAAGGAATGAGTGATCTAAACAAATATATAAACGGAAGAAAAAAGAGGGATAAAATTTTTGCGGAAGGATATGAAGAAGGATACCAGCAGTTTAAAATTGGAGTCGTGCTTCGCCAGGCTCGCGAAGCAGCGGGAATGACTCAGGAGGATCTAGCCCGTAGACTAAGAACCAAAAAGACGGCTATTTCAAGAATCGAGAACCATGCCGAGGACATAAAATTATCCACCTTGGAAAGAGTCGCAGGAGCATTGGGCAAACGCCTTCATATCCGTATCGCTTAACCCTACTAATGGTTTTTATTCGGATTCCCCGCAGCCGGTTTTCTACCCCCACCCTTTCCCTTTCGCCTAAAAGGGATGGGGATTTCGCCCGCTTCCCCGCTCTGCGCTGGGAAAATCCCCTTACGGCTGATTGGAGCTTGAGTGGCTTCTTCCTGGGGCCTTCTACTCGACGCGGCTAGCGCCTACATCTCCTATTTCTTCAAACTCATATCGAATACCACCAACCGTTCATCAGGGCGGGCTTTCCAGTTCACCCGTTCATTCACACCATAGATATCGACTTGCTGGTAACACCCAGGCCACGGGAACATCTTCATGGATTATCTTCAGGGCATCGGAGTAGATCTTCTGCCGCTTTTTCTTGTCCATGGTGGTCTGCCCCTGATCGAACAAAGCGTCAAACTGGGGATTGGAGTAATTGGAAACAGCCTGTCCGCTCCGCAAGAGGTCAGAGGGTGAAATCCGCATCATACGTGGTGTCGCCCCATCCCAAGAGATAAGAGGGATTGGCTTTGTGTCCCAATATGATCTGTTTTAGATAGTTTCCCCACTCATGAAATTTTACAGAGGCGTTGATCCCCGCTTTTCGAAGATACCCAACAACAGCCTCCGCTACCTCCTTATCCTTCAGGTAGCGATCGGCGGGGGAGTTGAGAACAAAATCGAATCCTTTGGCGTAGCCGGATTCGGCCAGAAGCTTCTTAGCCTTTTCAGGATCGTACGGGTAAGGTTTAACGGCCGGGTCATATCCAAAGTGGTCCTTGGTCAAGAGGGAACCCAGCAGGATTCCATGACCTCCTAAAACCTCCTTTAATAATCGCATCCATGTTGACCGCATGGGCAATGGCCCGGCGCACGCGTTTATCGGCAACCGGGCCTGGTTTGAGCGTGTCGAAACCCATGTAAATAACCCGGACACTGGGAACCCTGGATACAAAGGATCTTCCCTTCCAGTCCACTAATTTCGATCAGGTGAGGGGGGACGTTGACGATAATATCCGCTTCCTGGGTCTGCAGGCTGGCCACCCGTGTGGTTGCTTCGGGAATGGGCTTAAAGATGACCCTTTTAATCTTCGGAGTTCCGCGCCAGTAATTATCAAAAGCTTCGAGGACAAGCTCGTCATCCTTCACCCACTTCACAAATTTATAGGGGCCGGTGCCGACCGGGTGGGTGGCTAAATACTCGGGTCCTTTTTCCTGCAAGGTATTTGGGGGCAATCATGCCTCCAAAAATACAAAAACGGGCATCCAGAGTGGGATAGGGATTCCTGGTAATAATCCGAACGGTATACTCATCCAGTGATGTCGACTCGGTCGAGAACCCCAATTAGAAACGTCTGAGGCAGTTTGTTCTTGGGGTCGGCCAGCCGTTCCAGGTTAAATTTGACCGCCGCCGCATTGAAATCTTCCCCGTTGTGGAATTTGACCCCTTTCCGGAGTTTGAATTCCCAGGTCAGATCATCGATGAGTTTATAGGATTCCGCAAGAAGGGGCTCGATTTTAAGATTCGCATCCCGCTGCAGTAAGGTGTCATAAATGTTCAAGCGGACATTAAGAGATGGAGCGTCCACCTAAGCCCATCGAATCGAGGGAGGCCACATCCACCCCCTGGGCAATGACCAGCGTATCTCTGTCCCTTGCAGCCCCAAAGGCCAGGCCAAAGGACAAGAAAATGATCGGCAGGATAAAGAACCCCATTCGCTTTTTCATACGTTCCTCCTTCCTATTTTTATTTTTCCCCTTCTTCGTAACGATTTCCCCTTCTCCTTACTCTCCGCTTACTGCTTTTCGTGGATTTCGAGCGCCCCGGCCAATTCAGGATCTCCCAGAGTTCCTGGTAACCGGTAAAGGCCTTCTTCCCCTTTTTCCCGGCCTCTTCCACGACTCCCACAAGCCGGCGGGGATTATCCCTGGCAAAACGGTACACACGAATGATATAGGTCTTGGGGATAACTTTTGCGTCCAAAATAAACCCTCACGGGAAAGGGGAATCCAGCATTCTATCTGCTCTACTTTTTTACAATAAAAGGTGTTACAGATATGTTACAGATTCGAAAAAAAGTAGAGACCTGGAAAGGATGAACAAGGGAGGGGATGAAGTCAGGATCGGGGCGCCGGTTCTCCGCTCCCCCGTTTTTCAGAAACTAATGCTTTGTAAATGGATTGGGTTTTCGCCGAGGGTTCAATATGGAGGGTGTTGGAAAGGATCCTCTGGCAACGGCGAAAAACGGCATATGGCTTCGGCTCGCCGGTCGAGCTTTTGGTAGCAGAGCATGAGGGACCGGTAAAATTCCTCGGAAAGGTCGTCAATTTCGAGTCCCCGCAGGTAGCATTTCACCGCTTTTTCCCACTGCCCCGCCTTTTGCCAGTGATCGCCCAACCTGGAGATATAAAACATAAATTTGGTCTTGAGGCGTTCGTTCATGGAAAGGGCCCACGATTCCTTAACATCCTGCCGCAAGAAAGGTCCTTTGTATATCTCCAGGGCCTTTTCGGTTAGCTGGGCCGCCTCTTCCACCTTTCCTTTTTTCCATTGAGTTTCGGCCTGCTCCAGGAGCTGCTCAAAGGCCCAGACGTCCACCCGGCAGGTCCGATCATCCAGGGTCATCTGCCCTTCATGGACCTGGACCGCTTTTTCATTCCCGAGTAATTGACGGAGGCGGTGAAGGGTGGTTCGAAAGGATTGGTAGGCCATATCGCCATCCGCATCAGGCCAGAGGGCATCCGCAATCTCGTCTTCCCTTACCCCTCTGCCTCCCAGGGCAATCAGAGCCTTGAGCATGGAAAGAGGCTTCTGCTGCGCTTTTCTGGAGAAACGGATGGGTTTTCCATCTTTCCACAGCTCAAAGCTTCCCAGGGTGTTTATTTTCAAGGGCCAGGGCCAATTTTCCAGGTGGAGAGGCGGCGTTTCGGGAAGGATGTTCAGCCTCCTGATGAGTTCCTGCACATACTCAACTTCGATTCCCGCCTCGAGCGCTTTTTCGCATAACCTTGCTACTCCATAAGGCTGATTAATATGAGTATAAAAATATCCCCCTTCCCGCCCGATCGCCAAAGCTCTTTTCAGGGATCCCAAACCGGATGCCTGCTCTCCCCGGTCGAAGGCAAACAGCGCTTTGGCCAATAAGATAGAAAATTGGTACAGCTTACTCCCCATCCGGTCAGCCAGATCGGCAGCTGCGGAAATATGGGAATCTGCTTCCTGGTGTTTATTCAGCTGGTGCATCACGTGAGCTTTTACGATATTAAAAATTAAGAGGCTGTTGGGAGCACCCACCTGCCCGGCAAATTTTTGGGCCATTTCTGCATGGATGGCCGCTTCTCCCGGTTTCCCCCGAGCCAGCGCTTCCTGGGCCTTGAGCAAATAATACATATTTGTTTCCCAGGGTTTATTGCGGTTTAATGAGACCGTCAGTTTCTCCAGCAAGGTATTCGCTGTTTCCAGATCGCGCACATTCAGAGAGCTGGCGATTCCATGGATGAGGAGCCAATTGTATACAGGGTAAGAACCGGTCTTTTGAGATTGCTCCAGCCCCGCGGATACGTTTTTCAAACACTCTTCATGAAGCCCTGCAAACCGGTTGTATATGGATTCATGAAAATTCGCGGTTATGATCCTTACGGGGGGAATATTCCTTTGCCGGGACAATTGTCGCAGCCGGTGAATCGCCATCCCCCCTTTTTGGAAATTCCCCCATTTGTACCCAATAGTAGGCCAATCGAGCGTAACCCATGATCTTTTCAGAGATGTTCGGGCAGCTCTCGGACAAGGCAAGAAGCCTTTCGGCCCACTCCTCGATCTCCGGATGATGAGGGTGTCTCATTTCCAGGGCGAGCAGCATAACCGAGGATACACGAAGCCCCACCTCTTCCGATGGAAAAGACCCGGAGGTTCCCATCAATTCCCCGAGCACCGCGATCCATTTGATCGAGAGGAGTAAAGTCTCGATATTCATTGATGATGGAATTAACGACCCCTGCCCAGGCCAGGAATATTCCGACTCCTCCCTTCTCCGTCCTAAATTTCTCGAAGGCTTTTTCAAAATAGAACCGGCCAAGTTGAATATCGAACGGAATCTGGCATTCCCCCATCCAATAGAGCAGCCAGGGGTCACCTTCGAGGATTTCCTTTGGAAGACTCTTGAGCCATTCGGCGAGAGAGCGATTCCTTCCCTGCTGGAGCATGGATGGAGCCATGTTTCCTGATTAACTCAACCATTTCATCCCAGCGGCCGGCTTCACGGAAGAGCGGTACCGCTTCTTCCGTCTGACCGGAATCCTCAAGAAGAGCAGCCGCCCGATGGAGCAGAATGGACCGGTCTTCCCGGGAAAGAGTTTCTTTGGCCCGGGAAAGCAGAAATTCCCTGAACAACATGTGATACTGGTATACGGGCTCTCCGTGGAAGCGCTTCTCGGTAAAGTAATGAGTCCGGCTCAAAGCGTCCAGGATGCGACGGGCATTCGGGAGACCGGTAAGGTCTTCGGCCATTTTGGGCGGTCATCTTGGGCAGAAAAGCGGTCTGGAGGAGAAAACCCTGGGTCTCCCGGTCCGTTTTGTCCAGGAGTTCTTTCCCGAAATAATCGAAGATCTCATCCGGGGTGAGCTTTCCAAGGGACTGAGGCTCAATCACTCCTTTTTCCACGCTCTCCAGCATCAAAACCAGGCCGGCCGTCCACCCGTCGGCTGCCCTGTGCAGAAGAGATATGGTGTCTTTGGCTTGTTTTTGCCGGGCTCGCAGGCGGATGATTCCTCCGGACTCCTCCAGGGTCAAACGCAGCTTATCCCATCCCAGAATCTCCATCTGATGGTTGGCTTGCAGCCGGACCAAAGCCGGAGGGGGGTCTCTGCGGCTGACCATGATTGTTTTTATCCCCTCGGGGATTCTGGACAGGCCGTTGAGGATGATCTCGTGAAAGGGGGCGTCCTCTGGAACTTCCTGGTAATTATCAAAAACAATCGACCAGAGGGAATTTTTAAACGGGCGAAGAGATCTTCGAAAATAGCGAAGGGTAAAGGTTGACATACCCTGCCGATATTCCGGGGTGAGGAGAGGCAGAGGCTTTTTCTTGTGGGGGGCGGCCTCCCGGGCCGCCAGGCCCAGGTAATAGAAGAAAGTCGCCGGGTCGGCATCGCCCGGGTCAACCTGATACCAGAGGCAGGGGAGCTTCCGGGCGTCGAGATAGCTGGACACCAGAGTGGTCTTCCCGCATCCCGGAGGCCCGGCAATCCAGGTCACCGGCCGTTTCCGGCTGCGATCCAAAGCCTCAAACAAACGCTTCCGGGGAAAGATTTCGGTAAGAATCGGACGGGTGATCTTGGCTATTTTCGATACCGCCACGGCGTCACCCCTGGGTCGGCCCCTTCTTATAAATTGTTACGGAAGGTTACATGATATTGGAAGGGTAAGTTCAAGGCCTACTTATGATCCAGATATCCGCCGGTAAACTTCTTTCCGGTGTCCCAGCTTCACGACCAAAACGAGCAGGGCCTTTTGCTGGACTTGGTAAATGATGCGATGATCACCCACCCGCAGGCGATAAATATTTTCTTCCCCCGATAGTTTCTTTACCCCTCGGGGAAATGGATTATTCATTAAGCCGTCCAATCGGGGCTTAAGCCGGAGTTGGATTTCCCTTGGAAGCTTTTTGAACTGATGTTCTGCAGCAGGCGAAAACTCGATTCGATAGGCCATTTGAGTCGGTTAAAGGCCGAGATCGGCCTTTATCCTTTCCCAGGAAATGGTTCCTTTCTTTTTTGCCTCGGTCAGAGCTGAGCGGGCGTCATCCAGGTCTATCCGGTTTTCCAGTTCCTCCAAGAATCGCAGGTCTTCAATAGGGACGACGGCGACAATTTCCTTTCCCCGACGGGTGAGGACGACCCGTTCTTTGCCAAAAGCGGCACGGTTGATAACCGTTGATAATTGCTCCCTGGCCTTCACCGTCGAAACAGTCATAAGGTCCCACCTCCTGGTTTAAATGTACATTTCAGCGCTTTCATTGTCAAGGAAATTACGGGATTCCCGCGTTGGATAGCGAAAAGGAGTGAAAAAAGGGCTTTGCCGTCAATCCTGGTCCGCTCGTAAGGGCACGATGCATCGTGCCCCTACGGCCTCCCTGGATCTTATTTCCCTCCCAGGCGGGATCATCATCTTAACGGAAGGCTAAATGGCTCAATTGGTATTTCGCGGTGCAATGGAACCTGAAAAATCAATAGCTGCCGTATTTCAGAAGCGCCCGGTGCATGGCCAGGACGTTTTCGGGCTTGCAGTATCCCGTGAGGCTGTTGGAGCTGGCCAGGATGTAACCCCCTCCTTTGCCTACTTCCTGGATTCTCTTCTTGACTTCCGCCTCGGTCTCCTCCGGTGTTCCCTGGGTAAGGGTATAGTGAAGATCGATATTCCCCACCAGGCAGACCCGGCGGCCGTATTTCTTCTTAAGCTCGTTGATGTCCATGGCGTTGGGTTCGATGTTGGCCAGCCCGTTCATCCCCAGGGTGAGAAGATCGTCGAGGATGGGCATCAGGTTCCCGTCGCTGTGGTAGATCCAGGGGATCTTGATCTTGTCCGCCACCTTCTTCATCCGGGGGAGGAAGAGTTCGCGGAACATTTTGGGGGAAAACATGGGTCCCTGCTTCCAGGCCAGGTCTTCGGGAATGATCATGAAGTCGAAGCCGAGTTCGTTGATCTTCTTCACTGCTTTGCAGGCCCAGTCGATAAAGATGTCCATCATTTTAAGGACAAAATCGCGGTTTTCGTAGAGCTGGAGGCTGAAGTGTTCGATCCCCATGCTCAGGTAAGTGTTGCTCACCCCCATGCGGGTGGTAATGCAGAGAGCCTTGTTGCTTTCCTTGTATTTGGCCACAAATTCCCGCGCCGGTTTGTAGAAATCGTCGGATTCGGGATCGGGCAGGACGATCTTGGCCAGGTCCGCTTCCGTCTTGATCAGGCCGTCGATGATGATGTCCATTCCTTCCACGTTCTGGCTCTTGACGAAGCGGGGCGGGGCCACGCTGAAGTTCGTGTTATCGATGGCCAGAACCTCGAAGACCGCCGGGGAGAACCGGGCCCCCGGCAGGGTAAAGAGCTGGGTCACCGAGGCCTTTTCGAAATCGGTCCGTTTCAGAAGTTTCTCGACCAGATTGTTGTGGACGCTGCTCTCCACCCAGGGAACCCGGTCGGGCTGCTTTAATTTCAGGGCCGTAAGAACCCTTTCTCGCGAAGTCATGTTTCCCTCCTCGGAAATGGGTACCTCATCGGGATCATTCCGGCTGGAAAGAATGAATCCTTTGCTTTGTGCCTATAAGTTTTTCCTACCAGAGAACCCGGGATCCGTCAAGGTGATTTCATCTTGATGTGTTTTCGTAGGGTTGACCCGCGGGTAGCCCTGCATTCCCTGGTTACTCGTAGCGCAGGGCTTCGATGGGGTCCATCTGGGCGGCTTTGCGGGCGGGATAGAAGCCGAAGAAGATTCCCACGCCGCCGGCAAAAGAAAAGGAGAGAAGCAGGGCCTTGACGGAGACGAGGGTGGGCCATTTGAAGATACTGGGAGATGATCTGCGAAGCCCCCACTCCCAAGATGATCCCGATGACCCCGCCGATCAGGCTGAGAACCAGGGCCTCGACCAGGAACTGCCAGAGAATATCGCGGCCCCGGGCGCCCACGGCCATGCGGATGCCGATCTCCCGGGTCCGCTCGGTCACCGAAACCAGCATGATGTTCATGATCCCGATCCCGCCCACCAGGAGGGAAATGGAGGCGATGGCCCCCAGGAGAATGGACATGACCCGGGCCGATTCCTCGGCCGTGGAAAAGGCCTCCGTAAGGTTGCGGACGGTGAAATCATTATCCTGGTTGGCTCGAATGCGGTGCCGCTGGCGGAGGAGCTGGGTGATCTGATCTTCGGCCAGATTTCATCGTATCCGGGCCCGTGGCCTGAACGCTGATGGACCGCACCATACCCGGAAATTGCTGCCCGAAGAGGAGCCTCTGCCCCGTCGTCAGGGGAACATAGACCACATCGTCCTGGTCCTGGCCCCAGGTGGTCTGGCCCTTTGTCGGCCAGAACCCCCACCACGGTGAAGGGGAACTTCTTCACGCGCACCACCTGGCCCACCGGGTCCATTTCGCCAAAGAGATTTTCCACCACGGTCTGTCCCAACAGGCAGACTTTGGCCGCTCCATCCACATCCGCCTGGGTTAAGGACCGTCCCTTCACCGTCGGCCAGTCCCGGATGAGCAGGGCCTCGGGAGTGGTGGCAAAGGTGACGGTGGACCAGTTCTGGTTTCCAAAGACCACCTGGGTGACACCCTGGAGGACAGGGGCGGCGTATTTCACCGCCGGACAGCTCGGTGGCGATCGCCTTGGCATCCTCCACGGTGAGGGTGGGGACCGATCCGGAACCCCAGCGGATTCCTCCGCTGGTCGCGCTTCCGGAAAGCACGATGAGCAGATTGGATCCCATGGAGGCGATCTGTTCCTGAATGCGCGCCTTGGCCCCGGAGCCGATGGCGATCATGGCGATCACCGCGCCGACCCCGATGATGATCCCCAGCATGGTCAGGCTGGAGCGCATCTTGTTGCGCCCCAGGGCTTTGAAGGCAATCCGCAGGGTCATGAGAAAATTCATGAGATCCTCCCCCTCGGCGGCGGCAGGAAGCTGGGCCAGATCGTCCGCGGCCTGCCGGGGCTGAATCCTCTCGTCCTGGATCACTTTCCCATCCCGGAAGACCACATGCCGCCCCGCGTAACGGGCGATGTCCGGTTCATGGGTCACCAGGATGATGGTGATCCGGGAATCCTGGTTGAGCTTCTGCAAAATGGCCATGATCTCCAGGCTCGTCCGGGTGTCCAGGTTTCCCGTGGGCTCATCCGCCAGGATGAGAGAAGGCTGGTTCACGAGAGCCCGGGCAATGGCCACCCGCTGCTGCTGGCCCCCGGAGAGCTGGCTGGGGAGGTGGTGCTCCCGGGCTTGGAGGCCCACCGTCGTCAGAGCTTCCATGGCGGCCCGATGTCTGTCCCGGGAGGAATGGTCCTGGCGGTAGTAAAGGGGAAGTTCGACATTTTCCAGGGCGGAGGTTCGCCCCAGGAGGTTGAAATTCTGGAAGACAAAGCCGATCTTCTGGTTGCGGATTTGGGCCAGCTCATCCCGGCTCAGCCCGGAAACATCCTTTTCCTCCAAGAAGTATTTCCCTTGGGTCGGACGGTCCAGGCAGCCCAGGATGTTCATGAAGGTGGACTTCCCCGAGCCCGAGGCCCCCATGATGGCTACGAACTCACCGGCCTGGATGGTCAAGTCCACCCCCTTGAGGGCCGGCACCTGCACTTCCCCCAGGTAGTAGGTTTTGGTCAGATGTTCGACGCGGATCAGTTCAGGCATAGCAGCTTTTTCTCACGCCAAGGCGCAAAGAACGCAAAGAAAAATGTGAATAAGAAAATCTGCCATCTTACCTTGTACCCTGGGCCTTGAGTCTTTACCCATGTTTGCCTCTGCGAGCTCCGCGTTCTCTGCGGTTCATCGTTATTTTTTATTCTGGTTTGTGTTTTTCCTTTTTGCAAAAAATCCCTTGGCGGCCTTTGCGCCTTGGCGTGAACGGCCTTTTACCGGAAGCCTCTCATGGAAGGCTGAGGGGCCTGCGAGGAACTTCCGCCCTTGTTATTCCCGGTCATGGCTTCAACGATGATTTCCTGCCCTTCCTTCAGGGCGCCGGACGTCACCTCCGTATTGGAACCATCCGATATCCCCGTGGTAATGTCGACCGGCACAGGCCTTCCTTCCGGAACCGTAACCCAAACCTTGTACACCGGGGCCGCACCCTGAGAGGTATCCGGCCGCCGGTCCATCTGATCATATTTCTTCTTCTGCTCTTCGGTCAGCAGGGAACGAATCTTGATCCGGTTGGCGGCCCGGAGCTCTTTGGCCTTGGCCTTGGCTTCCTCCGGACCCCCCGGCTTTCCGGGCCGCCTGAATCTCGCTCTGGGCATCCTTCAAGATGCGGGAGATGCCGGCCTGCTGGTCCGGGGTGAGTTTCAGTTCCGCCTTCAGCCGTTCCAGAATCTGTTCCGGGCTGACCGTGCGAAGGCGAGGGGTGGAGCGCGGGAGCCGAGCCCTTTCTGGGATGGGACCGCTTCTTTCTTGGCAAACTCCGGCCGGAAGCGTAAGGCCGCAGTTGGGGATCTTCAGGACATTCTCTCTCTGGGCCACCAGGATCGAGGCGTTGGCCGTCATCCCCGGCCTCAGCTTCAGTTCCGGGTTTTTTACCTGGATCACCACATCATAGGTGACCACGTTCTGGACGGTCACCGGGGCGTTGCGGATGTCGGTAACTTTCCCCTGGAAGGTCAGGTTGGGGAAGGCATCGACGGTAAACGTCGCTTCCTGGCCGATGGCCACCCGCCCGATGTCCGCCTCGCTCACGTTGGTATCGACCTGCATCTCGGTAAGATCCTGGGCGATGGTAAAGAGAGTCGGAGCCTGCAGGCTGGCGGCCACGGTCTGGCCCACGTCCACGTTGCGGGAGATGACGATTCCGGTGACCGGCGCCGTAATCCTGGTATGATCCAGGTTCACCTGGGCCAGCTCCAGCTCGGCCTCGGCCTGCTTGATCTGGGCCCGGGCCGCCTCCAGCTTGGCTTTGGCCGAATCCAGCTGGGCTTCGCTGGCCTTCTCCTGGGCCTGGGCCGCTTCGAGCTGGGCTACGGCGGAATCGTAAGCGGTCTGGGCGGAATCCCGGTCGCTGGCCGAGATCAGGTTGCGGGCGAAGAGTTCCAAGGAACGATTCAGGTTGCGCTTGGTGTCGTCCACCGAAACTCTGGCTTTGATCACATTGGCCTTGCTGGACTCTACGTTCGACCTGGCCGTGGCAATATCGGCCTGGGCGTTCAGGAATGAGGCTCTGGCGTTTTCCACCTTGGCCTTGGCCTGGGAGACCTGGGCCTGGAAGATCGCCGGGTCGATCTGGGCGATGAGCTGGTCCTTTTTCACCCGGGAATTGTAATCGGCGTAGAGCTTCTGGATCGTGCCCGAGACCTGGGACCCGACCAGAACGGTAATCACCGGGTTGATCGTTCCGTTGGCGGTGACAAAGGCGGAGATGCTTCCCCGTTCCACCTTGGCCGTTCGGTATTTGACGGCCTGGTCTTTATCTTTATAAAAATAAATGTATCCCGAGGCGCCGCCGGCAATGAGCAAGATCAAGATAACCCAAAAGATGATTTTCTTTTTCACGGTCGCTCTTTTTCCTCGATCTGGATTTCCCTCTTAAAGCGGGTTTCGAAGATGGTGTACAAGGTGGGTATGAAGACCAGGGTAAGAAGGGTGGAGACCGAGAGCCCCCCGATCACCGCGATGGCCATGGGGGCGTTCGATTCCGAACCCTCTCCCAGCCCGACGGCCATGGGAATCAAGCCCAGGATGGTGCAGAGAGTGGTCATCAGAATGGGCCGGAGCCTCGTCCGTCCGCCCAGGATGACCGCCTCCTCCAGGCTCATGCCCCGCCCGCGCAGCCGGTTGGTGTAGTCGACCAGAAGAATCCCGTTGCTCACCACGATCCCGGCCATCATGATGACTCCCATGAAGGAAGTGACCGAGAGGTTGGTCTCGGTCAGAAAGAGCGCCCAGAGCACGCCGATCAATCCCAGGGGCACGGAGAACATGATGATGAAGGGGTCGATGAGCGATTTGAACTGGGAGGCCAGGACCATGTAGACGAGCACCACGGCCAGGATGAAGGCTCCCAGGAGGGCGATGAAGGATTCCTGCTGGCTTTCCACCGCTCCGCTCAGGTTGATTTTGAAGTTCGGCGGCATTTGAATCTTGTCCAGCTTCTCCTGGATCTCGGCCGCCACGCTTCCCAGGTCCCGCCCGAAGGTGTTGGCGGTTACGTGGATGATCCGCTGCTGGTACTTCCGTTCGATCTGGATGGGTCCGGCCCCCCGGGAGATGTCGGCGATGTTGTCCAGGGGGATGGGCCGGCCCTGGGGGTTGAAGGCAAAGATCTGGCTGAGGTCGCTCAGGGAGGCCCGGTCGCTCTCCTGGGCCCGCACCGTGATATAATACTGGTTCCCGGTGTTCGGGTCGGAGAAGATGGAAGCCTGGTAGCCGTTGATGAAGGTCTGGATTGCCCTGGCGACCTGGGCCACGCTCAGCCCGAGCAGGGCCGCCCGCTCCCGGTCGATGACGATATTCTGCTGGGGATAGTCCGGTTCCCGGCTGACCCGCACATCCTTGGCTCCCGGGGTGGAGCGTACGATGGCGGCCACCTCCTCGGCCAGCTTCTCCGCCGATCCTGAAATCGTAACCCAGGATCTCCAGGTCGATGGGGTTTTCATACCCGAAGGAGATGAGCATGCGGACGATGCCACCGGAGGTGAAGAAGATCCTCACCCCCGGGAATTTCTGCAGGAGCTTGGGGCGCAGCTTGTCCATCAGGGCATCGGAGGAGAGTTTGCGTTCCGTGGGGTCCACCAGACGACAGCGAATCCATCCCATGTGGGGGCCGGTATTTTGCGACCAGAGGGCCGACACCGTTCCGGTGGGCATCCCGAAATTCACCTGAATCGCCCTGGTTTCCTCCCCGATGGTTTCCCGGATCACCTCTTCCATCTCGGAGGCGATTCGCCTGGATTCCTCCAGGCGAGTGCCCACCGGAAGCTGCACCCAGAAGCGGAACTGGCTTTCATCCATGGAGGGAAAGAACTCGGTTCCGATGAAGAAATAAAGAGGCAGGCTGCCCAGCAGAACCCCCACCACCCCGAGGACCACAACTTTCTTGTGGTGGAGGGCCCAACCCAGAAGAGACTGGTAGCCCGCATCGATCCGATCGAACATCACTTTCATCCGCCATTTCAAGCGTTGCGGGGCTGTGGGGGAGGGCGGTAAGATCTCGTCGACTTCCGGATGGAGATACTTGCGGGAGAGGACCGGAATCACGGTCAGGGAGACGAAATAGGAGGCGATCAGGGAAAAAGCCACGGTGAGGGCCAGGGGGGTGAAGAGGAGCTTGGCGATACCGGTGATAAAGGCTACGGGAAGGAAAACCACGATGGTCGTGATCGTCGAAGCCAGAACGGCCAACCCCACCTCGCCCGAACCCTGAATCGCCGCCTCGGAGGGAGACTGACCGGCGCTCCGGTGGCGGTAGATATTTTCCAGGACCACGATGGCATCGTCCACCAGGCGGCCCACGCCCAGAGCCAGACCTCCCAGGGTAAAGACGTTCAAGCTGAGGTTGTTGAAATAGAGAAGGATAAAGGCGCACACGATGGAGATGGGGATGGAGAGGGAGACAATCATCGTGCTGCGCAGGTTGCGCAGAAAGATCAGGATGACCAGCACGGCCAGCACCGCCCCGATTAAGGCCTCATGCTGCAGGTTCTTGATGGAGTTGCGGATGTAGACCGACTGGTCGAAGAGCTCCAGCATCTCCACCCCGGGGGGAGCATTTTTTGAATCTTGGGCAGGACCTTGCGGACGTCATCCACCACCTGGATGGTGTTGGTCCCCGAGGTCTTCTGCACCGCACAGGGAAACGGCCGGCTGGCCGTTCACCCGGATCAGGTTGGTCTGCTCCTGAAAATCATCCCTCACCTCGGCCACGTCCCGGATGTAAACCGGCTGCTTGCGCACGTTGGAGACGATGATGTTCTCGATGGGCTTCACCACGCTGAACTGGGTCTCGGTGAAGAGCCGGTAATCGTAAGGGCCCGGCCTTGATGTCTCCCGAGGGAAGGATCAGGTTGGCCTGCTGGACGGCCTGGATGACGGCTCTCCGGAGAAAGGTTGAAAGCCTGCAGGCGCTGCCGGTCAAAGTTGATCTGGATCTCCCGGATCTTCCCTCCCCCCACCCGCGCGGAGGCCACGTTGGGCACATGCTCGATCTCCGGCTCGACGACGTTGTAGGCCAGGTCATAGAGCTGCCCTTCGTTGAGCCCTCCGCCCATGAGGGCGATGAAGATGACCGAGATCTGGGAGACGTCAAATTTCCGGATGATCGGGTACTGGACGTCTTTGGGCAGGTCCCCGTGGATCAGGTTGACCGCCTGGAGCACGTCGGACTGGGCGCTGTCCAGGTTGGTTCCCCAGTTGAAGTAAATGGTGACCAGGGAGGCCCCCTGGCGGGAGATGGAGGAGACGTATTTCACCCCGTTCACGGTGGAGACGGCCTTCTCGACCGGGTAGGTGACCGTTCGCTCGATATCCTGGGGGTTGGCCCCCGGATAGAAGGTGCCCACGGTGATGGAGGGGTAGGTGATCTCCGGGAACATGTCCACGGGCAGCTTGGAAAAGGAGATGATCCCCAGGATGATGGACCCCAAGACCGCCATGAGAATGGTGATGGGATTGCGCAGGGCAAATCTTGCCAGGTTCATGTCTTAGCATCCTATTTCTGGGGCTGTTGCAGGGTCAAGCGCACCTGGGCCCCGTCTTTCAGGGCGGTCTGGCCGGCGGTGATCGACCTGCTCCCCCGGGATCAGCCCCTGGAGGATCTCCACGACCGTGTCCCGCACCAGCTCCTTTCCGCACGGGGCGGCGAAAGGCCTTGTCGTCCTTCAGGACATAGACGAAATCCTTGTCGCCCTCGGTGATGCAGGCTCTGGATGGGGACGAGGACGGCCTGGGGGTTGGAGCGGAGGAGGATCTCCGCCCTCCCGAACATCCCCGGCTTCAAAACAAAGCCCGGATTGGGGATGGAGATCTGGATTTCCGCGGTGCGGGATTGGAGCTCCAGGGCCGGGGTGATGATCGCGATCCGGCCGGAGAAGACCCGGTCCGGGAAAGCGGTGACCGTTATCTTGACCGGCTGGCCTTTTTGCAGATGGATGAATTCTCTTTCGATGACGTTGACCACCATCTTCATTTCGCTGAGGTCCATCAGGGTCAGAATGGGAGTGGTATCCTTGACCATGGTCCCCGGATCGACGAATCGTTTGGTCACTCCCCCGTTCATGGGAGAAAGGATAATCAGATTGGCCAGCTGGGCCTTGTTGAGCTCCAGGGTGGCCTTGGCCTGGTTCACCTGGGCTTCGGCCAGGGCGATGTCATTCTCCCAGGTTCTCTGCCGGATGCTGTTCATGGGCCAGATCATAAGTCGCCTTGGCCACGTTGTATTTCGTCCGGGCTTCGTCCAGCTGCTGCCGGGCGATGAAATTTTTCTCGTGCAGTTCCTGGGCGCGCTTCAGGTCGGCCTCTGCCAGTTCCAGGTTGGCCTTGGTTTGCTGGATCTGGGATTGGACCGTTTCCTCCGCCGTCGCCCGGACCTGTTTCAGCCGTGCCTTAGCCGCCTCCAGGCTGGCCTCGGCCTGGGCCACCGTGGCCTCGGCTTCCCGCGTGTCCAGGGTAACCAGGACCTGCCCGGTTTTAACCAGATCCCCTTCCCGGACATTGATCTTCCCCACCCACCCCTGGACCTTGGAGTAAATGGTCACCTGGGCGGAGGGAGCAATGTCGCCGGTGCGGGAGATTTTTTCCTCGATCAGACCCTGGGTCACCGAGGCCGACCTCCACCAGCGGGACCTGACCCGTGATCCCCTTTTTCGGGTCCTCTTTCTTGGCTGAAATGACCTGGGCGGCCCGGAAAGCCCCCAGCCCCGCCAGAGCAATAACCACCAGTACAATGATTGTCCTTTTCATTTTCTTCTTCCTAAAGGAATTATCTGTAATCCACCCTATTGATATCCGGGATCCTGGATCCCGGATCCGGCGTCTGCCATCCTATTTATTCGCCCCCATCGCTCTTTCAATCTTGGCTTCGGCAACCTTGTAATTATAGAGGGCCTGGATGTTGTTCGCTTTAGCCGTGGCCAGCTGGATCTCCGCATCGGTGATCTCCAACGGAGACCCCACCCCCACCTGGTAGCGCCCGCTGGCCAGCTCGTAATTTTCCTGGGCATGCCCCACGGCTTTTTCCGTCACCCGGACCTGCTCCGCCGCCTGTTTCTGACTGAGGTAGGCCTGTTCCGCTTCCAGGCGGATGTTCAGCTTCAAGGCCTCTTCCTGGGATATGAGATTTCTCAAGTTGGCCTGTTGTTCCGCCACCTGGTTGGGGGAAGAGAACCCGCTGAAGATGGGAATGCTGAGGGTAGCCCCAAAAAACATATCCCAGGTCATGTCATTGGGCATATGAGATCCCCGCATCAGGTATTGAGCATTTCCCGAGAGGATCGGGTAGTAGCTCGACTGGGCCAGGTTGACGGCCGCCTCCTGACTGCGCTGTTTGGCTTTTATCTGCAGGATTTCAGGACGCTGGTCATAAGCGGTTTTGACGATATCCTCCAATTGGTATTCCCGGGGAGCAAAACCCAGAGTGTCTTCCACGGGGAAGGTGAGGGATTGGGTAAGGCCGATGGCGTTGTTCAAGGTCACCTGGGCAACGGCGAAATTGTTATTGGCCTGGATGAGGGCCAGCTGGGCATTGGCCAGGTCCACCTCGGCCTTGGTCACGTCGATCTTCGGGCGGGTGCCGGCCTGGTAGAAACCCTGGGCCTGGTCCAGGTGCTGTTGGGTCTGGGTCACGATCTCCTTGGCCACCTCAACCAGTCGCTGGCCCTGGAGGACCCCGAAATAGGCCTGCTGGACGTTCAGGATCACGGTCTGCCTGGTGGTGACCAGATCCTGTTCGCTGGCTTTGACGTTCTCCCGGTTGATATTTACGCTGTTGGACGTCCGGCCGAAATCATAGATCGTCAGATTCAGCGTCGGCCCCACGGCGAAAACATCCAGAAAGGTCCAATTATAGGTATATGTCCTGACTGCTCCCCCCAGGGAAACGTAGTTAAAGGTGTTCCAGTTATAGGACGTGTTGAGGTTGACCTGGGGGTAATAGGCCGCCAGAGCCTGCTCCACGCGGGCTTTCTGGGCCTCGACCGTTGCCAGATTGGAGCGCAGGGCCGGGTTGAACCTGAGGGCTAAGGCCACGCAATCATTCAGAGAGAGAGGTTGCCCCGGCTGGGGAAGACTGACTTCCTGGGCAGAAGCCACCCCGGAACAGACCAGGAGCAGGAAAATGAGCGAGTTCAAGAACCCCCAGGCCAATCCTCTTTTCTTCAATTTTTTCATCCTAGAATCCCCTTTCCCTATTTGAGTACCCTTCACTCCGCCTGAAATCTCCAATTTTTCGAATCATGAATTGCCAATTTATTCCATATGCCTTTCATTTGCAATCCTATTCCGCCATGACCCGGGCGCCGGCCTTTTTGGCGGCGTGCCGGTTCCGGATCAAGAGAGCCGGAAGGATACCGATGGTGACCCACAGGGCTGAAAAAACGAAAGCATCCGCGAAACCACCCGCCGTGGCCTGCCGGTGAACCCAAAGGGCCAGAAGGGTTTTTCCTTTGGCAACCACCTCGGCCGGATCAAACCCGCCCCGCAGGAGAATCTCCTGCATGACCAGTTGAGCCTTATAGGCCGGGGCGGAGAAAGCATTGTTCAACAATTCCCCATATTGGGCGTAATGAAAAAATTCCCGCCGTTGCAGGGTGGCCCCCAGCAGAGCCACTCCAAAAGCCCCCCCGACCTGCATGGTGACCGTGAGGAGGCTGGAAGCATTGCTGGTCTGCTCCCGGCGGACCGCATTGAGGGCTGCGCTCATCAGAGGGGCGTTGATCAGGCCCAGGCCGACCCCCCGCATCACCTGGGGCCAGAATAAAAACCAGTAATCCGAATTCAAGGAGATGTCCTTGTAGAGATACAAGGAGTAGGATAACAGGACAGTTCCCAGGAACAGGGGGACCCGCGGGCCGATTCGATCGGCGATCATTCCGGAGAAGGGAGATACAATGGCCACGCTGATCGCCGTGGGGACTAGAATGATTCCGGTGCGCAGGGCCGTGTAGTTCATAAGGTTCTGCAAATAGAGGGGAAGGAGAAACATGGACCCGAAGATAGCCACGGCCCGGACAAAATTGATGATACTGGCCATTAGAAAATTATGGTTGGCAAAGAGGCGAAGGTCGATAATCGAGTCCCTTTGCCTGAAGCTGGAAACCAGAAAACCCGTCAGGCCAATCAGGCTCAACCCGAAGAAGGAAAGAATGTAGTCGGAGTCCCAGCCTTCCCGCTGACCCTGGGCCAGGGCAATGAGGAGAGCGGCCAGAAAAAGGGAAAAACAGAGGAAGCCGATATAGTCGAACCTGCGAACCGGGCCGGAAGAGCGGTTCGAGTCCAGAATCCAGAGAGCGGCGAAAATGGCCACGGCTCCCACGGGAACATTAATGTAGAAAATCGACCGCCAGTTCACTTCATCCACCAGATAACCCCCCAGGAAAGGTCCCACGCTGGGGGCCACCATCGCCCCAATGGACCAGATTCCCATGGCCATCCCCCGCTCCTGGGGCGGAAAGGCTCCCGACACCAGGGTGATCCCGGTGGGCATCATGGCCCCTCCTCCTACGGCCTGGATCATCCGGAAAAAGATCATTGAATCCTTGTCCCAGGCCATGCCGCAGAGGACGGAACCAAAAATGAATAGGGCCAAGCTGGCGATGAACACTTCCTTGATTCCGTATCGACTCTGGAGCCAGCTGGTGGCCGGCATAGAGATGGCAAAGGCGATCATGTATCCCGTAACGACCCACTCGATCTGGTCCACGGTGGCCGAGAAATTGGCCATCATCTTGGGCAAAGCCACGTTGACGATGTTGCTGTCCAGGATGGCCATGAAAGAGCCCAGAATAACCACACTCAGGACCGACCATTTATCGTTTTTCGGTTCCAATCGCTATATCTCCCCGAACCCTGAAGCCCGTGTCCCCATGCTTTTATGGCAGCAAGCTGCGTGCCAGGAATTTAACCATATAAATTTGATTCACTCCCCAATTTTGATCCATTGGAGGAAATATCTTGTTTTCGACAATTTTGTCCAGGCTTTGGGGAAGAATCCTATCATTTCTTAAAGTTAAAGACAGCGTGCCCTCCGGAAAGGAATGAAAAAGAAAGACATTTTTGTCGAAAAGCGTAAAAATCCAAAAACCTTATGCAAAACTAGCCGCTGCCCCCATCAAGCCCTCATTTTGCTTCAATCGCCACCACCACCATCATCCCGGGCTTCAGGAGATGATCCGGGTCTTTCACCGATATGCGCACCGGAAGGCGATGGGTGATTTTTACGAAGTTCCCCGAGGGGTTTTCCGCCGGAAGCAGGGCGAATTCCGAGAGCGCCGCCGCCCCGATGAACTCCACCTGTCCCTCAAAGGCGCGGCCCGGAAAGGCATCCACCTCGACTCTGGCCTTCGCCCCCTGATGAACCTTGCGAACCTTGGTTTCTTCCACGTTGGCCACGACCCATTTTTCGGATGGATTATTCACCACCAGAAGAGGCTGGCCGGGCTGGACCAGTTGCCCCTGATCGGCAAAGCGCTTGGAGATGACCCCGGATATCGGGCTCATGACTTTGGTTTCCTGGAGACGGAGTTCCGCCAGCTGAAGGGCCGCTTCGGCCTCCTGAACCTTGGCCTTTAGAAATTCAATATTCTTCTCCTGGATGGAAATCTGCTTCTTCTCCTCACGGGACAGGGCCAGGCTGATTTTGGCCCTCTCCAAAACCTGTTCGGAAATCCGGATGCTCTGTTTCTTTAATTCAATGGAACGCTGGTTGGCTTCGGCCAACTCCAGCTGGGACAGGGCCTCGCGCTCATTCTCCAGGGCCACCTGATATTTGCTCTGCGCCACCTGCCAGGCCGTCTCGGCTGCGTCCCGGGCATTTTCGGCTATGTATTTATTCTTGAACAATTCCTGGTGCCGCTCGAACTCCTTCTGGGTGTTGTCCGTCGTGGCTTTGGCTTCGATCACCCTGGCTCGGGCCGCCTTGAGACTGGCTTGGGCCCGATCGATGTCCTTCTGCACCCGGTCCGCCTGCAAGGCGGCATCATTTTCAGCAAATTTCAGTCCCTCCCGGGCTTCCTTGTGGGAGGCATCCGCCGTGTCAATTCCCTGCAGAACCCGGTCCCGGGTCAGAGCGAGCTGGGGGATTGCCTTGGCCAGGTCCTGGCGGGCCATCTCCAGGCTGGCCTGGGCCTGGGCCCGGGCGGCCAGGTAATCCTTGGGGTCCAGTTCCACGAGAACTTTCCCGGATTGAACCGAATCGCCTTCCTCGACCAGCATCCGTTCGATCCGGGCCGAGACTTTGGCGCTCAGGTTGACCAAATTGCCTTTCACCTGAGCATCATCGGTGGAGACGTAATGCCAGCGGAAGTAGATCCACTGGATTCCAAAGTAGCCCCCGACCCCCAAGAGAACGATCGCCAAAAGGAAAAGGATTTTCTTTTTCTTGGGGTTAGGAGCGGGTTTTTCGTTTCCTGTTCCCATTCTTTTTTGATTCTCCGGTCAACCCGTTCAGAAAAGTGTCCACGAAGGTGCGGACCGCCTTTTCCTGAGAGAATTTCATAAAGCTTTTCATACCGTAAATTTCCCGGAACTGAACATAATGAATGATCATCCCCATGAAGGCCCTGGCTGCCAGAAGCGGAGGGACCGGCTTGAAAGCCTTTTCCTTGATCCGCTGGCGGATATAGTCCGACAGTAGACGGGTTTTTCCCATGACATGGGTTTCGAAAAAGATGCGGGAGAGGTCGTGGCCCTCCAGGGCGCTGTACAGAATGAGCCGCATGAAGGTAGGGTCTTCGGTGTTCCTGGCAATCAGGTTGGAGGCAATCGCGCGGAACACCTGCCGGTCATCTTTGGCCTGGATGGCTTCCTTGGGGAAGAACATCTCCTCGGTCCCATCGGTTCTTTTTTGGATGATCGCCCGGTAGAGCGCTTCCTTGCTGGGGAAGTATTTGAACATGAGGGCTTCGCTGATCCCCAGGTGCCGGGCAATTTCCCGGGTCGTGGTCCCGCGGAAACCTTTTTCGGCAAAGAGTTCCATGGCCCCGCGCAGGATCTGCTCCCTGCGGTCCTCTGCCGTCATTCGATTTCCCATGCCTTTCCCCCCCTTGCCGGTTATTGAGTGATCACTTACTAAGATAGTATATTCTCAGAAGAGGGTCAATCAAAAAAATAGCAACGAACAACCGGCAACTTGCACTTTTTTATCAAACCATGTTAGGTAAGAAAAGCAGTTTGAATATCCGCGGGCGGGGAGGAAATCATGATTCGGAGGATCGACCACGTTTCCATTGCGGTGAGGGACCAAGCCAAGGCCAAGGCTTTTTTCATCGATGTCCTGGGAGGGAAAAATCTCTTTGAAGCCCCGGTGCCCTGGCAGAAGTTCCGCTGGACCACCATCGAGCTGGGAACTTCCTGCTTCATTGAACTCATCGATCCTCTGGAAAAGGACAGTTTTGTGCAACGCTTCCTGGACAACCGGGGAGAGGGACCTCACCACATCACCATTCAGGTGAATGACATCCAAAAGGTTCACCAGAAGCTGGAAGATAAAGGGATTCCCACCTTCGGCCTGGCGGAGCCCTTTCCCGGCTGGAAAGAAATGTATGTCCATCCCAAACATGCCTTCGGGACCCTCATCCAGTTTGCCGAATTTAAGCCCCTGGACTGGATCAACCCGGGATACATCCCACCCTCGTATGCGGAGTTCGCTCCGGCTGAAGAAGTCGGGGCCCAGGAGGGAAGAATCGAAGTCCAAAGGGTTCAGGGGGAAAAGGGCCCCGAGGTGGAAATCCGGCAGGGGGGGCAAAAGATCCGGGTTCCCCTGAGCCAGGTGGGAAATCTCATCCAGACGCTAAAAAAGCAGCAGCCAGCTTCAGAATCGGCGTAGGGGCAATTCATCACGCCTTGGCGTGATTGCCCCTACTTGACATTTCTTCTCCTCTTTGACCAATATAGAGTCAGAAAAATGGCCTGAAGCGCCTAAAGTGGGGGCGGATTTCAAACCCGCCCCCGCTCCGGATGGTTTTTTTCGGGCGCCTAAAGGACCTAAAATTCTAAAGGAATTCAAATGACAAGACCGACTGAGCTGAATTTTGATCTCCTCTTCAACCCCAAATCGATCGCCATGATCGGGGCTACGAGTAATATCGAAAAGTGGGGGGCCATTGTCTTTCTGAATATTCTCATGGGGGGGTACCAGGGAAAGCTTTACCCCGTGAACCCGAAAGGGGAAATGGTTTTCAATCACCCGGCTTATCCAAAGGTGACCGATATCCCGGAACCCGTGGACCTGGCGGTCATCGCCATTCCGGCCCGGGTAACCAAAGAGGCGGTCCAGGAGTGCATCCGGAAAGGAATCCGGATGGCCATCGTGATCACCTCGGATTTCAGCGAAACGGGAGAGGAGGGCGCCCGGCTGGAAAAAGAGATCGTCGAAATCGCCCGCTCCGGAGGGTTGCGGCTGGTGGGGCCGAACACCATGGGCATCTTCAGCGCTTCGGCCCGCCTGACCGCCCTGATGCCCCCGGTGAGGCCCAGAAGGGGAGCGGTCTCTCTCGTTTCGCAGAGCGGGAACATCGGCACCCAGATGCTGGGCTGGGGGGAGAAGTTCGCCGTCGGCTTCAGCAAATATGTGAGCAGTGGAAACGAAGGGGATCTGAGATCCGAAGATTATCTGGATTGCCTGGGCAGGGACCCGGACACCCGGGTCATCCTTTTTTACATCGAAGGCCTCGACGACGGGAGGGAGTTTTTGACCAAAGCCAGGAATATTACCCCCCATAAGCCGATCATCGCTTACAAAGGAGGAAGAACCGAAGCCGGTACGCGTGCGGCCAAATCCCACAGCGGAGCCATGGCCGGAGTGAAGGAGGTGTACGAAGCCGCCTTCCGGCAGGCCGGGATTCTATGGGCCTCCACCACCGAAGAAATGCTGGAACTGGCCGCAGCCTTCTCTTCCCTCCCCCTCCCGCGGGGAAACCGGGTCGGCATCCTCACCCGGGGCGGGGGATGGGGAGTCATCACCGCGGATGCCTGCAACGAACTGGGGTTGGAGGTCCCCCCTCTGGATGAATCGATCGTCCGCAGGCTGGACAGCCTTCTCCCCGCTTTCTGGAGTCGGGGGAATCCGGTGGACATGGTCGCCACCATGGGCATGGATCCCTACATTGAGTGCCTGGAAGCCCTGATTTCCTGGGAGAAAGTGGATGCGGTGATCTCCCTGAGCGGGGATGCCGGTCCCCTGGCCCACCTCCTGCCGGACATCAAAAAAAAGGCCGAAGGCATCCTTCCGGGCGACAAGACCGAAAAGATTATGCAGCACGTATCTGAGAGCCGGATGCGGATTTACGAACGGGTCTGCGAGCTGGTGGAGAAATACCGGAAACCGGTCTTTGCCGTGGGGACGAACTTTCCCAGGGGCAAAGGGACAGGTAAATCGGAATTCGCCCTGGCCCAATTCCGCACGCCGGAGCGGGCGGCCAAAGCAGCCGGGGTGATGTATCAGTATTACCAGTACCGAAAAGCAATCGGAATAATGGAATAATGGAATACTGGAATAGTGGAAAATGCAGGAATAATGGAATATTGCGAATATTGGACAGAATGTGTCCAGTGGAAAAATGCATTATTCCAATTCCGGCCCATCATTCCATTATTCCAGTCATTCCATTATTCCAAATACAAGGAGGGATTGGTTATGAGACTCAAGGACAAAGTGGCTATTGTGACTGGATCCGGAAGGGGAATCGGAGAAGGGATCGCCCTGCGCTTTGCCGAGGAAGGGGCCAAGGTGATCGTGAATGACGTGAACGAAGCAGATGCCAAGCGCACGGTGGACACGATTAAAGGCAAAGGGGGGAAGGCTGTGGCGGTGGTCGGAAGCGTCACCTCCCGGGAAGTGGCCCAGAAGATGGTGGATACCGCGGTGAAGGAATTCGGGACCGTGGATATTCTGGTAAACAATGCCGGAATTACCCGGGATGCCATGCTCCACAAGATGACCGATGAACAGTGGGACCAGGTCATTGATGTAAACCTGAAAGGAGTCTTCCTCGGTATCCAGTGCGCCGCCCGGGTAATGAGGGAGAAAGGATATGGGAAGATCATCAACATATCCTCCACCAGCTGGAGGGGGAATCCCGGCCAGTTGAATTACTCGGCGACCAAGGCCGGGGTGATCGGGATGACCAAGACGGCCGCCAAAGAGATGGCCCCTAAAGGGATCAATGTCAACGTCATCGCTCCGGGAATGATCTGGACTGATATGATTAAAGCCATGCCCCCGGCAATGGTGGAGCGCATGGAGAAGAGCCTGGCTTTTATCGTCCCCCTGAATCGGAAGGGGAGTCCCCAGGATATCGCCAATCTGGCGCTCTTCCTGGCCTCCGATGAGAGCTCCTTCATCACCGGCCAGCTCATCCACTGCGACGGCGGGATGATCATGTAACAAATGTCGGAATTCGGAATGCGGATTGCGGAATGAAAGGCAAGCACCAACATCCAAAACCTCAAACAGTGTTGGTGAATGGAAGTCTTATTTTTTTGGTCAATCGGGAAATGGGAATTTATTTGGTTTTTGGGATTTTCAAATTCCGCATTCCAAATTCCGCATTCCGAATTTGAATGGGGGTTTTATGCCTGGTCCTTTGCAGGGCGTTCGCGTACTGGATATGACCTGGGCCCTGGCCGGGCCGTTTTGCACCATGCTGTTGAGCGACCTGGGTGCAGAGGTCATCAAAGTAGAAAATCCGGATGAGGGCGATCCGTCGAGAAAGAATTTTCCCTTCGTCAAGGGAGTCAGCTCCTATTTCCTGAGTGTCAACCGGGGTAAGAGGAGCATCACCGTGAACCTGCGCCACCCCAAAGGAAAGGAGATTATCCTGGGTCTGGCCAGAAAATCCGATGTGCTGGTGGAAAATTTCCGGCCGGGGGTGATGGACCGCCTGGGACTGGGATACAAGGCCCTTCGGGAAGTGAACCCGCGGATCATTTACGCCGCCTGCTCGGGATTCGGTCAGACAAGTCCCTATGCAAACCGACCGGCTTACGATGTGATTGTCCAGGGAATGGGAGGGACTTTGTCGATAACCGGGGAAGCCGGCGGGGGGCCGGCCCGGGTGGGATTCTCCATCGGGGACATGGGCGGCGGGGTTTTTACCGCCCTGGGAATCCTCTCCGCCCTTCACGAGCGGGAGAAGAGCGGGGAAGGTCAGATGGTGGATGTCTCCATGCTGGACTGCCAGATGGCCTTCCTGGAAAACGCCTTTGCCCGGTACTTTGCCACGGGGGAAGTCCCCGAGCGAATCGGAACCCGCCATCCCGTGCTTGACTCCCTTCCAGGCTTATCCCACCCGGGATGGATACCTGGTCGTGGCCGCGGCCCGCGATCCTTTCTGGCAGAAATTCTGCAAGGTGATTCAAAGGGAAGATCTGGTGACGGACCCGCGGTTCAAGGGCAACCAGATCCGCACGAAAAACCACAAGGAATTGGAAAAGGAAGTGACCCAGGCCTTGAAGAGTAAATCCACCGCGGAATGGGTGGAGCTGATGATCCGGGAAGATATCCCCTGCGGGCCGATGAACCGGGTGGATGAACTGGCTCAGGATCCGCACACCGCCGTCCGGGAAATGATCGCCGAGGTAAAACACTCCAAAGCGGGAAACCTCAAAGTGGTGAACAGCCCGATTAAACTCTCCCGGACCCCGGTGAAACTGGAAAAGGCCAACCCGGAACTGGGCGAGAACACGGAAGACATATTAACCGGCCTGCTCGGATACCGCCGCGAGGACATCGCCGGCCTGAGAGAGGAAAAAGCGATTTAGAAAAGAAATTCGAATGTCGAAGCACGAATCCCGCGAGACGCGGGACGAAACAATCCCGAAACCCGAATACCAAATGTTCAAAACACAAAGTCCCGTATCAATTTAGCTATTTGAAAATGAACACCAGCACATGCCTCAATTAAGGTCGTCATTCCTGCGAAAGCAGGAATCCAGGATTTTTTCTTTATGTTTCTGGATTCCCGTTTTCACGGGAATGACTTAAGCTGGATCATTTCAAAGAGCTAAAGTGTTACAAAGTCCCTTGTTTTCGAATTTGGTCATTGGGATTTGTTTCGGTCCCGCGCCTCGCGGGATCGATATTCGGATTTCGGATTTAATATGTATCCCCCTCCAAAAAATTCCGGGAATAGGTCATAAATTGTACGATTTTTCGAAAGGTTCGGTTAAGTTCATTCGTGGTGGCCACTACCCTTACTGCAACTCCGTCCTTGTTGACGGCCGGGTCCGGGCGATCATCGACGCGGCAAGCAATCCGGAAAAGCTGCTCGCGTTCAAGAACCAGGCCCGGGTCAATTACCTGATCACCTCCCACGCCCACGAAGACCACCTGGTCTACAATTATCTGTTCCCCGAGTCAGCCTTCTATTCTCACTCTCTGGATGCCGCCCACTTCGAGGATGTGAAATCCCTAACCAATTGTTACGGGGATATGCCTCCCGAGACTTTTCAGAAATGGTGCGATTTCTACGTGAGAGAGTGCCACTACGTCCCCCGAAAGGTGGATCATTTCCTTGAGGATGGGATGGTCATGGACTTCGGGGAAACGAGGATGGAAGTCATCCACACCCCCGGGCATACCGAGGGGCACTGCGTGTTTTATTTCCCCCAAGAGAAAATTTTATTTACCGCCGATCTGGACCTGACCCGGGTGGGGCCCTATTACGCCGACCGGACTTCAGACATCGAAAAGACGATCCGCTCCCTGGAACGCATGAAAGGAATAAAAGCCGAGACGTATCTGACCGCACACGGCAAGGGTATTTTTAAGGGAGACCCCGCCTACATCGATCGTTATCTGGGAATCATTTTTGATCGGGAAGATCGATTGATCGATTTTCTGCGCCGGGGGCCAAAAACCCTGGAGCAGATAACCGCCGAGGGGATCATTTACGGCAAAAACCCCGCCTTCCTGGGGGCCTGGGACCTGACCATCTCGGAAAAAATGATGATCGTCAAACACCTCGACTGGCTCACCCAAAAGAGGAGATTAAAGAAAGAAAAGAATTTTTTTATCCTCTTGGAGCTGAAGCGAAAATCGAAAAGGCCAATTCTTTCTTTTGCACTGATTCCCGCAGGGAATGGGAATGAGAAAGATTATTTCCATAGCTTTTCTTGCCATGCTGGCCCTGCTTCTGGCATCCGCGGCGCCCTGTTATCCGCAGGTTGGGGAAAAGGAAAGGATCATCGACCAAAGGGTTGAAAAATTCCTCCAGAAAATGAGGAATCAATGGCAGGATTGGAACGTTCCGGAGGCGGATGGGAAGATTCTCTATGAGATCATTGTAAAGAATAAATATAAAAAGGCGGTGGAGATCGGAACGTCGACGGGGCATTCGGGGATATGGATAGCCTGGGCCCTTAGCAAGACCGGGGGAAAATTAATTACCGTCGAAATCGATGCGCAGCGCTACAAGCAGGCCCTGGCCAATTTCAAGGAAGCGGGTCTCAGCGAATATATCGATGCCCGGCTGGCCGATGCCCATCAACTGGTGAAGGAACTTCCGGGACCCTTTGATTTTGTGTTTATCGATGCGGATAAAGACTGGTACACGAATTACGCCAAAGCTTTGATCCCGAAGCTGGAACCCGGGGGCTGTCTCACGGCGCACAATGTCTGGGAATCGACTGCCCGCGGGGGTTACCTGAGCGGGACCGAGGAATATTACCGATACATGAAAAGCCTGCCTGAATTTGAAACCACCATCCATCCGAAAAGCAGCGCTGGGATTGCGCTGAGTTATAAAAAGAAATCAATTAAATAGGCGCTTAGCACGGAACGAATACCAACATGTTGGTAGGAAAAGGATGCAGGGTAGGGGCGGTTCGCGAACCGCCCCTGCGCCGGGCTGTCCCGCTGGGAACCACTTTTTCCGCGCAGGGTCGCGGAAAAAGCCCAGAATCTAAGGGTGGAGGAATGTCCAATTGATCGAAAAAAGACCCTTCGGCCGCACCGGCCACATGAGCACGGCAACGATCTTCGGAGGCGCGGCCCTGATTCGGGCCACGCAGAAGGATGCGGAGCGGGCTCTGGAAATCCTGCTGAAGTACGGGGTGAACCACATCGACACGGCCCCTCGGTATGGAGATTCAGAAATCCTTATCGGCCCCTGGATGGCCAGGCACCGCAAAGACTTCTTCCTGGCCACCAAGACCGGCAAGAGGACTTACGAGGAGGCCCGCGAAGATATCCACCGCTCCCTCGACCGCTTAAAGGTGGACAGAGTCGACCTGATCCAGTTCCACGGCCTCCAGCACCCGGATGAGTGGGATACGGCCATGGGTCCGGGAGGGGCCCTCGAAGCGGCGGTCGAGGCCAGGGAAAAGGGCCTGGTTCGCTTTATCGGGGTCACCGGACACGGGTGGATGATCGCGGCCATGCATAAACGGGCCTTGAAGCGCTTCGACTTCGATTCGGTCCTAATGCCCTACAATTACGTCATGCATTTGAACGAGCGGTACCGGAAGGAGTTCGAAGAAGTTGTGCAAGCATCTGCAAGGAACGGAACGTGGCCGTCCAAACCATCAAATCCCTCGCCCGCGGCCCCTGGGCGATTACCCCGCAGAACCGGAATACCTGGTACCAGCCCCTGGAAGATCAGGCGGACATCGACAAAGCGGTTCACTGGGTGCTGGGCCGCCCGGATGTATTTCTCAACACGGTTGGAGATGTGGATCTATTGCCCAAAGTCCTGGATGCGGCCAGCCGCTTCTCGAAACGCCCGGCCGCTGAAGAAATGGACGAAATGATGAAGAAGAATAAAATATCTTCCCTGTTCGGAATCGGCACCTGAAATGATTAAGCTTTTAGACCCAATCCCTTCTTCTGCCCGCAAATATCCTCCCAAACCTTGTTCGTAATACCCCGACCAATTGGCATATTCGTCTAAAATAGTCTTGACTTATTTCTATCGTTATGTAAAATAGTCGATATGGATCGATTTATTGGAACCTACATCTTTGATCCGGAAATCACCGGCGGAAAAATGATTCTCCTGACGGGCCCCCGCCAAGTGGGCAAGACCACCTTTGCGAAAAACTGGCTTGCCCACAACAAGACCCAAGATACTTATTTTGACTGGGATGATCCGGCGGTCCGGAAAGAATACAGCAGGAACCCCCTCGTTTTCCGGAATATCCTCGCTGCCAAAGCCGGCGGCAAACCGATTCCAGTGGTGTTCGATGAAATCCACAAGCACAAAAACTGGAAAAATATTTTGAAGGGAGTTTACGATCCCAACCGGGAAAGCATTCAATTGCTGGTCACCGGGAGTGCGCGTCTTGGGCACTATCGAAAATCGGGAGATTCGCTCGTGGGGCGCTATTTTTCGTACCAGATGTTTCCCCTGGGGCTCCCCGAGGCTGCCGGACTGTTTTCTTGGGTATTGAAGGATGACCTTGCTTTGGCCGACGGGGAATCCTTTACCCGTCAAGCCAGAAATGCCCACCATGTCAACGTGGAGGAGAAGCTGGAGAGACTTCTGGCTTTGGGGGGATTTCCAGAGCCCTTTTTAAAAGCTTCTGCCAGATTCCACCGGAGATGGCAGGAGGAATACAAAACCCTGATGATTAAAGAAGAGGTCCGCGATTTTTCCAGGGTAGCGGACATCAGGGGTCTTGCCCAATTGATTGAGCTTCTTCCTTCCCGGGTTGGGTCTCCCTTAAGCATTAATTCCCTGAGAGAGGATTTGGGGGTCCATCATCACACGATTGCCAACTGGATCGGTATTTTGGAAGAATTATACATGGTATTCACCCTCCGCCCCTGGCATCGAAATATTGCCCGCTCTCTCAAAAAGGAGACCAAATTATATTTTATGGACTGGTCTTTTCTTGTGGGCCCAGGCCAGCGCTTTGAAAATTTTCTGGCCGTGAGCCTTCTCCGGATGGCCGCCCGGTTTACAGAAACGGGGCTGGGGACCTTCGAGGTGATGTATATTCGCGATAAGGAAAAGCGAGAGGTCGATTTTGTCCTGGTAAAGGACCACCGCACGATCGCCCTCTTCGAAGCCAAGGAAGGGGATTCAGAAATCAGCCCCGCGGGTAAATATTTCAGCCAAAAGCTCGGGATTCCCTTCTACCAGATCATACGCCATGGAAGTATTGAGGAGTTCCCCGGTAATTGTTTTAAGATCCCGGCAGCCGATTTCCTTTTGCTCATCGGCTAAGAACTCCATCTAAAATCATCCCCGGTGAAGAAATAGGGTCAGGTCTATTTTCTTTGCATTTCCCTCTCCTAAGAGTATTGGTTCCGAAGATGGCAAGTATGATTGAATCGTATCTATCGCAGCACAGCAAAAATGCTAACAAAATAGACCTGACCCCGAAACCAATCGGCCGGATTGTAGGGCAATAGGGGCAATATGGGACGGTCATGAAAATATGCCCAGCATATGTCCATCAGATGGGGCATTCGCTTTTATACGGATGCGGGACGTCGTGTCTTAAGTTCTAATAAACTTACATGCGGATCTCTTTAAAAGCAAGGCGGGGTGGCCTTCGTCATATCAAGCTGGAGGAGTGGTCAAAAAGAAGGATCAGGTAGCGCATTTTCGGCAGGTAAGCATCCTTCAAGCATGGTTACCGAAAGTCAGATTGGATTAGTTGGGGACTCTCTCCCGCGGAGACAATTCGGCCCGTTGGAATGGCCACCCCCAGCATTGCTAAGCCAGCGTTTGCAGATTGGGAGAGGAAAGATGATATTGGCAGCGCTTAGAAGCTAATCTGGGACACAAAGTCCCCCCAAGTGCTAAAAACCGGATGAGGACCGCAGAAATTCCCGCCCCCAAGATAACCCATGGTCCCGCTTCCTGACAGCCGTTTGTCTTTTCAAAAAAATCCTTTCACGGAAGTTCCTCTCACCCGCTACTGCATCGGCGAAAAAGCGGATGGCATCATGATTTTGTTCTCCTGGGTCAGCAGGCGGCCGGCGCCTCCCCCCGGCGGCCACACGCCGGTCTGGCGGGCCGTGGCGCGGACCTTTTCCCGCTGGTCGAGGCTCGTGTAGGCCCAGATATGAATAAAGCGGTTCACTTCGCCCAGATCGACGTGCCCGACGACGAGCGAGCGGCGAGAGCTTCATACGTTCGGGCAGCTTGGCCTCCCATCCCTTCCTGATGTCGGGCAGGGTACCGATCTTGATGGTGTAAATGCGCATCTCGTAGAACGGACCCATCTTTCCCGGGGTGGGCTGCGGCGAAAACGGGAAGGGGACCAGGATGTCAGAGTGCATGGAAAGGACGAACTCGGAGATCTTGGGCGGCCAGTTCGGGTCTTTCGCGGACTCGGCCCGGACACGGGCCCGCTCGCTCAGATCCTGATACGGCCAGACATGGATGATCTCGTTCAGCGGGCCGATCTCGGTGTGCCAGAAGGCAACGATTGGAGAGTATTTTTTGCGGTGTTCGTACGCCTCACCGAAGCGCTTCTCGACCTCGGCCACACTCCCTGGCGCAAGGCGGTAGGTACGGATCTCGTAGATCATCGTCATAGTCCTTTCGTTGGATGATTTTAAACGAACTCCCTTGCGGGTTCCGTGCAGGGAGTCTACAGGGAAGGCTCTTTTGTGTCAAGAGGTTCTGGCTTTTCCCTTTACATCTTCCTTGCTTTTCGCTCTCTCATTTTGATAAAATCATAGCCTCTTCAGATTTGTCTTTCACCGCGTAGTAGCTCAAATTCATTTCAAGGAGGGGGGAAAATGATCATTCGGATTCTCTTCAGCATGCTGATCGTCGCCGGGTCCCTTTGGGGAGCGAGTTTGGCGGGAGCGCAGACCGTAAATTATCCCACCAAGCCGGTGATTCTGCAGGTGCCTTGGCCGGCGGGCGGGTCCACGGATATAGGTGCCCGTATCGTTGCGGCGATTGCGGAAAAGAAAATGGGGCAGCCGATCGTCGTCACCAATCGAGTGGGTGCAGGGTCGCAGATCGGCTTGACCGAAACCGCCCGGGCCAAACCCGACGGGTATTTTTTGGGATTCGCCAGCCTTCCCGCGCTGAACACCATCGTTCTGGACCCGGAACGGAAGGCGCTCTTTGACCTGAATAATCTGGTCTTCATCATCAACCAGGTCATCGATCCGGGAATCATCTGGGCCAAGGGCGACAGTCCGTACAAGACCTTGAAAGACCTGATTGAAGACGCCCGGAAGCGCCCCGGTGAAATCCGGGCCGCCACCACGGGGATCCTCGGGGATGACCACCTGGCCATCCTTATGCTGGAACAGGCGGCCAAGATAAAATTCCGGATTGTCCATTTCGACGGGGGCGCCCACGTCTTCACCGCGATATTGGGGGGACAGGTGGACGTGGCCTTCGGAAATATCGGAGACATTGGCACCAAGCTCAAGGGGACCCCGATCCGCATCCTGATGGTCATGGACCCCCAAAGATCGAAGTTTGTGCCCGATGTTCCCACCACTGCCGAGTTGGGCTTTCCCAATATTATTTCTTCCTCCTCCCGCGGCATTTTCGGTCCCGCCGGTATTCCGGACCCGATTCTGAAGAAAGTCCAGGCTGTCTTTTTGGAGGCCATAAAGGATCCGGAGCATATGGATAAGATGGACAAAGCAGCGCTGGCCGTCAGACCCCTCGTGGGTGAGGAATACAAGAAATACGTTTCCGAACTCCACCAGCGGATTACTCCCCTGATGGAAATCGCCCGCAAGAGCAAGTAAGGTGTTTTTTCGCCAAAGGGACAATGGGGGCATCCTAAGATGCCCCCATCCAAAAGAAAAGGTTTATCTCAAATACTCGCAAGATATAAGATTGCCTGGAATTCAAGCGATAATAACGTCTCATCACTTCATGCCCGTCTCCCCCGAAAATCTTCCTTTTGGCGATATTTCGTTACCACTGGCTAATATTCTTTGAAATTGGACCCACCGGGAAGATTGAGGGTGCGACCTTACACCCCCTTGCCTTGGTCTGCTGGAATCAAAGTCTCTTTACTGATTAAGATAGGCAATACCAGCAGAGAGATGGCCGATGAGGATCAAGAGACCAAAAGACAGGATGGTGAGAATATGAAAAAAGTGTTTATTGACGGGGAGAGCCTGACCTTGGAGAATGTCCAGGATGTGGCCGAAGGGGGAGCCGGGGTTAAGATTCACCCCTCGGTTGGGGAAAAAGTGAAGAGGTCCAGGAATTTTGTGGAGGAAGCTCTACGCCGGGGGGAGAAAATTTACGGTGTGACCACCGGTTTCGGTCTCCTCTGCGAACAATTGATCAGCCTGCCGCAGATCGAGGAATTACAGCGCAACCTCATCCGGAGCCATTCCGTGGGCGTAGGTCCCTTCTTCGACGAAGTAACCACCAGAGCAATCATGGTTCTCCGGGCGAATGTGATCGCCAAGGGATATTCGGGGGTTCGCCTGGAGGTCCTGAGGCGGCTGGCGGACATGGTCAACAAAGGCGTCCATCCGCTGATTCCGGAGCAGGGTTCCGTGGGCGCCAGCGGAGACCTGGCCCCCCTGGCCCATTTGAGCTCAGTCCTGGTAGGTGAGGGAGAAGCGGTCTACCAGGGGAAAAGGATGCCGGGTCAAAAGGCCATGGAAAAGGCCGGAATTCCGCTCGTCACCTTGAAGGCCAAAGAAGGGTTATCTTTGATCAACGGAACCCAGGTCATGACCGCCGTCGGACTATTGGCGCTTCTTCGGGCGGAACGCCTCTGCAAGGTGGCCGACATCGTAGGAGCCTGCACGCTGGATGCGCTAAAGGGAACCTTTTCTGCTTTTGACCCGGACATACAGAGGGTCCGCCCCTTTCCCGGTCAACTGGCGGTGGCCAGAAACTTCCAGAAGCTGGGGAAATACGATCCCATCGCGGAGTCGCACAAATCCTGCCCCAAGATCCAGGATGCCTATTCGATCCGCTGCATGCCCCAAGTCCATGGAGCGGTGAGAGATGCCCTGGGGTATGTTCGCAGGACGCTGGAGGTGGAGGTGAATTCGGCCACCGATAATCCTCTCATCTTTGCCGAGCGGGGCAAGATCCTCAACTGCGGCAACTTCCACGGCGAGCCGGTGGCCTTCGCCCTGGACCTCCTGGGGATCGTAGTGGCCGAGCTGGGGAGCATCTCCGAGAGACGAATCGAGAAATTGATCAACCCCGCACTTTCGGGCTTGCCTGCTTTCCTCACCAAGGAAGGAGGACTCCATTCAGGGTTGATGATGGTTCAGGTGAGTGCCGCCTCCCTGGTCTCGGAGAATAAGATCCTGGCTCACCCGGCGAGCGTGGATTCCATCCCCACCTCAGCGGATAAAGAGGACCACGTTTCCATGGGAACCATTGCCGCAAGAAAAGCGAGGGATATTGTCAGGAATGTAGAGCAGATCCTGGCCATGGAACTTCTCTGCGCGACCCAGGGGCTGGAATTCCTGCTTCCCCTCCATCCCGGCAGGGGGATCCATGAAGCCTACAAGGTGGTGCGCGAAAAAGTCCCTCCCATCGAAAGCGACCGCAGGTTCAGCGAGGACATCCAAAAAATCACCTCCTTGATTGAAACAGGAAATCTACTTCGCAGGGTGGAGAAGGTAGCGGGAAGTTTACAGTGATAAAAGGAGGCGCAAGCAAGGATAGGACAAAACAGACAAGGTCAGCCCCTCTCTTACCGTTTCGGATTTGCGCTTTGGTAGGCACCAATGAATTTTTCGGTTAACGCTTTAACCACTTCGATGATCTCCGCCATATCGTTCCCCGTTGCTCCTCCGACTTTGCTTTTGTACCAGGTTGGAGAGAAGAAAATGGTTTTTTTAAGATCCGGATTTCCGCGGAGCTTGACTTGTTGATTTAAAGCAATGTCTATACAAAAGGCGAAAGACGACCTTCTCCAGGGCAATTTGTATGAATTGACCTTTATGTAAAGGTATGGCATTCGTAGAGGTTGAATTTTTTCATTATCTTCTTTTGAAAGGACCTGTATCCCCGCATTTTGCAGCTTCCCTTCCACCTCTTTTTGAATTTGGGTCGCCGTGAGGTTGAAGTTCTCCAGTTCGGGTTTTAATTCTTCCACGATAACTTCGACTCCTTTAAGACCTTCAAGGGATTCCGCACTGCTGAGTGGAAAAGATTGGCCGGGGAAGAAGAACGGGAGGGCCGTTAATAAGATAAAAATATATCCCTTTTCCCATGTCCTCATTTTACTTTCCTCTATAGATCGAATTTATTTTTTCTTCTCTGCTCCCCTTGGTCATCAAAAAAGCAACTCGCTGAATTTATACCGCAAATCGCTGCCTTCTGGCAAGCGTATGGTCTATTTTGGCTCACATTTCATAATAATGCTGCTCGGAAGGATTCTTTGTCCATTAGAGCATTCTTCCTTTTTCCCCGCAATAGAATAAACAATTCCAAACCGATCAAAGCGGAGGATACTGCTCGAAAGGAAATGCCCAGAATAAAATTGGATCGGCTTTTCCTGGCTGAGGGCCGCCAAATTCTCCAGTCGCTGGTTATAAACCCTTGTGATTTTAAGATTATATGAATAATAGGTGTACCCGATCAATATATTATTCAAGACCAGAACGATGAGGACCAGGTGTCCCAGGATTCGAAAGAGCTTGTCCTTCAGGCTGTATCCCAGTAAAACGGCGATGATCGGAAAAAGCCACATTTGGGGGACAAACCTGGCAAGGGAGGAGGCCGGATTGATCAAGCAGGTGGCTAAAATCAATGCCAAACAGAAAAGACCTAAATAGATATTGGGCAAGAATGCCCCTTGGCAGCGCGTTCCTTTCCAGCCAAGGTTGTTTTTTTCGGGTCCTGTCTTTTGGGGATCGTGAATAAAGACTCAGTAAGGCCCCGATAATGATCAGAAAAGATAGCAATATCGCCCCGCCAAACAATGGGCCGAATCCTCCTTGTTTGGCATTCGTGTCGGTAAAAGCCCCCAGCTCATCTTTGGAAACGGTGAAAGGGATCTTTAAATAGGCCTGTTTTTCGAGCCCGCGAACATTGTCGGACTTGGAAAAAATAGAATAAAAAAGCAAAGTAAAAGAATCTTTGCCGATGAAATTGGCCGGGAACTGGGGATAAGTATAGTCCGAACGGTCGGTCCCCAAGGCGGGATAAAAAGGGTTTTCCTTTTGGAGGGTATTGGTGACGTAAGGGTTGAATCCGAATAGAACGAAACCGAGAAAAAAGGCGATCAGGGTGTAAATCAAGGTTTTACGCAGCTGCTCGAATTTCGACTTCACCCAAAGCATTGCCATATAGCCAATCATGATTAGTCCCGTGTAGATGCCGGCGGTCAGCTTAACATTTACAAGAACCGGAATTACCATCAATAGTAGCAAATAATAGAACCATTTTGATTCCCGATAGATGAAGCCCAGGACCACGACGAGGATGATCATCAGCGACATGAGCTGGCCGTCCAGGTAATAGCTAAGGGATTGATAGATCGATACCGGATTGAAGGCCACGAGCAAGCTGATGAGGACGGCCAAAGACCGGGATAACGTTTCGAATCGCAGGAGAAAGGAGAGGGTCATGAATAGAGCGGCGATCATCAGCCAAAAGTGAAAAAGCTTGCCGGATTCAATATCTTTCGTGACCTTGAATATCATCGCTGCATAAAACCATACCCCCTTTGAATAATGATTCAGCCAGCGGTGCATGTTGTTGGATTGCGGGCTGGTTAATTGCTCATAAAAGGGGTTCCATCCCCGGTTGAGCTGAATGAGAGCTTCCTGGTGATAAGCCTGACCATCGTAGGAAAGATCAAAAAAATTTCTGCTGATCATGAGACAGACATAGAAGGAAGACACCAACAAAATGAAACTCATTGAAATCTGGAAAACCTTGCTCTGTCCCGGATGGAGGGACCAGGATAAAATGACATATAGCAAGGTGATCCCTACGGCCCCCCAAAAATGGCCGGAAGTGATCGGGATCCGGAATAAAAAACCAATGGAGCTTACCAGTAAGGAAGCAAATAAGAAGGAGACGATACTCGAACCCAAGATCAAAAAATAATCGGGTACCCTTCCAGAGGGTGGCTGAAAGATTTCTTGTCCGGTAGCGAACTGGGAGGATAAATTTGGCAAAGAAAATGCTCTTTTCTTTAAAATACTTACGATATTCAGCGTTGTTGGATCGGCAAAGATTTATGGGGATCCTCTGCCGGGGCAATGACTGGAGCAATCCGTCTTATGACCGAGCCACCGTATAGCCTCGATCAGGATCTTGATCCCTTTCAAAAGTTCCTAAAGCCCCATGATCAGCCGCCCCTCCTTCGATTTCCTGCGAACGGGCTTTACATCCACGGTATCTAAGTAGACTCTTTAGGGTTGAAAGCATACACCGGGCGTTTGACCGGAGCGACTTTCTTCGACTCTCCCCGCGTGATCCAGGCCCCCTGACGCCGGCAAGTCAAGAAGGCATAAGGCATAATCCACTGGCAGGCAAAAATCCAGAAGAATTCGTAAGCCAGCACCCAGGCGAGGTCCGAGTCCCGTTCATTGCGATAGTAAATAGCGGCCATGGGCACGCTCATAATGGCGATCATGATCATGTACCGGAAGAGCCAAAATGGATTCGTTAAAAGCAGGTAATAGCTGTGCACGATCAAGAAATAAGGGATGACCAAGGTGGAGGCAATGAGAACGGAGTTGATCCGGAAACCCCAGAGGTACTCGGACCGGAAGGGTTTGAAAAGATAGGACAGGAGTACCCAGGTCTCCCGAATATTGCTCCGCGCCCAACGCAAGAACATTTTTGCCATTCCCTGATAGGTGGTGGGCATCTTGGCCCAGACCACGGCCGTCGATTGAAAGAAAGAGTGATACCCCTGCGCGCAAATCAGGTTGGTCATGGACCGGTCCTCTCCCGTAAGGCAGGGGACTCCCAGGAAGGTCTGACTCATCCATTTTTCCAAGACGGGTTTCACCGCCGAAGCCCGGTATATGGAAAGAGCCCCGGGAGTCGTCAAGAGGCCGCGAATTTGGGTCTGATAGGCGCGGGAGAAGGTGAAAGAAAGAATGAAGGATACTTTCAAAAAACGGGTGAACACACTGTCGTTTCGGTTCAGGACCCTTACGTTCCCGGCCACCAGGCCGATCCGTTTATCTTGGACGAGGGGGACGACCCCGTTGCGCAAAGCATCCGGCTCGATAACACTGTCGGAATCGACCGTGACCCAGACTTCCCCGGTGGCCCTTTGGAAACCCGCGAACAGGGCATGGCGCTTTCCTTTGTTGAACGGCTGGCGCAGGGTAATCACCTTGATCGGAGCTTCGGAGGCGGCCGCACGAATGTGCTCCCAGGTGTCGTCCGAACTTCCGTCGTCCACGGCAATGACCTGGAGCTTGTGCCGCGGATAATCGCTGTGGGTCACCGAGTCGACGGACTTACGCACCAGAGAGCCTTCGTTGTATGCCGGGATGATGACCGAAACCGTCGGCAATTCCGATTCACCAATCGGGGGCATCGGGCGGTAACTCAGCCAGAGGCATATTCTCCAAATCATGGCCGCGTAGTGAATCATTCCGTAGACAGCCAATGACCAGTACCATAGATTTCCCAGGGGGACGTTGGGAATCACCCGAAAGATTTTCGGGATGATCCCGGTCCAAACAGCCGCCACCAGCAACAGCCCGGCGGCCGCAACGATCGTCCCCTTTACCCACTTCTCCCACTCCTTGGGAATCTGGGCCTGCCAAATCTCGGGGTGTGCGGTTTTTGGTTTCACAAAAGACATCATTGAGGACATGGGGAATCCTCCTCTTGAATTCCGATGGGGAATCCGGAAAGGCAACCCCCTTCCCTAGACATAATTTCAACGAAGGGGGTTGAACATGGTGGAAACAACCTCCTTAGAATTCGAAAAGACCCCGCCCTTGAGGCATGAACCGGCGAATAATGAAATTCCAAAGACCCTAGTCATGGGAAAATGGCCAACGAGGCTAACCCAGGCTCTTTTGTAGAAAAATTAAAATTTGCGGGTCAAAAGGATTTCAGATGGGCGAGGGAAGGAAATTGTCTCAACAACGAAGGACAGGATGCTTGGGGTCTGCGGGAAGGAACGGATTGGGCTGGCAGAACATCACCTGCAAAAAAGAAATCACCGGCTGCTGGATGTGCTGTCCCGGCGGTACGAGAACCCGGGAGTTTTCTTTGAACAAACTCAGGATACCATCTTCTTCTCCTCCAGAAAGATGTTTCCGTACGCGTAAATCAACTTCCGTATAGTAGTCATAATAAAGGTAGGCCACATTCCAAGGAATGAGGAAGGATATGACGAGGAGGAAAATACCCACACTACGGCGACGTTTCACTTAAAATTCTTTCTTAGCGTTTTTCGAACCGTTAACTTTATACAACCCAGCCCCTTTTCTTCTCCTTTAAGAAAAGTATGGAGCACGCCTTTTTGGATGTCAAGGGGATAATGATTTTTCCCCCAAACTTTTCATCTCACCTCAAAATGGCCCGCCGTTCGCCTTCCAGAGGTGTTAAGGTATGAAAATTCTTGGGCTTCAGGCCGGGAAAAAGGAGCGGGGCATTTGTTTTGCATTGGGAGGGTATCCATCCTTTTGGGGATCTCGGAGGTTTTCCCCACCAGGAGATGGAGTTGATTCCTGGAGGTGGACCGAACTCGATCGGAGCATCCCCCCGGAATAACTTTCATACGGTAAGTATCTTGGTAAACGAAAAAGTCCCATGGGGTTGAAACATCCCAACCGGGACTTTTCATAATTGTCTAGATGTTCCGAGGGTTTGACTTGACTCGGTTCCCTGCAATCGGGTATATTTCATTCAGGAGTGCGTAACGCGAGGGGAAAGGGATCGATTCACTCGATGGTAGGCCGCCTTCAATAAACTGAATCATCGTTGAGAACCATCTTTATGCGCTTTCGAATTTTCTATTTTCTTATGGCAGCGCTTGCCATTCCGATGGCACTGCACGCGGAGCCTACAGATGGCCTCGGTATGTGGGTATGGTCAAACTCCGCCTTCTCCACGCAGGATGCCAGGCAGAAACTCGTCAAGTTTTGTGTTGACCATGGCATCATTCACCTAGACGTCCATATCAAGATGTCTTCTGACGGAAAGAAACCGACCTTGAAAGATGGGGAAGCTTTCAAGGATCTCATCCTGTTAGCCGGGCAACACAAGATTACTACCGCGGCCCTTCGCGGAGATCCAAGGATGTTCTTCTCCGAAAAACACGAGCAGACTCTCCATGAACTGCAAGCCATCATAGATTTTAGCAATACCCTGCCCGTGGATGCCCTGTTCAAAGGAATCAAGTACGATGTGGAACCCTATTTAACGAAAGAATGGAAGGAAAAAGGAACGACTCGGGAAACCGTCATGCGTGATTACCTGGTCTTCCTTCGTAAAGCACGCTTGGTTATGCATGAACAAGCTCCCTTTTTGTGGCATGCAGTGGATATCCCGTTTTGGTGGGACAATGATGAATTCATTTTGGAATTCGAGGGCAACCGGAAGCGGTTCAGCGAGCATGTTCAGGATTTGACAGACTTCATCGTCATTATGTCGTATCGGCGAAGTGCTAAGGATGTTTTGGCCTCCGTGGATGGTGAACGGAAATACGCCAAGCGGATTAAAAAGACCATCTTCCCCTCGCTTGAGACCGTAAAACTGAAACAAGATCCACATCTCAGCTTCTGGGATGTCCCACCAGAGGAGTTTTGGAAGGTGGTTCCCCAATTGCTGGAGGTGGCGAAAGAAGACCCAGCGATCGGCGGAGTCATGATCCATTGTTATCGCAGCCTCGCAGAGAAGTTCAGCAAAAAACCTTCTCCCATGCAGGAAGGCAGCCGACGCCCGATAGCCGTTCTGGATTTCTAAGGGTGAGGTTAACCTCCCTCTCCCCTAGAATCTTCAGCCCTTCGCGGTGACCGGTCTCCGGAATTTATCGCTTTAATAAGCAATCGAATGCAATCTGCGGCTGTCGGCGGGTTAGATCCTCCAGTCGAAAAGAAAAAATATCCACCCATCAACCGTTTCCCTTCGGCAGGGTTCTTTCCAACTCAAGGAGGGAAGGATCAACGAGGGGGAAGCTCGAGCCTTTTACGGAAAGAGAAGAATGGGGGTCTTTCAGCCCGCTTCCCGAGATGATCCCCAGGACCCGGTCGCTCCACTTAAATTCTCTTTCCTGCCAGCCTGTTTTCTGGGCTGAGGCGGGATGCACAAATTCATTGATTTTCTTTTACGTTTATGGAAAAATCCACCTCTATGAAAGGGTCCTGGATCGAATAAATTCAAGAAGGGAGAAGAAAGCATGAAAAAGAAATGGACCATCGGCATCGTCGCTTTATTATTCTTGTTTTGCGGTTCGGCCTTTTCGGCTGAGCCCATCAAGCTGGCAATGTCTACCTGGCTCGGGTATGCCCCCCTCTATTTGGCCAAGGAAAAAGGTTTTTTCCAGAAACAGGGGATTGAGGTGGAAGTCGTGGTCATCGAGAGCCCGGCTGACCGGAGAGTGGCCTTCGCCGCCGATAAGATCCAGGGCTTTTGCACGACCGTGGATACCCATGTCATGACCGCTGCGGCGGAGAATCCCATCCCCCTGAAACAAGTCCTGGCCCTGGATGATTCCCATGGCGGAGACGGGATGGTCTCCAAGAAAGAGATCAAAACGATCAAAGACCTGAAAGGAAAGACCGTAGCCGCCCAGCTGGGAGCCGGGGCGAGCTATTTCTGGCTCAACTATGTTCTTTCCCAGAATGGGATGAAGCTCAGCGACCTCAAAACGATCGATATGAAGGCGGGGGATGCGGGGTCGGCCTTCGTAGCCGGGAAGGTGGATGCGGCGGTGACCTGGGAGCCCTGGCTTTCCAGGGCCAAGGCGACTCCCTTCGGCCATGTCCTACTCTCCAGCGACAAGACACCCGGCATCATCGTGGACTCTCTGGCCTTCAAACCCGATTTCCTGAAGAAGCGGGGAGGGGATGTGAAGAAGATTGTCGCCGCCTGGAATGAGGCGGTAACGTTTGCGGCCGCTAACCCCCAGGAGGCCGATGCCATCATGGCCAAGTTCACCGGGCAGAAACCCGAAGAATTCACCAAGGAGAAGGTCGGGGTCCGTTTCTACGGCGCGAAGGAGAACAAGGAATATTTCGGGACGGTGAAAACCCCGGGGCTTCTCTACAAGGTGACCCAGCGGGCCGCGGACCTCTGGTTGGAATTAAAGCTGATCAAAAAGAAACCCAAGGCTGCCGACCTCATTGATGGGTCGTTCCTATAGTCATCGCCGGGCTTTGGATGATGGAAGGAAGAAAAGGAAAAACATCTGAAGGGGCTCCCCGGAGGCTCAAGGACTTTTTCCATCCGCGGGAGCCCATTCCGAACAGTCTTTATGTCTTTTTGGCTTTCGGCAGCTTTGGCTTCTTCCTGGTCGTCTGGGCGATTCTGACTTACGGGGGGGTGATTGATCCCCTCTTCCTCCCTTCTCCGGGAAGAGTCTTCGAGGCGGGGTACGACCTCTTCTCGGAACTGGGTTTCAGCACCGATATCCTCAACAGCGTCTACCGGGTGATGGTCGGCTTTTTGTTAGCCGCCGTGATCGGCGTGCCCCTGGGGCTGATCATGGGGACTTTCAAGGCCGCCGAGGCATTCACCGAGCCGGTCGTCGGCTTCATCCGCTACATGCCGGCCTCCGCGTTTATCCCCCTGTTCATTCTCTGGCTGGGAATCGGGGATGTCGAAAAGATCGCCATCATCTTCGTGGGCAGCTTTTTTCAGCTCGTGCTCATGGTGGCCGTGGTGGCCAAGAATGTGCACAAGGACATGCTGGAAACCGCCTACACTCTCGGCGCCAGGCGTCTCCAGGTCGTCCGCAAAGTGCTCCTTCCGGCCAGCATGCCGGGCATTTTGGACACCTTGAGAATCATCGTTGGCTGGGCCTGGACCTATATCATCGTGGCCGAGCTCGTCGCCTCGGCTTCGGGGATTGGCTATATGATTATCAGTTCCCAGAGAATGCTCCGGACGGCCAATATCATCTTTGGCATTCTGACCATCGGGATGCTGGGGCTGATCACGGACTATTTTTTCAAATGGCTTTATCGGCGATTATTCCCCTGGATGGATTAGGAAAGTGGCCGAAGAAGTAAAACTTCACATCCACAACGTGACCAAAGTCTACCGCTCCGGCGAGCAGGATGTGCTGGCCATCGATGAGGTGGACCTGAAGATCCGCAACAAGGAATTCGCCACGATTCTGGGCCCTTCGGGATGCGGGAAATCCACTCTTCTCCGTATTGTGGCCGGATTGACCAAACCCACTTCCGGGGTGGCCCGGATGGACGACAGGGTCATCAACGAACCCGGCCAGGATCGGGGCATGGTATTCCAGAGCTACACCCTGTTTCCCTGGCTCACGGTGAAGGAGAATATTCAATTCGGCCTGGAGATATCGGGCCTGGATAAAGGAAAGCAGGAGCAGATCGCCCGGGAGTTTGTGGAGAAGGTCGGCCTGCGAGGGTTCGAGAATACCTATCCCAAGGGGCTCTCCGGGGGGATGAAACAGCGGGTGGCCATCGCCCGGGCGCTGGCGAACAACCCGGCGATCTTACTGCTGGATGAGCCCTTTGGCGCCCTGGATGCCCAGACCCGCGCGTTGATGCAGGAACTGCTGACCCAGGTGTGGGAAGAATTGCACAAAACCATCTTATTTGTAACCCACGATGTGGAGGAAGCCATCTTTCTTTCCGACCGGGTCTTTGTCATGACCGCCAGGCCGGGAAAGGTCAAGGCCGAAATTGATATACCCCTCCCCAGGCCCAGAAGCTACGAACTCAAATCCACCGAAGCCTTCCTGAACCTGAAGCAGCAGGCCCTCACTCTCATCCGGGAAGAAGCCATCAAAGCTACGAATATTGTCGCCTGATCCCCCTTGGTTCTTCATCATGGATGGCTTGTTTTTAGGCTTTTGCCCCGCTGCCGAACCTACGGATAGATTCCCAGCAGCTCACTGGCCTTGACCACTCTGCCGATCCCCAGAATCAATGCGGCGGTCCTCAAGTCCACCTTGTCATTTCTGGATATATTCAGGATTTCGGCAAATCCTTTTTTCATGATCCGGGTCAATCGATCGGTGATTTCTTCCTCGGTCCAGAGGAGCTCCTGCAGGTTCTGCACCCATTCGAAATAGGATACGGTCACGCCGCCGGCATTAGCCAGAATGTCGGGGACCACTACGATGCCCCGATCGCGAAGAATGTCGTCCGCCTTATTGGTGGTGGGACCGTTGGCTCCCTCCACGATCATCCTGGCCCTGATTTTCGGGGCATTCTGATGGGTGATCTGGTTTTCAATGGCCGCGGGTACCAGGATGTCGCAATCCAATTCCAGCAGCTCCTGGTTGGAAATTTCATCCCAATTCGGGGTTTGTTTATCCAGGATGCAGGAGTACTGATTGCGGCAGTCGAGGACCTTCTGGACGTTCAGGCCCTTGGGGTTGTAAACGCCCCCGCTTACATCGGATATGGCGATGACCTTGGCCCCGGCCCTTTCGAAATACTGAGCGGCGGTCCCCCCCACGTTTCCACACCCTTGGATGACCACGCTGGCCCCTTCGACTGGGAATCGAAGGACCTGGGACGCTGCTTCCTGGGCGACCACCACGACCCCTTTCCCGGTCGCTTCGTGCCTGCCCAGGGATCCGCCCAGCTCGAGGGGCTTGCCGGTGACGACGCCGGGGACGGAATACCCCTTTAACATGCTGTAGGTATCCATAATCCAGGCCATGACCTGGGGGTTGGTGTTCACATCCGGCGCCGGGATATCCCGGTCCGGCCCGATCATGAAGGCGATTTCCCAGATGTACCTTCGGGTCATGTTTTCCAATTCCCGCCGGGACATCTTTCCCGGGTCGCATTGCACCCCCCCTTTGGCCCCCCCGAAGGGAATGTTCACCACCGCCGTCTTCCAGGTCATCCACATGGAGAGAGCTCTCATTTCATCGAGATCCACATCGGGGTGGTAACGAATTCCCCCTTTGGCCGGGCCACGGGTCGTATTGTGCTGAATCCTGTATCCGGTAAACATTTCTATCCTGCCGTCGTCCATTTTGACGGGAAAATGAACGGTCAGTTCCCTCCTGGTTCGTTTGACTTTTTCAATCAGTCCCGGGTTCAGGTTCAGGTACTTGACGGCAGTATCCACCTGCTTCAGGGCTACATCCAGGGAATTGATCTTTTTATCTTTTTCCATCGGAAGAAAAACCTCCTTAGAATGGTCTGGTGAATTTTCCATGCCTTTAGGGCTATTCGGCACAATCAGGGTTCGACCAGAATTTTTATTTCATCCTTTATTTTCCGGGTGAGGACTTCAAAGCCTTCCGAAATCTTCTCGAGAGGAATGGTTTTCGTGACCATCATTTCGGGCTTGACTCCCTTGTTTTCGATCCAGCTCATGGCCAGGGAGGGATTGGCGGAATTCGTTCCCATCATGATCGTCTCCCGGGTCACAAATCCCAGCATGTGGATGGGAACCCGGTCGGTGAAGATTCCCTGGACGATTACTTTCCCCTGGAAGCGCACTGAGGTAAGGCAGTCCTTCAGCGAGGCTTCCACCCCGACGGATTCAAAGGCAAAATCCACCCCTCTACCGGAAGTGAGCTCTTTGACCCAGGAAGAGACTTTGGAATTCAAAGGGTTGCAAGTCAATGTAGCCCCCATCTCTTCCGCCTTTTTTCGTCGAATTTCGGAGACTTCGGTCACGAAGATCTTTTCAACACCCACGGCCTTCATACCCAGGATGGTCATGAGCCCAACGGGCCCGGCCCCGGTAATCAGGGCGGTGACTCCTTGCCGGAGTCCGGCTTTTTCGATCGAATAGGCGGCCACGGACAGGGGCTCGACCGTCGCTGCCCGCTCCCAGCTCATGCTCGGGGGCATTTTCAGTAGTCGTTCCGCCGGGCAGACCAGGTATTGGGCATAGGCCCCCTTGTTGAAAGAAATGACCCGGTCTCCCACATGGTATCCTTTTACCCCCGGGCCCACCTCCACGATTTCTCCACAGGCTTCGTGGCCGAAGGGGCTCTCCGGAAATAACCCGTGCTGGTACTCGTGAAGATCGGATCCGCAGATGCCACAGTACTTCACCTTGACCTTGACTTCTCCGGGCCCCGGTTTGGGTTCCGGAACCTCTTCCACCCGAATGTCCTTCACCCCATGATAGACAGCCGCTCTCATAAGATCATCGCTCCTTGAGGAATGATGATTGAGAATGAACCACAAACTGGAGATTAACAGAGAGGAGAAGAAGGTGTCAACGTGGATTCTGGCTGGTCGGGACCCGACAAAAAAAGAGGCAGGGCCTCTTGTCGGCCCTGCCTGCTATGTGAACCGAATTATCTATTCTTGAGTTACTGTTGGCAACCTGTAAAGCTGAAATTTTGGATGGTCGTACCTCCCGGTTGGACCGTTACTGGCTCTATTAAACTCGGAGAAGAACAGTCTGCTGCCTGGGCGTTAACGCTGTACCCAATTGAGGACCTGGGGTGGGGGCACAGAGTAATCCTGCAGTGAGTTAACAGGAAACGTTGCAAATGAGGGATTAGTGGCGGGAACAATCAGAGTATATCCAGCGCAGTCGGTGTTCTCGGGCAACCACCTCCAGCCTGTGTAGTTACATTGGGAGTGGATAGATCCTAGAGGAGGAATCGTTACTAAAGTACTGTTGTTAGCGAGCTTGTAAAGCCGACACGCTAATGTCAGCCTGCGTTGCCGCCGAGCCAGTAGTCGTTGTGATTTGCCCGGTAATCTGAGCAGGAGTGGCTTTAGTTGTCGGTGATTAGCGGGATATTTCCCATAGCCGTTCCAGATGGAACACCAAATGTTATAGTGGCACTGTATGCGGTACTATCAACTAACTAAAGCGTCTGCCACGACATCGAAACTTCCAGTTCAGAGGAACCGGGCAGAAGATAAATGTGCCGTCTGATTTACTAAGGGTTTGCATGATCATTCTATCAATTCCAGCCGAGTCTGGCTGTTCAAGGAAGACCACTGCCCCTGGAATTGGGACTCCGGTATTTCTACTGTCGACCACGGTGCCACTGATTTTAACAGGATTGGTTAAGGATATTTCTCGCTGCGTGTAACACCGGCTTTAGCCTAAACTGCCCATTAGGCTGTTGGACAATAGAAGAGCAAGCGTCGAAATCAATATTCAAATCGACCACTTTTCCTGCGCGGGACCACAAACCTTCCGCCGGCAATTTGTCCGGAAGGAATTTTAATTCCGGTTTGGGCCTCACTGCTCAATTCAAGGATATGCTTCTCAGTGTCGGAGTTACCACACAGTTGAATCCGTTGAATACGTCTGGAGTACATTTATTAGACTTGCAATGGCGTGTTTGCTGGCGCATTATTACTCAACAAATATAAACGAATTTGTTGGTATTGACCCGCCGAGATACCGCTTGTTGATCCCAACTGGGTCAATAGACAATCTGTTTGAGAGAGATTCATGAGGTCAATCTGCCAGGGACCGTTGCGAGGATCGAGCAAATCCATCCATCCACTGTCGCCTTCACCTGCGTTAGCGGAAGTATGGGCTAGTACCCTGGTGATCGTTACCCAAACATGTCGGGAAGGTCGCTTGGCAGGTGGGGGCAGCCGTGGCCGTCTTTTTGAACCTCCACCTGCTTAATGGTGACATAAATAGCCTGGTAGTCAGTCGTGGATGATCCGTGAGGCTTAAATTCATGGTTCCTGAGAACCCCCGCTGTCTCCCCCGCCGCCTCCGCAGCTCACCGCAAAAATGACCAAGGGTAGAAACAACAGTGCCAACCTCGACCCAAACCAGAAATTGCCCCTTTTCATCACCCATCTCCTTTCATGACAGCATTATAACAGGAAGGAACACTTTCCTCGCCGGGGAAATCCCCGCAATAGGATCTTCCCTCCTTGCTGTTCATTCTAAGCCGTAAAAAGTCTATTTTCCGGTTCCAGCCTTACCCGAATACAGGCGACCAGGGTTTCGAGTTCCCTGGCTTCGAGCTTCAGAAGGAAATTCAAGTCCGTATCCGATTTCAGAATTCTCCTGACCAACTGGATCAACCCCCCTTTTTCCATCCGGAGCCCTTCGCAAAGACCCGCACCCATGGAAACGTTTTCCATAATCTTTCCCCCCCTGAATAGGAAATCTTCTTTGAATTTGGTTGACAATCCTTCAGCCGCCGATCTCAACAGTACCCATATTATTCAGGATTACCCCTTGGAAGCGCTAAATCCAAGCCTGGGATAACCGATTCGACGTTGCCTCAGGTTTAACGAGATTTTCATCGGAGTGGTGACAGGTTTATGAATCGAGGGGGCACGGAGTTTCACCGGCTTTTCTTTCCTAAGGATTTCATAATCATAATTCACGGCCATGTAGTTTTCAAAGTCCCTGCAACTCCTTTTGAGGAGGCACAGGTCTTTAATCCCCACCCTTTTCAGCTGATCCAGCACATCGCGTCGAGTCATCATGGCCATCATCTTGCAAAAAATACGCCATGGGGATTATTTTCCTAAACGGCGAATATGATTCATGTTCGATAAAAAAACGGGGAGAATATCCACGCCTGTCCATGGAACAGATTCCTTAGATGGTGAGAGGACTCCATAGCAAAAAAAGGAGACCCCTTACTCATTCTTCCCTTGCCCCACTTCACTTTCCAGAAATCAGGTCAATGTCCATAGCTTGGAGGCCTTGCCCGGCCCGGGGGCAAGGCCGTGGTTCTCGGCATGATGAGGCAAGGATTCTTTCATCGGTCCGGGCGGAATCGGCCCGGGAGTGCGCAGATGGCCCTGCCCGTACCGCCTCCCTCTGCGGAAGGGAAGCGATCTTTCATCGGATCTTCGCCACCCGCCGATCCTGCCTTCCAACCACGGCCTTGTCCCCGGGCCACAAGAATAGGCATCTCAAGACCAGGGAGGCAAGTCACTCTTCCTTCTTGACATTTCTCCCCATATTTCTTACCTTTCAGGCCATGGGAGATCCCTTTCGGAGAATTTTGCAGAACATCATCCCGCTGAAGGCCGATGAAGGCCGAAGCAAGGTGATGCCGTTAGGCCAGGCGGTCCGTACATTCGTCAAGCCCGGCATGGCCATCCACCTTGGCCTGGCCTGTACCCCCCCGCTGGCGGTCATCTATGAGCTGGTCCGACGATTCCATGGCAAGGACCCTCGCTTTACTCTCTTCTCTCTGGGCTTGACGACCGCTTATTCGCTGCTGGTTCATGCAGGCCTCCTCCGAAAAATCACCACGACCTTCCTGGGTGATTCCTATCCCTCCCCGGGTCCAAATCCCGTTTTTCAGAAGGCCCTCCGGGAGGGAGCGGTGGATATCCAGCACTGGTCCCTGCTGGCCATGGTTCAGAGGCTGAAGGCGGGGGCGATGGGAGTCGGCGCTCTCCCCACCAAGTCCGTCCTGGGAAGCAGCATGGAAAAGGATAATCTTGATGCCTTCGCGGTGGTGGAGGACCCCTTTAAGAAAGGGGAGAAGCTGGGGCTGGTACGGGCGATCAACGCCGATCTTTCCTTCTACCACGCCTTGGCCGCGGACCCGCAGGGGAACAGTCTTTTTGTCCCTCCTTACGCCGAAAATCTGTACGGCGCTCTGGGAAGCAAGCAGGGGGTCATCGTTACCGCTGAGAAGATCGTTTCCACGGATTTTCTCCGGGCCAACGCGGGATATGTCCGGCTTCCGGGCTACCGGGTCCTGGCGGTCTGCGAAGTTCCATTCGGCGGCCACCCGAGTGGAATGACGGCCCATGGAATTCACGGGGTCGGGGGGTATGCCGTCGACAACCCCTTCGTCTTCACCCTGAGGCAGGCCTGCAAGAAGAAAGAAACCCTGGACGCCTGGATGGAGGAATGGGTGCTATCCTGCCCCGACCATTCAGCTTACGTGAAGAAATTGGGCCCGGATCGGGTGAAAAACCTGAAGGATAAAGCCCGCCCGGATGCCTGGCAGGAAGATTATGAATCCATCCGACAAAACCTGAGATTCGATGAGCCGGCCAACGCCATGGAAAGGATGGTCGTGGCGGCAACCCGGGAGATCATATCCCGGGTGAAAGGAAACCAATACCGGACTCTCCTGGCTGGGATCGGAGCATCCAACTTGGCTGCCTGGATGGCCACCTACCTGTTGCGGCAGGAAGGGTATGAAGTGGATGTCATGGCCGAGCTCGGCTTCTTCGGATACTTGCCCCGTCCGGCGGACCCCTTTATTTTCAACCTATCCAACGTGCCTACCTGCAAAATGCTGACCGATGCTTCGGAAGTTCTGGGGATCCTCATGGGAGGGGAAAACCAGCGCTGCTTGGGTGCCTTAAGCGCGGCCCAGGTGGACCGGTGGGGAAACCTGAACTCGACGATCATTCCCCCCAATCTCCTCATCACCGGTTCAGGAGGCGCGAATGACGTGGCCTCGGGGGCTTCCGAGGTATTGGTGGTGGTTCCCCAGTCCCCCTTCCGTTTTGTCCCGGAGGTCGGCTACATTACGGCCCCGGGACATCGGGTGAGAATCGTGGTGACCACCCTTGGGATGTTCGAAAAATTGGACGGGGACAGGGAGTTTACCCTCACGGGAACCCTGGAAGACGGGAAATCATCGGCAGAAGAAAGGGCTCGAACGATCAAAGAACAGTGCAAGTGGGACTTGAAGATAGCCCCTCAGTTGAAGATCATCGGCACGCCGACCCTGGATGAACTTGCGCTGCTCCGCCTCTTCGACCCGCACAAATTTTTTCTAACGGAAGCCACATGATTTCACCACAGAGACACAGAGAACACGGAGGAAAAGACTGAAAGATTGGAATGATGGAATGGTGGAATACTGGAATATTGGAAAAACAAGTTTTTTGTCCGCCATTGAATTGTTCCATTATTCCATTATTCCAATATTCCATTTCTTTTAATCCTCTGTGACCTCTGTGTCTCTGTGGTGAAAAGGGTTCTTATGCTTTCTTTTGCTGGCTTTTCTTCCGGTCCATTTCCTTCACTTCTTTCCGCAAAATCTTTCCCACCGCGCTCTTGGGGAGGGCGTCGATGAATTCCACCATCTTGGGGGCTTTGTAGGCGGCCAGCTTCTCCCGGCTGAATTGAATGACCTCGTCCGCCGTGAGGGTTTCTCCGGGTTTGACCACCACGTAAGCCTTTACCGTCTCGCCCCGGTACGCATCGGGAACGCCGATGCTGCAGGCCTCGAGGATTTTGGGATGCTGGAAGAGGATCTCATCGATCTCCCGGGGATAGACATTGTACCCGCCGGCGATGATCATGTCCTTTTTCCGGTCCACGATGGTCAGGTAGCCGTCCTCGTCGAACATGCCGATGTCGCCGGTGTAGAGCCACCCATCCCTTAGAACATGGGCCGTCTCTTCGGGTTTCTTGTAATACCCCTTCATGACCTGGGGGCCTTTCACGATGATCTCCCCGGGCTCCCCGGTTTTCAGTTCTTCTTTGCCGGTGTCGATGTCCACGATTTTAATATCTGTGCTGGAAATGGGCGTACCCACGGTTCCCGGTTTGATCTTTCCCTTCCAAGGAGTCGCGGTAATCACGGGGGTCGTCTCCGTCAACCCGTAAACTTCCAGCATGGTCGCCCCGGTCAAATCCTTCAACTGCTGGAGGGTGTCGGCAGCCAGAGGAGCGGCGCCGGAAAAGAACCCCTTGATAAAGGACAGGTCCATCTTCCGGAATTCTTCGGTATTCAAAAGACCCACGAATATGGTGGGGACGGCGGGGAGATATCGGGGCTTGTATTTCTGCAGCATTTCCAGGACGGTAGCCGGCTCCGGGCGGGGAACCAGAATATCGGTGGTGGCCATCCAAATGCAATAGTTCTGGATGGCGGTAAATCCGGCGGAATGGAAGAAAGGAAATACGGCCAGGACACTGTCCTCTCCCTTCTTGAGATCGGTGAACCAGGCGCTGAATTGCTGAACGTTGGAAGAGATATTGGCGTGGGTCAACATGACCCCTTTGCTGACCCCCGTGGTTCCTCCCGTGTAGATGAGAGCCCCCAGTTCATCCCAGGCGGCGGCATTTTCCAGGGGCGCGTCGGAATATTTCCCTATCAGGTCGAGAAATTCGTAAACGCCGTTCTGCGGTTCGATCTTCCGGAACATCTGTTTCTTGGCGATGGGAAAGAGCTGTTTCTTGGGGAAGGGCAGGTAATCATTGATGTGGCAATAGATAACCTTCTGAATTTTTGTCTTGTCTTTGATCTTCATAACCCTGGGGTGCAGCAGGTCAAGGGAAACGAGCACCGTGGAATCCGAATCATTGAACTGGTATTCCAGCTCCCGCTCGGTGTAAAGGGGGTTATTCATCACTGCCACGGCCCCGATCCGAAAGGAGGCATAGATGGCGATGACAATCTGGGGGAGGTTCGGGAGTAAAATGGCCACCTTGTCGCCCTTTTTAACTCCCAGGTCCAGGAGGGCCCGGCTGAAGCGGTTGACCAATCCCTCCAGTTCCGGGAATGAAATTTTCTTCCCCATAAACAGAAGGGCGGGCACGTGGGGGAACTGTTTGGCATTTTTCGTCAAGACCTCGGGCAGGGTGATTTTTTCAAACTGAACTTCGTGGGGCACGCCGGGGACATAGGACTTGAACCAGAGCTTCTCTTGGACCATGTCTTTCCCCTCCTTCCGGATTTATAGAAGTTGAAAATCCACCGTAAATGTCGATTCTTGACGGAAAAGCTTATGATCTACGCAGGGGAAGAAATGCGATTCGGAATTCGAATGGGAAGGAGACCCGGAGTTTTCCTGCTTTTTCGGTCCCCTATTCCGCAATCCGCATTCCGCAATCCGCATTCGGAAGGGTCCTTCTGAAAACCCATTTCCATGGCAAGCTCCAGAAGGTTCAGTTCAGATTTTTAGCTTGAGATCGTTTAAGGCGAGAGAGACCTACCCCGAAAATTAAAGGAAAATTTTTGTCTTGTCAAGACAAATATGGTATGAATTAATGGGTTAGCTTGGTTGCGATTGATGAATAAATGAAGTTCTGTCCAGTTGCTGGACTTCCTGGGAAGCCAGAAAGCCTTTGATCCGTCTGAACAGGGAGGATTTCATGAAAAAGATCAACCGGCGGGATTTTCTCCGGTCCTCGGTCGCCGGGTTGGGAAGCTTTTTTGTTCTTCCCGCCGCGGATCAAAGGGCAGAAGAGCAGAAAGGGGATAAGCGCAAAGGTCCGAGGAAATTTGCCTATCGCACCCTGGGAAAGACCGGGATCAAGCTTCCGGTGATCACCATGGGGGTGATGAACTCCGACAATCCCAACCTTATCCGGGCGGCCCTGGATTCCGGCATGGTGCACCTGGACACGGCCCATGGATACATGAGGGGAAAGAACGAAGAGGTCATCGGCGGGGTGATCAAGGGGCGGCCCCGCGATTCCTTTGTCATCGGCACCAAAATATACCTGCCCCGGGACGAGAGCACCGGGCTGCACAAGGAAACGGCAACCGAACAGTTCTTCCTGAGCCGTCTGGATACCAGCCTCAAACGCCTCGGCCTGGATTATGTGGATATCCTCTACCACCACAATGTCTGGAAAAGAGAATCGGCCCTTTATGAGCCCGCCCTGAAAGCGTTGGAAAAAGCCAAGAAAGAAGGAAAAGTCCGGCATGTGGGGCTTACCACCCACCGGAACGAGCCGGAGGTCATCCATGCGGCCGTCGATTCCAAATTCTACGATGTCATTGAAGTAGCTTATAACCATCGGCAGAAACATCAAGCCAAAATCCGGGAAGCCCTTGCCAAAGCGGGAAGCGCCGGCCTGGGAGTGGTGGCCATGAAGACTCTCGGCGGCGGGGAAAAAAATTTGGGGAAGACAGAAGCCCGGGCAGCCCTGAAATGGGTCCTCCAGGACCCCAACGTTCACACGATCATCGCCGGCTTCACCACCTTTGATCAGCTGGAGCTGGATCTTTCCGTTATGGAGGATCTAACCCTGAAACCGGCCGAGAAGTCCCATCTGGAAAGGATGAGAATTGACCGCGGGCCTGTACTGCCAGGGCTGCGCGGAGTGCCTGAAATCCTGCCCCCAGAAACTTCCCATCCCGGACCTCATGCGGGGATACATGTATGTTTACGGCTACCGCAACCTCGGAGAAGCGCAGGACCTCGTGCTGTCGCTAAATCTGCCCTCCCAAGTATGCCAGGATTGCGGTTCCTGCCCGGTGAAATGTGCGAGCGGATTTGATGTCTCCGCCCGCATCCGGGACGTGGTCCGCCTCCGGGAGGTTCCCCCGGAATTTCTTTCCGCCTAAGCCCATGATGGGGCAGGCAATCCTTCATTTTTCCTGTCCAAAGCCGATAAAATAATTATGGAAGTTTTTCATTTTCCCCGGCCGGAGTGACCCGATAAAAAGGAGGATTCCTGAGATACGGATTTTCTTCCTGGCGCTGGCTGTTCTTTTTCTTTTGTACCCGGAGGGAGGCCTGGCCCAAACCTATAAGTATGTCGATGAAAACGGCTCCGTTAACTTCGTCGATTCCCTCGACAAAATCCCCGCCCAGTACCGAAAGGATTCTCAAATCCTTCCGGAGCTGAAGCGGGAGGAGAAGGTTCCCAAAAAGCCCGCTGTGTCCGTATCGGAAAAATCCCTGATCGGCAGGTGGGAATGCCAGGGGAGTGAAAACGGGAATTCCTTCACTGTGATCATGAGCCTGAGACCAAAGGGAGTCTTCGACGGGAACGGCTTCAAGAAGATGGGGGAAAAAACCCAGGTCTGGATGTTCAAGGGGAGTTGGAGGGTGATGGAGGGGGACCTCGTCCTGACCTACACCTGGAGCTCGGCCCCGGAGCCCAAGCGGGGATCAACGCAGTATGATGCCATCCTCGAAGTGAATGATCGATTCTTGGAGGTGAAATCGGGGAAGACGGGGGAGGTCGTCAGGTATATGCGGAAATGAACCCCCCCACCTCAATCCTCCCCCGCGAGGGGGGAGGAGGTTTTCGGCTTTTTGCAGCGAATGATTATTCAAATCCCGGAGGAGGGACGAAGGGCTGAAATTCCCGTTCGAGCATCTGGGCAAAATAGATGCAAGTGTAGTCCCCGTACTGGGGGCCCACGATTTGAACTCCCACCGGTAAACCCTCATTCGTAAATCCCGCCGGCGCAATGGTGGAAGGAAGGTAAAAGTTGCAGGGATACCCGGCCCAGAACATTTGCGTGGTGGAGGGCTGGGGCTTTCCGTTGACCAGGATCATCCGGTCCCAACGTTCTCCTTTCTGATTATGCGGGAAAGCGGCGGTGGTTGCCGTGGGGCACAAAAGCAGGTCGTATTCCTTGAAGAATTCCGCCCAGGCCAGGCGCATCTTGTGGCGGGCCTCGTTGTAGGCCAACCAGTCTTTGTGGTACATGGCCTGGGCCCGGATTGCCTGGGCCTGGTAGCTGTCGTCGTCCGGTTCAAGGGTGTTGAAGGCGGCCAGGTTTTTCTGGAACAACTCCGGCGTCATGCGCCCCGAAGTGGCGGCGCGAAGAAGCTGGACATAGTTCCGGTAAGCCTGCCGGGAACCAAAAGCCGGCCGGGCATCCTCGACGACTTTCGCCTTGCTATTCTTCAGAAAATCAGCGACCGCCCGGATCCTATTCTGGACCTCCCCGTCCACTTCAGCCTCCGGGTCGGTGTAAACCACGGAGACTTTGTATTCCTTGATACTCTTCTTCCGAGGCTTTGGCAAACGTAGCTGCCAGCCGGCCCCGTCAATAGCATCCGGCCCCGCCATCGTTTCCAGAGCAATGGCGATATCTTCCGCGCTGCGGGCCATGGGGCCGACGCAGGAAATATCCGCGGCGGCCACCACTCCCGGGAGAGCTTGGCCGCGAGGAGAGCAGACGGCGTACGTCGGCTTGTGGCCATAGACGCCGCAGTAATGAGCGGGGTTCCGGATGGAGGCGCCGATATCGCTTCCCGCGTCAATTCCGGTGAGGCCGGCGGCGAGGGCGGCGGCTGAGCCCCCCGAGGACCCGCCGGGGATCCGGGTCACATCCCAGGGGTTGTTGGTGGTCCCGTAGATTTCATTGAAACTCTGCCAGTCAGCCAGGTAGAGGGGGACGTTGGTCTTGCCGAAGAGAACCGCTCCGGCTTTCAAAAAGCGATCCACCGCAAGGGCATTCTTAAGAGGATAGTTGTCTTTGTACTGCGGGACTCCCCAGGTCGTCGGCATCCCGGCCACATCAAAGGATTCCTTGATGGTCATGGGCACGCCATGAAGGGGACCCCAAACCTCTTTTTTGGCCAGGGCCCGATCGGCCTGTTTGGCCCGTTTTCGCGCGCCCTCCACATCCTTGAAGATGATGGCGTTAATCTTCGGGTTGTACCTTTCGATCCGCTGGAGGTATAAATCCAGGAGTTCCAGGCATCCGATCTTCTTCTTCCGAATCAGGGAGGCAAGCTGTTTGGCGGAGCGGAAGGGCAGGGAAAGCATGAAATCCTCCTTTCAAAATAGCAGAGAGCATAGAGCATAGAGCATAGAGAAAAGCCAATGGTCAATGGGCAATGATCAATACCCAATGGGCAATAAAAAAGGCAATAGGCAAATAGCAATGGGCAATGGGTAATGAGTAATGAGGAATAAAAATCCTCTCGCTGAAAAGATTCCAGGGTGGTCCATTGACGGCCTGGGAAATTCCATCTAATATGTGCTTGATTCTGGGATATTTGTCAATAGAGGTTTTTGCAAAAGTCACTAACACCGTCATTCCGGCGAAAGCCGGAATCCAGAATCGCTTGAAAATCCTGGATTCCGGGTCGCCCCCGGCCTTCGCCGGTGTTGCCCGGAATGACGAAATTCCCTTTCTTCCAAGAGTTTTGCGAGGGACTTGATAAAATTCCATTTAAGGAAGATACTTTCATGCGCGTAATGCTTATCAATCCTCCCTATCCGGTGATCGAAAGCCTCACCATGCCTCTGGGGCTCCTGTATCTGGCGGCCCGGCTGGAGCAAGCAGGGTGCGAAGTGCATCTTGAGGATCTTCAGCTCTGCCGGTCTCCTCTCACCCGCTTGGAAGAGGCTTTGCATCGATATAAACCCGCTGTGGTAGGGATTACCTCTTTTTCCCTCAACCTGTCCGCGGCTTCCAAAATTCTCCAGAAAGTGAAACGTCTCTCCCCCGATACGATTACCGTATGGGGCGGGCCTCACGTTTCCTTTGACGACCGCGAGATCCTTCACCTCCACCCCTGGGTCGATGTGGTCGTTCGAGGGGAGGGAGAAGAAACATTAGTTGAGGTTGTCGAGCGGGTCCGGCAGGGGAAAAGTCTCGACGGGGTCCTGAATATTACCTGGCGGGATCCAGATGGAAATATCCGGCAAAACCCCCAACGACCTTTCCGGGAAGATTTGGATCAAATGCCCCGGCCCGCCTGGCATCTCCTCAAGCTCTCCCAGTACCGGGCTTTCGGGGACGGCGCCAGCCTCATGACTTCCCGGGGCTGCCCACACCGCTGCGTTTTTTGTGTGGGCCGGAAGATGATCGGAGCAAAGGGAAGATTCCGGAAGCCGGAAGCCGTGGTGGATGAAATGGAGGCCCTGGCCCGGCTGGGGTTCCGCCGGATCCGCGTAGAAGACGATTTGTTTACCTTCCGCCGCGAACGGGCCCTGGCCATCTGCAAGGAAATCGATCGCCGGGGACTGGCCATCCGCTGGCGGGCCTATTCCCGGGTGGATACCATCGACGCCGAATTGCTGGAATGGATGAAAAGGACCGGGTGCGACAGACTCCTCTTCGGCGCCGAAAGCGGGAGTCCCGAGATTCTGAAAAAGATCCGAAAAGGCATCACCCCCGAGCAGACCCGGCGGGCCGTGGAGATGACCCGGGCGGCGGGAATCGGGGTATTGGCTTCCTTCGTCCTCGGGCTCCCCGGGGAAACTCCCCAGACCCTGCAACAGACGCTGGAGTTTGCCGAATCCCTCCGAGTTCCCTACTCCCTGAACCTTCTTACACCCTATGTGGGGACGGAGGTACGAGAGAAGGCAGAAGAATGGGGGATCCAGATCCTTTCCGATGAATGGTCCCAATACGGACAAGGCGATCCGCTGACCTCTACTCCAACCGTAACTCCGTGGCATCTGAGCCGGGCGGTGGGCAAATACAGAAAAGGCCTCCGAAAGTATCTGGAAGATCTCCTGGAGGAAGAGCGGCAGGGGGTTTTAGCTGAGAAGAATAAAGAAGAGCTGGAGCATAACCGGCACTGGGCCTTTTTGCGAAGGCTGATCGGGGAAGAGATTGTGGAGCGTTATGGAAGTGTCCTTCCTGGATTGGGCAGGAGCTATGTGGGCGAACTGGCCAAATCTCTCGCTCATCCTCTGGGAATGACCGCGGGAGAGGCTGAAAAACATTTAGACCCCCTGGTTCGCGGAGGAAATATCTGCCCAAAACATAATGAAAGCAGAAAAATCCAATGGGGGTGGGTTGAGGACTGAGATTTCTATTTCGGTCCTGCTTAACACGATTTTGGCAAACTGCGGGCGCGGTACAAAGCCTTGGAGAACTAGCAGATTATTTTCGATAAGAATGATATACGAAACATTTATGCAAGATTATCGGAAAATTGGGTGGTTTCGGGCAGGGGACGATAGGGAAAGTCTTTTCAAAATGGGGAGAAAGAGTGATGGCCAAGAAACTTCGCGAACCCGGCTCTCTTGATTACGGCTTGGCTTGGAGGTATACTTGAATCAGGAGGATGAAATCATGAGGATTGAACTTGAGCGTGAAGATGATGGTCGCTGGATTGCCGAAGTACCCGACCTGCCTGGGGTCATGGCATATGGAAAGACCCGTAAAGAGGCTCTTGCGAAAGTTCAATCCCTTGCCCTGCGAGTCATTGCCGATCGTCTCGATCACGGCGAAGGCATTCCGGAACTTGATGAGCTCTTCGCGGTCCCCGCATGACTCGTTGGCCTTCAACTAAATCGCAGCGTGTACTTGCATCTCTTCTGCAGATCGGATGGACGATCAAGCGTGAAGCCAAAGGATCCCACCGTGTCCTCTCACGTCCAGGCTGGCCAGATTATATTTTCGCATTTCATGATCACGAGGAAATCGGACCTCGCATGCTCAGTCGAATTGCCAAACGGACCGGACTGAAGCCAGAGGATCTTTAAAAAAATAGAGTCTTGAGCTAGCCTGGCCATTCCTGGCAAATGCGAACATCGATTCTTTAAAGGGGTATCGAAATTCCCTATTTTCCTATAGTTTCCGTGGAGTCAAAAAGTTTTGATATACGAATCGTTCATTGAAAAAATGCAGGCCTATTGGCAAGTTTCCTAAGTGGCACGTTACCTTCAATTTATAATGCCCATTCCCACCCCCAACATATAGCGCTTCCATTTGAATTAGGAGGAGCTAAAAAACCGATCTTGACAAACTCTCCCTCCTTGCTAAAATTCAATCGTTCGCCTTCTCCCTCTAAGGAAGAACCGCTAAAATCTAAAACTTATTGGGCTTTGACCGAATAGTTTTCGGAAGTTACCTTTGTGAGGTTTCGGAGAGATTAAGGGAGCCCTGGTAAAATTGCCTTCCACAGATTATCCCGTATTTTTACAAGCACGTTGAGGATTGTGGGATTTTGGGCAAAGTAACTCGTCCCATTCTCAAGGGAATTTTCCCCCGGAAGCGGCTGTTCAGCATGCTAGACGGCATGCGGGAACGTCCGATCATCTGGATTTCTGGGCCTGCCGGTAGCGGGAAGACCACCCTGGTCAGTAGTTATTTCGAAGCCCGCAAACTTCCCTGCCTCTGGTATCAAATGGACGAAGGCGATGCCGACCTGGCAACTTTCTTTTATTACCTGGGCCAGGCAGCAAAGAAGATGCCGCCTCGGAAAGTATAAGCCTCTCCCCCTTCTCACCCCGGAGTATCGTCAAGGCATTCCCACCTTCACCCGGCGATACTTTCAGAATTTATATGAAAGATTAAAACCTCCTTTCGCCCTTGTTTTTGATAACTATCAAGACGTGCCAGATAGAGCCTCGCCTTTTCACGAAATCATCCTCAGTGGACTATCTGCCATTCCTGAAGGGGTTAATGTAATCGTGGTCAGCCGGAAAGGTCCTCCCCCGCCTTCATCCCATTGCAGGCCAATCGATTAATGGAAATCCTCGGATGGAAGGAACCTCCGCTTGACCCTGGAGGAATCAGCAGGAATGGTCCGCTTGCGGTCCAGGCTGAGGTTGACCAAGATTGGGTAAACCATTTGTACAAGACTACGGATGGATGGGGCGGCCGGGTTGGTACTATGGTGGAGAATGCCAAGAGGGGAGGGAATGAGCCCCAATTGGTCAGGCAAGTTCACCCCGGAGGAGATCTTTAGATATTTCAGCAGTGAACTCTTTGACAAAACCGATATGGGGTGCAGGGTTTTCTCCTCAAAACCGCCTTTCTTCCCAAGATGACGGCCCGAATGGCCGGTGAAAGCTCACCGGATTGCCCCTTCCGGTCGCGTCCACCTACCTTGAGCCGGGATAATTATTTTACCGGTGAGAGCTTTCACCCTGAGCCGATATACCAATATCACCCGTTATTCAGGGATTTCCTGTCGGCGAGGGCTAGAGAAACATTATCCCGCGGAGACCCTCATGGCAATTTACTAACGTCGGCGCCGAAACTCCTTGGAGGAACGAGGGTAGGCGGAGGCTGCAATTTTCTCCTCCGCGAGGTGGCTGATTGGGGGCGATGGCCGGTTTAATCATGAAGCAAGCGCCACGGATGGTGGATCAGGGACGATATGGCCCCCTCGAAGGAGTGGCTGAGCTGCCTTCCCAAGGGACACGACGGAGAATCATCGCCTGGCTTCTCCACTGGATGGGGGCATGTCGGTCTCCCTACGACCCGCTTCCCAGAGTCCAAATCTTTCTTCGAGAGAGCATTCGACGGATTTAAAACCCGAAACGATGGCCCCGGAATCATTCTGGCGCTGTGGGGCATTGTTGAATCCATAATAGCAGTGGTGGGGACTCTTAAACAGATTGGACCGATGGATTTCGGTCATCGAAGACTCGATCCACCGTTTTAAGGTCTTTCCGTCCCTCGAGGCCCTGAGCTCCGCTTTACGTCCACTATGACCGCCGCCTTGATGTACCGACAGCCGCAGCATCCGGAATCCGAGACACGGACGGAGCGAGCATTCTCGCTATTGCCGAAAGCTCCTCCTCTCACGGACCTTAGAATTGGAGATCTCTATCCCGCTTGCATATATCGTTTTCACCTGACCGGCGATTTCGGAAAGGCAAGGGCGGCTATCGAATCGCTTAAAAAAGCATAAGCCAAGCCAGTGCGGCTGACCCATCGCTGACACAATTGGGTGAAGAGATGCAGAGGCGGCATCACTATCGGTGCACGGGCAACATGAAAAATGTTTAGAGGCCTCAACCGATGGCCTCGAAATATCGCCGAAGACCGGTGATCCAGGTGATCGGATCATTTATTGCTGACTCAGGGTATATCGAGCGCCCTGAACGTGAGTGATATATGAGCGCTGACAGCTGGTTGGGAAAGGAGGCTTTGTCCTGAACCGGTCCTGGATCCTTGGTACCGGGGCACTCTACCACCTACGAACGGACCCGAGAGCGCCCTGCTCCGGGGAGGTGGGTACCCAAGCCTGGTTCACGCGGATTTGTCCTTGACCTCAAGCACGGAGGCGGGATCACTCTTATACTCTGGGGCTCGGCCTATATCGCTGGATCTCAGGCAAGCATAGACTTGGAAAGATAGCGGAAGCAAAAGATCATCTCGGGCAGGTTTTTGATATCGCCCGAGAAATTGGAGCCGAAATTCTGAACGAATTTTCCGCTCTCCTCCTCGAGGCCCTTTTTGACTTTGATCGAGGGGAGGAGGAGTCGGGTTGGACGTCCCTGCAAAAAGCACTAACCCTAGGGCGGGAGAGGGGATATTTCTACCCCGAAGTCGATCTACCCGAGGGAATGGCCCGACTGTGCACCTGGCTCTCGAGGCAGGGATGGAGGTGGAATACGTCCAAGAGCTCATCCGAAGAGCTCATATAGACCCAGACCCGCCGCCTTGGCATCTGGAAAACTGGCCCTGGCCCTTAAAAGTCTTCACCCTTGGGCGCTTTGAGCTGATTCGCGAGGGGAACCCCATCCGGTTTTCCCGAAAGGTCCACAAAAACCCCTGTCCATGCTCAAAGCCTTGATCGCCCTCGGGGGGAAAGACGTGGGAGAAGAACAAATAATAGATGCTCTGTGGCCTGAGGCGGAGGGGATGCAGCGCATCAATTATTTGAAACAACCCTGCATCGTCTGCGTCAGCTGATCCCCTCCCCAGAAGCGGTGCAACGCCGGGAGACCGCTCACCTTGAATCAAAAGCATTGTTGGGTGGATGCATGGGCCTTCGAACGGTTGATCGACCAAGCCGAAGATGCCCTGGAAAAATCGGGTGACCAGAGCGCAGAGGATGCGGTTCACCGGACCCAGAAAGCCATCGACGCCTATGGGGGAACCTTTTTACCCGGTGATGCTCAGGAATTCTGGACCAATTCGATTCGAGAGCGACTGCGGAGCAAATTCCTGCGGGTTGCTGTAGAACTGGGGCGCCACTGGCAAGAGTCAGGTCATTATGAAAAAGCCGTGGAATGTTTCCAAAGAGGATTGGAGGCAGATGATATCATAGAAGAATTTTACCAGGCCCTCATGCTCCTATATCAAGGGATGAACCGGCGCACAGAAGCGCTTTCGGTCTACACCCGCTGTAAGAGGCCCTTTCTTCTTCATTAGGGGTTGAGCCCTCCCCACAGACCGAAGCCATTCGTAAATCCATCCTGGCCGAAAAAAACCTATAAAAATCTATTTTTCTCCGAAAAGTACGCTATCTGTAACCCTTTCCCGGTGGAAAATAAGTGGTAAATTTACTTTCCATCATTTTCCAGGGAATTTATGGCAAAAAAATCCTTGCCAGCTGACATCCTTTTTTACGAGTTACCTTGTCCGTATTTACCGGTATGCAAATACAATCCTTGGTCTCTGGTAGGC
>CAWDJO010000038.1:0-61572 GCA_963802665.1 uncultured delta proteobacterium | reverse complement strand
GCGAGGCAATCACGGCCGCGATGGACAGGGCAGCCGAAGGCGCGGAGACCGCATGGTCCGACGCGGGACCGATTCCGGGCGACCCGGACTGGGCAGGCGGCACGGTATTCGTCGACGAGCGCACGGTCGAGGTGGGCGCCCCGCCCGAGCGGACCTACCACGCGGTATGTCGCGTGGGTGGAGGGCACGGCTACTACGCTGCCGACTGGCTGTGGCGTCTACGCGGCGCAATGGACAGGCTGGCGGGCGGGCCTGGATTGCGGCGAGGACGCCGCAATCCGGCGGCGGTGACCTTCGGCGATGCCCTCGACTTCTGGCGCGTGACGGCCGTCGAACCGAGTCATCGACTCGAGCTGCGGGCCGAGATGAAGCTGCCCGGCGAAGCACTGCTCTCGTTCACCGTCGACCCGATTGCTGCCGGCCGCTGCCGGCTCACCCAGACCGCCCGATTCAAGCCGCGAGGGCTGGCCGGCCTGGCCTACTGGTACGCCGTGCTCCCGCTCCACGCGATCGTCTTCTCGGGCATGCTCGAAGGCATCCGGCGCTACGCCGAGGATCGCTCGTCCACTTAACCGGCGGCCACGATCCGGGGCCGCCATGTCCGAACCTCGCACCGCCGGTTCCGGGAACTCCCGATGCAAGGCCGGGATTCTTCAGGAAGGATACGCGAACCTCGAACCTCACGACGATTCTCGCGCTTCTCGTCGGCACGCTGGTTTCCCCCTCTCCGGTCATCGCCCAGGACACGACTGGCACCGGGTCGGTTTCGGGGGTGGTCCTGGGCGGCGACGGCCAGCCGGCCAGAACCGCCATGAGCGGCACGTCGCGATCGGTGCGTGAGAACGCGTGGCTCCCCGCGCCCCTGCGGAAGGCCTTGAACGCGATCGAAAATGAGCCGACCACCACCGGCAGCGACTTGATGATGCCGAAGATGCCGGCCGTCGCGTGTGCGCCGCCGGGCTGCCACTGACCGTCAGTCCCTCTCGTCCTTCACCTCCCCCGACCGGGGGATTCACTTTCCTACTTCCCGGCGATGTGCGATGCTGGCGCCCGGTCCAGACTCATCTCATGACAAGTCGAACACTTCCCGACGCCGTTGACACCAGGGTTGTCTTCAAGGCCTACGCGATCGTGGCCTGGGTCGTGGGCTTCTTCTTGTTCGGCTGGCCACCCCGCATGTTCTGGGTGGATCTGGTCGGCCTGCCCCACGCCAAAACGATCCCCGTCCGCATTGTTGGCGCCATCGTCATGGCTGCCGGCTGTTTCGCGTACACGCTAGTCAGGGTCGAAGATCGCCAGGTTCGCCGCCGTGCCCTCGCCTTCTTCGCCGGGGGACATGTGATCGTCCTGGCAATCGTCATCATGCAGCTTTTGGCCGTCGTGGGCGACCCGGGTGTCGCCGGCCGGGTCTCCATCATGGCGCTGCTGGCTGCCACCGTGTTCTTCTGGCACTTCTGGTGGTCGGCCGAGGGGCTTCCTCCGATGGGGCTTCCGGAACACAGGTCGCTGCTGGACGGTTCCGGGGAATCCTCCGCACAACGACTCCGTTCGACCTACGAAGAGCAAATACGTGCCGCTGCGAGCCAGGAGGAGCGCAACCGCCTCGCGCGCGATCTCCACGATTCGATCAAGCAGCAGATCTTCGTCATCCAGACGGCGGCCGCCACGGCGCAGGCGCGTTTCGACGACGACCGTGGGGGCGCCGGCGCGGCCATCGAGCAGGTCCGATCGTCGGCACGCGAGGCGATGCGCGAGATGGAGGCGATGCTCGACCAGTTGCGTGCCGCGCCGCTCGAGAACACCGGCTTGGTCGAGGCGTTGAAGAAGCAGTGCGAGGCGCTCGGCTTCAGGACCGGCGCCGATGTCCGTTTCGAACTCGGTACACTGCCGCCGAACGAGAGCCTGCCTCCCGGCTCGCAGCAGGCTCTCTTCAGAATCGCCCAGGAGGCTCTGGCAAACGTCGCCCGCCACGCCCGGGCGACGCACGTCACCGTCGGCCTCGACTCGACTGACAACAGCGTGCTGTTGCGGGTCCAGGACGACGGAGCGGGTTTCGAAACCGAGGGGGCGACCGGTGGGATGGGCATCGGCAACATGCAAACGAGAGCCGCCGCCCACGGCGGCACGGTTGCGCTCCAGAGCCGATCGGGAGCGGGCACCATCGTCCTGGCGTCGCTGCCTCGGCTGCCGGACGAGCGGACGAACTCGGCATTCTACCGGCGTCGAGCCGTCCTGTTCGGCGCGATACTCGGTACTCATGCATCGCGGCCAGCGGGTGGCAGTTGTCCTGGCGGCCCGACCCGGACATGCTGGTCGTGAACGTACCTGCCATCGTGCTCGTCGCGATGATGTTCCTGCAGACGATGATGGCCTACGTCCGTTTGCGCAGAAGGCAGGCGACACGATGACAGCGAAGACCACCGTCGCGATCGTGGACGACCACCGCGTCGTCACGCGAAGTCTCAAGGCGTACCTCGAGTCGTTTCCGGACCTGATCGTCGTAGGGATGGCCGCCAGCGGCGAGGACCTGCTGGCGCACCTGGACGACTGGGATCCGCAAGTCGTCCTGCAGGATCTGCTCATCCCTGGCGGCATCGACGGCATCGAGACCACCCGGCGCGTGTTGGCGCGCCGGCCCGCCACTCGCGTGATTGCGTTGACCGCGTCGATGGACGAGGCGCGGATGGTGGGCGTGCTGCGCGCGGGGGCGGCCGGCTACGTACGCAAGGACGCCGACCCGGAGACGCTGCTCGCCGCCGTGCGCGCGGTCGCCCGCGGCAAGACCTACATCGACCCGTCGGCGGCCGCACATGTGTTCCGATCGGGCGAGTCGTCGCCGGACGACCTGACCTCGCGCGAGGCGGAAGTGCTTCGTCAGTTGATGCTGGGCAAGTCCAACAAGGAGATCGGCGAGGCCCTCTTCATCAGCGAGGAGACGGTGAAGACGCACGTCGGCCACCTGCTGTCGAAGCTGCAGGTCGACAACCGAACGCAGGCTATCGTCGCCGCCGTCAAGCGGGGGCTCGTCTCGCTCGACCAGCCCGAGTGAGGCCTTGTCGCCGGTTGGCGGAGGGCCCACCAGTCTGGGCGGCCGCCGCCATCCACCCGGGGAATTGCCGAGGCGGGCCTGGGGTTCTTCAGGAAGGACATGCGAACCTCGAACCTCACGACGATTCTCGCGCTTCTCGTCGGCGCGCTGGTTTCCCCCTCTCCGGTCATCGCCCAGGACACGACCGGCACCGGCGTCGTGGCGGGCGTCGTCTTCGGCGGCGACGGCAAGCCCGCCGCAGGCATCACCATCTGCATCGTCGGCACCGGACGCTGCGCGACCTCCGATTCGGCGGGCGCGTTCCGGGTGCGCGAACATCCGCGTCGGGCCAGCAGCACATCGAGGTGCGGGCGCCCGAAGCCTGCCGCCGTACGTGAGCGGCCACGTCGAGGTGCGCGCCGGATTCGACGCCGCGCGTGGAGGTCGTCGCTGCCGCAGATTGACGGGGTGACCGAATCGGTGACGGTGACCGCGCCGGCCTTCACGCCGCCGGAGGAGGTGAAGACCTCCGGGCTTCCTGCTCCGCGGCGCGGACATCCGGCAGCCGGCCGGGGCGCTGCAGGACGTGTCGCGCTTCGCGCAGTCGCTGCCGGGCGTCGTCATCGGATCGAACGACTTCCGCAACGACCTGATCGTCCGCGGCGGCAGCCCGCTCGAGAACCTGTTCGTCGTGGACAACATCGAGATCCCGAACATCAACGCCTTCGCGACCTCCGCGTCGGCCGGCGGGTCGGTCGGGCTGATCGACGCCGACGCTGATCCGCGACGTGACGTTCCTGACCGGCGGCTACCCCGCGCCGTTCGGCAACCGCGTGTCGAGCGTGCTCCAGATCGCGCTGCGGGAAGGCAACCGCGAGCGAGTCGCGGCGCGCAGGCGTCGGTCGGCTTCCTCGGCGCCGGCGGCGTGGTCGAGGGGCCGCTCGGCAAGGGCAAGGGCTCGTGGATCGTGTCGGCGCGCCGGAGCTTCCTCGACCTGTTCACCGACGACATCGGGATCGGCGGCGTGCCGGTGATCTACGCGCTCAACGCGAAGGTGGTCTACGACCTGTCCGCCGCGCGACCGCATCTGGGCCGTCAACGTCACCGGCGTCGACGGCTCCGACTCGGCGCGACAGTCGGCGAGCGACGCCCGAGGACAGCGAGCTGGCGAACCTCGACATCCAGTACCGCGGCTGGCGGACGGCCACCGGCGTCAACTGGCAGCGGGTGTTCGGCGACGCGCGGCGTCGGGCTTGCTCGGCGTCACGCACTCGGTCGGCGACAGTCGATACGGCCTACAAGGACCTGCTGCGGGCGCCGCGCGCGCCGCCGGACGGGACTCCCTCGACGACCTGATCGCGCGCAGCCCGGTCGTCTTCTCGGAGGACTCCAGCGAGCGCGAGACGACGATCAAGTACGACTTCACCGGCGTTCGGACGCTGCTTCAAGAAGATCCAGGCCGGGCGGCGCGTCAAGCGCATCGACGCGCGCTACGACGCCGCGCAGCCGTTCGGCTTCGACAACCCGTACTCGCCGACGCCCGGCACGAACGTGTTCGACCTCGACCTGCGCGCTGGTCAGCTACGACGTCGGCGCCTACGCTCCAGGCCACGTGGGAGCCGCGACCGCGCGTGGGCGTGACGTTCGGCGGGCGCGTCGATCGGTACGGATACACCGGGAAGACGCGCGTCGAGCCCGCGCCTCGGGCTGAGCTACCGGCTCTCCGACAGGCTGACGTGGCAGTCGAGCTACGGCATCTACTACCAGCAGACCTCGCCGCTGCTGCTCGCGGCGTTTCCCGAGAACCGCGAGCTCGATCCGCTCCGGGCCGACCACTACGTCACGGGGCTGTCGTTTGCCGCCGAGCGCCGTCGCTGCGGATTGGCGCCGAGGCCTACTGGAAGGAGTACCGCGACTATCCCGTGTCCCGCCGGACTTCCCGGCCGTGACCCTGGCGAACATCGGCGACACGTTCGACGTGCGCGAGTCGCTGTTCCCGCTGGTGAGCGCGGGCAGCGGGCGCTCGGCCGGCGTGGAGGTACGCCTCGAGAATTGAAACGGTGCTGAGTCATTCCATGGCATGAGATTGGGTTTCTCATGACCAAAAAAAATTTGACTTTGACTGCGGGGAATAGATATATATAGCCATCCTTTCCCGCAATGTACCGCGCGAAATGAAATCTCATAATCCCCTACGGGATTGTTAAGAACTTGGATCCACCAAAAAGGAACAAATTGTCAGGGGCCACCCGGGCGAATCATCCTGCGGCTTGGCTCCTGGACTGGCCGTCTTCCTGAAAGCTTGAATCGGTTCCACCCGAGGAATTGTCGAAATCCCGGCTTGGCTTCTGCGAAATTATGATCCCGTAAGGGAAGAATAGGAGGCGCAAGATGAGTAAGTTAGGCAAAGCCTTTTGGATTGGGTTAGCGATTCTCACGATGGTCGGGGTTTTCACGCTCCCTCCGCTTTCCTCCCCGGCTGCCGCCAAAGATCTGAAGATCGGAGCCATTTTCCCGCTTTCCGGTAGAGGCGCTACCTGGGGCATGGCCGCCCAGAAGGCCATCACCGTGAAGCAGAAGGAGGTCAACGCCAGGGGCGGCCTCAAGGTGGGCGGGGATGTGTACAAGCTGGAGATCATCTGGGAGGATGACAAGTACAATGCCGCCGCCGGCCGCATGGCGGCGGAAAAGCTGGTCAACCGGGACCGGGTGAAATTCATCCTGGGGTCCCAATCCTCCGCGGTCATCCTGGCCGTCCAGCCCATCACCGAGCCCAACAAGATCCTCTTCCTGGTGAATTCCTATGCCAAGGAAGTCCTAGCGCCCGACAAGCCCTACACTTTCCGCATGGTCCTGACTTCCAACGAAATCCTCCAGGGAATGTATCCCTGGATGAGAAAGACCTATCCGAATCTGAATACCGTGGCCTTCATCGAACCCAACGACGCCAGTGGATGGTCGATCGAAAAGGACTGCCAGCGCATGGCCGAGCAGAACAAGTACCAGGTGATCTTCTCCCAGTTTTATGAACGGGGGACTTCGGATTTTTACCCTCTCCTCAACAAGATGATCGCCGCCAAGCCGGACTTCGTCGACTTCAGCGGGGCGCCGCCGGGAGACCAGGCTCTGATGGTCAAGCAGATGCGCGAGCTGGGGTACAAGGGAAAGACCTTCTCCAGCACCACCATGGACCCGGCGGAATTCTGCAAGATCGCCGGAGTGCAGAGCGCCGAGGGGCACATCAGCAACACCCATGACCTCCTGGGCGCCTACACGACCGAGGGGCAGAAGAAATACTACGACGGGTACATCGCCCTGTACGGAAAGCCCTTTGATCCGGTAACCCCCAAGTACCATGTCTACCTGGATATCCTGGTCCAGGCCATGGAAAAGGCGGGCACCCTGGATACCGACCAAAGTCATGGAGACGATGGAAAAGACCGAAGAGTGGCAGACGATCTTCGGGGCCTCCAAATTCGGCGGCAAGGAACATTACGGGATCAAGCGGCAGGTCGTCACCCCGGTGTATATTTCGGAAGTGATCAAGGGCAATCTGGTCAACCGGGGGACCATGATGCCCGCGCTTCCCTGAAAAAGAGCCATGACCTTTTCCTTCTTCATCCAGGTGCTGGTGAACGGCCTCATGCTCGGGCTGACCTATGTGCTCATCGCCTCGGGGTTCAGCCTGATCTACGGGATCATGCGCCTCCTGAATTTTGCCCACGGAGAGTTTTACATGCTGGGGGCCTTTGCCACCTACCTCCTGTGCGAGCATCTGGGGGTTCATTATTTCACCGCCCTGGCCCTCAGCATGGTGATCATCGGATTCCTGGGGGTCCTGGTCTACCACTTCTTTTTCCGGCCTTTCCGCGACGAGCATGACCCCAGCCTGGTCATCGCCCTGGGAATCGCCATGCTGATCGGCGGGCTGGCCCTGCATCATCTTCGGGGAAAAGGACAAATCGGTGGCCCCGGTTTTCTCGGGAGTCATTCAGATCTGGGGGGCCACTCTTTCCAAGGAACGGGTCGCGGTCATCGTCATGGCCATCGTCCTGATGGTCGCTCTCACGCTGTATATCAAGTTTTCCAAAACCGGCCAGGCCATGCGCGCGGTGGCGCAGGACCGGGAGGCCGCCGCGCTCCAGGGAATCGGGGTGGACTCCACCTTCACCCTGTGCATGGGTATCAGCTCGGCCCTGGCCGGGGCCGCCGGGGCCCTACTTGGCTCCTCTTATTCTATGTGAACCCCTTCCTGGGGATGCATGCCGTCCTCAAGGCCCTGGTCGTGGTGGTCATCGGGGGGCTGGGGTCCATTCCCGGAGCGATTGCCGGGGGTCTTCTGCTGGGTTTCGTGGAGAGTTTCGGGAATACCTTTCTGGGAGATATCACCGAAATGCTCGGCTTTGTTATGGTGATGATCGTCCTCCTCTTTCGTCCTCAGGGGCTTTTCGGCCATGGATAAAAGTAGAGTTGGCCTGCTGATCCTTCTTCTGTCCTTGATGGCCGTTCCGGCTTTCACCCAGGATCCCTACCTTTTGAACATTCTCATCACCACCGGTATCTGGACCACGTCGGTGTGGGGGGTCCGGGTCATCATGTCCACCGGCCAGCTGACCCTGGGGCATGCGGCCTACATGGCCGTCGGGGCCTACGCCTCCACGCTTGCTGACCATGAAGGTCGGGCTCTCTTTCTGGCTGGCCTTCCCCCTGGCGGGCTTGATATCTTCCCTCGTGGCCCTGCTGATCGGGTACCCCACCCTGCGCATCAAAGGGGTTTACTTTGCCATCATCACCTTTGCCTTTGCCGAGATCGTCCGCCTGCTCATCGTCCACTGGCCCAGCCTACTGGGAGGCTATGGGGGGATCCCCGATGTCCCCCCGCCGTCGCCCATCTTCAACATTTCCTTCAAGAGTCGGATCCCTTTTTATTATCTGATTCTGGCCCTGTGCCTGGTCACCTACCTGGTGATGCTCCGGATCGACAGGAGCCGGATCGGGAAGATCTTCGCCTCCATTCATGAGAGCGATACCCTGGCCGAATCCATCGGCATCAATATCATGAAATACAAAGTGACCGCCTTCTGCATCGGCTGCTTCTTCGCCGGTCTGAGCGGCAGCTTTTACGCCCACTACTTCAACTTCACCAGCCCGGAGTTCTTCACCGTCTGGCAGTCGGTCTACTGCCTGGTGTTCGTGATCGTGGGGGGAGCCGGGAGCGTCTGGGGGCCTCCACTGGGTTCTTTTTTCATGACCCTGGTTCCGGAGCTTTTGCGGGTGGCCCGGGAGCTGGAGCCGGTCATCTATGCGGTGATTCTGATTGCCATCATGTTTTTGTTGCCCGGCGGACTGGTCACCCTCCCGGCCCGCCTGCGGAGGAAAAAGACACATTGAATTTATTGGACACAGATAAACACAGATGAACACAGATAAAGAATATTGGGCAGAAAAGACAAGACTATTTATTGGACACGGATAAACACGGATGAACACGGATTAGAAGAAAAATTATAATTGGACACAGATTAGAAAAATAAATTCTTTAGTTCTCTCCATCCGAAATTTTTATTCTGGATCCCAATTCATTCTTTGTTTTTCGCTTGAATATCTTTATCCGTGTTTATCCGTGTTCATCCGTGTCCGAAAAAGTTCGGAGTTTTGAGTTCGGAGTTCGGAGTCAAAGGCGATAAAGCCCTGTTTTTAATTTTAGGCACTTTAGGCATTTCGAATTTTAGGCAATTACTTATCTGTGTTCATCTGTACTACTGTTTTGCAAAGTCTTTAAATTTTGTTAGCATATTGGGCTGAAACACGTCTCTGAGCCACTTGAGGCTTAAGGCATTTTTGGTTGCGCCTGCCGCGCTGTTTATCTGTGTCCCATAGATTCTTTTAGGTTTTTAATCCGCGTGATCTGCGTTCATCTGCGTCCCATTAATATTTTATGATTTTAGAGATCAAAGAGATCAGCAGGCACTTCGGGGGGCTGGCGGCCCTGAGCGGGGTTAGCTTTACCCTCGAGCCCGGGGAGATCCTGGGGCTGATCGGGCCCAACGGAGCCGGGAAGACCACCCTCTTCAACGTCGTAACCGGATTTCTCCCCCCGACCTATGGAAGCGTTATTTTCCACGGGGAAGACATCACCGGCCTCCGGCCAGACCAGGTTGCCAGAAAAGGCCTGGTTCGAACCTTTCAGGGGACCAACCTCTTCCAGCACAAAACAGTCCTGGAGAACCTGATCATCGCCCATCATTTACAGGTGCAATCGGGGTTCTGGGGCCTCTTGGGGAACAGTGCCCGGGCGAAAGCGGACGAGGAGGCAGCGCGGAAGGGGAGCCTGGAAATCCTCGAGTACATGAGCCTGACGGATTTGAAGGATGAGATGGCCCATAATCTTCCCCACGGCCACCAGCGGGCTCTGGGGGTGGCCATTGCCCTGGCAGCCCGGCCCAAGCTGATGCTCCTGGATGAGCCCTTGACCGGCATGAACCCTGAGGAGTCGCGAAGGTTCATCGAATTGATCCGGGGGCTCGGGGGGCGGGGCATCAGCCTCATGGTTGTCGAGCATGATATGAAGGCCATCATGGGACTCAGCCACCGCATCGTGGTGCTGAATTACGGGCGAAAAATCGCCGAGGGAACACCCCAGGAAGTGCAAAGCAACCGGCAAGTCATCGAAGCTTACCTGGGAAGCGAAACGGGAACATGAGCGGCGAACCCTTTTTTGCCATCCGCAATCTGCGGGTCTTTTATGGGAGGGTGGAAGCCCTGAAAGGGATCTCCCTGGAAGTCGATCAAGGGGCGATCGTGACCTTGATCGGGGCGAATGGGGCCGGGAAGAGCACCGCCCTGCGGACCATCTCCGGGTCTGGTTCATCCTGCTTCGGGCGAAATCATTTTCCAGGGGAAGCGAATCGACAGCCTTTCGCCCCAAGATGTGGTTCGAGGAGGAATTGCCCATGTGCCGGAAGGGAGAAGGGTCTTCCCTTTCATGACCGTCCGGGAGAACCTGAACATGGGAGCTTTCCGGAGGAAAGACAAAGAAGAAATCCAGAAGAACCTGGAGGGGGTCTTTGATCATTTCCCCATCCTGCGGGAAAGACGGAACCAGCGGGCCGGAAGCCTGAGCGGCGGAGAGCAGCAGATGCTGGCCATCGGCCGGGCGCTCATGTCCCAGCCCACTCTCCTTCTCCTCGATGAGCCGTCTCTGGGACTGGCTCCGCTCATGGTCAAAGAGGTGGGCCGGATCATCGGGGAGATTAACCAGCGGCAGGTGGGCATTATCCTGGTGGAACAGAACGCCCACATGGCCCTGCGCATCGCCCGCAGGGGTTATGTTCTAGAAACCGGAAACATTGCCCTGGAGGGCCCGGCTTCCGATTTGATCGATAATGAGCATGTGAAGCAGGCCTATCTGGGGGGATAAAGCTCCAAAAGCTCATAGCTCATAGCCGATAGCTCATAAGTATCAGTAGCTCGTAGCTTGTAGCTTTAACTTATATTGCCTTACTATCAGCTATGAGCTATCGACTATGACCTACGATCTATCACCTATTACCTAATTTCAAGGAGGTTCCTTATGGGCAAGACGAAGATCAAATGGTTATCCCATTCCGGCTTCCAGATCACTTCCAGCGGGGGAAAGGTCCTCTACATCGATCCCTGGTTCGACAACCCGGTCTCCACCTCCAAGCTGGACGATGTGAAAGAAGCGACCCTGGTCCTGGTGACCCACGATCATTTTGACCACGTCGGGCAGGCGGCGGAAATCGTTACCAAAACAGGCGGTCTTCTGGTGGCCAACGTGGAGACCGCAAAGCGTCTGCAGAACGACGCCAAGATTCCGGCGGAGAAGGTCTGCTACTTCGGGTACGGGATGAACATCGGGGGGAACCTGGTTTACGAGGGGATTTCCGTGACCATGACCCAGGCTTTCCATTCTACGGCCACCGGCGCACCCTGCGGCTACATCATCAAATTGGAAGACGGGACAACCCTTTACCACGCGGGGGATACGGGGATCTTCGATTCCATGAGGACCTTCGGCCAGCTCTACTCGATCGACATCGCCATGCTTCCCATCGGCAGCGTCTTCACCATGGATCCATTCCAGGCTGCCAAGGCCGCCAAAATGATCTCTCCCAAGAAGGTCATCCCCATGCACTACAAGACCTTCCCCATCCTGGTGCAGGACTCGAAGGATTTTGTTTCCTTGGCTAAAAAGGAAGCGCCTGGGGTGGAAGTGATTCAACTGAACCCGGGGCAGGAGTATACCTGCGCTAAATAACCGACGCGAATTCGCGGAGACACGGCGACACGGGGAAATAACCGACACGGTGACGCGAAGAAACGTGAACACGGAGAAGTTATAGATTTGTCTCCGCGTATCTCCCTCTCCGTGTCACCGGGTCCGGTTTTAATTTCCGCATTGGATTAGATTTGCAGGTTAGCTGCCTGCCGTTCCTTTTTTCTGCGTTAATCTTTATCCTCTTGCATTTATCCCTTTCCTCTTTTTTTTAGGAAATCCCCCGGCTCTGCCGCAAGCCTAGGAATTCAGAGAAGGGAATGATTTTTTTTGCCCGCTTGACAGGAAGGACCTGGCAGGGATAATTGAATAGGGTGCATCCTGTCGGCCATGATTGAGCATAAAACTAAGGATGAAAAGATATGATTCCTCGAATCACCATCCCGGATGATTTTCCCCAGGTCGTCACCGGGAGCCCGGCGGAGGAAAAAATCAGAGCTCTCGGAGAATTAAAAATCTACTGCAGCAAAGCGGAAACAGAGGAGGAACTCATCGAGAGACTCAAGGATTCCGAAGTGCTCATCAGCACGCGGGCTTTCACCCTGTTGACCGGGAGGATTCTCTCCTCCTGCCCAAAGCTGAGATTGATATCCATCCTGGGCACGGGAACGGACAACGTGGATTTGAAAACGGCCGCGGAAATGGGAATCACGGTTACCAATACGCCCGGCACCAACGCCCTGGCGGTTGCAGAGCACACCGTGGCCCTCCTTTTTTCATTGGTCCGCCAAATCCCGCTGCTGGACCGCGAAGTTCGGTCCGGGCGGTGGCCGAGGGCGGACATGGTCCAACTCAGCGGAAAAGTCATGGGGTTATTGGGTTTGGGCGCCATAGGAGGACATGTGGCCCGGATCGTTAAAGGCTTCGGCATGGAAACGATCGCATGGACGTTGCACCCGTCGGCAGAACGCGCCGAACAAAGCGGGGTAAGATTCGTTTCCCGGGAGGAATTGCTGAAAAATTCCGACGTCATCAGCCTTCACCTGCGCTTGAACGACGAGACCCGGGGGTTTCTCAAAAAAGAAGACTTCGACCGGATGAAGCCGTCGGCCTTCTTGGTGAATACGGCCCGCGCTGCCCTGGTTGAACCGGGGGCGCTCTATGAAGCCCTGCGCTCGCGGAAAATTGCCGGGGCCGCCCTTGACGTCTTCGATCACGAACCTCTCCCCCCGGATGACCCCCTGGCTGCCCTGCCGAATATCGTCCTCACCGCCCATTGTGCGGCCCTGACCCCGGAAGCAACCCGCAACAGTCTGATGACGGCCATTGAAAATGTTAATCAATTCCTCGGCGGCAAGCAGATTGACCCGGCCCGTTTGATTGTAAAGGGGAGCCGCTAGCGCCTCCTTCACGCAGACGCTTGGGAAAAGGAAGAAGATGATCGACAAGGGCACCATTGCAACGCCGAGGAAAGCCCCAACCACACTTGCAATTTTCTCCGAATTTTATTAGGGTTGTTCAGCAGGTCCTACCCGCAGGAACAGCGCGCGGGGGCTATTAAAAAGGTGTTTTTTAGGAGGCTGACCGAATCAGTCAAATTCCGGGGCAGATCCCGGAGCAATGGGGAAAGGGGAGAGGAACAATGACGGATCGGATCCATGTTCTGGGGTTATGCGCCAGCCCGCGCCAGGGAAACAGCGACTTCCTGCTGGATAAGGCGCTGGAAGTCGCTTCCGGACCTGGCCTTCAGATAAAGCGCTTTTCCCTCGGCCGGAAACCGCTGGCACCCTGCGATGCCTGCATGGCGCACAAAGCGCTCCAGGGGGAGTGCCGGATCAAGGATGCCTTTCAGGAAATGCGGGACCTGTGGCTGGAGGCGGATGTCATCATCTATTCCTTCCCGGTGTATCACATGGGGATTCCTGGGCAGCTGAAATCTTTCCTGGACCGCCTGGGAAACTCCCTGGGCTACTATTTCCAAAAGGACGAACCCCGAACGTACCAGATTCCCCGGTTGATGAAGACCATGGGATTCATTACCCAGGGGGCGCATCTGTACGGCGGGCAGGATCTGGCCCTCAGTTATATGCTCAACCACGCCCTACTCATGCGCTGTATTCCAGTTCCGGGGGATCTGCCGGATTCTTACATCGGCGCAGGGGGCTGGACCGGAGGCTACCCGGGACAAAAAAGCCTGCAGGAACTCTATGGGCAGGGAGACCGGGACACCTTTATCGCGGTAAAAAGCGCCCAGCAGGTGGTCCGGAGAGCCTTGGAGACCGCTCTCATCATAAAGGCGGGCCTGGAGGTCCAGAAGCAAATCCTTGCAGCGGACCGGAGCTATGGATTTGCGCTGGAAAAGCTTTCCGGCGACTGAAATTGTCTTTCGGAGAGGAGCGGATAAAAATGGCCGAGGAGAAGGAAACCACAAGGATGGGAAGACCGGTTACGGATATTGACCGAGCCTTCAATGTCCAGGTCCGGTGCGTGGTGGTGATCACCACGAAATCCGGTCAAAAGCTGAACGGCATGTCCGCGGCCTGGGTAAGCCGCGCCTCGGAGCAGCCTTTTCTCGTAATGGCCAGCGTGTATAAAAAGAACTATTCCCATGATCTCATCCAGAGCAGCCGGATTTTTGCGGTAAACTACCTGCAGGAGGGACAGCAGAAGCTGGCGATTCACTTCGGAAAACAATCGGGCCGGGAAGTGGAAAAGTTTCGGAAAATCCCCTATTTCACGGAAAGGACGGGTGCACCCATTCTGAAAGATTGCCTGGCCTACCTGGACTGCAGGGTGATCGACCAGATGGATTCCGGCGACCACACCATTTTCCTGGGTGAGGTCCAGAGCGGAAAGATCATCGCCCCCGGTCGGGGGCTGCAGTTTGAGTTAAAAGACTACCTGAATGCTTCCGCCTCTCCGGACGGACCCTAACCAGCAGGAGGGACCCATGCCCCCAAAGCTTGTTGTTCAGCCCGAAAACTGCACTGGATGCAAGAGCTGTATGCTAATCTGCTCTTTTGCCCATACCGACGCCTTCGATTACGGTGATGCCCGCGTGAGGGTGGCCAAGAACGAATCCCGCGGCCAGAGCACCCCCCTGGTTTGCCGCAACTGCGAAGAGGCCCCCTGCATCCCGGCCTGCTCGGTAGAGGCCATCCGGCGGGAGCCCAACAAACAGTGGGTGATTCTGGATGAGGATGCGTGCACCGGGTGCGGCTCCTGTGTGGATGCCTGCCCCTACAAGGCCATCCATCTGCACCCGACGAGCGGGGTGGCCGTCAAGTGCGATTTTTGCGGGGGAGACCCCCAGTGCGTCAAGGTCTGCCGCCTTCCGGAAGCGCTGGTCTGGCGTTGAGGAGTTGAATCTGCCGGCCATGGCGCTCCGTATAGGCGCCTGGAAATGAAAATCCGGCCCTCAGAAGACACAAGCGCCCCTTTGCTGGATGAATAAGGAGAGAAAGATGCCGCCCGCTTTTGCAGGAAAAATCTTACACGTGAACTTGACCACCGGGGATATCGCCCAGAAGCCCCTGGATGAGGAGAAGGTGTTGAAATATCTGGGCGGTCGGGGATTCAATGCCCGCCTTCTCTGGGAGCTTGTGCCGCCGGGTGCGGACCCTCTCGGACCGGAGAACGTCCTGATTTTTGGAACCGGCACCCTGACCGGCACCTCTGCGCCCACTTCGGGGCGCACGACAGTGAGCTGCAAAGGGCCGGCCACCGGGCTTTACCTGAAAACCAGCGTGGGGGGGCACTGGGGCGCCGAGCTGAAATTCGCTGGTTATGACTACCTGGTCATTGAAGGCCGGGCGGCGAAGCCCGTTTACCTGCTGATCCGGGACGGGGAGGTGGAAATCCGCGACGCGGCGGAATTGTGGGGCAAGGATGTCCGCGAAACCACCCAATCGATTGAGCATGCCCTGGGGGATCCGGACGTCCAGGTGGCCTGCATCGGACCGGCCGGGGAGAACCGGGTGCTCTTTGCCTCCATCATGATGAATTACTACAACGCGGCGGCCCGCGGCGGGGTCGGGGCGGTCATGGGTTCCAAGAACCTGAAAGCCGTTGCCGTCCGGGGCCATGGGGGGATCCGCGTGGCGCGGCCGCAGGAATTCCGCCGGGCCGTCATGGAGGCCATCGAGGCCTCCTACCAGGATTTCAGCGCCAAAACCTCGTACCTTTACGGCACTTCCGCCAGCGTTGCGGTGATCAACGAGCTGGGCTCCTTCCCCAGTTTCAATTTCAGGAGCGGCCGGATCGACAACGCGGAAAAAATCAGCGGCCCCTACCTGGTGGAGGCGGGATATCTCAAGCGGCGTATGGGCTGCAATGCCTGCATCTTCAGCTGCCACCGGTATTGCGAGATCGCCTCGGGACCCTACGCGGGAGCGTACGGGGGAGGCCCGGAGTACGAGACCATGAGCGCCCTGGGGGCCGGTTGCGGGACCGTGGACGTGGAATTGGTCATCAAGGCCAACGAACTGTGCAATATCTACGGGATGGACACGATCTCCGCCGGGAGCGTGGTCCAGTGGGCCATGGAAAGCTTCGAAAGAGGGGTCATTACGGAGAAGGATACCGGCGGGATCCAGTTGCAGTGGGGAAAGCCGGAGGCGATCCTAGGTCTCCTGGAACAGGTCGCCCATTGCCGGGGATTCGGCGCCAGGCTGGCCGGCGGGGTCCGCCAGGCGGCGCAGAGCATCGGCCGGGGCTCTGAAAAATGGGCCGTGGAAGCCAAGGGCCTGGAACAATCCCGGGTGGAAACGAGAACCGCATTCGGATATGCCCTGGCCTTTGCCGTGAATCCCCGCGGTCCCGATCACCTTCACACCCAGGTTCTGGCCGAATTCGGCACCCGCCCGGGCGGACGGGCGCTGGTAGCCAAGATCACCGGGGACGAAAGGTATGCCTTTCCGCGCACCCTGGAGAAACGGGCCGATATCGTCCGCTGGCATGAAGACTGCTATGCGGCCACGGATGCCGTTGGACTATGCTCTTTCGCCACCACCGCCCGGTACGGGGTCACGCCGGAACTTTTGGCCCGTATGCTTTCGGCGGCGACCGGCGTTGATTTTTTCGAATCCGAGAATCTCCTGCTGGCGGGGCGAAGAATCATGAACCTGGAAAAAGCCTTCAACGCACGGGAAGGGGCCACCCGCAAGGATGACCATCTGCCTTATCGTTTGATGAACGAAATCCTGGCTCCCCCATCGGCGAAAGGGGACGACCGGTCCACTGGGGCCCCCGATCGTCCCGTACCGGTAAAAGAGTCGATCAACTCCCGGGCTTACCTGGACCGCATGCTGGATGAGTACTACGAACTTCACGGCTGGGACAAGACCACCGGGCTTCAGCTCCGCAAAACGCTGGCCGCGCTCGGGCTGGAGGATGTGGCTGCGGAGCTGGATCGGGCTGGCAAACTGGCCAAGGATTGAGGTATAGACCAAATTCAGGGCCGGCGCTGAAGTCATAGATGGAAGATACAAATCGGGCCATCACCGTATACCTCAAGCTCTTCACCGGGGCCTTTCCCGAGCGGATTTCCCTGACCCTGGCGCTGGGCGCGCGGGTGCGGGACCTCATGGCCAAGGTTGAGAGGAAAAGTTTTGAAGGGATTAGCAGAAAGAACTCTTCCCTGTCTCTGCAGGACATGGGGCAGGACGATCTGCTTTTGATCTTGAACGGCCGTCCGATTCAAAATCTCCAGGGCTACGACACCCTGCTGGAAGACGGAGATGTACTGGCGGTTTTTCCGGTGATGGCGGGGGGATGAGCAGGATTCGGTTACTTTCCTTTTTCTAAATGCCTGAATCTGCCGGGGGACACGCAGAGTTGGATCTTTACAGAATGCTGGGGTTGTGGCCCGGGTAGCAGACTGAAATCGAGGAGGAAAACATGGCTGACTGGCGGATTCAGTCGATGGAAGAGGCGCAGGACCTTGTCTATGGGTGCTGTTTCATGGGGACCGGCGGGGGGGGAGGTCCGGACATGGGCCTTGACTTGCTGCGCAAAGCCCTGGAGAAGGGCCGGGAGCTGAGGCTCACGGATCCCCAGGACCTGCCCGATGACGCCTGGATCTGCACGGGCGCCTATGTGGGTTCCATCGCTCCCCCTTCGGAAGAGATGCTGGCGCTGAAAGAGCGGCTGGGCCTCGAAAGAAGGGTGGAGCATGAAATCGTGCAGGCGGTGAAAGAGCTCGAATCCTTCGTCGGCATCCGGGTTTCCGCCATCGCGGCCTGTGAACTGGGGGGGCTTAACACGCCCGCTCCCATCAGCGCGGCGGCCGCCCTGGGGATCCCGGCCGTGGACGGGGATTATGCCGGCAGGGCCATTCCGGCCAGCGTTCACCTGAAGATCTCCATCGCCGGGAAAGACATCTGGCCGCGGGCTTTCTGCGATTTTGCCGGCAATACCACGGTGATCAAGCAGGCCTCCAGCCACGCCATGATGGAGCGCATCCAGAAACACCTGAGCATGACCACCATCGGCCTCATCGGCGGAGCCGGGCACCTGCTCAAGGGAAGCGAAATGAAGAAGCTGATCAACCGCGGCAGCATCTCCCGGTGCCTGCGGATCGGGAAGCTGCTGCGCGAGGCCAGGGGCCGGGGAAAGGAAATGGCCGCCTTCTTGGCCCGGGAGCTCGACGGTTGGGTGCTTTTTCAGGGAGTCGTGGGGAAGAAAACCTGGGAAAGCAAACAGGGCTACATGATCGGAGAATACGAAATGAAAGGGGTCGATGATTTTCGCGGCCAATCTTTCAAGGTGTGGTTCCAGAATGAGAATATGATTTCCTGGCTCAACGGAAAACCCTATGTCACCTGTCCGGATATCCTCTCGGTGATCAACCTGGAGACGGGCCTGCCCCCTACCAACGACAAAATCGATTCCGGGGATCGGCTGGCCGTCCTGGGGTTGCGCGCGGTGGAATTTTATCGTCAGCCGGCAGGCCTCAAGGTCTTGGGGCCTGCCTACTTCGGCTTCGATATCCCGTACCGGCCCATCGAGTCGATTCTGGCCGCCAAGCCAGCTTCATAAACCGAGCACGGAGAGAATCATGTCCAAATTCAAAGTGGAGATCGAAAAAATCCTGGAGCGGGGCGTTTGTCCGTTCGGGTTCAAGGCCGGCGATACCTTTGTTTTCGAAGACAAAGGCGTGCCGCAGACTTTCCCCAACTTCTGCGCCTGGGCATTTCATGAGATGACTCCCGCTCTATTCACCCTGAAATACGGCGGGCGGTTCCCCTGGGAATCCGAGCCGGGGGTGGCGCGGATCTCCTGCTCGGATTCGAAGAACCCGGTGGTCTTTAAAATTACCCTGCTGGCCTAGAGCCGCGGTCAAAAAATATGGACGTGAATTTAGACGTTGGGAGCCGAGGGGCGGGCGTCGGTCCGGCCCTCGGCTCTCTGGAACCGAGTTATTTTAGACCGAAAGGAGGATGCAGCAATGGCAAAGCGAAGCATCAGCATTATTCATCTTGATTCTGGCATGGAGTTGTTTTTTGCCCGGGATGGCAGATGTTCGGGTGGGACACGGCCGAAGGAGCCGAGCCTTCCTCGGCCAAAGCTTCCAGCCGACCCATGGTCTGGGCGGTGAAGACCGAAGCGCGGGGCTTGGATCCCCACCAGTTTGACTACGACTACGACCAGAAACCCCAGCGGGCCTCTCTGGAACCCCTGATGGAGTATAAGGTCATGCCCGACCGCTCGGTGAAGATCGTGGGCATACTGGCCGAGTCCTGGAAGGGTTCGGCCGATGCCAAGGTCTGGACTTTTCAACTCCGGAAGGGGATCAAGTTTCATGACAACACTCCCTGGAACGCGCAGGCGGCCAAGTGGAACTTTGAGCGTCTCTTCGCCCTGAACAAGGTGCCGGCCACCCGGATTCCCCAGAATGCCTGGCCCGAGAAGGGAGGCATCGAGGCGGTGGACGACCTGACCCTGCGGATCACCCTCAAAAATCCTTTCGCCCCGTTTATCGAGACCCTGGTGAAGAAGTACATGATCAGCCCGGCGGCCGCCAAGGCCAACGAAAAGAACAACGATTGGGGCCAGGCCTGGTGCAATGAAAACATGGTGGGCACGGGACCTTATCTCTTGGAGAAATGGGTCAAGGGGCAGTACGTCGAGCTTCAAGCAGAATCCCGCCTACTGGGGAGGATGGGCGGGCAACCATGCCCAGCGGATTATTTTACGGTATGTCCCGGAAGCGGCCACCCACCGGCTGCTTTTGACCAAGGGCGATGTGGACCTGTCCGAGAAGATCGAACTGGATGACCTGGACGATGTGGCCAAGGTTCCCGGGGTGGTGGTCGAGCAGCACCGGGTCCCCCGCCTGATCCACCTGTACATGATCCAGCAGGGGCCTTTCAAAGATGTGCGCGTGCGCAAGGCCATGGCCCATGCCTTTGACTACGATGCCTTTATCAAGGGGGTGTGGAAAGGGAGGGCGGCGAAACCGCTGAGCCCTCTGCCTTCTGCCGATCTGGGCCTTTGCGCCGCAAGCCGAGATCAAGCAGGATTTGAACCTGGCCAAAAAACTGCTGACCGAGGCCGGCTACCCAGCGGGCAGTTTCACGGTGACGATTTATATTCTTTCCTCTTATGGCTGGTTCCAACCCCGGGAAGCCCAGATCCTGCAGGCCGACCTCAAAAAGCTGGGCATCGAATCGAAAATCCAGGACATACCGGACGCCGGGGCCTTACATCTCCGCCATAAAGAAGCCCGATGTCGGGCCGGCGTTCTATGCCTGGACCTTTGCCAACGCCTATGATGATCCGGAGGACAACCTGCGGCGCAGCTATCGCTCCGACGGTTCCCTGAATTTCTTTGGGTACAAGAACCCGAAGGTGGATGAGCTGATCGACAAGGGAGCGATCATCATCGATCAGAAGGAAAGAATGGGGATTTATAAGGAACTCCAGAAGCGGGTTTGGGAGGATTCCCCCGGCGCTTTTCACCGCCGAGGAGCAATGGTTCATCACCCGGCGGGATACGCTCCACGGGTATGATTTCTACCCCTTTGTGATCAACATGTCCCCCAACTGGTACCTCATGTGGGTCTCCGATAAGACCCCCTGAGGCATAGGAGGTGGCCTGAAGAAGCTGATGCTGGTGGAACAACGATAGAGCTCGAGCATAGGCTTTTCAGAAAACATCCACATCCCCGCCCTCTCCCGCGAAATTCCCCTCCCCCTCGACGGGGGAGGGGAAGGGTGGGGGTGACAATGGTGCCGTTGAATGGGAAAATATTTACTGCGCAGGATGTTCACCCTCATCTTCGTTTTGTGGGGCATGTCTCTGGTCACCTTCTCCATTTCCAACGTGGTCCCCGTGGACCCCGCGGCGGCCGCTGCCGGCATGGAAGGAAGCCCCGAGGTGATCGAGCGGATCCGCAAAGAGCTGGGTCTCGACCGGCCGCTTCATGAGCAGTACCTGCGCTACATGGGAAACATTTTGCTGAAAGGGGACCTGGGCTACTCCATCCTGAACAAGCGGCCCGTGCTGCAGGACATCATCACCTTTCTCCCGGCCAGCATCGAACTGGCGGTTTTCAGCCTGCTGCTCTGCACGGTCCTGGGAATCCTGCTCGGAATATTTACTGCTACCCGCGCGGGCGGGCTTTGCGGATGCGCTGGTCCGGGTGTTTGCCGTGGGTGGGGTGGCCATGCCGGTATTCTGGCTGGCTTTGCTCATGCAACTTGTGTTCTACGGCATCCTGGGGTGGTTTCCGGATGGAGGGCGCCTCGGATGGGAGTTTGAAGCCCCTCCCAGCATGACCCACCTGTATCTGGCCGACAGTCTTCTGGCCGGCCGGGGATCGGTTTTCCTGGATGCCCTGAAGCATTTGATCCTGCCGGGGTTCACCCTGGCTTTGGCCAACATCGCCATTGTCACCCGCATGACCCGGTCCAGCCTGCTGGAGGTACTGCACCAGGACTACATCAAGGCCGCCAGGGCCCGGGGGTTGTCCCACCTGCGGGTTTTAATCCGGCATGCTCTGAAGAACGCCTTGATTCCGGTGGTCACGGTCATCGGGCTGCAGCTGGGGCATCTCATTGCCTGGGTTTTCCTGGTGGAGATCATCTTCTCCTGGCCGGGGATCGGGTCCTACATGGTGCGTTCCATCGTCAACCTGGATTTCCCGGCGGTCATGGGGTGCACCCTGTTCACCTCGTTTATCTATGTCTTTATCAACCTGGCCGTGGACGTCGATCTATGTGATCCTCGATCCGCGCATTACGTACTAGGCGGGCGCCTTTGTAGGGGCACGATGTCCCGCGAAACGCGGGATGTCCCTACGGGTACGGTGAAGGAAATTCATTTCTTATCAACATGCTGGGATTGACTTGGCGCTAAGCGTCTAATGCAAGAGGATGTTCGATGAGGGGAAAGTTCAGCCAAGAGCGGGCGGTGGCCCCCCCCGGGGGGATTTCGGGAGAAATTCGGAAAACCCGTCCTTTTTGGAAGCGCGCATTCCGGAATGTAGGGGCGGTCCTGGGGATTGCCCTGCTGGCGCTGGTTACCCTCGTGGGGATTTTTGCCCCCCAGATCAGCCCTTATGATCCGCTGGCCATCGACATGTCGCAGAAATTTCAGTCCCCCTCGCGGCAGCACCTGTTCGGCACCGATGAGCTGGGACGCGATATGTTCAGCCGCGTAGTCATGGGCACGAGGATCTCTTTTCAGGTGGCCGGTGAAGTGCTGATGATCGCCGGTATGATCGGCATTTTTCTGGGCATCCTTGCCGGGTACCATGGCGGGATCGTGGACGAGATCATTATGCGCGCCGCGGATATTTTTCTGGCCTTCCCGTCCTTCCTTCTGGCCATGGCCATTGTGGCCGCACTGGGGGCCAGCATCCAGAATGCGATTCTGGCCATTGCCATCGCGTGGTGGCCCCGCTACGCCCGGCTGCTGCGAGGACAGGTGCTGGCCGTTAAGAACATGCCCTTTGTCGATGCCGCCCGCAGTATAGGGGCCGGAGACTTACGGGTCATGCTGCGGCATGTGCTTCCCAACTGTCTGGCGCCCCTGGTGGTCCAGTTTACCACCGATGCGGGTGCCGCCATTCTGAGCACCTCGGCGCTCAGTTTCGTCCAACTGGGGGCCCGGCCGCCCATGCCCGAATGGGGGCTGATGATCTCCCAGGGCCGCAATTTCATCGTCAACTACTGGTGGATTCCCACCTTCCCCGGGTTGGCCATTGCCATCGCCGTGGGGGGGTTCATGTTTTTGGGAGACGGCCTGCGGGATCTCTGGGACCCGCAGCTGAGGGGGCGTGGACGGTTCTGATTTTCGGTCCAACGTCAATTGGGAAAAAGACGCAGAACCGAATGGCGGAATGACAGGAAACTTGCCTTCCCTGTGGGGGAAAAAGTATCATATTCGCAGGAGGGGTAGCCATGAAACAGGCATCAAAATGGAACGTCCGGCCGATGAAGTGCCCCGAAGGGAGGGGCAAGGCAGAGCTGCTGCTCGAGTGGAAGGTGGAGAAGGGGAGAAAAATCCTTCGCAGCGTGAGCTGCGATCATCCCCAGCTGACCCACTACAGCGGCACGGACTGCAAGTGGTTCTGCCTGGGAAAGATCTCGGGCGCGAAAAAATCTTAGCGAGGGGAAAGACTTTCAGGTAGGAATTCTTTTCTGAAGACCGCTTTCCAGCAAGCTCTTGTACACCTCCTCGGTTCTCTCGATCGTCCGGCTGAAAGAATAATCCTTCCATACGGTCTCTTTCGCCTTTTGGGCCATTTTCCCGCTCTCCTCCCTGTTTTGATGCACCCATAAGATTGCATCGCTCAGGGCGCGGGCATCCGCGGGAGGGACCAGGATCCCGGTTTGCCCATTCGTGACCACGTCTTCAATCCCTCCCACAAAGGTGGAGATCACCGGTATCCCCATAGCCATGGCCTGTAGGATGCCCTGCGGGGCGGCCTCATTGGTGTAGGAGGGAAATACGAAAAGGTCCAGGCTCTTTAATATCTGGGGGACGTCTTCGCGATAGCCCGCCAGGATCACCTTTCCGGTCAGGCCGTTTTCCCGGATAAATTCCCTTATGGTTTCTTCCTGGGGCCCGCTTCCGGCGATCAGCAGCTTCAGGTCCGGGATTCTTTCTCCCAGGGCTTTTACCGCTTCCAGCAGGTACAGGTGCCCCTTCCATTTTCGCAACATCGAAACCACTCCCAGCAGAAAATCACCCGGCCGCAGGTTGAATTCCTTTCTTACCAGGTCACCGTTGATTCCCGGAGAGAACTTCTGCTCATCGATTCCCGCGGGAATGGAAACAATCTTCCGGGGATCATACCCGTTCACCTCGATCATCCTCTTGCGGACGGCTTCTCCGCTGGTGATGATCCGGTCGGCGAGCTTCATGTACAGGAAATAGGAAAAGTAATTGGTCCGGACGGGAATGCCGAGATGCCGGCTGCGGACCACCGGGATACCCGATAATTTGGAAGCCACCGAGCAGCACCAGCTGTCAACGGAGCTGTGGGTATGAACCAGGTCGATCGAATTCTTTTGAATCGCCCGGGCGCAGCCCAGGATCGCCAGGGGGTCGATGGCAGCTCTCATTCGCAGGGAAATGACCGGTATCCCTTTATCCTGGGAAGCCTTTTGGATCCCGCTGCCCGGCTGGCAGGCAATCATCATCCCGTATCCCCTTTTCATGAATTCCAGGGATTCCTGGATGATGCGGACCTCCTGTCCACCCCATCCCTTCGACCATTCCGTATGCAGAATCCGGTACATCTATTTTCCCTGAAGGATTTCCCCAAAAACCTTATTCTTTTTTAATGGCGGCCCTGCCTAGCCCTTCGCTAGGCCTACTCAGGCGACGGTACATATGTAGGGGCACGATGCCTCGTGCCCCTACCGATTCGCTAGAAGATATCCTACCTTTACGGAGAGATTGGTCTTGGTTTGGTGCAAACCTCCGAATTGTACCCATGGAGCTATCCCAATTTTCCATACCACGATCCTTGGGCGAGAGCAAATCCCTTTCACTCCCTTTCGCCATAGCCCAGTTGCTTTCATTCACCGTTTTTGTTATCATAATAAAAAAGCTCTTGACACAGGGAACATTTTCCCAAAAAATAAAAACAGAAATACCGCTTGAATGCAGGTTCATTTCCGCATGAAGAGCAGGCCTAGAAAACCCCAATCCCTCCTGCTGGTTATAGCCATTTGTTCCCTTCTAGCCGTGTGCCCGGCGTACTTGCAATACAATGATTTAATGGAAATCGATTCCCTGTCTCCCCATCCGTCGTTTGAGAATCTTGACCAGGAAAATTCCCTGGCCGATGAGCAGAGCAAAACAAAAATATTCGTTCTGAAATCATCCCCGGAAATTTTTCTTCTCGGCATTTTCTTCGGTGAACAACTTCCACGCCTTTCATATCAGATTTTCTCTCTCGGTCAGGCGACCGCCATTCTCCGCTGTTGAACAGTCCCTTTCTCCTCTGATGACGTCTTTTCCCCCCTCTTGCTAATCATTCACGTCAGGAGGCAATTCCTATGTTTGGCATTGGTTCACAAGAGTTGATGATCATCCTCTTAATCGCTTTTTTCATCTTCGGCGCCAAGCGCCTTCCGGAGTTAGGGAGCAGCCTGGGCCAGGCGATTCGGGGATTCAAAAAAGCGATGGAAGGGGAACCCAGAAAATTAGAATCCCACGAGACTCAGAATCAAGAAGGGACGGCTAAAAAATAATCCGTAGGGGCATCCCGCCTCGGCGGGACATCGTGCCCCTACTACAAGTTAGGATTGCGTGAGCCTGGGAACCCTATGAAATGGATGGATATTGCGAATAAATTTTTCAGGCCAAGGAGCGAGGAACTACCGGTCATTTGTGTCTTCGGCTCCGATCGCTTTGAATTGGTTACTCCCACATGGGAAGATTACGAGGAGAAGAGACTCGACTGTCGATGCTATTCTTCTGATTCCAGACTCGAAAGAGTTCTCATTAAGGATAAGCCGCAAGTCCTTATAACTATTGGAAAACGACACACTTTCCCCAACCTAATAAAAGCTCCCTTCGAGGTCCGAAAGAGATGGATTCATTATGATGTCCTGCCGGACTTGAATCAGCTTGGCCTGGATGCCTACAACTGTTATTTACGAAATTTATTTGACGGCCATGGAGCGGATGACGTCCCCCTCGTGACCGTTTTTACCCCCGCTTATAAAACCGGGGAAAAAATCCATCGGCCATTCCGGTCGCTCAAGGAACAGTCCTATACCAACTGGGAATGGATCCTCGTGGATGACTCGGATGACGGCGGAGAAACATTTAAAATGCTGAATAACTTGGCCAAGAAAGATCATCGGATCCAGGTCTTCAAGCCATGGGAACACTCCGGAGTTATAGGCAAGCTCAAGAACTGGGCCTGCAGCCTCGGAAAGGGCCATATCCTCATAGAACTGGATCATGATGATGCCTTGACCGACTATGCCCTGGATTGCGTGGTAAAGGGATTTCAACAGTTTCCCGGTGCCGGATTCCTGTATACGGACTGCGCCGAGATCTTTGAGGATGGGACCAATTTTACCTACCGGAAGGGTTGGGCCTTCGGCTACGGTTCCTATGCCGATGTGGAATATAAGGGAAAGCTTTATAAATCGGGGAGCGGCGGGAACATCAATGCCAAGACGATACGACATATCATATCATCCCCCAATCACCTACGAGCCTGGAGGAAGTCTTTTTATGAATCCATCGGGGGGCATAACAAGGAGCTCCATGTGGCAGACGACTATGAGATTCTGGTCAGGACTTTTCTTTATACCCGGATGGTGCGGGTTCCGATGCTAGGCTACATACAGTATATCGGCAACAGCACCCAGCAGGTAAGGAATAAGGACATCCATCGGCATGTAAGATCCATCCGGGCTCATTACGACAGGATGATTCATGAGAGGCTTCTTGAACTGGGCTGCGAGGATTTCACCTGGGACGAAAAGAACGATTGTTCCGATTTAAGTCGCTCGAACCCGGAAATAGAGTCCCCTGCCAACTGGATCGCCAACCTCCACACTGAACGGGTTCAATAGACTGCCACAAAGAGAGGAGACGTCGAAAATCTACTGAATCGGCGCCACGGCGAAGATGACTGCGCTCCAGAAGGAGTGGGAGGTGATTTGGACCCATAGGTCTCTTTTCCAGAGGTAGAGGAGGCCCCAGAAGGCCCCGGCCACCAGGGCGGCGAGGATGAGCATGAGGTTGAATGAAAAGACGTGAACCCCGGCGTAAATGAGGGTCCCCACGACAAATCCCTGAAAATCCCCCCATTTTTTCATCAGGTGATCCTGTAAAAACCCCCTCCAGAAGATCTCCTCCCCGGGACCGGTTATGAAGAAGAGCAGAAGGAAGATAAAAACTTTGCTCGTTCCTTCTCCCAGGAAGTAGATGCCTCCCACCTGAGTTTTAGCGCCGGGGAGGATGTAGGGGGCCAGATGGTGCCCCAGGTAGAAGACAAAATATAAAACCCCTGCCGAGAAAAGACCCAGGAGGAAGGAACTGAACCGGAGGTTGATCCTTGGTTTTTGCCAGAAGAGCGAATAGGAAAAGACGGCCAGGACGGAGAGGCCGATCTTGACCCAGAAGTTTCCCCCCGCCCATCCGAAAGTAACCGCCCAGCAGCCAAATGCCAGAAGGATGGCGCCCCAGATCACAGGGGCACCGTTCGGTTCAGGATCAGGGCGGCGATCAACAGGAGGCCGAAGACCGTGTCCAGCTGGGCCGTGATGGCGTCGGCGGCCTCCGGGATCCTTTGGGTGAAGGTTTTCAGGAGCTGGATCGCCTTGGGAAGGGATAAGAGGACCAGCAGTCCCCAGGGGCTCAGGATCCCCAAAACCACCATGGCGATGATATAAAGGTAGGCAGCCAGGATGAGGCCGGCATAGACCCGGAAACTCTGCCGCCCGCCGAGAAGGATGCTGATGGTCTTGATCTTCTGCCGGGAGTCATAATCGATGTCCCGGATGTTGTTGGCCAGGAGGACCAGGGCTACCAGAATCCCGAAGGGAATCGACAGGTATAAGACCTTCATGGAGAGAGCCAGGCGTTGGACGGCATAGGCTCCCTCGAACATCAAGGGCCCCCACATGAGAAAGACGAACAATTCCCCCATGGCCCGGTACTTGTATTTGACCGGCCCGGCCGTGTAGAATACGCTGGCCAGAAAGCCGATGAATCCGATCCAGAAGACCAGGAAAGAACGCTGGAAAGAGAGGGTCAGGCCGATGGCTATGGTAATGGCATTGAGAACCATCCCTTCGATTAAAAGCTGCCTTGGGGTGAACATCCCGGTCAGGATGGGCTGGGGACGGTAGCGGGCGGTGGGAGAATCGAGTTGATCCACCTGATAGCGGGTGTCGAAAAAATCGTTGTAAACATTGGCCGTGGCGTGGAAGCAGACAATCCCGAGGCAAACCAGGGCATACCATCCCCACAGGATGGGCCCATCTTCCGCGGCGATCAGGGTTCCTACGGATACGGAAATCAGGGACATGGTGAACGACCAGGGGCGGGTAGCGATGAGGTATTCTTTGAGCCTCTGGGAAAAGGTTTTCTTCAATTCATGCATGGCTTCAGTATAGAGGAAAGGGAAATGACTGGCAAGGAGAATGAAATGCTTGCCCCTCTTCACCTTTGCGACTCTTTTCCCTGTGGAGAAGCAAGCTTGTGGACCGGGAGCAAGGGCGTTACGCACAAAAAGCATCGGCGGGAAAAGAATTCGCAAAGGAGATCCTCTCGTGCTTCCGCAAGGTGAGGCGGGCCTATCGCGCGCCCCTACATCGGAATAACCCTGTTCTTGCGCGAAGCATGGCTTGCCCGCCCACTCCAGGAAACGAGGCGGGCCTCATGGTTTTTGCGCGTAACGCCCTTGCTTCCGGGCCGGGCAACGCCTGAAATTCAATTCATCTTTCGCCTACTTGGAGAAAAGCGAAGGGGGGCAAGGAATGAAATGCGGAATTCGAAATTCGGAATGCGGATTGGGGAATAAAAAAGTTGCCGGTTGCCCGTTGCCGGTTGCTGGTTTTTGTCTTTGTCGAGCAACGGGGAACTGGGAATGGGCAACAGGTTGTTCGTCTGTTTTCTTAACTTGAGGCACTTGAACGCACTTGAGGCATTTGAGGCACTCTGCATCATAGGAGAGTTCGAAGGGAAAGCGCGGAAAAGGTAAAAAATGGAGAAACAACGTAGAAAGCTGATCCTGAGCTGGTGCCTGTATGACTGGGCCAATTCGGCTTTTGCCTCGACGATCATGGCCGCCGTGCTCCCGGTGTTCTACAGCTCCGTTGCCGGGGCCAATCTGAGCAAGACGACGGCCAGCAGCTACTGGGGGTACACCAACACCCTCGCCATGCTCGTCGTAGCCTTCTCCGCCCCGATTCTGGGCGCCCTGGCCGATCACCGCGGGATCAAAAAGCGATTCCTGGCCCTCTTTGCCGGAATGGGGATCGTATCCACGTCCCTGCTCGTTTTCGTGGGGAAAGGGGATTGGTTTCTGGCCTCCCTTCTTTACATCATCGGCATGGTGGGGTTTTCCGGGGGGAATAACTTTTACGACTCCCTTCTTCCCCACGTGGCGGGGGAAAAGGACATCGACCGCATTTCCTCCCTAGGGTATGCCATGGGATACCTGGGAGGGGGAATCCTGCTGGCCTTCAACCTGGCCATGATATTGAAGCCCCATTGGTTCGGGATCGCGGATGCGGAATGGGGAACCCGTTATTCCTTCCTCACCGTGGGGGTCTGGTGGGCGGCATTTTCCATCCCCATCCTGAAAAACGTTCCCGAGCCCCCGATTGTTCCCATCCCGGGGGAGAGTTCCAACCCCCTCCGGGCCAGTCTCCAGCGCCTCTCCCTGACTTTTCACAACATCCGTCAATACCGGGAAGCTTTCAAATTCCTGATCGCCTTCTGGCTTTTCAACGACGGGATCGGAACGATCATCAGCATGGCGGTCATCTTCGGGGCGGAGATCAACATTCCCCAGGCTCACCTGATCGGGTCGATCCTGGCAGTTCAGTTTATCGGCATTCCTTTCTACGATACTCTTCGGACGCCTGGCCGGCTGGATGGGAACGAAACGATCCATTTTTCTGGGATTGGCCGTCTATACAGGGATTTCGATCGGAGGGTATTTCATCCAGACGGCCCTCCATTTCTGGATCCTGGCGGTGCTGGTGGGTTTTGTCCAGGGTGGAACCCAGGCGCTCAGCCGGTCGCTCTTCGGCACCATGATCCCCAAGAGCCGGAGCGCGGAGTTCTTCTCCTTTTACGACGTGAGCTCCAAGTTTGCCGGGATCATCGGCCCCTTTGTCTTCGGGATCGTGGGGCAGATGACCGGCTCCAGCCGCCTGAGCGTGGTGGCCCTGGTGATCTTCTTCATCGGCGGAGGGATGATCCTTTTCACGGTGAACGAAAAGGAGGGGAGGGCCAAGGCTCTTGCCCAGCCTACTTCTCGTCGGATTTGAGTTTGTCCCCCTCGGTGAAAAAGCGGTGGATGAAATCGCAGTCTTTGGGGGACAGGTTGAAGCGAATGCAGGCTTGGTCGATCAGCACGGGAAGGGATTCCTTCCCTTCCTCCCGCGCCTTGGATATCCAATGAATCGCCTTTCGCAGTGCCGTTCCCTCCGGCAGGATGGCTGTCATGTTTTTTTCTCCTTCTGGATTTTTCCCAGGTTTCAACCTTTCAGTATGATTTTCCCATGATCGCGCAATAAAAAACTTAACCACAGAGGTCGCGGAGCACGCAGAGGCAAAAATGGCCAAAGGCTCAGCCCAGGGTACAAGGAAGCGGCCCCATTTCCGATGCTTCTCGGAAAACCCATAACCGCAAACGGCCCTTCAAAAATGATCTCTGCGGGCTTCCTCCTCGGTGTCTTTTGATCTTCCCAGAAACCGGAAGAAAGTCTTTCTCCCCATAGAAAATCCAGCCGCCGGAGCAGCAGAGATCATGAAATTTCCTAAAATGATTCGGTTAGCCTTTAGGAAGAAAATCCGGTCTCTGCGTCTCAGCGGTGCAAGTCTTATCCCCGGCAGGTGCAGGGGTTTATATTGCAATAGAGGGGAAACTTCAAACCAGCGGGTCGTAACTGAACACCTGGCCGGAAGTCTCCAGGGGGACGAGATGCATGCCCAAACTTCCCTTGAACATTTCGGACAGGCGGTCCGGGGTCCATCCCTCGGAATGATGGATGGAGCGGACCGGCCTGGGCTGAGAGAAGATGAAAATCTCTTTGCCGCGCACGCCGAAGACCTGGCCGGAAACATACTGGGCTTCATCGCTGGCCAGATAGGCCACCAGGGGGGCGATATCCGCCGGGCTCATCTTCTTCAATTTTTCCACCCTTTTTTTCTGGGCCTCGGTCTCCGTGGGAATGGTGCCGATGAGCCGGGTCCAGGCAAAGGGGGAGATGCAGTTGGCGGTCACGTTGTATTTGGCCATATCCAGGGCTACGACCCGGGTGAAACCCACGATGCCCAGCTTCGCCGCGGCGTAGTTGGCCTGTCCCACATTTCCGATCAGCCCGGAAGTGGAGGTGAAATTGATGATCCGCCCGCTTTTCTGCTCCCGCATCAGGGGCACGGCGGCCCGGGTGCAGGCGTATGTCCCCTTGAGATGAACCTTGATCACCCCGTCCCATTCTTCTTCGGCCATGTTGAAGATCATGCGGTCGCGAAGAATCCCGGCATTGTTCACCAGAATGTCGAGCTTGCCGAAGCTGTCCAGGGCGGTCTGGATGATCTTCTTCCCGGATTCCATGGTGCCCACGGCATCGTAGTTGCCCACGGCCGTTCCCCCGGCGGCTTTGATATCCTTGACCACATCATCGGCTACCTTGGCTTCCCCGCCGGTACCGTCTTCCCGGCCCCCGAAGTCATTCACCACGACCTTGGCTCCCTCTTTCGCGAGAAGGACGGCAATTTCCCGCCCGATTCCTCTTCCGGCCCCCGTAACCACTGCTACTTTGCCATCAAGCCTCATCGGTAGATCCTCCCTGTGGTTTAAAATATAAGGATAAAACTCCCGGCATATGACTTCCCGGGACATGGACTATATAGCAGAAAAATGGGAGGGATACAAGACTGCTAAAATGCGGAATGCGCCCTGAACCATATAAGGTTCAGGGCAGCCCTGCACTCCAAGTAGTGCAGGGCGGAATGCGGGATGACTCATTGGACACAGATGAACACAGATAAACACAGATTTTATATTTGCAAAAGACTTAAAGACAAAAGACCTAATGGGACGCGGATAAACACGGATGAACACGGATGAAAGACCCAAAAGGATAAGAGGCCCAAAGAGCAACCCGGCGACTATGCGATTATAAGACTGCACGAAGGAAATGCCTCCCGTGGACCCAAGTGGCTCAAAGTAACGACTCTTTGGGTAAACTGGGAACCAGCAACGAGAAACAAGGAACGAGCAACGCGACCCGGGACGATTTTTCCTTTTGACAGGGAGAATTCGGAGGGGCTATAAAACAATATGCGCGACGAACGTCTCTTCCTGGCTTTCCGCAAGTACCCGGGAAATCGGTTCACCCTTCCCGTTCTCCTCGGTTGCCTCGAGGAAAAAGGATTATCGCAAGATTTCCGCGTGGTGATTGCCCAGTCAAGGGAAGATTTGGCTCGGAAAGTCAGGGGAAAAGATAGCCTAATCGGGTATTCCTTCATGACCCCGGATTTCGGACAGGTTCGGGAGGAAATAGAATGGCTTAAAGCGCATCTTTCGGGCAAACCCGTTTTCCTCGCCGGGGGTTCTCATCCGACCGGAGACCCGGAAGGAACCCTCCGGATGGGCTTCGACTTTGTTTTTATCGGAGAATCCGAAGATACTTTTCCCCAATTCCTCCATCACTTGCTGGGAGGAAAACTCCCTTCTCCCAACCTGATTCAGGCCGAGAAAAGACCCCGCCGCCTTCTTGGTCATCCTCCCCATTCCCTGGAGCATCGCTTATTTGCCCCCATCGAAATTACCCGCGGCTGCCTTTATCATTGCGCCTTTTGCCAGAGCCCCCGGATCTTTGGCCACACACTCCGCCATCGAAGCCCGGAGAACGTGGTCAAATACCTGAAAAGATCCATTCCCGCTGGTTACCGCCAAAGCAAGTTTATCTCTCCCAATGCTTTTTCCTATGGATCGATGAACGCCCGGGGGCCTGACCTGGGAAAGCTGGAAGATTTCCTAACCGCCTGTCAGGAGGCTGGACTCGAAGGAATTAATTTCGGTTGCTATCCCTCCGAGGTCCGGCCCGATTGGGTGACGCCTGAAGTCCTGGCATTGGTGAAAAAATATTGCCGGAACCGAACGGTCGTCCTGGGGGCGCAATCAGGAAGCGATTCCCTCCTGGAAAAGCTCAGGCGGGGGCACACGGCAGAGCAGGCCCTGAATGCCGCCCGCTGGATCCACCAAGCGGGATTTATGCCTCACGTGGATTTCGTTTTCGGTTTCCCCGGGGAGACCCTGGAGGACCGGAAGCTCAGCCTCGGGCTGATCGAAAAAATGATCCGGGAACTGGGGGCCAAGATCCATGCCCACACCTACATGCCCCTTCCGGGGACTCCGCTTTTCCCCCAAGACCCTTCTCCTCTGGACGCCGCAACCAAGAACTTCCTTACGGATTGGGAAAAAAGGAAAAGGCTGGACGGCTGGTGGAAAGAACAGGAGGCCGTCGCCTGGAAAATCGTGAAATGGAGGGATACGGGCCTGATCCGGGAGAGAGACTCAACACGCTTTTCCCTTGAATCCTGAGGAATGATTTTCTACAATAAAACGGATTTTATGATAGGAGGAAAGGATGAAAAAAATTATCCTGGTTTTATTGATTCTGTGGGCGGTTCCTGCTGCGGCTTCGGACGTTTCCTTTGCCCCGACAACCACCCAGGGAGATTTTCGGAATTTCAGCGAAGACATCGGGTCCGTCCTTCTCTACCGGTCGATCGGTCCGGCCGTTTCCCTCGGGATCACGGGGTTCAACCTGGGAGCGGAAGTGATGGTTTCCGACATCGACGAAAATAAGGGGTACTGGAAAAAAGCGGTGAGCGACCGGAACCCTCCTTCCTATCTCACCAACGCCCGGGTCACCTTCACCAAAGGGCTTCCCCTGGATTTTGACGCGGGAATCGTGCTGGGAAAAGTGGTGGATCCGGATATCCCCTACTTCGGGGCCGAAGTGAGGTATGCCATTCTGAAAGATCAGGCCCTTGTCCCCGGCCTCCACATCCGGGGCAGCTATTCCCAGACTTTCAACGTGGATCAGCTGGACCTGCGGACCTATGCACTTGACCTGTCGGTGAGCAAGGGCTTCGGGGTGGGGATTAAAATTACCCCCTATGCCGGCCTGGGCGCGGCCTGGGTTTCAAGCAAGGCCAGCCACCTTGCCCCCGGCCTCAGCCTGGGGAAGGAGGAGTTTTCTCAGGCCCATGGATTCCTCGGGGCGAGGCTGAACTTGGGGATCCTGGCGGTCACCGCGGAAGTGGATTACGGGACCATCCCTTCTTATAGCCTGCAATTCGGGCTTGCTTTTTAAGGATATTTTTCCTTTGAAAGAAGATCGGCAAAAGTTTCCTGTCCGCCGCGGCCGGAAAAATTTTCCGATGGACCGGGAGGACCGCTTGATCCTCAACGAAATCCAGAGAAAATTCCCGGTCAGCCATCGTCCTTTTCTGGCCCTGGGCAGGAAGCTGGGGATGAAGGAGAAAGAGGTCCTGGACCGGGTTCGCAGGCTCAAGGAGAAGGGGATCATCCGCCGCATCGGGGCCAGTTTCAGCGCCGGTTCGGTGGGATTCAGCTCCACCCTCTGCGCAGCCAAGGTCCCCCCGGAAAGGATTGAAGACTTTGTGACCGTGGTGAATTCCTATCCCGGCGTGACCCATAATTACGAAAGGGAAGGGGATTACAACATCTGGTTCACCCTGATTGCCCCTTCCCGGAAACGTATTGAAGAAATCCTGACCGAAATCTCCCGCCGGACAGGGGTGAAAAAGATCCTGAACCTCCCCGCCACCAAAACCATCAAGATCGCCGTGGATTTCAATTTCGAATGATGAGGACAGCTCGTATAGCTCGATAGCTCGATAGCTCGCATAGCTATAGTGAGCATATGAGCTATGAGCCATCAGCCATGAGCTATGAGCTATGAGCTCTTGGCTTTGGCCTCGTCCTTTTCTTTCCATCGGGGTTATGGCATACTGACCCTATGACGGAGAAAAAGCCGACAGTATTTCTGATCGACGGAAGCTCCTACATCTACCGGGCTTTCTTTGCCATCGCCCATCTCTCCAACTCCAAGGGCTTTCCCACCAATGCCATCTATGGCTTCACCAACATGCTCCTGAAAGTCCTGCGGGAGAAAGGCGCCGGAATACGCGGCCATCGCCTTTGACGCGCCCGGCCCCACTTTCCGCCATGAAGTCTTCGGGGAGTACAAGGCCAATCGACCCTCCATGCCCGAGGACCTGCGGGTCCAGGTTCCCCACATCAAGGAGGTGGTTTCCGCCCTTGGGTTGCCGGTCCTGGAAAAGGAAGGGTACGAGGCCGACGACCTGATCGCCACCCTGGCCAGGAAGCTGGAGAGGGAAGGGGTGGAAACGGTGATCGTGTCCGGAGACAAGGACCTGATGCAGCTCGTCAGCTCCCACGTGACCATGTACGACTCCATGAAAGACAAGACCTTTCAGGTTCCCGAGGTGAAGGAGCGTTTCGGTGTTTCCCCGGATAAGGTGGTCGAGGTCATGGGGCTCATGGGGGATACCTCGGACAACATCCCGGGGGTTCCCGGGATCGGGCCCAAGACCGCGGCGCCAGCTCATCGAAGAGTTCGGTTCCATCGAAGAGCTCCTGAAGAATGTGGACAAAGTCAAGAACGCCAAGGTCCGGGCCAGCCTGGACCGGTATGCCGAGCAGGCCCGGCTGAGCCGGGAACTGGCCACCCTGGATCTCGGATGCCCCCCTGGATTGGGCACTGGAAGACTTGAAACTGGGGGAGCCGGACCGGAAGAAGCTGCAGGAAATCTTCAAGGAGATGGAGTTCTCCAAGCTGCTGAAGGACTTTTCCCTGCAGCCCGACCACCGGGAAGACGACTATCGGCTGATCACCGGCCGGGAGGAATTCGAGAGCATTGGTCCAGAACCTGAGAAAGGCCGGGACTTTTGCCCTGGACCTGGAATCCACCTCCATCGAGCCCATGCGGGCGGAGATCGTGGGTCTTTCTTTCTCTTTTCAGCCCCATCAGGCTTTTTACCTTCCGGTTGGCCATACGTACCAGGGGGCTCCCGAGCAACTCTCCCGGGAGGAGGTGCTCCAGACCCTCCGGCCCCTGCTGGAAGACCCGGGGCTGAAGAAGTACGGGCAGAATATCAAGTACGATTACATCCTCCTGGCCAATTCGGGGATCCACCTTCAGGGGATCGCCGGCGACACCATGATCGCCTCCTACCTTCTGAACCCCTCCAAACATCGCCACAGCCTGGAAGAACTGTCCCGGGAACACCTGGACCGCCAGATCATCACCTACTCCGATGTGGCCGGCAGCGGGGCCAAGGCGATTCCCTTCGACCAGGTGGAAGTGGGGAAGGCCTGCCGTTATTCCAGCGAGGATGCGGACCTGACCCTGCTGCTGGCCCAACTCCTCATGCCCAAGATCGAGGCCGACGGGTTTGCCGAGCTCTTTCACGAGGTGGAGCTTCCCCTGATCGAAGTCCTGGCGGCCATGGAGATGAACGGGGTCAAGCTGGACCTTCCCCTCCTCGAGGTCATGTCCCGAGAGTTTGAAAACAAGATGGACAAGATTTCGGAGGAGATCTTTGATCTGGCCGGGGAGTCCTTCAACATCAACTCTCCCCAGCAACTGGGGAAAATCCTTTTCGAAAAGCTCAAGCTGCCGGGAGGGAAGCGGACCAAGACCGGATACTCCACCGATGTGGAGGTCCTGAACGAGCTGTCCAGGGATTTTCCGCTCCCGGCCAAAGTGCTGGAATACCGGAGCCTGTCCAAGCTGAAATCCACCTATGTGGACGCGCTGCCCCAGCTGGTAAATCCGAAAACGGGCCGGGTCCACACGTCTTTCAATCAGACCGTGACGGCCACGGGCCGGCTTTCCAGCAGCGACCCCAACCTGCAGAACATTCCCATCCGCTCCCCCGAGGGGAGAAGGATCCGGGAGGCTTTCATCCCGGAGGAGGGGAGATCGATTCTATCCGCCGATTACTCCCAGATCGAGCTACGGATCCTTGCCCATCTCTCCTGCGACACATTTTTGATCGAGACCTTTCAGCAGGGAGAAGACATTCATGCCGCCACCGCCGCGGAGATTTTCCATGTTCCGCCGGAGCAGGTAACGCCGGAGATGCGCCGCCTGGCCAAGGTCATCAATTTCGGCATTATTTACGGAATGAGTGCTTTTGGACTGGCCAAGGAGCTGGGCATTCCCCCAAGCGTGGCCCAAGCTTACATCGCCAACTACTTCCAGAAGTACCACGAGGTGCGGGATTACATCGATAAATCCCTGGAGCAGGCCAGGGAACGGGGATATGTGACCACCTTGATGAATCGGCGGAGATACCTGCCGGACATCAAGAGTCCAAACCGCAGCGTCCGCCAGTTTGCGGAGCGCATCGCCATCAACGCTCCCATCCAGGGAACGGCGGCGGACTTGATCAAAGTGGCCATGATCAACATCCATCGGAGACTTGTGGAGAGAAGAGCGCAAGACCAAACTCATCCTCCAGATCCACGACGAGCTGGTCTTCGAAGTACCCCAAGGAGAGCTGGAGGCGGATTAAGGCCCTGGTCAAAGAGGAGATGGAAGGGGTCGTGAAGCTTTACATACCTTTGAAAGTGGACATCGGGGTGGGAAAGAACTGGGCGGAAGCACACTAAGAAAAGCATGGAGCATAGAGCGGAGAGCGAAGAGTAACGACAGACGAAAAGAAAGGCATGAAGCAGGGAGCAGACAATAAAAAGCATAGTCGTCAAATCTTTTACTCCATGCTCCTTGCTCCACGCTCCAAGCTTCATTCAAAAATTTGTTTATGAAAATCGACCTGGCATTTACGCCGCATGAATTGGAAAAGAAAGACCTGGCAGGGAAGTCCGTGGTGGTGATTGACGCCCTCCGGGCCACCACCACGATGACCGTGGCCTTCGAAAATGGAGCGCAGGCTTTCATCCCCGTGGCGCACGGTGGAGGAGGCCAGGGAGCTGGTGGCCAAGAATCCCGATTACCTCCTGGCCGGGGAAAGAAGGGCCATGCCCCTGGAAGGGTTTCATCTGGGGAACTCTCCCCGGGACTACCGGCCGGACAAGGTCAAGGGGAAAATCATCGTGATGACCACCACCAACGGCACCCGCGCGCTGGTCTCTGCCCGCGGGGGTGCGGAAGTCTTCATCGGTTCCTTCCTGAACCTGGGCGCTCTCTGCGAACGCCTGATCGAGGCGGAACGGGACGTTCTGATCGCCTGCGCGGGGGAAAAGGATCTTTTCTGCCTGGAAGACACGGTCTGCGGAGGGGCCATCGTGGAACGCTTGGAGAAGACTGGGCAATCCATTATCAAAACGGATGCGGCCCATGCGGCCAAAATCCTGTACGAACATTGCGAGGGAAACGTGTACGGGATGCTCTGCTCCTGCGAATGGGGAACCTATCTGGAAGGGCTCGGCCTGGGGAAGGACGTGCGGATCTGCGCCCAGGTCGATTCCTCCAAAGTCGTCCCGGTATACCGGGAGGGGAAAATCTTCCTTGATCGCTGAGAGACTCGCCGCATTAAAAATCGGTTCCCTCCTTCTTTCCAACCCGCTCGTCCTTGCTCCTCTTTCGGGGATCTCCGACCTTCCCTTCCGGCTTGCTGGCCAAAGAGCAGGGATGCGGCCTGGTCTATACGGAAATGATCAGCGCCGAAGGGCTGGTGCGGAACCGGAAAGCCGTCGAGGGGCTGATGAAAAGCTGCCCGGAGGAGCGTCCGCTGGGAGTGCAGATCTTCGGCTCCAACCCTCAGTCCATGGCCGCTGCGGCGAAGATCGTGGAAGAATGCGGCGCGGAAGTCGTGGACCTCAACATGGGATGTCCGGTGCGGAAAGTGGTGCAGCGGGGGATCGGGTGCGGCTCTGCTGAAAGAGCCCAAAAAGGCGGGGGAGATCATGGAAGAAGTCCGCAAGGCCGTCTCCATTCCCCTTACGGTCAAGATCCGCACCGGGTGGGATGAAAAGAACCTGAATTTCCTGGAGGTCGGCAGGATCGCCGAGGAATGCGGGGTGGACGCTCTCACCCTCCATGGCCGCACCCGCAGGCAGGGATATGCGTGCAAGGCCGACTGGGAGGTCATTGCCCAAGCCAAGAGACATCTGCGCATACCGGTGATCGGCAACGGCGACCTGACCTCGCCGGAGGCGGTCAGCCATTTTTTCGCCCTTACGGGAGCGGACGGGGCCATGATCGGCCGGGGGGCCCTGGGGAATCCCTGGATTTTTCGGCAAATCCTGCAGTTCTTCCGGGGAGATCTCCCCGAACCGCCCTCGCTGGAGGAAAAAGAAAAAACCATCTTCCGCCATCTGCAGATGGTCATCGATACCCGGGGTGAGAAATACGGAGTCCGGGAGTTCCGCAAGCATCTCCTCTGGTACACCCGGGGGCTCCGGGGAGGTTCCGAGTTCCGTTCTCAGGCGGCCAGCTGGGGGGTTCACTCGGAAGTCGTGGAGCATATCCAAAAATTTTTCGAAAAAATTCGGAAATGGGATCTTTCCGCTTGACTTTCTTTTTTATTCTCCTTAAATTCTTTCCCCAAGCATTGACAAAATTGAAAATCAATGATCGGGTCGGCAGCGCAAAAAAATGATCCCGGCGCTTGCTCTGCGCCCGAATCAAATGGAAAGGAAGGGCTTTATGGGCAGCGAGTTCAAAACGGTTTGGGTAGAGCCTCTGACTCAGTTCTGTCAGAAGGTCTTTGAAAAAATGGGTGTCCCCTCCCAGGATGCCTTCACCACTACCGAGGTTCTGGTGCTGGCCGACCTGCGGGGGATCGATTCCCACGGCGTGGCCCGGCTGCGGCGCTATTACACGGGCCTGAAGAACGGGGTCATGGTCCCCAAGCCCAACGTCAAGGTCGTCCATGAAACTCCGATCACCGCCTTGATCGATGGGGGGGCGGCGCTGGGCCAGGTGGCCGGGAAGCAGGGCATGAACATGGCCATCGAAAAGGCCATGAAAAACGGCATGGGCTTCGTCGCCGTGAGGAACAGCAATCATTACGGCATCGCCGGGTACTATTCGCTGATGGCGCTGAAGACATGACCTGATCGGCACTCTCGCTTACCAATTCGGACTGCTATGTGGTTCCCACCTTTGGCCGGGATGTTCTTCTGGGAACGAACCCCATCAGTGTAACCGTCCCGGCCCTGAAGGAAAGACCCTATGTTCTGGATATGTCCACCGCCGTGGCCACCCTGGGAAAGCTGGAAGTGTACAACCGCATGGGGAAGAAACTCCCCCACGGATGGGCTACGGATGAAAAGGGACAAGTCCTGCGACGATCCCAGCGCGGGTCCTGGGAAACATCCGGAGCAAGGCCGGGGGCGGAATCCTGCCCCTGGGCGGGGAGGGAGAAGAATTCGGCGGGCACAAGGGCTACGGCCTCGACCTCCTGGTCGATATTTTCTGCGGCGTCCTCCCGGGGTCGGCCTACCTAAACCTGCTCTATCCCAAGACGCCCGATGGAAAACCGCTGCCTTCCCTGGTGGGCCATTTCTTCGGGGCCATGCGGATCGACTACTTCCGGCCGGCGGAGGATTTCAAGAAGGATATGGACGACATGATCCGACGCCTGAAAAACTCGAACAAAGCCGAAGGGCAGGACCGGATCTACGTCCATGGCGAAAAGGAGTTCGAACTCGAGGAGAAATACCGGAAAGAGGGGATTCCCCTTTATTTCAAAGTCTACGATGACCTCAAGGCCATCGGGGATGAAGTGGGGGTGCCCTTTAATTTATAAAAAGCTGATAGCTCAAAGCTCATAGCTCATGGGAAGAGCTCATAGCTCAGCTATAGCTGATAGCTTATGGTTAAAATGCTCGTTGCTATGAGCTATCAGCTTTGAGCTATGAGCTCTGAATCTTCCGCAGCAGCTCCAGTTGGGAATCGATTCCTTCAACCGCTTCCAGGCCGGCCCATCGCAGAAAGCCGCAGACGACCCGTTCGGGCTCTTGCCGGGGATAGGGTCCGGCGGATAAATGATGAATGAGCTTCATGGTTTTTAGGCCGTCGAACCAGTCGTGGAAGCCCTTCAATAAATTCCGGGAATCACGGAAATTCCGCCGCAGCCTTTCCCATACGAATTCGAATCTGTTTTCTATTAAAAAATCAAATAGATAGGAAGATATCTTTAAAGCTTTTTCTTGAAGTTCTTTGCCTTCCCCGTTCGGGCTTTGACCCGCCAAAGCCAGCCAGTCCGCCAGGATTTGAAAGCATTCCACCCGGTAGAATAAAACCGCACCTTCTTTTCGGGAAAGCAGGTCGGTCATACTACGGCCCGTGCCGAAAGGAACCCGATGCGAGGTTCTCGCCGAGGGGTAAACAACCGTTCCTTTCAACCGGGAAACCCCTCCAGTTTTGGCCAGGTGCTGGAGAAAATAGAAATCTTCACCCGCTCCCCGTTGGTTCATTCCTCCCATCCGGGCATATCCCTCTGCCGTGCAGGCCATGGCGCTTCCGACGGTGTGAAAGGCGTAGGGAGAAGCTGCCCGCTCCAGCCCAAGGACATAGGTCCGCAAGAAAAGCTCATAACGGTGGATGGCCAGATCTTCCTCGGGATTGGCCCCGGGCTGGTGGCAGAAGGGAATCACCGCCCCCGGGGTCTGCGACTTCTGAAAGTGCAGGGTGATGGCCGGCAAATAATCAGGACGGGCGAGCGTGTCGGCGTCGAGTGAGATGAGGAGGGGAGACGATGGCTGTCCGTAGTTCAGAAGGGGGAGGGCCAGGTCAAACCCGATTTTCCGGGCTATTCCCACTCCACCGCCTTTGGCCGGGAGCTCCAGGCCTGGAGAGGCCGCATCCACCCAGGCAATCGGGAGAGCCGCAAGGTCAGCCCCGCCGGCCGACAACCTCTTGAGAGTCTCCCGATTGTCCACCTTTTCGGGGGAAGAGGCGTCTTCCCGGTGGTTGACCACGGCCAGGACCAGAAAGCGGGATAACAGTTCTTGGGGATTTTGGGCGAGAGAACGGAGGGTGGAAAAGAGGAGCCTGCTTTCCGCCAGGGAAGGAATGACGACGGCTCCGTCAAAGTCTTTTCTTGCCGTTCCGGCGATTGCCCAGGGGCCGGTGAAGGCGCGGGAGGCCAGGTATTTTTCAATTCTTGAAGGAATCATGGCCGAAAGCGATTTCACCCCCCGGTCGGGTGCGGCAAGGGTCAAGAATCCACCGGGGAACGTTGGTTTTTCAACATATTCAGGATCGTACCCGCAGGGTTTTGGTCTCCATCAACCCAGTTGATCCGGATCCCTTGCCGCTCCATCCGGCGGAACCAGGTTTCCTGCCGTTTGGCAAACTGGTGGATCGCGGAGTTGAGTTTCTGAAACATATCGTTCTTATTTATTTGACCCTGGAGGTGCATGGCCACATACCTGTATTCGAGTCCGTAATAGTCCAGCTTTTCGAAGGAGACCCCTGCCTGGTGGAGATTTTTGACCTCTTCGATCATCCCCTGATTCGATCCGTTGGCGAAGACGCTCGGTGATTCTCCTGCGCAGAACCTCCCTTGGCCACCGGATTCCGAAGACGGCCGCTTCCAGATTCCGGGAGAGAGGAGGCGCCTCGAATCTTCTCCATGGAATTCGGCGATTTCAATGGCCCGAATCACCCGCTCGCGGTCCAGAAGGTCGGTGGTGTTATGCAAGCGCGGATTGGCGTTTTTCAGACGGGCAGCCAATTTGGATAGAGAGCGGGGACCAAGCTCTTTCCGGAGGTCCTCGTTCCGAGGCACCTCTGTCCATCCGGTATCCCTTCAGAACGCCCTCGAGGTATAAACCGGTCCCGCCGACCATGATGGGAAGTCTTCTTCCGGGCCAGGATATCTTGGAAGGTTTCTGCGAATCGCTCCTGAAATTCGAAGACGCTGAATTCCCGGCCGGGGTCAACGATGTCGATGAGGTGGTAAGAGATCTCTCCGTATTCCTTCAAATCTTTTCCCGTGCCCAGGTCCATTCCCCGGTAAACCTGTCGGGAGTCGGCGGATATGATTTCTCCTCCCAGGGCACGGGCGATCTCCACCCCGACCCGGGTCTTTCCCGATGCCGTGGGGCCTAAAATGACGAGAAGGTTGAACTCTGGAATATGGCCTCCCTGGGGGGAAGAGACATGGATTTCAATGGCACGATTCTTGAATATGAAATAAGACGAAAAGGGTGAATAACCGAAGTAATTTTGAACGAACCCAAAAAATGAATTTAACCAGTGGTTTCGTAATGTTAGCACCTTGTCCGGACAAATCCAGAAAGGCGGGCAACCAGGCGCAAGAGATTCAAGATCGTCCTGAAAAATGACGATAATAACCCCGAAGGGTCTGTTCAAGCTGGCGTCCCAACCCAGCCGGCCCTTCACCCAAACCGTGGGGGGTAGGGTTGCCCCGCCCTGCCTCCCATTCCTACTCAACCCCAACTCCCAGGGAGGTCAGAGCTTTTCTCCTTTCGACTGACCTCCCACCCACTCTCTAAATTCGGAATGTGGATTGCGGAATGCGGAATCGGCAGACAGGCTTTTCCCGCAACGGTGCGCGGAAAAATCGGTTTCACCGGAAAACCCGGTGCACTTGTAGGGGCACGATGCATCGTGCCCTTACAGCTTGGGCCGTAGCTCCACCTCAAGGCCCACCATGAAATATTCATAAAATTGGGGGAATTTGGAAAATACCCCAGTTTCCAGGTCCCGCAGATCACCGATGTAGGGTTTCACCCGCCCCAAAAAGTCAACCTCCGGGCCGATGGGGCGGAAAACAAACCCATGAATATGCAGCAGCTTCCAGAGGCCCTTCTCCATTAACGCCAGCCAATAGCGAATCCCGGCCCGTTTCGATTCGTGGTACATGGCCCGGTAAAGTCCGAAGGCCATGGGACGGACTCTCCGCAGGAAAGAGGATCCCCGATCCTCCACCCTCTTATCCTCTACCCGCGGCTCGTAGTACAGGCCGTCTTGGGCTCTTCTCCGGTAAAGCTTGCTGATGGTCAAACGGGAGACCTCCGCGCAACTTTGCCGGGAGATAAGGTTCCGGTCGATCTCCAGGGGAGGGCAGTGCTCTTCGATGGGGAAATGCGGGGTGGAAGGAAGGATGAGCCTGACCGCCCCGATCATTCGCCCCTGAAGGTCAAAGGCTCCGAAGTGGGCGAATATTCGTCATAGGCATCGGTCTCAATCCCCTCGGGGTAATCGGATTCTTTGATGAAGTTGCATTCCCGGCAATAAACCTGGAACCGCAGCCGGTAGGCTTCCTGAAGGTAGCCGGGTGAGGAAATTTTACGGAAGGAGAATTTTTCATCCATGGCCGTTCACGCGGGGAAAAAATTCAAAACCGTTTATCCGCAGATTGCGCAGATTACGCAGAAAGAACAGATAACAGATAAAGGCAGGGAATGTCAAAGGAGAAAATGATTTTCAACTGAAGATGAAGGAAGAAGGGGCCAAAGGCCGTATTCTGGAGACTGGATATTGGATAATTTCCTTAAGGGAATCGCCGCTCTACGGGGGGGCTCACAGATATTGCCCTTTCCGGGATGCTTGGGTTGTGGCCCGGGGGCAAGGGCGTTGCACGCAGAAAGCATCGGCCGGGTGAGCCCTTTTCCCAGGGGGGCCGCTTGACTTCCGCAGAAAGAGGCGGGCCCGTGGGCGATCCACCGGATCGCCCCTACGAGGATTCAACCCGAGGACGTGGTTCTGGCGCTGTGCCCGCCCGTTCCATGGAATCGAAGGTGCCTCATGATTTTTGCGGGCAACGGCCTTGCCCCCGGGCCGGGCAACGCCTGATGTTGAACCCATGTTCCACCTACCTGGGGAAGAGCATGGAAAGGGGGAAAAAAATCTTGACACCCTAAAATGCATAATGTATAAATTATACAAAATAAGGCTCGCGGATTCTGAGGCCCTATGCAGAAGATCCAATCCTCCAACCTTTCTCTCGGAAGCCAGGCCTACCAGGAGCTGAAACGGATCATCCTGGAAGGACAGATCGGCCCCGGGGAAAAGCTGAACGAAGGGGAGCTGGCCAAAGCCCTGGGGATCAGCCGGACTCCCATCCGGGAGGCCATCAACCGGCTGGAGAAGGAAGGGCTGGTTGAGATCTTTCCCCAGCGGGGGGCCTTCGTCATTCAATTCACCGAAAAAGACGTGTACGAGCTCTTCCTCATCCGGGAGAACCTGGAAGGACTGGCCGCCCGCCTGGCGGCGGAGAAGATCACTCCGGCCAGCCTGGCGAAGCTGGAGACCTGCGTGGAAGGCTTTAAGGAACCTTTCCAGGAGAAGGACATCCAGCGTTATTCCCGGGAGGACATCAAATTTCATCAGACCATCGTTCTTCTCTCCGACGCCCGCCGGCTTGTGAAACTCGTATCTTTGCTTCTCGACCATATTCGCATGTTCCGTCTCACCACCCGGGGGGTTCCGGACCGCATGAAAGCCTCCCTGGCCGATCATCGCCGGATCATCGAAGCCATGCGCCAGAAAAACCCGGAGGAAGCGGAACGGAGGATGAGGCAGCACCTTCAGCGGGTGCGGGATGGGGTGATGGAGAACATTCAATATTTTTTCCAGAACGGGGGAAAACCCTCTTCCAGGATCAAGGAGGAAAGAGAATGGCACAGTTCAGCTACCAGCTGGTCGAGGACACGGCCAAAGAGCTTTACATCCGAGCTCTGAAAATCCTTCCGCCCGATGTGCGAGCGGCGCTGAAGAAGGCCTACGAAAAGGAAACCAATCCGACCGCCAAGGAGATCTTCAAAACCATCCTGGCCAACGTGGAGGTGGCCGACCGGGACAACATGCTCATCTGCCAGGACACCGGGCTTCCCATCTACATGGTGAAAGTGGGGTCCAAGTTTCCGGTGGACGGAGCCCGGGTTTCGGCCGCCCTGAAAGAAGGGGCCAAGCGGGCCACGGTGGAACATCCTTTCCGCGGCAGCTCCACCCATCCGGTCACCCGGGTCAACCCCCAGACCAGCGTGGGGGAGGGATTGCCCATCATCTACTGGGACTTTGTGGCGGAAAGCGACTGCCTGGATATTCTCATGATTCCCAAGGGTTCCGGATCGGAGAATATGAGCGCCATGAAGATGTTCATCCCGGCTGACGGCGTGGCGGTCATCAAGAAATTCGTCGTCGACACGGTTCTACAGTCGGGCTCCAACCCCTGCCCTCCCGGGGTCATCGGGGTGGGGATCGGGGGAACCGCGGACCTGGTCAGCAAACTGGCCAAGGAAGCCATTGCCAGGCCCGTGGGATCCCACAACCACGATCCCTATTTCGCCAAGATGGAAGATGAACTCTACGAAGCCATCAATTCCCTGGGAGTCGGTCCCATGGGGCTGGGCGGTGACGTGACCACCCTGGCGGTGCACATCGAATGGGCCCACACCCATATCACCCAGAACCCGGTGGCCGTGAACACCCAGTGCTGGCCGGCCCGCCGCGCCCGGGCCAAGATCTACGCCGACGGAAGGGTGGAGTACGGGTTTTAGAAGCAGGGAGCAGGGAGCAGGGAGAAAATCAGGGCTCATAGCGTCATAGCAAAAAGAATATAGCGGAAGCATCGAATAACGAATAACGTATAACGAATAACGAGTAACCAGCGACGTAACGAAATAGGAGATCGCGATGGCCACCTATACGTTAAGCACTCCCCTGACGGAAGAAGCGGTGAGGAAGTTGAAGGTCCGTGATACGGTGATCCTCAACGGGACCATCTTCGGGATCCGGGACCTCACCCTGATTCACATCTTCGACAAGAAGAACGAACCCCCGGTTTCCCTGCAAGGGGCCGTCCTTCTCCACACCGCCCCCAGCCTGAAAAAAGTGGGGAAGCGATGGGAGCCGATCTGCGTGGGCACGACCACGAGCGGACGGATGGACCGTTTCACTCCCGGCCTGATGGAGAAATACGGGGCGCGGGCCATCATCGGCAAAGGCGGCCAGTACCAGGGCAGCCTGGAGGCGATGAAGAAATTCGGCGGGGTTTACCTGGCGATCGTGGGCGGCGCCGCGGCCGTGGAAACGAAACAGATCGTGGAAGTGGAAAAGGTGTACTTCGAAGAACTCCATCCGGAAGCTCTCTACCAGTTCAAGGTCAAGGATTTCGGGCCTCTCACCGTGGCCATGGACTCCCACGGGAACCATCTTTACTTTGAGGTGAAAGCCCAGGCGGAGAAGAAGCTCCCGGAGATTTACAAACGTCTGGGGATTCCTGTTTAAGGAACGTGTCCGCGCCTCTACGCATGTCCCCTCAGGTTGGAAGTGCAAAGATCGAAGATTCTACTGCGTCGTTCCGGCCGAGCGGACGATGCAAATCCGACCTTGCTCCCCTTTCGACGGGGGAGGGCGAGAATCGGGGAGTGAGATCTCGACAAATGGCTGAAAAATTCCTATTTATCCTTCTCCCCTATCTGAGTGCGGCAGTCTTCCTGATCGGAGTCTTCTACCGTTTCTGGGTCTGGGGAAGGACCCCGGTGCCCCTGCGGATCGTCACCACTCCGGCTCCGCGGACCCGGGGTGGAGTGATCTGGCGACTGATCGGGGATGCCCTCTGGTTTCCCAGCCTCTTCAAAGGAGACCGCTTCCTCTGGGCGGCGGGGTTGGCCTTTCATATTCTGCTCTGGCTGGTCCTTCTCCGGCATCTGCGTTATTTCCTCTACCCGGTTCCCGGCTGGGTCGAGGGCATTCAAACCCTGGGTCTCTACGCCGGCTACCTGATTCCCATTCCCCTCGCGCTTCTTCTCGCCCGCCGGCTGGCGGATGAGAAAGTGCTGTACGTCTCGATCCTGGGAGATTATTTTTCCCTGTTTCTCCTCCTGGCGATCACCCTCAGCGGAACCCTTCTCCGGGTCTTTTTCCGGACCTACCTGGTGGAGGTGAAGGCTTACGCCCTGGGCCTGGTTCATCTTCAACCCGTGATCCCCCAGGTTCACTGGCTCTTTGGCCTGCATTTCTTCCTGGTCATGGTTCTGCTGATTTACTTTCCCTTCAGCAAGCTGATGCATTCCGGCGGCCTCTTCTGGAGCCCCACGCGAAACCAGCGGGCCAATTTCGAGACGCAGGTTCGTCAACCCCTGGGATTTCCCGGTGGCCTACAACCCCCTGAATCTCTGGCCGCCGGAGAAGTACCATCAGGCCCTGGCGGAGTCGAAGGAAGGGAAAAAAGAATGAAAGTGCCGGTTCCCATTCCGCGGATAAAAATCGGAGCTTCCCAGCACCAGCGCTGCCATCCCTGCCAAAGAAAAGGACATGGTCAAAATCGACCTGCCCCGGGAGCGGGCCAAGGACTGGAAAGAGGCCATGCTGAAGAAGATGGCCGAGGTTCTGGACAAATATCGATCGGTCCGGCTCTTCATGGATATCTGCGTGAAATGCGGGGCCTGCGCCGACAAGTGCCAGTTCTTCCTGGGCACGGGAGACCCCAAAAACATGCCCGTGGCCCGGGCCGATCTCTTCCGAAAAGTCTACAAGCGGTACTTCACCCTGGGGGGAAAGATCTGGGGCCGGGCCAACGAGGCCGAAGAGCTGACCGAATCGGTCCTCCAGGACTGGTACACCTATTTCTACCAGTGCAGCGAATGCCGCCGCTGCTCGGTATTCTGCCCCTACGGGATCGACACGGCCGAAATCACCATGGCTGCCCGGGAGATCATGGCCGCGGCGGGAATCGCCACGAAATACGTCACCGAGGTCGTGGCCAAGGTCTACGACACGGGGAACAACCTGGGGATCTGGCCCCCGGCGTGGAAAGACAACTGTTCCTTCCTGGAGGAAGACCTGAAGGACACGGAAGGGCTGGATCTCAAATTCCCGGTGGATGAGGTGGGGGCCGAAGTCCTGCTGGTCCCGCCCTCGGCGGACAACTTCGTCAACACCAACACCATGATCGGGTATGCCAAGATGTTCCACGCCGCCGGCATCTCCTGGACCACCAGCACCTACTGCAACGAAGGCGGAAATTTCGGGCTCTTTTTGAACTACGCCAACCTGAAGAAGGTGAACAACCGGATTCTGGAGGCGGCCCGCGACCTGAAGGTGAAGAAAATCTACTGGGGGGAGTGAGGACACGCCTGGAGGGCCGGTCTGGCCTTCACCACCACCCTGAGCGGAGCCATGGATTTTCTGGAGATCCCCTACCCGGTGCACATCTGCGACCTCACCTGGGAGCTGATCTCCAGGGGGGCTTTCAAGATCGACAAGTCGGCCAATGATCACTTCCGGGTGACCTACCACGACCCCTGCAACGTGGCCCGGGCCGCGGGGTATTTCGAGCCGCCTCGAAACATCCTCAAGGCGGTCTGCAACCACTTTGTGGAGATGCACCCGGACACGATCCGGGAGAAGACCTACTGCTGCGGCGCGGGCGGCGGGCTTCTGGCCGATGAGATCATGGAAATCCGCATGGCCGGGGGAAAACCGCGGGCCGAGGCCTGCCGGGCGACCGGGGCCAACTACCTGGCCACCATCTGCGCCATCTGCAAGGCGAACCTGCCGGAGGTCATGAAACACCACAAGGTGAACTGCGAAGTGGGCGGGGTTCACGACCTGCTGGGAAGGGCGCTGGTGCTTGAAATGATTTTTATTGGACATGAACAGAAAATTGGAATGCATGGAATAAAGGCAAGAGCCCAAGACATGGACCTCAAGTCATGGAACTCATGATTGCAACGTTCAAATTATTCCAGGATTCTTGAGTAAGAGATAGAAACTATTATACCTGCGCATATCTGCGAATAATCTGCGTCCCAATTGCATTATTTGCCCTTCTGGCCTGCCAGCAGGTCCAGAAACCCGAGCTGAAAGGGGAGGGGCCCCTGGCCGTGACCGTGGCCCGGGGAACGGCAATCCCTGAATACCACGCCCCGGCCGAAACCTGGCGGGTCAGCCACGGGCAGGCTCTCAACCGCGGCGACTTCACCCAGCGGGAATGCGTCCTTTGCCACAATCCCGAAACGGGCTGCAACCAGTGCCACCAGTACGTGGGCACCCCGAAGATCAGTGTCCCGGAGGCTTCTTTATACTGGGTTGAGTTGAAGAATAAATGAAAGTTGGTCCCTGACCCGGCCGGGCTGAAAGGCCAAAGGGGAGTTGGGAAGAATCCGAAATCCGAATATCGAAATCCGAAACAAATTCGAACTCCAAAAGTTCAAAACAATTTAAAAAACTTTTCGAATTTGAGACATTTGGATTTGTTTCGAAATTCGGATTTCGTGCTTCGTCCCGCACCTCGCGGGATTGGAATCGGCCCTTTCCATTGAAAAGGGAATTGGCATTGTGCGAACGACCTTGCTTCGAAAAAATCAAGGGATGAACCATGAGTGAGCAATCCGCTCAGATCACCCCGGGTGAAAAGGCCGCCGGGCTGTCCCTGCCGATGCAGACGACCCGGCGCGGGCTGCTGAAAGGGGTGTTGGGGGCCATCAGCGCTTTCGGGCTGGGGTCCCTTTTATACGCGCTCTATCGTTTCCTGGCTCCCGGCGCCGGGGGAGGGGCCCCGGTGGAAATCACCCTGAGTGAAATCTCCGCGGGAGGGACGGCTTTCTTCCAGTATGGAGGGTCTCCGGGAATTCTCCTCCGGGGGGAAGACGGAGCTTTTAAAGCCTTCTCCCTGGTCTGCACGCACCTGGCCTGCACCGTGACCTGGAACGGGGAGAAGAAAGAATTCTACTGCCCCTGCCACGACGGTTTCTTCGATGGGGAAGGAAAGGTTTTAAGCGGACCCCCTCCCGCCCCCCTGGAACGATGGAAGGTGGAAGTGAAGGGGGATAAAGTCATCATCGGCGCAGTTTAGGCCCGGCAGAGGCAAGAAAGAATCCTTATGAAGGCGAAGAAGTTTTCTTTTGATTTTCTGACCTATTCCCTCTGGGGTGGGTTTGCCCTCACCCTTTTTTCGGGGATTTTTCTGCTGGTTCATTATGTCCCCACCTTCGCCCAGGCCTTTTCCTCCCTGCAGCGGGTGAATGAGCAAATCCCCTTCGGGTGGATGGTTCGCCGTATCCACGCGGTGGGGGGCAGCTTTCTGCTTCTTCTTTTCCTGTTCCATCTGCTCCGGGTTTTCACCTTCGGGGAATATAAAGCCCGCCCCGGGTCCTTGTGGATTTTCGAAGTCCTGCTGGTCTTCGCCGCCCTCTGGGCGAATTTCACCGGCTTCTTCCTGCCTCTTTCCCAGGAGGCCTTCTGGGGCACCGCATCGACCCTGTCGGCCCTTTCCACCATCCCCTGGATAGGAAATTCTCTGGTGGAATTTCTCCGGGGCGGAAGAGAACTGGGAGGAGTGGCCCTCAGCCGGTTCTTCAGCATGCACCTCGGCGGGGCCGCCCTGATTGCTCTTCTCCTCTTCGGCCACGACCGGGTGGCCCCTGGCCGTGCGGAAGAAGCGCAGGGCGGACAATCGCCAAGAAGCTTATGGATTTTTGGCCTGGTCGCCCTTCTTCTCTTTGCGGTGATTAGCTTTACAGTCAAACTGGTTTACCGATCCTTTGCGGGAAGCGGCCAACCCTACGGTCAATCCGGAAGGAATCCTTCCGCCATGGTTCTTCGTTTCCCTCCAGGAAGCCTTCTCCTTTTTCCACTCGACCTATCCGGTCTTGTCGGCGATCCTTGCGGTTCTGGTCCTGATTTTTCTCTTCGGCCTTCCTTACCTCGACCGGAATCCGGAGAAGAGTCTGCTCCAGCGTCCCCTGTCGCTGTCCATCGGGGCTGCGCTGATGATGGGGATTGTTTACTTCACCCTGGTGGGAATGGCCGGCGCCCATTACGGGGAGAAAGTCGTCCTCCCCGGAGATCACCCGACCCGCCGCGGAGGTTCGCGGGGCCCAGGTTTACGCCCTGAAGAACTGCGCCTATTGCCACCAGGTCCTCGGCCATCAGGGGAGAAGGGAAGGGCCGGATATGGCCGTGGTGCGGCAGCGAAACCGCTCGCCCGAGTGGATTCAGCGGTTCATCCTGAATGCGCGGCTCTATCAACCCGGGACGACCATGCCCAAATATGAGATCCCCCTGGAGGACCTGGAAGCCCTGAGCGCTTACCTCCTTTCGCTGGACCCGACCCGGAGGGTGTTTCAGGCGGTCGATCGGGAAACGCTTGCTGAACTTTGGAGCCCCGGCGGGTTCCTGGGAGAAGAAAATAAGATGAGCCGTTTGAACATTCCCGTAATCGAGACCGACATCCTCATCCTGGGAGCAGGGGGGGCAGGGCTCTGCGCCGCCCTCCATGCTGCCGATGCGGGTAAAAAAATCAAGATCCTCCTGGTGACCAAAGCGATCATCGGCAAGGGCGGCTGTTCCCGCATGGTCCAGGGCGGATACAACGTGGTCCTCAACCCGGCCGATTCCTTCCAGAAACACTTCATCGACACGCTGAAGGGAGGCCAGTTCATCAACAACCAGGACCTGGCCTGGACCCTGGTGACCGACGGCCCCCGGCCGGATCAAGGAGATGGAGACGAAATACGGCTGTTTCTTCGACCGCAACCCGGACGGGACCATTCACCAGAAACCCTTTGCCGGGCAGAGTTTCGACCGGACCGTTCACAAAGGGGACCTGACCGGGATTGAAATCGTATCCCGCCTGGCCGAACAGGTCTTCCGCCGGGAATCGATTGAATACCTGGAGGAGCACCGGGCCCTGGATCTCCTCTGGGACAAGGGAAGGAAGCGGATCGTGGGGGCTCTGCTCCTGGACATGGGCCGGGGGGAATTCGTGATCGCCCATGCCCGGACCACCCTGGTCTGCACCGGGGGCGGGCCGACGATGTACAAGCTCTTTGCCCCCTCCCTGGATAAATCCGCCGACGGCATCTCCCTCATGTACCGGGCCGGAGCCGAGATGACCGACATGGAGATGGTCCAGTTTCATCCCACGGGATTGATGGTCATAGGGTCCAACACCTCGGGGACGCTTCTGGAAGAGGGGCTCCGGGGGGCCGGCGCCCACCTGTTCAATTCCCAGGGAGAGCGCTTCATGGAGCGGTACGCCCCGGAGGTCAAGGAACGGGCCACCCGGGACGTGGTCTCCCGGTGCAGCTTCATGGAGATCATGGCCGGGAGGGGAACGCCCAACGGCGGGGTTTACATCGACGCCTCGGTCATGGGGCCGGAGTTTGTGATGAAGAACTTTCCCGGCATGGTGGAACGGTGCCGGGATTACGGGTTTGACCTGGCCCACGACGCGGGTCGAGGTCTCTCCCACCGCCCACTTCTTCATGGGCGGGGTGCGGATCGACCCGGCCTGCCACACCGACCTGGACGGCCTGTACGCAGCCGGGGAAGACGCCGGGGGAGTCCATGGAGCCAACCGACTGGGCGGAAATGGCATCGCCGACTCCACCGTTTTCGGAGGGATCGCCGGGGATTCCATGGCCAACGACGTGATCGGGCGCGAGTTGTCCCCATTCGATGAAAGCCAGGTGGCGGAGATCGTCAAAAGGGTGGAAGCGCCATTAGGCCGGGAAGGAAGCGACCTTTACCCCCTGCGGGATCAGATGCGGATGAGCAACTGGGAAAAACTGGGAATCATCCGGGAAGAGAAGGGCCTGCAGGAGGGGTTAAGAGTGATCCGGGAGCTGAAGGAAAAGATGGATGACCAGCGTCTCGGCCGGGAAGGCGCAGTTTCCGAAGGTGTGGTCGCCGTGGTAGTTCGAGTTGACCAGATAGCAGGATCGGCTTGTCGGTCACCTCGCGCACCCGCTGAAGGATCTGGCGGGCCATGGGGATGCGAGATGTGGGCGTCGATGACGAGCACCCCCTTTTCGCCCACGACGAACCCGGCGTTGTCCACCCCGGGGATGGAGCTGATCAGGGCGTAGACGCCGGGGGCCATCTCCCGCGTCGAGAGGATGCAGCCTGTGGGGTTGAGTTTCCAGACGGGAAAATCGGGCGCGAAATCCGCCCAGGTGAGCATCCGGGGTTTTTTCGATCCATGGGACTCCTCCTCCGGTCCGGGGAATCTCCCGGCCCGTTACCAGCCCATCACGATGGCCGCCCGGCCGGTGATGAGCCCCGCCTCGAGGCGGGCGTGGACCTTCTCCGCCTCTTCGAGGCGGTAGGTCTCCGTCACCAGGGGCCAGACCTGCCCGCGGGCGCACAGTTCGAGGGCGTCGATGATGTCCTGCTTGGAGAAGGCGCGGCTCCCCATGATCTCCCGCTCGCCCGCGAGCAGCCAGGCGGCCGAAACGCGGAAGGGCACGGGCGAGTAGCCCCCCAGGGTGACGAGCCTTCCCCCCTTGCCCAGGGAGTCGGCGGCGGCTTCGAGGGTCGAGACCTGGGAGACGAAATCGACGGCCACATCCACCCCGTTGCCCCCGGTCAGATCCTTGAGGGCCTCCACGACGTTCTCCTTCGAGGCGTCCACGACCGCCTCCGCCCCCACCTCGCGGCAGGCCTTGAGCTTCTCCGCCGAGATGTCCACGGCGATCACCCGGGCGTGGGCCCAGCGGGCCATCATGACCATGTGGATCCCCAGCCCGCCCCCGGCCCCGAAGACGGCGACGGTCTCCAGCGGGGCGATGCGCGCCCAGCGGATCACCTTGTAGGGGGTCACGATGGCGTCGCAGATGACGGCGGCCTCGGCCGGGTGGTTCCGGTAGTCGATCCCCTCGGGGACGTGGATCCAGTTGCGGGCGGGGAGCTTGATGTACTCGGCGTAGCCCCCGTCGATCTGGCGGCCGACGAAGCCGGCCAGGTTGTCGCACAGGGGCTCCCGGTTGACCCGGCACCAGCGGCAATGGCCGCAGCTCAGGTAGAAGTGGGGGGTGACGATGTCCCCGACCTTGAAGTCGTGGACGCCGTGGCCGGTCTCGACGATCTCGCCGAGCACCTCGTGCCCGATGATGATCGGGTAGTTGACCGCCGTCCGGCCCGCCCGGGCATGGTGGATGGTGAGCCCGGAGCCGCAGGCGATCACCCGCGCCACCGCCTCGCCGGGCCCCGCCTTGGGGTCCGGCCGCTCTTCCAGGACAAACGGTTCGTTCTTCGTTGCAGTACCATCGCTTTCATACATCATCTCCGTGGGCTGTGATGTGAGCTCCGTCATCGCTCCGTGACGCCTGATCGTTGAAATTACACACTTTTCGACATCAGTCAATTGGCAAATTTCGCAAACAACGAGTATAGTATGGCGCACACAGGGGAAGGCCAGGATATTTATTGACAGCACATAAATCATCTGTTAGCCAATTGTCGCCAATTGAGCAAGCCGGGCGATATCGGCGCCCGATCCGCTTCATCGCCGGCGTCCCGATGAACCTTCCCGCTGCACATAGGCTCAGGTCGTCAGAATTTCCGGGATGAAAGAACCGGACCGGGAAAGGAAGCATCGATCATGGCTGAGACTCTTTACGGTTACATGGGGAAGATCCTGCGGGTCGATCTGACCCGCTGGAACGATCCATGACGAACCCCTGGAACCTGCGATGGTCGAGCAATATGTGGGGGGAACCGGGTTCGGTGCCGAGTTCCTCTACCGCGAGGTGCCCCCGGGCGTTCAGTGGGATGATCCCGAAAACCGGATCATCATGGCCTCGGGACCCCTCGGCGGCACGACGGTCTCGGGCGCGGGGGCATTCGCCCTGGTCACGAAGGGGCCGATGACGAACCTGGCCATCACCAGCCAGGCCATCGGTTTCTGGGGCGCCTTCCTCAAGTTCTGCGGCTACGACGCCGTGATCATCCAGGGGCAGGCCCCCCGCTGGGTCTACCTGCACATCGACGACGGCAGGGTCGTCGCTGCGCGACGCTTCGCCCATCCTGGGCAAGGACACCTGGGAGACGGAGGATGCCATCCGGCAGGACCTCGGGGAGACGCGGCAGATGAGCGTCTTCGGCATCGGGCCGGCGGGCGAAGCCAAGGTCCGCTACGCGGTCGTCGGCGGCGACAAGGGCCATGTCTGTTCGAAGAACGGCTGCGGGGCGGTCATGGGGGCCAAAACGGCTCAAGGCCGTTGCGGTGGTCCGCGGCCGACAAGCCGTTCCCGTCTACGACAAGGAACTTTTCCGCGAGAAGGCCAACGCCCTCGTCGAGCATGCCAAGGTGTACCGGCCGGCGCTGTACAACTGCGGAACGGGAGGCGAACTTCTCCACCCATTACAAGGCGGGGAGCCTTCCGGTGCGCAACTTCACCACCAACATCTTCCCCGAGCACGAAGGCATGAACGGCCAGTATCTACCGGACCCATTTCGAGCACCGCAGCAAACCCTGCTGGGCCTGCAAGATCCTCCATACGAAATTCATGAAGGTCACCGACGGCCCCTACAAGGGGCAGGAGGGAGAGGAGCCGGAATACGAATGCATGGCGGCCTGGGGACCGGTGATCGGCAATACGGACCCCGGGGCGGTGGTGATGCTCTCCGACCTGACCGACCGGCTGGGGCTGGATGTGAATGAGTCGGGCTGGGTGGTCGCCTGGGTGATGGAGTGTTACGAGAAGGGGATCCTGACCCGCGGCGATCTGGACGGCCTGGACATGCACCTGGGGCAATGTCGAGGCGGTCAGGGAACTGCTGATGAAGATCAGCAGGCGCGAGGGGATCGGCGATCTCCTGGCGGAGGGCGTCATGCGGGCCTCGCAAAAGATCGGCGGAGAGGCGCCCAACCTGGGGGTCTACGTCCTCAAGGGATCGACCCCCCGCGGGCACGACCACCGCGCCCGCTGGAGCGAGTTTTTGGAAACCTGCGTGCTCGGCCACGGGATCCACCCAGTCCCTCGCCCCGGTCTGTTCGGCGGACGAATTTTTCGGCCTCCCCCCCTTCCCCAACATCTTTTCCCCCTGGGAGGTCGCCGCATCCAACGCGAAGATGGACGGCTGGTACACCTTCATCGACAGCCTGGTCATGTGCCGTTTCATCACGATGAGCCCCCCGCTGACGATGGATTGCGTCAATGCCGTCACCGGCAGGGGCATGACGCTGAACGACGCCATGGTCATCGGAAGACGGATGATCAACCAGCTCCGGCTGTTCAACCTGCGGCACGGATTGGACACGGCGCTCGAAGTCCCGTCCCCCCGCTACGGCTCCACGCCGGTCGACGGCCCCGCCAAAGGGATTCCGATCATGGCCCATTTCCCGTGGATGAAGAGCTTCTATTTCCAGGTGGCGGGGTGGGACCCGGCGACGGGGAAACCGCTCCCGCACACCCTCAAGGCATTGGGGCTGGAGAGATTGATCCCCGATCTGGAACCGTAAACGACGCAAACCGCCCAGGAGGATGGCCCGATGGTCCGGATGCAAATCGCGATGTCACCGCAACTAAACTCTGGGAAATTTCGCCGGAAGGTGGTAAGAAAAAACGAGAAAACCAAAATACAACGGAGGAAAATGAGATGAGCAATGCAGAAGAAACCCCCTGGAAAGTGCCGGGAAAATGGTCATTGAGTCCCTACGGTTTCGAGCCCGAAGTCCGCAAGGATTGGAAGGTTCCCCAAGAAGGTCACGATTCATGACGTCACGCTGCGCGACGGGGAACAGACCCCGGGAGTCGTCTTCCGCAAGGAGGAAAAACTGAAGATCGCCCATGCCCTCGAAGACATGGGCGTGCAGCGCATCGAGGGGGGGATGGTCGCCGTCTCCGACGAGGATTTCGACGCCCTCGCGACGATGGCCAAGGAGATGAAGAAAGCCGAAGTGTGCGGCTTCTGCCGCGCGCGGCGGGACGACATCGAGCGGGCGATCAAGGCCAAGCTGCACTGGGCGATCATGGAGATCACCGCCCTCGACCCGATCATCAAGAACATCTGGGGGAGCCGGGAAAAGGCCGTCGAAGACATCGTCGGCCTGACCAAGTACGCCAAGGCCAACGGGCTGAAGGTGTGCTTCTTCCTGATGGAGAGCGCCCGGGCCCCGCTGGACCTGATCCGGGAACTGATCGTCCCCGTCGTGGAGGAGGGGAAGGCCGACACCGTCGCCATCGTCGATACCCGGGGCTCTTCCTATCCGCAGGGCTTCGCCTGGCAGATCGCCCAGGTGAAGAAGATGGTGAATGTGCCCATCGAGATCCACTGCCACAACAACTGGGGCCTTTCCACGGCCAACACGCTGGCCGGGATCACGGCCGGCGCGGAGATCGCCCACACCTGCATCAACGGCATGGGCGGAAACGCGCCGCTGGATGAAATCATCATGGGGATCGAGGCCTTCCTCAAGACGCCGACCGGGGTCAAGACCGAAGGGTTCCGCAAGCTCTCCGCCATGGTCAAGGAATTCTCGACCCGCCGGCGCCGAATGGTACAAGCCCTTCGTGGGTTCCCTGACCTCCCAGGTCGAGGTCGGGATCGCCACCCGGCAGATGTGGGACCGCCGCACCGAGCACGGCTACGGCCGGGCGGAACTCTTGAACTACGAGATCGTCGGCGGCAAGGCGATCGACGTGGTCCTGGGGAAAAAGAGCGGCCGCTACTCGATCATGCTCAAGTCCTGGGAGCTCGGACTGGCCCAGCCCTCGGAGGCGCAGGCGACCGAGATGCTCAACCAGATCAAAAAGATCAGCGAAGACAACAAGCGACTGGTATCGGAAGAGGAGTTCCGGAAGATCTACGGGGCGGTCATGGGGACCGGCGCCTGAGCGGATTACATCCGGTGTTGATGCTGCAACGAATACCGCACGGCCCGGTTTCCCCGCCGGCAATCCGCAGGCAGCGCGTCAAAGGCGCATTAGAGCAGTTGCACAATTGTCTGTACTTCGGCATTCCGGCGCATAGCCGGAATCCAGTGACCTCCAGGATGCCGGATCCGGGTGCTCGGCGTGACGTCAACGACAGATTTTGAGACTGTTAACTAACAACCGAAGAAGGGAGCTTGACCTATGGACTTTGCCATCGACTGGACGAAACGGATCGATTTTGACCTGCTCCGCAGGGAGCGAACGAAAAGCCTGAGCGAACAGATCAAGAAACACAAATTGGACGCGATCTTATGCTTCAAGGCGGAAAACCTGCGCTACATGACCGGGTACCGCCCCCTGTGGTGGCCGATATCCTTTCTCACCCGGAACGCCGGCATCATGGTGGCCGACAAGGAGCCCATCCTGTTTCCCACGAGCGGGTGTTACGAACGCTGCCGGGACAGCATGTACTGGATGAAGAAGGAGAACATCCGCCCCCTGGCGACGATGGAGGACCCGGGGATCGTCGAGGAGGAGATCAAGAAGAAATTCGTCCCCGCCTTCAAGGAGCTGGGGATCACCAAGGGAAAGATCGGGATCGATCACGTCTCCATGCTGACCTTGATGAAACTGAAGGAGGCCTTTCCGAAGGCCGACTTCGTGAACGGGGATCACTGCGTTCTCGACGCCCAGGTGATCAAGAACAGCGAAGAGATCAAATGCATGCGGGCCTCGAGCCAGATGGCAGCGATCGCCATGGACCGGGCGATCCGCTCGATCCGCCTCGGCATACGGGAGTGCGAGATCCTCGCCGAGGCCATGCACGCGCTGTACTCGAACGGGATGGAGATCCCCCAGTGCAGCCTGATCGTGACCTCGGGCGACGGCACGGCGCCGCTGAGAAGGTTCGCCTCGGACAAGCAGATCAACCAGGACGAACTGGTGTTCATGGATCTGGGGGGGTGCTTCAACGGATACTTCTCCGACTTCACGCGGACGGTCATCTTCGGAAAGCCCAACGCGCAGCATAAGAAGATCTACCGGGCCGTCTACGAGATGATGAACGAGATCAAACGGACGCTGGTACCGGGAAACACCAATGCGGACGTGAACAAGGCGGCGCGGAAGGTCGTGGTAGACCACGGATTCAAGGGGCACGACTACCTCGGCCTGTTGGGGCACAGCATCGGGGTGACGGGGCTCACCTACCCCATCGTCGGGGAGATCGCGGCCATGAGCGAGCGGGAAGTCGTTCTCAAGCCGGGCATGATCTTCAGCCTGGAGCCCGGCATCTTCATCCCCGGCGTTCCCGGGGGCGGCGGGGTCCGGCTGGAGGATACCATCCTGGTTACGGAAAAGGGCAACGAAGTGCTGACAACCACACCCTATGACGAGAAGCTCTTGTCATAGGGATGACGGAGGTGCGGCATGAAGATCCACGAACACCAGGCGAAGAAACTGTTACGGGACTACGGGATACCGGTTCCCCGCGGCGAAGTCGCCTCCACCCCCGAGCGGGCGCGAGGGATCGCGGCCGAGCTGGCGGGGGGGACCGTCGTCAAGGCGCAGATCCACGCCGGCGGCCGGGGGAAAGGCGGCGGCGTGAAACGCGCCGCTTCGCCGGATGAAGCCCACGCGGCGGTCCGGGCGATCCTCGGGATGCAGCTCGTGACCCACCAGACGGGCCCGGAGGGGAAGAAGGTGCGCGCGGTCCTCGTCGAGGAGGCGTCCTCCCCCGGAAAGGAACTGTACCTGAGTCTGGTCGTGGACCGCTCGCGGGGCAGGGAGTGCGTGGTGTTCATGGCCTCGGAAGCGGGCGGCATGGACATCGAGCAGGTGGCGGCGGCGGCGCCGGAGAAGATCATCCGGTGCGCGATCCATCCCGCCGCGGGCTTCAGTCCGTTCCAGGCGCGCAAACTCGGCGTCGGCCTGGGGCTCGACGCGGCGCAGGGCAAACAGTTCGCCGATATCTGCCGGAACCTCTACCGGCTCTTCCTGGAGAAGGACTGCTCGCTTATCGAGATCAATCCCCTGGCGATCACCCGCACGGGCCGACTGCTGGCCCTCGACACGAAGATCACCTTCGACGACGACGGCCTCCACCGCCACCCGGAGATCCGCGAGCTGCGCGATGCGGACGAAGAGGAGCCGCTGGAAGTCATGGCCCGGGCCGCCTCCGTGAACTACATCAAGCTGGACGGAAACGTCGGCTGCATGGTCAACGGGGCGGGACTCGCGATGACGACGATGGACCTGATCAAGATGGCCGGGGGCGAACCCGCGAACTTCCTCGACGTCGGGGGCAGCGCGACGCCGGATCAAATCGAAAAGGCCTTCCGCATCCTGACCTCCGACCCGAAGGTGAAGTGCATCCTCGTCAACATCTTCGGCGGGGTGCTCAGGTGCGACCGCGTCTCCGCCGGACTGATCCAGGCGGCGGGCACAATCGAGATGAAGCTGCCGATGGTCGTGCGGCTCCAGGGAACGAATGTCGAGGAGGCGCGCCGGATGCTCAAAGACTCCGGGCTCCGCATCACGGTGGCCGAGGGCCTGTTCGAAGCGGCTCAGAAGGCTGTCGCGCTGATCGGTTGAGGGACAAGGGGAGATTCCTATGGCTATACTGCTGGATAAACAATCGCGCGTCTGCATCCAGGGGATCACCGGCACGGAGGGGAGTTTTCACGCCCGGGAATCGCTGAAGCTGGGGACCCGGGTCGTTGCCGGGGTCACACCCGGGAAGGGCGGAACGAACCTGGATGGCATTCCCGTCTATGACCGGGTCATCGACGCCGTGGAGAAGCACGGCGCCAATGTCTCGGGAATCTACACGCCGCCGGCGTTCGCGCCCGACGCGATCCTCGAGGCGATCGAGGCGGGGATCGGTCTCATCGTCTGCATGACCGAGGGCATCCCCGTCCTGGAGATGGTCAAGGTGAAACAGGCGCTGAAAGGATCGGGATCGAGGCTGATCGGCCCGAACTGCCCGGGACTCGCGACCCCCGGCGTGGGGAAGGTCGGCTTCATGCCCAACTTCATCATCCGGGAAGGGAACGTGGGCGTCGTGTCGCGGAGCGGGACCCTCACCTACGAAGTGGTCTGGCAGTTGACGGAACTCGGGATCGGCCAGTCCACCTCCGTCGGGATCGGCGGGGACCCGATCATCGGTTCCGGGTTCATCGATATCCTCGAGCTCTTCCAGGCGGACCCGCAGACCGCGGCGATCGTGATGATCGGCGAGATCGGGGGAACGGCGGAGGAAGAGGCGGCGGAGTTCATCCGGGCGCGGGTGACAAAGCCGATGGTGTCGTTCATCGCCGGACGGACGGCCCCCCCGGGCCGGAGGATGGGCCACGCCGGGGCGATCATCTCGGGCGGGAAGGGCACCGCCGAGGAGAAGTTCAAGGCACTCGAGCAGGCCGGCGTCACCGTCGAGAAAAATCCCGCCGAGATCGGCCGGCGCGTACAGGA
>CAWDJO010000037.1:0-169064 GCA_963802665.1 uncultured delta proteobacterium | reverse complement strand
GGCATTGTTCCTTTCTCAAAAAAATAAAAACCCTGTTGCCGTCATACTCACCTTCCTATTGACCAAGGATTAAATCCGAAGTCAGTGCAATTGAAATATTCCTCTTTCCCTTCGTGTGTGCCCCTGGATTTTCTAAAAACAGTAAAGCAATATTCAATTCCCCAATAATTCCTTTGAAACTGAGTGCAAATCAAATCGCCTTCAATTCGACTCTTACCCGTATCGAAAGAAATTGGCTCTGGTCCACGCCAAGTAGTTTCTCCATCCTTCTTGCGCTCAATCCACCATTGCTGGCCACTCTCCATGATTCCTGTTATCTTCGAACCGAAGAGCAATTTCTTGATCTCCTCCCCGGTTAGTTGGTTTTCTTTGTAGGAGGGGAAATATGCCGATGGTGGCCCCGCGATCCCGGCCTTGACCAGGCCTTCGGCAAATCGATCAGCGACAGCTCGGTCCTTGAAGGGGAAAAAGTACATGATTGCTGACAATCTGGGACTGACTGGCGCCTTCACCCCCCACTCTTTTATATACATATCCAGCGCAGCGCGGGCGTCCTTCTGGCGGCCGAGCAGGCCATAAATAACTGCGAGCCAAACATTTGAGCCCGTCATCTCAGGGTTTATTCTTCTCGCCTTCTCAATCAAGTTTGCCGCCTCTTCCAGGTTACCCATGCAAAACTGCGCGACCCCCAGAAAAATCAAATAGCGGGTTGGATTATGAGGATCGAGTCGCATCCCCCGGTTGAGAAAATCGACTGCCTCCTTCGGTTTCCCGCTGTAATTCAAAACCACCCCCATATCTTGATAAATGGATGGATCATTGGGATCCAGGACAAGCGCCCGTTCGAGTTCGGAGACGGCCTCTTCATGCTGACGCCGCAATAGATACGATAAGCCATTGACATGATGAGCAATGGCTGTGGGATTCTTCATGGCCAGCTTGAGATATTGCCCCGCCCGCAACCGAGCCTCAAGCCAGGAAACCTCCAACCCCCTCATTACCCCCTGAACATTGGTGCCCGTCCAATAAGCTAAAGCCAGTGCCGCATTTGCCCGCCCATAGTTCGGATCCAACTCAATCGCCTTTTTGAAAGACTGAATTGCCCTTGATAAATCATCCGGTGTCATCCGGAGGTAATGTACCCATCCTCGTAAGAATGCGTCATATGCTTCTATATTTTTAGTCCCCTTTTCCTCTATGGTTTGTTTTTCGGTTCCGGTCAGTTTTACCGCCAGGGCGGAGACAATCTTCTGGGTGATTCGATCCTGCAACGCGAAAACATCCTTCATGCTCCCGTCATATCGCTCAGCCCAAACATGATAGCCGGTTATGGCATCGACGAGCTGGGCATTAATCCGGATTTCATCGCCGGCCCGGCGCACACTTCCCTCCAGCACATACCGGACACCGAGATCTTCGGCCACTTGCTTGACCTTGGCAGACTTTCCCTTGTAGGTGAAAGTCGAATTCCGGGCAATCACCAAAAGATCGGAAATTTTGGATAGATCCGTTATCAGGTCCTCCACCATGCCGTCAGCTGAAATATTCCTGATCCGGGTCCTTGCTGAGGTTCACAAAGGGAAGCACGGCAATCGAGGGTTTATCCGGCAAGGGGTACCTCATTCGATTAACGGATGCAACCTCGATCGCGGCAGGGCTCCAAAATATTTTCCAAATCGCCCCCGCCACAATCCCGATCACGACGACCAGCATGACCCAGCGATATCTGGAAAGCCAGGAGATTTTCGGTTTTTGGGGCGCAGAGAACGGAACTGCGGGCGGTTCGGGAACAGCAGTCTCCTCCACCGGAGCAGGTTCTTCTTTCTCCTCCTCCTTTTTCAGGCTGGAAATAAATTGATCCCACGCCTCCCCGTTTCGAAAATCCCCGAAGATAATTGAAGTTTCATCCAAACTAACTCCGATTTTATCTATGGCGAACTTCAGCCTCACATTCTCATCGCTTCCCATGTACTCGAAGAGATTCGCCCAGCCATCCTTTTCTGCGTCGGTAAATGAATAGATTTTGCCGATGGTCCCATCCCCTTCTTCCTTTTTCTTCCCAAGCACCTTGAAAAGAGGGGCTTCTTCCAAATTTGGAAGGGCGTTTTTCCATTTCCTGTAGATTCGCGGCAGCAGATTTTCCTTATCCGACGATCCGGCTGCACCCCCGATGGATTCGTTCAACAAGGCGAGGAGGTCAAGGTGTTCCTGGAGGGGAATGGATTTGATTTTCCCCAATTTTTTCATCTCGTTAACGACCAAGGCGATTACGGAGAGATAAAATCTTCGGGACGGTGAGTTGAAATGAAGGGTCAGTTGAGTCTTATTTTTGAAGATGAAGATGGAGCTTGAATTCATTCAGGTCAATCTGAATGGAAGGTCTCGAACTTTCGATCATTTTCCCCCTCCATACCGGCTGCAAACCAGGTATTTTTCGAGGGTTAGGGATAATCCGAAAATAATCTGACGGTTCGTACCGTCAGATGTATATCAGAAAGGTAATAATTGCAAGAAATATTTGTTACCATCGATCAGTCCAAAGAGAACTTTATTTCTGGTTGAAAAGTGACCTGAAAAAACAAAATGAAGAATAATTTTAAAAAGTTATTAATTATTTCTTTTGGAGGAGAAGAGGAGTCTTCAACCTATCATGGAAGGATTATGGGGAGAATAATCTGGAAAGTGCCAATATGAAGGCTCCAGGGGGATTCAGAGTTTCCCTTTGGAGCCTTTCCTGTTTTCACCCTTCTCAAACTCAAAATATTTAATCTACCCAAAAGGGAGGGAACCATGTTTCATCGCAGGAATTGGATTACCATGACCGTTGTGATTTTGGGGTTAGGCATGTTTATTCCCGTTGCCCAAGCACAGCAACCTATGGACATGATAAGCTGTGGCGACGCAACAGTTACAACAATCGTAGCGGGCCAAGAGTTAACCATTATGGGTATTGAAGGCAAGGGAATCAACCTTGACAATCTTTCCAGCAAAGCTTTCGACAATATGACTTACCATACCGTGGGCGTATTGAAGATTGACAAAGGCAAATTGACTGGCACCATTTATTCCAAGTACATGGATCCAAGTGGCGATTTTTGTGTCGTTGAAATCTCACAAGTGGGTATGGAACGTGATTGGAAGTATTTATATGGCACTGGGAAATGGAAAGGGGTTACTGGGGGTGGCAAGGCCTTTCCTTTCACAAAAGGTAAGCCAATCTCTCCAGGCACATCCCAAGGTTGCACCAAGATAACGGGAACCTATGAATTGAAGAAATAAATCTCAAGAGGCAGGGTTAGCAATAGCTCTGCCTCTATTATCAATGACGCGCTTTCTGATTTTGTTCCTGAAAATCCAAAGACTTAAAAAGATTTGAAAAGGAAACCATTTATGCAGTAAAGTCGGCAAATTGGGCAGGGGATACGGAAAGGAGGCTGATGAAATGAAGAAGCTGGTCTTTTTAGGATGCTTGATTGTATTTCTTCCGGCAATGGGGTTTGGGCAAGAAAAGGTTGAAGCCCCAGTATGGAATGTAGGGGATAAATGGACTTTTACTGGCAATGGGAGTATCGAAGTAATCAAAACAGACCCTAAGGGCTATATTCTGAAATTTTCAGAGGAAATATGCATATTCGAGAGCCAAGGCTGTAGTTCAATATTATATGAGAAATCCACCCTGAACAGGATGAATGTCGTAAATGGAGACAAACGGAAGAAATATACGCTGGGAATAAGGAAAATATTTGACTTTCCTCTCAGCATGGGAAGAGATTGGAAATACGCCTATTCGGCAATGGCTTTCTTTGGCTTTAGGAAGGGCAAATTTTCTTTTGACTATTCCGAGCACTACAGGGTCGCTGGGTGGGAAGAGGTAGAGGTTCGAGCGGGGAAATTTAAGGCTTTAAGGTTGGAATATAAGCGGGTAGTGACTGGCTCTTCCTCCCAATGGAGCGGAGGTATTGGTGATGAAATCAAAAATCAATACTGGTATTCACCAGCCGTAAAATATTTTATTAAATGCCAATACGATAAATCTCTCGGTGAGCAGCCTAAGGAAGTTTTCAATTAGGAGTTGACTGCCTTCCAACTAAAAAAATAGTTTTTTCTGCTCCTTTTCAAGTGCGCCAACCATGAAAAAGCCAGATTCAAGAAGACCCTGGCTTTTATATTTGTTAAATCGCATGAAGCTGCTATATCTCCATCTGTTGCCCGATCATCGAAAAAGTTTTGATATAGATTTATTGAATCGGAATACATCATTTATGCCGGGAATGGGCAATCCTGCAGGGGCGCTTCTGCAACCCAGAACTCGATCTTAGCGAAAGCCGAAGAGATGCGGGAGCCAGAGGGAGAGGGAGGGGATGTAGGTGATGATCAGCAGGGCGGCGATGAGGGCCAGGACGAAAGGAACGGCCGCCCGGGAGATTTTCTCCATGGATATGCCGGCCAGATTGGCGGCCACGTAGAGATTCAGGGCGACCGGCGGGGTGACGGTGCCGATGGCCAGGTTGACGGTCATCATCACGCCGAACCACATGGGGTCCCAGCCGAAATGCCGGATGACGGGAATCAGGATGGGGAGAAAGACGTAGTAGATGGAGATGGCATCGAGCAGCATCCCGGCGATCAGGAGGAGACCGTTCAACAGCAAGAGAAGAAAGATCGGGTTCTCGGTAAGACCCAGGAGAGCCTTGGCCGCCCGGTCCATGATCCCCATGGTGGAACCCGTCCAGGCGAACAGACCCGCAAAGGCCACCACGATCATGACCGCGGCCGTGGAGACCGCCGAATCCCGCAAGACTTCATAGAGCAGCTGAAGACTCAGGTTCCGGTAGAAGAAAGCCCCCACGAATAATCCGTAGAAAACGGCCACCACAGCCGCCTCCGTCGGGGTGAAGATCCCACCGTAAATTCCCCCCAGAATGATGACCGGGGCCATGAGACCCCAGAAGGCCTCTTTCAGAGCCTGCCAGATTTCCGCTTTCGGGTCCCCCAGCGGTCTCCTCCCCACCCATGCTTTTTGGAGATCAGGTAGACGGGGAGAATCAGGGCCGCTCCCATGATCAGACCGGGTACGACCCCAGCCGCAAATAGACCGCCGATGGAAGTTTCGGTGATGACCCCGTAGACGACAAAGGCCACGCTCGGAGGGATCAGGACATCGGTGGTGGCCGCCGATGCAACCAGGGCCGAAGAGAAGCCGATATCGTATCCCCGTTTCACCATGGCCGGAATCATCACCGCCCCGATGGCTGCCGTGTCGGCAGGCCCCGTGCCCGAAATGGCCCCGAAAAGAACGCAGCCCAGCACGGCGACAATTCCCAATCCTCCGGGAATCGGGCCGACGAGGAGATACAGGAGATTGACCAGGCGGCGGGAAAGACCCACGCGATCCATGAGGAATCCCGCCAGAATGAAGAAGGGAATGGCCAGGAGGGGGAACTTGGCGATGTTGGCAAAAAAATTGGTGGACATGACCTGGATCCCCAGGTTGTACCCCCAGAGGAAAACCAGGGCGGTGATCCCCACGCTCACGGCGATGGGGACTCCGATGAAGAGGAGGAGGAAGAACAGGCCGAAAAATAAAATCCCCGGTTCCATCATCCCTTCTCCATCTTCCGGCTGGCCCGATAAGCTCCCTGAAAAACGCGCAGGACGATCAGGGCACTAAATACCGGCACTCCGATGGTGTACCACCACTGGGGAACGCCGATTCCGCTGGAGGTGATTCCCAGGGAGATCTCCTCACCGATCTGGCCGATGGCGAAATAGATCAAAAAGATAAAAAGAGCCGCCCCCAGTCCCGCACTCACCCAGAGAAGAATTCTCCGAATTTTTGGGGGTAGACGGTCCACAAGAAAGGAAAAACCCAGATGAGACTGCTCCCGGAAGGCGATGGAGGTGCCCAGGAGGGTGAGCCAGACGAAAAAACTGACGACGAGCTCCTCCGTGAAGGCAAAAGAGTATTTTAAGAGATACCGCGAGATGATGTTGACGAAGGTGATGACCGCCATCACCGCGAAAAGAATCGCGCAGAGAACTTCTTCAAAACGAGAAGGAAACCAGCTGGACTTTTTCGTCATCATTCAGTGTGTCCGGGTGGAATCAGCGAATCTGGCCAAAGGGGTGAATCCTTCAATCTTTCCCTCTCCGGCCAGGGGAGGGGGAAATTTTTCTTTGGGAGACTCCGGATTCAGCCGCCTTTTCCTGGATTCTCAAGCAGAAACGCCCCCGCAGGGGCGTTTCTGTCTTTTTTCGTTTTGAATCCTCTTAAGGGGAAACGGCTTTGACCATCTTTTCCGCTGCCGAAACCAGGTCCGCGCCGATCTCTTTGATCCACTTGTCGTACACCGATTGGGTCTTGGCTTTAAAGGTGGCCATATCCTTGGGGGACAAAACCACTACTTCCATCCCCTTGCTCTTCAGCATATCGATGGCCTCGGTGCTTCCCGCCAGGCCTTTCCGGGCCTCTGTCTTGTTCCAAGCCATGGCTTCCTGGGCCGCCTTGGCCACGATCTCTTTGTCTTTGGCGTCGAAAGAATCCCAGGTCAGTTTGCTCACCCCCAGGATCAGGGGGTCGATGGTGTAATGCCAGATGGTGATGTTCTTGTTCATTTCCCAGAGTTTGTAGGGAATGATGATGGAAGAGACCGGGTTTTCCTGGCCGTCCACCGTCCCCTGCTGCAAAGCAGTCAGGGTTTCGGACCAGTTGATGGAAATGGGATTCCCCCCCATGGCGCGGAAGGTGTCGATGAAGATGGGCGAGCCCACCACTCGAACCTTGAGGCCTTCCAGGTCCTCGGGCTTGCGCACGGGCCGTTTGGAATTGGTCAGCTCCCGGTATCCATTCTCGCCCCAGGCCAGCCCCCGCACTCCCCGCTGCTCGATGATCTGGAAGAGCTTTTTCCCCGGGTCACCCGTCTCCACGGCGTCGAGGGCCTTATAGTCGGGGAAAAAGAAGGGCAGCGAGAAAAGGTTCATCTCCTTCACCGTAGGGGACCAGTTGATGGTGGATCCCACGGCAAAATCGCCGACTCCCTGGCGGGTGATGAGGAATTCGTTGGTCTGCATGCCGGCGAAGAGCTGCCCCGCGAAGTAACACTTGATGTTGATCTTTCCGCCGGTCCGCTCCCTCACCAGGTCGGCAAATTTCTGAGCCCCCATGCCCCAGGGATTGTTCTGGGCCACCACGACGCTCAGCTTGTATTCCGGCTTGTAGGCCGCAGAGCCCAGGGCCGGGAGCAAGGAAAGGGAGAAAAGGAAAACAACAACGAAAAGAACGGTCTTTCTGGTCATTTTTACCTCCTCCATGGAAAGATGGTTTCTCTAAAATAAAATGTCTTCTCCCCCAATCGGAAGTTGGAATCCCCTTTATATGTTCCTGATTTACCGGAAGAAGAAGAGCAGAACGGAAGCGACCTTTTTGGGGATGAATGGCTTACAGTCCAAGAAACAGTAGGCGACCACAGGGATCGCGAAGAACCAAAGAACCAGGCTCATCAGGGCGTAGAGAGTGACCTTTTCTTTCAGGGAAGCAACCGTCATAAGCGTCAATTCCTTCTTCCTTCAATTGCTGGGGCAACGTGTCGGGCCGGACAATAAACCAAAATACCTGGAGCGAATCAGGTAGAGAGGATAACCTTTTTAGCGTATTTCATCAAGGAAAATCTTTATTCCCCAAGACTGGGAATTCTTGGCCTTTTCGGCCGGGCCTGACACCCCGGCGAAAACCGCATACCCCCGTAAGCCCGACTGATTTTTCCGGATGGACTAACGGGGGAGGTTTGAATGCGGGCGCTTCTTGAAGACCTTGACCCCTTCAAACCACAGGATGCTGCATACCCCGGCAAAAAGGCAGATCAGGAGATCGTCAGGGTGAAGGTAGGTAAAATGGAAGAGTTTCCGCAGGAAGGGAACATAGAGGACCAGCAGGAGGAGAATGATGGCTCCCCCGAAGATCCAGCCCAGGGCGATGTTGGCGGATCGAAGGGTGGCCCAGATGGTCCTCGACCACGAGCGATTGGTCAGGATCAGGCTAAGGTTGGCCACCACCAGAGTGGTGAAGGTCAGGGCGCGGGCCTCTTGGACGCTCTGGCCGCGGTACAGGGAGATTAGAAAAACGACCAGGAGAATCATCAGGACGCTCAACCCCTGCAGCAGGCTCAGGGCCACCATGGACCCGTTGAAAAGGGGCTTGCGGGGGTCGCGAGGAGGACGGCGCATAATATCCTTTTCCTCCGGTTCGGCTTCAAAGGCAATGGAGCAAGCCGGATCAATGACCAGCTCCAGAAAGACGATATGGACGGGGAATAAAACCAGGGGCCATTTTAAAAGCACGGGCAGGAGCGACATTCCGGCGATGGGGACATGGATGGCCAGGATGTAGGCCATGGCCTTCTGGAGATTGTCGAAGATCCGCCTCCCCAGCCGGACCGCCTGGACGATGGAAGAAAAATCGTCGTCCAGCAGAACCAAGGACGCGGCCTCCCGGGCTACGTCGGTCCCTCTCTCCCCCATGGCGATCCCGATGTGGGCGGATTTCAAAGCCGGGGCGTCATTGACCCCGTCGCCGGTCATGGCCACGATCTCCCCGTTGGCCTTGAGAGCGTTCACCAGACGCAGCTTTTGTTCCGGCATGACCCGGGCAAAGATGTTCACCGTCCGGACCCGATCCTGAAGATCCGCATCGCTCATCTGGTCCAGCTCGGGTCCGGTGATGACCTGATCCAGGGCGGTAAGCCCGATCTGACGGGCAATGTTCTGGGCGGTTCCCGGGTAGTCTCCGGTGATCATCACCATCCGAATTCCCGCGGTGTAGCAATCCTGGAGAGCCCCGGCTACCGTGGGGCGGACAGGGTCCTCCAGTCCCACCAGGCCAAGGAACTCGAACCTAAAGTCGTGTTGTTCCCCCGGGAGGGGAGCCTTCTGGAAATAAGCCTTGGCTACGCCCAGGACCCGCAAGCCCTCGCCGGCCATGGCCTGTACGGCCCGGGATAACTCCTGAGCCCTCGGGGGGTCCAGATGGCACAAGTCCGAAATGGCCTCCGGGGCGCCTTTGGCGGCGATCACGTACCTTTCCCCGCCGGGCACTCTATGAACATGGGAGAGGGCCAGTAAGCCCCGGGAAAGGGGGTATTCGTGGATCAACGTCCAGTCGTCATGGAGATGCTCGGTTTTATTCAGGGTATGCTCCCCCAGTTGCCTCAGGGCCTTTTCCATGGGATCGAAGGGATTTCTTTCACTGGCCAGGACGCTGAATTCAATCACTTCATGAAAGGATTCAGGCAGCGCTTTCGGAGAAAGATGGGTTACTTCGAGAAACTCTCCCGGGACAAAGATTTTCCGGACGGACATCCGGTTCTGGGTCAAGGTTCCCGTCTTATCCACGCATAGAACGGTGGCTGAACCCAGGGTTTCAACCGCGGGAACCCGTCGGGTCAGGACCCGGTTCTTGGAGATCCGCCAGGCTCCGAGGGCCAGAAAAATGGTCAGGACCACCGGGAATTCTTCCGGCAACATGGCCATGGCCAAAGTGATCCCGGCCAAAAGCCCATGGACCCAGTCCCCCATGTTGATCCCATAGAAAACCACCACCAGGGCGCAAAGGGACAGGCCGAAAATAGCCACGGCGCGGACAACTCGCCGAGTCTCTATTTGCAGGAGAGTCTGTTCCGTCTCAACCTTGTGCAGGGCCATGCCCACTTTGCCGATTTCCGTCGCCGTACCCGTGGCCAGGACCCGGGCAATTCCGTTTCCTTGAACGAGCAGAGTCCCGGAGAAGACAAAGGGCTGGTCTTCGCCGCCGGCCCGGGCCATGGGGCTGACCCCATCCCATGGGACCTTGCGCACGGGGGCGGATTCGCCCGTTAAAAGGGATTCGTCCAGCAGAAGGTTCTCATTCCAGAGAATGGCGGCATCCGCGGGTACCCGGTCTCCCTGGGCGAGCACCAGCATGTCTTCGCGCACGACTTCCCGCCCGGGGATGCGCTTTTGCTCGCCATCCCGGATGACCAGGGCACGGGGACTGGTCAAGTCCCGGAGAGCCTCGAGAGCCCGCTCGGTCTTACGGTCCTGGTAGATGGTGATGCCCATGATCACGAAAACGAAACCCAGGAGCATCAGGGCTTCTTTCAGCTCTCCCACTCCCAGGTAGAGGACCCCGCAGGCGACCAGAAGCAGGAACATGGGTTCCCGGGCCACCTCCAGCACAATGGCCCCGATGCCACGCTGTTGAGTGGGAGGGAGTTCGTTGTATCCCTCCGCTTTCAGGCGCCGGGCGGCTTCCAGGTCAGAGAGGCCGGTGATGGTGTGAAGGTTGAAGTCTTTCATGGCTCACCAAGCAAAAGCAAAGAGCGGAGAGCAGAGAGCAGAGAGCAGAGAGAAAAAGACGAGGAGATATATAGCGGCCATCTTTTTGGTCTTTTGTCCTTTGCTTTTTTTACTCTATGCCCTCTGCTCTCTGCTCTTTGCTTCTTTTACAGGCACTCCTTCGGGAACTCGACCCCCGCCGTGTACATGAGGGCCATGTCCGGAATCATCTGGTAAACATGGACCCGGAACCCCGGATTTACCGATACCTGCATATAGGCATCCCTCTGGCTGAAGCCATATTCCTCAACCAGCCATTCCATGAGCAGGAAGACCGCTTTTGTCACGGCGTGCTCCAGAGGCCGGGAATTGTAAAGGGCAATCAGGCTGGCGGGGGTTTCAACCCGCGGGTAGGGGATCTTTTTGCCGGGAGTGACCCCCACCGAAAGAGTGACCTCGGCCCGGCTTTCGGCGGCGACCCCGGAAAACTCCGTATCCCCCTGGGAGGCGTGGACGTCGCCGACAAAGAGGAGCCCCCCGTCCGTCTGGCTGTTCACGAAGAAAGTATTCCCCGGGCGGATGTCCCGGCAGTCGATGTTCCCCCCTCCGATTCCCTGCCCGAAGATACTGGTGAGAACCTCCCGTTCCGGGGCGACGGCGATCGTTCCGATAAAAGGGTCCACCGGCCAGGACACGCGGTCATTGAACCAAACCCGCCCATCCCGCATGGTGCCGCTCGGCCCGGGCTCATGGCGCAGGACGTGGGTATAAGGTTCCGCCGCTTGGGACCACCTGAGGGAGTCATAAACCGGCCCCCGGCGGGCGGCGAAAGTGTAGCTCTGGTCGCTGGCCACCAGGATGTCTTCGATTCTTATGGCCAGCAGATCGCCCCGGCGAACCCCCTCTACATAAATCGGCCCGGCCACTGGATTGGCCGAAGGGGGCCAGGTCTCATCGATGAAAGGCCGATTCAAGGGCGATTGCCCTTCCTTGCACAAGTAGCCGCTGGCGGCGTCTTCGGTTTCCACCACAAAACTTTCTCCGGGGGCTACGCGCAGCTTGGGAGGAAGAGACCGGTCGAACACATAGACCTTGGCCTGTTCTCGCGGGATCCGCTTCATGACCTGGCTCCTTGTTCCGGTCTTTCATCGATGAAGAAATGAACCTTAAGAGATGTTATAATAAATCAAAACAAGGCTCAACATCTAATTGCGGATTGCCGATTGCGGAATGCGGATTAAGAAGGATGATTGAAAAAAATAATCCGAAATCCACAATCCGAATTCCGCATTCCGCATTGTGAAAGGGGGGTTCGTCATGGCCGTGATCACCGTTTCCCGGCAGTTGGGAAGCCTGGGCACGGAGATGGCCCAGAAAGTGGCCGAGGTTCTCCAGTATGAATTCGTGGACAAGGAGAAGATCGGAAAGGCGCTGGCGACCTACGGCCTTCCGGAGCCGGACCTGGAAAAGTTTGACGAGAAGAAGCCTCCTCTCTGGGACTCCTTGCAGATGCAGAGAAGAAAATTCCTCCATTTCCTCCGGGCCGTGCTCACCGACTTTGCCCGGAAAGGAAATGTCATCATGGTAGGCAGGGGAGGGCAGGTTCTCCTGCGGGACCTCCCCGGGGTCCTTCATCTGAGAGTGGTCGCTCCTTTCGAGATCCGGCTGCGGAGATTCATGGAACAGCAAAAGACCGATGAGAAGCAGGCGACCCGGATTCTGCGCCGGAGCGACCGGGATTCCGCCGGGTTCATTCAATCCTTTTTCGACGTAGACTGGGACAACGCCGCCCTCTACGACCTGGTGATCAATACCCATAAAATCTCGGTGGACACGGCCGTCAAAATCATCCTGGAGTCCATTCGTTCCCCCGAGATCCAGGAGGGCGGGAAAAGGGCCGAGGAGAAACTCTTCGACATCGCCCTGCAGCAAAAGGCGGAAGCCACCCTATTGGGGATTCTGGGGGTCGAGATTCGGCATGTCAACCTGCAGGTTGAAAGAGGGACGGTCATTCTGCGCGGAGCGGTGGGATCCGCGGAAGAAAAAGAGAGATGCGAGCGGGCCCTGGCCGGCCTGGAAGGGGTGGGGCGGGTTGACAATCAGCTCTTTGTAACCGAACACTACCGGTTTGGTGGATGACCAACGATGGGGGGCGTTTCGCGAACCGCCCCTACTTCGGGGGGTTGTTTTTGGCGGCTGGGGGGTATTTTTTTATGGGAATCGATGAACGGATCAACCCGATAACATTTTCTCCCTTTCCTCGCTCGCTTCATCCATCCCTGTGCCCCCTTCAGCCAAGGATGTCAAACAGGGAGCCCAGCATTTCGTCTTCCGCCTTCAGAGTCTTCAGGTTGGCCTCAAAGCCGTGCTTGGCGGTCTGAAGGTTGACGATTTCTTCGGCCAGGTCCACGTTGGAAGATTCCCGGACTTCTCCGGTCCCGTCCTCGGAGAGAATGGGCGCTCCCGGGGTATTCACCTTGTTGATCGAAACGACAACCCCGGAAGAATCGGCCTCCTGCAGCACGGCCCGGCTTTTTTTGAACCCGTCGGTGTTCACATTGGCGATATTGTTGGCCGTTACGTCTACCTTCTGGCCGTAGGCATCGAGGGCCGACAGGGCTGAGTTCAGAGTAAGGGACATAACCGGGAACCTCCTTAAGATAACTTACTCTGACGTTATCGGCAATCCGGTTCAATCCTTTAGGAGGAAATGGGACCAGGGAAATTCCAAATTCCAACCATCCATGCCCGGAATTCAGGGCCTAAAAGGCTTGCCCATTCATGCGAAAAACCCTAAAATACCGCATTCGCTCCGTTTGGCCCTTTGGCATCTGAAATTTGTTTGGGAATTAGTCCCGCGTATCGCGGGATTGGGGCTTGGGATTTGAAAGGATGGGAGAAATGAATGGACAACCGTGACCGCCATGCCCAAGATACCCACCTGTCCATATCCGAGGATTTGGTGGGAAAAGTAGAAAGGATTGAAAGCGGAAAGTTCGCGCAGGTCTCGTTGACCGTGGATTCCCGGATGCGGGTGGATGAAAAGGGCCTGGTCCATGGAGGATTCACCTTCGGCTTGGCCGATTACTCGGCTATGGTGGCGGTGAACGATCCCTTTGTGGTCCTTCTTTCCTCCCAGGTTCGATTTCTGAGGCCGGTGGTTGTCGGGGAAACTCTGACCGCCCGGGCCCAAGTGGATGAAACAGAAGGGAAAAAACGAAGAGTCCGGTGCGAAGTATTCAATCAGGGCCAGGAGAAAGTCCTTGAGGGAGAGTTCCTTTGCCTGGTCCTGAGCCAGCATGTTCTGGAAAAAAAGAGTTGAAGAATCCTTTCTCTCCACCTTGACGATTGTGATCGATTCAAATTTGATGATCTCGTAAGAAGTCTCTTGAAGCGTCACCCCGGCGAACCCCGGATCAGGTCCGGGGCAGGCGCCGGGGTCCAGAACGGAGCGGGGAATCTTGAAATGAAACTGGATTCCGGCTTGCGCCGGAATGACGAATTTTATTGAATTTCGACTTTTTACGAGATCATCAAATTTTCGGCGAATCTTTTCCATCGGCGGCATCATCTAAAAAATTAAAAGTATGCATTCGGGTCAGATTTTTGGTAAACTGAAAATGGGATCAACGGTGATCCCAGGGCGTACATGAGGAAAATTTTTGGAGGAGGAGAGAATGTTTCAGGTTTCGGATAAGGCGACAGAGATGCTGAAGGAGTATTTTAAGGACCGGGAGACTCTTCCCACGATCAGGATTTACCTGGCTCCGGGTGGGTGATCCGGGCCCTCCTTGGGCATGGTTCTGGATGAACCAACAGCAGATGATGAAATCTTCAAGGAAGCGGGAATTTCATTCGCCGTCAACAAAAAACTCTACGAGGAAGTGAAGCCCATCCAGTTGGAATATATTCAGACGGAGCGGGGATCGGGGTATAAGATTTCCTCGAACATGCAAAAATCCTGCGGGTCTTGCAGCTGCTAAAACCAATTGCCCGTTGCAAGTTCCCGGTTGCAGGTTATAAGCAAAAACCTGGAACCTGAAACACGTAGCTGGGAACAATTATTTGGATTTGGCTCGGGAGCCATCCCGATTGACGGGGTGGCTTCTTGGTTTCGGGACCGTCTTCTGGGGGCGGAAGGATTTCAGGACCTTTTGGGCTGTTTCCCGGACCCGGGGATCGGAGTCATTTTCTAAAGAAATGAGAACCTCCGCCGCCAGTGGATGAGGGATTTGACTCAGGGCATAGGCCGCGGTAGCCCGCACTTCAGCCCACCCGCTCTTCAGTCTGGCAAGGAATCCCTGCTGCGTCAGGATCTTCATCAGCGGTTCGATACAGGCCGGATCTCCGATCTGACCCAGGGACCGGCAACAGGCGGCGAGCAGGTCGTTCTTTTTCTGGTTCTCCAAAAGGGAGAGAAGACGGCCTACCGCTGCGGAAGGCTTCAGCTTTCCCAGGCACTCGATGGATTCCAGGGCCAGACGCGGTTCGTTCCCCTCGGCATTCTTCAGCAACAGTTCCACCGCCTGGCTGTCATTCATCCGTTCCAGGAGGTGAAAAGCAGCCTGCCGGACCTTGGAATTTTCCTCCCCTAGGGCATGAGCCAGTTCGGCCTTCACATCCCGGGTCACCACTTCGATCACGTCCAGAATGCGGGCTCGCTCCTCCGCCGCCCCTGCCAATACGGCCTCTTTCTTAACCAGGGCCACGCCTTCATTTCCCGCCTTGGCCAACAGACTGGCGGCCAGGGTTCTGACTCTCAGATCATCGGTCTTTTTGATCGCCTCCAGAAGAAGCGGAATGGCCGCCCTTCCGAGACTCCCCAGCAGAAGAACGGCATTCTGGTGGCGGAAGGGTTCTTCGGAATTCAGGTCGGAGAGCAGGAGTTTTTGGACTCCCGGGTCCAGCTTGCGCTCCAGAACTTTGGCGAGGCGCTGCGAATAGGGGTCCCTGGCTTCCTCCAGCTGCTTTTGCCGCTGCTGAAGATTCAGCAGAATCCGGCCGGCCAGAGGGTGCTGGAGGAACTGGATCAGCAGAGCGGACATCCGGTGGAGGAGAGAAGAAATATCCCGGCTGATCTTGGGGTCCTTTTCCTCCTGGAAAATGCCCAACAAAGCATGGGAGAGGAGCTTGGCAAAATAGTTCTGGTGGGCGAGGGTCAGGTCTTCCAGCATCCGGCGACAGCTCTCGATCACCTTTTCCCGGGTCACGATGGTACGATCGCAGAAGTTCACAAAGAGGCGCCGGAGCAGCTGAAGGGTCTCTTTTTCTTTCCCGTCGGCCAGAAGATCGGCCACCTGGGCCATCAAATCATGGAGGAACGTGTCCAGCTGCTCTTCCGGAATGGGCTCGAGAAGTTCGGTGTCCAGACCCTCCACTCCCACGATTTCCACGAGTTGGTCCAGATCCTCAGAGCCCTGGGTAGGCGTCACCCGCGTCTCGTAGAAGACCTGATCAAAGAGAAGGTTCTTGATCCTCTCCTCTTTGGCCACCCGCGGCCAGAATTCGACATCCGATCCGCCGGGAGGGGCGTGGCCCAGGGCGCCGATGAAGCTCTTCAATTCCTGGAGGGTGATGCCCTCCAGAAAGGTCAGGCTGGTGAGCAGGTTGGTGTCGAGGAATTTCAGGAAACCGTCCACCTGGGGTTCACTCCCCTGGGAATCGATCTTGACTCCGTTGACCACCAGGAGGCCCCTGACCTGGGCCAGCACCAGGGTCTTCTGCCGGTCGAGAAGGGCATGGAGGGCCTCATACAGCTGGTCGATGGAGGCGGATACGTTCTTGCTGTGCAGGGGATAGAGCTTAATATTCCGGACGGCATTGAGGATGACCCGGAGGAGTTCAGGGACCTGGGCCAACTCCTCGTCCTCCAGCTTTTGCACCCCGGCCAGAATCGAGGCACCCCTTTGCCCCGCCTTTCCCGGGATCGGCTGGAGAATTTGCAGGACCTGGCTGTCCGAATCCACCCGGATGGTATACCGGATCTGCTTCAGCTCGATATGCTCCAGGTGGTGTTCTTCGGAGAAGGTATGCCAGTAATCTTTGTCGATCACCTTCGGTTTGGCCCGTCCGAAGGCCTCCAGCCAGAGGTTCACTTCCCGCTGGGAGATGCCCCGCTGGAAGATGATCCCCTGAACCTCCAGGCGGTCGAAGAGCTTGATGAGTTCCTCGCCCACATATTTGAGGTCGCTCAAATCCACCTTCTGCCCGTTGATCACCAGCGCTTTGCGGACCTGGAAGAGGGACAGGGTCTCGCTTTTTTCCAGAATGGCCTCGACCGCCTCCCTCACCTGGCGGTTGCCGGTGATCACCGATTCGCTTCCCAGGGGATACAGCTGGATGTTTCGCAGGGCCGTGAGCAGGCACTTGATGAGGGAGGGGACCTGGGCCAGGCTTTCCGGGTCGAGGGGATCTCCGGGGGGCGGAAGCTCCTTTCTCCTCTCCCCGGAATAGTTGAAAGCCTCGGCGGCGTTGAAGACCTTCAGGCTCTGGACTCTTTCGAATTGCTCGTAGGTTTTGGCCTTCTCCAGGTTGGAGGCCCGCCGGAAATGGTAGATCAGGGGGGCGGCGGAGGGAACGAGGAATTTCTGGAAGAGAGTCTCCTGGTATTTCCCGACCCGATCATGGAGCTCCCGTTTTTCCTCCGGCTGGATCTCCTCTTCCATAATCTCCAGGATGCGCTTGCCCCGGAAGCGGAGGCTCTGGTCGTTGACCTGGAAATCCAGGTTCATCAGGCCCTGGCTGACCGCCTGATCGACGAATTCCAGAACCTTGGACTCCATGATCTTGGAGCTTCCGGTCAGAAGGCTTAAGGGTACGTCCTCGCCGAAGGTGGAAGCCTGGTAGAGCAGTTTGCGGCTCTCCTCATCCAGATTCTGGATTTTCTGCCGGATAATCGACTCCAGGGACTTGGGCAGGTCGTCCTGGGCCAGGGGCGCGATGACCCATTGCTGGCCGGAGAGGGTGATCTTCTGCTCCAGGACCAGCTTGCAGAGAATCTCTCCGAGGAAGAGGGGATTCCCCTGGGTGATCTGCTCCAGGTCCCGGTCGAAATGATCGGGAATCTTCACCCCGGGAAACATTTTCTCCAGGTGCTCGGCGATATCCGCAGCGGTCAGGGGAATCAATTTGAGCCGATGGATGCTCAACTCCTGATGATAGGCTTTGTAGAAACTCTCCAGGGGGATTCGGTGCCCCTCCAGGAGGATGGGCAGGGGGTCCGCCGCGGTGCCACAGAGAAAGAGAGCAATCTGTCCACGGAGCATCACATGCCGCAGCAGGAGGAGAGAGGCTTCATCGGCAAATTGCAGGTCATCGATAAGGAGGATCACTGGCTGGCCGTCGACGACCCGGGGAATGAAGTGAACCAGGGTATTGAAAAGGCCCTCCCGGGCCGCGCTCTCGTCTTCCGGGGAGGGAGGTTCCGGAGAGGCTCCCAGATGGGGGAGAATATGGGAAAGATGGGAGATCTCCTTGGGATCCAGGCTTTCCAGGATTCCGGCGCCTTTATCCTCCCGTTCATTCAACAACTCCACCAGGAATTTCGTGGCCAGGTAATAGGGACGGAACATCTCCTGGATACTCCCGCTGACCTTGGCCTGGCGCAGGTTTTTATCCTTGGCAAGGTTGCGGCGGATGGTCTCCAGGAAGGTGGTCTTGCCCATGCCCGAACCGCCCTCGACCAGGATGAAGTGACTCTTTCCCTGGCTGAAAGACTGGAGGCACTGGGAGACCTGGCCGAGCTCGTCCTTCCGCCCGGCGATGTTTTCCCCCTGCAGCTGATACAGGGCGGTTTTGGCGAATACGTCTTCGGCCGGAATGGCCCCGGCGTTGGCCAGGCGGTCCCGCCCCTGCTTTTTGGCGTAATAGAGGGCCGTATCCGCCTTCTGGATCAGGACCCGGCCCGTTTGGGCGTCTTCCGGGGCGGAAGCAATCCCGACGCTGAGAGTGATCCGGAGCTGGGCCTTTCCCTCCTGGCCGATGGGAATGGATTCGACGTGAAGCCGCTGCAGAAGACGTTCTCCCATTTCGATGGCCGACTGCTTCCCGCTCCTGGGGAGGAGAATCATGAATTCATCGCCCGCGTACCGGATGGGCAGGCCGTCGTCCCCCGAAACTTCTCTGAGTACCCTGGCCAGAAAGACGAGGGCCTGATCGCCCACCGGATGACCGTAGGTGTCGTTGATCTTTTTGAAATAGTCCAGGTCCATCATGATCAACGACAGGGGATGGTCCGGGAGCGACTCCCAGGCAATTTTGTACTGGAAGTAGTGGAGCAGAAAGCGGCGGTTGTAGACGCCCGTCAGCTCATCCTCGAAGATGAGGCGGGAGGGGTCTTTGCCGATATTCTGCAAGAAATAGGAGAGCTCTTCGTATTTCATATTCATTCAGGGGGGCCTGAAGACAGATACCCGCCTTCATTTATTCATATCGGTAATTCCGGACCCGACATCAAGCAATTTTTCAATTATTTCCGAAAGAAACACTGCTTTTCCGCCATCTCGCGCGGATCCTCGGTTCCCGGTTCAGGGGGGGGATTCCGGGCAAAGGTTGGATTGCCGGCGGAGGTTCATTTCTTTTCCTCAAAAGGCTTCCTGGATAAAGAGAGGGGTGGAGAATAGAGGATCAGAAGCCTGAGGGGAGGCCCTTCCAGGGGAGTGACCCGGTGGACGGTACCCGGGGGGAGAAAGACAAAATCCTCCGGCCCGACCACGGTCTTTTGGCCCTCCATCTCCACCTCCGCTTTCCCCTGGAGGACGAAGAAGGCCTGCTCTAAATCCGGATGGACGTGGGGGTCGGCCTGGCCTCCGTATTCGAGTTCCCCGAGAATGACTTCCATGCGATCCGAACCCGAGGGGCCCGGACCGAGGAGCCGGCGATTGGTGGTCTTGGAATGGGCGGGTGGAGAATAGACGGGCAATTCACGGGGATGGATAATGTATTTTTTCATCCCTGCCATCCTTTGTCGGCCTTGGTTTTTGGGACGGAAAATAGCCCGGATCGGGACCCCATCCCGGGCTTGGGAGGAAATCATGCCATACGATCGTCTTCCTTGTCAACTTGTGGGCGGTTCTTGCCCACCTTCACTTTTGCGACTCTTTTCCCTCTGGGAAAGCAAGCTTGTGGCCCGGGAGCAAGGGCGTTACCCAATTCGGAATTCGGAATGTGGAATTCGGAATTCTTTGCTTTCTTTTTTCCATTCCGCATTCCGCAATCGGCATTCCGCATTTAAAAGCCCGCCCGCCCCAAGAAATGATGCGCGCCTCATGGTTTTTGCGCGTAACGCCCTTGCTTCCGGGCCGGGCAATGCCTACAATTCAATCCATCTTTTTGCTTACTTAGCGAAAAGCGAAGGTGGGCAAGCTGGGCGGTGGAAGAACTGCCCTCAGGCTCTCTTGAAAATCATGATACTGAGAGGGGGAATCGAAACCGAAAGAGAGTGCAACCTGCCGTGGGAAGGAATGGGATCCGCGGGAATGCCTCCAAAATTCCCCCAGCCGCTTCCTCCGTATTCCCCGGCATCGCTGTTTAACATCTCCCGCCAGAAGCCCTCGCGGGGCACGCCGATGCGATAGCCCTGCCGGGGGACCGGGGTGAAGTTGCAGACCACCAGGACCGGATCGTCGGGATTCACCCCCTTGCGGAGGTAGGAAATGACGCTGTTGTCGGCATCCTTGAAATCAATCCACTCAAACCCTTCCGGAGTGAAGTCCTTTTCATAAAGGGCGGGCTGGCTCCGGTAGAACGCATTCAGGTCCCGGACCCACCGCTGGAGACCCTGATGGGGAAGGTACTGCAAGAGGTGCCATTCCAGGCTCTGGTCGTGGTCCCATTCTCCCCACTGTCCGAACTCTCCTCCCATGAAGAGGAGCTTTTTCCCCGGATGGGTGAACTGGTACCCCAGAAGGAGGCGGAGGTTGGCGAACTTCTGCCAGTCATCTCCCGGCATTTTCCCCAGGAGGGATCCCTTCATGTGCACCACTTCGTCGTGGGAGAGGGGGAGAAGAAAGTTCTCGAAGAAGGCATACCACAGGTTGAAGGTGAGTTGATCTTGCTGATATTTGCGGTGGACGGGGTCCTTGGAAAAATACTCCAGGGTATCATGCATCCAGCCCATGTTCCACTTCAGTCCGAAGCCCAGACCGCCCAGGTGCACCGGGCGGGAAACCATGGGCCAGGCCGTGGATTCTTCGGCGATGGTCTGCGTATCCGGAAAAATCCCGTAAACGATTTCGTTGAAGCGCTTGAGGAAGCTGATGGCCTCCAGGTTTTCCCGCCCCCCGTGGATGTTGGGAACCCACTCTCCTTTATTGCGGGAGTAGTCCAGGTAGAGCATCGATGCTACGGCATCCACCCGGAGCCCGTCCACGTGATACCGGTCCAGCCAAAAGAGGGCGCTGCTGATCAGGAAGTTGCGGACTTCGCTGCGCCCGAAGTTGTAAATCAGGCTTTTCCACTCCGGATGGAAGCCCTGCCGTTCATCGGCATGTTCGTACAGGTGGGTCCCGTCGAAGAAGGCCGGCCCATGCTCGTCATTGGGAAAATGAGAGGGGACCCAGTCCAGGATCACCCCGATGCCGTTCTGGTGGAGATGGTCGATCAGGAACATGAAGTCCTGGGGAGTTCCGTACCGGCTGGTGGGCGCGAAATACCCGATGGTCTGATACCCCCAGGAGCCGTAAAAGGGGTGTTCCATGAGCGGAAGGAATTCCACATGGGTAAACCCCATGTCCTTCACATAATCGGTCAGGGCAAAGGCCAATTCGCGGTAGGTCAGGAATCGATCCCCCTCCTCGGGGACCCTCCGCCAGGAACCCGGGTGGACTTCATAAACCGAAAGGGGGGAATGAAGCCCGTTGAACCGGTGACGGTTTTTCATCCACTCCCCGTCGTTCCAGGAGTAATCCAGGTCCCACACCCGCGAGGCGGTCTTGGGGGAGATCTCCCAGGAGAAGGCGAACGGATCTCCCTTGTCCACGCGGTAACCGTTGTGTTTGGAGACCAGGTGATATTTATAGGTATCCCCGTTTTTTACTTCGGGAATAAAACCTTCCCAAATGCCGGAGGCGTCCCACCGGGGTCCCAGGGGATCTGACTGGGGGTCCCAGCCATTGAAATCCCCGATCACGGAAACGCTTTCGGCATTGGGGGCCCAGACGGCAAAATAGACTCCTTCCTGATGACCGGCGGTCATCGGGTGGGCTCCCAGCTTGTCGTAGAGGCGGAAGTGGTTTCCCTCCCGGAACAGGTAAATATCATGGTCGGTAAAAAGAGTCGGAGTCATCTTTTTTTCCTACGAAATGAGGGGGGAGCCTTGGCCTCATCGTTCAAGGCTGGAGTCCATCATCCAAGACACCCAAGGAAAGGAGAAGGGGTTACGATCGATCGTAACCCCTTCCTGAGCGTAAGGCAAGCAGGGAAACCACGCCGACCCTTGCTGGTCGGGCTGCGGAATCCCCCGACGCGGTTTTTTCGGACGCAGGGCCCTTCCCGGGCCTGATTCCTTGCGGGTAGGGAAGGTTACCTTTTGCCTACAATGGCTTCTTTGCAGGCTTTGGCCACGCGCATCTTGACCACGGTCTTGGCCGGGATCTTGATGGCTTCGCCGGTGGCCGGATTGCGGCCCATGCGGGCTTTCCGGTTGACCTTTACCAGCTTTCCGATCCCCGGAAGGACGAAAGTCCCACTCTTCTTGGTTTCCGCAATCGCCAGAGCCGCCACTTCCTCGATCATGGCCGCTGCCGCCTTCTTGGAAACCTCAAATTTCTTGGCGAAATAGCCTACGATCTGGGACTTGGTCATGGGTTTCTTTGCCATTCTCTTCCTCCGTTAAAATAGAGATGAAATGGTAAAACAGTAAAGAGTATAAACAATAAAAATGCCGGAATCAAGTAAAAAAGCGGAAAAAAAAGGAAAAAGGGGATAAAAAAATTGATAAAAAGGAAAAATCAGGGTAACTTGTCCACCCCCAATCCTTCTTTCTTTTTAGGGTTCAGGCCGGAGGAATTCGGATCATCAGGCTCGGCGGGTAGCGATTTTTCTAGTTACTCTCTCGCCTATACTCCGCAAAGAGAGGCCAGAGACAAAAAAAGCCCTCAAGCGAAGGCTGTGCAGACCTATCTCACCCGGCAAATTATTTCGGGACAGGCCCGATCCAAAGGGAGAATAACCGCCTCAGGATGATGATCCGAATTCCTCCGGCCTGAACCCCATTGGCACATCCTCTCTCCCCTTGGGGCCTTTCCGGCAAAGGATCTTTTCTCCAAAACTGGGGGTGGGCAGGAAATCGGGCTGCAGGTTGACTTGGGGGCGGGGATTGACTACACTGCAGGGACCGTTTCTGCATTGCATCTTCCGGGGAGGCTGTGATGACCGTCGGGTATGAAATCAACGATCTGGCCAAAGAAGAATCCTGGCGTATCTTCCGCTTCATCGGGGAGATGGTGGAAGGATTCGATAAACTCTCGGGCATCGAGCCCGCGGTAACCATTTACGGATCGGCGCGAATCAAACCGGGGGATGACCTCTATGAACAGACTTCGGTCATCGCCCGGCGCTTGGGAGAACTGGGATTCTCCATCATTACCGGAGGGGGGCCCGGGGTCATGGAGGCCGCTAACAGGGGGGCCCGGGAGGCGGGAGTCACGTCGGTGGGACTGAACATCCAGCTTCCCGAGGAGCAGATCCCCAACCCCTACGTCACCCGGTCCATCACCTTCAACCACTTCTTCATCCGCAAGGTCATGCTGGTGAAGTACGCCATCGCCTTCATCATCATGCCCGGGGGATTGGGAACGCTGGATGAACTCACTGAGGTCCTCACCCTCATGCAGACCCACAAGATCAAACCCTTTCCCGTGATCCTGTTCAACAGCCCCTTCTGGGAGGGTTTCCTGGCCTGGGTGAGAACCACCGTACTGTCCAAGGGGTTCATCTCCGAGGAGGATTTCAACCACCTGCGGGTTTCGGACCATCCGGAGGAAGTGGTGGAGACGGTGCAGAAATGGTACATCAAGCAGGAGGTGGTGGGACGGAAAGCCCTGCGTCGGTGACTTCATTCCAATGCCGTTTTTAACGACCTTGACAATTGGATCGCGGGCCGATAAGCTATTCAAAAATCCCCGCGAAGAAAGAATTCTTATGGAAAAAAAACCTTTCTCGGAACGTCGAAGTGTAACTCGCAATGCCGCTTCCATCGATGTCCAGTTCCATGTCTATGGCGCCGCCGAAAAAAAACCTCTCACCCGGAAGGTACCGGGACTTCTGGTCAACCTCTCGGCCAAGGGAGCCTGCCTGGAAATCGGCCAGCCCATGATCGACGGCTACCACCTCATGCGCGACGATGATGCCGAGGGGGGAACGCCTCTCATCCTCGACCTGCCGGCCTCCGGGGATGGGGGCCCTTTCACCTTGAAAGCCAAGGTCCTCTGGTACAACCGCATTCCCGGGGAAACCCAATTTCATTTCCGCGTGGGCATCAAGTTTGTCGACGTCTCTCCCGCGGAAAAGAAGTTCCTCGAGAATCTCATTCGAATGGCAACCACTTCCGCCAAGGATTAAACCTCCAGAGATATTATTATTGTCCCTCCCCGGGCCTTTCCTCGCCCACTTTCCAGAAATCAGATAAATGTCCATAGCTTGAAGGCCGTGCCCGGCCCAGGGGCAAGGCCGTGCTTCTCGGCAGGATGAGGCACGGATTCTTTCATCGGTCCGGGCGGAAACCTCTCAAAATGCGGAATTTAGAGTGCGGAATGCGGAATAAGATCCACAAGCCTATACCGCTTCATTCCGAATTCCGCATTCCGAATTTGAAGCGCCGATCCTGCCTTCCAACCACGGCCTTGTCCCCGGGCCACAAGAAAAGGCATCTCAAAAGTTAGGGGAGACAAGCGGGTCTTTCTCATTGACACCCTCGTCCTCTTTTTCCTATACTCCAAACTTAGCCGGCGATAGGGGTAGGGGAAAAAGATCGAAACTCCGGCCGCGGCCAGAAATATTTGGAAGGATCCTGTAAACGGGAGGAGGAAAAAAATGGGCAAAAAATTCGGGTTGGGATTGGTGGTTTTTTTCATCGCGGTCGGGCTGATCAGCACCCCGGTGTTGTCGGCGCCGAAACGGGGAGGTATTTACCGGTCGTCCATGGCCACGGACCTGACCAATTTGGACCTGCACAAGACACAGGCCCAGATTGACAACGCCGTCCTGGGGATGACCGTCTATGAACCTCTCTTCACCTACGATGAGAAGTTCAATGTGAAGCCCTTCCTGTGCGAGAGCTACAAGATGTCCCCGGACGGGCTGAATCTGACCCTCAACCTCAAGAAAGGGGTCAAATTTCATAACAAGATGGAGATGAAAGCGGAAGATGCCAAGTTCTGTCTGGACCGCGTGCGGGACCCGAATCTTCCGGGAGCCGCTCAGCGTAACTCCCTCCAGAATGTGAAAGAGGTTAAGGTAACGGGTCCCTACCAGGTTCAAATGATCCTGTCCAAGCCCATTCCCAACATTTTTTACACTCTGGCCACCAGCGTGGGAACCATCGGCATGATGCCCAAAAAGGTACTGGAAAGCCACGGTAACAAAGTGCTGAAACCCATCGGCACGGGCCCTTATGAATTCGTCGCCTGGGAGCGGGACACCAAAGTCATGCTGAAACGTTTCGAGGCCTATTCCTCGGCCGATGGCCCGGTGGACGGCTACCTGGGGAAACGGAATCGTTACTTTGATCAGCTCATATTTAATGTGATGAAAGAACCCGCCACCCGGATCATGGCCCTGGACCGGGGAGACCTGGACGCGGTTCCGGTCCTCCCGTACCCGCAGATCGACGACCTGAAAAAGAGAAACGACCTCCGGGTCAGAACCGGCCTGGCCCCGGACGCGCCCTGGTATCTCTTCTACGTCAACTTCAAACATCCCTATCTTTCCAAAGTGGATTTTCGCAAAGCTCTGGCCTATGCCCTTGATCGTAAGGAGATCACCAAGGCGGCGGTGTGGGGATATGGAACCCCCACCTTTTCGATCATCCCTCCCATGCTGCCGGCCTATTCTCCGGAGTTAGAAAAGATGGCTCCCCAATATGACCCGGCCAAGGCCAAGGAGTTTTTGCAGAAGACCGGGTACAAGGGGGAAAAGATCAAGATCCTGACCTCCAAGAACTACACCCCCATGTACGACCAGGTCCTGGCGGCCCAGGCCATGTGGGCGGCCGTGGGGATCAACACGGAAGTCGAGGTGGTTGACTGGGCGACCCACCTGACCCGCTGGCAGAAGGGAGAGCATGAAATTCTTTCCTTCGCCATGATCGGCCGGATGGATCCCCTGTCGCAATCTTGGGCTCTCGGCAAGGACAATTATTACAGCTACAAGAACCAGGAGGCCTTTGCCATCCGGGAGGCGATGGCAGAATACCTGGGATCCACAGAAACAGAACGAGCTTTTCCGCAAGCTCTATGACCTGACCTGCCAGGAAGTTCCCTTCATGATCAACTTTTACATCCACAACAGCATCGCCCTCAAGCCCCACGTGAAGGGGCATGAGAATTTTGATTTGTTTGGCGGCCGGGTGTGGAATTACTATTTTGAGAAATAACCATCAGGCCCCCGGTCACCGCCATCCCTCTGCCCCTCCGAGGGGGGAGACGGGGGACCGGGTGAACGGGGGATTCTGCATAATGAAAAAGTACGTCATCCGCCGCCTCGTCTCGGTCCTACCCGTCCTGTGGCTGGTTTCGATCCTGGTATTCGGCCTGATCCACCTGGTGCCGGGGGACCCGGTTCTGGTGATACTCGGGACCACGGCGGAGAAGGACCAGATCGAGGCCATGAGGCACAAACTGGGGCTCGATCGCCCCATCGTGGTTCAGTACGGGGCCTGGATCGGGAATCTCCTCCAAGGGGACCTCGGGCATTCGATCATTTCCGATGAACCGGTCATGGAGATGATCCTCCGGCGGATGCCCGTGACCTTCACCGTCGCCGCGGCCGCCCTGCTTCTCTCCCTTTCCATATCCATTCCCACCGGGATTCTCTCGGCCCTGCGCCATAACACGTATACCGATTATATCTTCATGGGCCTGGTGATCCTGGCCGTTTCCATGCCCAGCTTCTGGCTGGCGCTGCTCTTCATTCTGCTTTTTTCCGTGGAACTGAAGCTCTTGCCCATGATGGGCTATGTCTCCATTTTCGCCGACTTCTGGGAGGGGCTGCGGTACCTCGTCCTGCCGGCCATGTCGCTGGCCTTTATCCTGGCCGCCGTGGTGGCTCGGATGACCCGGTCTTCCATGCTGGAGGTCCTGCGGGAGGATTACATCGTCACCGCCCTTTCCAAGGGGACTCCCCGCCGGTTTATCGTCTTCAAGCATGCCCTGAAGAACGCCTTTGCCCCGGTCCTGACCATCATCGGATTCCAGATCGGTTTCCTCCTGGGAGGAACGGTGGTCATAGAGGACATCTACTCCATCCCGGGGGTGGGTCGTTTGATCTTCACCGCCATCACCAACCGGGATTACCCCGTGGTCCAGGGTTGCATCCTCATGGTGACCATCGTGTATGTATTCGTGAACGCGGCCGTGGACCTGGCCTACGCTTATTTCGATCCGCGGGTGTCGTTCGATAAGAAGTGAAGATTTTAAAGAGGGTGTTTTGTTCGCCAAACGTTTTTTCCGCAATAAATTGAGCCTCTTCGGGCTGGCCATCGTGATCATCCTGGTCCTGGTCAGTTTTCTGGCCAGCTATATCCAGCCCCATGACCCGCTCAAGATCTCCATCTCCAACCGGACCCAGGGTCCGTCGAAAACCCATACCTTCGGGACAGACCACTTCGGCCGGGACATTTATTCCCGGGTTCTCTCCGGGGCGAAGATCTCGCTCACCGTGGGAATCGTGTCGGTGGCCCTGGGGGCGCTCATCGGGATCATCCTGGGATCCATCGGGGGGTACTTCGGGGGGTGGATCGATTATGTCATCACCCTGGTCATGGATGCCATCATCTCCTTTCCGGCCGTTCTCCTGGCCATCGGGCTCATGTCGGTGATGGGGCTGGGGGTGACCAATATCATCATTGCCCTGGCTTTCATCGGGATCCCTCATTATGGGCGGATCATGCGGGGCGCGGTACTTTCCATCCGGGAGAAGGAATATGTCGAGGCGGCCCGGGCTTCGGGGTCGGGCCACCTGAAGCTCCTCCTGATCCATGTGCTGCCCAATGCCATGGCTCCGCTGATCGTGGTGACCACGATCGGTGTGGCCAACGCCATCCTCATCGAGGCGGCCCTGAGCTTCCTCGGCCTCGGCGTGCCGCCCCCGGCCCCTTCCTGGGGGAACATGCTGGCGGACGGGAGAAATTTCCTGATCCAGGCCCCCTGGATGACCATCTTTCCGGGCCTGGCTATTTCGTTCACCGTACTGGGATTCAATACGCTGGGCGACGGTCTCCGGGATGTCCTGGACCCAAAGTTGAAACAGTGAAAATCAAAAACTGTTAATCCGCAGATTACGCAGATATAACAGAGATAAAGGCTCGAATAGGAATAGCTTGGCAGCATCCGAGGCCCAAATAAGCGTCTTCATCCGTAGCCAAAAAAGTTCGGAGTTTGTAGGGGCGCGCTGCGGCTCGACTGAGCTCGCCGAAGTCTGCGCGCCCTTAAGGAGTTCAGAGTCAAAGGCGATAAAAGCCTGGTTTTAATTTTAGGCATTTTAGGCATTTCGAATTTTAGGCATTTTTATCTGTGTTCATCTGTGTCCCATTAGGTTTTCGGAAATGGGTATTTAAATGGATCATCTTCTTGAAGTCCACGACCTTTCGGTTTCCTTCCATCTCCTGGAAGGGATCATCCCGGCGGTGGCCAAAGTCGATCTGGTCCTGGATGAGGGGGAGATTCTGGGAGTCGTGGGAGAATCGGCCTGCGGAAAATCAGTGACCGCCAAGTCCATCCTGCGGATTATTCCCACGCCCCCGGGCCGCATCAACTCCGGGAGGGTCCTCTTCGAGGGACGGGACCTGATGGAACTGCCCGAGGAGGAGATGCAGACAGATCCGGGGAGAGAAGATCTCCATGATCTTCCAGGAACCCATGACCAGCCTCAACCCCGCTTTCACCGTTGGGGACCAGATTGCCGAGGTCTTCCGGTTCCACCGGGGGTTATCCAAACCCGAAGCCTGGGGAAAGGCGGTGGAAGAGCTGCGCCGGGTGGAAATCCCCGACCCCGAAAAGAGGGCCAGGTCTTACCCCCATGAGCTTTCGGGGGGAATGCGCCAGCGAGCCATGATCGCCATCGCCCTGGCCTGCCGGCCCAGGATTCTGATCGCCGATGAGCCCACCACGGCCTTGGATGTGACCATCCAGGCCCAGATCCTGAAGCTCATCGCCCAGCTCCAGCGAGAGATCGGCATGTCGGTCATACTCATCACCCATAACCTGGGAATCGTAGCCTCTCTGGCCCAGCGGGTGGCGGTCATGTACGCCGGAAGAATCGTGGAAGAAGGCCCGGTGGAGACCATTTTCAACGGCCATCACCATCCTTATACCCGGGGGCTTCTCCAGTCCGTCCCCCGGCTGGACCTTCCCCAGGGAAACCTGCAGGAGATCCGGGGAACGGTTCCCCGGCTGAATGACCTGCCGGAGGGATGCGCCTTTTCCAACCGGTGTGATTTCGTGATGGACCTCTGCCGCCGGCAAGAACCGGAGCTCCGGCCGGTGGGAGAGGAACATGTTTCCCGCTGCTGGCTGGATAAGCGAGTTTGGTAAAATCGATGAATACGCTTTCCGTCCGGAATCTGAAAAAATACTTCCCCATCGGCCGCAAGTTTTCCCTGGGCCGGGGCGGTTCCGTTCGCGCCGTGGACGGGGTTTCTCTGGAAGTGCAAAGGGGCCAGATCGTGGGGTTGGTGGGCGAGTCGGGCTGCGGCAAAACCACGGCGGGAAGGGCCATCCTGCGCCTGATCGAACCGACCGAAGGCCGGGTCCTGTTTGACGGGGAAGACCTCACCGCGGCGAGCGGGGCGGATCTTAAAAAATTTCGCCGGCGCATGCAGATTGTTTTCCAGGACCCCTACTCCTCCCTGGACCCGAGGATGTCCGTCTTCCGGATCATGAAGGAACCCCTGGACAACTTCTTCTCGGGATTAAATTCGCGGCAGAAACGGGACCGGGTCGCCGAGACCCTGGGCCGGGTTGGGTTGCTGCCCGAACATATGACCCGTTTCCCCCATGAGTTCTCCGGGGGGCAGAGACAACGCATCGCCCTGGCCCGGGCCCTGGTCTCCGAGCCCGAGCTGATCGTTTGCGACGAGCCGGTCTCGGCCCTGGATGTATCCATCCAGGCCCAGGTCATCAACCTGCTGAAAAAGCTTCAGCAGGAGCTGAATCTTTCTCTTATCTTCATCTCTCACGACCTGGCGGTGGTGGAATATATCTGCGATCCCATCGCCGTTATGTACCTCGGCCGGATTGTGGAAATTTCTCCTAAAGAAGCGCTCTACAAGAAGCCCCTGCATCCCTACACCGAAGCCCTCCTCTCGGCCGTTCCCATCCCGGACCCGGTCCTGGAAAAGAAGCGGGAAGCCAGGCTGCTCTCCGGGGATGTTCCCAGCCCCCTTAACAGCCCTCCGGGTTGCGCCTTTCATCCCCGCTGCTGGCTCAAAACCGATGCCTGCAAGGAAGTACCGCCTGAACTGACAGAAGTTCTGCCGGGCCACTGGGTGGCCTGCCTGGTCCGCGGGGGTCGCGCGAATGGGGCTTGAGCAATTGCCGCATTGTTGGCTATCGTATCCCGTTATGCATCGCGCCTTTCGAAATTTTCCGGAATCGTAGGGGCGATTCGTGAATCGCCCCTACAAGCTTCCCGTATAGCAAGCAGGAGCTAAGTCCTATGGCCAGGTATGTTGGAATTGCCGGCGTTCAGATGGAAGTGGTCCCGGAGGTGGATAATTCTGAGGCTGCTTTGCAGTTATTAAAGACCGTTGCCTCCTCTTTCCCGTGGGTCGATCTGGTCCTTTTCAGCGAACTCTGCGTCCACGGCCTGAACCCTTTTTTGAAAGAGCCCATTCCCAACCCGACGATAGAAAAATTCTGCGCCTGGGCCAGGAAGCACAAGAAGTGGCTCATCCCCGGTTCTTTTTTCGAGAAGGAAGGGAAGAAAGTCTTCAACACCGCGGTGGTTATTTCGCCCAAAGGCGAAATCATGGCCCGATACCGCAAAATCTTCCCCTGGAGGCCCCTGGAAAAGACCGATTCGGGGGATTCCTTTTGCGTCTTTGACATCCCGGGCAAAGGGCGGTTTGGATTGTGCATCTGCTATGACCAGTGGTTCCCGGAGATTGTCCGCACGCTGACCTGGATGGGGGCGGAAGCCATCTTTCATCCCACGGCCACGACCACCTCGGACCGGCCCCAGGAGCTGATCCTGAGCCAGGCCCAGGCCATCTTCAACCAGGTATATTTCCTGAGCGTGAATGGAGTAGGAGCCGGGGGAGTTGGAAAGTCCATTTTCGTCGATCCGGAAGGGCATGTGCTGCAGATTGCGGGGGAGCGGGAGACAATTCTTACCGAGGTGATCGACCTGGATGCGGTCCAGAGAGTCCGGGAGTACGGAACTCTGGGACTGTCTCAACTGTGGAAAGACTTACGGAGTTTCCGGGAAAAATTCCCCATTTATCAGCAGGGCGTTCATAGGGGCAAGATCTTTGAATCCCTTGGCGACCTGAAACAACATCGGAAGATTGGGTAAGAAAAGGAAGTCATCTTTGTTTTCCTTCCCCGCAAGAGCCGGGATACCTGATATCGATCTAACTCAACTTCGAATCCAGATACCCCAACACTTCAATTAGGGTTTTGAACAAGGGAAACCCCGACTTCTCATTCCAGGGGAAGAGAAGGCCGGTTCCCAGGATCCCTGCCTCCACGGCCTTGCCCAGATTGAGCGGGCTGTCGTCCACCAGGGCGATGCTTCCCGGGAAGAGGACGGATTTGTCGTAGCTGAGGTGGATCTCGTCATGGGCCAGGCGGTGCTTCTTCATCCAGTTGACCGTGGGCTCATAAGTCTCGGGGGACCGGTGGCTGGCGATGACTATGTAGAAACCCCTTTCCTTGAGGGCCCGGAGGAAATATTCCGCATCGGGGAAGGGAGGGTAAGTCTCCTGCCGCATATGGATGACTTTCAGGACCCGGAAGAATTCCTTGATGGGCATGAACCGTTCTATGGATCTGCGGGAGTCCCATTCCGCCGGCGGGGGCATTTCCGGGTTCACTTTTTTAAGCTCCTCCCACAGCTCCGGCGCCAGGTGCCAGAGGGTGTTGTCGATGTCCACGATGATTCTTCGCTGCCGGTCTGCAGGTTTTTCCATCGGCACCTCCTTTCCTCAGAAATCCGGACGGGCACGCGGCCGCGTGCCCCTACAAAAGTCGGACTCTTGTCACCCCGCTCAATCCAGGTGGCCATAAATATTTTCTTTGATATTTTCCTCGATTTCAAATAATATTATGCCGTCTTCCCTGGGTTGGGTCAAAAGGCGGATTCATTTCATTCATTTCCATCGGGCATTTCGACAGGGTTGAAGTTTCTTTAACAATTCCCAAACTGCGCTTTCACCCATCTAACCGTCGCCGGCATTACGCTCTGGCAGGATTCTTATCTCACGATCCATTCCGTATTTTCTCTGCGTCCTCTGTGTTTTGAGTTTAAAACCTGCATTGAATAAAGGAGGAGACCATGAACGTGGGAGATTGGACGGCCAAATGGGCGGACCTCTATCCGAACGAACCTTCGGTGAAGTGTGGCGACCTCTCCTTCACCCGCCGGGAGTTCAACAACCGGGTGAATCAGCTGGCCCGAGCCCTGCAGGCCAAGGGGATCCAAAAAGGGGACCGGGTGGCAGGCCTCCTGGCCAACGGGAACGAGTTCCTGGAAATCCTTTTCGCCTGCTCCAAGCTCGGAGTGATCATGGTTCCCCTGAATTTCAGGCTGGCCGCGCCAGAGCTGGAATACATCCTGAAAGACAGTGAGCCGAAACTCTTCTTTTATTCCCCCGAATTTCTCGCCACCGTGGGCGCCCTGAGGGGGAAAACGCCCGGGATTCAGGAATACATCTCCGAGCGGCCCGGAGGAACCCCCAACGATGCGGAATACGGGGCCTGGATTTCGGCCTACTCCGTCGCAGAGCCGGAGGTGAAAGGAGAGGTTACCCTGGATGATCCCCAGTTCATCATGTACACTTCGGGAACAACGGGGAGGCCGAAAGGAGCCGTCCTCACCCAGGGGAACACGCAGTGGAACGCGATCAACGGCATTGTTCTTTACGGGATCACGAAGGAGCACGTGGGGCTGACCAGCGCCCCGTTGTTCCACATCGGCGGTTTGAGCGCCTCCGCCACTCCCACCCTTTATGTGGGGGGGCGGCTGGTGATCCAGCGCCTTTTCAACCCCTCCGAAACCCTCAAACTGATCGAAAAGGAAAGAGTCAACAGCATGTTCGGCATACCGGTCATGTTCCAATTCATGGCCCTGGTTCCGGAGTTTTCGACCACCGACCTCTCGTCGGTACAATATTTTATCGCCGGCGGTGCCCCCTGCCCCAAATCCCTGATCGAAATCTATCTGAAGAAAGGCGTGGTTTTCAACCAGGGGTACGGTTTGACGGAAACGGCCCCGGGGGTTTCGGCCCTCCGGTCGGAAGAAGCGGAACGGAAGCTGGGCTCAGCCGGGAAACCCATGTTCCATTTAGACCTTCGGGTCGTGGATGATAGAGATAAACCTCTCCCTCCCAAAGAAATGGGAGAAGTCGTACTGAGGGGGCCCAATGTTTTCAAGGAGTACTGGAGACTGCCCAAAGAGACTGCGGAGGCCAAAAGAGGAGGGTGGTTCCATACCGGAGACATGGGGTATCTGGATGAGGAGGGCTACCTCTGGCTGGTGGACCGCAAGAAAGATATGTACATCAGCGGGGGAGAGAATGTCTATCCCGCCGAGGTGGAAGACGTGATCTACAAGATGCCCCAGGTGAAAGAAGTGGGGGTCATGGGGATGCCGGATCCCAAATGGGGAGAGGCGGGCGTGGCGGTGGTGGTGCCCAAGCCAGGGATGACCCTTACGGACCAGGAAGTCCTGGCTTTCTGCCAGGGTAAACTGGCCAAGTACAAAATCCCCAAAAGAGTGGTCTTTACCGAAGCCCTTCCCCGCACGGCTACCGGCAAGGTTCTCAAAAAGGAACTGAGGGCTAAGTACTTATAGGAAAGAACCATCTCAGGCGGTGGGCAGCAGAGCGTTGCATCCATCATCCTGAGGCAGCTGATATTCCATGGGTCCGCGCGGGCTATGTTTGTTGCCTTTGCCTCAAGGCCCGCAGGGCCGGTCCTCAAACGAAGCGGTCATTTTTCTGCCCAGTTGACATTTTCCCGGAATTTTTGCTAAGAAAGGGCAGAATATTTTTGAGATTGGAGGAACGCAAGACCGGAAGAGAGAAGTATAAACCCCAGATCTTTCCATTCCCCATCAGTAGCGATTCACCATGGAGGGTTTAAAAATGTCCACGGTATCCTCTCGGGAAATGAACCTCCTCCGCCGGGCGGCCATTGGCGACATCCCCAAACGAACCGCCGCCAAGTACCCTGATCGGACCGCCATCATCTTTCAGGGCAAACGAATCTCCTTCAAAGAACTGAATCAAAACTGCTGTCGTTTTGCCCATGCCTTCGAAGAACTGGGGGCGAAGAAGGGGGATCGAATCGCCTTTCTCACCCACAACTGCCTCCAGTACATCTATGCTTGGCTGGGAATGGCCAAGATCGGATGCGCCATCGTCCCCCTGAACTTCATGCTGAAATCCTTCGAGATCGAGTTCATCATCAACCACGCGGAGCCCCGGTTTTTCTTCGTGGAGGACGCTCTGAGCCCCCAGGTTCTGGAGGTGGCGGGCAAGTTGAAGAGTGTCGAGAAATTCGGGGTCATCCCCCTCACGGGCGGGAAAAAGCCCGAGGGGTGGTTGAACATCGATGATTTTCTGACCTCCTCCCGGAGCACAGAAGAACCCCAGGGGGAGAGCGACGGCGATGAGATGACGACTCTTCTATACACCAGCGGGACCGAAGCTCTTCCCAAGGGAGTCATGACTACCCACCAGAATTACTACGCGGCCATGATGAGCGGAGCCGTGGACCTGAACGTCAGCAAGGATGACATCACCCTTCTGACCATCCCCCTATACCATGTGGCCGGAAAATACCTCCTTCTGGAATCGATCAACATCGGCGCGGCGGTGGTGCTGCAGTATGCTCCTAACCCCACCGAGATTCTTCAGTTGACCCAGAATGAAAAAGCCACCTACTGGGTCTATCCGCCGACTCTGTATCAAATTCTGCCCGCCATGCCGAACTTCAAAGAATTCAGCCTTTCTTCCCTGCGCAAATGCATCTCCTTCGGAGCCCTGATGCCCGTGGCCCTCCTCCAGCAGTGGAAGCAGATCGTTCCCCAGGCGGAATGGAGGAACTATTACGGGCAGACGGAATCTTCCCCCCTGGGGTCCACTTTGCAGCCCGAGGATTTTGAACGGAAGATCAGCAGCATCGGAACCCCCCACACGGGGATCGAGATGAAAATTTTCGATGAGAATGATCATGAAGTTCCGGTCGGGCAGGTGGGAGAAATCGTCCTCCGGGGCCCCTGCGTGATGAAGGGATACTACAAGAACGAGCAGAAGACCGCCGAGACGCTGCGCAACGGGTGGCTCCACACAGGAGACCTGGGCCGCTTCGACGATGAGGGCTTCCTCTATTTCATCGACCGCAAGAAAGACATGATCAAGACCGGGGGAGAGAATGTCTCCTCCCAGGAAGTGGAAGGACTTCTGTTCAAGCAGGGGAAGATCATGCAGGCCGCGGTGATCGGAATGCCGGACAAAATTTGGGGGGAAGCGGTGACCGCCGTGGTGGTTCCTTTCCCGGGGGTCACGCTGACCGAAGAGGACATCATCGCCCACTGCAAGGCCAGCATGGCCGGATACAAGGTGCCCAAGAAAGTCATCTTCGTCCCCTCCATGCCGACGACCCCCAGCGGGAAAGTATTGAAAAGGCTGCTCAAGGAGCAGATCATGAAACAGAATCCTTGAAAATACCCGTTCCTCGTTGCTGGTTGCATGTTCCTCGTTATCCGAAACGGCCCTGTACCCAGCACCAAGCAACCAGGAACAGATTTTGAACTCCGAACTCTGCATGGGCGACCGGCCGGGCGTCGCCATGAGCTTTCGATTCGAGTATGGAGGAGTGATGGAATTCAGTTTCACCGAGGAACAAAAGTCTTTCAAGGACCAGGTGCTGAAGTTTAGCCAGAAAGAACTGGCGCCCCTGGCCGAGGAAGCGGATTGGAAGGGAGAGTTCTGCTGGGAGGCCTGGAGGAAGATGGGAGGCTTCGGACTCCTGGGTATAACTTATCCAGAAGCCTATGGGGGAAGCGGCGCAGATGTGGTAACCGCCTGCCTGGCCGGAGAAGCGGTGGCCAAGGGAGGGGCGGAAGGTGGACTGTGCCTGGCCTGGGGAGCCCATACTTACCTCTGCGGCGACACGATTGTCCGTCACGGAACCGAGGACCAGAAGAAGAAGTATGTGCCCCGGCTCGCTTCCGGAGAATGGGTGGGGGCCATGGGACTCACCGAGCCAGGAGCCGGTTCCGATGCCGCTTCCGTGCGCACCACCGCGGTCCGGAAAGGGGACTCTTATTATCTGAACGGGACCAAGATGTTCATCACCAACGGCCCCATCGCCGACGTGATGGTGATCATTGCGGTCACGGACAAGGAAAAGAAAGGGGCCGGCATCTCGGCTTTCATCGTGGAGAAGAACTATCCCGGCTTTTCCGTAGGCCGGGAACTAAAAAAAATGGGGGTGAAAGCCTCCACCACCGGCGAGCTGGTTTTTGAAGATTGCCCGGTGCCCGCGGAAAACATCCTGAGAAGAGAAGGAGAGGGCTTTTTGATCGCCCTGGGAACGGTGGAGTGGGACCGGTCTACCCTCCTCGCTCCTTCCCTTGGGGGCATGGAATACGCCCTGGAGGCCTGCGTCGCCTATTCCAAAGAGCGGAGGCAATTCGACCGCCCCATCGCCTCCTTCCAGGCCATCCAGCATAAGCTGGCGGATATGAAGGTGGTCATCGAAGCCATGCGTCTGCTCATCTACCGGGTCGCCTGGCTGAAAGACCAGGGGAAGGGGATCAACCCGGTGGAGGCGGCAGTGGCCAAGCTCTTTGTCGGGGAGCTGGCCATGAAAGCGGCCCATGATGCCGTGCAGATTCACGGCGGATACGGGTTCATGCACGAGTACCCAGTAGAAAGGCTCTATCGCGATACCCGCCTGGGCTCCATCGGCGGAGGGACCTCGGAGATCATGCGCCTCATCATCGCGCGTTCCATCTTTGCCGCAGGCAAACCAATATAAGGCAGGTTGGAGGCACGGGGAAAAAGGGAGCAGGGATGAAATAGCTCATAGCTGATAGCTCATAGCTCATGGCTTTTAGCTGATAGGAGTTTTGGATGGATTACGAGTTGAGGGAAGAACAAAAAAAGTTCAAGAGTGACTTCCGCTCCTTCTGCGAGAAAGAGATTGCTCCCCGGGCAATGAAAATCGACCGGGAAGGGACCTTCTCCTTTGAAAACCACAAGCGGCTGGCGGAAATCGGGTTTCTCGGCCTGCCCTTCCCGGAGAAATACGGGGGAGGCGGAAAGCCGCTCTTGACCTGCGTTCTGGCGTGGGAAGAATTGGTCCGGGCCTGCCCGTCCACCTTCCTGTCCAGCGGAATCGGCTGTCTTTTGCCTGGAGTGGCTTTACACTTTTTCGGGACCGGGGAACAGAAGGAAAAATACCTGGCCGGATTGGCCCGGGGAGAGAAAATCGCCGCCTGGGCGGTGACCGAGCCGCAAGCTGGTTCCGACACGGCGGCCATCAAGACCGAAGCCCGGCGGGAAGGGACCGCTTATGTGCTCAATGGGATGAAAGCGTTTGTGACCAACGGTCCCGTAGCTGATTGGGTGATTGTGATGGCGGTCACCGATAGCGGTGCTGCTCCCCGTCAAAAAATGAGCGCCTTCCTGGTAGAAAGGAACACCCCCGGTTTTTCTGCTGGACGGCCTTTGGATATGCTGGGAGCGCGGGGGTCCCCTACCTCGGACCTGACCCTTCAGAACTGCACCCTCGCCGGGAGCGGGTTAGTCGGAGAAGAAGGGAAAGGATATGCCCTACTGGAAAAAGTTCAGCAATTCGGCCGTCTTTCTTCAGCGGCCTACAGCCTGGGAGTTGGGCAGGCCTGCCTGGAAGAAGCGATCCTCTATGCCCGGAAAAGGCAGGCTTTCGGAAGACCCATCGCCAACTTCCAGGAGATCAGCTTCAAAGTGGCGGACATGCAGATGTTTGTCGACACCGGCCGTCTCCTCCTGTACCGGACGGCGTGGATGATGGATGAGGGCATGGGTGCGGATTCCGACCTGTCCATCGCCAAGCTCTTTTTGTCGGAGTCCGCCACCTGGTGCGCCGCCAACGCCGTCCAGATCCACGGGGGACATGGATTCCTGAAAGGCTGCAAAGCGGAACAGCTTTACCGCGATGCCAAGTTGGGCGATCTGCGGGACGGCACGTCGGAGATGCAGCGCCGCAAGATCGCCTTGAATCTCCTGGGAGAAGGGTTCAAATAGATGGTAATTTCGGATTTCGGATTGCGGATTGCGGATTGTAAAGAGAAACGGTTTTGCTGATGCTGCTCAAGGGAGGCCTGCATATTCACACGACCTGTTCGGACGGAAAGCTGACTCCCCAGGAAGTGGCTGAAGCGTACCGGGAGAAGGGGTTCGATTTTATCGCCTTCACGGATCATGACTATCTGTTGAAGCCGGAGACCAATGGGATTTATGAAAAGGTGAAGTCGGATATGATTCTCTTTTCCGGGGTGGAATTGACGGTCTTTGTGAAAGGATACCTTCATGTGAGCCGGATCAATGGAGAGAAGGAAGTTTTGCACATTTTCAATCATCTGGAAGACTATAACCTCTCCCGGGAACAGGTGCTGGACCGGATTCAGGCGGTGGCCAAGATGTTTCCCCTGGACGCGGTGGAGATCACCTCCAAGGGGTTTCGCTGCCAAGAATGGGAGATTCCCGAGATTCCTTATCCTAAGATCGCCGCCGATGACTCTCACAGCCGGGAAGGAATCGGCCGGGCCTGGATCGAGCTGGAGGCAAAGAGGAATAAAGATTCGATTCTCCGGGCCATTAAGCGCGGAGATTTCTGGAACTGCTATTTATAATGCGGATTGTCGGATTGCGGATTGCGGATTGAAAACCAAGCACCGGATGGTGTCTTTCATTCCGCAATCCGCAATCCGCAATCCGCAATTGAAGGGGGGTTTTATGCCGAGAAGGGTTGCGATCTGTGCGGTGGCCCAGATCAAGAACGAGCCGGACATCTGGTACAAGCGTTTTCAGGGAATGGTCCTGGACTGCGTGGAGCAGATTTTGAAGCAGACCGGCGTGACCTTTGATATGAAAAAAGGGATTCGCAACGTGGTCACCTGCTCCGATGATGTCTTCGATGCCCGGACGATCTCGGACAACGCCTTGACCGACGTGGTGGGGGCCCATTACCGGGGCGAAGAAAAAATGGCCCAGGACGGGATCAACGGCCTGGGCTACGCCATGGCGTGCATTCTTTCCGGGCACGATGAAGTGGTCCTCCTGGCCGGGCACTGCAAGGAGTCCCAGTCCGAGAGCCGGCGGATGTGCACCAACCTGGCTTTTGATCCCTTTTACTGCCGCCCTCTGGGTATGGATTTCACCAATGTGAACGCTCTGCAGGCCAGGGCCTACATGGCCCAATCGGGAATCCGGGAGGAACACCTGGCTCGAATCGTCGTTCGCTCCCGGAAGAACGGGGCCCGGAACCCCTATGCCCGGGAGAATAAGACGGTGACCGAGGCAGAAGTCATGAAATCCCCCATGCTGGCGGACCCGGTCCGGGAGCTGCATCACTATCCCGTGACCGACTGGGCGGTGGCTTTTCTCCTGAGCAGTGAAGGAAGAGCCAGGGAATTCACGGACAGACCGGTGTGGGTCACCGGGTTCGGCAGCTGCATGGACACCTATTTCCTGGGCGACCGGGACCTCCTCTCCAACTTTGCTTTGAAAAAAGCGGCCGAGAAGGCCTATCGCATGGCCGGAATCAAAGAGCCCAGAAAAGAGATCCACCTGTTTGAGGTGAACGATGCCGTGGCCTACCAGCTTCCCATGTGGGCAGAGGGAATCGGGCTCTGTGAAGAAGGAAAGGGAAGCCATTGGATCGATGCGGGGTGGATGGAAAAACACTCTGTGAATCTGTCCGGAGGGATGCTGAACGGAAACCCGATCATGATCGGAGGATTAGCACGGGCTGCGGAAGCCGTTCTCCAGCTTCGCGGGGAAGCCGGATCGCGTCAGGCGGACGGAATCCGGAGGGCCTTAGCCCATGGGACCACCGGCGCGGCCGGGCAGCATCATGCCGTGGTGATTCTGGAAAAATGATAAACGAACTTAGAAGTTTCGGGTTGGACCGGAAGTTTCGAGTGGATTCAAGCCTCAGATCGCAGCATTTGGCTCTGAATTCCGCATTCTCCGAAATCCGCAATCCGCAATTTGATTGGGGGGCATCAATGGCACATGGGAAGAAGAATCGGAACGTGGGAATCGTGGGGATCGGCCAGACCCAGTACTCCAGCCACCGGGAAGACGTGAACCAGCCGGAGATGATCCAGGAGGCGGTCCGGCTGGCCCTGAAGGATGCCGGCATCTGCATCCGGGATGTAGACTGCGTGCTCCATGGGAACATGGAGCTCTTCGAGATGATCCACCAGCCGGACCTGTGGCATGTGCTGGGCACGGGGGGATACGGGAAGGATTGCTACCGGATCACCACCGGAGGAACGACGGGCTCCACCCTGGTGGCTGCAGCGGATAACCTGGCGGCCTCGGGCATGTACGACGTGGTCCTGGCCATCGGGTTTGAGAAGCTCCAGGAGGGGCACACCACGGGTGGGATCACCAACATGGCCGACGCCCTGTGGGCCAAGAACCTGCAGACCGGCGCGCTGACCGGCCATACGGCGGCCAGGATGATCAAGGAGTTCGGGGAGGACCGGGCCAAGCGCGCGGCCATGACGCTGAGGATCATCATGGACAAACACGCCTGCCTGAACCCCAACTCCCACCGCGCTTTCGGCCTCGAATTCGACCAGATGGAAAGCCTGATGGAAAATTCCCCCAAGCTGGTGGGGGACCTGCGCCTGATCCATATGTGCTCCCAGTCCGACGGGGCCTGCGCCCTCATCCTGGCGGAAGAGAAGAGGGCCAAGGAGATTTCCAGAAAGCCGGTCTGGATCCGGGACCACATCACCATTCACCGGGAAGAGTCTTTCAACATCTTCGGGCTGGAACCGATGGAAATGACCCATCGCTTTGCCGCCCGCGAGCTGTTCGCGAGGAACGGAATCCGGGATCCCCTGGAGTATTTTGACGTCTTCGAGATGTACGACCCTTCGGCCTGGTGGGGGGTAGATTGGCTGCGGGAATTTTTCCTCCTCGAAGGAGACGAACATCTGAAACTGGTGGAAAACAAGGAGGTCATGATCGGGGGAAAGATTCCCATCAACCCATCGGGGGGGGTTGTGTCCGCCAACCCCATCGGGGCCACGGCCATGGTCCGGGTGGCCGAAGCAGCCCTGCAGGTTCGCGGGGATGCCGGACGCCACCAGATCCCCAAACCGGTAAAACACGCCCTGGCCTCGGGTTTCGGCGGCACCATATGGACGGTACTCTTCCTTCTGGAAAAAGAGCTGACTGGATGGGGGGAATGATATGAGCGAATATTTCGGTGTGAAAGTGGAAGACCTCTTCAATACCATGCCCGAACGCTTCCGTCCGGAAGGTGCCGAGGGCATCGATGCCTCCTTCGGGTATGACATCCAGGGGGAGGGAAAGTGGAAGCTGACGGTCAAGGATAAGAAGATGAAGATCGAGAAGGCTCGCGACCTTTCCGGCTGCGTGACCGTCACCACCACGGATGGAGAGACCTTCGTGGGGATCAACCTGGGAAAAGTGGACGCCATGAAGGCCTTCAGCTCGGGCAAGTTCAAGGTGGAAGGGGACTTCGGGGCCCTGGCCAAGACGGGCAAGATGTTCCGCAAGTACGTCCCCCCCAAAAAGGAGTTGACCACCAAGGAATACATCCTGGATATGTTCGGCACCCTGGAAAAAAGGTTCCAGCCGGCGAGAGCCGAGGGCCTGGGTGTCTCCATCGGTTATGACATCGGGGGGGAGGACGGGGGCAAGTGGACCGCCGTCATCCAGGGCGGAAAATGCGTGGTCAAGGAAGGCCTTGCCGAAAACCTGTCGGTGAAACTCCAGGCCCAGGCCACGGACTGGGTTGCCCTGATGCTGGGAAAGACCGACGCCATGAGTTTGCTGAGTGCCGGCAAGGCGGCGATCGCGGGGGATGCCAAGCTGGCCCTTAAGCTGGGAGAGATCTTCGCCCCCTACGTCCCCCCCGGGGAAAAGGCGGCGGAGCAGGAGCTGATCGTCCTGCGGAAGACTATCTCGGTGAATCAGAAATTCGCCACCGGTCCGGTCATGGGAAAATTTCTCAAGGCCCTGAAAGAGAAAAAGATCCTGGCCAACCAGTGCCCCCAGTGCGGCCGGCTGCAGCTCCCCCCGCGGGAAATCTGCGCCCCCTGCCGGGTCCGGGCGACGGGGTGGAAGGAAGTGGGCCCCAAGGGCCATCTCATGATCATTGACGTGGTTTATTATGCCAGCCCCGACCCGCTGACCGGAGAGACTCGGGAGACCCCTTACGGTACCATCCATGTGCTCCTGGACGGGTGCAAGGGGCATGAAACCTTCTGGCATCTTTTGCGAAGGGACCAGGTTTTTCAAGTCAAGGAAGCGTGGGGTCAGGATAAGGGAACCCGCCTGCGTCCCGTGTGGGCCGAGCACCGGACGGGCAGCATCCACGATATTCAGCATTTCGAAATCGACGATTAAAGACGATTCACCGCAGAGCACGCAGAGAGCGCAGAGATATAGATTAAAATAATAAAGGGGGGTTGGCGGGGATTTCAGAGGCCGGCTTTCAGAATAAAATCTTCTTTACAAAGTTTCAAGATTTTGCGGATTGGTACTCAACGGACTTATAGAAAAAACCTGGAGCTTGAAACCCATAAATTGAAACTTACTATTCTCTGCGGTCTCGGCGTGCTCTGCGGTGAAATGGGTTTTGAATAAAGGAGGGAAAGATGGCGGAAGATTTTGATCGATCCGATTGTTTCACCGTGGAAGGGAAACTGGCCCTGCCCTACACCTATTATGCCGGGAAAGTGGGTTCCAGGTTTATCACCACCCTCCGGGACCAGAAGAAGATCCTGGGGGTAAAGTGCAAGACCTGCAACAAGGTCTTTGTCCCCCCCCGGCAAACCTGCGCCGTCTGTATGGAGGATATACGGGAAAACTGGGTGGAGTTGAAAAACGTGGGGGAGGTGACGAACTACACGGTCGTCCGGTACGACGACAAGCACCTGCCCCGCAAAGCGCCTTTTATTCTGGCTATGGTCAAACTGGGGGGGGCAGACACCCCCATGGTCCATATTCTGGAAGGCATCAGACCGGAAGAGGTGAAGATCGGGTTGAAGGTGAAAGCCGGTCTTTGCCAAGGAAACGACGAACACCATCCTGGACATCGATCATTTTGAACCCCTCTAACCGCAACCAATCCCCCTCCCCCTTCGATGGGGGAGGGCCGGGGTGGGGGAGATTTTCCCCATGCAAGAGATCCTCGCTGACCTGAAAGCCGAACAGGAGTCCCTGGACCGGTTTCTATCCACCCTGACCGAGGCCCAGTGGCACCTGCCCACCCCGGCCGAGGGATGGAGGGTGAGGGATTCGCTCTCCCACATTGCCCACATCGATGAAGTGGCCACGGCGCTCATGCGGGGGGATAACACTCCTCTGGAAATTGCCGCCAAGGTTTTGTTTAAGTTCACGGAGATCGGCGTGGAAAAAGGGCGGGCCATGAAGTGCTCCCAACTTCTCCCCTGGTGGCGGAGCGCCCGGTCGATCATGATGGAAGAACTGGCGAAGTGTGATCCCAAACAGAGAATCCCCTGGTTTGCCCGGCCCATGGGAGCCAAGGCCTTTGCCACCGCCCGCTTGATGGAAACCTGGGCCCACGGGCTTGACTGCTTTGATGCAGTTGGAGTGGAGCCGGAGGATACCGACCGGCTTCGCCACGTGGCGCTCCTGGCCTACATGGCCCGGTCCTTTGCCTACCAGGTGAATGGAATCCCGATGCCCGACTCTCCCCTACGCCTGGAACTTTTCCTTCCTTCGGGTCAACTGTGGGCCATGGGAGAAGAGAATGCGTCCAACCGGATTCGGGGGAAGGCAAGCGAGTTCTGCCGGGTGGCGGTTCGGCGCCGGCACTGGAAGGATATGAACCTGGAGATCGAAGGGGATGAGGCCGGACGTTTCATGGAAATCGTCCAGACCTACGCCGGCCCTCCGGGGCCAGGGAGGAAACCGAGGAAAGGATGAATCGATTGCGGATATTCGGAATTGCGGAATGCGGAATTGAAATAAACCGCCCAATTAATGGGTCCCTTTTACCTACCCCTGCTTTGGCTACTTTTTCTTTTCCCGCTTGTAAACCCCCATCAACTGCCCCTGGGCGATGATGTGTCCTTCCATGGCCTTTTCCAGATCCGCCTTCCCTGATTTGGGGTCCAGATGCAAGCGGACGTCCAGGGCATAGACAATCAATACGTACTTGTGCGGGCGGGTTGGGGGGCAGGGGCCTCCATAGGTGTTCTTCTTGAAGTCGTTCGTACCCTGAATTGCGCCTTCCGGAACTGAATTTTCCTTGATCTCTTTGACCGATGGATCGATATTCCAAAGGATCCAGTGGACGTATGTTTTCCGGGGGGCGTCTTTATCGTCAAAAAGCAGAGCCAGGGATTTTGCTCCGGGGGGAACATTCTCGATTCGGATCGCCGGGTTCACGTTGGCTCCGTCGCACCCATATTTTGAGGGAATGGTTTTATTATTTTCAAAGGCCGGACTCGTTACCTTCAGCGGCTTCACCTTCCCCAACTCCTGGCTGGACCCAATGGAAGCCGTAAAAATAATCGAGAAAAAGACAATCCCCAGGACCCTGAAGAAACGACTCATTCCTCCTCCCCCGGTGCAGTTTTTTTCATTATAGCAGTGCATCGGCCGGCTTTCAAAATAATCCTTGTTTTTTGGCCCTTCCGGTGTTATTTTCGTTTATCATTTTGGCCTTCTCCTTATAGATTTCGGAGGAGCTGATGAAGGAAATCCCCCCACCCCGTCTTTAAGATAGAAGGCGGGGTTTTATTTTTTGTCCGAAGGTAACCGTAAAGAGATTCCATTTGAGCGGCAAATTCGGAAGCAAGAGAAATATTCCCGGGCCGGAATGAGGTTATTCTCATGGAAAGAGATCAAATCCTCAAAAAGCTGCAGGAAATCGTGGGTGACCCCAATGTCCTCTGGAAGGATGTAGATCTGGCGGTCTTTGAATACGATGCCGGATTGGACAAGGAAATCCCCGGCTTTGTGGTCTTCACCCGGACGGCCGAGGAAGTGGCCCAGGTGGTCAAGTTCCTCCACCGGGAAGGGATCAGTTATATAGCCAGAGGATCGGGAACGAACCTCAGCGGAGGGACCATCCCCCTGAACCGAGGGGTGGTGATCGAGCTTTCCCGGATGAACAGGATTCTAGAGATCGACCTCCCGAACGAAAGAGCGATGATCGAACCGGGGGTTTATAACCTGACCCTGCAAAACGCCCTGGCGCCCCTGGGATACTACTATGCGCCCGATCCGGCCAGTCAGAAAGTTTCCACCCTGGGGGGAAACTTCGGGGAAAATGCGGGCGGTCCCCACTGCCTCAAGTACGGAGTCACGAGCAACCATATCCTCGGAGCCGAAGTGGTCTGGCCCAACGGCGAGAAGGCCTGGCTCGGAAGCAAGGCCGTGGACCCCCCGGGACCCGATCTTCTGGGGCTCCTGGTTGGGTCCGAGGGGACCCTGGGAATCGCCACCAAGATCCTGGTGCGGATCATGCGCTCGCCGGAGCGGGTGCTGACCATGCTGGCCATCTTCAAAAACCTTGAGGACGCCGGCCAGACCGTCTCCGACATCATCTCGGAAGGAATCATCCCGGCAACCCTGGAGATCATGGATAACATGATGATCCGCGCGGTCGAGGAATCCATGCACGCGGGCTACCCCCTGGACGCGGAGGCGGTGCTCATCATCGAGCTGGATGGTCTCTCGGACGGGATGGAGGAACAGGCCCAGAGGATTCTGGAGATCTGCCGGAAGAACGGGGTCGTCAGCACGCGCCGGGCCAAGGATGCCGCGGAGCGGGCCGACCTGTGGGCGGGCCGCCGGGGAGCTTTCGGGGCCGTGGCCCGTCTCGCCCCCTCCTACCTGGTCTGCGATGGAACGGTGCCGCGCACGAAGCTTCCCGCGGCCCTGTCAGCAGTGAAGAAGGTCGGTCAAAAATACAATCTGGCCGTGGGGAATGTTTTTCATGCCGGAGACGGCAACCTCCATCCTCTCATCCTGTTCGACGACCGGAATAAGGAAGAGATGGAAAGAGTGCACCGGGCCGGGATGGAGATTCTCAAAATCTGTGCCGACCTGGGCGGCACGATCAGCGGGGAGCACGGGATCGGCACGGAAAAGCTGAAAGGCATGCCCCTTGTATTTAGAGATTCAGACCTGGAGATGATGCAAAGCCTCAAGACGGCCATCGACCCCAAAGGGGTCTGTAATCCGGGAAAGGTGATCCCTCGGGCCTGATGAGGGAAAGGCTTGCCCCCCATCCAACCTTCTTTTTGAGGAAGGGACCCGGGTGGGGAGAAAGGAGAGAAGAGATTGACGCCCGATATGGATTTCCCCTCGAGCCCGCCGGGTGATTCGGAAAGCGTTTCCCCGGGGGTCTGGGGGCTGCAATCTCTGGGCGTTCAGGTTAAGCAGGTAGAGAAACCCGCCGGGGAAAAGGAAGCTCGGGAGATTTTGGCTCAGGCTTTTCAGGGCAGACAAACTGTTTTCCCCTGCGGGGGCGGAACCAGCCTGAGCGCGGGCGTGCTGCCGCAGAGCGTTGATCTGGCTTTGGATACCACCGGGATGGGCAAGGTTGTGAACTTTGACCCGCTAAACCTCAACCTGGAGGTGTCAGCGGGGATGACCCTGGATCAGATCAACGAATTTCTGGCGGGCCAGGAGAAAGGATTTTTTCTCCCCCTGGATCCGCCCTGGTCCAGCCGGGCGACCATCGGCGGAGCGTATGCGGCCAACTCCTCCGGCCCCATGAGGCTCCGCTATGGGACGCTCCGTGATCTCGTCCTGGGGGTCCGGGGAATCGATTCTCGGGGGCGAGAGGTTGCGTTTGGAGGAAAGACGGTCAAAAATGTTTCCGGATATGACCTCACCAAGTTTCTCATCGGGTCTGCGGGAAGCCTCTGTCTGATCACCTCCGTGGCGATTCGGGTATACCCTTTGCCGGATGCTTCTTCGTTCTGCGACCTGATCTTTGGAACCCTGGAGGAGGTGGAAAAATTCCTGTCCTCCCTCCGCTCGTCGATTCTGGTTCCTTCCGCGGTCGTGGTGACGGATCTCGCCGGAGGCCCGGGCGTGTCCGATACGGCCGGGATCCGCTTCCGGGTAATGATCGGCTTTGAAGGCCACGGCCTGGCCGTGGAGAGACAGAACCGGGATCTCCTGAAGCTGGCCGGAGAGTTCGGGGGTCTGGGGGATGCAAGGACCGGGAGGGATATGATGATTGAGGGAATTCGGTCCGCGGTGGACCCCGGCAGGTCGTGGAGAGATCCATTGTTCTTGAAGATCTCCGTGCCCATCGTTCAGGGGCCCCGGACTTTCGTGGCCCTGCGGAGGCTGATCCACAATCATGGACTCCTGGGGAAAGCGGCCCTCTGTGCCGGCAATGGAGTCATGTTCCTGTATGTCGAGGGATTCCCTGAGAAAACGGCCGGGGACCTGGTAAAGGATCTCCGGGATCTGGTCCCGGCAGGGGGCGGATACGTAGCCCCGATCCTGGCCCATCGCAGCGTTCTTGAGCGCTGGGGCGCCAGAGTGGAACCCGCTTTGCATCAGCTGGCTTTTCAGCCGATTAAGGAGAGACTCGACCCCATCGGGGTTTTCCCCCCGATCCTTTAAAGGCAGTTTCGGGTTTCAGGTTGCAAGTTCTGGGTTTCAGGTATCAGGAATCAGGGTTCAGGTTTTTAAAGAGCTGCGGACCGAGGATGGATATGAATGAGGCATTAAAGGCCGTTTACGATGAAGTCTCCAAGTGCAACCGGTGCGGTTTCTGCCAGGCCCACTGTCCCATATTCGAGGTGACCGGAGACGAACGGAACGTGGCCCGCGGGCACAACGTGCACGTGCGCAAACTGGTGGAAGGCGGCCTGGAGATGAATGAGGACTTCAAAGATCCCCTCTTCGAGTGTCTCCTCTGCAAGGCCTGCGTGACCAACTGTTTTCCCGCCGTGCGCACGGATAAGAATGTAATCGCCGGACGGGCGGAATACCTGAAAAGGGTCGGGGAGCCCAGGATCCTGCGCTTCCTCTTTCATCGCCTCCTCCCCGACCATCCCCGCCTCTCCTCCTACGTTCGGTTGGCCGCAGTGAGCAAGAACTCCGGAGCCACCCGCCTCGCCCGGGCCATGGGAATCCTCAACTGGTTTGGCCGGGATCTGGACAAAGTCGAAGGAATCGTGGAGAAACTCCCCACGAAATTCTTTCGGGAAAGGGTTGCTTCCCGGTCCCCCAACCCTGGGGCCGGAAAGGTCCGGGTGTCCTACTTTGTGGGGTGCGGCTTCAACTTTGTCCTCCCCCAGGTCAGCGAGGCGACGCTGGAAGTTCTGGAACACACCGGGGCGAGCGTACAGATCGCGGAAAACGGCTGCTGCGGCTCTCCGGCCTATGAATACGGAGACCTGGAGGCCGCCCGGGAAATGGCCCGAAAGAACATGGAAATTCTGGAAAAGACCGGGGCCGATGCAGTGGTAACCGATTGCGGGCGGTGCGCGGCTTTTCTTAAAGAATATCCCGAATTGTTCGGAGAAGATCCGGGCTTGCAGGAAAAGGCCAAGCGCCTGATCCAGAAGGTCAAAACTTTCAGCGAATTCATGCAAGCCTGTCTTCCGGAGTCGGCGCCGGCGAAATCCCTCTCCGGCAGGGTGACCTATCATGACCCCTGCCACCTGAGCCGCTACCAGAAGGTGACCAAGGAACCCCGCTCCCTTTTGAAAAAAATCCCGGGTTTGACCTACGTGGAGCTCCCCGAGGCGGATCGCTGCTGCGGAGGGGCGGGAAGCTACAACCTCTCCCATTTTGAGCAGTCGATGAAAGTCCTTGACCGGAAGATGGAACTGGTCAAGAAGACCGGAGCCGACATCCTGGCCACTGAATGCCCGGGGTGCATCATCCAGCTCGGGTACGGCGCCCGCCGTGCCGGTCTGGGTACCCGGGTCGTTCACCTCAGCGAGCTCATGCGCGAGATGATTTGACCCTTCCCCGATTCCCGGAACAAAGTTTACCCCACGGAAACCTGCCTTTTCGATTATAATAAAAGAAAAGATTCTTCAGGGGGGCCGGGGGGATTTCTGCGACTAGCTGAGGACTTAGGCAGGCATATTTTTTTCGCCGTAGCTGTGTGCCGCTGTGGTAATGGGTCAAAATAATTTTGGAGGCAGAGAAGAATGGGTTTGTCCAAACGCGCGCGTAATATCGAACCATCGGGAACTCAGGCCATGACCCAGCGGATTCGCGATCTGAATCGCCAGGGGAAGAATGTTCTGGCCTTCAGCAGCGGGGAGCCGGACTTCCCCACTCCCGAACACATCTCCAGGGCAGGGCAGGAGGCCATCGATAAGGGATACACCAAGTATGCCCCCGTCGCCGGAATCCCGGAGTTGAAAGAAGCGGTTTGTGATCACCTCAAGGAAACCTATTCCTTAGCCTACAAGCCCGAGCAGATCCTGGTGTCCAACGGGGCCAAGCAGGTGCTGATCGAAGCCATGTTCGCCCTGCTGGACCCCGGAGATGAGGTGATCATCCCGGTCCCCTGCTGGGTCAGCTACCCGGAGCAGGTGAAGCTGGCCGACGGCGTGCCGGTTCTGATCGAGCGCAGGATGGAGGATGATTTCCGGCTCCGCCCGGAACAGGTGAAGGAAAGGATCACCCCGCGCACCAAGCTGATGATCCTGTGCAACCCGGACAATCCCACGGGCGGGGTCATGAAGGAAGAAGACCTCCGGGGGATCGCCGAGCTGCGGTGCGGCACCGGTTTTACGTCATCTCCGACGAAATCTACAGCCGTCTCATCTACGACGGGCACAAGCACGTTTCTTTCGGCAGCTTCTCGCCGGAGGTGTATCAGCAGACCATTACGGTGAACGGCTTCTCCAAAGCCTATTCCATGACCGGCTGGCGGCTGGGGTACGCGGCCGGCCCCAAGGAGATCATCAAGGCCATGTCGGAGGTTCAGGGGCATTTCACCTGCGGAGCCAATACGCTCAGCCAGTACGCCGGAGTGGCGGCCATCCGGGGCCCCCAGGACACGGTGGAGCAGATGCGCCAGGAGTTCGACCGGCGGAGAAAGACCATGGTCCAGCGGCTGAAGGGAATGAAGGGGATTCGGGCTAACGTTCCCCAGGGCGCCTTTTACGTGTACCCCGACGTATCTTCCTGGTTCGGAAAGAAAATCGGCGGGAAGGAAATCCGCGGCTCCATGGATTTCTGCTCGGCCATGGTGGAAGAGGCTGGAATCGGCCTGGTGCCCGGAGTGGGCTTCCTGCAGGAGGGCTTTGCCCGCATCACCTACGCCTGCTCCATGGAACAGGTCATCGAAGGCATGAACCGGATGGAGAAGTGCCTGGGCGCTAACTAACCTTTCCGATTATTTCTTTTTTTTTATTCGTAGGGGCGACCCGCCGGGTCGCCCCTGCAAACTTCCCCAAAGGCAGACGTGGAACGAGAAAAGAGACGGGAAGCTGTCCTATGAATAGAACCAAAATCGTCATCATGGGCGCGGCGGGGAGGGATTTTCACAACTTTCAGGTCTGTTACCGGGACGACCCCTCGGTAGAAGTGATCGCTTTCACCGCCACCCAGATTCCCGGCATTGAAAACCGCATCTTTCCCCCGGAACTGGCCGGGCCCCTCTATCCTCAGGGTATTCCCATTCTTCCCGAGGAAAAGCTTCCTGAAATTGTCCGGGGCCATGGAATACATCAGGTGATCTTCGCCTACAGCGACATTGCCCATACGGACGTGATGCACAAAGCCTCCCTGGCCTTGTCCCTGGGCGCTGACTTTGTGTTCCTCGGTCCGGACCGGACCATGCTGAAAGCCGAGGTTCCGGTGATCTCGGTCTGCGCGGTACGGACCGGCTGCGGGAAGAGCGGAATCACGGAAAAGATCTGGGAGATCCTGAAGCAGAGAGGGATACGCACGGTTGTCATCCGCCATCCCATGCCTTACTGCGACCTGAACCGGATGAGAGTGGAACGCTTTGCCACCCTGGAAGACCTGGACCGTTACACCTGCACCGTGGAGGAAAGGGAAGAATACGAACACCTGGTGGTTAAGGGGATCACGGTCTATGCGGGAGTCGATTACGAAGCGATTTTAAGGGCCGCGGAAAAGGAAGCCCAGGTGATTTTGTGGGACGGGGGGAATAACGATTTCTCCTTCTACCGTTCGGACCTGGAAATCGTCATCCTCGACCCGCACCGTCCGGGACACGAACGTTTGTACCACCCGGGAGAGGTGAATTTTCTTCGAGCCAAGGTTTTAATCATCAACAAAGTGGACACCGCTCCCCCGGAAGCGGTTAACCGCCTCCTGGCCTCCATCGCCCGGGCCAATCCCGGGGCCAAGGTCCTTCAAACCGCCTCCCGAATCTACGTGGAGGGAGGGGAGAGGATTAAAGGGAAAAAAGTCCTCGTGGTGGAGGACGGCCCCACTGTAACCCATGGAGGGATGACCTACGGCGCCGGGGCCCTGGCAGCCCGGCAGTATGGGGCGGCGGAGTTGGTCGACCCCCGGCCCTTTGCCGTCGGGTCCCTGAAGTCCGTCTTTAAAGCCTACCCCCATCTGACCCAGATCCTGCCGGCTGAAGGATATTTCCCCGAACAACTGAAAGACATGGAAGCCACGATTCAGGCAGACTCCCTGCGACCTGGTCCTCGTCGCCACCCCCATCGACCTTTCCCGCCTGATCCGAATTTCCCAGCCGGTTCTCCGGGTGTCCTACCGGGTGGAAGATTGGGGAAAGCCCACCCTTGAGGAAGTGATTGAAGATTTCCTCCAGGGGAAAAATCGCAGATCGAAGTAGGGGCAATTCATGAATTGCCCCCCGATTTGTTTAATCATTTACCCTTCCCGACCTATACCTGATCTGACAAACAGTGTCAAAAGATAAAAAAGGCAGGGCCAGAGACAGCCCTGCCTTTGAGAAAGACCTGGACATCAAACCAACTGGGTCACATCCTCCGCCACTTTCGGATATTTCTCAAGCATATCTTTGTCATGACCTGCGAAGAGCATGCCGAGATTGCCTTTGACCTTATCGCGAAGTCTTGAATAGCTGTTCAACCACGCCGGCAAATCCGTAATTAGGCAGCTTGGGTTATCTTCCACAAAACTTCTATGGATATGGGCGCAGTCGGAAGTCAGGATGGCCAGCCCTTTGGCAGTGTTGACCGCCATCGACTGCAATGCCGGGGTATGTCCCGGCGTCAGGAGTAACTCGATACCCGGCAGAATCTTCTGGTCCCCATCAATGAATACAAGTCGGTTCGATCCCCTGAGATCTCCGAACTGCTTATTGGCTACAGGGTCGGCAACGGCGGCATAAGGAAGCCTTCGGGAGATGGGATCATAGACCCAGAAGTCATATTCTTTTCTCTGAACATAAATTTTGGCGTTGGGAAATAGCTCGATTCCCCCGCCATGATCAAAATGAATATGGGAGATGACCAGGTGTTCCACCTTTTTCGCGTCTATGCCGATACGAGCGAGGGCTTTATCAGGCGAAACATATCCTCCCAGTTTTCTCTCCGCGGCCAAAGCCGGACGCACTCCCGAATCGAAGACGACCGTCTGCCCGCCCCCCTGGACTGCCCAGATATAGTAATTCCTGGCAATGGTTTTATCCCACTCCTTATTAAAGAAAACCATGGCCACAGAACCTATGAAAGGTCCGGCATACTTTAGGGCATAGAGTTTGTACTCCGGTTCTGCGGCAGCTTCAGCAACGCCCTTCTTGCCCACGACTCCCGCAGCCATCACGCCCAAGGAGGCTGCGCCCAAAGTGGCAACTCCAGTTTTCAGAAAATCCCTCCTTTTGACTTGCATACCTTTTCTCCTTTCTTTTTCAAGTAATATTGAGGCGCTACCGTCTCATCATGACCAGATCTTAGAGGATTTTATAGGATTGTCAAGTGACCCATTTGGCTTGTATTCCATTTTCAGCCTTCCCCCAGACGAACATGTTGAGGAATCACATAGGGGCGGGTTTCAAACCTGTCCCTACACAGGATCCCATGACATTTTCATATGGACAAATCATGAATTGCCCCTACCCTGGTGGGTTGAGATGCGGGGAGTAGGGGTTTTCATGAACCGCCCCTACGATTTCAGGTGGGGGTTTCCATAGCCGCCTGAACCTCTGTGGATCTGCGCTGGCGGCGGATGGCCGTGACCGTGGCGAAGGCGGCCAGGATCAGGATGGTCAGGGCGATGGGACGGGTCACCAGAATCATGGGATCGCCGCTGGACATGACCAGGGAGCGCCGGAAGTTTGATTCCATCATGAAGCCGAGAATCTGGGCCAGGACCATGGGCGACACCGGGTAGTCGTAGCGCATCATCAGGTAGCCGATAAACCCGAAGCAGACGCAGGTCACCAGATCATACATGACATTATTGATCGCGTAGGACCCCACCATGCAGGCGATGAAGATCAGGGGAACGAGATAACGGCGGTCGATGTTGATGACCCGGGCGAAGAACCGGGCGAAGATCAGGCCCAGGATCACGAACATGAAGTTGGCCAGGATCATCCCGCCGAAGATCTGGTGGACCAGCTCCTGGTGGTCCCGGAAGAGGAGGGGACCGGGCTGGAGGTTGTGGATGGTGAGGGCTCCCATGAGGACCGCCGTGGCCGCGTCCCCGGGGATTCCCAGGGTGAGCATGGGAAGCATGTCCCCGCCGGTGCTGGCGTTCTCCGCGCATTGGGGGGAGGCCACTCCTTCCAGAATGCCCGTTCCGAATTTTTCCGGATGTTTGGAAGTCCGCTTCTCTTCGGCATAACTGATGAGCGAGGAAGTCTCCGCCCCGATGGCCGGGGTGATTCCCACGATCAGGCCAATGATGCAGGAGCGAATAAAAGTGACGGTACAGGCTTTCAGTTCACGGAATTTGGGGATGATGTCCTTGAGGACCGCCTTCACCTTGGGGGCGGTGAGAATCGTCTCCATCTGGCGAAATCCCTCGGAGAGGGCGAAAAGCCCGATGAGCATGGGAACGAAGGAAAACCCCCCAGTCAGCTCGATCCGGCCGAAGGTGAAACGGGGGAATCCACCCATGGGGTCGAGGCCCACCATGGCGATCAGGAGCCCGAGGCCTCCCGATATCATGCCCTTCAGGGGGGAGCGGCCGGCGAGGGTGATCACCACCGAAAGCCCGAAGACCGCCAGGGCAAAATATTCGGGGGCGCTGAAGCGAAGGGCGAAGTTGGCTAGGATGGGGGCGAAGAAAGTGAGACAGAGGGCGGTGAAGGTGCCCCCGATGCCCGAGGCCACTGTGGCGATCCCGATGGCTTTACCGGCCAACCCTTTTTGGGCCATGGGATACCCGTCGAAGGTGGTGGCCACCGCAGCCGGCGTCCCGGGGGTCTTGATCAGGATGGAAGCAATCCCGCCACCATAGATCCCGCCGGTGTAAATGCCCAGGAGCATGACGATTCCGGTAATGGGCGACATGCCGAAGGTAAAGGGAACCAGCAGGGCGATTCCCATGGTGGCGGTCAGACCGGGAATGGCCCCGACGATGATGCCCATGAAGGAGCCCAGGAGCAGAGCGATGAAGTTGTACCCCGAAAGAACGGTGCCGAAGCCTTTCAGGAGCAGAGCCAGGTCAACCATATATCCAATTCCTCAATATCCGGCTACCTGAAAATTCCCGGCGGCAGGGGTACGTTCAGAATAGTGGCAAAGATCAGATAGATGGCGATGGGCACGGTCACCGCAAAGGCGATCAGCCGGACCCAGCGCCTCTCTCCCGCGGCCAGGCCAAAGAGCGCGAGGTAGAAAAAAGTCGTGACCAGGAAGCCGACATAAGAAACAAGGGCAGCATATCCCCCGGTGAGCAGAACGGCAAAGATCACCCGTCGCCGCGTGGCCCCCGTCAGCCGCTCCTCCAGCATGAGCGCCCGTCCGGTCAGGGCGCGAACAAACTGCACCCCGGCGGCCACCAGGAGGCAGATGGCTACCCCCCAGGGAATCAGGGTGGGAGCGCCGATCAAAGCCTGTTTGGGCCACTTTCCCGACTCATAGAAGACATACAGGCATATGGGGACGATGATCAGGGCGACAAGGATGTCCGCCTTTTTCATGGACGCGCCGGCCATGGGAACTCCTACGGCAAATCCGAAATTCGAAGCACGAAATTCGAAACAAACCCCAATCTCCCAAATTAAAAAATTTTTAAACGAGGGAGGTTCCTGCAAAAATCACCGGCTCCGTCATTCCGGCGAAACCTGTCCCGGCAAGTTTTAAGCCGGGAGCCGGAATCCCGAATTGTCTGAAAATCCTGGATTCCGGGTCGCCCCCGGCCTTCGCCGGGGTTGCCCGGAATGACGTTTTGCCCTTGCTTTCAAGATTTTTGCAGGGCCTCGGGGTTTGGAGGTTTCGAAATTTGAATTTCGAATTTGTTTCGGATTTCGATATTCGGATTTCGGATTTTAATCTTCCTGTCCAGGGGTTACTTCTCTTTTAGAAGGCCCACGCTCTCCAGGGCGGGGCGATGGTACGATTCCATGTCGCCCAGGAACTTTTCCAGGCCCTTGGCATCCATGTAGACCGTTGCCAGTCCCAGGTCATAGGCCAGTTTCTTGAACTCGGGGTCGTCGAAGCATTTTTTGAAACCGTCGGTCAATACCTTCATACGATCCGCGGGAACTCCCTTGGGGGCTCCCAGGGCCCGCCAGTCATAGATGATCTTGGGGTTGGGATAACCGGCTTCGGCGATGGTGGGAACATCCGGGTAGAGCCAGTGTCTCTTGGTGTCTTCCAGATAGAGAACCTTGACTAATTTGGCCTGATAAAGCTGCAAAACTTCGCTGATGGTTGTAACCGCAACAGTCACGTGCCCCCCCTGAAGAGCGGTCCGGGCCGGAGCAGACCCGTCAAAGGGCACATGGACGATCTTTACCTTTTCGCGCACGCAGAGGGAAGCCAGAGACAGGTGTTGGACGCTGCCCGCCCCGGCATGCCCGGCGGTGACCACTCCGGGGCTTTTTTGGGCGAATTCGATTAAATCCTTCAAACTCTGGAACTGCGAGCCGGCCTTGACGCTGGCGCAGGCGCCTTCAATGTTAATCATCTGGATAAGAGAATAATCCCGGTAAGAAAGGGGGGCCAGGCCCATCATTTTGTAGTTGCTCAAGTGGAAAGTGATGACTCCCGCCGTGTAGCCGTCCGGGGTCGCCGTAGCCACGGATCCCATTCCGATGGCCCCCAAACCCCCGGTCTTGTTGACCACATTCACGTTGACGCCGAAATGTTTCTTGGCGTTCTTCACCAGGGTACGGGCGATCGTGTCCGTCCCTCCCCCGGCCGCCCAGGGCACCACCAGGGTAATGTCCTTTTCCGGAAATGCCGCCGGGGACCCTGTCGGAAATACGAGGAACAGGACGAAGGCCCCCACCACCACCAACCATACCTCCGCATCATGACAGCCTCCTTTCGGTGTGCCTCGGGCACACTCTTGGGGATAAAAAGAATAGGGAACAGAAACGTCTTTCGATGAGCGGATTATATGCTAAGGAAATTAGAGTGTCAAAGGGGGGTTTCAAATGCGTGCATTGGATTGCAAGGAACTTGCGGACCGATCCTGGCGGAGATTGCGGAATGAAAGACAAGGAATCAATAAATCGCGGAATGCGCCTTATTGAGCCTCTGCCGTCCGCCGCGCCAATTCTTCCTCCATCTTGAGCGCCTGCTGCTGCCGTCGGATCGCCATGATGGTGGTGAAAATCGCCAGGGCCAGAATGACCACGGTAATCGGGCGGGTCAGGAAGACCGTGGCATCTCCCCGGGACATGGCCAGGGCCCGGCGGAAGTTCGATTCCATCATGCCCCCCAGGATCTGGGCCAGGACCATGGGGGCCACGGGGAAGTCGTAGCGAAGCATGAGGTAACCGATGAAGCCGAAGACGGCGCAGGTGATCAGGTCATACATTACGTTATTGATGGCGTAGGAGCCAACCAGGCAGCAGATGAAGATGAGGGGCACCAGGAACTTCCGATCGATGTTGATCACCCGGGCAAAGAAGCGGGCAAAGAGCAGGCCCAGGATGACAAAGATTACATTGGCCGCGATCATCCCGCTGAAGATCTGGTGCACCACTTCGGGGTGGTTCTGGAAGAGCATGGGGCCGGGCTGGAGGTTATGAATGGTGAGGGCCCCCATGAGGACCGCCGTGGCCGCATCCCCGGGGATGCCCAGGGTGATCATGGGGAGGACGTCCCCCCCGGTGCTGGCGTTCTCCCCGCACTGGGCCGCGGCTACGCCCTCGGGAACCCCGGTCCCGAACTTCTCGGGATGCTTGGAGGCCCGCTTGGTCTCGGCGTAGCTCAGGAAAGCGGAAGTGTCTGCTCCGATGGCCGGGGTGATGCCGACGATGAGGCCGATGGGGCAAGCCCGCAGGTAGGCGCCGGCGCACGCCTTCAGGTCCTTTAGCGTGGGCACGATGTCCTTGAGCACGGCATTCACCCGGGGAGCGGTGAGAATGACCTCAACCTGGCGGAACCCCTCGGACAGGGCGAAGAGGCCGATCAGCATGGGAACGAAGGAAATCCCCCCGGTCAGCTCGGGGAAGCCGAAGGTGAACCGCTGGAACCCGCCCATGGGGTCCAATCCCACCATGGCAATCAAGAGGCCCAGGGTCCCGGAGATGAAGCCCTTTGCCGGCGAGCGCCCGGAGAGGGTGATGGTCACCGACAAACCGAAACAGGCCAGGGCGAAGTACTCGGGGGCGGAGAAACGCAGGGCGAACTTGGCCAGGATCGGCGCAAAGAAAGCCAGACAGAGAGCGGTGAACGTGCCTCCCACCCCCGAAGAGACGGTGGCGATGCCGATGGCCTTCCCGGCCAGCCCCTTCTGCGCCATCGGGTAGCCGTCGAACACCGTGGCGGCCGCTGCGGGGGTTCCCGGCGTCTTGATGAGAATGGAGGCGATGCCCCCGCCGTAGATGGCCCCGGTGTAGATTCCCAATAGCATGACGATGCCGGTGATGGGGGTCATGCCGAAAGTGAAGGGAACCAGGAGGGCAATCCCCATGGTAGCCGTGAGGCCCGGGATGGCCCCGATAATGATGCCGAAAAAAGAGCCGAGGAGGAGGGCGATCAGGTTGTATCCGTAGAGGACCGTGCCGAAGCCTTGCAGAAGGAGGTTGAGATCGACCATGAGCCCGACTCGCCTTCTCCCGCTAGCGCAGCCAGCCGCGCGGGAGAGGAACATTGAGGGTGGCGTCGAAAACGAGGTAGATCACCACCGGGACCACCAAGGAGAAGAAAGCCAGGCGAGCCCATCGCCGCTCGCCCAGGGCAATCCCAAACCCGGCCAGATAGGGAATCGTGGAGGCGATGAACCCAAGGTAGTTCATCACCGCCACATAACCCACCGTGATCCCGGCTACCCAGAGGACCCGGGCCCGGTCCACTCCCTCCAGACGGCCCGGCAGGGTGAGGGAACGGCCTCGAAGCGCCCGGGCCAGCATCATCAGCGTGGCGATCAGCAGGCAGACAGCGACTCCGCTCGGGATCCAGCCCGGGTTTCCCAGGTCGGGGAGCCGGGGCCAACTGCCGGCCTCATAGAACACATACGCGCATACCGGGAAGAGGAGGAGGGCGGCAAGGATGTCGACTTTCTTCATGGACACGGGTGGCATAGCGATTCCGATCTTTAAAACTGCAGGGCGCGCCGGCTCCCTGCCACCGGCGCGCCCCGTCGCTAAAAAAGGATCCTTACTTCTTCTTGAGCAGCCCTACCAGCCCCAGGGTGGACTCCAGGCTCTTTTCCATGCCGGCCAGGAACTCCTCGCACTTGTCATGGTCCAGGTAGGTTCGCGGGAGGGCCAGCTTGTCCATCAGGGCGATGTAGTCCGGGTCTTCGGCCGCCTTCTTGAACCCCTCGCGCAGCACCTTCAAGACTTCGGGCGGAATGCCCTTGGGAGCCCCCAGGCCGCGCCAGTCGAAGATCGGGTTCTCGATGGGGTAGCCGGCCTCGGCCATGGTGGGAACGTCCGGGAAGGCCGGGTGGCGGGTCGGGCTGTTGGCCGCCAGGATGCGGATCTGCTTGGTCTGGTAGAATTGCAGCACCTCGTCCATCCCGCTGGAGCAGACGGTGATGTGGCCGCCGACGAGGGCCGTGCGGGTGGGCGCGGCACCGTCAAAGGGGACGAAGGTGAACTTCACGCCGTGCTTGTGGGCGATACCCACCGCCGCCAGGTGCCAGGCGCCCGCCGGTCCCGAGTGGCCGACGGTGACCACGCCGGGGTTAGCCTTGGCATACTCCACCAGATCCTTCAAGGTCTTGAACTGGGAGTCGGCCTTCACCGAGAGACCGGCTATGCTGCGGTTGAGCAGAGCGATGAGACTGAAGTCCCGGTAGGACAGGTCGGACTGGCCGAGAAGCCGGTAGGTGCTCAGGTTGAAGGTGATGACGCCGACCGTGTACCCGTCGGGCTTGGCCTTGGCGACGGAGTCCATGCCCACCACGCCGGTGCCGCCCACGCGGTTCACCACGTTGATGTTGACTCCGAAGTACTTCTTGCCGTTCTTCACCAGGGTGCGGGCCAGAGTATCCGTTCCGCCGCCCGCCGCCCACGGCACAACCAGGGTGATGTCCCGTTCCGGGAATCCGGCCGCCGGCGTCCCGGAAGGAAACATCAGAACCAGGGCGAACACTCCCGCGAACACCCAACTGCACTTGCGCATCATGACAACCTCCTTTCGGTGTACTTGCTGGCACACCCTTGGGGATAAAAAAAGGGAACAGAAACGCCTTTCGATGAACGGATTATATGCCAACGAAATCAGGGTGTCAAAGGGGGTTTCTAATTGCGGATTGCAGATTTCGGATTGCGGATTGAAATACGAGGGGTAGAGAAATTGCGGAATTGGGAATGCGGAATGAAAGACCAAAGAAAAGACAAAAGACCGTTCTATTTCTTCTTGGGTTTGGCTTTCAGCTTATCGGCCACCGCCAGAATGGTGTTGGCGTAAACGTTACTGTGATTATACGCATAGACCGCTTTGTGCTGGGAGGCGCGGTCCATCTGGCAGCCCCAGCCGTGTTCCCGGAGGTAATTGGCGATGCTGTAGAGGGCGTCCGTCTTTACGAAGAGGTCGATGCGCCCGTCGTTATCGGCATCCACTCCGTAGGTTAAGGCATTGGTGGGCATGAACTGGCACAGCCCGATGGCTCCGTAGATGGAACCCGGCAGGCTCAGGGGGTCGAAACCACTGTAATGGGCATACAGGATGAGCGCCTTGAGCTCCGAATAGGCCCATTCGGCTTTCTGCCGGCACGCCGCGCGGGCATACTCTTCATTCTTTGAATTGACCAGTTTTTTGGGAAGATAAGGACGGATCGTTTCCAGCTCCGCGCACAAGGCCATACTGGCCAGAGAGTTGAAAGCCCAATTCCCGCCCAGAAATTCGCCGAGTCGGCTTTCCACCAGCAGAATGGACACGATGATTTCTTTGGGCACGCAGTACTGGCTGCTGATGCTTTCCAGGAGGTCCTTATTTTCCTGGAGGTAGGAACGGGCCTGGGAAATCATTTTTCCCTTCAGGGGTCCTTTATATACCGCTTTCGATTGCAACGCGGGGGCTTCTCCCGGCTTTTTGGACTGGTTTTTGATCAGGGCTTCCAGCTTGCTGGACATAGCGCCGGGCTCGAACTTCACCTCCGGACGGGAGAAGAGATAACGAATGCCCAACTCGTCGAAACCATCCGCCACAAGGCGCTCGATCAGGGGGGACCAGTTCGCAGCAGCTGCCTGAGGCCACAACGAAAGGGAAAGAAGGATGAAGAAAAGAAACCTGATTTTCCGGGAGACCCGATTCAGGTTCTTACCGATCGGAGAATAAAGGTTTGTCACCGTTAACCCTGAAAGATCATACGCGAATGTCAAAGTCAAAACATGCGAAAATTATGCCAAACCCCAGCCGGCTTCTTTTTAAGAAAAATGGGAGGATTCAGCCGTTCACCGGAAAAAACGAAGCCATTTTACCCAAAAATGAGGGGATTGCAAATGAAATATCTTTCCGGGTGGGTCAAAGCGATTAAGAGGTGTTGGGAAAATTGACAGCAATTATTTTGAAAGGAGGATGGTGGGCAAATTTTTCCCCACAAGGCCCCATTGCCCAGCATTTGTGGGCTTCATTCCGCACTCCGCCCTGCACCGCGTTGAGTGCAGGACTGCCCTGAACCCAACATGATTCAGGGTGCCTTCGGCATTTTATTGTCCCCCCTGGACTTTTACTTCAGCTCAGTCGCGATAGGATCAAAACCGGGAAAGGGGGCCCTCAGTAATGAAACTCGGCGATGACGATTCGCCCTTCCTCCAGCGGGTAGGTGAGCACGGTTAGGGCTTCCTTGTTCAATACCACCTTCACCGGTCGCAAGGACCCGGGTTCAAAGCGCTGGGTGGCTTCGGAGGTTCCGGGTACCCCCTCATTGACCCCGGCTGGAACCTTCCCATCAATTAAAAAGGTATCCCGGCCATGCCCCAGGTAACCCCGCGGCCTGGTGAGGGTGACCGAGCTGCCCGTTCCTTTTTCCCGAAGAGGCCTCAGGCGAAGATGAATGGATGCGCTCGAGCGAAGAAAGGGCGTACGGAAGGTGTGGGTGATCGGGTATCCGGGGGCGTTGACCACGAATTCGTAATAAGCTGTTGGCTTGGCGGAGAAAGGTCCCCAGACCCCGTCGGCAGGGGTGGTGCGCCGGTGGACGGCATCCCCCAGTCGCTGGCCGGAGGTAGGATCCGCCTCGTAGATTTCCACCGTTGCGCCGGCAAGGGGAAGGTTGGTTGGGGCCCCATTGGCAAACCCGCTCACCCTTCCGTTCAGGATGGGCTGGGGTTCGGGTGAAATTTCAAGGGTGGCGGGATCTTTGCCGGCGATAAAGTTGTACATGGCTTTAAAGGCCAGGGGATGGAAGGCGACTTCCCGGTGGTCAAGACCGGGGAGGACCACATTCAAAGCTCCCCGCAGCTCGGGCCCGGCGTAGGTGACATTCGTCGGCTGTCCGGCCATCCCGACAAATCGCCCGTCCGGCTGGGCGTATTTGTCATTGGAGTCGCTCCGGGTGGTCATGAATTTCACATCCGGGTAAACCTCACTTCCAGCGTTCAGACCGGCAAGGAATGGCCCCGCACCGTTGAACTCATTATTCAGGTTGGCCTGGGTCGCCTGAACCCCGTGGTTCGGCGTGCCGCACAGGATGGCGTGGGAAACATTCGGGGCTCCCCCGAAATTCTTGATGTAGTTCCGAATGGCATTTCCGCCGCGGGAGCTGCCCACCAGGATGACCTGCTTCTGGCCGGTGCGGGCCTGGATTTCAGCCACTTTGGCCGCAAGCTCCTTGGCCTGGTCGGCGGCACTGCTCCGGTTCTCCTGCGGTTTGGTGTCGTCGCTGCGTGCTGTTGGATGGAGAAAGTCGATGGCCTGAAGAAGAGAACGGTCATAGCCATTCGACTCGAAACGCCAGATGGTCGTATGCCAGAGAGCGGCGCTGTCCCCGTTGCCGTGAACGAAGAGAATCGGGCGCGGGGAGTCGGCAAAGGCGCTCACGGCCAGGGGCAACAGAAGGAGCGCAAGGCCGACGAGGCTTAATAAAGCTTTACCTTTTACCCGCAGTTTCTTTTCCTTAACTCTTTCCATAGTCATTCCTCCTTTACGGTCCGCCAAATCCACCCAAAACGAAACCATACAAGAAAAATGCAGGGACCATTCATGAATTGCCGCTACTTCGCTGTTCTGGCCTTCTTTTCCTTCCGTACCCGGTCGATCTCCTTGGACACCTTTATGCCCCGGGTTCGAAGGGAGAACCAGACCAGGCGCTTGCGGTCCATGACGAAGTACTGCTGGCCGTATTTCCGCAGGGCTCTCTGGTTTATGGCAAAACCGAGCCCTGGTTGAGTGGAGGTCTGGACCATTCCCTTGTCGTGGAGAAAGGGCTTCTCCAGAATGCCGTCGCGGGCCTCCACGACCCATCCCGGCGGGCTGAGGGGGTATTCCATCTCCTTTTCGCCGGCAAAACCGCTGGCGGCCATGAGCTGGAGGTTGATGGCAAAGCCGATCCCATTGGTCCAGGTATGAGGAGAGTAGAGAAGACCATGCTTGCGGCAGAGCTTGACCACTTCGAAAGTCTGGGCGATTCCCCCGGTGAAAGTGGCGTCGGGCTGGAAGATGTTGTAGCAGCGCCGTTCGATCATCATTTTCAGCTCCGGCAGGCCGCAAGAATGCAGTTCCCCGCCGGAGATGGGAACCCGGCTGTAGGCGGTCAGCGCGCTCAGCTCTTCATAATGATCCATTGGCAATGGTTCCTCGACCCAGGCCACGCCCGCATCCGCACAGGCATCGGCGAATCGCTTGGCCCGGTCCAGGTCCCAGAGAGGAGCATCGGCAATCGCGGTCACTCTCCAACCCTGGTTGGCATCCACCCCGATCTTCATCTTATGCCCGACCGCCTTAGCGGTTTCAGTCACCTGCCGGATATCAACCGCTTCGTCGAAATCATGGACCCGCAGCTTGATGGCCCGGAATCCTTCGGCATACCGGGCTTCGGCCTCGACGATTCGGTCTTCGGGCTTCTTCACCTCACCCGTCGAAGCGTAGAGCTTGACCTTGCAGGGTTTCCCGCCGAGCAGCTCGTAGACCGGCTTGCCCGCGAGCTTTCCCTTGATGTCCCAGAAGGCAGGCTCGATCCAGTAATTGCGCCAGCCGAGGTAGGACATTTCCCTGAGGCGCTGCTGGATCAGGTCAATATCGGTTGCTTCTTCCCCGATTAAATAGGGCCCGATCAATTCCCCCAACCCGGCCCTTTCTTTTCCCATGGCCTGTCCCGCGCTGTACCCGATCGCCCCGTCGTCGGTGATCACTTTAATCAGGGTGAAGCGGTTTTCGGTCTGGGGGTATCCGGGAATCCAGCTGGGATAAAAAGGCGCGGGCAGGGGAATTCCCACATGGTAGAGCTCGATCCGGGCGACGGTGCTCATAAAACCCCTCCTTCCGCTGACCTAAGCGAGCAACGAGTAATTAGTGTCGTGTTCCTTAAATGATATGCACAGATTTTCAAGTGGAGCCGAGGGTCGGACTGATGCCGCCGCCGCCAAAATCTGGCGGGGGAAACCCCTCTTCCACCGCATCCCTGGGGTTCCGCAAAGGAACGCGGGCACAGAGGCTATGCCTTCGTAAGTACTCGGAAAACGAACCCTTTGGCAGCATCCACAGTAAAATCCCCGTGAGCTCCGGAGGAATCAGCGCCTATTTTGGCAAGCGCAGCGGCCCGACTCTCGGCTCCTGGCACCAGGGATCGAATTTAGTAGCTTATTTCCGCGACACGACACTAGCAACCAGTAACCAGCAACGAGCAACGAGTAGCGATTTCTATCCCGCAATCTTCTTCGCCACTTCTTCCGCCTGCTTCAGGACCTCATTTTTGGCCAGAATGTCTTCCGGATTGCGGACTCCGCAGGCCCGGATCAGATAGGTATCTTTGAATCCATACCACTTGAAGAAAGCCTCGTTTCGGGGAAAGATATCGGCAAACAATTTCTCATTGGGCTGTCCCTGGGTTTGAATGAAGACCAGCTTCTTCCCGGGTGATAAGCGGCTCGGGTTGGGGTTGTTGTAAAAATTGGGAACCAGATAGGAGTAAGTCCGGTCGATAAAAGCCTTGAGCTGCGCCGTAAGATCGGCGAAATAAACAGGAGTGCTCAAAACCAGAACGTCGGCATCCCGGATGCTGTCCAGGACCGCCTCCAGGTCGTCCTTCAGGATGCATTTGTCCAGCTTGGTCTTGCAGGCCATGCAGGCCTGGCATCCGCGGAAATTCAGCTTGTTCAAAGCAAAAGTTTCCACCTTGGCCCCCAGCTTTTCGGCGGCACCGCAAAAATGCTGGGCCAGGGTGGAGCTGTTTCCTTTGGTCCGCGGGCTTCCCAGAAGGCATACAATCTTCATCATCTCTCTCCTTTTAAAGGTTTACTAGGGCGCAGATAACCTGACTAAAGAAGTATACTGAGAAGGGATTGTTAGAACAAGGATCTTTTTCTTCCTGCCGGGGAAAACCCGCCTACCTTCTTTACCAGGGGAAAAGAAGGGCAGCGGAAATCTGCATTAAATTTAATGTTTGAAATTCTTGGAAAAAGGTAATATATTCTTAGTAATTGCGATAATGAGTTCATTCTTGATGAAGGGAGAAAAGCGTGGGCAAAATCGAATCCATGATCAAATCCGAAATCCAGCGCTTGGCTAGGAGGGAAATCCGCTCCACCTTCCGGCCGTTAAAGCGCGAAGTCCGGTCGATGAGGCTCAAGCTATCGGGCCTGATGAAGGGCTTCGGCACCTTGAACCGGATCAGCAAGGAACAAGTGCAGCGGGCCAGCGAACAATTCAAACTGGAGTCCTCTCCGGAAGAGATCAAGATCGCGCGGTTTTCGCCGGCAAGAATCCGGGCCCTCCGGCTAAAAAAAGGCCTTTCCCAGAAGGAATTTGGCATGCTCATCGGCGTGAGCCTGGGAACAGTGGTGCTCTGGGAGAAGGGAAAGATTACTCCGAAAGCGGAGAGAAAAGGTGCCCTCATCGCCCTGCGCAAGCTTAAGAAGCGCGAAATCAAGAGGGTTTTGGCGGAAAAAAAGGCGGCGGCACCCAAGAAAGAAAAGGTTAAAGCCAAGCCGGCCCGGAAAAGGAAATTGAGAAGAACCAAAAAAGCCCGCCGTTAACCTCGAGATATTTTTTTGATCCCCCTGCCGATATTCAAAAGTCGGCGGGGGGATTAAACGGCCTTCTTTTCCAATCCTTTCAATTCGAATGAATCCTGTAAGGGTAATTCACGAATTGCCCCTACGATATTATCGCCTCGATTTCCGTAAGGGCGGTTCGCGAACCGCCCCTACGCCTGAAATGACAATCCTGGAAAATTTATTCAGGGTGGACCAAATTCAAGAGAGGGACTTTGCCTCCTGGTTTTTGGGTGGTATAATTATATAAGAGTCCATAATTTGAACGGGTGGTTGTAAGGGCGATTCATGAATCGCCCCTACAAACTGCGGTGTAAAATCTTCAAATTTTGTTAAGATTTTTTATGAATCTTTATCTGTGTTTATCCGTGTCCAAAAAAGTTCGGAGTTTTGAGTTCGGAGTTCGGAGTCAAAGGCAATAAATCTCTGTGTTTAACTTTAGGCATTTTAGCGCACTTTAGGCACTCTAGGCACTTTTGGTTTGCTGCTTTGCCGCGCTGGGTATGAAACCTGGGATATTGAAGGCGGGGATGAAAAAATGGCTATGAAAATAGGGTTGGCCCTCGCATCGATCCTTTTTCTTCTGCTCGCTCAAGGGAAAACCATGGGTTTTGCCCAGTCCTTCCCTTCCATGCCTCCCCAACATTATCCTTCGACCCCCTCTTCCCCCGGGCCTCCGGCTTATACGCCCATACCCCCCGGGACGCTGCCTGCCCCAGCTCAGCCAGCCCCTCCGACTCGGGAGATAGAGAAAGGGGCTGTGAATCCAAGAACCGGTGAATTTTACCCGGGGACCCATGGAGGGGTCGTAGACCCCAAAACAGGGGTGGTCTTGCCAAAGGTGGAAGGCGGCTATCAAAATCCCCAGACGGGTGAGACCATCCCCCAGAATCGAAGCAACCCCTGATGCCCAGCAAGCCGCCCATGCTCTCCAAGTCCCGTTTCCTCGCCGGGCTCCAGTGCCCGTTGAGGCTATGGCACCAGATCTATAATCCGAGGCTCGCCGCGGAAGTTTCTCCCGCCCAGCAGGCCATTTTCGACATGGGCCATGATGTGGGGAGGGCCGCCACGAGGCGCTACCCGCAGGGGATTCTCATTGAGGAAGACTACCTGCACCACCCTCAGGCCGTCGAGTCCACCCGAAAAGTCATGGAGGGTATGTTCTCCCCGGCCGTCTTCGAGGCGGCCTTCGTTCATGACGGCATCCGGATCCGGGTGGACATCCTGGAAAGATCGGACTGGGGAAAGTGGAACCTCATCGAGGTGAAGTCCTCCACGTCGGTGAAAGAGGTTCATGTCCCGGATGTGGCCGTGCAGTACCATGTTTTGCGGGGGCTGGGGGTCAGGGTCGAAAAGGCCGGGATCCTGCACCTGAACAACCAATACGTTTACGACGGGAAGGACCTCGACCTTGGCCAATTATTCCTTTTTTCCGATTTGACCGAGCAGATTCTGGAACAACAGGAAGAGGTTCTGCGCCGGGTCAATCAACTGAAAGAAGTGCTGGCGGCGGATTCTCCCCCGGCGATTCAACCCTCGCGCCACTGCTGGAATCCTTACCTCTGCGAGTTCTGGGATCACTGCACGGCGGGAATGCCGGAATACTGGATCATCAACCTGAACGGGATCACCCGGAGAAAGCTGAGGGAGCTGGAAACCCTGGGGGTCAAGGACATCCGGGACATTCCCGAAGAATTCTCCCTGAACGCTCTCCAGGCCCGCATCCGATCCTGCCTGGTTGAGGGAAAGGAGTTCATCGATCCGCGGCTGGCCGATGAATTGAGAAAGGTTGAATACCCAATCCACTTCCTCGATTTTGAAACCGTGGGCCCGGCCATTCCCCGTTATCCCCGTACCGGCCCTTTCCAGACAATCCCTTTCCAGTGGTCGGATGATCTTCTTCATGCGGATGGAACGCTGGAACACCGGGAGTACTTATGTACTGAGGACAAGGATTCGCGGGAGGAGTTTACCCGAACCCTGCTGGAAGCCCTGGGGGAGAAGGGCACCATCTTTATTTACACGAGCTATGAAAAGGATGTCATCAGCAGCCTGGCCGAGGCGTTACCCCTCTACCGGGAAAGACTTCTCCCCCTCCTGGACCGCTTCAAAGACCTGCATGCCTTGATCCGCAAATATTTCTACCACCCGCAGTTTCACGGGTCCTTTTCCCTCAAAGATGTCCTGCCCGCCCTGGTACCCTCGATGAAATACGACCGCCTGGCCATCCAGGAAGGAAGCATGGCCTCCCTGCAATACCTGCGCATGCTGGATCCCTCCACTCCCTCCGAAGAAAAAGAGAAAATTAGAAAAGACCTTTTGACCTACTGCGGGCATGATACGCTGGGAATGGTCAAGATCCGGGAAGAGCTGCGGAAGCGGCTTTCCCTCCCCTGCACTCCTTAACGCTTTGTTGCCTCGGCATGGGAAATACAAGCAATCCCTGCGATGGGAATGAATCAATCCTTCGTATCGAAAGTGAAGCGCTGGTACTCAACCTCGCAGGGGGGGCCCGGGGCGATCCACATGACCCGGGCGGTTAAATCCATGATGACCGAGGCATTGGTCTGCCACTGGTCGTACCAGGGCTTCTTCTGGTCCGCATGCCGGCAGACGGAATAGGGATGTCCGAAGTGATCCTTCAAGGAGTACATGATCTCCCGGGGATCGATCTTCCATATCTCTCTCCGCAAAAGAGTCTCCAGCCGGCGGTCACGGTAAATGCTGTTTTCTACCCCCAGACGGAGCGTTCCCACATATCCGGGGCCGGCTCCCTTGATATGGTTGGAATGCACGATCAGGCCGTCTTTGGGGAACAGGTAATAAACGGTTTCCGGAGTAGCTTCGATGTCGATCGCATCTCCTTCCCCTTCAGCCGTGGCCACCAGATAGTTACCCGAAAAAGAACGGGGCGTGTGAGTGATCGTGCCGACGACCTCGTGATAGGTCTCGTGATTTAAGGCCCGACGGCGGATGAGGGTGGTGGGAATCCCCTTTTCCATGTTCATCCCGTCCGTTTCGCACTCGAGGTAGTTATTACAGATCCCCAGACCGGCGCTGTTCATTCCCATGCGGGCCAGCTGGCCGGCTTCCACGAGGGTGAGAATCTCCGGCCCGGTATCCGGATTGACCTGCAGCAGGAGCATGGTTTCCGCGGCAAAAGGCTTGTAATCCCAGTTCTGTCCCAGGATCGTGTTCCCCTCCTGGGTGATTTCGGGCAGGGCGCAGAAGGAGGTGCATCCCTCCTTGGCCGGCAATTTTTTCAGGCCGAAGAGGATCTCCGTTCTCAGGTTGATGGTCAAAATCTCCTCCAACGCCCGGCCCGAGCCTTTGGCCATCCCCCTCATTTCCTCGAGAAGGGTCTCATCATAGTCTTTAATCCGTTTCACGAAGGTCCGGGAAAAATCCAGCGCCTTTTTCCAGTTGACGTCCGATGCCTCCTTGAAAGCCTTCTTATACCTGCCCACGCTTTTTTCAATCAAGGTTTTCGCCTTTTCCCCATAGTGCCTGCCGCGGGTGAGGGGATTTCCGGATACGATAATTTTCCTCAAACCGTTCTTTTTCATATTCTCTCCTTTAATCGATCAAGACGTGGTTGAACACGGATAAACACAGATTTTATTGGCAAAAGAACCAAAGAAAAAAGACCAAAGGGGACACGGATGAACACGGATAAAGATTCATTAAAAGATCCTAACAAAAATTTAAGATTTTACGCAACAGCAGTAAGATAAACGCGGATTTTTTTCCTTATCCCTTCAGTTTCTTTTGGACATAGGCCAGCAGGCCCCCGGCGAGAAGGATCTGGGCCAATCTTGGGGTCACATCCAGCTTGCCCTCCAGAGTTTTTCCCTGAGTCAGATTCTGGATAGGAATGACTGATCCCTGGCCGATCAGGGATCTGAGGTTAGCCAGACGAAGCTTATCTCCCGGCCGAAAACCGGTGCGGTCCACGGGGTTCACCAGTTCCAGGGGCAAAATTCCGAAATTGATCAGGTTCGATTTATGAATCCGGGCGAAAGATTCGGCAATGACCGCCCGAATTCCAAGATACCTGGGACACAAGGCGGCATGTTCCCGGCTGGAGCCCTGGCCGTAATTCCGCCCTCCGAGGAGAAATCCGGTCCCCGAAGCTTTGGCCCGCGATGGGAAAGAAGGATCGATATTTTGAAAGACGTATTCGGAGACGGCGGGAACATTGGACCGCAGCTTGAGGATGTTGGCCCCGGCCGGGACGATGTCATCGGTGGTCACGTTGTCTCCCAGGACCAGGAGCAGCTCCCCTTCCACATCGTCCGGCAGGGGGCCGAACTGGGGCAGAGGGGGGATGTTGGGACCGCGGACGATCTCCACCTCTTTCCCCCTCCGATGCCGGGGGGACGATCATCCGGTCGTCGATGGAGAATCGCTGCGGAAGGCGGACCTGGATCGGGGCACCCAGGGTGCGCGGATCGGTAATCGATCCGGCCACGGCCGAGGCCGCGGCGGTCTCCGGGCTGACCAGGTAGAGATTCGCGTCCGGCGTTCCGCTCCGGCCCGGGAAATTGCGGTTTGAAGTCCGCAGGGAAATTCCTGCGGATCGGGGAGCCTGGCCGACGCCGTTGCAGAAACCGCAGGTCGTTTCCACCAGTCTCGCCCCGGCGGAAATCATATCGGCCAGGGCGCCGCTGTCGATGAGGCCGCGCAGGACCTGCCGGGAACCCGGGGCGATGATCAGACTCACCTCGGGGGGGACGAGCTTTCCCTTCAGGATCGCCGCTACCCGGAACATGTCTTCCAGGGAGGAGTTGGTGCAGGATCCGATGGCCACCTGGTGAATCTTTTTCCCCGCCTCGGAGGCCACTGGAGCCACGTTGTCCGGGGAGTGGGGCCGGGCTACCAGGGGCTCGATCCCGGCTAAATCAATCCCCATCTCTCCGTCATAAACGGCATCCGGATCAGCGGCTAATTCAATCCAATCGTGAAGCCGGTCCTGGGCGACGAAATAGCGCCGGGTGTTCTCATCGCTGGGGAAAATAGCGGTGATGGCCCCGGTTTCGATGCTCATGTTGGCGATCGTGGCCCGCTCGGTGGCGCTCAGGGTTTTGACTCCCTCCCCGCTGAATTCCAGGATCTTCCCCCGGCCGCCGGATACCGTAATCCGCCGAAGAATCTCCAGGGCCACATCCTTGGCCGAGGACCAGGGAGGAAGGGACCCGGTCAAGCGGATATTCATGACCTCGGGTATCATCAAATAAAAGGGCTCCCCGGCCATGGCCACGGCCACATCCAGCCCTCCTACCCCGATGGCCAGCATTCCGACCCCCCCGGCGGTGGTGGTATGGCTGTCCGCTCCGAGAAGGGTTTGGCCGGGCACGGAAAAACGCTCGAGGTTAACCTGATGGCAGATCCCGTTCCCGACCCGCGAATAATACAGGCCGAACTTCCGGCTGGCCGAGGCCAGAAAATGGTGGTCGTCCATGTTCTCGAAGCTGACCTGGAGGGTGTTGTGGTCGGCGTAGGTCAAGGACCGTTTGGTTTTCACCCTTCCTGCCCCTATGGCTTCGTACTGGAGAAGAGCCATCTGGCCGGTGGCGTCATGGATCAGCGTCTGATCGATTTGATGCCGATTTCCTCCCCGGCAGACAAGCTCCCCGAAACCAGGTGAGAGGATAGGATTTTCTGTGTCAGGTTCCTGCCCATGAACCGCTCCCTATTTCATGTTGTCGATGATTGCCCGGCCGAATTCGCTGCATTTGACCTGCGTCGCCCCCTTGAGCTGGCGGGCCAGGTCATAGGTCACGATCTTGGCCAGAATGGTCTTCTGCACGCCGGCCTGGATAAGCTCGGAAACCTCCCGCCAACCCAGGTAGTCAAACATCAGGACCCCGGAGAGGATCACCGAGCCGGGGTTGATTACATCCTGCCCAGCATATTTCGGGGCGGTCCCATGGGTCGCCTCGAAAACGGCTAACCCATCGCCGATATTGGCACCCGGGGCCATTCCCAGGCCGCCGATCTGCGCAGCCAGGGCGTCGGACATGTAGTCTCCGTTGAGGTTGGGCATGGCCAGCACGCTGTACTCGTCGGGCCGGAGCAGGATCTGCTGGAACATGGCATCGGTGATTCGATCTTTAATGACCACTCTTCCCCCGGCGTTGCCGTCCGGCGGCAGCTCGGATTCCCGGATGGTCTGGCGGGGAAATTCTTCCCGGGCCAGTTCGTAGCCCCAATCCCGAAATGCGCCTTCGGTGTATTTCAAGATGTTTCCCTTGTGGACCAGAGTCACGCTGGGGTTGCGGCGGTCGATGGCCCAGCGAATGGCCATACGGATGAGACGCTTGGAGTTGAAGGCGCTCATGGGCTTGATGCCGATCGCCGAGTCCTCCCGCACATTCTGACCCATCTCTTTCCGGAGGAAATCGACTACCTTCGTCGCCTCGGGCGTTCCGGCCGGCCATTCGATGCCGGCGTAGAGGTCTTCCACATTTTCCCGGAAGACGATCATATTGACCTTCTCCGGCTCCCGGACAGGGCTGGGAACCCCGGGAATGTATTTCAGAGGTCGGATGCAGGCGTAGAGGTCGAGATTCTGGCGGATGGCCACGTTGAGGCTGCGAATGCCCCCTCCCACCGGGGTTTCCAGCGGGCCCTTGATCCCGACGCGGTATTTCTTGAAACTCTGCCAGGGTTTCCTCCGGGAGCCACTGGCCCGTTCTGGCGTGTCCCTTCTCCCCCGCGAGAACTTCAACCCAGTGGACGGATCGCTTTCCGCCGTAGGCTTTCTTTACCGCCGCATCGAACACCGCCACCGAGGCCTTCCAGATGTCCGGGCCGACGCCGTCCCCTTCGATGAAGGGAATGGCGACGTGGTCGGGAACGATCAGCCGATTGTCGGGTCCCTGTTGAATGATTCCGGGTGTGGTTGCCATTTGGTGATCTCCTCCAGGAATTTATTTCTTTGATCAGGGCGACACAGATGAACACGGATGCATCACAGAAAACCTACCCAGGGCCGAAAGGAAAGATCCCGCTGCGAACGGCAACCGAAGCATCGGAGGGATTTTGATTTCCATAAAGCCCTTCCTGCTTCCCTTCCGCAAAGATTATAATATGTTCCTGCCGCCGAGTCACCCCGGAAAGACGAAAGAGGATAAGGCCAGAGTTCATCTGCAAGGGGAGGGGGATAGATAATCGGCCGTCCCCGGATGAGGCCCCTGGGGGAAAGAAAAACCGATTGCCAGGGCAAAGAAATTCTGGTATCTAAAGAAATCTGAAAATCAAGGAAAGGAGGGGTTTATTATGAAACGCTATGGTTTGCCTGCTTTTTGCCTTCTCCTTGCGGTCCTCTTGTTCCTGCCTGCCAGCAGCCCGGCGCAGGTCCCCGGGGGAACGGTGACCTATGCGGCGGGGGCGGACCCGGACCGCCTGGACCCGGCCAACGCGGAAAGCAACCCCGCCGAGGCCATGAACCGGATGATGTACGAAAACCTGGTGAAATTCGACGAAAAACTGAAGATCGTTCCCGGCCTGGCGGAGAAGTGGGAACAGTCCAAAGACGGGTTGACCTGGACCTTCTTCCTCCGTAAGGGGGTCAAGTTCCATGATGGAACCCCCTTCAATGCCGAGGCGGTAAAGGTCTTCATCGAACGGATGATCGGGCCGGAAAAACCCTCCCGGGCAGCCCTCTACACTCCGTTTGTCAAATCGGTGGAGGTGGTCAACGATTCCACCGTGAAGATCAACCTGAAAGCTCCTTTTGCTTTTTTCGCCAATAACCTGGCCCACAGCGCCTCGGGCATCATCAGCCCCACGGCCCTGAAAACCCTGGGCAAAGATATCGCCCGGAAAGCGGTGGGGACGGGCCCCTTCAAGTTCGTGGAATGGGTTCACGGGGACCACCTGACCATGGTCCGGAATGATGATTACTGGGGAGGGAAGCCCTACCTGGAAAAGATCATCGTGAAGATGGTCAAGGAAGACAGCGCCCGGGTGATGATGCTCCAGTCGGGCGATGCCCACCTGATCGTGCGCATCCCCTCCGAAGACATTCCCCGGCTGGAGAAAGAGAAAGCCTTGAAACTCGACACCACCGAGACCCTGCGCGTGCTCTACATCGGAATCAACTGCGCCAAAAAGCCTTTTACCGACATCCGGGTCCGGCAGGCGCTGAATTACGCGGTGGACAAGGAAGCCATTGTCAAAAGCATCTATCAGGGCCGGGCCCTGGTGAGCCAGGGGATCGTCGCTCCGCTCACCACGGGGTATTTCCCGGTTCCGGGGTATTCCTATGACCCGGGAAAGGCCAAGAAGCTATTGGCCGAGGCCGGATTCCCCAATGGTTTTAAAGCCAAGCTGTGGAGCCCCCAGGGGCGCTATCCCAAAGACTTTGAAATGGCTCAGGCAGTGCAGCAGCAGTTGAAGAAGGTAGGGGTGGACTGCACGCTGGATACCATGGAGTGGGCGGCCTACCTGGCTGCTACCCGCAAGCCCCCGCAGGAGACCCAGGCCGAGCTCTTCCTCCTGGGTTGGGCTCCTTCCTCGGCCGAAGCCCGGTGGATCCTGTTTCCCCTTTTCGCTACAGAACAATGGGTCCCCCAGGGGAACAATCGCGTCTTCTACGCTAATAAGGAATTTGACGGGCTGGTGGATAAATTCACCCGCGCCACCACCAAAGCGGAGATGGATAAGAATTTGAAGGCCGCCCAGGAACTGCTGAGCAAGGAAGCCCCCACGATCAACATCCTGGTCACCAAGGAGACCATCGGCTACACCGGCAAGCTCAAAGGGGTCATCAACTCTCCCCTGGAGCTGACCTATTTCGACCACCAGACCTATCTTGAGAAATAAGGAGAAATCCGGGTTGGCATGAGACTGAAAGGGCGGCTGATTCCGAGTCGCCCTTTCGTTTTTGCGGCCGCTCCAAATAGGATGATCTGATAAAAAGTCTGAAAGTCCCTTTTTCCGTCATTCCGGCGAACCCCGAATCAGGTTCGGGGCAGGCGCCGGAATCCAGAGTTTCCCGTGAAAACGGGAATCCAGATTTTCTTTAATGGTTCCCCGCTTCCGCGGGGACAATGTCTGGACCCCGGCTTTCGCCGGGGCGACGACCTAAGAGACTTTATACGAGATCATCAAATAGGGTATTCTATTAAATTCTTGCTTAGCGCTATGCTCTATGCGCTATGCGTATTTGGAACTGTAAGTCATGGGAAAGTACATCTTCAAGAGAATCCTCATGCTCCTGCCGGTTCTCATCGGGGTTTCCCTGATTTCCTTTTCCCTGCTCCACATGGTGCCCGGAGACCCGGCGGAGCTACTGGCCGGGGAGGACGCCAACCCGGAATTCATCCAGGCGATGCGCAAGGAATACGGGTTGGACCAGCCGCTTTACATTCAATACTTCCAATTCATATCCCATGTTATACGGGGGGACTTCGGCATATCCATCCGCAACCGGGAACCGGTGATCAACCTTCTCAAGGAACGGTTTCTCTTCACTCTCCAGCTCTCTTTTCTCTCCATCCTCATTGCCGCATTCATCGGGCTGATCGCCGGGGTCATCTCTTCGACCCGGCAGTACTCCCTCTTCGACAATATGAGCATGGTAGGCGCTCTCTTCGGGATCTCCATGCCCATCTTCTGGTTCGGCCTCCTCCTGATGCTGGTCTTTTCCGTCCATCTGAAATGGTTCCCCGCGGGGGGAAAAGGGACCCTCTGGCACCTGATCCTTCCGGCCATCGCCCTGGGGGCGGCATCCTCGGCGGTGATCGCCCGCATGACCCGGGCGTCCATGCTGGAGGTGATCCGCCAGGATTTTATCCGTACGGCGCGGGCCAACGGGCTGAGAGAGGCCATCGTCATTTACAAGCATGCTCTGAAGAACGCTATGATTCCGGTGATCACCGTCTTTGGTCTGGAATTCGGCTACATGCTGGGGGGGGCGGTCCTTACCGAAACGGTTTTCTCCCTCCCCGGGGTGGGGAGATTGATGGTAGAAGGGATCTTTCAGCGGGATTACCCCATCGTGCAGGGTTCGATGCTTCTGGTGGCCACGACGTTTGTTTTGGTCAATCTGTTAACCGATATCGCTTACGCCCTGTTTGATCCGAAAATTCGCTATGAGTGAGGAAAAAAGCCGGAAAACCAGCCAGTTCCGGGAGATCTGGAGGAGGCTCAAACGGAATCGGGCCGCCATCGTGGGGGGGATCATCGTCCTTCTTTTTGTGGCCACCGCCATCCTGGCCCCCTGGCTCTCTCCGTACCATCCGAATGAAGGTGACCTGACCAAGCGCCTGAAGGCTCCGGACCGCGAGCACCTTCTGGGAACGGACCCGCTGGGGAGGGATCTCCTCAGCCGGGTCATCTACGGGGCCCGGATCTCCCTCCAGATTCAGCTTGTGGCCGTGGTCATCGCCATGGTCGTAGGAATTATCCTGGGCATGGTGGGGGGATACTACGGGGGAACCTTCGACCACCTCATCATGCGGCTCATGGACATTCTTCTGGCTTTCCCGGGAATATTCCTGGCCATCGCCATCATCGCCGTTTTGGGCCCGGGGCTGACCAATCTCATGCTGGCCGCGGGGATCTACTCCATTCCCCAGTTCGCCCGGATCGTCCGGGGGTCGGTCCTTTCTTTAAAGGAAAAGGAGTTCGTCGAAGCGGCCAAGGCCGTGGGGGAGAAGGATTTCAACATCCTTTTCCGCTACCTGCTGCCCAACTCCATGGCGCCCATCATTGTCCAGACCACATTGAGGATGGCAACCGTTCTGCTGACGGCGTCCGGTTTGAGCTTCCTGGGACTCGGGGTTCAGCCGCCCACGCCAGAGTGGGGAGCCATGCTTTCCAACGCCCGGGCATACCTGATCACCGCGCCTCACGTGGCCACGGTCCCGGGCCTGGCAATCATGCTGGTGGTGATGGGGTTCAACCTTTTCGGGGACGGTTTGCGGGATTCCCTGGATCCGAGGCTGAGAGACTGAATCGCATTGCGGAATTGCGAATGTGCGAGATTGCAGGAATGACCGTTACTGGTTGCTGGTTGCTCGTTGACCGTATCGGGCGGTGGAGCTAGAACGGGTAACGAGGAACAGCAACGAGCACCAGTAATCGAGAACATGCAGCATCCCTTAACCTGAGCTTTTATGGATACACTTCTGAGCGTAAAAGACTTGAAGGTCCACTTCCTAACCGCCGGCCGGACGGTCCGGGCCCTCGACGGGGTGAGCTTCGAAATCGAAGAGGGCAAGACCTTCGGGCTGGTGGGGGAGACCGGCTGCGGGAAGTCAGTAACGGCTCTTTCCATCCTCCGGCTCATTCCGTTTCCTCCCGGGAAGATCATGGGCGGCGGGATCCACTTTCGGGGAAGAGATCTGCTGGCCCTTTCCGAAGAAGAAATCCGCTCCATCCGGGGGAAGGAAATCTCCATGATCTTCCAGGAGCCCATGACCTCCCTGAACCCCGTCTTCCGCATCGGCGACCAGATGTCGGAGGTGATCCGGCTCCATCAGGGGCTGGACTATTCCCAGGCCTGGGCCAAGGCCGAGGAGATGCTGGAGCGGGTCCAGATTCCCGACGCCCGGAGGGTGGCGAAGCAGTTTCCCCATCAACTGAGCGGCGGAATGAGGCAGAGGGTCATGATCGCCATGGAACTCTCCTGCCATCCTTATCTCCTCATTGCCGATGAGCCCACCACCGCCCTGGACGTCACCATCCAGGCCCAGATTCTCCGGCTCATCAAGGAAATGAAAGAGGAGCTCCATACCTCGATCCTGCTTATTACCCACGACCTGGGAGTGATTGCCGAGATGTGCGACCGGGTGGGGGTCATGTACGCCGGGTCCATCGTGGAAGAGGCCGGGGTGGAAGAGATTTTTGAAACCCCCCAACATCCCTACACCCAGGGGCTGTGGGGAGCGATCCCCCGGATCGATGAGGAGAAAGAGGCCCTTTCGGTGATCCCCGGAATGGTTCCGGATTTGAGCAGCCCCCCCGCCGGGTGCAGATTCCACCCCCGATGCGCTCACCGGTTCGAACCTTGTGATCAAAGCGTTCCCTCCCTTTTTCCCGTTGCCCCCGGGCATCGGGTCGCCTGTTTCCTTTCTGGTGAAAGGAGGGGGCATGGCTGAGGCGCTGCTGCAGGTTCAAGGGTTGAAGAAACACTTTCCGGTCACCCGGGGGTGGAGGGAGGAAAAGGTTCTGGTCCGGGCCGTAGACGGGGTCGATTTCTCGATCCGCCGGGGAGAAACCCTGGGGCTGGTGGGAGAATCGGGCTGCGGCAAGACCACGGTGGGGAGGCTCATTCTCCGGCTGATCGATCCTACCGAGGGAGAAGTTCTGTTTGAGGGGAAAAACCTGGCCTCTCTGGAGAAGAAAGAGATGCATCCCCTGAGACGCTTTTTCCAGATTATCTTCCAGGATCCCTTCGCATCCCTCAACCCCCGCATGACGGTCAGCGAGATTGTGGGCCGGCCGATGGAGATCCACGGCCTTTCGGAGAGATCCCGGAGGGAGGAGAAAGTGGCCAGCCTCCTCCAGTCCGTGGGCCTCATGAGGGAGCACCTCGGCCGGTACCCCCATGAGTTTTCCGGGGGGCAGCGGCAGCGAATCGGGATCGCCAGGGCTCTGGCGACTCAACCCTCTTTGATCGTGGCCGATGAACCCACCTCGGCCCTCGACGTCTCGGTGCAGGCGCAAATTCTAAACCTGCTGAAGAAGCTGCAGAGGGATTTGGGGCTGACCTATCTCTTCATCTCCCACAACATCGGGGTCATCCGCCACATCAGCGACCGGGTGGCGGTCATGTACCTGGGGAAAATCGTGGAGATGGCGGAGAAGAAAATTCTATTCCAATCTCCCGCCCACCCTTACACCAAAGCCCTGCTGGCCGCGGTTCCTTCCCTGGACCCGAAGAGAAAAAGAGGAGAGGTGATCCTGGAAGGGGACGTCCCCAGCCCCATCAAACCCCCTCCCGCCTGCCGTTTCCATACGCGATGCTCCCATGCCCTGCCCAAATGCCGGGAAGAGGAGCCTTTCTTCCACCAGATCGAAGACGGCCGATGGATCTCTTGCCATCTGTATCCCTGAGAGGCAGTCTTTCTGCTTGGTCAAACAAGTAGCCATTTGGCTGAAGGTGAGGTTCGAAATGGTGTCGGAATGCGCCAACTGAATTCCCCACATTGGGTATTCAGGTGCTAGCCTCTTGCACTCAACGTGAGTGCAGTGGCCGGAAGCTAGCGGATTTATAACACAATGCAAGAAAGCAATTTGGATGGAATGAGGAGAATATGTTTACTTTGATCAAAGGCGGGACCGTTTATGGCCCTGAGAAAATGGGAGTCAGAGACATTCTGGTGGTCGGAAAAACCATCGCCAGGATTTCCGAGCGAATCGATCTCCCGGATGATTTCAATGCCAGGGTATTCCCGGCCTCCGGGAAAATCGTCACCCCGGGGTTCATTGACCTCCATGTTCATATCCTCGGCGGAGGCGGGGAGGGGGGACCCAGGACCCGGACTCCGGAGATCACTCTCTCCCAGATCGCCCGGGCAGGAGTTACCACGGTGGTAGGATGTTTGGGAACAGACGATGTCACCCGGAAAATCGAAACCCTCCTGGCCAAAGCCATGCAGCTGGAGGAGGAAGGAATCTCCACCTTTATTTATTGCGGTTCCTACCAGCTCCCCCCGCCGACGATCACCGGATGCGTCCGGGGGGATATTGCCCTCATTCCAAAAGTGATCGGAGTGGGAGAGATCGCCGTTTCCGATCACCGCTCCTCCCAGCCAACCTTCGAAGAGCTCGCCCGCATGGCCGCCGAGGCACGGGTTGGAGGAATGATCGGGGGAAAAGCCGGCCTGGTCCATCTCCACATGGGGAGCGGTCCCCGAGGGCTTGATCCGGTCATCCGGATCATCAAGGAGACCGAAATCCCCATCGGCCAGTTTCTTCCCACCCACGTGACCCGGACGCCGGAACTTCTCGAGCAGGCGATTCAATTTGCCCGGATGGGCGGGAACATCGACTTCACGGTAAAGGGAAAGGAGTTGTCCTTTCCCCTCACCACCCAGCAGGCTCTTCAGAAAGCCCTGGATGCAGGAGTAGCCATCGACCAGCTGACTCTCAGCTCCGACTCCAACGGCTCCATGCCCGTCTTCGATGAGAAGGGGAATTTAATCCGCCTGGCTGTCGGGGATATTCAGAATCTATTCCGAGAATGGAGGGATCTGATCAGCGAGGGCTTTCCGGTAGAAAGCATGTTGAAGCTGGTAACCGCGAACCCGGCCAAAAGGATTGGAGCTTTCTCCAGCAAAGGGAGTCTGGCTGAGGGGAAAGATGCCGATCTTCTAATCCTAAGCCCTGATTTGAAAATCGAATCGGTCATGGCCAAAGGAAGGCTGTTGATTCACCAAAATCAATTTCTGGTCAAAGGGACTTTTGAAAAGGGAACCTAACTTGAGTAAGAAGAACCGAGCCCTCCTGGTCCTGACCGTCTCCATGGCCCTGGGGTACATGCCCTGGTACAACTTTTCCGCGGTCCTGAAATACCTGGCCGATGAATTCCATTTGAGCGCTTCCGACACCGGATGGATCCTGGCGGCCTTCCAGGCGGGATACGTGATCGTAGTGGGGGCCACGGGATGGCTGGGCGACCGGGTGAGCCTCAAGAAGATTGTGTTCTGGGCGACGCTTATCACCGGGGTCTTTTCAACGTTCTTTGTGTGGGGAGCGCAGGGAAAGGCGAGCATAATCGCCCTGCGTCTGGTCACCGGGCTTGCCGCCGGGGCGATTTACGTTCCCGGGATGGCCCTCTTGTCGCAATGGTTTACCCCCAAGGAGCGGGGAGGGGCCCTGGGAGCCTACACCGGGGCCCTGGTCGCCGCTTACGCGGGAGGATATCTTGTGGCCGGTCACCTGGCTGCTTCCTATGGTTGGAGAGCCGGGATCTTATGGACTTCCCTTCCGGCGATTTTAGCCGCCTTTCTCATTTGGCTTCTTGTTCGGGATGCGCCTGCGGCGGAAGAAACCAGCGGAGGGGCGAATAGGCAGGACATGGCAAGCCCTATTCAGAATTTAACCGGCAGGAAAGACGGAGAAAATGAAATCCTGGAGGCTCCTCCCGGCGGATTTAAAGGTCCCGCTCTCATATCCGTGAGCTACATGGGGCACATGTGGGAGCTCTATGCCTTCTGGGGGTGGATCGGGCCTTTTCTGGTTTCCGCCGCCCTTGCGGTGGGGATGCCTCCGGATGAGGCGGTGAAGTGGGGAGGAACCCTTGCGGCCGCGATCATCCTGATTGGGGCGCCCGCTACCTGGGGCTGGGGAATCGTGGCCGACCGGAAAGGAAGAACCTGGGCGATTATGGTGGCCGGCACTCTTAGCGTAGGAGCGGAGTTCTTCCTCGGGTATCTCTACGGGCACTCCCTCGCCGTTCTGGTCTTGGTGGGGGCCTGGATCGGATTCTGGGTGATTGCCGATTCGGCGATCTACAAGGCAGGCCTTACCGAAATGGTCCTTGCCGCGGATCCGGTCCACGAGTCTGGGCATACAGTCCGTGGTCGGTTTTTCGGTCACCATCATCTCTCCCATGGTGTTCGGTAAAATCCTGGAGTACTTCAACGGCCCCGTGGCCGCCACGCAGGCAAAAGTCTGGGGCCCGGCCTTCCTGGCCCTGGGTTTGGGAGGGGCGGTAGCGCCCGTGGTTGCCTGGGTTCTCCGCCGGCAGAAACAAGCCGGGCTTATGGCGGGAGGAAAAAAATAAACTAAATCCTCCCCGTTGCAGGATGGTTTCGCTCCTTGCTTTTCGGGGGATTTCTGTTTTATTCTTAATAAGAAGGGTATTATTCTTCTCTGAGATTCCCGGAGGTCGCCAGTCCTTCCGGGCATCTTGGACAGAGATGATTCGGTCAAAGCAGGGGAAACAATTACCCAACCCGCCTATCTTTTTAGAAACAGAATAATCCAGGGGAAAGATCCCGAGGGACGCCCCGCGGGCCCAGTGGCGGTTCAATCTTTTTTTGCGGGCAACCGGGAGAAGGAGGTCAGATGGCAACCAAAATCGATTCCAGACTGAAAAACATCATCGTGGCCGTGAAACAGGTTCCGGATACCAATCAGGTAAAGATCGATCCCGAAACGGGCACCCTGATCCGGGAAGGGGTGCCGTTTATCGTGAACCCCTTCGACACCCATGCTATGGAAGCAGGTCTGTATATAAAAGACCGCTTTGGCGGGCAGGTCATCGTCGTAAGCATGGGCCCGCCCAACGCCGTGATGACCCTGCGCAAGTGTCTCGCCTTGGGCGCAGACCAGGCCATTCTGGTATCGGACCGCATGTTCGGAGGGGCGGATACGCTGGCGACCAGCTATGTTTTGACCGAGGCCATCAAAAGGATCGAACGGGAAAACGGCCGGATCGATCTGATCATCTGCGGAAAACAGACCATCGACGGCGACACTGCCCAGGTAGGACCGGGTCTGGCTACCCGCTTGGGATTCGCCCAATTGACGCTGGTGGACCAGATTATCGATGTTTCCCCGCAAGGCCATATGATCACCGTGCGCCGGAAGCTGGAGGGGCGCAAGGAAGTTATCCAGACCCAGCTCCCCGCCCTCCTTACCATGGTGCGGGAGGGGAATAAACCCCGGTACCCCACGGTCCCGGCCCGCCTGGGCGCGGAAGAAGCAGAGGTTCAGGTCTGGAACAACGACCTTCTCAAGCTTGCCCCGGAGTTGATCGGCCTGCGGGGGTCCCCCACCAATGTGAAGCGGATTTTTGCCCCGGAGCGCAAGATGGGCGAAATCCTTGGGGACGGGGAGAAGGATCCCCAGGGTGCGGTCCAGCTCTTGGTCCAGAAGCTGGTCGAGCGGGATCTCCTTTCCTTTTGAGATCCTCTACCCGCCGTAGCCGGAAAAAAACCTAATGGGACACAGATAAACACAGATGAACACAGATATACCGCGATTAGAAAGTGCCTCGTAAGTGGCCCGAGTCGGGGATCGAGTGCCTACAAGTTAAAAACAGGACTTTATCGCCGTTGACTCCGAACTCCGATCAAAGGGCGCAGCACGCGCCATGAACACTCTGAACTTTTTTGGACGCGGATGAATCTGCGGATCAACACGGATTGAATTTTTAAGGACAAATACGAACTATCCGGGGAACCCTATCCCCATTTCCATTCAAGGAGTCATGGAATCATGAGCGAGCCGGAATCCACCAACATTCCCAAGGCCAAGAAACCTCGGGGCAAAGCCCAACTGATGAAAAAATGTGCCGCCTGCGGCGGCCGCTGCATGGCCGTCTGCCCGGTCGATGCTATCGTGCTGGACGAAAGCGGGGAAGCCCAGATCGACATGGACAAGTGCATCGGCTGCGGCAAATGCATGCCCGCTTGTCCCGTGGAGGCCCTGGCGAAGGTTTACACCCCGGAGGAACAGGCTTTCCTGGAAAAGGTGGGGAAGAGAGAAATTCCCCCGGAGGACGCTGTTCCCCCCGTGGATGAAAGCTACCGGGGCGTCTGGGTCTTCGTGGAGCAACTCGACGGCGTCGCTGCGGGGGTCAGCTGGGAGCTGATGGGGGCGGGGGCCAGGCTGGCCGCGGACCTGGAAACGGACCTGTGCGCCTTTGTGCTGGGGGATCACGTCGAACATCTGGCCGAGGAAGCCTTTTCCTACGGGGCGAAGAAAGTCTATTTGATCGATGACCCCGTCCTGCGCCATTACCGCACCAAACCGTACCTGAAGGGAACCTACGACTTGGTCCGAAAATACAAGCCCGAGGTCGTGCTCATGGGCGCCACGGGCCTGGGGAGGGACCTGGCCGGGGCCGCGGCCACCGCTTTACGGAGCGGTCTCACCGCCGACTGCACCGGGTTGACCATCGATAAAGCCAACCGGCTCCTCGAGCAGACGCGGCCTGCCTTTGGGGGAAATATCATGGCCACCATCCTGACCCGAGCTCACCGCCCCCAGATGGCTTCGGTGCGGCCCCATGTTCTCCCCAAACCGGAACCCGTCCCGGGACAAAAGGGGACCCTGATCCGCGAGCCCCTGAACCTGAAGGAAGAGGACGTGTCTGCAAAGATCCTGAAGATCCTCCAGGACGGGCAGGAGGCCGGGAAGGTGGACATTGCCGGGGCGGAGTTCCTGATCTCCGGCGGGCGGGGGATGGTGTCCGCGGAAAACTTCAGCCTCCTCAAAGAACTCGCCGACCTTCTGGGAGGAAGGGTCAGTGCCTCCCGGGCGGCGGTCGATGCCGGATGGATGCCCTACGAAAGGCAGGTAGGGCAGACCGGGAAGACGGTCCGCCCCAAAATCTACATTGCCTGCGGGATTTCCGGGGCCATCCAGCACCTGGTGGGCATGCAGGATTCCGATTTGATCATCGCCATCAACCGGGATAAGGACGCCCCCATCTTCGAAGTGGCGGACCTGGGGATCGTGGGAGACGTGTTCCAGGTGGTCCCGGCTTTGATTGCCAAGATTCGGGAGCTGAAGAGCGGGCCTTCCCGCCGCCCGGCTGCCTATCCGGAAATCTCAGTCTGAGAAGTTGCCCGGCCCCTTTTACGTCTTCAAAAAAAATAATGGGACACAGATAAACACAGATGAACACAGATTTTATATTTGAAAAAGAACTAAAACAAAAGATTGAATGGGACGCGGATGAACGCGGATAAACACGTAAGAAGCGTTAAGGATAAATACGAATGCTTGGAAAAGCATAATGGAGCTTTGACGGTTGTAAAGGGATTCTTCGTCATAGCATTTATATCTCTTTGCTCTCTGCGAAATCTGCGTAATCTGCGGATACCCAGTTTCAGATTTTGAAAAAGGCAGCGAAAAATGTCTAACACGGAAAATGTTCTCTTTGCAATTCTCTTTGGTGTTCTGGTCCTGACCTTTCTTTACTCCGCCTTCCGCCTGGTCCGCCTGATCACCCTGGGGCAACCCGACCCCCGTCTGCAGGGCGGGTGGGGCAGGAGATTTCTGACCATGCTCCTCTATGCCTTTGCCCAACGGCGGGTCATCGCCAAACCCTTCGGGTTCAATCATTTCTTTCTTTTCTGGGGTTTTTTGATTCTCTTCCTTTCCAATGCCGAATTCGTCCTCAATGGACTCTTTCCGTCTTTTTCCTTCCGGTTCCTCGGGCCTTCCCTTTACGGCGCGTTGACCTGGGCATTTGACCTGATCTCCCTGGTGGTCCTGGTCTGCGTGGGAGTCGCGCTCTTCCGGCGGCTGGTCCTCCAACCCTCGTATATTGACGCCAAAAGCGCCGATGCCCTGCTCATCCTGAGCCTGGTGGCGGGGTTGATGATCGCCCATTTCGGGTTCCACGGGAGCGAAATCGCCCTCGGGCAAACGCCCGGGCCGTACTCCATGCCCGTCAGCAAGAAGGTCGCGGCTCCCCTGATGGCTTTCTCTTTTCGGCGGGTCGCTACCCATGGCGGAGCGCGTCTTCTGGTGGATCCACGCCCTCATCTTCCTCGGTTTCCTCAACTATCTTCCCCGCAGCAAGCACCTGCACATTCTTACCGCGATTCCGGATTGTTTCTGCCGTTCCTTTGATTCCGCGGCCCTGGTATCCCGGGAAACCTTCTCTCCCGGCAAATCCTACGGAGTTTCCCGCGTCGACGGCTTTACCTGGAAGGACCTGCTGGACTTCACCGCCTGTACGGAATGCGGCCGCTGCAACGAGAACTGTCCCGCGACCCTGAGCGGCAAAACCCTGAATCCCCGCTATGTCATCCAGGACGGGAAAATCAACCTGAAGGCCAACGGGGAGAAAATCCTCCATGGGAATATCACCCAGGGTCTGGTGCCTTTGATCCGAGAGACCGATGAGTCACCGGGGAGCGTGGGGGAAGACGCCCTCTGGGCCTGCACAACCTGCCGGGCCTGCATGGCCAACTGTCCGGTCTTCATCGAGCACGTTCCCAAGATCGTCAAGATGCGCCGGCATCTGACGGAGAATCAGGCCAAATTCCCCGAGGAATTGCGCAATTTCTACGAATCCATCGAGCAGAGGTCCAACCCCTGGGGAATCATCCCTCAGGACCGGACCAAGTGGGCCAAAGGGCTGGAGATTCCCCTGCTCGGGGCGGATGAATCCGTGGATTATCTTTTCTACGTGGGCTGCGCGGGGTCGTTCGACAGCCGGAACCGCAAGGCGGTGACCGCCCTCGTTCAGGCCCTGCGGGCCGCGGGAGTTTCCTTCGCAATCCTGGGCACGGAAGAGAAGTGCTGCGGCGATTCCCTGCGCCGCCTGGGCAATGAGTTCATCTTCGAGAAACTGGCCGCGGAAAACGTGGAGCTCTTCAAAAAATATAACGTGAAAAAAATCCTCACCTACTGTCCGCACTGTTATTCGACCCTCAAGCACGACTACCGGCAGTACGGGCTGGAGGCGACCGTCCTTCACCACTCTGAGTTCCTGTACGACCTCCTCAAAGCCGGCAAGCTTCGGCTGAAGGGGCAGGATTCCCTCGGCCGGGTGGTCATTCATGACTCCTGCTACCTCGGACGCTACAACCAGATTTACCGCCAGCCCCGGGAAATCCTCCGGATAGCCACCGGCCAAAACCCCGTCGAGATGGACCGGAAGCTGGAAAAGAGCTTCTGCTGCGGCGCCGGCGGGGGACGGATGTGGATGGAGGAGAGCGCCGAGCACCGCCTGAACATCAACCGGACCCGGCAGGCGCTGGCCAAGGACCCCAATACCATCGCCGTCTCCTGCCCGTACTGCATGACCATGTTTGAGGATGGTTTGAAGAATGAGAAGGCGGGTCAAGTGCGGGTGCTGGACCTGGCGGAAATCATCGCCCCCCGGATTGAATATCCCCAAGCCTCTTGATAAAAAAATCTCCTCGATTTTCCGTTTCCCTACACCATCAGCCGGAATGAAGCAGGGTGTGATGGATGAAGTCCGGTATCCATGACTGGAGACGATAATTGCGCAAAAAGCCGCAATGCCCCCCGTGCCGTTCCACCTGGACCCGCAGCTGATGGTTTCCCTTCAGCTTCGAGAAAGTCTTCCACGGGAATAATCGGGTCGTCGGCCGCAGTCAGGACGAGAAGCGGCACGGACAATTCGGAAAACCTCCGGCCGGTGAGCGTGTAAGTCTGAAAATATTCCTCCGCGGTGGGGTAGGTCGAATAGCGGGGCAAGATGCGGTTGGTGATTTCCATGAGGGTTTGGCATTCCATCAGGTCATCGAAGTTGTACCGGTGAGGGAACAGGGATTGCTTCTTTCGCAGCGACCGCTTCCATTTTTTGACAAAATAAGAACGGTAGACGAAAAGACCCCGGTCCATGGCATTCGTCGCCTTGCGGGGGTCCAGAACCGGGCTGACCGCAAACACGTGGCGGAGATTCCGGATCGGATACGGGCCGTGGCGCAGGGCCATGCGCATGGCGAAATTCCCCCCCAGGGAAAACCCCACGATGGAAAAGGGCAGGTTTCCTCCCGTATCGGCGATATTCTGAACGGCCCGATGGGTCTCCTCGATGAGGGAACTGTTGAAAAGCCCTTCGTTGAGGTGATGACTGTCCCCGTGGTCACGGAAGTTCAGGCGGAAAATATCATAGCCCTTCCGGTACAGGAACCCCCCGGTGGTCATTATGTAGGTGGAGTCCGACCCGCCCTCCCACCCGTGGAGAAGGAGGATCAATCCGCGGGAAGAACCCGTCTTTTGGCCGGTGTAATAACCGAGGAGACGAACGCCGTCTCCTCCGTCGACAAGGATCTCCCGGGCCTCCCGATCCAGCTGTTTTTCTCCCCGTGCCCGGATTTCCAGGCTGGATAAAATGGTCTGAAGGTGCGGGCTCCTCAGGCCGACCGGAGGAAAAAAGGGGTCAGGCTTGCAATCTTGGAATTTTTGGGTAGAGGCAACATTTCCAGAATTCCTTCCCATTATTTCGCCGGCTCCGCCATCCTCTCCAGGACCCGGATCAACTCGGATGAATCGGCGTTTTCCAAGCCCAGGGCCAGGGCCGAGAGGAAATACTGGTAGGCGGCGGAAGCCACCACCAGGGGGACCCGGGCCCGCCGGCTGTCGTTGATGACCAGTCCCACGTCCTTGCACATCTGCCCCAGCCCGCCCGGGGAAGGCTTCTGCTCGAGCACGCTGGCCGCCAGGAATCGGAAGTAGTCGCTTCCGGCGATTCCGCTTCCCACCACCTCACATACCTGCCGCGGATCAAGCCCGCTCTTCCTGGCCAGGGTGATGACTTCCATGGTTGCGGCCAGGGTCGTTCCCACGAGCAATTGGTTGCAGTGTTTCACCGCCTGGCCCAATCCCGGTTTCCCGCCGATGTACACGATCCTTCCCTGTATTTCCAGAAGGGCCCGGCACTCCTCCAGAACATCCTTTGCCCCGGAAGCAATGATCGTCAGGGTGCCGGCCTGGACCCTCGCCGGGCCGCCGGTAACGGGGCAGTCGAGAAAGCCCACCGATTTTTCCGCGCAACGCTGCGCCACCCAGTCCAGGTTTTCCCGGTCGATGGTGGCCATGCAGATCACCCGGGTTCGCTGGTGGCGTCCCTCTAGGATCCCGCCCGGCCCGGTGACGACTTCGATGACCTGCGGGTCGTTCAGCACGTAAACGATCACCTTGCCCGCCTTCTCGGCCACCGCTTGGCTGTTCTTGAGGGCCAAGCCACCCGCGGCCGAGAATTCTTCGATGACTTCCCGCCTGCGAGCGTAGCCATACACTTTGTATCCGGCCTGCATGTACTTTTTCGCTGCCGCCATCCCCATGCGCCCCAATCCAATCATCCCGATCTCTTCGGCCATCTTTTGCCTCCTTCCGCTGAATCCAATTCTGAATGTTTTCTTAACACATTTCTTCGGATGAATAAATTATAATTCAGCTTCGGATGAATTTCATCCCTTTCGGAGGCAAGCCGGAAGATCCAATCGCGCAGGCTCGTCCTTTTCTGGTTTTTTGGGTGCTTAGGAAAATTAAAGAATCTCTCTTGGTAAACTCCGGGGATTGTTGTTATTATTGGGTGCATAGGTTTTCATTTTCTTGTTCTGAAGGAGGAACAATGAGAGCGGGAACCGGATTCGGTTTCTTTCTATTGGGCATCATTCCGATTGCTTTCCTCTTACTGGGAGGTTTGCCGGCCGGCTCGAATCCCGCAACGACCGGGAAAAACCTTTCGGAAAGAATCGTGGTGGACTGGAACGGAGACAGGCGTCACGACCTTCTTCTGGGAGACCGGGATGGATTTATCAATCTGTACCTGAATGAAGGATCCAACGAATCCCCCCGGTACGGAAACCGGACTCGCCTCAAGGCCGCGGGGAAGGAAATCAAGGTGCGAGGCCCTTCGGCCCCCTGCCTGGTGGATTGGAACGAGGATGGGAGAAAAGACCTGCTGGTGGGGGATGGAGGGGGGTATCTTCACCTCTTCTTGAATGCGGGCTCCTCGGCGGTCCCGGAATATGCCTCGACGAGCCGCGTCCAGGCTGATTACAAGGACCTCGACGTAAGGCGAAAAGCTTCGCCCTGCGTCGTGGATTGGAACGAGGACGGCCGGTTCGACCTTCTCGTCGGAAGCTGGAGCGGGGAGCTTTTCCTCTTTCTCAACGAGGGATCCGGGGGGCAGCCGGTGTTCGGAAAACCCATCAAGCTCAACGACGGAAAACTGGACGTGGGTTCCGATTCCTCTCCGGACATGGCCGATATGAATGGGGACGGGAAAAAAGACCTGATTGTGGGAAATGAGAAGGGAGAAATCTTTATCTTCATCAACATCGGGAAAGGTCAAAACCCTCAATTCGCCAACGCGGGCGATAAAATCCTGCTCAAGTTCAACGATAACGCCTCTCCACGGGTTCTTCCCTGGGCTCAGCCGGCCTCCCATGACCTGGTCGTCGTGGACCGGTACGGAGAAGTCACCCTCTGTCCCAACAAAGGCCAAGCCACATCCCCTGCGTACACGGAAAAGAGGATTATAAAGACGCGGACTCGCTGAGGTCCCATAATCCTTTAGATGAAGCCGACCAGAAAGCCCGGTGCGGGAGAACCGTACGCCGGGTTCCGAAAAACAACCTCCCAGACCGTCCGGGAGACTATGGCGGGCAACCCCGCCCGATTCCAGGTTCCAGAATTACCGCCGCTGGAAGAGATCGGGCCGATACGCGGAGGGGTCTGGATACTCGACAAACTCCAGGTAATTGCCCTCCGGGTCCAGGGAATAGAGGGCGAAGACTCCCGGCCTGACCTCTATCGGCCCATCGCTCAGCAGTCTCACTCCGTGGGCTTTCAAACGCTTCACCACGTCTTGCATTTCGGCAATGACGAAGGTGAGGTAGGCAAGACCGTGCCGTTCATAGACCCATCCCGGAACGGGCTGCGGTGTTGGCGCGTCCTGGTTCGGCTGGACCAGCTTGATCCGCTCCCCGTACGGCGTCTGCAATCGGACGATCCGATACCCGTGGGGCGTCGCCCCGAAGCGCGCACTCAACTCCGGCGTGGTCTTGGCATCACCCACCAATTTGAGGCCTAAGACTCCGGTGTAAAACTCGAGCATAGCTTCGATATGGTTACACACGATCCCCGGTTCCAACGGTACCGTCATCTTTAGAGACCAGGGCTGATGGGCAGCTGAATTAGGAGCCATGATTCCCTCCCCGAATGTTTCAATCCTCCTCCCAGCCGAAGTTCGGAATGGGGGGCGGCAACGGCGGGAGGTCCCAGCTTCCCGTGGCCAGCGGTCGAATATCGGGATCAACCCGTACGTCGAGCACCGTCGGTCGATGGGAGGCCATGGCCGCTTCCAGGCGGCCTGCGAGGTCTGCCGGTTTCTCAACCCTCCAGCCCTCCGCACCCATGGAGCGTGCCAAGGCCGCGTAATCCGCGCTGAAAGGCTTGCCGGTCTTGGCCTTGAACATGGTGGCGAGTTCGCGATCTTTTCCGAAGTAGCCGAGTTGCTGGTCGCGGATGACGGCGAAGCCGCAGTTGTTCCACACGATCCAGACCACGGGAATATCGTACTCCACCGCAGTGAGCACGGCGCTTGCGTTCATGACGAAGCCGCCGTCGCCGCAGACCGTCACCACGGGCCGGTCGGGAGCCGCAAGCTTCGCGCCGAGAGGGCCGGCCACGCCGAAGCCCATGGAGGCGTATCCCCAGGTTTGAAGCAGGGTCCGGGTCTTCCAGGCATCGTATTCCGCCACAATCCAGTTGTGGTGCACGCCGACGTCGACCAGTACGATGCCGTCCTCCGGGACGACTTTACGGACGTCCGCGACGAGGCGTTCGGGGCGGATCGGCACGGCATCAGAAGTCCGCGGGGGCTTGGTGGCCTCATCCCACTTCTTCCTCCAGCCTTCGATGCGCCTGAGCCATCCTTCCCGCCGATTCCCACGATCGGTTCGGTGCGAAAGCATCTGCTCGAGGGCGAGCCGCGCGTCGGCGATGATCCCGATCGCCGGCTGGAAGTTACGGCCAATCTCGTTCGGATCAATGTCGACGTGAATGAGCTTGGTGGGTGGAATCCGGTAGGTGAAACCGGGCAGCCAGGCGCTGGTGGCGCGATCATCAAAGCGGGTGCCGAGCGCCAGAATGACATCGGCATTGCGGCAAGCGGCGTTGGCCATGTAGGGGCCGTTCCGTCCGGTTACCCCCAGGCTGAGCGGATGGCGGGCATCGAAAACCCCCTTGCCGAAGGGGGTCGTCGCCACCGGGATGGACATCGCCTCCGCGTACGCCAGGAGCGCCGGCTCCGCATTGCTGAGTTCGACCCCATGCCCCGCCACGATGACCGGACGCTCGGCCTCCGCCAAGAGCCGAGCCGCTTCGGTGATGGCCCGAGGATCGCCCGCCGGACGGGACCATCTTGCCTCTGGCCAATGGTCTTCGCGCTGGGCCGCCTTTTCATCCACGGGCTCCACAAAGACATTCAGCGGCACGTCAATGTGCACCGGTCCGGGCCGACCGTTGGTCATGAGGGCAAACGCCTGGCGGAGGGCAAGCGGAAGCATCTCGGGACGCGTAGGCTGAAAGCTCCGCTTCACGTAGGGACGCAAGACATTAATAAAGTCGCCCTGGAAATATCGGCCCGTCTCCTGGAAGGGGCCCCGATTCCACTGGCCGGTGGGCACATTTCCGGTGATGTTGAGCATGGCGGAGGAGTCGGCGAATGCCGCTGCGACCGCAACCACGATGTTTGCCGATCCGGGACCACAGGACGTATAGGTCGCGACGGGCCTCTGGGCGATGCGGAAGTAGGCATCGGCCATGAATGCCGAAACCGATTCATGATGCACGGATAGGGTCTTGATCTCCCCCTGACGATCAAACAGGGCGTCGAGAAGGCCGAGGATGCCATGGCCGCAGAGCCCGAATATATAGGGCACCTTTTGTTGGATCAGGAAATCCGTGATGTATGCGGCTCCTTTCGCTGTGGGCGGAACGCGAGCCGGCCGCCGTGGGTTCCCGCTCATGGGTGATCTCCTTTCAGGTAATGGTGTTCACTCGGCTGCTCGAGGCATCCGCGGGTACGGTTCCGCCGGGATCTCCTCCGCCTGGCATCATCTCGCGCGGCCGCCTGGTACTCTTCCGGCGTCAGCTGGTTTCGTGCGGTCGCCTCCCGCAGCGTGCCTTGCCGCAAGGAACCCGAAGACCATGGCCAGGCCCAGTTCGGCCCCGCCGCCCGGATATTCTCCACCCACAGCGGAATGCTGGTCATTCCCGCAAGCATACAGGCCGGAGATGGGTCGGCCGAAGCGGTCGAGCACTTGCGCATGGGCGTCGGTGAGCAATCCGAGGCTCGTGCCGAGGGGGGTGGGAAGCACCGCTACCGCACAGAACGGAGGCCTCCCGATCGGACCAATGCATGGGTTCGGCAGATGGGTCGCGTCGCCACTTGCGCGGTCGTACGCGTTTTCCCCCTTCCCGAATTGGGCGTCCACCCCGGTTCGGGCAAACTCGTTGTGTCGCCTTGATCGTCTCCACCAGTCCCCCCGCATCCACTCCGATTGTCCGAGCCAGCCCCTCGACCGAGTCCGCAAGCTTGAGGTACCCTCGCTTGACATACCCCCGCAAGACGGGCGTCAGTGGCCTGATCATCCCGAGCCCATACTTCCAGATGAACCGACGGTCACAGACCAGCCAGGTGGGAATGGTCGCGACTTCCCGATGGGAGCGATACATCGCTCGCGTGAATTCGTGGTACGAGACCGCCTCGTTGACAAATCGCCTCCCTGCGGCGTTCACGGCCACGAGCCCCGGCTTGCCGCGATCCAGGACGATATGCGGATACACCGCCGTGGAGCCGTCCTTCCGGGTCGCAATCGAGCTGGGAAACCATAGCGAGTTATCCTCTCCCAGCGGGCCGAGCGAAGCGCCGATCTCTTGGGCCATCAGCAGGGTGTCGCCCACGCAGCCCTCAAAGGCCGAAGTGTACTCGGCCACCGGTTTCGGAAAGTAGCGCTCCCGCAACTCCGGGCTGGCGGGGAACCCCCCGCCCGCCAGGACAACCCCCCGGGAGGCGCGCACGCGCACTTCCGACCCGTCGCGCTCGGCCACCAGGCCGGAAACCCGCCCCTGCTCCAAGATGAGCCGCTTGGTCTTGGTGGAGAACCATACCCCGACGCGACGATCGAGCAAGTTCCTGAAGAGTCTCGCTGCCAGCGCATTGCCCAGGACAAGCCGCGTTCCGCGCTTGTAGCGAAGCCGATCAGAGGCAAAGCGGGATACCAATTGGGCTCCAAGCCAAAGGGCGTCCCAGGACCTGCCGATGCGCAACAGGCGCGCCGCCTCTGGGCGGGTCACCATCATCCCGCCGAAGAGCATGAGCTCCGCAATGGGCCAGCGGACGCGATCGAAATCTTTCCCCAGCGTGCGGCCGTCAAACGGGAGGGGCTCCAACGGCCGCCCCCCCAATGTGGCCCCCGGCAAGTCCTGCCGATAGTCCGGCTGCTGGGGATAGACTCGGAATCCGACATCCGTGTGTTGGGCGAGATAGTCCAGCATCTCGCCCCCCGCGGCGATGAAGGCCTCGCGGAGTTCGCGGCTGGCGCGGTTACCCACCAGTGCATCCAGGTACACGAGCGCCGCTGCGGCATCGCTCGTGACCCCGAGTTGGCGCTGCTGCGCATTGTCCGGAATCCACACCGTCCCCGAAGAATACGCCGTCGTCCCGCCGACCTGATCGCTCTTCTCGATTAAGAGGGTGCGCAGGCCCTCGATCGACGCGACCAGCGCTGCGGTCATGCCACCTGCCCCAGCGCCGAGGACTACCAGTTCGTATTCCTCATCCCATTGCGTCGGGATCGATCCCAAACCCGCACCTTCTTTCAAAGTCATTCTCAACGACTCCCCATCCGCTTCCCCGGTTTGAGACTCCTGCTTTTCAGAATCCCCGCCGGGCAAGCTTCCATTTCTTCTATACTACTTACGTTCAATTTCTGAAATTTTTATTAAGCAAAAGGCATCCCCCCCACCCTAACCCTCCCCCTCGAGGGGGGAGGGGAGGGAGGGGTTGATTTCTTTTGGTTGCGGCTTTGCCGCGGTGTGATAAGCCCATCCGTCAGTCCGCGCCGGACCCGATCTGCGGAAGATCGGCCGGTCACATCCTGCGGTCTCGGCCTGGTTTCACCGCGGGCATGTCGCTGGGCGGCGAGGCCACGACGACGAAGACCAGATCCTCCAGGCCGGTATTGAAGATCCCATGGCGGACCCCCGGGGGAATATGGATGACCATATGGGGCTCCACGAGGTGTTTCTCCCCGTCTAGCTCCACGATCCCTTTGCCCTGGAGAATGTAGTAGATGTTCTCCGCGACCTTGTGCACGTGCACTTCGGCATAGCCCTTGGGTTGGTAGCTGGAGAGGCGGAAGTCGAAATAGCGCGTGTCGGCATTCGTCGGGTGAACCAGCATCTTGGAGAAGGCCTCAAAGTGTGCCGGCGGCTGCTCCCAGAAGGCCTCCTCGATTCGCATCACCTTGGCTTTGGGCTTCGTTCCCTTGGGCATGGATGCTCCCCCTTGCTCAGTTTTCCCGCGGCAGTTGCCCGCGGCGGTACCATTCGATGTAGCTCGCCAGCCCCCGGCGGAGGTCATATTTCGGCTGGTAGCCGAGAACCCTCTTGGCCCGGGTCAAGTCCAGTGCGCCCTTGGGGGGCACCACGAGCCGGTCGTCATACCAGAGTGGACCCGGACCCACCGAGAGGTCGGCGCCCGGGATCAATTCTTTTACCAGGGCGACCATCTCGGCGATCGTCCGGCCTTCGCCGCTGGCGACGTTGTACACGTCGAAAGGATGCACGGCGTGATCCAGGGCCAGCAGGATGCCATCTACGCAGTCGTCAAGGTACGTATGGTCTATTCGCGCGTCCCCCCCGTGGGGCAGGTGCAACGGCCGTCCGGCCAGCGCCGCCTCGATCAAGGTCCGGGGGATCCGCTGGCGGGGAAACCCCGGCCCGTACACCCAGGAGGTCCGGACGTTGATGAAGTCCGTCTTGTAAACCGTGCGGTAGAAACGGCCCAGCTGCTCCGATGCGACCTTGCTGATCCCGTAAGGGGAGGTAGGCGCTACGCGGTGCTCTTCATCGGCCGGCTCGTGCCGAAACGCTCCATAGGTTTCCTCGGAAGAGATGTGAACCGCGCGCTCCACGTCGAACAGCCGCATCGCCTCCAGCACATTGAGCGTGCCTTCGATGTTCACGCGGGTCACGTGGCTCGGAGCAGACAGAGAAGGAAGCACGCTCACGATCGCTGCGGCATGGATGATCCGCTGGACTCGGTTCTGTCGGATGAGGCCAAGGAGTCCGCCCAGATCGGTGACGTCACCGCCGAACAAACCCACGTTGGAGCCGAGCCCTTCCAGATTTGCGGAGGTACCCGCCTGGAAATTGTCCAGGACGATCACCTGATCGCCCCGCCCGGCCAGACGTCGCACGACCGCGGCCCCCAGAAAGCCCGCACCCCCCGTCACAAGCACGCATGCCATTGGCTCTCTCCATTGCCCCCGACGGAACTATCCACGAACATTAGGCGGAAAAATTGAGTCCTTCTTCGGCGGCTGGGGAAGTCGGGATGATCCTATACGGGTTTGAAAAGGCTTCTAATGGGGCGATATGGGAACAGGCTCCACATTTTTAAGGCCATAAAATTACCCAAAGAATATAGCCTTCCCCTGAGTGAAACAGCCTTTGACTGCGGCTTTTACATCCCCCCCATCCGTCCCGAATCGCCTCCCAAAGGAGGCTCATGGCATTCCTTTGAATGGTTTTTATATCATAGCCAAAAGGGGAGCGCAAGGAAAGAATCTTTCTCGTGGGTTAGCAAAAAGCCCACACATTGGCCCACAAATTGGCCCACAAATTGGCTTGACACAATTATCAGACTTGCTATCATTGGGGGCATCAATTTTCCCTCCATGAAAATATCAAAGCCTTAGAAAGTCTTTAAGGGGAGCACCTAAAATAGGTTACTTTTAAACCGCCCTGGGCGTCACGATGAATCAGCGGATCCAAATGAATTTCAACCGCGAAAAATCAGACCGCCAGGAGGGCGAGACCATCATCCCTCCTGGCCGATGAGGAACCGGAAGTCATTGGAGAGTTGATCATGGATATATTTATACTCATTCAAACGATTGTTTCGGGTATTCTGGTGGGCGGCCTTTACGCTCTGATCGCTCTGGGAATGACGCTCATCTTTGGGGTCATGCGCATCATTAATCTCGCCCATGGCGAGTTCTTAATGTTGGGAATGTACACCTGCTTCTGGTTGTTTAAATTATGGGGAGTGGATCCCTATCTTTCCATCATTCTGAGTGTTCCTTTGCTTTTTTTCGTGGGGGCTTTTTTCCAGCGTTATGCGATCTTGCCTATCATCAAGTCACGAGCCCCGGGAGAGAATCAAATTCTTATGACCGCCGGAATTGGTTTGGTTTTGACCAACGTTGCTTTATTGCTCTTTTCTCCAAACTATTTTACCGTTTTAACCCCTTACTCCAATGCGACGTTTATGTTTAAGAAGATATCCATCAGCGTACCGTTGTTATGGGACTTTCTGATCTCCATTGGAATAACCGCAGCATTATATCTCTTTCTGATGAAAACCGATGTGGGTTCCTCCATCCGCGCCGTCGCTCAGAACGCGGATGCCGCCTGTCTTATGGGGATCAATACCGACCGGGTCATGATCTACACCTTCGGGATTGGCAGCGCATTAGTGGGTGCCGCCGGATCCCTCTTTATGCCCATTTATTATGTGTTCCCCTCGATCGGAGAGCTCTTTACCCTGAAGGCCTTCATCGTTGTCGTCTTGGGTGGAATGGGCAGTGCGATTGGAGCACTCGTGGGAGGCCTCACCCTGGGGGTGTTAGAATCGATCGGAGCTGGGTATATTTCCATGGACCTAAAAGATGGGCTCGGGTTTGCCATTTTTGTTCTGGTTTTGATTTTTAAGCCATCGGGATTAGTGGGGAAGACAAGATTCTAAGATAAAGATTCGAGGATCGCTATGGCCGATTTGATCAGCATGCTGAGAGGACAAAAGAGGGGATTTCTCTCCATCATGATTCTCCTGGTGATTTTAATCATCCTACCATGGGTCTTAACAAACCAGTACCATCTCCATCTCATCATTCTCGTTATGATGTGGGCTGCCTTAGGGGTCAGTTGGAACCTATTGGGAGGTTACACCGGACAGGTTTCCTTCGGCCATGCTGCCTTCTTCGGAGTTGGAGCCTATACCGCCTGTCTCCTCCATACGAAGCTGGGGGTCTCCTTGTGGGCAGGGTTTTTCTTCGCAGGGGTGGCAGGAGCTCTCGTCTCTATACCTATCGGCGCCATCTGTTTGCGTCTAAGAGGACCTTATTTTGCCCTCTCCGTTCTCGCCCTCGCGGAGATCCTTCGGTTGATCACCTTGCACTGGAAGTCCTTTACCGAGGGAGCGGTTGGGATCCTTCTGGTCATACCGGTGATGGAAACCAAAATTGAATACTATTATCTCATTTTGGGTCTGGGCATCCTCATCATGCTCACGACAGCTTATATTCTCAAAAGACGGATGGGTTTCTATTTTATCGCTATCCGGGAAGATGAAGATGCGGCAGAAGCCCTCGGGATATTTACTACCCGGTATAAGCTTTTTTCTCTCATCATCAGCGCATTTTTTACGGGAATCCTGGGGAGCTTTTTTGCCAATTACACACAATTCATCGATCCCTATATTGTTTTCGCAATTGGAGAAGTATCCATTGCCATGGTCCTGGTCGTCGTTTTGGGAGGAATTGGGACCTTCTGGGGCCCCGCCGTCGGAGCACTGGTCGTGGTCCTCTTATCGGAAGGGTTTCGCATTTTCTTCGCTCAGGCCAGCCTCTTGGTGTATGGGGCGTTGATCATAATCGTCATCCTTTTTTTACCCCGTGGCATCGCCGGGAGCATCAAAACCGGAGGTCGTCTCTCTACCGTTGGCAAAGGAGAATGAGATATGCTTCTTGAAGTCAAAGGGCTATCCATAAATTTTGCAGGACTGAGGGCCGTTCACAATGTTGATTTCACCGTCGAGAAGGGAGAAATCCTGGGCTTGATCGGGCCCAACGGAGCCGGGAAGACCACCACCTTCAATATGATCTCAGGTTCCCTAAAACCAACCGAGGGGAGGATTCTTTTCAAGGAACGGGATATCACCGGATTGTCTCCTCCACGGATTTGCTTGTTGGGCATTACCCGCACCTTTCAAATTGTTAAGCCTCTGCCCAGGTTGACCGTGCTGGAAAATGTCATGGTAGGGGTTTTCGCTAAAGTCAAGGATGCCCGAAAGGCGAGGGAGCGAGCCCTCGAGGTACTGGAATTTACCGAACAACTTCCCAAGAAGGATATGGTGGCTTCAAGCCTGACCCTGGGGGAGTGGAAGAAACTTGAGGTCTCTCGAGCATTGGCAACCAACCCTGACCTTCTGTTGCTGGATGAATGTATGGCCGGGTTGAACACCAAGGAGATAACGGATGCCATCCGTCTCATAGGGAAGATCCGGGAGAAAGGGGTCACGATCATTGTGATCGAACATGTCATGAAGGCGATCATGTCCATCTCCGATCGAATCGTGGTACTCAATTACGGACAAAAGATTATGGAGGGAACGCCGGAACAGGTCGCCAACGATCCACAGGTGATTAAGGCTTACTTGGGAGAGGATTATGCTAAACGTTAATCATTTAAATGTGTTCTACGGGAATGCCCAAGCCTTGTGGGACGTATCCTTTATCGTGGCTGAAAAAAGTTTGGTCGCGGTGATTGGTTCGAATGGGGCGGGGAAAAGTACGACGCTGAAGACCATCTCCAACCTTCTTGAGCCTCGATCCGGAGAAGTGAGGATCGGCGATAAGGTCACCACCGGGCTACCCGCCCATCAGGTGGTAGAGATGGGGGTAGCCCACGTGCCTGAAGGAAGGCAGCTCTTTCCCATGATGACCGTCTCTGAAAATTTAAAGATGGGATCCATCTTAGCTGAGGCGAAGATAAAGAGGATGGAAACGGTTCGTGAGGTTTTTGAAATGTTTCCCATTTTAGGAGAAAGAAAAAATCAACTCGCCCAAACTTTAAGCGGCGGTGAGCAGCAGATGCTGGCGATTGCCAGGGGACTGATGCTGAAACCTAAACTGATCCTCCTGGATGAGCCTTCTTTAGGACTGGCTCCTATGCTCGTGAGTCAGATTTTCGCAATCACCAGAGAAATCAATCGAAAAGGGATTACCGTTTTGCTTGTCGAACAGAACGTTCAACGATCCCTGGAAATGGCGGATGAAGCTTTCGTCCTAGAAAATGGACGGATCACGCTAAGGGGAAAAGGGCAGGATTTACTCGCCGATGACCATGTCAAAAGAGCTTACCTTGGCTTGTAGGATCTTTTGAATCCATTTTTGGATTGCCCGAGAGATAAACGTGGAAGGGGGTGATTGACAGGGCATGAAGGCGAAAAAGGAAAGGTTCGGTAATGCAGGTTTCATCAAAATTGAAAAGGAGGTAGGTATGAAGAAACTGGCACTTCTGTTATCAACGATTTTTTTGGGGGTGATGGCCTGGCAAGGCATGTGGATCCCGGACTGTTGGGCCCAGAAGCCTATCAAGATCGGCATTCCCACTTCCTTAACCGGCAGACATGCCCCATTTGGGAATCACCAGAAGAGGGCATTTGATTTGGCCGTAGAGGAGATTAATGCTGCCGGAGGGGCCAAGGGAAGGCCACTCCAATGGGTCTATGCCGACGACCAGAGCAAGCCCGAAACAGCTCTGACAGCTGCGCAAAAGCTCTTTGAAGACAAAGAAATTATTTTGTTGTCCGGTGAATACAGTAGCTCAAACACCTATCCCATTGCTGCCCTGGCCGAAAAACAAAAAATACCTTTCCTGATATCCTGTGCCGCCGCAGACAATATGACCCAATCGGGCTGGAAGTACATCTTCAGGATGGTCCAACCTGCATCCGAGTTTGATACCGGTCTTCAGGACTTTTTCCTTAAAGCTGCGAAAATCAAAAATATGGTTATCCTTTATGAAAACACCCTCTTTGGCACCAGCACATCAAAGGCCATGAAAGAATGGGCCGAGTCAAACAATGTCAAGGTATTGATCTATGAAGCCTACGAGGCAGGTTTGGTTGACTTCAAGCCGCTATTGTTCAAGGTGAAAGCGGCCAATCCCGATGCGCTCTATGTCATCTCCTACCTAATGGATGCCACGTTGATCGCCAGACAGACAAAGGAGATCGACCTGAATTTGAAAATCTTCGCTGGAAGTGCAGCGGGTTACTCCATTCCTGAATTCTTAGAAGGAGCGGGGGATGCGGCAGAATTGGTTTACTCCTCCACCATGTGGGAGCGAACCGTTACCTTTCCCGGAGCTAAGGAATTCGATGAGAAATATAGGAAGAAGTATAACATCATTCCTCCTTACCATGCCGCCCAAGCCTATGCGGCTGCTTACGTCTGCTGGGATGTCCTCAAACGGACGAAAGAATTGACTCGTGATGCGGTTCGAGATGCCTTGGTAACCACGAATGTGATGACGATCTACGGACCTATCACCTTCAAGAGTTATGGAAAATTTAAACAACAGACCCAGTTGCCCACTCTCCTCTTGCAGGTTCAAAAGAAGAAGTTTGAGATCGTGTGGCCTCCCGACCTCTCCACAGGGAAGTATATCTACCCTGTTCCAAAATGGAGTGAAAGAAAGTGAAGGAAAGAGGGGAGCTTAGGCTCCCCTCTTAAGTCTGACCGAGGAAGTTTCTAGTGCCAGAAAAACCCCCTTTGGAAGGGGGTTTTTCTTTTTGCCTTCAGGCGATGAACTCGGGAGGCACCTCCCGGATTCGAACCACATCTCGAATGCGGGAAGAAACCGGAAAACCGGTGATGCACTTTACGGGGCAAGATTCGCAATCGATCGCACACTTGAGCCGGCAGGCGGAGGTCGGATAGGAGGTCCTGGGCAGCCCCCAAATTTCGGTATCCATAGACATACATGTAAGCCCGCATTAGGTCGGGAATGGGAAGGTTTTGACGGCAGGAACCCAGGCATTTTCCACAGCCCTGGCAGTAAAGGCTGGCCGATGAAATGGCCCGATCCAAATAGGCTTTCTCCTTCTTGGTCAGAGCCATATTCTCCATGATTTTCAGGTCCATTTCCAGTTCGTCAAAGGCCGTAAACCCGGCGATGACCATGTGGACATTGGGGTTCTGGAATACCCATTTCAGGGCCACTTGGGCATCCTCGGGCTGCCGATCCCGTCCGTAGTTGCTCCTCGGGCTGCCTCCCATGGCTTTCATCCCGATGACTCCCAAGCCTGCTTCGCGCCGCCTTGGCGATCGCCTGCTTCATTTCTTCCTGGTGTTTCTGCCGGAAATTATAGGCCGTCGCCACGACATCATAGAACTTCGAGTCAATAGCCGCCTGGATGGTCTCGGGTTCATTGCGGTGCGTGGAAATTCCCGCAAAACGGATCTTTCCTTCCTTTTTCGCTTTCGCCATCGCCTTCAGGATGGGTTCATACAACACCGCTTCCCTCTTCCATACGCCGTGGTGATGGAGGATGTCCACATAATCCAGCCCCAGGCGTTTGAGACTGATGTCCAGGCGGCTCAGGAAGGCCGCCTCCGTGGCCCCTTCTTCATAGAGCCCGGTGGTCTCATTCCTGGGAAGCCCAACTTTTGTGGAGATGAAAAAGGATTCGCGGGGACGCCCTTTAATAACCTCCCCGATCACTTCTTCGTTCTTTCCCCTCATGTAGGCGTGGGCCGTATCCAAATGCTTCAGCCCGGCATCGAGGGCGGCGCGGATCAGATTGGGGTTGTCGGAATTCATGACCCCCATGGTAATGGCCGGAAGCCGCAATCCCGTCCTTCCCAGGACCCGATGGGGTAATTTATCGGGGTCTCGTTGCTGTGCTACGATTGATCTTGCGCTTCTTTTCTCGCCAGGGGGAATAAATAAAAAAGCCCCCAGGCCGGCAGTGGAAGATTTTAGAAACTCTCTCCTGTCCATCCCTTTCTTCGACATACACTCCCCCTCCTCTTGTTTTTTGGCCATACTCCCCCGGATGGCATTTTGGCTCTATCTTCGTTTCTCGAACAACATCCCATGGGAATTCAAAAAATATTACCGATATCTTTGTGCCAGGGGCATTCTGTTTCATCAGCATCCATTTAGCAACGGTTCATTATAAGCTATTTTTCGTTTTTTCAAGATGATTCGCGCGGCCCGGCCCAATTTTTTTGGAATGGGAATCCGAAAGCAGTCCATCTCCCAATCAGGCAATAAAGGTGCTTTCCTTGCTGAATTTGAGGCAGGTTATTTTTTGATTCAACCGGGATGATTCCTGAGGGCGAAGAGAAGAAAGGTTCTTTGTCTCAGGATGGGCATTCTGGCGCGCCCAGGGTGATTCGAACACCCGACCTACGGATTCGTAGTCCGGCGCTCTATCCAGCTGAGCTATGGGCGCGCCGAAAGGTTTTATTAAGATAGCAAGCGCGGCAGGGTTTGTCAAACGGCTTAAAAACGAAGGTTTCGGGTTTCAAGTTAAAAGAAAAATTCAAAAGCCAAAGATACAACCGACAACCTGAGACCTGAGACTCGAAACCCGAAACTGTATTTAGCGGGTCAGTAAAAAGACGGCCAGGCAGGCGAAGATGAGGCCGAGGATCTTGGATGCGGTCATGGGTTCATTCAGGAAGAAAAAGCCCAAGAGGGCGGGGATGATCAGGTTCATATTGAAGATGGGAATCACCACCGAGAGGGGGCCGCGGGCGATGGCGGTATAGTACATGACCATGATCCCCGACCACCAAAGACCGATCAGGCAGCCATAGATGACATATCGGTTCCAGACGAAGGGAACTTTTGAATAGCCGAGGTAAAGGAATAACCCCACCAGGCCGACTCCGAATTTGGTGACCAACAGCAAGGCCGGATGCAGATTTTGGCTGACCAGCTTCACGGTAAAGGTGTTGAAGCCGATGAGCACCATGGAAAGCAGAGACATCGTCAGGTAATCCATCATTCCGCTCCTTTTCAGGTTCCTTCCTTGAAAATCCCGTCATGACCTGGCCAAGAAAATTCCCGCAAAAACGATCCCCGCACCCCATATTTGGCCGGTGGTCAGAGTTTCGCCCAGGAAGGGGACGGCAAAAAGAATCGCCGTGATGGGGGTGAGGTATGAATACAGGATGGTGCGCATGGGGCCGATGTTCTGGATTCCGCGCATCCAGAAAAAATAAGCCAGAAAATTCCCCGTAAAGGCCACATACAAAACACTGACCCAGCCCAGAACCGAAACTCCGCTCCAGCCTCCGGCCTTCTCGTTCGGCAGGAAAGGCAGAAACAGGATGCTTCCAATGAGCATAATGTAGGCCGTAACCTTGAGGCTGGAATGATCCTTCATCAAGAACTTGGCCAGGACGGTGAAGAAGGCCCAGGTTACGGAGGCCAGCAGCATGAGCAGGTCTCCCCATACATGTCCGCCGCCCTTCACCCATTCCTTCCAGTCTCCCTGGATGACCAGAGAGACCCCGATAAAGGAAACGAGAATACCCAGAGCCGCCCGCCCGGACACGGCGGTTCGAAAGAGAAAAAAGGAGATCAGCAGCACAAAAATGGGGGAGGTCGTGGACAGCAGGGAGGCGTTGGACGCAGTGGTCAAATCGATGCCCGCGGACCAGAAAATCCGGTTGATGAAGGTGCCCAAAAGGGCCAGGCCGAAAAGGTAAAGCAGATGACGCGGTTTGACGGCCCAGTCTCTTTCCTGGCGGAGAAAAATGGGAAATATCGCTGCGGTGGAGATCAGGGTTCGAATGGCCGCGAAGCTTAGGGGTGAAACTTCGCGGAGGGCGATCTTGGCAAAAAGGTAATCGGATCCCCAAAGGACGGTGGCCAGAAATAGATAAAGATCGGTGGAGGAAAGGCCCTTACGCTCGGTCAAAACAACTCCGGCAAGAAAATAAAGCCCGCACTGTGCGGGCTAAATACCATTTATGGGACACAGATAAACGCAGATGAACACAGATAAAACAAATGAGTTGCAACACGGATGAAAACGAATTGATTCCCAAAAAATAATTCCAAATACTTCTGCGTAGTTTCTTTAAAATCTGTGTTTATCTGTGTTCATCTGTGTCCCATTCAAGCTTTTATGGCGGAGAGAGCGGGATTCGAACCCGCGGTACACCTTTCGGCATACACTCGCTTAGCAGGCGAGCACCTTAGGCCAGCTCGGTCATCTCTCCGCATATCCAAATTTTTATTGGACACAGATGAACACAGATAAACACAGATAGAGAAAATAAAAAAAAGCTCTAATAAAATTATATTTTGAAAGGTCTTTATCTGTGTTCATCTGTGTTTATCTGTGTCCCATTATAATCTCTTTTTGGCGGAGGGAGTAGGATTCGAACCCACGTCCCCTTTCGGGGAAACGGTTTTCAAGACCGCCGCCATCGACCACTCGGCCATCCCTCCGGATAAAACAGCATAGAGCATGGAGCAGAGAGCATAGAGTAAAAGCAAAGAATCGATAAAGGCAAAGAGCATAGAGCAAAGCAGCTCATAGCTCATGGCTCAAAGCTCAAAGATTAAAGCCTTTTTATTTTTTGTTCTTTACGCTATGCCCTATGCGCTATGCGTTTTTCGATTTTACTTACTCCGCCCATGTAAGGGCGGAGGACTTCGGGGATGAGGACGCTTCCGTCCTCCTGCTGGAAGTTCTCCAGAATGGCCACCAAAGTCCGGCCGATCGCCAACCCTGATCCATTCAGGGTGTGGACGAACTCCGTTCCCTTTTTTCCCTTGGGGCGGTAGCGGATATTGGCCCGCCGCGCCTGGAAATCTTCGAAGTTGCTGCAGGAAGAGATTTCCTTGTATACGCCCTGCCCGGGAAGCCAAGCTTCCAGATCGTAAGTCTTTGCTGCCGAAAAACCCAGATCCCCGGTGCACAGCATGACTACCCGATAGGGAATTCCCAGACGCTTCAAAACCTCCTCGGCGTTGTGGGTCAGTTTTTCCAGCTCGTCATAGGAAGTTTCTGGAGTCGTAAACTTCACCAACTCGACCTTATTGAACTGGTGCTGACGAATCAATCCCCTTGTATCCTTACCGTAGGAGCCGGCCTCCTTGCGGAAGCAGGGGGTATAAGCCGTGTAATAAAGGGGAAGATCCTCTTCGGGCAGGATTTCATCCTGGTGAATATTGGTTACCGGAACTTCCGCCGTCGGAATCAAAAAGTAATCCGGGTCGCTGAGTTTAAACAGGTCCTCTTCGAATTTCGGTAGCTGGCCGGTTCCGGTCATGGCCCTTCGGTTCACCAGGAAAGGAGGCAGGACCTCCTGGTAGCCATGCTCGGAGGTGTGGAGGTCCAGCATGAAATTCAGAAGCGCCCTTTCCAGCCTGGCACCAGCCCCTTTGTACAGCGTAAACCGCGCTCCTGTAATTTTGGCCCCCCGGTCGAAATCCAAAATATCCAGCGCCTCGCCGATATCCCAGTGGGGATCCGGAGAAAAGGAAAATTCCGGCGGTTTTCCCCATTTTCGGATTTCGGGATTATCCTTTTCGCCTCGGCCAACCGCGACGCTCGCGTGGGGAATATTGGGAATCGTCAGCATAAGCCCTTGCAGGGCCTCTTCTTTCTCCACCAGGCCAGTCTCCAATTCCTTGATCCGGTTGGAGACTTCTTTCATCCGGCCGATCTCTTCGTTGGCGTCCAGCTTTTTCTTCTTCTTCTCCGCGATCACGTCGGAGACCTGGTTGCGCTGGGCGCGAAGAGATTCCGATTCCTGCAGAATCTGCCGCCGTTCGGCGTCCAGTTGGGCGAATCGTTCCCAATCCACTGCCTGGCCCCGCCGGCCGATTTTCTCCTTTACTTCTTCGAGGTGTTCTCGCGTATATTTCAAGTCCAGCATACGATGATCTCTGTATTTGACTGTAATATTAAGTAAATTATCATTTCAGGCCGGCAGAGTCAACTCCGATCTAAAAACGCCGGCTTCTAATCGTCCTGTTCGCCTCCTTCCCTTTCATTCCGGAAAGATCAGGGGGCGGAGAAAATGTCTCCGGTGAACTGAATGGGCAGGACAAAAAAAATTAGGCTTAAAGGGAGAACAGGAGGAGAATTTTCCGGCGGAAATTCATTGGCGGTGGGAGGATGGTTTTTTCCTCAACCAGAGGTAGAAGATCAGCGCAGCCACGCAGCCCACTACAGCCAAAATCCTCAGAAGGTAATCAATCCGGGTGATGACCTCCCCCAGCCACATGATGCTCGCCCCGAAATAATACCCCAGAAGAATGAGGAGCGGGATCAGGATGAGGGCACCCAGGAAGTCGAGCCAGAGAAACCGGCCTAACTTGATCCCCATGGTCCCGGCGGCGAAAAAAACGGGGACCCGAAAACCCGAAATGAAGCGGGCGATGAAAATGGTCTTCTTCCCGTGGTCCTGGAAGAACTGCCGGCCCTTTTCCACGCGGCTTTCGGTTATGATTTTTCGAAAGTGCTGATGGTTGAGGATGTCTTGACCCCATTTTTTCCCGATGGCGTAGATGGCCAGGTCTCCCCCCAGGATGCCTAAAAAACCAACCGCCAGCATTGGGTAGAGACGGACGATCCCTAAGTGGATAAAAAACCCTCCGGAGAGCAGGGTCAATTCTTCCGGAATCGGGAGGCCCAATCCGCAGAGAAAAAGGATCAGAAAGAGCCCGGCATAGATGAATGGCTCGGAGTAATGGAGGAGGAAAAGAGTTTCGTTAGACAAGGTTTCTCTGGCTCCAGCCGGGGATTTACCTCATCCAGGGGTGGTTTTTGGGATTTCCGATGGGCTTGAAGGAGGTTCGGGAAGGGTCCTCTCGGCAGTCAGGGTTTCGATCTCTTTCTGGAGATTCTTAACCTGCTTTCGCAAACCCCGCGCTTTGGACTTGAGCTTCCAACTCTCCGCCCAGTCCACCGAAAATCCCAATGCCATTCCGATCACCAGACAAGCCAGGACCAGAAGAAAAAGGGGGAAAGGGCCTGTAGCCCAACCGAAGAAATAGCGCAGGGAGATTTCCTCCCGGTTGAGGGTAGAAAAGGTAGCTGCCAGGATGACAAAGAGGACCGCCAGTATGATTTTGATCATTTAACCACCCGGAGAATCAAAATGGGTTTGAGAATTCCCCTATCTGATTAGAAAGATAGCAAATATTTCGAGGGCGTGTCAACCAATTTTCAGAGAGCGTCATGCCTTCGGCATGACTTGAGGAGCGGCCCTTCGGGCCTCGAGGACCGCTTTGCTTAAGGCCAATGCAAAAAATGCTTTGGCCTCGAGGGCGAAGCCCGGTCCTCAAGGCAACGAAGTTGCCGGTCCTTAAGCGGAGCGCTCCTCCAGGGGGCCTTGCCCCCGCTCCTTGGCCATGTTTCTCATTGCGCTAGGGAGTCCATTATGATATATAATACGCTTTGTTTGATTCATGAATTATTTTAAGGGAGTTAAGCCGAAAGAAAAAATCCTTTCGGCTCTTGAAGCGGGGTCATGAAGGGGTACATTTTAAAGCGGCTCTTCCATTCCATTTTTGTTCTGGTGGGCATCTCGCTGGTGGTTTTTATCATCCTCCATTTAACCGGGGACCCCGCAGCCCTGTTAATGCCCATGGACGCCACTCCTGAACAAGTGGCCCAGTTCCGCCAGGAAATGGGCTTCAACGATCCGATTATTGTACAGTACTGGCGCTTCTTCAAAGGAACTCTCAGGGGAGATTTCGGCCAGTCTTTCCGCCACAGCCAGCCCGCTCTGGAGTTGGTCATGGAGCGCATGCCGGCCACCATCCAGCTGACCCTCGCCGCCATGGTCATCGCTCTCCTCGTGGCCATTCCCGTGGGGATTATTTCGGCGATCCGCCGTAATTCCCTCCTGGACCACATCGGAATGACCGGGGCCCTTTTAGGTCAATCCACCCCCGTATTCTGGCTGGGGATCATGCTCATCCTGATTTTTTCCGTGACTCTCCAGTGGTTTCCCTCTTCCGGGCGAGGGGAAGATTCAGCACCTGGTCCTTCCCGCCATTACCCTGGGAATGTTCACCATGGCCCGGACCGCCCGGATGATGCGGTCCAGCATGCTGGAAGTGATGGGGCAGGAGTACATGAAGACCGCCAAGGCCAAGGGGCTGAGCCCGGGGATGGTTATTTTGAAGCACGCTCTGAAGAATGCCGCGATTCCCGTAGTAACCATCGTCGGCATGGAGCTGGGGACCCTTCTGGGGGGAGCGGTCATTACGGAGTCGATCTTTGCCTGGCCGGGAGTGGGGCGCCTTACGGTTCAGGCGATCTACAACCGGGATTATCCCGTGGTTCAGGCCGCCGTGTTCCTCCTGGCTTCGATCTTTGTCTTGGTCAATCTTGTCGTTGACCTTCTGTATACCTACCTGGATCCAAGGGTGAAGCTGGGGTGAACTTGGGAAAGCGTATTAAAGCATAGCGCAAAGCAACGGAAAACCGTTTATCCGCAGATTACGCAGATTACGAGATTTGAAAATTTGGATTTGTTTCGAACTTCGTAATTCGGATTTCGAATTTTTCATAGGGTACTTGACTGGATCGTCCGAGTAGAAGGATATCGTTATGGATGTTGTGGAGAGTGCCGCCAAAGCCCTGGATTTCGTGGCCGAGGACCGAAGGGCCTTGCGCTGGCGGAAAATTTTGCGAAAACTGATTGAGAACAAGGGCGCGGTTTTCGGCCTGATCATGGTTTTGGGAGTCATTTTTTCCGCGGTTTTTGCCCCGGTGATTTCCCCCCATGACCCGATCTTGCAGGATGTGGAAAAACGGCTCATCCCCCCCGTGTGGCAAGAGGGGGCGGACGCCAACTACCTCCTGGGGACCGACCACTTGGGGCGGGATATCGTCAGCCGGCTGATTTACGGGGCCCGCATTTCCATCGTGGTCAGCGTTTCCGCGGTTGCCCTGTCAGCGGTCCTGGGGACGCTCATCGGCCTCCTCTCCGGCTTCTACGGGGGAAAGGTGGACAATATTTTCATGCGCATCGCCGATGTCCAGCTGGCCTTTCCCTTCATCCTCCTGGCCATCGCCATCATCGCCGTACTCGGCCCTGACCTGCAAAACATCATCATCACCATGGCAATCACCGGGTGGGTGATTTATGCCCGGGTCGTCCGCGCGGAGGTTCTGTCCCTCCGGGAAAAAGAGTTCATCACCTCGGTGAAAGCCCTGGGCGGGTCCAACGGCCGAATCATTTTCAGACACCTTTTTCCCAATGTCATTCCACCGATCATCGTAATCGTCACCCTGGAGATGGCCCGGATGATCATCATGGAGGCGGCGCTCAGCTTTCTGGGCCTGGGAATTCAGCCCCCCACCCCGACCTGGGGGGGGATGCTGGCCGACGGCCGGGTTTACCTGGTCACCTCCTGGTGGCTGGCCACCTTTCCGGGGCTGGTGATCATGCTGGTCGTGTTGGGGATCAATCTTTTGGGGAACTGGCTGAGGGATATACTGGACCCCCGGTTGACCCAACTGTAAAAACCGTGAGGGGCGAGTAGTGAGGGGTGAGTTGAAAAGAAAGGTTTTGAGCAGGGTGAAAATAAAAGAGAAGGAGGATGGGTTTATGAGAAAGGGATTTTTGTTGTTTTTTATCCTGATGTTCGTCGCGCTGGCCTTTGGCCCGCGAACGCGGCCCGGGACAAGGACACCATCGTGATTGTCCAGGGCGTCGATCCCACGACCATGGATCCTCAAAACCACATGGAAACTCCGGCCTGGAATGTTCACCTGCAGCTGTTTGACACTCTGCTGCAGAGAGACTCCGAAATCAAGATCGAAGCCTCTCTTGGCGGAGTCGTACAAGATTGTCAACGACAAGACCTGGGAGTTCAAGCTGCGCAAGGGAGTCAAGTTTCATAATGGGGAAGATTTCAACGCGGCAGCGGTCAAATTTGTCCTGGAACGCATGGCCGACCCCAAACTCAAACTCCGGCAAACGGTCTTCCAGGGGGTCATCGATCGGGTGGATGTGATGGATGATTACACCTTCCGAATCGTCACACCAAGAAGCCTTATCCCGTTATGGATGCCATGCTGTGCATTTACGGCCAGCCGCTTCCGCTTAAATATTTCCAGGAGAAAGGGCCGGCTCACTTTGCCCTGAACCCAATCGGGAACGGGACCTTATAAGTTTGTCCGCTGGGTGAAGGATGATCATATCCTTCTCGAGGCCAACGAAAACTACTGGCGCGGGGCACCCAAAATCAAGAAGGTCATGTTCCGCCCCATCCCCGAGGCCACCACCCGCGTAGCTGCCCTGCAGACCCAGGAGGCGGATATCATCACCAATATTCCTCCCCATCTCATGAAATTGATGGACTGGAAGGGTCGCTCCTTTGTCTCCAAGGTCCCCAGCGTGCGGGTCATCTTCATGGCCTTTGACACCACCAAGCCAGGACCCCAGGCCGACAAGAAAGTGCGCCAGGCCATTGCCATGGGCGTCGACATGAAGACCAACATCAAGAAGATTCTGGAAGGCAACGGCGTCCTGCTGGGCTCCCCCCTGACCGATAAACATTTTGGATACGATCCTTCCGTCAAACCCTACGACTACAACCCGGAAAAGGCCAAGAAGCTGCTGGCCGAAGCGGGGTATCCCAACGGGTTTGATTTCACCATCAACTCCCCCAACGGGCGATACTTGAACGACAAGGAAATGGCCGAGGCGGTAGCCGGAGACCTGCGGAAGATCGGCATCAGTGCCACGTGAAGACCCATGAATGGGGACACTACATGAACAACAGATGTACAGCCACAATAATGCCCACCGGCCTACCTCCTGGGGTGGGGAAATACCAGCTTCGACGCCGATTTCACCATCAACCCCCTGATGCGGACGGGAAAACTGCTCGTCCAACGTTTCCTTTCCCAAGCTCGATGCTCTGATCGATCAGGGCATCAGCACCATGGACCCGAAGAAACGGCAGAAGATCTATTCCGATGCGGTGAAAGTCATCAAAGAAGAAGTTCCCTGGGCCTGGACCTACCAGCAGATGGACATCTATGGGGTCAATGAACGGTTGAACTGGAAAGCCCGCACGGACGAACGTCTGGTGGTGTTTGACATGACCTTCAAGAAATAGGGTTCCTGAAAAAATGACCTGCTGTAGGGGCGGGTTTGCAACCCGCCCCTACGCCTGGTTCATCCTGACCTATGAATCCATATACGTTCCTTCGAACTTCCTGCTTTTCTTCGCGCCTTATTCCTGATCTTTTCCGCCGCCGTTTACACCGCCATTCTCGGCCCGCCGGCCTTGGTCAGCTGCTTCCTGGACCGCTCCCGGCGATGGCCCTCCTTCTTCCAGCGCCTCTGGGTCGACTGGCTTCTCCGGACCAACGGCATTCCTATGCGCCTGGAAGGAATGGAGAACCTGAAGAAAGATCAATCCTATATCCTGGTCTCCAACCACGCCAGCATCCTGGATATCCCCGCGATCATTTCCGCTGCTCCTTTTCCGGTGCGGTTCCTGGCCAAGAAATCCCTGCTCTGGTATCCCATATTCGGCTGGTTCCTGTACCTTCTCCGGCCATATTCTCATCGACCGGAAGAGTGCTCAGTCGGCCCTCAGGAGCCTGAAGAAGGCCCCTTCCCTTCTCAAGAAAGGGATTTCCATCGTTGTCTTCCCCGAGGGAACCCGGAGCCCGGACGGGGAGGTGAAGGAATTCAAGCGCGGGGCTTTTCTGCTGGCCCAGCACTCCAAGTTTCCGGTTGTTCCGGTTTCGATTACCGGAACGTATGAGATGCTTCCCCGGCACGGCTGGTGCTTCTGGCCCGGAACCATACATATCCGCATGGGCGAACCCATCCCCACCCGCGACCTGTCCCACCAGGAATCGAGAGATTTGATGAGGAGAGTCCGGGAGACGATTATCGAAAATCTGAAAAAAGGAAGAACGGAGCGAGAAGGTGAGGTGCGAGGAGCGGGGCGAAAGACCGGATGACGGATTGGAAGATGCTGGAGGGGAGGGTACGAGAGCCCCAGTGTTGATTCATTAGTCTTCAGGATTGAGCGTTCAAGGCTAAGAAAAGCAGGAACTTTATGTTCGGAAGAAGGAGAGTCGGTGTGCTGTCGACTCTGTAAAACCGTAATGGCCTAGATTCCATTTTTCCATAGAACCCATTCCCATGCCAGCTGCTGCTGTCCATCCATCTCTCTAAAATTCAAATAAATTCCAAAGCTTATAAGAATATAAATCTTCCCTCGGGCGGCATAGTTTTTGCCTCTATGATTTGGGGGATTGAATCCACCAAACGAGGCAGGGAAATGGAACCGGCAAAAATTGTTGCCCGCTATGCCAACGGACGGATGGTCAAGGGATACACCAAGAATTTTTCCCCCAACAGGGACATTTTCCATATCTCGCCGGTGGAAGCCAAAGATCCGGGGCAAATGGTGACGATTCGAGTCCCGGAATTGAAAGGGGTGTTCATCGTCCGCGATTTTGCGGGTGACCCAAAGTATGAAGAGAAAAAGAATTTTCAGTATGCCGTCCAGATAAACGGACGGAAAGTTGAGGTAACCTTTAAAGATGGAGAAGTAATCGTGGGGTCCACCTTTTGTTTCAGTTCCGATGGCCTTGGCTTCTTCCTCTTCCCCTGCGACCCGAATTGCAACACCCAGCGGGTTTTTGTGGTGAATGAAGCGGTGCAGTGGGTTCGCACGCTCTAAAAAAGTTGAGGGAGAGAAAGGAACCGCAGGGGCAAAGGGAACTGATCCGCTTTTTTAAACCCGCCTCCTGATTTTCCGCGCTGGAAATCTTGGCCATCCCAGAGTAATATAGTTCCAATTCTTATCCCCTTTCCGAAAAAACCCCGAGACACAGGAGATCAGAGTCATGGCCCCGTGGGAAAATTATCTGGTTCAGAACAAGGAACGGTTGATCAAAGAGCTGATGGACTTTCTGCGGATTCCCAGTATTTCCGCTTTGCCCGCACACACGGCCGAGGTACAGCGTGCGGCCCAGTGGGTGGAAAAGCGAATGAAAGATGCGGGGGTCGAGTCCGTTCGGATCATGCCCACAGGCGGGCACCCGGTGGTTTACGGGGAGTGGCTCCATGCCCCGGGAAAGCCGACTGTTTTGATCTACGGCCATTTCGACACCCAGCCGGTTGACCCCCTGAACCTGTGGGACAGCCCTCCTTTTGAGCCGGTCATCAAGGACGGCCGAATCTACGCCCGCGGGGCATCGGACAACAAGGGGAATCTCTTCATTCCCCTTACCGTCGTCGAGGCCATGCTCAAGACCTCCGGGAAGTTACCCTTAAACCTGAAATTCCTCTTCGAAGGCCAGGAAGAAATCGGAAGTCCCCAGCTGCAAACTTTGATCGCGGCCCATAAAGATCTTTTTTCCTGCGACATGGTGTTCAGCGCTGACGGGGGCCAGTGGAGCGAGGACCACCCGGGCCTGGTGCTGGGCACCCGAGGGCTGAGCGCGGTTTTCGTCGATATCCAGGGGCCGGATCATGACCTCCATTCCGGCACCTACGGCGGAGCAGTGGCGAACCCCATCCATGCCCTGGTCCAGATCCTGGACTCCCTGCACGACCAGGAGGGAAGGATCTTGGTGGAGGGGTTCTACGACAAGGTCCGGCCCCTTACCGCAGAGGAGAAAGCGGAGATGGCCCGAATTCCCTTCCAGGAGGCTGAGTATCTGCGCGAGCCCGGATCGGTCTCCGTTTTCGGGGAGCCCGGATTCAACACCTACGAGCGGACCTGGGCCCGCCCGACCCTGGAGATCAACGGCATATGGGGCGGCTTCCAGGGCGAAGGCCTGAAGACCGTTCTGCCCAGCACGGCCCACGCCAAAATTTCCTGCCGGCTGGTGGCCGACCAGAATCCTGTCCAAATTGCCGACCTCGTCGTGAAACACATCCATAAAGTCGCTCCGCCGGGAGTGAAGGTAAACATCGGTAAGCGCGGCAGCGGATCTTTCCCCTATCTCATCCCCCCCGATCACCGGGGACTGATAATCGCCGCCTCGGTCCTTAAGGACCTTTACGGCAAGGAGCCCTACAAAATCCGCAGCGGCGGGACGATCCCGGCCAATGCCATGTTCCTAGAACATCTGAGGGCCTACACCGTCGTCTTCGGTTTCGGCCTGGAGGACGAGCGCCTGCACTCGCCCAACGAATTCTTCCGCCTCTCCAGCTTCGAACGGGGCCAGAAGGCTTACGGAATGCTCCTGGAGAGGCTGGAGGATTAAAAAAAGTGCTGAGTGCCGAGTGCTGAGCCCTGAGGATCTGGCTTCCGGTTTCAAGACGAAAGGATACTGGACTCAAGGTAAGAAATCGAACCCGGCTCAGCCGGAGGCAAAAGGGGTCGGAAAATGTTTTTTGCTCAGCACTCAGGACCCAGCACTCAGCACTGTATTTCTCGGTTTTCTTTTGACTTTCCCATTTTTCCGGATTATCATTTTTTCAAATGGGAAAGGCAGCTTCATCAGATCGGTCCAATTTGAAAAGGGAGATCCTCGGGGTTTCCCTCCTGGCCTTCGCGGTCCTCCTGGCTCTGAGCCTTTTTTCCTTCAATCCCGACGACGTTTCCCTGAACAATCAACCCTCTGACCCCCAAAAGACCGCCAACCTGGCCGGGGTGGCGGGATCTTACCTGGCCGATATCTTTTTCCAGATCTTCGGGTTGACCGCTTTCTTCTGGCCTTTGGTCCTCGCTTTTTTGGCCCTGAAGCTGATCCGCTCTTCGGAGATCTCCCTGCCGCCTTTGAAAGTCGTCTCCTGGATGGGCCTGTTCCTGACGGTCAACGGGCTCCTTTCCCTCGGCCTGGGAAAGATCAGTATTCTGGGAGGGACCTTTGACAGCGGCGGAGCCCTGGGCCGCATCATCGCCCATACGGGTGAAAGATTTCTCAATCTTACCGGGGCAGCCCTGCTCCTGGCCCTGGCCCTGGTGGTGTGCATGATGGTCATCACCAACCTTTCCTGGATGGAGGTGAGCCAGGGAGTCAGCCAGCTGTACTTTTCAACCCTTGAGAAGTGGCAGGATTTTTTAAAGGCCCGGAGAAAAAAGAAGAAAGAGGAGGCCAAAGAGGCCAAGAAACTAAAAGAGCCCATCCCTCCGGTGATTGTGGATCAATCCGTCGAGCCGCCCAAAGAAAAACCGCCGGTGGTGGTGCGGGAAAAACAGGAGCACTTCCCCTTCCTGGACTTCCGGGGCTCTTACGTCCTGCCTCCCCTTTCCTTGCTCGAGAACCCCGAGCAGAAAGAGGTCAAAGTAGATCGAGAAAGCCTCCTGGCCAACGCCAAGATCCTGGAGAAGAGACTTTCGGATTTTGGCGTAGAAGGCAAAGTGGTGGAAGTCCGGCCCGGGCCGGTGATCACCATGTACGAGTATGAGCCCGCCCCCGGGGTGAAGATCAACAAGATCGTCGGCCTGAGCGATGACCTGGCCCTGGCCCTGCGGGCCATCAGCGTGAGGATTGTGGCCCCCATTCCCGGAAAAGCTGCGGTGGGAATCGAGATTCCCAACTCCATCCGGGAACCGGTTTACCTGAAGGATCTCCTGGTCGCGGAAGATTTTTTCAATTCCGAATCCAAGCTCAGCCTGGCTCTGGGCAAGGACATCTTCGGAACCCCCTTTGTCACCAACCTGGGAAAGATGCCCCACCTTCTGGTCGCCGGGGCCACGGGCACGGGGAAAAGCGTCTCCCTGAACTCCATGATCTGCAGCGTCCTCTACAAGGCCGACCCGGAAGAGGTGAAATTCCTGATGATCGACCCCAAGCGCCTGGAGCTGTCGATCTACGACGGAATTCCCCACCTCCTCCATCCGGTCGTTTTTGACCCCAAAGAGGCGGCCATGGTCCTTCGCTGGGCCACCCAGGAAATGGAGGTCCGCTACCGCCTGATGGCCGAGAAGGGGGTCCGGAACATCGAGCGGTACAACCAGAAGGTGGAGAAAGAGAAAAAAGAACAGCGGAAGAAGCCGTCCCTGCCCCTGACCCCGGAAGGAGAAAAGGCCGAAGGGCAGGGGGGAGAGCCCGCCCAGCCCCTCCCCTACATCGTCATCGTCATCGATGAACTGGCCGACCTGATGATGGTCTCGGCGCGGGACGTGGAAGCGTCTCTCACCCGTTTGGCCCAGATGGCCCGGGCGGCGGGCATTCACCTGCTGCTGGCCACCCAGCGTCCCTCCGTGGATGTCCTCACCGGGGTGATCAAGGCGAACTTCCCCACCCGGATTTCCTTCCAGGTCTCTTCCAAGACCGACTCCCGCACCATCCTGGATGCCAACGGAGCCGAGCATCTCCTGGGATCGGGGGATATGCTCTTTCTGCCCCCGGGCACGTCCCGCCTCACTCGGGTTCACGGGGCCTATGTCTCGGAGGTGGAGATCCTCCGGGTGGTGGAGCACTGGAAGAAACAGGGACGGCCGGTTTATGACCAGTCCATCCTGGAGGCGAAAGAAGGGACTCCGGAAGCGGATGCGGACGGCTACGATGAAATGTATGACCAGGCCGTGGCCCTGGTCACGGATACGCGTCAGGCCTCCATCTCCATGATCCAGAGGCGCTTGAGGGTGGGATACAACCGGGCGGCGCGGATGATCGAGAAGATGGAGCAGGAGGGCGTGGTGGGCCCGGCCGACGGCAGCAAGCCGCGGGAAGTCTACGCGAGGAAGCTGTAAGCGTGAATCCGATTCTAGATTTTTCCCCGAGGGAGCAAGGTAGAGAAGATGAAAAGAACGACGAGCGGAATATAAGCGGGATGGCTTCATCTTTGCGGTTATGATCATTGGACCCGCCCTGGGCCAAAGCCAAACCCCTTCGCTGGATGAGATCGTGACCAAAGTGCAGAAGCAGTACGATACCCACGCGGATTTCAAGGCCCATTTCGTCCAGGAATCCATGGTGAAGAGCCTGGGAAAGAAGCAGTCGTCCGAAGGAACGGTAACCTTCAAAAAGCCCGGAAAGATGCGCTGGACCTACCAGAAGCCTTTCAAACAGGAGATCATCTCCGACGGCAAGACCCTCTGGAGTTATCGACCCGAGGATAAACAGGTGATGGTCAGTCAGATGTCCCAGGCTGTCCAGGGGAAGGTGCCGTCCACCTTTTTGGCCGGAATTGGAAACCTCAAGCTGGACTTTCAGGTGAGGTGGGGGAAGGAACCTTCTCCCAAGGAGAATTATTTTCTGGAGCTCACGCCCAACGAATTTCAGGGGAGCCTGGAAAAACTGTTTCTCCTCATCGACCGGGAGAACTTCCGGATCCTTCAGGCCAAAATCCAGGATGTGATGGGGAATACCACCCAGATCAGCTTTTCCAAAATCCAGTTTGACAATCGCCTCTCCGATTCCCTTTTCAACTTTACCCCACCCCAAGGGGTGGAAGTCTTCAATCTGCCAGGGGCCTCTCCCGCGGGCCAGACCGGAAAGTAACTCCTTCATGCGCCCTTCATCCAAGACCGTCCGCATGATCAGCCTGGGGTGTCCCAAGAACCTGGTGGACAGCGAGGTCATGCTCGGCCTGCTGCGGGAAAAGGGGTGGACTCCCTCGACCACGGATGATGCCGACGTGGTCATCGTGAATACCTGCGGCTTTATCCGCGAGGCCAAGGAAGAGTCCATCGAAACCATCCTGTCCATGGCTGCGGCCAAGGAGAAAGGGAAGGCGCAAAAGCTCGTGGTGACCGGTTGTCTTCCCCAACGGTACGGTAAAGAACTGCTTCGGGAGCTGCCGGAAGTCGATTTCTTCGTGGGAACCGGGGAGTTTCACCGGATCGCCGATCTCCTGGAGGAATCCGAGAAGGGAAAGATGCGGCAGAAACAGGTGATCGGCGCCCCTGAATTCCTCTACGACCACCGCACTCCCCGCATCCACACCTCTTGTCCCGGAAGCACGTACCTGAAGATCTCCGAGGGATGCGCGAATTTTTGTTCCTATTGCGTGATTCCCCGCCTCCGGGGAAAGCTTCGCAGCCGGCCCATCTCTTCGATCCTCCAGGAAGCCAAGCAGGCGGTTGCCCGGGGAGTCAAGGAAATCAACCTCATCGGCCAGGACATCACCGCCTACGGACGGGACCGGCGGGATAAAGCCGGGCTGGTCAGGCTTTTAAAGGGACTGGTGAAGGTCGAGGGGCTGAGATGGATTCGGCTGTTGTATGCCCATCCGGCCCATATCGCCCCGGAATTGGTCCACTTGATCCGCGATGAGGAGAAGATCTGCAAATATCTGGACATCCCGTTGCAGCATGTGAACGAGGGGATCCTGAAGGCCATGAACCGGCCCGCGCCGGAAAAAAGGATCCCGGATTTCCTGCACTGGCTTCGAAAAGAGATTCCGGGAGTCGTCCTGCGCACTTCGCTCATGGTGGGATTTCCGGGAGAAACGGAGAGAATCTTCCGCGAGCTGCTGGGATTTGTCAAAGAGGCTGAGTTTGACCGCCTGGGAGTTTTCCCCTATTCAAGGGAGGAGGGCACTCCGGCCGCCAACCTGAAAGGCCAGGTTCCGGATCGAATCAGGCGGGAACGCTACCGGAAAATCATGAGCCTGCAGAAGAAAATCTCCCTGAGGAAACAAAACGCCATGGTCGGGTCCCGGGTCCCCGTGCTGGTGGAGCGGCCGGGAAATGCTCCCGGGATTTTATGGGAAGGAAGAACCCCGGGGCAGGCTCCGGAGGTGGACGGAGCCATTTTCCTGAGCCGGGGAGACGCACGTCCCGGAGAGATGGTGAAAGCCCGAATCACGGATGCAGGCCCGTATGACCTTTACGGGAAGATCCTGGGTCCCGCCTGCTGATCCCCCCCTTCATTGAAGTTTTCCCCCCAGTCTGCCGATGCAGAGTTCTTCAGAGCTTTCTTCCGGTTCATGGGTGAGGTCGCTGCCGGGTGAAAGGAAACCGCTGAACTTCACGGCGGCCCCGAAATGAGGGATGGCGAAGATTCGGGAAAAGGATCTTTTTTCTCCCCGCGATGATTTTTGCTCTTGACAAGGGGGGGAAAAACAGTAGATTATGTCTCCTTAACGGAATTAAATCCCTCATTTTTCTTGGAAGGGAGGAACCCCTCCATGGCGACCGCGAAGCCCAAGAAAAAGAAAAGCGGCTCGGCCAAGAAGCCGGTCTCAACCGCCAAGAAGAAGACCGTAAAGCGGCCCGAGAAAAAGCAGGTCAAGAAAAAGGTATTGAGAAAGAAGGGAAAACCCATGCTGAAGGCGGTCAAACCGTCTCTCGAAGTTCTTTCGCTTCAATCGAAGGATGAAATAGAAGGATTTCGCAGAGCGCTGATGGATATGCGGGAGAAATTGCTGGCCGGCATCTCCGAGAATCCCGTTCCGGAAGCTCTGGTCACCCAGTCCGATATCGGAGATATCATCGACCAGGCCGGAGATGAACGGGACCGGGAGCTCTCCCTTCTTCTTTCGGGAAGGGATAAAGAAAAACTCTTCGCTATCAACGAGGCCCTCGAGAAGTTGAAGGAAGGAACCTATGGCATCTGCGAAGAATGCGGAGAGCGGATTGGAATCGGACGCCTGAAGGTAATGCCCCTGGCTCGGTATGATGTCTCCTGCCAGGCAAAATTGGAGCAAGAGATGCGCCTCCAGAGAAAGGCCGATGAGGACCTCACCTACCGGGGGCTGGCTTACTCCCCGGGAGCGGAAGAAGAAGAGGCCTGAACTCTTTTTTATTCTAAAAAAAACGGCATCCCGCGCTTTGCAGGATGCCGTTTTTTTCAAGGGGCCAGATCTATGGATTACTGAATGACCTGGACGTTTTTGGCCTTGGGGCCTTTGGGCGTATCTTCGACTTCAAAGCTGACTTTCTGGCCTTCGGCCAGAGTCTTGAAGCCGTCACCCTGGATCGCAGTATAATGGACGAACAGATCCTGCCCATTCTCCTGCTGGATGAATCCGTAGCCCTTTTTCTCGTTGAACCACTTCACCGATCCTTCACCCACAGCGATATCCCTCCCTTCTGCATCATGCTTCTATGACAAGTCAGGATATCGCTTCGGCCAAACAAAAAAAGGCCGCAAGGTATGGAATACACCACACACCCAACGGCCGATTTATCTGTTCTCCAAAACTACCATCCGACTCATCCGAATAAAATAATAGCTTGCCTATAAAATCCTGTCAATAAAAAAAAATAAAAAAAGGCCGGCCCTTCGGGCCTCGAAAGCCGGGGGCAGAGCCCCCTCGAGGACCGGGCTTCGCCCTTGAGGCAAAGACTTTTTAGCTTTTGCCCAAAGCGCAGCGCTCCTAAAGTCGCGCCCCGGCGCGACGTTCCTCAAGGGGGGCCTTGCTCCCCGCTCCTCAAGGCCCTTGGGGCCGGTCGATTTTATCCCTCTTGACCCTAAGGTGGCGAAAAGCTAAGATAAAATTTAGAAAAGGGAGACGGGAGAAGATGGTGAGCCAAATGATCTTGCGTTTTGCCCCCAGCCCGACCGGTTTTCTGCACATCGGAGGAGCCCGGACCGCCCTTTTTAACTGGCTGCTGGCCCGGAACAAGGGGGGAAAGTTTATCCTGCGAATTGAAGACACGGACCAGGTCCGCTCCACCAAGGAGTCCATCGACGCCATCCTGGAAGGGATGACCTGGCTGGGACTGGACTGGGATGAGGGCCCCATCTACCAGACCGACCGGATAACCATGTACCGGGAGCATGCCGAACGCCTGATCCGGGAAGGGAAAGCCTATTATTGCTATTGCACCCCGGAGGAGTTGGAAGAGAAACGCCAGAAGGCCTTGCAGGAAAAACGAAAACCCAAGTACGACGGCCATTGCCGGAACCTGGAGAGCCCGATTCCCGGCCGGACTCCGGCCATTCGTTTCAAGGCCCCCCAGGAGGGGAAAACGGTCCTTCCAGACCTGATCAAGGGGACGATGGAATTCGATAATGCCGAAATGGACGACCTGGTCATCCTGCGCAGCGATGGATGGCCCACCTACAACTTCAGCGTGGTGGTGGACGATGCCACCATGGGCATCACCCACGTCATCCGGGGTGACGACCACGTGAACAACACCCCCCGGCAGATTCTCCTTTACCAGGCCTTCGGGTATCCCCTGCCCCAGTTTGCCCACGTACCCATGATCCTGGGGGCCGACAAGGCCCGGCTCTCCAAGCGCCACGGGGCCACCTCGGTCATGGCCTACAAGGATATGGGGTACCTGCCCCAGGCGCTGGTGAATTACCTCGTGCGCCTGGGCTGGTCTCACGGAGATCAGGAAGTTTTTACCAAGGAGGAACTGATCCGGAATTTTTCCCTGGAAAATGTGGGCAAATCGGCAGCGGTCTTCAACCAGGAAAAGCTCAACTGGTTGAACGGGGTTTACATCCGCCAGGAAAAGCCGGAAATTCTGGCCGAGCTGCTCCTCCCCTTCCTGGAGGGTAAAGGCCTGAAGCCGCGCAGCCAGGAGCTGGCTGGTGGAGGTGGTGAAGACTCTCCAGGAGAGGGCCAAGACCCTGGTGGAGATGGCCGACATGGCGGAGTTCTACTTCCGGGACGATTTTCGGGTGGACGAGAAAGCCGAGAAGAAACACCTCACTTCGGGTATCAAGGAACCGCTGGAGATTCTGATCGCCAGGCTGGATTCAACCCCGGAAGTGGACGAGAAGGGCCTGGAAGAGATTTTTAAAGAGATCGTCGCCCGGAAAAATATCAAGCTGGGGGCCATCGCCCAGGCCGTCCGGGTGGCCCTCACCGGAAAATCGGTCAGCCCCGGGATCTATGAGGTGATGAGGATTCTGGGAAGAGAAGAGGTTCTGAAACGGCTGGCCAGGGCCGTTAAAAAATTGTAGGGTTCAAGAGGCCGAACAAATGCGGAATGGGTCGTGCGGAATTCGGAATGTACTCCCTCACTGGCCTCTCCCCCTGGAAGGGCGAGAGGATGAAGGTGAGGGGGAATTTCTATCCTGTCCCTTCCATTTCGCATTCCCCATTCCGCATTCCGCATTTCAGTCAAGGTTGATCGTCTTCCCCCTCTCCCCGATCCAAACCTGAAACTCCCCCTCCAGTTCTCCCTTCATGAATTCCATCCCCTCTTTCTCCCCGTGGATCAAGACGATATTGCGGGGCTTGATCCTGCGGGCCACCTCCAGGAGTTCGTAACGGTCGGCATGGGAGGAGAGGTAGAACCGGCGGATGTTGGGGTTATGAATGGTTACCGGATCCCCTTCGGGAGAGAAGGAGAGAGCGTCACCCGGCCGGGCATGGAATACCCGGTAGCCCAGGGTATCCGGGTCCACATAGCCGCAGAAGAAGATCCCGTGCCGCTCTTCCTGGACCATCCAGCGGGCGATCCGGGCGGAGGGAGTGTTCTCCACCATCATGCCGTTGGTGGCCACGATGATGCAGGGTTCTTTGAGGAGAGCCTGAATGGAAAGATCGTCCAGGTATCCCAGGACGGAGAAGAGGTCGAAGCTCAAGATGGAGGCCTGGGGTCGAAGGTAACGGCGGTGGTCCTGGTAAATCTCGGTGATGCTCTTTCCCAGCCCGGAGATGAAGAGGGGGACCGAAGGAATCTTTGACTGTCCGCATGAGCTGGTAGATGATACAGAGAAGCTCCTGGGTCTTTCCCAGGGCAAAGGCCGGGATGAGAACGCAGCCTCCCGCGGAAAGAATGGAGCCGGCTTCCCTGGCGAAAGATTCGATCTCCTTCTGACGGTTCTGAGAATAATAGGCGGGGTCATTGCCGTAGGTGCACTCCAGGATCAGCGTGTCGATCTTCTCATCCGGGAGAATCGCTCCGCCAATCAGACCCTGGGCCTGCAGGGAAATATCGCCCGTGTAAAAAAGGAAACGCCTCCCCTGGCGGAAGAGGATTCCGCCTGCTCCCAGGACATGTCCCGCGGGCAAGAAACGGGCCTGAATCCCTCCCCGAAGATGGAGCTGATCGCTGTAAATCTGTTTTCCCCGGGCGGATGAACTCGGGGCTATTTTATAATCCAGCCCCATAATTTCCCCTTCGAGAGGCCAGAGGTCCTCATGGTCGAAGAAAGGGTATTCCGCCAGCCCTTTCTCTTCCCGGAAGATGTTCATCACCGTGACCGTATTGTGAAGCATCCGCAGGGCGATATCTTTGGTCGGGAGGGTGGCAAAGATGGGGGCTTGAGGGTGCCGGTGATTGATGACCGGGAGGGATCCCACGTGGTCCAGGTGGGCGTGGGTGATGAAGATGGCCTCCAGCTCCCGTTCGATCCGGTCATAGTCAGGCAGGCTTTCCAGCCCGAATTTTTTGGGATGAAGGCCGGCATCCAGGAGAAGGGGCACGCCGGAAAGGCTTAAAAGGTAGGAGTTCGCTCCGATTTCCTGCCCGCCGCCGAGGACGGTGAAAGTCCAGGCCATTCCTCCCTCATCCGGGGTTTTTCATGGCAGCAGGAGGCTGATGATTCCGGTGATGATCCACTCAAACAGGGCGATGAGCGGATCCAGGATGTTCAGGTAGAGCAGGGCGATGATGATAAAAAAACCGTACGGTTCCAGACGAGCCAGGGTGTATTGAAATTGGGGAGAGGAGAACCCCATGAGGATCTTGGAGCCGTCGAGAGGGGGGATGGGGATCAAGTTGAAGGCGGCCAGCATGATGTTGATCTGGGCCATGTAAACCAGAAAAGTGGATACGGCCCCGAAGGGAGCCGGGTTGAAAACGCGGAGAAGGAGAAGAGCGAGGAAGGCCAGAATCGTGTTGGCGATGATTCCGGCCGCGGAAACCAGGATCAAGCCCTTACGGGGGTCGTGGAGATTGTTAAAATTCACCGGGACGGGTTTGGCCCAGCCGAAGCCGAAGAAGAAGAGCATGAGGGTGCCGATGGGGTCGATGTGTTTGACGGGGTTCAGGCTGAGCCTCCCCAGCCATTTGGCCGTGGAGTCCCCCATTTTGTTGGCCACCCATCCGTGGGCCAGCTCATGGATAATGATGGAGTAAAGAAGGGGAATGATGAGCAGAAGAAAAGCCAGGGGATTCGTGAAAAGAAGACGGATCAGGCCCATCCTTCAAACCTCGCTGTTTTTAATCAGTATCACACAGTCGGGGATGAAATTCAACCTTGAAAGACTCGGCCCAAAGGGCCTTAAGGACCGGGGGCAAGGCCCCTCGAGGACCATCCCGCCTGCGGCGGGATTCGAGGAGCGTCACGCTTTCAGCGTGACTCGAGGCCCGGCGGGCCGATCCTCAAGTCACGCCTTGGCGTGACGCTCCTTCTTTTTATGGCCCATTTGATGAGCGGGTAAAGAATGGAAACAATGGCTGCGCAGAGGAAAATCGCCGACATGGGGTGCAGTGAAGAAAGTGGAATAGGACCCGTTGGAAATGATCAGCGCCCGGCGGAAATGGGTTTCAAGCATAGGGCCGAGGACGATCCCCATGATGATCGGGGCGGCCGGAAGGTCGACATGCTTCATAAAATACCCGATGACCCCGAAGATCAGCGTGATGTAAACTTCCGTCACGCTGTTGTTGGTGGCATAAGTGCCGGTGATGGCGATAACCAGGATGAAGGGAAGAAGGAGGGGAAAGGGAATTTTCAACAGCCGGACCCAGATGCCGATCAGCGGAAGGTTGATCACCAGGAGCAGAAAGTTCCCGATGTAGAGGCTGGCAATCAGCCCCCAGACTAAGTCCGGGTTCTTCTCGAAGAGAAGCGGGCCGGGGCGGAGGCCGTAAAGCATCAGGGCGCCCAGGAGGACGGCGGAAACGCCCGTGCTGGGAATCCCCAGGGTCAGCAGGGGAACCATGGCTCCGCCGCTGGCGGCGTTGTTGGCGGTCTCGGGGCCGGCCACTCCTTCGATGGCCCCTTTCCCGAATTTTTCCGGATGCTTGGAACTTTCTTTTCCACCAGGTAGGAAACCACGGAAGCCAGGGTAGCCCCTCCTCCGGGCATGCAGCCGATTAAAAACCCGATGACCGTCCCCCGGGCGATGGCCCATTTGCAGTCCATCCAGTCTCTGCAACGAAGGAAGGAGTCCTTTGATCTTTTCCACCACCGGCCTCATCATCTCCATTTCAGCGGTGAGCAATACTTCGGCGATGGCGAAGAGGCCGATGGCCACGGGCAGAAAGCCGATCCCGTCCATGAGCTCGGGTATTCCAAAGGTAAATCGTTCCACGCCGCTGACCGGGTCGATGCCCATGGTGCCCAGGAAGATTCCAAAGGCGGCCATCAGTAAGCCCTTTGATCACCGATTCGCCCATCAGGCCGCCGAGCGTGCAGAGGGCCAGGACGAGCATGGAAAAGTATTCGGTCGGGCCGAAACTCAGCGCCACTTTAACCAGAGGCTTGGCCAGAACCATGAGCATGACCGTGGCAAAAGTGCCGGCGATGAAAGAGCCGAAGGCGGCAATTCCCAGGGCGGGCCCGGCCCTTCCCTGGAGGGCCATCTGGTACCCATCCAGGGTGGTCATGATGGCCGGGCGCTTCCCCGGGGGTGTTGATCAGAATGGCAGTGGTCGACCCGCCGTACATGGCCCCGTAATAGATCCCGGCACAGCATGATCATGGCGGCGGTGGGGTTCATCCCGAAGGTCATGGGGATGAGAATGGCCACGGCGTTCATGACCCCAAGCCCGGCAGGACCCCTACGATCGTGCCGATGAAAACGCCGATCAGGCAGTACAGGAAATTGGCCGGGGAGAGGGCGACGGTGAATCCGAATAAAAGCTTGTCCAAAACTTCCAAGAAAATCCCTTTCCTTTAAAACCCCAGGATCCCCTTGGGCAGGGGGGCCTTCAGCAGGGTATCGAAAAGAATGTAAGATGGAGACGGGGGTGACCACGGAAAAGACGATGTTGAAAATCCACTCCGCCGGTTAAAGTAGGCCAACAGGGCAAAGGTGACCACCCCGTAGACAGAAGATAACCCAATGGTTCGATGGTAGCCCCGTAGATAGCACTCCAGGCAACAATCCAGATAATCCGGCCCAACATCCGCTTTCCCCTGGACCGCCTTCGCCGCTTTCTTCCTGGCTCGAGCCCCCTTGATCAAGAGGGCTAAGGATAAGACCTCCAAGAAGTAAGGCAGCAACGGTCGGGAAAAAAGAAAGGGCCGGGTCCGGAGAATTCACCTGATGGGTAGCGGCTTCTGAGGATTAAAACGAAGATCGCCCCCGTGAAAAGGAGGAACACCAACCCGTGTAAAAATCTTTTTTATTCATATTAACGCACTTCTAAAATCCGCCGCAGAGGTCACAACGCGGCGTAGCCGCAACCAAAATCACCCCCCCTACCCTCCCCCCTCGAGGGGGGAGGGCGAGAGTGGGGGGGGAATTTTTGCTTAACAGAATTTAAGGATTTTGCACGTTAGTAGTACAGAGAACCCAGAGAAAAAAGGAACTTGAAAACCCTAAGCTTCTAACCGATAATACGCAAATACGTTTTGTTCTCTGTGAGCTCTGTATCCTCTGCGGCTCAGAGTTTATTTTTTCGACATTCCCAGTTCGTCCATGATCGACCTTGATGGTCTTGTAATCGTTTTCGGCGTCTTTGAAGAAATCCCCTTTGGCCAGCCAGCCGTCTTCCAGCAGGCTGGCTGTCAGGTATTTTTTCCATTCGGGAGTTTCCCTCACTTTTTCCAGGACCTGGACCCAGTAATCCACCACTTCGGGAGAGGTTCCTCCCTTGGCCACGAAAGAGCGGGTCTGGGTGCTGATCACATTATAGCCCTGTTCCCGCAGGGTGGGATGATTGGGAAACATGGGAGACCGTTTTTCCGTGGCCACCCCGACGATCTTGACCTGTTTGGCTTCCAGCTGGCCGATGCATTCATTGGGGTTGGCCCAGGCCGCATCGATATGTCCACCCAGGAGATTGGTCAAGACTTCTCCTCCGCTGTTGAAGGGTACGTAGTTGAACTGCTGCTTGGTGGCCTTGTTCAGTTCGATGTTGGCAAAATGATCCGGCCGCACGGTGGCCGTCCCCCCGACGGAAATGGACTTCGGCCCCTTTTTCTTGATCGCCTCCACCAAATCCTTGGCGTTGTTGACGGGGAGTCGGACCTTACGATGAGCAGGTTGATGTCGCTGACCAGTCGGGCGATGTAGGTAAAATCCTTCCGGTAAGTCCCACTTGGCCTTCCCGTCGATCTGCTGGGAGACGGTCCCAATATCAAAGCAGGTGAAGGTAGTAACCGTCCGCCGGCCGGGAAAGGCAGAAGGCTTTGCCGATGGCCCCTCCTCCTCCCGCCTTTATTTACGATGTTGATCGGCTGGGGGACCAGTTTGTACTGGGTGATGATCTTCTCGATGTTCCGGAACATGATATCGGTTCCTCCCCCGGGAGAATAGGGGACGATAATGTCGATGGCCCTGGCGGGATATTTCCCCTGAGCCAGGGTGATTTCCACCGAACCCGCCAGAAGAAAAAGCCCCAAAAACATCATTACCGCCATTTTTTTCATGCCCGCGTCCTCCTCTCTTTTTCTCTCTGATTTATTACTGCAAAGTTTGTGACTTTAAGCCTGAAACTCTCCAGCGGAAACCCGTAACCCGGCACGCGAAATACCAAACATTTTTTTGAGGCCACCCGCTCGTCCATGCCGGGATTCACCAGGTTGAAGTAATTTTCCGCGTCCTTGAAGAATATCTCTTTCACCAGCCACTCCATTGGATTAATAAGGATCATTATACCATTTGAAATCCGTTCTCAAGGCAAGTGGAAACCGAATCAGGGGGCTGTTAAGGGAAGAGGCGAATTCGGGCAGAAATTTCCTTTCAAAGGAATGGAAGGGTCAGCGTAAAAGGAAGCAATCAAGCTTCCCAGTCGGAGGGCGGTTGTAAGAAAGGTTCATTCTTCGAATTTTCGCCCTCTTTTTCAGGGGCGATAAGAAACGAGAAAGTGGGGGATGATTTGGGAAGCGGCGCCAAATCTGAATCTGCGGTCCGGATGGCGATAGAGCGCCTTTTTACAAGGGTTTTCAATGGGGCCGGGCTGGAGACTGTTGATAAATCTGGTGGTTCGGACCGGGAGCCTCAAAGCTCAGGCGCAGAGAATAAATCAAAATAACATCCCAGAATCATTACGTTTTTTTTGCTTCCATATGGGGCAGGTTGCTAAAATATCTTTAATTTTCTTTAATTGCCGCCCTAATCCCAAGCTTTTCCCACAACTTTTCAACAGGGGATTGTGAAAACATAAAAAGGGGAACGATAAGCGATTGCTTCCCCCCTTTTCTTCCGGGCTCTTCAAACTTTTCCTTCTCCAAAATCAACAAATCCCTGGCCCTTTCCTGGTTGAAGATCCCGCAGGGGCACAGCTCGGCGAATTCCTGGCTCGCTTTCTCGGGAGACAGCTTTCCCTCCTTCACTCTCTTCCGGGCTTCGGCCACGAACTCGTCGGGGATCATGTGATGGCCGCACATGGTGGTGATGGCCAGGGTGTGGTCATCGGCCAGGAGCTCCTTTTTGCCGAAGACCCCGATGGAGTAATTCATGGTATGGGGCTTCACTCCCGCTTCCTGGCAGGAAGAAAAACCTGATCCAGTAATCCGGATATAATCACGCAAAACCCGAGATCGGCTTCCCTCATCTTCTTCAGGAATTTCGTCACTTGGTCCCGGGAGGTGAAAGCCCCCCGGATCCTCGACTTTTCAGTGAGCTTGTCCTTAATTTCCGCTGCAGAAACACTCACGATGGGCCCGGACTTCACATCTCCCCAGTTCACCGATCCCACTTCCTCGATAATGGCGATGGCCTTGCGGAGCCTTTCGACCAAATTCTGGTCATTGACGCCTTTCACGTGATACAGGAGCCAGACAAAGTCCTTCTCCTGCATTTTCCCGCAACGGTGCAAGCTGTGCGTCATATTGGGTCTCCTTAAAAAAACCGTAAGTGGTGAGTGGTGAGAGGTAAGTGGTGAAACGTCTTTTCCCCTTACGCCTCACGCCTCACGGTCTCAATGGCTTTCCCAAGCCCACGTTCACCTTCCCGCGGAGCGGCTTTTTCAGGCCATATCTGCTGCAGGGTCTTAAACAAAGGTTCATCCCCGTCGCCGACCGCCATGGAAACGATCCCCAGGCTGAATACGGTTTCAATCTCCTTCTCCACCTTCAATAAGGCCTCCAGAACCGGCCCCAGTTGTTCTCTTTTGCAGGTTCCTTCGATGATCACGGATAACACGTGAACCGGGAGATATTCGTCGCGAATCTTCCCGGTCCGGATGTCGGTCATCAAACCGGAAAGAGGGGTCTCCTTCGGGCTGGCAAACCGGACCCCGGCGCCGGCCGCCGCCATGGCGACTTTTTCCACATCCCGCATGTAGGTGCCCACCCCGGGTCTTCCCATATCGATACAGATGCCATACGTATCGGCGGAGAACCTTCCAGTCACATCGTTGGTCTTGGCTTCCTCCGTACCCCGTCCCGGGACACCCGTTCCCTCGCTGGTGACGGTGGGATCGCTCAGGACGTGCTTGAAGACGTCTCCGGGAGATTTGAGGGGCGTGGGTTCAAAACAATCCTGCGGGCATACTCGATTGCGGTAACAAACCCAGCACTCCACGCATACCTTGTCGTCCACAACCGCCACGTCATCCTGCATGGAGATGGCGCCCACATTGCAATAGGGGATACAGGTCTCGCATCCCACACATTTCTCCGCATCAACCCTCATCTTTTCCTCCCCTTATTGTGAACGACACTACGAAATGAACATAGCAACCGCAATTTCTACGATCGGTGGACCGCAGAAATCCCCCCTCGCCCCCCTTTATTAAAGGGGGCTTGGGGGGGATTTCTGGGAATGCCTATACGGGATCTCAATCTTTCAACTCACTCCCGGATTCCCTCCGGGATTCCCATGGCTTTGGCAAAAACATTTGAAACCGGCAGGAGCCTGGGAAGATTTTTCCCCTGTGGCCAACGGCAATCTCCATTCCGGCGGGGTTCACAGACGATTCACGGTATAGAGGGGAACCAGATCTTTGAGCATTTCTGCAGACCTGCAGGGGTTGAAAATCCCTCAGGTGCAGGGGGCGGCGGCGAGCAGGCTTGCCTCCCAGAGGTCCAGTTTTCCCGTCTTGACCCTGCGGATCAAGTCCCGGATCAGCTTGGGAGACACCATGCCGTGGCCGCACATGGTGGTGAACTGGCGGATGTCCGCGGGCGGGAGGCGGTCCGTCCTCCCGTGGATTCCCAGGGAGAGGTTGATGGTATGGGGATTAATGCCGAGTTCCGCCGAGATCTCCCGCACCCGGTCGATGACCCCGCTGATCACGATGGAGATCCCCTCGTCCATCTCCTTGATCTTGGCCAATGTATCCTTGAATTTTTCTTGATCTTCCAAGACGCAGAAAATTTTGGCTCCGTCCTTGATGCTGTCCAGGATTTCCTCTTGGGAAACCGCGAGGTACATGTTCCGCCGGAGGGTGGTCGCAAGCAGGTTGGCCGGGCCCTGGTGGAAGAGCATCTCTCCCAGGCGCCTGACCTTCGGCCCGCTGCCGTCATAGTTGAATCCCCTCGCCGGGTAGACGAAGAGGACATACTCCTTGTCCAGCAGATCCAGGGGTCCTTCGCGGTGCAAGCTGTGGGTCATGAGTCTTTCCTCTTGTTGGCCCTTCCCAGGCCCATGTTGATTTTCGCATTCGGCCGCCGGGTGTACCCTTCGGCTTCGATCGTCGTCGATCACTTCCTTGGGGACGGTCAGCCCGGGCTCCAGACGGGTATACACATCCACCACGAAAACGCTGTCCACTTCTTTGGCCGCCTCTTTGATGGTGCGAAGAACATGGCCGAGCTGATCCCGCTTCACCTTGAATTCCATGATCGCGCTCAGGACCTTCTCGCCCATCAATTCCGGCTTCAAGTCGCCGGTGTCGTGGTTCTGAATCATGTCATTGAAGGGGTTTTCGGGCTCGATCTCGGTGATGCCGGCTTTGGCCATGGCCCGAGTGACCTTCTGAATGTTGGTCAGGTCCATTCCGAGGGTGGGCCGCCCGAATTCGATGGCCACCCCCACTTCGCCCGGTACGACCCGGTTGATGACATCGTTGCTCTTCGACTCTTCCGTTCCCCTTCCCGCGATGCCGGTGGTGGCGTGGGTGGCATTCGGATCGCTGAAGAATTTCCGCAGCGCCCGGGGATACTCATACACGTACGGGGATTCTTCGATGGCTTCCACCGGGCAGATCTCGGACCGCAGGCAGGTTCCGCATTCGTAACAAACCTCCTGGTCCACGATGCTCTTCAGCTCCTCGAAGTGGATAGCTCCCACCGGACAGTAGGGTTGGCATCGCCCACAGCCGACACAGAGATCTTTTCGGATCAGCATAGCTATTTTTCCTCTCCGGGAATGAGCCTGGCCCTTCTGCGCTCCAAGCCGCGGTCTGACAGACCCCATGGCATGAGGCCGAAGGAAGGCTTGATGAGTCTTGAAATTTCTTGGGCAGAGTCCTTTCCGTTGATCATCAGGTGATGCATGGGCCCCGCGCCGGTAATATCTCCCACCAGGGCCCCTCCGATGATTCGGCCGTCAAGCAGGAAGACCTGGCGCAGGATTCCCCCGGCCTGGGGAGCGTAAGAAACCTCTTCGGAGCCCTCAACGAATGCCCCCAGCATGTTAAGAGCCAGTCCCTGAAGGTTCATGGAGTTCACCCGGGTCAAGGCTTTGAGGGGAAGGGGATGCGGCCGGTAGAGATTCGCCGCGGCCAGTTTCCCCTGGGAAACGGCCTGGGGCCAGGTCCAGGGAGTGTATTTCTTCCCGTCCGCAGTAAAAATTGTGACCGCGTCGCCGGCGGCAAAAATCCCGGGGTCTTTTGTCTGCAGAGAGGACGAAACCCGAAGCTTTCCCCCTTCCAGCAATCCGGAACTCTCGAGGAAAGATAAATTGGGGGTCGATCCGACGGCCAGGAGCAGGGTATCGCAGGGAACCCACTGCCCTCCCACTCTTGCCCTTTTGATTTTTCCGCGATCCCCTTCCGCCGCTTCAAGGGTCTGGCTCAAGTAAAGATCGATTCCCATCTGGCGGAAATGGGTTTCCACTAACCCGGCCGCATCTCCCTTTACGGCTTGAGGAAGGAGATGGTCCTCCTTTTCCACCACCGAAACCTGGAAGCCGGCCGATCGCAGATAAACCGCCGTCTTGACTCCCACCAATCCGCCGCCCAGGACGATGATCTTCTGCTCCTTGGTGATCCAGCTTCGGACCATTTGGGCTTCGGGGAGATTGCGGACGGGGAAAATCCCCTCCAGGCCATCGGCTCCCTCCAGGCGGGGAATGATGGGCCGGCCGCCGGGAGCCAGGATCAGCCGCTCGTATCTGATTTCTTCCCCGTTTTCCAGTTGAAGAGAGTGCTTCTCCCTGTCCAGGGATTGAACCTTCGCCCCGGTTTTCACTTGCAGCAGAGGATCTTCCCCCGGTTTAAAGAGAAAAAGCTTCTCCTCCTTGGCCTGGCCGGCCATGAACTGGGGCAGGAGAGGTCGGCAGTACCCGACGTGACTTTCCCCTTCGACCAGGGTTACGGATTTGCGGGGCCAGCTCTGCCGGCATTGAAGGGCCGCCTGAACACCCGCGGGCCCGCTGCCAATGATTACGATGTCCATATCCCACCAGAATACAAATTCGAATTTCGAATTTCGAATTTAACCGAACCGACTTGAAGAGTACCGAACTTATTTTAAAAACCAATCCAGAATCTCTTCCGCCTGGGCCGGGTGATCGAAGTGGGTTAAACTTCCCCCCATGGCGGCCAGCTTCTCCTGGAGGAGATTCCGGACTTTCTCGCTTCCCCACAGGGGGAGGGGGACAGCCATGCCGACCCTGAGGCCCAGGCCGGCCAATCCCAAAGCTACCGCCAGGTCCTGACAGCTCCTTGATCCCCGTGTAGCAGATCCCTTTCACATCCTTCAGCCGCCCGGATGCGGCCAGCGCTTTCAGCGCCAGAAGCGGCCCCTGCTGCCCATCCAGGATTTGAACGGGTCGCTTGTTCTTGGCGGAAGCGAGGCCCTTTTTAACCATCCATAGTCCGGAATCGCCCCAGCCGGTGACTGCAAAACCCTTGCCCTGAAGGGCGGGGGTTATTTCCGTCGGAATCCATCCCAGGGGGTGGTAAGGATGATCGGCTCCGCCAAGGAAAGCCAACTTCTTGGCCGGGGCTTTCTTGAAGTACTCTTCCAGAACCGAAGAGCCGACGGCAACTTCGGCTTCTTCGACCAAAGAGGATTGGGGGCTGAAACTGAGTTGAATGGTTGCGTTCTTCTTCTCTTTGGCTTTTTGCACCAAGTCCCGGACAGATTTGGGGTCCGTGGAGGAAGCTGCGGGGATATTCAGGGTATGGCAGAGTTCGATGATGCATGGGTCGGTCCCCGGTCCGGCAATCAGGAAGTTGATTTTCCCCGAACTCAATACCAACTCGGCTTCACCGGAAGTACAGACGCTGGGCAGGTAGCTTCCATCCAGGGAAATGAATTCGCCCAGGGCGAGAACCTGTCCGATGCCGGAAAGGTTCCTGTCGACTTCGCCCAAGAGCGCTTTCAGGAATTCAGGCGAAGGCCGGCCGCAGATTCCGATGTTGACCTCCTTTTGGGCAAGGAGACCATAGCCGACCCTGAGGGGGAGCGATTTTTTCCGCCCCAGGGATCCCGGGCCCTTCGAGAGCCAGCCGATGGTAAGGAGAGCCAGCCGCAGGGCCTGGGTGATCATGCTTCCCGCAGATTCCATGGGGCGGTTTAAAAGGGCGGCGGCCTTTTGTATTTCTCCGGAGGAGATCCGGTCTTCTCCGAGGTTCTTTATTGCTCGAGAGAGAGCTTCTTTCAAAGCGGGAGCCCAAGAAGGTTCGGAAGCCGGCTTGTCTTCCGGCATGGCTTCCAAGGCTCCGCTGAGAGCAAGGCGAAGCAGCAGCGCCGCGACCATCCCATCCCGGTCCAACCCGCAAAGCCCTCGGTCCGGTCCCCGGCCGAAGGGATCGATGCGACAGGGGCCCTGGAGGCAGCCGTAAGGGCAGCTCAGCCCGATCCGCAAAAAACCATCCTGGGGCTGGAGCTTTTCAAAGCGGTCCCAGTTCAGCTTGAGCCCCCTCTGGTAGGCGGATTTCAAAAGCTCCTGACTGATCGGGTCAACGGTTTTTACCTGAATCGATTCCATAGAGAACGTTCCAATCCTTTATGTTTTTTAGTCCTGAGTCCCGTTTTTAAAGTCGGCTCATCTCCAAATTAGTTGAGAGCCAAAGAGCTGGTATATTCGAAATGTCAGGTGATTCCAGGGGCAGGTTTTCATAAAATATTTGATCAACTAATTTAGAGATGACCCTATAAAGTCTAAAGCTGGGTGGCAAGCCCTGTTTCCGTACACCCTACACCCTGCACCCTGCCCCCTCATTTAAGATCGAGCAAAAGCATTCCGCTGGCTTTCTTCTTGGCGATTTCTTGGCTCACTTCCTGCCGCCGGTGCTCGAATATCTTATCGAACTCCTCCACATCCACCAGTTCCAGCGCCTTGCAGGGGCAGACCTCCACGCAAACCGGATTGTCCATGAAGGCGCACCGGTCGCATTTCAGGGCGATTTTCCGGTCCGGCCAGGGGTATATCACTCCGTAGGGGCAGAACATGGTGCAGGTCCAGCAGGCGATGCAGCGGTCCTCCTGAACAACCACCAGGTTGGACTTGGGCTCCCGGGTCAAAGCTCCGGTCAGGCAGGCGTCGATGCAGGGGGCGTTAAGGCAGTGGCGGCACTGCATGGCGATGGGCAGCTGATTGCTTCCCTCCACGCGGACGCGAGGCCTTGGAGTCGGGGACTCCTGAACGGCTTTTAAGAGGGTTTTCCCGTCGCTTCCCCTTTCAGCCGCGCAGTACAGTTCGCAGGTTTTGCATCCGGTGCAGCGATCCAGATGAACTCCGATGACCTTCATGACTCCCCCTACACAAAAATAAATCCGAAATTCGAATATCGAAATCCGAAAAAATACCTAAACCCGAATCTCAAAACAGGGCGCACCGCAGTGCGCCCCTACAAAAATCCCGTACGGAATTTTGGGATTTCGGACATTCGAATTTATTTCGGATTTCGAATTTCGTGTTTCGGATTTGATAGTGACTGCTTATAAATAAATTCTAATTGTCCCCTTGGGACAAAGCAAGCTAAATCATCGTCAGCTTTTCTTAGAATGTTGGGCCATTCGCACGGCAATCCGCAGGGCGGCCTGGAAGGCTCCGATATCCGCGATTCCTTTCCCGGCGATATCATGGGCGGTCCCGTGAGCCGGGGTGGTGACGACGATCGGATGTCCCCCCGCCACGGTCACGCCGCGATCGAATCCCAGCAGTTTGGTGGCGATCTGCCCCTGGTCGTGATACATGGTCACGATGCCGGAAAACTCGCCCCGGCGGGCGCGCACAAAGATCGTATCTGCGGGGTAGGGACCGACCACGTCCATCCCTTCCGCCCGGGCCTTTTCTACCGCGGGTTTAATGATCGTGTCTTCTTCCGGACCGAAGAGACCTTTCTCCCCCCCGTGGGGATTGAGCGCGGCCACCCCGATTTTTGGTTTTTGAATCCCGGCCCGGTTCATGGTTTGATGGAGAAGTTTAACGGCGTTTACGATCCGGTCCGGGGTAAGCCGATTGGCGATGTCCCGGAATCCGATATGAGACGTGACCCGGGAGGTAAAGAGGGGGTCCAGGGCGTTGATCTCTCCGTAAAGTTCCGACTTGGTGTGTCTGGCAAAATAGCCGTGCTCATCTTTAAAGTCGGAGCCGCCCAGGCTCATGGCCAGCTTGTTCAGGGGAGCGAAAACGACAGCGTCGGCCTGGCCGTCCATGGCCTGGGCGATGGCGAAATCCAGGTACTGGAGGCAAGCCTTCCCGGCTTTTGCATTGACCTCGCCCATTTTGTAATCTTTCGGGTCGAGGTTGGCCAGGTTGAACATTTCCATCAGGCCCGCCTCTCCGGTCACCTCTTCCCAGCTTTTCCGGACGACGATCTTCAGGGGGACTTTGGTGAGCTTGATGGCTTCGGCCATCACCCGGGAATCTCCGATGACCGCGGGAATACAGATCCGGCGGGTCTCCTCAGTGTTCAGGGACTTGGCCACGATTTCCGGGCCGATGCCCGTGGCATCCCCCATGATGACGGCGACTCTGGGACGTGGTTTTTGAAGGGAGTCCAAAATAATTTTTCTCCTATTTAAAAGCGGGAAAATATGCAGGGGCAATTCATGAATTGCCCCTACGGGGGAATTGCTATGTTCTCACCTGTAGGGGCGGGTTTCAAACCCGCCCCTACACCTGGCCGGTCATTCTCTTTAACAATTTGGCGGCCCGGTCGGGGTTGAAGATCCCGCAGAGGCAGGGCTTGGCCAGTTCGATGGCCGCCTTTTCCGCGGTGATCTTGTTCTTCTTGATATCCTCGACCATCTTCTTCACCAGCCGGCCGGAGACCAGCCCGTGGCCGCACATGGTCACGAATTCCAGGATCTCCGGGGGCCAGAGCCTCTTGGTATTGCCGTGAACTCCGAGGGCAAACTCGATCAGCGGCGGTTTAAGGCCGGCCTTATTACAGCACTCGAAGACCTCCTCGAATATCCCCGATACGACGATGGAAATACCCTGGTCGATCTGCTTTAATTCCTTCATGCAGCCGATGAGGCTTTCTTTATCTTTGAATACCACCTGGCAGCCCACGGTGAGCTTGTCCATGATCTCCGCGGAGTCCATCAGGTATTTATTGCCCACCTTGCAGTCCCCGAAATGCAGATCCGTGTATTTGGTCATGGTCTGGGCAATTTTCTTCAGCCGGACGCTGGCCCCCTGGTCGTTGAAACCCCTGGCCACGTGGGTCAGCATGGGGAAGTCTTCTTTTATACTCTGTAAATCGCCGGTACGGTGTAGGGTATGAGTCATTGATATCTCCTTTGGGATGGTGAATAGGTTCTGGATATTCCTTATTTGCCTTTGCTTAATTTTCTGGGGAAAATCGCTGAACTTTCGAAGCACGAAATCCGAAACGAATTCAAATGACCAAAGCCCTAAACATACAGGACTTCATTTCCGGATTTTGGTAATTCGAATTTGAGGTTTGTTTCGGATTTCGATATTCGGATTTCGAGTTTCCAAGGGGTCTAACATGGCTTCGACCTGATTATTCATTCAACACTTTCCCCAGCCCCAGGTTGACCTTTCCGTTGGGATAGACCGGGAAGCCCATCTCTTTGACCACCTTCAGCGCCGGGGCTTTTTCCGACTCCTCGGGGAAGCTGATCAGGTCCAGGGAGAAGACGCTGTCGATCTTCGGGGAAATATCCTTCAGGGCCTGGAGGACCGGCCTGATCTGCTCGGGCTTGACCACGAACTCGATGATGGCCGAAAGAACCTTTTCCTTGCGTACCTCGGGCTTCAGCTTTCCGGTCTTTACATCCTCGAAGAGAAAGGTCACCGGATTTTTCGGTTCGAATTCCACCCCGATTTTGGCCAGGGCCATGGCGATCTTCTCCAGGTCTTCCAGCCTTCCGGCCACACCCGGGCGGCCCACTTCAACAGCCATCCCGTAAGCCCCTCTTTTGAACCGTCCCGTGACCTCGTTGGTCTTCATCTCCTCCGTGCCCCTTCCCGGGACGCCGGTGTTCTTGTGCTCGATCATGGGGTCGCTGAAAGCCAGGCGGACACTCCGCGGCCAGCCGATTTCCTGGCGGAAAATTGCTTCGGGCTTGCAGACCCTGGCGCGGAAGCACACGCCGCATTCCACGCACTCTTCCAGGTCGATGGCGCCCTTTTTCTTCTTGGGGTTCTTTTCATCCTGAATGTAGGAAATGGCGCCTACCGGGCAATAGTCGGCGCACTTCTGACATCCGATGCATTTCTCCAGGTCAATTTTCATTAGTTTTCTCTCCTCTTCATACCTTGAGACACTTAAGTGCACTTGAGTGCACTTAAGGCACTTTCTTTACCCTCCCACATAGAGGGGTAAGATCGTTAATTTATACCCATCCCTTATTTGCGTCTTTTCCATATCGAACGGGCTGACCACCAATCCTTCGTGGGTCACAACCACGCTGAGGTTGGGAAGCAGTTTCCGGTTTTTCCGGTCGAAGATCTTTTCTTCGATCACCGGGGATTGAGCGGCCAGGCGGTCCAGGAGCTGGATGACGGTGAGCCCCTCCTCCACATCCATTTCTCGGAAAGATCGCATTTCCGAAAGCGCCTGAAAGCCGCCCCCCGGGTTTTCCCCCAGCCACATCCATAATTCGATTCGGATATGCATAACCCTTCATAAATCCGAAATCCGAATATCGAAACTCGAAACAAATCCCAAATCCGAATTCCAAATTTTCAAAACAGGCGTTGTTAATCTTGAATTTTGGTCATTCGAATTTGTTTCGGATTTCGGATTTCGTGCTTCGGATTTCTATTTTAGGTCTTTTATAATCTCCCTGAGTCCCAGCTTCTCCAGCGTCTCCGGCAGGGGCTTCCCCGTCTTGGGGTCCCAGCCCATCAGGCGGTAGTAGTTCTCCACCATGAAGGGCCACTTCTCCATGATGTTTCTCCCCTTGGCCGGGCCGTCCACGGGGATGGAGCCGTACCGCTTGGAAGGCCTCTCGTCCTCGATCTTCGCCCCGTGGCGGAAGTTGAAGACCCGCAGCAGATTCGTGATCCGTCTTCCCACCGTGAACCCGTCTTCCAGCTTCCAGTTCCACCCGGTGACCGCGTTGAAGCACTCCAGCTGGAGCTTGGGGTGGGGGGAGGCGAACCGGCAGGTCCCCAGGCAGTCGTCGAAGAGCCGGATCCCGCTGAACTTGGCGTTGATCGTGGAGACCTGCTCGTGGGAGAAATGATCCGTGGCCTCCTCCTGGTCCACCAGCTTGGGATGGACTCCCCCCCAGGTGGCGTCCAGGGAGCTGGTGTTGGTCACGCAGGTGTCCAGGAGTTCATACCAGCGAGTCGTCCCGCGGTGATCATGGCCCCGGGGTGCGGATCCCTTGCATCCGTAAATGGCCCAGTCCGCAGCCGGCCCGCCGACCTTCTTGGAGGCCCGCATGACCCCGTCGGCCAGGAGGTTTCCGATGTACCCCTGTCGCCGCGCGATGCGGTTCAAGAGTTCCTTTACGGCTTCCGCGTTTCCCCAGCTCAGGTCGAGGCCATCGGTCTCCTTCTTGGTAAAAACGCCTTTCTCATAGCATTCCATGGCCCAGCCCACGACCCAGGACCCTTCGTTGCAGTCCATTCCCAGCTTGTCCACTTCCTTGGTCAGCATGACCACGGCTCCCAGTTCGGTATTGCCGATCTGCGGGCCCCAGGCGGCCAAGAGCTCGTACTCCGGTTCCTCCCCCACGAATCCCTTGTAGGGCCCTTCGGTGACCTCCACTTCCTTCACGTGGGCGATGCGGCACTGATAGCAGGGAACCGGGCGGAGCTTGTAATGGGTCCGCATGTACTGCCCGTTCATCTTCTCATGCTCGGGGTAGAGGTCGGTGGTGTAATTTTTCACCGGCAGGGCGCCGTTGGCACAAAGGGTGGAGAAGCCTCCTCCGGAGCCCCATTGGTAAATGGTCCCGAAGGTCTTGGCGAATTCGAACAGGGCGTTGTTCTTTTCTTTCAGCAGTTCGGGGTTGTGGACCTCGAAGTTTCTCTTTCCGCTGAAGGCCACGACGGCCTTCAGGTTCTTCGACCCCATCACCGCCCCCATTCCGTTGTGAGCCACCACGTGGCCGCGGTCCCCGGTGATGGTGGCGTAGTAAACCTTGTTCTCTCCCGCCGGGCCGATGGCGAAAACGCTGACCTCGTGCTCTTTGATCCCCAGTTCTTTCCGGATTTGGTCTTCTACTTCCCAGACATCTTTCCCGGCCAGATGGGTTGCGTCGCGGATTTCCGCTTTCCCTTCCTTGACCACCAGGTAAACCAGCTTGGGAGATGCCCCCTGGAAAATGATCCCGTCAAAGCCGGAGAATTTCAGGTAGGCCCCGAAGAACCCGTTGGCCTGGGAACAGCCGGCCTGGTTGGTCATGGGCCCCTTGGTGGTCACGTTGAAAGTGGCCGCACCGGAGACTCCGCTTCCGGCCAGGGGACCTGTGGTCCAGATGAGGCGGTTGCGGGGATCATTCCATTCCACTCCCGGCGGCACCTCATCGTAAAGGTATTTAGCGGCCAAGCCGGCTCCACCCACCCATTTCTTCAGGGTCGGCTCGTCCAGTTTTTCTTCCGCTATTTTCTTGCTGCCCAGATCGACCCGCAGCATCTTTCCCACATACCCGGGTATTTTCCCATCAGCCATGGCTGACCTCCTATTCTATTTTCATATCTTTTCGAGCTCTTGGCGCTTATCACCGAATAAAAGACAACAGGGCGGCAACAAAGAAATATCCTTCATCGAAGCCGCAGGGGCATCCCGCGTTTCGCGGGACATCGTGCCCCTACGGTGGAAAAGCTCACAAATCCAGTCTAAAATTCGTCCCCCAATTTTGTCAAGGACCACCCCCTTACTTCCTCAGGATGGTTGAAGGCAACCAGGTTACGAGCGGGGGAAATACGGTAATCAGGAAAAGGACCAGCATCAAGGGAATATAATAAATCGCCACCGCTTTGACCAGATCATCGAAGGAAATCCCGGCCACCCGCTGCACGGCATACAGAACCATTCCCACCGGGGGAGTAATCAGCCCGATCATCAGATTCAGGACCATGACCAGGCCCAAATGGACCGGATCGATCCCGACGCTCATGGCCACGGGCAGCAGGATCGGGGTCAAGATATTGATGGCCGCCAGGCTTTCCATGATGCAGCCCACGATCAGAAGCAGAATGTTTATGATGAAAAGGATCACCAGAGGATCTTTGGAGAAGCCCATCATCTGTTCCACAATGCTGGTGGAGATCTGGTACCGGGCGATGAACCAGCCGTACACCGAGGCCGCGGCGATGATAAACAGGAGAATGGAGGTATCATCCAGGGCCTCCCTTATCATTCGCAGCAACCCCCTGAAGTTCATCTCCCGGTAGATAACCAGGCCGAGGAAGATGGAGTATAAAACGGCCACGACGCCGGCCTCGGTGGGAGTGAAGATTCCCCCCCAGATGCCCCCGATGAGAATGACCGGAGAGAGGAGGGGAAATACGGCTCGATAGATGGCCCGGATGATCTGCCCAAGAGTGGCGCGCTTTTGCAGGGGGAATCCCCTCCTCTTGGCGACGGTGGCCACCACGGCCATCATGAAGAGGCCCATCAGGACTCCAGGAATGATTCCCCCGATGAAAAGAGCGCCGACCGACACGTTTCCCAGCACACCGTAGAGAACCATGGGAATGCTCGGGAGGAATGATCGGTCCGATGGTGGCCGAGGCCGCGGTAGTGGCGGCGGCAAATTTCCGGTCATACCCCTGGTCGGTCATGGCCTTGATTTCCATCTGCCCCAGGCCCACCGCATCGGAAACGGCCGAACCGGTCATGCCGGCAAAGATCATGCTGCCCATGATATTGACGTGGGCCAGCCCGCCCCTCACATGTCCGATGAGCACGCTGCAGAAGGTATAAATCCGGTCCGTGATCCCTCCGATATTCATCAATCGCCCGACGAGAAGGAAAAAGGGAATGGCCAACAGGGGGAATGAGTTCACCCCGTAGACCATGCGCTGGGCCATCATGGTGTGGGGGATGTCCCCGATGCCCCGTTTGAAGGCCACGGCGATCATGGTGGTCGCGCCCATGGAGAAGGCAATGGGAAGACCCACAAAAATGAGCAGGAGAAGGACGATCAGGAATAACCAGGTCAGGATCACCTCCCCCTTCTGCCCGGCGTTTTCCGGGCGAGCCGTTTCGAGCTCGGGGGGAAGAAAAGAAGCTCCGCGCCTCAGGTGAAGGATCAGGTAGAAGAGCATGATGGCGCTGCCGATCACCGCCCCGAGATAGAGAAAGGATACGCTGAACCAGGGAATCGTCCCGAGATGGACCGGCCAGGCATCCTCCATCATTTTTATCGAGCCCCATAGGACGGATGCCATGAAGGCGATGGCCAGGAGATAGAGGATTTTCCCGATGATCCGGTTGGCCCGGAGGGGCATCCTGGAAACCAGGTAATCCACCAGGATATGCATCTTCCGGCGGGTGACGCTGGCGGCTCCCAGGAAGGCGACCCACACCAGAAAAAACCGGGAAAGCTCTTCGGTCCAGGGCAAAGGAGTGAATAAGAGATACCGGAAGCAAACCTGCAAGGAAGCCAGAATGATCAAAAGGACAAACAGGAAGAGATTGACCCCATCCAGAGCGCCCATGAACTTTTTCTCGAAAGAAGCAAGTCGATGATTCACGTTGCCGGTCATCCAGTCGTCTCCTCACGCCATTTCTTGAAATCCCACCTCCTCGGCAGCATCTCCCCCACCCTCTCCCTCCCCCTCGATGGGGGAGGGTGGGGAGGGGGTGAGATTGCCAGGCTCTCCTGACATGTACTGCCCCTGGCGGGTTCGCAATGATTAAATATCATTGCGGCACAGTCTCTCTGGAAAGAGGGATTATTTTGCTGCAGTCAGCTTTTGGACTTCTTCATAAACGCCCTTGGCCCACTTCGGGCGAATCTTCTCGACGGCCGGTTTCGTTTTGGCCATAAAGGCTTTTAGATCCACCTGAACCACTTTCATTCCCTTTTCCGCCAGCTTTTTCTTGTAATCCTCCTCCTGCTCCATCGTAAGCTTATCTCCGTAAGCGGAAGCCTCCTTGGCCGATTTCAGGACGAGGTCCTTCAGGTCTTTGGGAAGGGAGGAGAGGACCTTATCGCTCATGAGCCAGTCGAAACAGTTGTGGACGTGGGAGGTAAGCATGACATGGCTCTGAACCTCATACAGTTTTGTGGTGTAGATGAGGTAAAGGGGATTTTCCTGGCCATCCACGACGCCGGTTTGAAGCGCCCCGAAGACTTCCGGCCAGGCCACCACGGTGGGCAAAGCGCCCAATTCTTTCCAAACCGCCACCCAGTCGGGGATTTCGGGCAGCCTGAGTTTCAGGCCTTTTAATGCGTCGGGAGTCTTGATTTCCTTTTTGGCGGTCAACATGCGGGCGCCCCGCCGCTGGTAGCCGAGCACATGGACCTTGCCTTTGGTCAGGAAGGCATCCTTGATCCCTTTTCCGATGGGTCCTTCCCAGGCCTTAAAAACCGATTCAATGGTGGGAAACACGTAGGGAGTCGAAAGAGCGCCATATTCCGGCGCCAGGAGGGAGATGTCGAGGCCTCCCGACTGGGTAAGAGCCACTTCGCCCTGCTTCAACTGTTCGAGGTTATCCCGCTCTCCGCCCAGCTGGGCTCCGGGGAAGAGGTTCACCTTAAGCCGGTTTTTACTCTGGCTTTCCACCATCTCCTTGAACTTCTGCACCGCCGCGTGGTCCGGTCCGCCCGGAGCCGTGTGGAGCGCGAAGGCCAGCTCAATGGGCTTCTGAGCATGAGCGCTAACCGCCATAAAGGGGATCAGAGCCAAACAAAAAGTCAAAACCATTCCTTTCACCAACATCTTCTTGTTCATTGCCTCCTCCTTTTTGTGATGATATTTGATGGTCCCGCAAAAAGTCTCTTGGAGCGTCACCCCGGCGAAGGCCGGGGTCCAGACGTGGTCCCGACGAAAGTCGGGAACCATCTTCGAGGCTGGATCCCGGTTTTCACCGGGAACCCTGGATTCTGGCTTTCGCCAGAATGACGGATTTTACGGAATTGCAGCTTTTTTCGAGTTCATCATATTTGAAAACACGAACAATTGGGCAGAAAAACTAACCATTCAGTTTATTGCCGATTTACCCGGACCTGATGAACCGAATCCCCTTCCGGGTCTTCTGTAGGGGCGACCCGGCGGGTCGCCCCTACCCGGTCACTCTGCCTTCCCTCTGACTTGAATCCCGACCGTCTTTTCCAACAGCTCGATCACCACCGACATGTCCTTCTTGCCCAGCCCTTCCGCCGTGGCCCGGGTGAAATACTGGTAGGCCTGGGCGGTCATGAAGAGGGGGACTTTGGTTACTTTGGCGCTCTCCAGGGCCAGCCCCAGGTCTTTCCTCAGTAGGTCCACGGCGAAACCAGGCTGGGTAAAGTTGCCGGTGAAAATAAAATTGGGGACCCGGCTGTCCAGCATGAAGGAATTGCCGGAGCTGGCCCGGATGATTTTGTAGAGAACCTCCGGGGCTACTCCCAACTTGGTCCCCATCACCAAGGCCTCGACAATCCCCGCCAAATTAATTCCCACCAGCATCTGATTGACCATCTTGACCGTCTCGCCCATTCCCACGTCGCCCACGTGGTAGATGGTTTTCCCCATGACCTGGAGGATCTCCATGTGCTCATCCAGCAGGGCTTTGTCCCCTCCCACCATGATGGTGAGCGTCGCTTTTTCCGCGCCCGTCGTTCCGCCCGAAACCGGAGCATCGAGAAACTTAATCCCCTTCTTCTGCGCTTCGGCGGCCACCTGCTTCGAAGTGTGGGGGGCGATGGAGCTCATGTCGATGAGCACCGTCCCGGGTTTGGCCCCTTCGAGGACTCCTCCGGCACCCAGGCACACGGTCTTGACCTCGTCGTCCGCCGGGAGCATGGTGATGACCACTTCCACTCCCTTGGCAGCCTCGGCGCAGCTTTTCGCCCCTTTCGCCCCTGAGGAGACAAGATCTTTGACAGGCTGAGGGTTCAGGTCATGAACCGTCAGGTCATATCCCGCCTTGATCAAATTTTTGGCCATGTGCTTGCCCATGGCACCCAGACCTATGAAACCAATCGTCTTCTTAGCCATCCTTTACCTCCAATGAGTTGAAAATCCCAAACACCAAATGACAGATTCAAAGAAATTTTTTCACCTGCTGCGAAAAGATTCCTCGAAATTTCACTTTTGCCCCTCGATTTAAAGGGCCATTACGGTTTTTCGATGGTCACAGGACTTCATTCCTGGTATCCTTTGCCCCCCAGCCTAACCCTTCCCCGCGGCGGGGGGAGGGCAGGGGGTCCAAATTCGAATTATGAGAAGTTGCCCACTCTTTTAAAGATTCATGATGCGTGGAAGCACGAGGGCAAACCAAGGGACAAATGCTACGATCAATGCCCCAATCAGCAACACAATGAAGAAAGGTGCATAAGCACGTGTGGCCTTTTCCACATTGACTTTACCCAGCGAACAGGCAATCAGAAAACCGATTCCCATGGGAGGTAGAAATAATCCGATTCCCAAGGCAGTGATCATGATAATCCCGTAGTGCACCGGGACAATATCGAAATGGCTCATAATCGGGAAAAGGATAGGCGTAAAAATGATCAAGGCCGGGAGTCCTTCGAGAAATGCTCCAAACACAACGAACACGGCGATCGTTATCAACAGAAACGGCGCTGAGCTGCTCGATAGTTTCATGATCAGGTTCGCAAGCAAACCGGGAACGCTTTCCGCCGCAAAAATCCAAGAGAGGAGCGATGCTGTTCCCACCAAGAGCAGTATCATACCAGTCAATGAGGCCGTATTCACCAAAATAGGCATCAGATCGCGCAGATGAATCTCCCGATAGACAAATACCCCGAGGATCAGGGCGTAAACAACGCCTATCATGCCGGCCTCGGTCGGTGTCACGATCCCTCCAAGAATGCCGCCCAGGATGATGACGGGCGTTATGAGCGGCAGGATTGCCCGGCGAAACGCCACCAGTACTTCCCTTGCGGACTGCTGCCTCTCACGAGGAATATTTTCCCGCACAGCCTGGATATAGATGAGGCCGATCAACGGCAATGCCATGCAAGCCGCTGGCACGAATCCAGCTATGAACAAACTTGCCACGGAGAGATTAGTCAGATTTGCCAACACAACCATGGGAATGCATGGGGGAACAAGCATGCCCATGGCAGATGCGGATGCAACGATCGACACTGCCTGTTCCGGACGATACCCTCCGCGCTTCATTGCGGGGATGAGAATTGACCCCATTGCGGAGACATCGGCTACCGATGCGCCGGAAATCCCCGAAAAAATGTATTCCCCCAGAACTGTGGAAATCCCAAGGCTTCCGCGTATATGGCCAACAAGTGCGCGCGCGAAAGTAACGAGGCGAGTCGTGATACCACCGGTATTCATCAACTCGCCCACAAGGATAAAGAGGGGGACCGCAAGGAGGACAAACGAGTCCATCCCGCCAATAATCATAATGGGAACGATTAAAAGTTGTATATTGCCTCTGGCCAGAAGGTAAACAAGACAAGCCAGGCCGATGGCGGTCGAAATGGGCGTGTTAATCGCCATTAAGATGACAACCACGCAAACAAGAGTGATGACCAGGAAGCCCGGAGGTACAGACATATACTCTCCGATGACCACCAAAAGGGCGGTCAAAACGACGACCCCAATAGCCGAGACGCAAGTCGAAGTCCAGTCTTTTCGTTTGAAAATCTTCTGCAATTGGTACAACACGAAAATAAGCCCCGCCGTGGGAAGGGCTGCAAACACCCAGGCCATGGAAAAATGCATGGTTATGGAGTAAGATCCCTTCATGGCAACTGCGGTTACTACTCCCTGGTACACCAAGAATAGCGAGAAGGTTGTAACCAGGATGACCACAACACTCTCGAGTTTTCGACGGACGAATCCGGCAACCGGGCTACCAGACTGTCAATGCTGACGTGAGAGTTCCGTGCGAGCGCAACACCTGCGCCCACAAAATTCGCCCAGATAAAGAGGTAACGGGAAAGCTCTTCGCTCCACGGTGGCAATTCCTGCAAAATATACCGGCACACGATCTGCATGGTTACAACGAGCGTAATGCAGATCAATAATATTGCCGCCGCGAATTCGAGCCATTTAGTTGGTTTTCCGGTCCGTTGGGGCTCCTCTTCAACGGTGCTTTCCGTCATTTCCCCCTCCCCCGTCAGTTTCTTTCATAAGTTTTGATTTACATCGTCTCAATCAAACACAGGATCTCTTGAACACTTTGGCATTGTCGCGGCTGCGTAGTTGTTATTCTGCAATTAGACATCTGAACCTTTTATAGAACATCCCGCAGAATAACCCGTCCTGCGGACAGGAATGAATAAGGAGCGGGGATAAGGGGGATGCAATCCCCCTTATCCCCGCTACCCTTTCAAATCAGCGACGTAAGGTCGCTAACCCATCCGACTTTCCAGCATTTCTTTGCGCTGCTTTATTTGTCTTCAGGACCAAAATAGACCTTTCCACCAACAGGATACTTTTTCCTTACCTTTTCAACCTCCGCCAAAAGCTCGCTCACTTTATCCGCACCCCATTTCTTCTTGGCCCATGCATAGACCGGTTCCTGGGCTTTACGGAAGGGTGTCAAGTCTTTAACGTCATTGATCTTCATCCCTGCTTTTTCCATGGCTTTTCCTTGACCATCCTCATTGGCACCGACCAACTTCCGGAACATGGGGGCCGCTTCCTCAGCAGCCTTCAGAATGGCGTTCTGCTGGTTCGCATCGAGCCTCTTCCAGGTCATCTCCGAGATGATGATGGGAAGGGTGCTGTACTGATGCTTGGTCAGGGACATGTATTTCTGAACCTCGTAGAATTTCGAAGCATAGATATTCATGAAAGGATTTTCCTGTCCATCCACCACCTTTTGCTGCATGGCCTGGTAGAGTTCGGCATAAGACATGGGGACGGCACTTGCTCCGAGCGCCTGAAGAATGTTGATCGACATCTCTGACTGTACAACGCGGATCTTGAGCCCCTTCATATCCTGCGGGGTATAAACCGGCCTGACGTTGTTGGTCAAATGACGAAATCCATTGTCCCAGGTCACCAGGTAATGAATGCCCTTCGCCTTCAGCGGGTCATAAAACTTCGCCACATAAGGTGTGTCCATGAAGGCATAGGCCTGCGAGTAATTATCAAACAAATAAGGGAGCTCTATTAACTCCTGTATCCGCGTCGGATCAAAAGTCGAAACCAATCCAGCAGTGGTAATATAGAAGTCTAACACCCCTGTTGCCACCTGCTGCTGGCAAGCTTGATGACTACCCATAGCGCCCGCCGGGAAGATATCGATCTTGACATCCCCTTTGCTCAGTTCATTCGCCCGTTTGACGAAGAAGAGGCAGACGTCATGCCTTATGTTGGTCACAGCCTCTGAATGGGCCAGCCGCAGGGTTACCGCTTTAGCCTGCCCTGTGCTGGGTGTAAATACCAAAAAGCTCACCATCAGTCCTAAGGAGAGAAATAAAGCGAAACCTTTCATGATTCTGCTACTCTTTTCCATTTTTTTCCCCTTTCTCTGATGTTAATCATCAGAATCGTGTTGGTTGCCATCTTCCTACACCCTACAAACCAGCCCCCCACATTGCTCAATGATAAAGCCGCGGTAGCGCCGGCGGTCATGGCCAGGAACTTACGCCGGCTGATTGCCTGACCCTCTTTCGGGTAAGCCTATTTTTTTCCTTTTTCTTCATGGCTTTCCCCCTTTCTTTTGATTATTTATCCCCCTCAAATATAAATTATGAAGGGTTCAAAAAGGCAAAGCAAAATCCCCGGATCAGCTAAATTTAATTTTTTGGCTCACCCTGACACTCACACCGGTTTCTTTGCCGAGAATGACTATTTTTTTCAACCTATTTCCAGAGAGAAGTCCGGCCATGCAAGTAGAGCCAGAAGTCCCGGACCGTGTAACCGATAAAGGCAATCCCCGAAAGGGGCAGGATCGCGTACCAGAACAGCTTGGGAAGGTCCAGAATGGGAGAGTTGTCCGTAGTTCGCAGGACGAGCACGGTTCCCTCATAAGTGAAGACCAGGAAGAAGACGAGAGACAGAAGACCAAGGGTGACTTCCAGCACCTGCTCGCCCCGCGTCCCGGCCAGCCAGTGGGGGATCAATTCGACCCGAAAGTGGGACCGTTCCCTCCAGAGAACCACGGACCCCATAAAAACCATGTAAACAAAAGCCCATTCGATGACTTCATCGGCCCAGCCCATGGAACCGATGGGAACGAAGCGGACGAAGATCCCCGCGGCAATGAGAACCAGCAGCGCCACCAGGCAGGCAACGCTGCTCCATTTGAGGGCCGGGACCAGAGCTCGATCAATCTTCAGTAAAATTCTTATCCCTCCATTAGCTCCCCCGTTCATCTCCCGGGTCCCATGATCAGGTTGGGAACCCAGGTGACCAGGGAGGGAATATAGGTAATGACGCCCAGGGCCACGATGAGGGCGACGATGTACCATTTGAGTTCATCGGCAAGCTCCCATAGGGGGATCTTGGCCACGCTGGAGACGGCATAGAGAACCATCCCCACCGGAGGGGTGAGGAGGCCGATCATCAGGTTCAGGGTCATCAACACCCCGAAGTGAATGGGGTCGATGCCCACCCTGTCGATCAGGGGCATGAAGATGGGAATGGTCAGCATCATGATGGAAATGACTTCCATGAAGCAACCCAGGATCAGGAGGATGACGTTGATGATCAGCAGGAGGACCCAGGGATTGTGGCTGAGAGACATGAGACCCTGGATGACCGCTTCGGGCACCTTCTGCTGGATGAGGAGCCAGCCGAAGATTCCGGCGGCGGAGATGATGAACATGACCCGGACGGTGTGTTCCAGGGTTTCCCACAGAATCCGGGGGAGGTCCTTCAGGGGCATTTCCCTATAAACCAGGAGGGTGATCACCAGGGCATACAGCACCGCCACGACCGACGCTTCCGTGGGAGTGAAGATCCCGATCAGGATTCCTCCGATGATGATGATGGGGCAGGCCAGGGCCGACCAGGCCCCCAGGAGGCCCCGGAAAAAATCTCCCCAGGTGGCTCTCGGTTCCCGGGGATATCCCCTCCGGTCGGAAATGATGTAAACCGTGACCATCATGGCGATTCCCATGATGACCCCGGGGATGAATCCCCCCAGGAAAAGGCGCCCCACGGAAGTGCCGGTCATGCTCCCGAAAATGACAAAGGGTATGCTGGGGGGGATGACGGGGCCAATGGTGGAGGTGGCCGCGGTCACCGCCGCGCTGAACCTGCGGGAAAATCCGGCCTTGACCATGGCTTCCAACTCCACCATTCCGATCCCGGCGGCATCGGCCACGGCCGAGCCGGACATGCCGGCAAAGATCATGCTGTTGACCACATTGACGTGTCCCAGCCCGCCCTTGATATGGCCCACCATGCACTGGGCCAGGCGGAAGATGCGCATGGTCATGCCCCCGGTGTTCATGAGATTGCCCACCAGGATAAAGAAGGGGATGGCCAGGAGAGTGAAGCTGGTGGAACTGGAGTACATCCGGGCCGGGAGCATGAGCAGGGTGTCGATCTCTCCCAGCACCACGAAGAAGATGGCCGCAGTCAGCCCCATGCAGAGGGCGATGGGAAACCCCAGCATGATCAGAACGACCAGAACCGAAAAGATGGCTGCCGTCATCATAGGTAAATTACCGAGCGCCTCGCCAGAGGCGTGACGCTCTATTTCTTCCTCGTTTCTTCCACGAACTTCATGAACGTCTTGACGTTATCCTCGCCGTATCTTTCGAAAATCTTCTTGTAAGCCGGTCCCATGGCGGCCCGGAAAGCCTTGATGTCCGGGCGGGTAACTTTCAGTCCGGCTTTCTCGAATTTGGCGATCAAATCGGTTTCTTCATTGTTCAGCGTCTTGCGCACCCAGTCGCCCGCCGCTTTGGCCTCTTCCTTCACGATGTTCTTCTGGTCGGCGTTCAGCTTGGCCCAGCTCTTCGTGCTCATCATGGGCATGGCGCAGGCATAAGCATGCTGGGTAAGAGCGACGTGCTTCTGCACTTCGTAGAATTTCTGGTACCAGATGGCGCTGAGGGGGTTTTCCTGACCGTCCACCACGTTCTGGGCCAGGGCCATGTAGAGTTCCGGCCAGGCGATCTTGGTCACCACCGCTCCCAGCGATTCGAACAGGGTTTGGAGATGAAATTCGGGCGGAACCCGGATTTTCAACCCCTTTACATCCTCGGGTTTCATGATGGCTTTTTTATTGTTGGTAATGTTCCGGAAGCCCCACTCCCAGTTGGCCAGGTGGATGAAACCGGCCTTTTCGAACAGCGGCCCCAGCCACTTCATGGCCGGGCCGTCGAGGGTTCGATGGGCATGGTCGTAACCATCGAAGACGAAGGGGATCTGGGCCGTGGCGCAGGCCTTCACGTGATACTCGTATTGCCCCTGAGTGTTGATGCAAATGTCCAGGGTCCCCAGCTTCACCTGCTCCACCACCTCAGGCGGGGAACCGAGCTGGTTGGACGGGAAGATGGCGATCTTCACCTGCCCTTTGGTTCTCTCGTCCACTTTGGCAACAAACTGCTGGGCGCCAAGGTGGAGGGGATGCTTATCATCCACATAATGGGCCAGTCTCATCTGAATCGTCTGGGCGGTTGCTCTCGCCCCGTAGGTTTGAAAAATGAAGAGAGCGGACAGCGCCATGATTCCTGCAATCCATACCACGCGACGTGTTTTCATAACTTCCTCCCTCCTTTTTCTTATGATCCCGGGAACTACCAGAAAACCTTCCCGGCCCTTCATTCCACTGAATGGCGGCCTTGTAGGGGCACGATGCATCGTGCCCCTACGGTCTATCCGCAATGGCGTTATTCTTCGGGACTGAATCCAAGCTCCCCGCCGTTCCCAGGAACTTCCACCCGTTTCATCCCCATCAGGACGTCGGAAACGGCGTTCACCAGGTGGGTCTTCAGCAGTCGGGCCGCTGATTCCTTGTCTTTCTTTTCCAGGAGCCCGATCAACTGAGAATGTTCATCCCACGCCCGGGACCAGGTGCTGTCGGCTCTTAATCCCAGGAAACGCAAACGGCCGACAATAAACCGCAGGCTGTTGATCATGCCCATGAGGTAAGAATTTGCGGAAGCCCGGTAGATGGTGTCGTGGAATTGGGAATTCAATTCAAACAGGCTTTTGATTTTCGTTTCCCTGCCCAGCTCGCCGGAGGACAGAAGCTCTCCAGCCTGGTTCACAAGCTGTTTCAATGCCCCGATTTCCTCCGCCGTGATCCGGCCGCAGGCCAGTTCGACGGCGTAGGCCTCCAGGACATTCCGGATGCCGAAGACTTCTTGAATGGCCTCCATGTCCAGACGAGTAACCCGGACTCCTCCCTGGGGGACTCTCTCCACGAGGCCGTCCTGTTCCAACCGCCGGAAGGCCTCCCGCACCGGGGTCCGGCTGGCTCTCAGGTTTTCGGCGACCTGGTTTTGCATCAGCCGCTCTCCCGGTTCGATATCGCCGTGGAGAATTTGTTGCCTTATTCGTTCGTAGATTTGATCGGAAATGGAATTAGGGGGCTCCAGGAAATGGATATTCCCTTGCCTATTTCTAGGGGTAACTTCCCCGTACATGAGGAATTTTCTCCTTGGGATAAAAAAAGAAGAGAAGAATGGAAACCGATTCCTAAAACAGGCCCGCCAAGTTCAGGAATCCCGAGCAAAGAATCCATGTATCCATGTATCCACGAACCTTATAGTAAATCCCCAGAAGCTTGTCAAGGGTAATTTTCCTTTAAGTAGCGGCATTGTCTTGAGAGGTCAATAGGCCGAAGAAGTTCGAGATTGGTTCAGCACTCCCTCCAAATGATTAGACTTTTCCCGGGTCTTTAGGCTAATATATTCTTAATAGCGTTCCATAGAGAAAACCTTTCCAGATAAAAGAGAAAAGAAGGAGGATTTCAGGGATGAAACCAGCGGGCGGCTACTTGAAAAAAGTACTTCGGGTCGACCTTAGTGCGGGGCAGGCCAAGGCGGAGCCCCTCAGGGATGACCTGATAGAGAAATATGTGGGCGGCACCGGGATTGGAGCCAAACTTCTTTATGAGGAGGTTCCCCCGGGGGTAGAGTGGAACGACCCGAAGAATCGTCATATTCATATTCTCGGGCCCTCTCGGGGCTACCCGGATTTCCGGGACCGGGACTTTTTCGGTCGTCACCAAAGGCCCTATGACCAACCTGGCGGGTTGTTCCCAGGCCAACGGTCTCTTTGGAGCCTATCTTAAGTTGGCCGGATTTGATGGGATCGTGGTCCAGGGAGCTGCCGCTAACTTGGCTTATCTTTTTATTCACGACGGAAAGGCCGAAATCAAAGATGCCCGACACTTGCAGGGCAAGGGAACCTTCGAGACCGAAGAAATTCTTCGCCAAGAGCTGGGCCTGGGCTTCCGGGGGAGTGTCCAGGCGATCGGCCCTGCAGGAGAGAACCTGGTCCGTTTCGCCATGATCTCGGGAGATGGAGGCCATGTGGTGGCCCACAACGGCATGGGCGCGGTCATGGGGTCAAAACGGCTGAAGGCCATTGTCGTGGCCCGGGGAAAGGCGGAGTTTCCGGTAAAGGACAAGGCGGCGGTGGAGAGATCTGACCCGGGAACTGCACGAAGACGCCAAGACCAAAGGGTCCAAGCGGATTTACGAATGGGGAACCGGGGGAGGTTTCTCCGGGGCCGCCCTGGGAGGCTGGCTCCCGATAAAGAATTATACGACCGGAGTCTTCCCGGAGCATGGGAAGCTGGATGGCCAGTATATCCGTACCCATTTCAAGATGAAAGACAACCCGTGCTGGGCCTGCCAGCTGAAGCACTGCAAACTCTGCGAAGTCACGGAAGGCCCTTATAAGGGGTTCAAAGGGGAAGAACCGGAGTACGAGGGCCTGGCCGCCTGGGGGCCGGTGATCGGCAACGCCGACGCGGGGGCGGCGGTGATGCTCAACTGGTTCAACGACAATATGGGCATGGACCTGAACGAAGCCGGCTGGACCGTGGGCTGGGCCATGGAATGCTACGAGAAAGGGGTGTTCACCCAGAAGGACCTGGGCGGCCTGGACCTGAAATGGGGCAACGCGGAAGCGGCCAAGGAGCTCCTGAAGCAGATCGCCCACCGCCAGGGAATTGGAAACCTCCTGGGCGAAGGGGTTAAAAGAGCGTCCGAAAAAATCGGTGGCGAAGCGGCGAAGTGGGCTATCTATACCCACACCGGGGCAGCTCCGAGAGGCCACGACCACCGCGGGCGGTGGTGCGAGATGCTGGACACCTGCACCTCGGGCACCAGCACCATCGAAGCCACCCGGGGGGGCGTCTTCCCGGAACGGCTGGGCTATCCCCCGGTCTTCGATAAATTTTCTCCGTGGGAAGTGGCGGCAATCAATGCCAAGGAGAACGGCTGGCTGCAGTTCGTGGATTGCCTGGGAATCTGCTGTTTCACCTGCCCGAACCGCGACCTTACCGTTAAATGCGCCAACGCCGTCATGGGATGGGACCTGGACCTGAAAAGCGCCACCCACATCGGGCTGAGGATTGTCAATCTCCTAAGGGTCTTCAACTTCCGCCATGGGTTGAAACCCGAGAACGAGAGGCCCTCTATCCGCTACAGCGAGACACCGAAGGACGGACCGGTCAAGGGAAGACCCATCCAGCCTCACTTCGATTTCATGGTGCGAATCTACCGTGAACTGATGGGCTGGGAACCGGAGACGGGAAGGCCGCTTCCTCAAACCTTGAAATCCCTCGGCCTTGAGGAACTTATCGAGAAGTTCTGAGGTCAATAAGCCGGGTATTAAAATTCGAAATTCGAATTTCGAATCCCGCGAAGCGCGGGACGAAACAAATTCGAATGACCGAAATCCCAAATTCAAAACAAGGCTTTCTTTCTTTTGGTCATTAAATAATTTGGTTTTGGCTATGGTTTCGGATTTCGTGCCGCTTAGGAAATTATAAAAGCCTCTGTGCCCTCCGGAGATGAAGAAGAAATATCAACCGCAGAGCACGCAGAGACCGCAGAGCATTTTCTTCCAAAAGACGAAAAACAGGAATCCTGGTTCGCTTTTTCATCCTCTCTGCGTCCTCCCGGATCTCTGCGGTTGTTGGTTCTTTTCTCCTTTGGGGAAAAAATCTTTCTTTCTCCGGATCCCCCGCGAAGGAAGACAAGAGGATGAACGAAGAGGAAGCAGAGAGCGCAGAGGTCTTTTGATGAAGACCCCTGAAAGGGGACCGCTTTTTGCCATGCATTCCGGGCCTTGAGCCTTTGGCCATTTTTACCTCTGTGTGCTCTGCGACCTCTGCGGTTAAGTTTTTTATTCGGATTTCGAATTTGAACCAAAGGCAGTCAGGGAAGAAAGAAGCTGGAAGCAGACGCTTTGCCTACCTCTAAAGTAAGACTGGAGTTTTGGATGGCCGACCGCCTGGGTTTTGATCAGCCCGGGCCGGTCGTCCTGGAGGAACCGCTGGAGGGTGGGGAGTCGCTGCGTCATCTCCTGACCCGCCTGTCCGGAAGGTTCAGCCACTTCTCCGAAAATCTTTTCGACCCCGGAACCCAGAGCCTCTCCAGCGAAGTAACCCTAGTCTTCAACAACCACGTCGATCTCCCCGAGGGCATGGATACGAAACTGAAGGATGGGGACCGGGTCTTATTCCTGCCGATTCTGGCGGGAGGGTAACCTAAGGAATGTTTCGGGTTCCGCGTTAAAAGAATCAGGGATTCGGGGTCATACCTTCTCATGGCTGCGGGGAAAAAAGTTTCCCGCGGGAAATCACGGTTCTGACTTTTTTAAGTGCCCGGATGTCTTTTAGGGGATTTCCCTGGACTCCCACGATATCCGCGAATTTGCCGGCCTCCAGGGTCCCCACGGCCTCTTCCAGGCCCAAGACCGCCGAGGCGTTCCGGGTGACCGCGGCCAACGCCTGACTCTCGGATGCCCCATAGCGGACAAGGTACTCCAGTTCCTGAGCCAGCTCTCCGTGCATGCCGTCCGTTCCGGCGACGAATTTCACTCCGCTGCGAATGATGACTTGCATCCTCCGGGCCACTTCATCCCGGTCTTTTCGGAAAGCATCCGCAATTTCCTTGGGCAGGGTCTGAATCCTCTCCTCGGTGAAGAAGGGGCTGGGAGTCAAATCCAGCCACCGATCCGATTTGAGCAAGAGTTCAATCTCCCGGTCAGTGAGGAAATATCCGTGTTCGAAACAATCCAGGCCGGCCGCAAGGCAGGTTTCAAAGCCCGGGCCCCCGATGCAGTGGGCCGCGGTCCGCAGACCGGCGCGGTGGGCTTCCTCGATGGCCACCGCGATCTCCTGCTCCGACGGGTAGCAGGGCAGTTCCGGCCCGGTGCGAACGGTCCCGGTGATGAAAAGCTTGATCACATCCGCTCCGGCCTTTATATTTTCCCTGACCGCCCGCCGCACGGCGTCCGGACCGTCAAAAGGGTACCCCACCATCCCGTGACCGTGGGTGGCGCGGATTCCGCGAGTAGCCACCAGGAGCCGAGGGCCCAAGAGCTTTCCCGATTCGACCGCCTTCTTGCAGACCACGTCCAGAAAATTTCGGTCTCCCAAAGAACGGGCGGTCGTGATTCCGGCTTTCAAATCCGCCGCCAGATTGTTCACCGCCCGGAGAGCCTGCTCCGCATCGCTGTCGTTCAGCCGGGCCGGCCAGTTCTCCTGAGTGGGATCCATGGAGAGGTGGCTGTGACAGTCGATCAGCCCGGGGATCAAAACCTGATCCCCGCAGTCGATCACCGGGAGGCCGGCCGGCGATCCGATTTCTTTCTCCGGCCCCACAGCAGCGATGCGATCCCCGGCGATGCGGACCGCTCCTTTTTCCACCGGCGGACGACCGGTTCCGTCGATCAGCAGGGAACCTTTAACGACGAGCTGGTTCATGGCCGGGTTCCTTTCATTTCCTTAAGGTAAACCCCCGGCTCTGACGGGGGGCTATTAGAGTTTGACATTTCCGGGATGCTTGAGTTGTGGCCCGGGGGCAAGGACCTTCTGTGCAAAAACCATCGGCCGGGCTGGCCCTCTCCTTGGAGGCTTCGACCGACTTCCGCAGGATGCGGCGGGCCGATCGGGCGACCCGCCGGTCGCCCCTACCTGGAGAGGACCCCTTCATCGGAGGTTCAAACGGTTGGCCCGCCTGGTCCATGAAATGGAAGCCGCCTCATGATTTTTGCACAGAAGGTCCTTGCCCCCGGGCCTGGCATCCGACCGAAGGCCACCTTTCCGTGTCGCTCCCATTTCAATCCGCTTTGAGCGGTTCACTGTTTTTCATACCTCCGGCTCTGCCGGAGGTCATGATTGCAACGTTGGGCCCCAACCATGCCCGAACCTTTCTGAACCTTATCGTTTCAACAGCTTGCTGCCGTAGAGACCGGTGGGTTTGATCAAAAGAATGAGCAGCATGATGGCAAAGGGCGCCATCTGCGCCAGCGGGGCATAGATGAGGGATCCCAGAGAAATGACCTGACCGACGATAAAGGCGGAGGCCAGGGTTCCCTTGATGCTGCCCAAGCCGCCGATGATGACCACCATGAAGACGAAGGCCAGCACGTGGAGCCCCATGTGGGGGTCCACCATGATCAGCGGCGCGTGCAGTGCCCCCGCCAGCCCGGACAACGTCCCGGCGATGATGAAGGTAATGGTGAAGAGTTTGTACACGTTGATGCCCAAACCTTCCACATGTTCTACGTCCTCGATCCCGGCGCGAATGGCCTTGCCAGTGATGGTCCGGTTCAAAAAGAGCCAGATGCCGAAATAAACCAAGAAAGAGATGACGATGACCATCAGCCGGTAGACGGGGATGGCCGTGCCCAGAATGATGACCTGGGTTTCGAGGGGAATGGGGGCCGGTCTGGGAACCAACCCCCAGATGTACTTGATGGCCCCCACGCCGGCGATCAGAATCGCGAAGGAGGCGATCATGGTGAAGGTGATATCCCGTTCGTAAATGCGCAGGTACACGAAGCGCTCCACGCCGAAACTGACCAGGCCCGCCGCCGCCATCCCCCCCAACATGCCGATCCAGGTGTTTCCCGTGGCGACAAAAATGCTGTAGCTGATGAAGGCGCCGACGGAATAATACAGCAATTGGTCGAGGCTGATGATGCGCATCAACCCGAAACAGAGCGACAGGCCAATGGCCATCAGGAAGAAGATGCTGCCGATGCTCAGCCCGAAAATGACGCCGGAAATCAGGAGCTGGGTGTCCATCATCGATTTCCCCCCTCCCCATCCTGCACACTCGGCAGGATCCTCCTCCGGGAAAGGGCTTTTTTCAGGATGGGCTCCAGCGTGCTCCAGATCCCCTTTTCTCCGGCGAGCATGATGAATACCAGCAGCAAGCCGATGAAAAGCTCCCAGTTGGCGATAAATCCGCTGATCAAGTCTTTCATCCCGGTGTAGGCGATCGCCCCGACGATGGGACCGTAGAGCGTGCCCACCCCTCCCAGGATGGTCACCACCACCGGATCGGCGCATCGCGCGGGGCTGGTAAGTTCGGGGCTCACGAAGCCGAAATAGACGGCGTAGAGCGAGCCGGCCAAAGCCGTCGTGGTGTTGGCGATGATAAAAGCCAGGTAGCGGATGTTGAAGTTGCTGTAACCGAGAAATTTCAGCTTGTCTTCGTTGATCTTGGTGGCCAAACAGCAGGCGCCGTATACCGAATCGTCCAGGTATTTGTAGAACGCCCAGACGGCCATGGCCACCAGGAAAGCGAAGATGAAGAATTGGTTGGGTCGGGTCAGGTCGAGCACGGGGGTGGAGGACATGTTGGTCAAAAACCACAAGCCGTTGTCACCATGGGTGATATCCGCCAGAACTTTTTCCATCAGATAGTACACGATCACCGCCAGCGCCAGGTTCACCAGGGCAAAATAGTCGCTGCGCAACCGGACGAAAAAGGGGCCGACGATGACCGCTACGGCCACCCCGCTCAGGAGCCCGAGGAAGATGCCGAGGTACGGGTTTTGGCCGAAGTAATAGAGGTAAAAAGCGGTGGCATAGGCACCCACCGCCAGATAGGCCGGCTGGCCGAAGGAAATAAACCCCACCCGGCCCAGGAGGAAGTTGCAGCCCATGGTGTAAATGGAAAAAATAATGATCTCGATCGCGAAGGGCAGGGGGGAGAAGACCCTCAACAATGCCAGCAGGAAAAAGGCCAACAGGATGTCCCACCACCATTTGAAAATATTCGCCATGGGAAATTTCCTCTCCAATCCAGCGGACTATGGCTGAACGAACCGCCCGGGCCCGTTTCGAGTTTCCCGTTGCAGGCGGCGGGAAACCTAGAGATACTGTTCGCAGACGCTGGCTTTAATGGATTCCCGGTCCCGGAGTTCGGCGACCATGCGCCCCTCTTTGAGGGCGTAAATTTTGTCGGATATGGCGCACACCAGGGGCAGGTTCTGTTCCACGATCACCAGCGCCGCTTTTTTGCTCAGTTCCTTGAAAGCGCCTCGCAGATGGGCAACGATGCTGGGGGCCAGTCCCTCGGTGGGCTCGTCGATGAGCAACACTTTCGGATCGCCCAGGATGGCCCTGCCGATCATCAACATCTGGCGTTCCCCGCCGCTCAGGTATCCGCCCTTGCGATCCATGAGGCTTTTCAGCCTGGGGAAATGGTCGGTCACCGGGCCCCAGTTGTAATCCTTGGTGGCGTAGCTGCCCAGCTCCAGGTTTTCCCGGACCGTCAAATCGGAAAACACTTTCTTGTCCTGGGGGATGTATTTGAGCCCCATCCTGGCGATGTCGTAGGACCTCAGCCCAACCAGGTCGGTATCGTTGAAGGTGATCGAACCGGAAGTCGGCTTCAGGAATCCGGCAATGGTCTTGAGCAGGGTGGTTTTGCCGGCACCGTTTCGGCCCACGCAGGTCACCACCTGCCCCGCATTCACATGGAGATCGGCATCGAACAGAACCTTCGATTCCCCGTAAGAAACATTCAGGCCGCGAACCGCCAAAATTTCATCCTTATTCATGGTCATGGACTCCGTATGTGGAGGCCTGATCGGCTCCCTCGGCGGAGGCGTCGATCTGCCAGTAGCTTCGGCGCACCTCCGGGTCCCGGAGACATTCCTCACACTCGCCGTCGGCGATGATTTTGCCCTCGTGCATGACGGTGAGCCTCTCCAGAAAATTTTCCACCTGGGAAATCTTATGTTCCACAATCAGGATCGTCTGCTTCCCCACGTGCTTGCCCAGCACCCCCAGGACTCCTTTGATTTCCGATTCCCCCAGCCCCGCCAGAGGCTCGTCCAGCAGCAACACCCTGGGTTCGGCCAGGACGGCCATGGCGATCTCCAGCCGCCTCTTCTCCCCCAGGCTGAGATGCTTTACCTGTCTGTGGGCCACGCCCTGAAGCTCAAAGGTCTCCAGGGACTCGGCGATTTTTTGTTCGGTGCGGTACCGCTTGCAGGTGGTGAGGAGCAGGGAAAGCAGGGAGGGTTTTTTATAGGCCCGATAGTAGGACAGGACCAGGTTGTCGATCACCCTGAGATTATCGAAGGTGGAAGTCAGCTGAAAGGTCCGCATCATCCCCATGGCCACCCGGTTCTCCGGCTTCACGTGGGTGACGTCCTCCCCCTGGTACCAGATGGTCCCCTCGTCGGGCGGGTAGTACCCGGTCAGGAGATTGAAGAAGGTGGTCTTCCCGGCGCCGTTGGACCCGATGATCCCTGCCACTTCGTTTTCCCGCAGCCGGTAATTCACGCGGTCGACGGCGGTCAATTCGCCGAATCGCTTGGTGACGTTTTCAGTTCTGATGATTTCCGTACCCGCATCTGTATTCACGGCTGGCCCTTTTCTCCTGTTCCGCCCCGGGGATCGGACAGAACCTCCACCGGGGCGGAGACGGGTTAATAACCCAGCGATTTCAGGGTCGGCATCACCGAATCGCCGCCCTGGTAGCCCACGACTTTAAACAGATCCCATTCGCCTTTCCGCTCGGCCCCTTTTCCCCTGACCAAAAAGCCGGCATACTTGTAAACCGCCGAGTGATCCTCGCGCCACCGGGCAGAACCTTTGACCGAGGTAAATTGGCCGTTGTTGGCCATCAGCGCTGCGGAGACCTTTTTCGGCTCGAAGGACTTAGCCGCCTCAAACCCCCGGAACATTTCCATGTAGGCGGTATAGGCGATGGTGGCATAAGAATCCGGAGGGTTTTTGTATTTCGCCTGGTACAGCTCGGTGAACTCCTTGGCGCTCTTGGCCACTTCCTGGTCTGCAAAGTCAGCCAGGTCATAGTAGAAATAATGCATCGCGTAGACACCCTCCAGGGCCTGGGGAGGAATGCCCTTAGCGACCACGTTGGTGATGAAGGCATTGAAAATGGTCATTTCCTTGTTGAGGCCCATCTGCTGGACCTGTTTTAAAAGGGCCACGGCATCGCCACCAAATTGAGCGGAGATGAAAACATCCGGCTTTGCCGCCCGAACTTTCTGCAAAATGGTCGTGTAGTCGCTGGTTCCGAGGGAGACCTCGTCATACCCGGCAATCACCGCACCGTGTTCTTTGGCCGCGGCATAGACGCCGTCCCGGATGTCCCAGCCCCAGCTGTCGGCCCGGGCCAAAAAGAAAATCTTTTTCTTGCCCAGCACCTTGATGGCCGCGGAGCCGCCCATGTATCCCACCGTCCATGGGCTGTAGGCCGTGGCGAAGGTGGAATCGGCCAGCTTGCCCTTTAGAAAACCCTCCTTGGCCATGACGCAAACGGGGAAATAGGGCATGGGATCTTTCAGAACCAGGGCATTAATGGCGAAGGCCAGGGGTGCCCAGGTCTGACCCCCCACCCCTTTCACCCCTTCGGTGACCATATAGCGGTAACGCCGAACCCCCACGTCTAGTTTGGCTTCATCATCGGCGACAACTCCCTCCACCTTTACCTTTCCCCAGGGCATATTCAGCCCGCCCCTTTTATTGACCACCTCCACCGCCAGCAGCGCCCCATCCCTCTGGGTTTCGGCCACCATGGCAAAGGTTCCGGTAAGCGGAAGTAGGATACCGACCTTTATTTTGTCGGGATCGGCCGCCAGGGCGTTGCCGGAACCCAAAGCGCCGCAGAATACGAAGATAGAAAACAGAATCAGAAACTTCTTCATTTGACCCTCCTTCTGGTAGAATATCCTGAGTTTCAGATCCTTCACGAGCGGGCCGGATTCTTACCTCCATTCATGCCGCTTCACATCACCTCCTTGTCGGATATCCTGTCGGCAGGACCATGCTGAACCCTGCACAAAGCCCTATCCTGGAAGCCGGAATTTCAAGTAGGGTGAGTATACTTTGAAGGCCATTGTGCGTCAAGGGATTCTACCTCCTTGCCCTCCACTTTCCAGGAATCAGATCAATGTTCATAGCTTGGAGGCCTTGCCCGGCCCGGGGGCAAAGCCGTGGTTCTCGGCATGATGAGGCACGGATTCTTTCATCGGTCCGGGCGGAATCGGCCCGGGGGTACGCAGATGGCCCTGCCCGTACCGCCTCCCTCTGCGGAAGGGAAGTGATCTTTCATCGGATCTTCGCCACCCGCCGATCCTGCCTTCCAACCACGGCCTTGTCCCCGGGCCACAAGAATAGGCATCTCAGAAGTGAAGGGAGGCAAGCTTCTACCCCCAGAATGGGAAGGCAGGTTCTTTACCGAAGATACCGCCCCCCGTTCACATCGATGGTAATGCCGGTGATGAAACTGGATTCATCGGAGGCCAGAAAAACGACCACGGAAGCGACCTCCTCGGGAGTCCCCAACCGGCCCAGGGGGATGGCGGAAAGAACCTTCTTTTTTTCTTCTTCGCTCTTGGCCTCCCAGAGCCCCTGAACCCGGTCGCCGGTCAACGTCACCGTGGGGGCGACCGCATTCACCCGGATCCCCGATTTCCCCCAGTCATAAGCCAGCTGGCGGGTCAATCCCTCCACCCCTGCCTTGGCGGCGACGTATTGGACACCGGCCAGCGATGCCCTCCAGTGCCCCGCCAGGGCAGACATGTTGACGATCACTCCCTTCCCCTGCTTGGCCATCTCTGGGATCACCGCCTGGCAGCAGAGGAAAGTCCCTTTCAGGTTTACGTCCACCACGAGATTCCAGTCTTTCTCTTGAATCTCCTCGAGCACGTGGGGCGTATGAAGGGCCCCCCCGGCATTGTTCACCAGGATGTCGACCGTCCCCCAGAGCGCCTTCAGCTCCTTGACGAGCGCCTGCACTTCCTCCGGCCTGGCTACATCCCCTCTTCTCCCTACCGCGCGAGACCCGCTCGGATCGATCTCCTTGGCAGCAGCGGTCACGGCTCCTTGGTTTACGTCCATCAAGAACACCCGGGCTCCTTCCCGGTATAGGGCTTTGGCGATCGCCAGGCCCATGCCCTGGGCTGCGCCGGTGACGATAGCATTCCGATCTAAAAGACGTTTCAAATTTTCTCCTCCTTCATCCCGCCGAAAATTCATCCATCATGGACAAAAAGGCATCCGCCACCGGGTCGATGAACTCCGGGTCGTTGATATGGGCGTCGAGCTCTTTCAGCGGGATCGAAGGGCGTAAATGAGCCTTCAGGGATTCGATGAAGGCCCGGTTTCCCTCGGGCTCCCAGTGGGGCAGGTTCTCCCGGTCTGGGTAGGAGAACCCCCTCAGGGGAATGAAGACCCGGGTGGGTCCTTTAGCCCGGTTGATCTTCTCCGCGGTGAGCTTTCCCACGCTGCGCAGCTCATCCGGGCTCAGCCGCACCAAGGTCATGTTGGGATTATGGATGATGTATTTCCGAGACTTCAATTCCTCGGACAGACTGGGAAAGGGGCCCCACACCGCATAATTGATGGACCCGGGAGCGATCACCTGGGGGATCCCCATTTCCCCCGCTGCTTCCAAGCGCTCCCTCAGGGGATCGCTGTGCAGCCCCCCGACGCAGCGGTCTCCGATTTCATGCAGGTTCAGGTCCAGAACCCCCCGAAAAGAGCCCTCCCGGATCATCTCCTCCATGGCGATCCCGCCGGTGCCATTCTGATGAAACGCGACCACCTCGTATCCGCGCTGCTCCAGGCTGGCCTTCACCCGCAGGGCCCCGGGCGTTGTCGTCCCCAGCATGGACAGGGCCACGGGGATCCCCCGGGGTTTCATGTCGGCTTCTTCCGATATCCCCACCATTCCGCAGATGGCCCCCGCCGCATTGGCCAGGATCCTTCGGGTGAGGAAATTGAGGCCCTGAAGGTCGACGATGGAATGCATCATGGCAATGTCACTGGTGCCGACGTAGGGACCGAACGCGGCCTTTCCCGAGGCGATGGTGGAGACCAAGAGCTTGGGCATGCCCCGGGGAGCGCTCCGCATGGCCGAAGCGCAGATGTCCGTTCCCTGGCCCCCGCCCATCCCCAGGATCCCGTGGAACGCCCCCTGCCGCAGGAGTTCCTGCGTCTTGGCGGTCACTCCCCTGATCATCGTCTCAATGCACTTCCCCTTATCTCCTGCGGCCAAGAGGCTCTCCAAATCGGTCACCCCGGCCGCCCGGGCGACCTCCTGCCGGGTGACATCCGGGTGATTTCGGGGGTCTTTCAGGATTCCCGCATCCAGGATGAGCACTTTAAGTCCTTTGCGGACGATCAGATCCCGGCAGAATAAGAGCTCCTCCTCTTTCGTGTCCATGGTTCCGATCAGAAGAATCGTCTTATCCATGACCCCTTTCAAGGTTGAGGTCAAGGTTGAGGCCGAGAAAATTCCTTGACCTCGACCTTAACCTTAACCTGTTTTCTTTTCAGTTTATTCCCAATTTCGCCCGGAGGGCCTGAAAGCCCCGCGATTCGATGGCCGAAGCCACCTTCTCCTGCAGTTCTTTCCCCGGGGTCAGGGCCAGCATGCACCCGCCGCCGCCCGAACCGGTTAGCTTGGCACCCCATGCCCCCGCGCTCCGGCACAGATCCACCAGGAGATCCAGCTCCGGGCAGGAGATTTCGGCTTCCTTCAGCAGCGACTGATTTCGGTCCATCAGACGGCCGATCCCCTTCAGGTCGAACCTTTCGATAGCAGCCATGGCCTCTTCGGCGATCTGCCGGGCCTCCTGCAGCATGCGCCCGTACCGTTCGGGGGATTTCTTCTTTCTCTCCCCGAGGGCGGCGAGCAGGGTCTTGGTGTTGGCGATGATACCCGTGTCTCCGATGACAACTTCAACCGGTTCTTTTAATTTCATTTTCCGCACCACGTTGGGTTCGCCCCGGGTGAGGCAGATGATCGCCCCGTACGTGGATATCATATTGTCGATCCCACTCGTGGTGGGGCCGTGGTAGGCGATTTCCGCCTGGTAGGCTCCGGCATTGACCTCATCGTCTGACAAGCGGAGGTTGAATTCCCCGGAGAGGGCCCGCACGATGGCCACTGAACTGGCCCCCGTCGCCCCGATTCCGCTCATGGCCGGAAGATCGCCGCCGAGCAGAATCTGAATATGTTCCGGCCGGAAACGCAGGTGTTTGAATATCCTTTCCAGGGATTCCATCTGCATTCCTTTTTTTTCTTCCTTATAGCCTTTGGCCTCCCGGCGGCCGTCCCGGATGTCCCAGCCTCCCGATGCGGTCGGAACCACCTCCGCGTCGGCGGTCATGGACAGGGCGGAGGCGATGACCGGAATGCCGAAGACGGCGAACATTTCGCCGAACAGAATGGTTTTGCCGTACCCGATTCCCTTGCCCAAAACATGCCTCCTGAACGGTTGATTCTTACCTTTTTGATTCTGGGGATTAGGTTCTATCTTTTCCCAATGGAACTGGGTAAATTCGAAATTCGAAGCACGAAATTCGAAACAAGCGCAAATTTTCAAAATCCAAATGTTTGAAACAAATACGTTTTGAATTTCGAAATTGTTTCGGATTTCGATATTCGGATTTCGGATTTGACAACAAAGATTTCAAATATCTCTCCGGCTCGGCCGCTCTCAAGGGGTTGCCCCGGAGGGGTCGTTGGGCTTTACCACTACTTTCACGGCCCCCCCGATCCGTTCCCGGAAGGTTTTGAACCCCTCCTCTATTTTCTCCAAGGGGAAGGAATGAGTAACCAGCGGCTTCAGGGCCACCCGCCCCGAGGCGAGCAGAGACACCGCCCTTCCCACGTTGCCCCATCCTTCGCCCCGCACGGTGTGGATGGACTTGTTATCCTTTGCCAGCGTGGCAAAATCCGCGCTCACCGGGTCTTCCGGAAATCCGAGGAGCAATATCTTGCCCATCTTCCTGGCCATGGCAATGGCCATCTGCAAGCCCTGGGCGCTCCCCGAGGATTCGATGACCAGATCGGCGCCAACGCCCCCGGAATCCTCCCGGATTGCCCGGACAGGGTCCTCCCGGTTCGGGTCGATGAGGCAATCGGCCCCCAAAGACGCGCCCACCTGCATACGGGAGGCCCGGGTGCCGATCAAATACACCTTCCCCGCGCACAAGGCTTTGGCCACTTCCACGGAGATCAAACCCAGGGGTCCCGGGCCGATCACCGCCACCCGGTCGCCGACGACGTAGCCGCCGATGGTTTCAAATCCGTACAGGACGCAGCCCAGGTTGGTAATCAAGGACGCTTCCTCGAAGCCTACGGAATCCGGGATCGGGTAAACCGTGTTCACATGGTTGACCACGTATTGGGCATACCCGCCGTTGGTGGTGAACCCGTTCGCCCGGTGCCCCTTCTCCCGTTTCCCGTAGTTGAGGCAGGAGGTATAGTTCCCCCGCCGGCAGTTGCGGCATCTCCCGCAACCGTAGTGGGCTTCCACCGAGACCCGATCCCCGGTTTGAAACTCATCCACCGTCTCCCCCTTGGCCGCAACTACCCCGGAGTATTCATGGCCGGGGATGAACTCGCCATACGGGGGCTGGCCGGGCCAGGGGTGCGCCATCAGGCTCAGATCGCTGCCGCAGATGGCGCAGGACGCGACCCGGATCAGGACGTCCGCCGGTCCCGGTTTGGGCGTTTCCACTTCCCGCACCGCCAGAACACCGGGAGAAACCAGCACGGCTGCTTTCATCTTCTCGGGAATTTTCATCTCTTCTCCGCGGCGCAGCAACGCCGAAACCCAAAAAAATTTTCATCAGGACACAGATGAACACAGATAAAAATGCCTAGAATTCGAAATGCCTAAAATGCCTAAAGTTAAAACCAGGCTTTTATCGACCTTGACTCCGAACTCCCTACGGGCGCGCGGCAGCGCGCCCCTACAAACTCCGAACTTTTTTGGACGCGGATGAACGCGGATAAAATTCAGAAAAATTTCTCTACCCGCCTCGTACCTCGAACCTCAAACCTGTTTTTGTCAGGCCCGGTTGTTGAACTCCCGGCTGGTTGCCCGGATGGAGAATTTCTTCACTTGTTCCAGAAAGGCGGCCAGATGTTCGGCGCTGCGTTCGAAGTATTTCAGACCCTTTTCCTTGGTCCCCCGGAAGGGGTTCCCGATGGTGGAAGTGGTGGAATACTCGTGGTGCTCCATGGGAACCCAGGCTTGCTCGGACTCCATGGAATTCCACCATTCCGGAGCCATCCTTTTTGGAGAAGGCCGGCCCCATCCATTCCGGTGCGTGGGTGCGGTCTTGGACGGCTAAGGACATGTCCACCGAGGATTCATCGTAGGCCAGGCAGGTCGCAGTTTCGATTTCTCCGGAATGCCAGCCGGGAGTCTCCTCCGGAGGGCCTTCGATGATCCCTTTCAGGACGTTATACTCCCTTTCGGTCGGGGTTTTGTACCAGCAGGTGAAAGCTCCGCTCTCGTAACGGATGCGGCGGAGCACTTCATCCACCACCTTGGAGTTGGACCCATGGTGGGTGACGAAGACGACCTTGTTGAAGCCGTGGAAGATGAGAGACTTGCCGATGTCGTAGAGGACGCGGCGGTAGGTCTCTCCCGAAAGGGTGATCGTCCCGGTTCCGTTTCCCATCTCATGCATGTGATGGGGCGAATAGCCGTAAGGAATGATGGGGGTATAGATCACCGAGGCCTTCTTCGCGGCGCGGATGGCCACTTCCCAGGTCGTCAGGGCATCGCAGCCCAAAGGAATGTGGGCCCCGTGTCTCTCCAGGCTTCCCATGGGAACCATAACGACGTCGCAGCTTTTTAGGTAGGCGGCAACCTCCGTATAATTCATGTCATGCAGATAAAGCGTCTTTTTCTTAGTCATCTTGTCCTCCGGTTCTTTTTATTCTCTCGAAACCATTAATAGACTCCATTAATAAGGAGACCATAATTATCTAGACATTGAATGTATCGTTAGATTTTCCTGGATTCCGGCTTCCGCCGGAATGACGACTCCGTCCCCTTCCTATATTTGTCTCTCCGGCGAAAGCCGGAGTCCAGTTTAAGTTTTTCAAAAGAAAAGAAAGACCTCCGACCAATGATGTTTATACTATAATCGACTCATTGACAGCGCCTAATAGTCTTTATCGAAGAGCCCCGATCGAGCAGTTGAAGGGGATGAAGGACGGAGATCCGGTCCCCCTGGTCCATATTCCCCCCGATCGTCAGAGCCGGCATCCCGGGCATCCCGTGACGACGACACTGGCTCCCGTCTCCCGAATGTTTTTGATCTTCTTCTCGGTAATTCCTTTGGAATCCCCGGGAAAATCAAACTGGAAAGCCCGCCCCCTCCGCAGCAGGTGCCGGCCTCTTCCATTTCCACGTATTCGACCTGAGGCAGGGCCTTAAGGATCCTTCTCGGGGCATCGCTTACTCCCTGGCACGGGACCAGCGCGTGGCACAGGATCGTGGTAGGTAACCGAATCCTTCTCCCGGCCTCTTCTTGGGCCACGGCAGCTTCTCCATGCGCGCGGCCACATACTCCATGACGTCCAGGGTCTTTTTTTTCAGAGCTTCCGCCCCGGCGGTGTCCATCCCCTTGCGCTTCAGCAGGGCGATGTACTCCTTTTTGAAAGCGGCGCCGCAGGTGGCGCAGTCCACGAGGACGGCATCCACTTCCAGCCGGGTCGAGCCAGGGCGATGTTCTTCTCCACGCTTTTTCAGGGGTATATCGCCGTTCCCCGAGAGGATGGCGGCGATGCCGCGGCAATCCTGCCCCTTGGGGATTTCGATCTCCAGGCGGAGCTTCTTCAGGATGCTGACGACCGCCTGTCCCACGTCCCCCGCAAAGTAATTCGTAAAACAGCCGGTGAAATAAAAAACCCGGCCCTCCGCTTTCCCGTCAGGGCGGATCACTCCGTCAAACTGATCCCGGAAAGGCTTGGGATTGACCCGGCGACTTTTCCGCCGGGATGTTTCCGATCCGCATCCCTTTGGCGAAGGTCTCCAGGAGCCAGTTGCGGCCCAGCTTCGGGCGAAGACCATGGAGGAGCGAAGAAGCTTCTCGTTG
>CAWDJO010000036.1:0-64042 GCA_963802665.1 uncultured delta proteobacterium | reverse complement strand
TTTATTTTTTTATCGACGACCGAATCTCAAAAACCAAATCCTCATAGTCTTTATTACCTGGGTACAACTTCACAGCTTCCTTGGCATCTTGCATAGCCCGTTGAGGATCGCCCTTCTTGTGCCATGCCAGTGCTCTGCCATAATATGCATTAGCCATTTTGCCGTCAATCGACAGGGCCGCCGTGAAATCCGCAATCGCATCGTCATATTTTTCCATATTCAGCGCCGCCCAGGCGCGACCCTCACGCACGTTCTTGATGCCTTCATGTTGAGGAAACAGATTGAGTGCTTCGCTATAATCCTTGATGGCATTCGGGTATTCCTTTTTCCCCTGCCAGGCATCGCCTCGCGATTTAAATGAAAAATAAACGATTTCTTTATCCTTTGCCGGGGCCATTTCTATGGTTTTCGTAAAGTCATAGATCGCTTTTTCATGATCCCGATTTTTGAGATACGCCATCCCTCGATTATAGTAGACCTTATAGTTCTCCTCTCCGTAAGGAGATATTTCCAGTACTTTGGTAAAACTCTCGCTGGCCCTATCGTATTCTGCTTGCGCAAACCAGACTAAGCCTTGGTCGTAAAATTCGTTGGCGTATTTGTTATAGCCCCTGGAAGAGCACGAGCCAACTGCAAACACGAGGCCGAGAAGAATGGCAAACCATTTAAATAAAATTCTTTTCATTCCCAGACCCTCCATCAAGTGAACCTTAATGTAAGATGTTTAACCCTGCCCAGAATGGCGCTATGACCCGAGAAGGGGTATTTTCCCGGCCCTCCGTATCCTCTACGACTTCCAACGGATTGGATTCAGATGAATGCTCGGGGGACGTTGTGTCCTAGGTATCTTTAAAAACCCTGTTACAACTACCCTCCTTCCAATCGTGCAAGCGCTTTGGCGATGCTGGACGTGGTCATTCCAACATGCCGCCCGATTTCGACCAAAGATGATTTCAATTCATCCATCCCCCTCTTTTCGCTATCTTGGCCCGAACCGTACTCACCCTCCTCCGCCCACTGCCCTCTATGAGCTCGTTCCCGCTGGTCCGTCCTTTCTTGCACTCCCCCTCACCCGTTTCCGCGGTGGCGTTCCCTTCGGTAAAGATCGATCGGCTTTGACTTCAAAATGCTTTGCAAGGTCCGCAGGCAAGGTATGGGAGGGGGAACGTGGAAGTATCTCGTCTGTGCGCTCCAGCGCACGCGCCACGAGGCCGGAGCAAATGTACTGACCATCGAAGCCGAACCTGAACTTCACGCCGGTCAAAAGACTTAAGGCGATGCTAATGCATGTCGTGAAGCCGTACTCTAGGCCGCGGCAAGATTCAGCGAAGCGGACCATTTGAACACGATCTCGATAATCCGCACGAGAACCGATGCGCACCAAGTGATACTCAACGGGTATATACTCGCTGAGATGACCTTTGCGGACGCCCGCGCCGATGGCTTCAATAATCTCGCCGTCTTCAGATACAATGAGGGCAGCGTGGCTCCACCGAGCTAATCCACGGTTCCGACCGAGGAACCGAAGTCCCTGACCGAATTGAATGAGTTTGCTGAAGAAGGAGCTTCCGTGAGTGAGAATGAAGTCTCCGGGCTGGAATTGGCCGATGGCAGCAGCCTCTCCGGGACCGAAACGGGTAAAAGAGGCATCTTCGGGTGCGGGCATGGCACGAAGCTCCTGGTAACAGTCTACCCCTATTTTACCCCTTTGGAAAGAGGTGAACTTTCCCCTCTTGAAACCCCGGACCCCAGCAAGAAAATTATTGATAATTCGCTTTGGTGTCCCCCAATTTACCTCCCGCCGCCACAGGATGACCTCCCCCCAAAAGGCAAACTTGCTGCTAAAATACAGTCTTGATGCGGGGAAAATACGATTTTCACCCCATTACCTGCCGCGAGGTCATAACCGATAATTCACATATAATTCTAGGTTCCGATTCGCCTTGGGATTGCAGGGGCAATTCTGCGTGATTTCCCATCCCTCGGGCGGCCACATCGGGCCGCCCCTACAGCATCCAGTTTGGTTTCGGCTATGCCGGGCTAGGATATTAGGATATAGGAAGGTCCAGCATAAATGAATGAGGTGGTTCAGTTTCTCCTCCGGCATGGGTATGCGGTACTCTTTATTTGGGTGCTGGCCGAACAGATCGGAGCGCCGGTGCCGGCGGCTCCCCTATTACTCGCGGCCGGAGTCCTGGCCGGGGAAAGATCCTTAAATTTCATCGCGGCCTTTATCCTTGCGGTGGTGGCTTGTTTAATCAGTGATCTAATCTGGTATCTGATCGGCCGATATAAGGGCGGGTCGGTTTTGTCCCTGCTCTGCAAGATCTCCCTCACCCCGGATTCCTGCGTCCGGCGCACGGAGGATCTCTTTTACCACCATGGAGCACGTTCGCTCTTATTCGCCAAGTTCATTCCGGGACTGAACACGGTCGCACCGCCTCTAGCGGGAGTTTTCCGGATGAACCTCTTGCGCTTCCTCCTTTACGATGGATCGGGAGCGTGTCTCTGGGCGGGGTTATTTCTCGGCCTTGGATACCTCTTCAGCAGCCAAATCGAGGAAGTTGCGGCTTACGCCATGAGGCTGGGCACATCGCTGGTAGGATTGGTCTTCGTCGGCCTGGCCGGCTATATCATCTGGAAATATGTTCATCGCCGGAGATTTTTGAACCGCTTGCGGATTGCCCGCATCACTCCGGAAGAACTGAAGCACAAACTCGATGCCGGTGAGGAAGTCATGGTTTTGGATGTACGCCACCCCCTCGAATTTGCAGCTGAGCCGCAGACGATCCCCGGGGCCACTTATGTCCCCCTCGAGGACCTGGATAAGGAACACTCGAAAATCCCCCGTGACCGGGATATTATCTTATACTGCAACTGACCCAATGAGGTATCCAGCGCCCGGGCGGCGCTGCTTTTGTATAAGCGGGGCATTACCCGGGTGCGGCCCTTGGCCGGCGGCCTGAACGGCTGGCGGAAACACGACTATCCGGTTGAATTGCGGGAAGTACCGTAAAGGGGACGTTGGAATTCCGGGGACACCATACTTAATTCTTGGCGCAATGACATACGGAAGAACTCTTGGGGACGAAAGTTTTGATTCGGAATAAGGCTCGGTATTGAGGTGAACTTTTCACTGCCGAAAACCAGGACCCCGATAAAATAGCTATCGATAATTCAGTATGATGCCCTCCGATTTCAGCGCGGGACTCCTCACGCGCTCGCCCCGCTGAGAAGTCCCGCGTGCACCGTCAGATCAGAACGTGCGGGCTTCGCCGGGCTTCATCTCTACCATCTGGCCGCTCACCTTGCGCTTCTCCAGCGCCTCCTTGAACTGGGCCGGCGTGCCCTTGAGTATACCGTAGGTGCCGAAGTGCATGGGGATCACCTGCTTGGGGTTGACCCATTCCACCGCCAGGGCGGCACGCACGGGATCCATGGTGAAGTGCCCTCCGATGCAAGCGATCATCAGATCCACCTTGTGGAACTCGGCGATCAGCTTCATGTCCATGAACACATCCGTGTCCCCGGTGTAATAGATCGTCGGCCCGCCCTTGATCTCCAGCACGTAGCCCACCGCGCTGCCGCCGACGACGGCGGAGGGCTGGCCCGCCGGCTGGTTGCTCAGGATCAGGTCGGAGCTGTGAAGAGCGTTGACGTAGGTGACCTTGACGCCGACATTGGCCAGGTCAATAGTGCCGCCTACGTTGCCGTTGGTGGCCGTCGTGGCCTGTTTTTCCGGGTAGCCCAGCACGGACTTCATGTTGAACGACAACCCGTAGGGCGCGACCAGCACCGCACCGGTCTTCTTGGCGATCTCCACTGATTCCCCCACGTGGTCGCGGTGGCCATGGGTAAGGAGGATGTAATCCACCTTGCCCAACTTGGCGACGGAGTCCTTCTCCGGGTTGGTGGGCGTGCTGAGCCAGGGGTCGATCAGGATTACGCCGCCGGACGGCGTCTCGATCCGGAAGGCCGAATGGCCGTAAAAGTGGACCTTGGTGGCCGCCTCTGCGGCAATCGCCGTCAGGGCCACCAGGGCTGTGGCCAGCAGTACCACGCGCAGCCAGGATGTGTTTCGCTGTAACATATTCGTCTCCCTCCCATTCGGTTGAAGATTTGATGCGGCGGCCGGCCTGTCGCCGACAATGTTCAGGAACACCGCAATGTAAAATATGGGCAATTGTAATAAATTATTTCCGATTCGGAAAGACCAAAATTAATCCCTGGCGCAATAACTCATGGAAGAACTCTTGGGTAAATAGCAGAGCAGAGATCGTATATTTGATCAGGTGAAGGGTCCCGTCTTATCCGTCTGCCTTGATGAGGGTAACATCCAGGGAGAGGATTTTGGCGGATTCGGCCAGGTCCCGGTCAGCCGTAACCATGGTTAAGCCCTCCAGGGAGACTACGGCCAGATGAAGGGCATCGAGGCTCCGCAAATTTGGAATTCCGGGGACACCATACTTAATTCTTGGCGAAATGACATACGGAAGAACTCTTGGGGACGAAAGGTTTGATTCGGAATAAGAATCGGCATTGAGATGAACTTTTCAATATCGAAACCCAGGACCCCAACGAGAAAATTATTGTAATTCGGTATGGTGTCCCCCGATTTAATATTCCTGCCCCCCGTTTCCAAAATAACTGCCTATTTGGATCGGTCCTGATCCAGAACACGCCGCACGAGGTCGGTCCCCTCTCGAACGTTAAATGGCTTTATGCTGAAGAAGCATCCGGAAAAATTATCTTTTTCCAATTGAATCTCTTTTGCCGCCCAATCCTCTCATCCTTCCAGCCTTGTTAGCAAGGGGTGACCCAAGTTTACGCCTGACTCATCATTTGATCCGCCAGATTGCTCATCATCCCCTTTCCGTGGGGTTGCAAATTATCAATCCCGCTGCCAAATTCATCGGCAGCCGGCAAAAGCCGGTCTTTTTTCAAGGGTAAATCATTTTCGATGACTGCGTCCACACCGCTCACGGTGATGGCAAATCCCCCGTTTTCGACCCTCTGAATCCAGCCTTTTTCCCGAAGATACCAGATGTGAAACTCCAAATATTTTTCCGGAACTCCCAGCAGTTTTTCCATTTGAAAGATCCCGACCCCGGCGTTCCCGGCGTCACGCCTGCGGGCAGTATAGAGCATTGATAATATCGCCTGGTAAATCTTTCGATCCTCCTCCGCCCCTTCCGATGGGGACGCATGAGAAAAGATGTTCCACTGATGAGAATTTCCCGCTTCGTATTTAACATCATAACCAGCGCGTCTTTCGGGGTCCGAAAGGGCTCGGTAGGCCTTCACCAGTTCGTCGAATTTTTCGCGCATCACCGGTGTTTTTATTATCCGGATGATACCGCTTGGCCAACAACCGGTAAACCCGTTCTATGGTTTCCTGGTCCGCCCTCTGACTCAGCTGAAGAATTTCGTAATAATCGATGAACCCTTCCCGCTTCATTTGTTTGTTCTCCTTCGGGCCAAATCGGAGTTTGGCTTTGTCGATCTATGTCCTTCAATTTTCAATCATCCATAGAGCAAAACCGGTGCCAAGATGAAAACCGCCCGCGTCTTCAGACGGCCTGCCCTCTTCACATAGAATATGTATCCGAAAAGATTGCAAAATTAATAGAATTCTTTTGGAGGTTTTTTCCCCCTTGGAAACTCCAATCGCGGGAGGGGGTGGCCAGAAATCCTTTTTAATATGGAAATCAATCCATAGAATCTTTTTATCTCGGGAGTTTACAAATTGAAAAGTTGCCGCGTATGAAAATCCATAAAATACAGGAGAATCACTGAGGTTTTAAAAGGTAATTCACATTCAATAGATCGGGGAATGGGCAATTGTAATAAAGTATTTTCAATTCCGGGGACACAATACTTAATTCTTTGCGCAATGAAAAGCAAAGGGGTCAGCCCGTTGACATTTGACAAATTTTGAAAGGGTTGATCTGAAAGAAGGTAGGGGTGGGAAATCCAGCCGGGCACGCAGCCGCGTGCCCTTACACCGATCCGGAGAGGGGTTGAGAAAAGCCAAGGAGGCAGGCCTCTATATTCGATTGAGTGAAGGGTCCCGTCTTATTTGTCGGCCTTGATGAGGGTAACATCCAGGGAGAGGATTTTGGCGGATTCGGCCAGGTCCCGGTCAGCCGTAACCATGGTTAAGCCCTCCAGGGAGACTACGGCCAGATGAAGGGCATCGAGGCTCCGCAAATTTGTATTGAACTGCCCGATCCAATCCCTCGCCAATCGAAGATGGTCGGTCGCAACGGGAAGGCATGCGAAAAAATGGCCATCCAGGTGAGATAGGAATTTCGCCAGGATGCGGCGGGCGGCAGGACGGCTGAGGTCTTTCGCCCTCACTTTTCGGGAAACGGCTGAAAACATTTCCAATGCGGTCAGAGTGCTGATGATAAGCGGGGAATGGCTGGTAAGAAAGATTTCCGCTTTTTCGCTCATCGGCTCGGGACAGTAATAGGCCACAAGCAAACTGGTGTCCACGTAAAACATCAATAGCGTTCCTCTTTTCGCCCCCTGCGGACCGTCGTGCTCAGGGGTTCACCTTTTACCCGAAGCGAACATCGAAAACTCTTCAGGCTGGGCAAACGTCTGCCTTCATAGCCGGCAGGGGGGACCAGCCGGGCGATCTCTTTTCCTCTCCGCCGAATGATCACTTCATCGCCGTCCTTCACCTGATTCAGAAGGGAGCTGAACTTCGCCCGGGCTTCCTTCACGCTGATATCCATTCCTTCCTCCGTTTTTCAGCCTTATTTTTAAGTGTACACTATATCCAGCAAAATGTACACCTGATTCTTATTCAAAAAGCCCTCGGGATCGGGGAACATATCACTGGGACGGAAAATAGAAAAGGCGCAAAAGGGGGGACAAAGTATGAAGTTGGTTCCGGCTTCGCCGAGTCAGGGCTAAAATCGATCTTTAAATCTTCGGTAAAGCCGGGGCAGATGACCGGCGGGGTCTTCCCTATATTCTTCCGGGCGGATATCCGCCCAGTCCCATGAAAGATCGCGGAGTATCCCTTCCCGGGGAAAGTCCCGGATCAGCCGGGCGGCCGGTTTGGCCGATCCGTCCCGGCGGAATAGGCCGCAAAAACGCTCCGCCACCCGCTCGTCCAGGGGCGGCCGATCCCACAGCGAAGAATCATAATCCGCAAAAGAACGGGCCAGAGCCCCTTTGATCCCGTATTCTTTCAACAGGCCCAGGCTCTTTTCAAAGAAGGTTTCCGCCTCGCTCTCCTTGATCAATCCGGTTTCTTCCAGCTTTTTCCGATCCCCTTCGGTGAGATGCGGGAGAAGCGGCTCCGTTGGGACTCCCAGATCTCCCACCAACGTGCCCTTCCCTCCCAGCCACCGGGTTACAAGGCTTAAGAAGAGGGGGGCTTTCTCATCCATCGGCCCGTCGGCCCACTTGGCCTGGCCGGGGTGCAATTGAAGGGAGATGAAGTCGCAATAGGGAACCAGGTCCTGGGGGCCCGGGACCCGAGCTTTTTCCAAGTCGGACTGGTCCATTCCCCAGGTTATCGGCAGGGAAGAGTTCCAACGTCTCAGCTCGGTCACCATTTCTTCAAACCAGGCTCTGGCGGAGTCTCTGGAGGGAGGGTTGACCAGGTTGGAGGTTTGATTACCCAGGTCCCACCCCCATACGGCGGGATGGTCCTGCAGGGCATCGGTGGTCTCGTGGATCAGGAGTTTCTGGGCCTTCCACACCTCCCGGTCGGAATACAGGTTCCGGGCCTTCCCCCTCCGCATCTTGCCCATGGAGAATAAAGGATACCGCCCTTCCCCTTTTCCTCTCTCCACCATCCAGGGGGGAAGCCAGTTTATCCCGGTCACATGGCCACAGAAGAAAGTGGGCAGAATCTTGATCCGGTGGTCCTGGGCCAGGTCGGCAACGCGAACCAGGTCTTTCAGCGCGGGTACCGAGACCCGGTTGATTTCGGGCTGAAAATCCTCCCAGAGCAGAAAAATTCGGATCAGGTCGAGGCCGTACTCGGCCGCCAGCGAAAAGTCTCTGTGGAGCGGGGGGAGTTCAAACTCCCTCCACCAGTAAATCCCTTTTTCCGCGGGCCAGTAGTTGGCCCCCAGGACCATTCTTTCTTCCGCGCCATTTTTTTCCATGAAACCAGCTTCTTTCTCATTGAAAACGGAATTTCCAGAGGGCAAAGACGAAAAAGAGACCTGCGAAAGCCAGGAGGATTCCGGCCTCGGGAAGCACCTGACGCACTCCCAGCCCCCGAACGATGACATCCTGATATCCGGCCAGGGCCCAGGCATGGGGGGTGAAAAGGGAAAGGGTCTTCATGAAGCCGGGCATGATGTAGGCCGGAACCAGCATTCCCCCCAGGGCGGAAAGGATGATCGCCAGGAATACGGAGAGACCGTTGACCTGGGCCTCGCTCTTCCCCAGGGATGCCACCAGCAGTCCCAACCCGTTGGCCGCCAGGGCCAGGGCAAGAGAGACGATAATCAGGGCCGCCGGATCCCCCAGTTTCATGCCGAAGAAGAGCGACGCCCACGGCAAACATGAGGACGATTTGGACCAAATTGACCAGGTAGTAGGGAAGCAGTTTCCCGATGAGAAGGGTTGCCTTGGACATGGGGGCGGAGAGGATTCTCTGGAAGGTTCCCTCCTTTTTCTCCTGGATGAAACTGGAAGCCAGGGTCAACAGGATGAAAAAGACCCCGAATATGGTGTAGGCGGGAACGTTCTGCTCGGTTGCCGAGGGTAAACGTCCGGGAGCATGGCCTTGGGGAGGCCGGTTTACGAAGGTGACCTCCGGTCCATTCCCTGCCCCTTTCCCGGCCTTGGCCAGCAGCTCCTCGATCTGCCGCTCCATGTCTTTTGAATCCGCGCCAGGAAAGGGAGAAAAGGATCCCATCTCTGCGCCCCACTCCTTCAAGAGCCGGGCGGGCAGGGTCGCCAGGAGAACCCGGCGGAGGACGATCCCCTGAATGGTTCCCTTGATCCCGGACAAGAGCCGCACGTTCGTCGCCGGGTCATGAATGAAGGTCACCGCTGCCTTTCTGCGCGGGATCCATGGATAAAGCCATGGTCCTTTCCGAAAACCTCTCCGGGATCAAAAGGGCCAGGGGGAACTTCCCCTGCCGGATCAGCTCCTCCGCCTTCTCCTGGGTCAGGGGGAGCCCGTTGACGGTCTCCAAAAGAACGATCCCCTCCACACCCTTCAGGTCGGAAATGATCTCCCGGCCCAACCCTCCCCGGTCCAGGTTGACGACCGCCACCTCGACGGGACGGGATTTGCTCCCCGCCTTCGAAAACCCCCTCCAGGGCATAGCTCATCACCAGGATGAAAAAGGCCGGCATGGCAAAGAGGAGCGCCAGGGCCTGCCGGTCCCGGGTGAGAACCTTCGCCTCCTTGGCCAGAATCGCCAGCAATCTGGTGCAAGCTCAACTCCCGTCGGTAATGCACCGGGCCGACTAATCCCGCAGGGCCCGGCCGGTCAGGTGGATGAAGACGGTCTCCAGGTCCGGTTCCATCACGTCCAGGGTTTTAAAAAGGGCCTGGCGGTTTTCCTTCAAGTCCAAGAGCTCCCGCAGGACCGAAGCCGTGCGGTCGGTTTCCAGATGGACTCTCTTTCTCCGGCCGTCAACCCAGGTGATCGCCCCATAGGTCTGGATCTCGTCCCAGGAGAGCCTCGTCCACCGTTTCATGAAATTCCATCCGGATGATCCCTTTCCCCAGGGATTGAATCAGGGCCCGGGGGTATCCAGGGCGATGATCTTCCCCCGGTCCATGATCGCCACCCGGTCGCAGAGATCCTGCGCTTCCTCGATGTAATGGGTGGTGTACAGGACGGTCATCCCGTCCAAGTTCAGCTTTTTGAGGCTTTCCAGGATGGCGCTTCGGCTCTGGGCGTCGATTCCCACCGTGGGTTCGTCCAGGATGAGAAGGGCCGGTTCATGGAGAAGGCCGATGGCGATGTTCAGCCTCCGCTTCATCCCGTTGGAAAAGGTGCCCACGGGCTGATCGGCCCGGTCCGTCAGGGACAACGATCCCCAGAACGAGAGCCATCCGTTCTTCCAGGACCTTTCCTTTCATCCCGTAGAGCCTTCCGAAAAAAGACAGATTTTCCCGGGCGGTCAGGCTGGGATAGAAGGCGAAGCTCTGGGGCACAAGGCCGATCATCTTTTTCGCCTCCCGGGGCCTGGCCGAAAGGTCCATCCCCCGGATTTCGATCCGGCCCTCGGTGGGCTCAATCCAGCCGGTGAGCATCCCGATGGTGGTCGTCTTTCCGGCCCCGTTGGGGCCGAGAAGCCCGAAAAACTCCCCCGGCCGGACCTCAAAGGAAATCCCGCCGACGGCTTCCGCGGAATCGTATTTTTTCCGGAGGTTTTCAACGCGCAGAATCGGCTCTGTCATGGTCATGGATGGGCTTTAGTCTTTGATGATCCGTCTGAGTCGGGCTCTATTATACCTTTGAGCCATGATGAGGGGAAGGTTTTCCGCCAGGGCGTAAAAGATCATGAAGAAGCCGACCCAGAGGGGGTTCCAGAAAAAAAAGAAAGGGGCAAAGAGGAGGGTCAGCCAGTGGGTGAGCTCGGCGCGGCAGGTTTCCCGCAAAAAGGATTTCAAGTATTCCGGGCTTTTTTCCTGGAGCTTTTTCTTGGGGAATCCGCGGCTGCCCAGGAGAGGGGCCCCGTCGGGAAGGTACTGCTTCCATTTTTTGATCTTGAAGCAATCCTGGTACAGGTTCCCCCCTTCCTCCCATCCCCGGGTCCGGAAGAGCCAGCCGTCGGGATTGAAACGGTGGGTACGGAATCCGCACAACCCAATAGACCACTCCCATGTGGATGATGAACCAAGTCACGAAATCGACAAGGATCGTCCACGAAGTGGGAAGATGAATGAGCCGCATGAGTCCCTAACCATCCTTCCTGAGGTCTTCACCTCTCTGCCTTTCCAGCGAACCTTCCCCCGGAAGAAAATCCGGATGAAGGAAAGGGTGAAGACCGCCCACAAAAAAGAGAAGCGGAAGGGGAAAGAGGACGGCCGTGAGGAAGCCGAAATTCCCGATGCGGCGGAGCATCCAGTGGAACTGAACGGCGTAGAGAACGTACAGGACTCCAGCCTGGAGGAGCCAGGTCCAATCGCCCAGGATGAAGGAATGGAGAAGATGCCGGACGATCCCAACCCCCCCGGTAACCCAGCCCACCGCCATGAAACAGAATGCCCGGGGACACGGCCTGGGCCCCGGTCCCGAATCCCTTGCTGAATCCTTCGATCAGCGACCCAATCCCCCCGGGATACATGCGGAAGGAAACGGTTCCCCTTCCCCCGTAGCAGCGGACTGGGAGATTCTTTTTCATGGAATTCCTTCCCCAGCCCCAGACTCTCCAGCACTTCTCCCTTAACCTTTTCATGTCCTCCCGTCGCGAAGTAATCCTCCCGGGAGCACAGGTTGCAGGGGCCGAAGGCTCCCATGGGTTTTCGCGACCTCCCCCAGGGGGTGAAGGTGTTCATCCCGGCAAGGATGAGAATGTTGAAGACCGCCGATAGCCGTTCATAGAGTTCTTCCATCCGGTGATAGGGCTGAACCGTAAGGAGTCCCTTTCCCTTTCAGGTAGGTGGAGACCAGTTTCTCCAGCCCGTCCTTCTCCCAGAAAAGTGTCTGCATCCAGAAAGAGAAAGAGGTCTCCCCTGGGCCTGTTTTGCTCCCTGCCAGCATCCCCAGGGTTTTCCGGTCCATCCCTCGGGCAAATCCGAAGAGGGAATCACCCGGCAACCCGCTTTTCGGGCCGTTTCCGCCGTGCCATCCTCGGAGTGGTCGTCCACCAGGATCACTTCACAGGGTTTCATGTCCTGTTCCCCAATAGAATGGAGGAGCCGGGCCAGGTTCCACTCCTCGTTTCTTGCGGGGATGATGATGGATATCCTGCCGGGAGGCATTTGCGCCGGAGTCTTCTCGTCGCGGGTAGGGAATTCTCCATAGGAGCATGAATCCTAGAAGGAGGAAAAGAACAAAAAAGGTCAAGCTGGTAATCCCCATGATCCTCGCCAAACCATAAAGAGCGAATCACCCTTCTTGTTATTTTATAGGACCGGGAGGGAAAAGGATATTCAGAAAAGAATGTATTTGGCGCGGGAAAAGACTTTAGCGCCGCCCGCCGCCGTACCGGAGGACGAGGGAGTTTTCAAGGGATTCGGACTTGCGGAAAGGATAACTGGCTTATTTCGGAACCCTTCCGAAGTCATCTTCCAGACGGATGATATCGTCTTCTCCGAAATAATCGCCCCTTTGGACTTCGATGAAAACGAGGGGGCCTTTGCCTGGGTTCAGGATCCGGTGGGCGGCCATCCGGGGAATATCTATGGACCCTCCCGGGGAGAGTCGAACTTCTTTCCCTTCCAGGGTGACGACGGCTTCCCCTTCCACCACGACCCAGTGTTCCGACCTCTTCTCGTGGCGCTGATAGCTCAGTCTCCTGTCGGGCAGGACTTCCATTCTCTTTACCTTGTAGCTCTCTCTTTCCTCCAGAATCGTATAGCTTCCCCACGGACGCCGTTCGGTCATAGCCCTTTCCCCTGTTTCTTCCGCCTGGGCGGCATTCCTTGCGGTCTTCAACCCCCGAAAAGGTGAGCCCCGCGATGATTTTATTCTAGAGAATATCCCCCCCCTCGGCAAATCAAAAGGTCTTATTTTATTATTATTTTTTTCTTGACAAGAAAGCAATACTTAAGTATTATTTGCTATTAAATTTTTTCGGGGAGTTGCGGGCTAAGTTCCCGAAAGGTTAAAGAGAATCATCCCGGCGTTGATCCCAGGGGTCAGGAAAATCATTCGAAGGATGGGTTTGGATCGCGTCCGACTCCTCTTTCGTTCTTTCCATAAAGGGGCTTAGAAGGGTTTCAAGGGGCTGAAATCGTGTCCGCCCTAGGTTGAAATCGGGCGGGAGAGTCTTCGAGATCAGAATTCTGAATTTTTGTATGGCCGCCGGATACCCGCATTCATCCCCCATCGAAATACAGGATTTCTACTCGTAAAATACGGGATTCACCCCATTTATTTCTCCAGCTATCCTCGGTATTCTAGGAAAAAGATGAAGGGGCTGGAAGGGTGGTCCCTAAATCCCTCACGCTCCGCGAGGATGGTTTGGGAATCGCAGAATAAAACCAAGGAGGTCTTTCAGGAGATATCATGTCAACAGCAACCACCACGGAAAAGCGCAAAGAGAAAATAAAGAAGGCGATGACCTGCCAGCGGTGCGGGGGCAGAATGATCTTTGAGAAGTTCTACGATGTGAACAACATCTTCTTCGGTTGGCACTGCGTCATGTGCGGGGAGATCTTGGACCCCGTCATCCTCCTTCACCGCCTCAGCCAGGATGCGGATCTCCAGATTCCCGAAGGCGAAGAACAGGTGATGCAGCTTCTGAAGAAGTATTTTCAGTCCGGCACACTACCAGCCAGGAAGGCTGCCGATATGAAGGTCTGACCCGAATTTTGCCTGTTTTGCCGTCCGGCAGGGGAAGGGTCGCGTGAACCGGGAGAGGGGTGAGCAAAAAAGCTCACCCCTCTTCGTTTTTCAATCCTGGTTATTCTTTTTATTCCTCTCAATTCTTCAGTCCTGGAAATTCACCCTGTTCCCTTTTTTCCCTTATGTAAATTTCGGTATCTCTGCGCCCTCCAGGCTCGCTGCGGTTTATAGTTATTTTCTAATTTTTGGGGGAAAGATCTTTCTTTCTATGTCCCCTCCGCTTCCTCCCTTGCATCCAGGGCCTTGAGCCCTTGGCCATTTTTACCTCTGCGTGCTCTGCGATCTCTGTGGTTAAGTCTTTTATTAGGCTTGAAGAAATCTTTCATTTTTGATTAAATGAGCCCCGAAAGGAGAGAGCGTATGGGCCGACGCGATGATGACGACGACCGGGAAAAATTAAGCTGGCGGGAGATCGATAAAATGCGGGACCACAGCCGCCACGTAAGCGGGGAGCCGAAGAGCTTCCGGGAGCGCAGTCTGCGTTCTGACTGGGCCAAAAAGCAGCATCTGAAGGAGGCGGAAAAGTTCTTCCTGGGCAAGAAGGGGACCGACGAATACAAGAAAGCCTACGCCGCCCTTCATGATAAGTACGGAAGCCCGGGGTTTGAAGAGGCGGCCAAAAAATTCATCCAGGAATTCGGCCCGCCGGACGACTGGGGCACCCTTATTTTGATCCTCGATGCCAAGGATCCGACTGTGGCCAGGGAAGCGCTGGCACCCTTGAAGGGGTTGTACGAGAAGCGAAGCCCCATCGAGCAGAAGGGCTTGAAAGGGAAATTGAAGATTCTGGCCATAACTGCCAGGGATAAAAATCTCCGGGAAGAAGTGGAAAAGATGCTGGGGGGGCTGTGATGGAAAAAGCTGGGTGGCATTTCCAGACTCGTTGCTGGGTAAAAACGGAAGACGAGAAATAAGCAACCAGTAACCAGTAACGAGCAACCAGTAACGAGGAAAGAGGAACGAAAATGAGCTACGAATCAATTCTGGTCAAGAAAGAGGGAAAGGTCAGCACGATTGTTTTGAACCGTCCCCAGTCTTTGAATTTCCTGGACCCCCTCATGGCCGAAGAGATGGAAGCGGCTTTGCGGGATGCGGAAAAAGATGAGGGCGTCAGGGCCATCGTCATCACCGGGGCGGGGCGGGCTTTCAGCGCCGGGGGAGACCTGAAGTTCATGAAGGAAGACCACACGGCCTACGAGTTTTACCAGCGGATGGAGTACATCACCCCTTTCATCCGCGCCCTGATCAACCTGCCCAAACCGATCATCGCTTCCGTAAACGGCGCTGCCGTCGGAGCAGGATGCAGCATCGCCCTGGCGGCAGATATGAATCTGGCGGCGGAAACGGCGACCTTTGCGGAAGTATTCGTCCGAATCGGGTTGATTCCCGACTGCGGGGGTATCTTCCTGCTGTCCAGGCGTATCGGGTTGACCCGGGCCAAGGATTTGGTCTTCACCGGAAGGACGATAGATGCTCGTGAAGCCGAGCGCATGGGGATGATCAACCGGGTGGTGCCCGCAGAAGCGCTGGAAGAAGAGACCCGCAAAATGGCCCAGGAATTGGCCGCCGGTCCCACCCTGGCCATGGGAATCGCCAAGCGGCTCCTTAACCAGAGCTACGAGTCCGACTTCGACACGCTGCTCCGTTTGGAGAACAGCCATCAGGCGCTCCTTCGTCTGGCCGAAGATCACCGGGAGGGCGTCAAGGCGTTTTTCGAGAAACGGAAGCCCGAGTTCAAGGGAAGATAGGAACAGTGCCTCAAGTGCGCTCAAGTGCCTTAAGTGCCTCAAGTGCCTTAAGCTAAAAACTGGTCTTTTGCGCCTTTGACTCCGAACTTTTTTGGACGCGGATGAACGCGGATAAACCCGGATTATGGTTGAAGGGAAAATGCTCTCGACCGCAGAAGAGTTTTTGGGCTCTCAGTATGGTTGGAGCACTCTTTGCGTAGTCTTTATTTATATCTGCGTAATCTGCGAAATCTGCGGATAAACAGTTTTAGATTTGAGATTCGGAGGCCAGGTCGAAATGAAAATCATCTTCCATGAAAGGTATTACGAGGTCTATACCACGGACCCGGCTGCGGCCGCCGGCAGGATGGAAGCCATCATGGGAGTTCTGGGGAAGGATTTTCATTTTGTCACTCCTCCGCCCGCCGCAGACGGCGATTTAGCTTTGGTCCATACCCTAGGCCACATCGAGACCATCAAAAGGTACAAGGATGTTTACGAGGTGGGGATCCTTTCCGCCGGCGGAGCGATTCTGGCCGCCCAAATGGCTTATGGTGGAGAACCGGCCTTCGGCCTGATCCGCCCCCCGGGGCATCATGCCAGCCCGGATTCATGCTGGGGCTTCTGCTACTTTAACAACCTGGCCATCGCCCTCCGGATGCTGATGAAAGAAGGAAAAATAAAGAAGGCCCTGGTCCTGGATTTCGACCTTCATTTCGGGGACGGAACTGAGAATGCGTTCATGGGCAATACCAACGTGGATTACTTTCATCCCGAAGGATCTTCGAACAAGGATTTTATCCAGAAGATCGAGAGGCACCTGGAACGGTCCGGGAATTTTGATATTCTGGCGGTGTCTGCGGGCTTTGACCGGCATGTAGAAGACTGGGGGGGATTGTTGGAAACCGAAGATTACCGGACGATCGGCTCCCTGGTCAAAACCTATTCCCAAAAAGTCTGCCGGGGCCGCCGCTTTGGAGTCCTGGAGGGCGGTTACAACCACGATGTCCTGGGGTATAATGTACGGGCTTTTGTCGAGGGGATGAACGACTAAAATGGGTTCGGATTAAGAACGGAGGGCAGAATTTCCTTAGGCAGAATAGCCGTACCATTTTCATTCCATAACAACGGATGAGGGAGAGCAGGATGTTCACCACAAGAATGACGGAATTATTCGGTATCGAACACCCGATCATGCTGGCTGGTATGAACTGGATTACGGATCCCGATCTGGTCGCAGTGGTCTGTAATGCCGGCGGATTGGGCGTTTTCGCCACGGCCCGTTGTACTCCAGATGAAATGAGGGAAAACATCGGGACGATCAGAAAACTCACGACCCGGCCCTTCGGGGTGAACGTGATTCTTCGTGCCGGCGCTCCCGAAAAGATAAAAGTGGCCATCGAGGAGAAGGTTCCGATTGTCAACTATACCCTGGGTAAGCCCTGGTTCATCGATCAGGTCCATGCTTACGGCGGCAAGGTCATCGGGACAACGGCTCTCGCCAAGCATGCCGTCGCGGCCGCCAGGCTTGGCTGCGATGCGGTGATCGTCACCGGCCACGAAGCGGCGGCACACGGGGACAAAGCCACCTCCCTGGTATTGATCCCTATCGCCGCCAGCGCGGTAAAAGTTCCCGTCATCGCAGCGGGCGGTTTTTACGATGGCCGGGGGCTCGCGGCCGCCTTGTCCCTTGGGGCGGAGGGCATATCGATGGGCACAAGATTCATGCTGACGAAGGAATGCCTCCTTCATGAGAATTTCAAGAAACTCTGTCTGGCTGCGACCGAGCAGGACACCGTCTATGATACGGTTTTTGACGGGATGCTGGCACGAGCGCTGAAGAGCAAGGGAACAGAGGCCATGCAGAAAAGAGGGTTTCCCCTCGTGGAGGCGTTTCGGGCGGCCGGACAGATTCGGAAAGTATTGAAGCTCACCTACCCCCAATTCATTGCCATGAGTTTCAAGATGATGACCGCCGGGGAAGATTCGGCATCGCTGTGGGCTCAGGCCCGCCAGGGGGCGGGAACCGTAAGGGCCATGAAGGGCATCTACGAGGGTGATTTGGAGGAAGGGATCCTGTATGCGGGGCAGGCCGTCGGCGGGATCAGCGACATACCCACGGTTAAGGAACTCATTGAGCGGGTTGTCGCCGAAGCGGAACAGACCCTGGCTTCGCTTCATTCGAAAGTTCGCAAAAGCTAAGCATTGACAGGTAAAACCTCCAATTCATGTCAAGACCATATCCCCCCCAAGGCGAATGAGAAAAGGGCAAAGGGGTGAAAAGGGGGATTGCTAATTCCCCTTTTGTCCCTCATTCATCCTTTCCCTCTCTCTCCCCTTTTCTTCTCTCCTTTCCGTTTTATCCACTTCCTCCCTCATAAATTTTTCCCTTTCGCTCTTTCTCCTTTTTCCCTTTTTCCGCCGATTTTTTTTAAAGTCCTCTCCGATTCCTACGATAAATGTTCTTAGGGGTTTATTGGCATCTGGGTCGCCTCTTGCCCCGAGGCGTTAAAAAAAGGCCTGGATCTCAGAGGAATATGGAGCGGCGCTATGATCATGAAAAACCCCCTTTCCCTTATTTATCTATTCCTCCTGATCCTTCTTATTTTTACCTCCGGCTGCGCTGCCCTGGCCATCTCCGCTGCCGGCGCGGGAGCAGGGATCGGAATCCCTTATGTATTCAGCGATTGCGCCGACCGGACTCTGAATTTTTCCTTCGACCAGGTGGACCGGGCAACCCCGAAGGTTCTGAAGAAACTGGATATTGACCTTCTCATGGAAACCGAGATCGAAAACGGGAAAAGAATCAAGGCCTCCACCGACAACCTGGAAATCTCAATCGACATGGAAAAGGTCACCATGCGGGCCACAAGGGTCACCATCAACGCCAAGAAAGGAACCCTTTTTAAGGACAAGGCCACTTCGGAAGAGATTATCAATCAATTGGAAAAGAGTTTGACAACGGGGAAGACCCCTGCCATCGAAAAAAGTCCGGTAAAAGAAAAGAGCCGGCCCATGGAAAAGGGCATGACTAAGAATGAACCCGCCAGGTCTGCCCGCCCTTCATTCGTGGGACTTCAGGAAGGGTTTCAATGATGAAAGAGGGCGCAGGGTGCAAGGCCCCTGAGGAACTCTTTTTATCCATTTGCCTGAAGTCTTGAGCCTCGAGCCTCTAATAAAAATTTTCGGACTTGAGACAAGGCCATTTTCGTCATTCGATTTTCGATAAACTGCATGGCGAAAGGCCAGCGCTGCTCCAGAGTTTCGGTCTTCCCGGCGTGGGCCAGAGCGATGTAAATCATATGGTTTTGCTCCTTCTCCTTCCCCACCCGTCCGGTCAAGCCCAGCCCCAGATCCGCTCCTGAAAATTTTCGCACCCCCTCGGCCAGCATCCGCGCTGCTTCAGGGCTGAAAAGGTCTCTCTCGACGGATATCCCGTCGGGAAGCTTCAGAATTTTCTGCGCCATGGCCGGATCGGCCAGAGTCAAACCCAGGCGAAAGAAGTCCCGGCTTCCCTCCATGCTTTTTACCGTCTGGATGATCGAGCTGCCGAAGGAAGTTTCCGCGGCAGCCAGGGAAAGGCCGGATTGGCGCAAGAGCGCGCTCAGCACCCCCTCAAAGGTATCCTTATCGGCCCCGAAAATGAAGTCTCCCAGGCGCTTCCGAATCTCTGATTCCACGGGGGTAATCACGCTGGAGGCCGAAGCGACATCCGGTGTTTTGGCGGTAAGCCGAATATGGATCTCCCCGATCTGCGTGTGGGCCAGGAGTCCGATCGTCGGATTCGTACCCCCTTCGATCAGGTCTTTGATCCTCTCATCCACCATGCTCTCTCCGATCCCGAAGAGTTTGAGGACCCGGGAGACAATCACCTCGCGGATTCCCAGTTTTTCTCTCAGGTAAGGCAGGACGCTGTGCTCCATGAAGTAGCGCATTTCATGGGGGACCCCCGGCACGGTTATGATGGCTTTCCCGTTTTGCTCGGCTATGAAACCGGGCGCGGTGCCCACCGGGTTTTCGATGGGGATCGCTCCTTCGGGGATGTAAGCCTGTTTCCGGTTGTTATCGCTCACCGTTCTTCCCAGCCGCCGGAAGAAGTCGCTGACTTGCTCAAAAAGGCGGGGCTGAAACACAAGGGGCCGGTTCAGGACTTCCGCCACAGCTTCCCGGGTCAGGTCGTCCAGGGTCGGCCCGATTCCGCCGGTGGTAATGACAAAATCAGACCGGCTCAGAGCGGTTCGCAAGGTGCTCTTGATCCGTTCCAGGTTGTCTCCCACCGTGCACTTGAAATGCAGGTCCAGGCCCACGGTGGTCAGCTGCTGGGCGATGTAGGCCGAGTTGGTGTCCACGATCTGGCCCAGCAACAGCTCCGTTCCCACGGCAATGATTTCTGCTTTCATTTTTTCCTTTCTTTATATTTATTGGGACGCAGATAAACACAGCGGCAGAGCCGCAACCAAAGAAAGTGCCTTAAGTGCTCAAGTGCGCTCAAGTGCCTTAAGTAAAAAAATCGATAGGTTATCTGATTTGGATCACCATTTGCTTAACAAAATTTAAAGACTTTGCAAAACAGTAGTACAGATGAACACAGATTTTTTGATAGAAAAAGACCTAAATACAAAAGATTTAATGGGACACGGATGAACACGGATAAACACGGATAAAAAGTTTAAGAAAAAAGGGCGATTGGATTTTCCAAAAATCTGTGTTTATCTGTGTTCATCTGTGTCCAAAAAATTCTTTTTGTTCTTGCTCTTTTGATGATCCGTGTAAATCCGCGTTCATCTGCGTCCAATAATGTTTTATGCTTTTTCCCTTGATCCGTTTCCCATTTCAACTTCCGGTTCCGCGGATGACCTGTCTCAAGGCGCGGTCGATTTCGGGGTAGCTGAATTGAAACCCGGCCTGCACGAGTTTCTGCGGAAGGACCCTCTGGCCTTCCAGCAGAATCGACCCGAATTCTCCCAGAACCAGCCTCAGCATGAAACCAGGGGCCGGCAAAAAAGCCGGCCTTCCCATGATCCTCCCCAGCCACTGGGCCAGTTCCTTATTCCGCACCGGGTTCGGAGCGGTGAAATTCACGGGCCCGGAAATCTCCGGATGCTCCAGGAGGAATAAAAAGGCCCGGGTGAGGTCTTCGATGTGAATCCAGGAAAACCACTGTTTCCCGCTCCCCAGGGGCCCGCCGACGTATTTGTTAAAGAGGGGAATCATTTGCCCCAGAGCCCCCCCTTTTTCCCCCAGCACGATCCCAAAACGGGTGAGGACCACCCGGCAGCCCTTCTTTTCCGCCTCCTTGGCCTCCGCCTCCCAGTCCTTGGCAAGGAGGGCCAAAAAGTCTCCCCCCGGAGGGGAGTCCTCGGTCAAGTTTTCATCCCCGTGAAACCCGTAATACCCGATGGCGGAAGTACTGAAAAAGGTCTTCCCCTTGCCCCCATCCATCGCCTCCACCAGATGGCGGGTGGTCAGGATCCGGCTGTCCCGGATCATCCTCTTCGCCTCCTCCGTCCAGCGGGTGAATAGGGAAGCCCCGGCGAGATTGATGATGACCCCGTGCTCCTTTACCGCTTCCTGCCATTTTCCCTTTTGGGTGGGATCCCCTTCGATCCAGGAAACCCCGGAAGTCTCCCCTTTCCCTGACCGGGTTAAAATGGAGACCTCATGTCCTGTGCGGACCAGAGCCGGGGCCAGGGTTTTTCCCACAAATCCCGTTCCGCCGGTAACGAAAATTTTCATGCTCCCTCATCCTCCTCATGGAAAACATATGGTGTTCGACTGATAGAAATACTACCCACCCTGTTCATTTTATGGCATACTGAATTCAGGAAGATTCCTTTTTCTTCATGGGGATCGAACTTCATTTTAAGGCGCGCCGACAGGCTTCGCAACCCTGATTTTGGCCCCAACCCTTCCGGCCAGGCGAGAGTCGGGGGTTGGTCTTGCAAATTTCGCAGCTTGGCGATAATTAAACTGAATTTTGAGGAATTCCGCAGTCGATCCAGAACCTTTTCCCAACAATAATCATCCATTATAATAGGGATATATATTTCAAACAGAGGAGATTCACCATGGCTGTGATTTACACGGATCATGTTGCCGCCATGCCGATTCACCCAAAAGTCTATGAGGCCATGGTCCCCTATTTTAAGGAATTTTACGGAAACCCGTCGAGCATTCACGAGGATGGGGAAAAGGCCCGGGAGGCCCTGGAAGAAGCCCGGGGCAAGGTGGGCCGGCTGATCGGGGCCCAGGCGGAAGATATCTATCTTCACTTCCTGCGGCACAGAATCCAACAACCTGGCCCTGAAAGGCATTGCTCTGGCCCACCAGGCCAAGGGAAAAGAAATCATCATCTCGGGCGATCGAGCATTTTTCCATCATGCACTGCGCCAATGCCCTGGAGAAGGCGGGATTCCACATTACCCGGCTGCCCGTGGATCAGTATGGCATGGTGGACCCCGCCGTCGTGGAGCGGGCGATCACCCCCCAGACCATCCTGGTTTCCATCATGCATTCCAACCCGGAAGTGGGGACCATCGAACCGATCGCCGAGATCGGCAAAATCACCCGCGCCAAAAAGGTCCTGTTCCACACCGATGCCGTGGATTCGGTGGGAAATATTCCCGTGGACGTGAACGAATTAAACGTAGACCTCCTCAGCCTGGCCGGCAAGTACTTTCTACGGCCCCAAGGGAGCGGGCGCCCTGTACCTCCGCAAAGGAGTTAAAATCCAGCCTCTTCTGGACGGTGGGATTCAGGAGCGGGGACTCCGGGCGGGCACGGAAAACGTTCCGGCCATCGTGGGAATGGGGGTCGCCGCGGAGTTGGCCCTGGAGGAGATCCCCAAGAGAATGAGCTACCTGAAAGGCCTCTCCGGCCGGCTGACCGAACAATTGCCCAAAAGAATTCCCTATCTTCGCTTTCTCGGCCATCCGACCCAGCGGCTTCCCGGCAATGTGAGTGTCGCCGTTGAGTACATCGAAGGGGAAGCCATGCTCCTCTTCATGGACATGGAGGGGATCCGCATCTCCAGCGGTTCCGCCTGCATTTCCCGTTCTCTCAAGGTCTCCCATGTCATGCTGGCCATGGGGGTCGATGCCGCTACGGCCCAGGGATCGCTTTTATTCTCCTTCGGAATGCAGAACAAGCCGGAGGACGTAGACCGCATCCTGGAAGTACTGCCTCCGATTGTAGAAAGGCTGAGGAATATGTCCCCGGTTTATCGTAAAGCCATGGCCAAAAAGGCCTGAGAGCCATAAAAAATCCGACAAAAGGAAGGATGAAGACATGTACACCCAAACGGTTATGGATCATTTCAAGAATCCCCGCAACGTGGGGGTCATCGAAGGGGCGGACGGGGTCGGAGAAGTGGGGAACCCGGTCTGCGGCGACATGATGACCTTTTATATCAAAGTCAAGAACAACGTGATCGAAGACGTGAAATTCCAGACCTTCGGATGCGGAGCCGCCATCGCGGTTTCCAGCATGGTCAGTGAAATGGCCCTGGGAAAGACCCTTGAGGAGGCTTCCCAGATCACCAATAAGAAGGTGGCGGAGGCGCTGGAGGGTCTTCCCAAGCAGAAGATTGCACTGCTCCAACCTGGGAGCCGACGCCCTGCACAAGGCCATTGAGGATTACAAAATGAAAAAGGAAGGGAAGTGCCTACAAGCCCACCCCCAAGAAATGCTACTGTCCCTTCTGCGACGTGGAAAACCCCGACGAGGCGGAGTTCTGCACCGGGTGCGGGAAGGAATTGAACGACGAGCACGAACACGGGCACTGATCCTTTTCGGGGTTAATGGCCCCCTGAATTCTTAGGAGGGTTTCCCATGACCAAGCAGGATATTCTAAGGGTGCTGGATCACATTCTCGACCCTGACCTGAGGGATCGCAGCATCGTGGAGATGGGATTCGTCCGGGAGGACGACATCGAGGTCAACGAAGAAGAGATCCAGGTCTCTTACACCGTGGGAGGCCCTCTCTGTCCGTACAGCGCGGCGGTGGGGATCATCATTCACTACACCCTGCAGGAGAAATTCAAGAAGCGGATCAAGGTCCGCATGAAAGAGGGGCATTACCAGCAGGAACTGGTGAATCAGATTCTGGGGGACGAGGCGCAGTTCAATGAATTGTTGGAGAAGATCAAATCCCAGAATCTCCTTGTCCGCCTGCCTGCGGGCATAGACTTCAGGGTCTTTCAGCTTTTTCTTTCGGACCCTCGATTCCCCGAGGGTCTTTTTATTTATCTTGGCTTCAAAAGCCCCAAGAAACGCCCGTCGGGTTGACATCGCTGGCTTGGGATGATAGATATGGTGCAGGGAAATTTCAAATCATTCAGGGGATCTGCGCATAAGAGGAGGCTTTTTTTAAAGAATCAATCTGCGTTCTCCGCGCTCTCTGCGGCAGGCTTTTAGTAAATAATTGAATGGAGGAAATATGAAGGTTTACTTGGGAGAAGTTATCCATCCAGACGCGGTCGCCCTTTTGGAAAAACATGCCCAGGTCGTTCGTCCGAGAGACCATTCCCGGCAGGCCTACCTGGAAGCGCTCCAAGAGGTGGACGGAATGGTGGCCCGCAAAGTGAACGTGGGGGCGGAAGAGATGGACCGGGCGCCCAGGATGAAAATCATCGCCCGCCATGGGGTTGGGCTGGATTCGGTGGACCTGGAGGAAGCTACGCGGAGGGGGATTCTGGTTACCAATACCCCCGGTGCGAACCGGGAGTCCGTGGCCGAGCTGGCCCTGTCCTTCATGCTGGCCCTGGCCCGGAGAATTCCCCAGGCGCAGAAAGCCATGGCGAACATGCCCAAAGGGGATATCGGGATTTTCAGCGCCCTCCTGAAACAGTACAACCTGACGGGTATTGACCTGGAGGGCAAGTCGCTAGGGATCATCGGGACGGGCCGCATCGGGTCTACCGTGGCGCGAAAATGCATCGCTGCCTTTGACATGAAAGTAAAGGGTTACGACCCTTATGTATCCTCGGAAGTCATGAAGTCCTTCGGGGTGGAGAAGGTGGAACGTCTGCAAGACATGCTTCCGAAGATCGACTTTCTCACCGTCCACTGTCCTCTGACCCAGGAGACCAAGGGGATGGTCGGCAAAAAAGAGCTGGCCCAGATGAAAAAAGGGGCTTATGTGGTCAACACCGCCCGGGGCGGAATCGTGAACGAGAAAGCCCTCCTGGAAGCCCTCAACTCCGGCCATATCGCCGCCGCGGCGCTGGATGTCTGGGAGGTTGAACCCCCCGACCCCAAAGATCCTCTCCTGAATCATCCCAACGTTATTGGAACCCCCCACTACGCCGGGACCACGGAGGAGAGCCTCTACCGGGTGGGGATTGCCGCGGTGGAAGAAGTGCTCCGGGTTCTGGCGGGGAACCCCCCAAGTACCCGGTCAACCCTGAAGTGTTGAAAAAGAAAGGGCGGGAATAATGGAAGATTGGAATTATGGAAGAATGGGTTCGCAGAGGAATAAATCCTCTATTTCTTAGCTTCAATATTCCATTATTCCATCATTCCAACATTCCATTTTTTTGCTTCTATGATCCCCATTGTCTCGATTGTTGGCACCTCTGACAGCGGCAAGACCACCCTCATCGAAAAGCTGGTCCCCGAACTCGTCCGCCGGGGTTATAAAGTCGCCACCATAAAGCACGATATTCACGGTTTTGAAGTAGATCGGGAAGGGAAAGACAGCTGGCGGCACAAGCAGGCCGGAGCTCACACCGTGGTCATCTCCTCCCCCCAAAAACTGGCCTTGATCCGCGATGTGGACCATGATGCCGAACTGGCGGAGCTGCGGGACAAGTACATTCAGGATGTGGACATCATCCTCTCGGAAGGGTTCAAGAGAAACCCCCAGCCCAAGATCGAAGTCTTCCGCAAGGAGAGCCGCCGGGAGCTGCTCTGCACCAGGAAAGACAACCTCCTGGCCATCGCCACCAACCAGCCCTTCGACATCGGCGTTCCCTGCTTCGACTTGGAAGACGCCCGGGGGATGGTCGATCTGATTGAAGAAAAATTCCTGAAGGGGAAAGAGTCTCCCCGGGTTCAGCTGAAAGTCAACGGACAGAATGTTCCCCTTTCCCCGTTCGTTCAGAAATCGATCATCGGGACGGTGCGGGGAATGGTCTCCGCCTTAAAAGGATGCGAATCGCCCGGGAGCGTAGAAATTCGAATCTCGGACGATAAGAATCCCCACTCCTCTGAGGAATCATGAAACTCGAATTCTACCCCTCAATCCGCCCTGCACTACGTGGAGTGCAGGGCTGCCCTGAACCTTACATGGTTCGGGGCGCAATCCGCAATTGAAAGATCGCCGCATGGAGCCTGAGGAATTTCAACAATTGATGAAGGCCCGGCAGAGCGTCTATGATCTGCTGCGCTGTTTCTTTCTCCAGGAACCGACGGAGGCCCTCTTCCAGGCGCTCAGAGAAGAGGATGTCATTAAGAACCTTTCCGGCTATCATCCGGAATTGGATGAAGGGGTACAACTGCTGGGGGGGGTCATCTCCTCCCCCGGGGTGCCGCAGCTGGTACCCGACCTCCTCCTGGAGTTCACCCGCCTCTTCGTCGGACCCTCGCCCGTGCCCCTCTATGAATCGGTGTATCGTTCCAAGAGCGGTCTGGTGATGCAGGAGGAGACTCTGGCGGTCCGCAAAAAATATATGGAAGCGGGGCTGGTGGTCCATCCCGACCGTTCCTTTCCGGATGATCATATCGGGGCCGAGCTGGAATTTGTCTTTTACCTCTGTCAGAAGGCCGCAGAAGCCCAAAAAATGGAAGAGCTTTTCCCCTGGCTTAAAATGCAGCAGGTTTTTTTTCAGGACCATCTGAACCACTGGGTTCCTCCTTTGTGCGACCGGCTTTTCCAGGAGGCTGAGTCACCCTACTTCAAGGGGATCGCCAAGACAACCAAGGGTTTTATTACCTGGGATTTCGAGGAGATTATCTCCCACTTTTTTGATTAGTAGGGGCGCTCCTCCAAATTTCGGTCAAAATAAGGAATGGCTTTTGCCCGCCTTCACTTTTCGCCAAGTAGGCAGAAAATGGATTGAATTCCAGGTGTTTCCCGGCCCGGGGGCAGGGGCGTTGCGCGCAAAAACCATAAGGCGCGGTCCTGCCGATCTGGGCAAAATGGGGCATGGCCTTTTGCCCTTGATAAAACATCCCAGTAAGAATATACTCAAATAAAGAAGCACTGAGGAGGTGAGGGATTTGTTTGGACTGGGCACTCAAGAGCTGGTCATCATCCTGGCCATCGTTTTCCTGATCTTCGGGGCCAAGAAGCTTCCGGAGATCGGGTCAGGGCTGGGTAAAGCCATTAAAAACTTCAAGGGCGGGGTGAAATCCATCGAGGAGGGACCTTCCGAAAAGCCACCCGAAAAGATGAAGGAAGAGGCCAAAGATTCCGGTGGAACCAAACCCGTTTGATTCTCTTTGTGGCGATTTTCTCATCCTCGAATCTCTGAAAAATTGCCTCCCATCCTTTTATCCCAATCAGTCATGAACCTGATCCGGGGGATGTCTCCTCTGGGGACTCTCCTTCGGTCACCTTTTCCACGGGCCGCACAGCAAGGGAAAAGTCTCCTTTGGGGGTCCTCCCCATTCCGGAGGTATTGAAAGGCCAGAATCCATGAACCCGAACCCGGAAGACCAATCGATCACCTGGGATTTAACCGATCTCTACCCGACTCCCCGGGAGCCGGCCTGGGCGGACGACCTGAATCAGGGTCTGGAACGGGCCAGACAGTTTCAGGCTTCCTATAAAAATGCGGATCTAACCACTCTTTCTCCTGCCGCTTTCCTTCAAGCCTTGAAGGAATACGAATCCATCCAGGAAGAAGGGGTGAAGCCCTTTCTGTACGCCAGTCTTCTTTTTTCCGAGGACTCCCAGAACACGGACTACAAGACCCTGCTCCAGAAAGCCAAGGAGCAGTGGAACGAGATAGAAAATCAACTCCTTTTCTTCCGCCTTGCTCTGATCGGCCTCCCCGAGCAAAAACTACAGGAACTCCTGTCCCATCCGCCCCTGAAAGCCTACGAACACGCCCTGCGTTTTCTCCGGCGCTTCCGGCCGTTCACCCGCGGCGAAAAAGAGGAGGAGATCTTCAGCCGGAAGAACCTGACCGGAAGGTCGGCCTTCACCACCCTTTTCGATGAATTCACCGGCTCTTTTTCCTTCCGCCTCGAGGTGGAGGGAGAGGAGAAGGAGCTCACCGGAAGCCAGATGCTCTCCTTTCTCTATTCTCCCGACCGCAGCCTCCGGGAAAGAGCCTTTCGGACCTTTCTCCAACAGCATGGGGAGAATCACCTGGTTTTGGGCTCCATCTTCAACGCTCTCATCCTGGACGCCCAGGTGGAGGATGACCTCCGCGGATACCAGGGGCCCATGCATCGCACCCATCTGGAGAACGAAATTTCTCCCGAAACCGTGGAGCTGATGATGGAAGTGACCGAAAGCCACTATTCGTTGGCCCAGGAATACTTCCAGGTCAAAGCTTGCCTTCTGGGACTGCCGAAGTTGAAGAACTATGACCTTTACGCCCCCCTTCCCGGAGGCAGGAAGGGAATCCCTTTCGACGAGGCCAGAGGCCTTCTTCTGCAATCCTTCCAGGAATTTCACCCTCTCTTCGGCCAGATTGCCGGGGAGTTTTTCGAAAAACGATGGGTCGATGGACCCCCCAGGAAAGGAAAGTACGGTGGGGCCTTCTGCTCCGGCATGACCCCTTCCCTTCATCCTTACATTCTGCTGAACTACACGGGAAATCTGAGGGACGTACTCACCCTGGCGCACGAGATGGGGCATGGGATCCACTTCTACCTGGCCCGCAAGCAGAACCTGATGAATTTTGATCCTCCCCTTACCCTGGCGGAAACGGCTTCCGTCTTCGGGGAACTCGTCATGACCCAGGCCCTTCTCCGGGAAGAGCGGGACTTGACGGTCCGCCTTGCCCTGCTCTGCATAGAAATTGAAGATATGATCGCCACCGTCTTCCGCCAGAATGTCCTGACCCGGTTCGAGCAGCAGGTCTATAAAAGACGGCGCGACCGCCTCCTAAGCAGCGAGGAAGTTGGAGATCTGTGGTGGCAGGCGAACGCCAAACTCTTCGGCGACAGTGTCGAAATGATTCCCGAATACCGTTGGGGCTGGGCGTATATCTCCCATTTCATCCATTCCCGCTTCTATTGTTACAGCTATATTTTTGGCGAATTGGTCTCTCTGGCCCTGTTTCAGAAATACGAAGAGGAAGGTTCTTCCTTCCTGGATCCGTTGATCCATCTGCTGGAACGGGGCGGCTCCGGAAGCCCTCACGATCTTTTGAAAGAAACCGGGGTCGATATCGCCCGGGCGGATTTTTGGCAGAAGGGATTCCAGGTGATCCGCCAGCTCCTCGACGAGCTCAAAAGCCTCGGGCCCTGGGATAAGATCTGCGTCGGACCTGCAGTCTAAGCCGCAGGAAAAGCCAATATCGCGAATTGCTGGCCGCATTGAAAGAGGACCCCCGATTCTCGGTGACCAGCGGCCAGCTGGTCAGCCTGCCCTCGGTGGAAAATCCCGCGGATATTTTCTTCCGGAAGATCGCCCGGATGAAGAAAACCAGGGGAGAGCGCTAACGGAAGAAGAACGATCGAACAGGAAATGGAAATGACCAAAGGAAAGCCGGTTCACACGCGCAAGGTTGAAATCAATACCTTTGACCTGGGGGATCATCAGGTTCTGGTGGAAGGAGAGCTGCTGGACACCCGGCCCGTTGGTTCCGAAGAAAAGGGGGAAGGGCTCAGAACCATACACCACCTCTTCGCCCGCATCCGGGTCCAGGGACCCGACCTCACCATCACCCATGTGGATGCAGAGATGAAACGGATCCCCAGGGAGGGCTGCCCGGAGGCTCTGCCGGCGGTTCAAAAACTGGCAGGCCTCCGGATTATTTCCGGATACACCCAGAAGGTGAAGGAGCTGATCGGGGACGTGAAAGGATGCTCCCACCTGACCAGTCTTTTCTTGTCCATGGGACCGGTGGCCGTTCAGGGATATTTCGCCGCCCACGGAAAGAAAGGGGCGGCCCGGACTCCCGATAACCCGGCCTTCGCCCGGGTGCTCAACAGCTGCCATGTCTGGCGGGACGATGGGCCTTATGTGCGGTCCCTCATGGCCGCCCTGAAAAAAGAAAAAAAGCAACTCTAACCCGGGAATTCTGGAACTAAACAGGCCTGGCGTAGTTCAAAATCCGAAATCCGAATATCGAAATCCGAAACAAATTCGAAATTCAAAATTTCACAAACAGCAAATCAAAAAAGACATTGGAATTTGAAAAATTTGGATTTGTTTCGAATTTCGGATTTCGTGCTTCGAATTTGGAATCGGCCCCTTCCATGGAAGGGTTTGTCGTCATCTTGCGAACCAACGGAGTGTTAAGAGACTAAGATGTTCTGGTGGGCCAAGTTCATTTTCTTCTCCGCCCTGGCCGTTTTCTTCCTCGAATTTGGGGTTGAGGAGATGATCCGCGCCTACCGTCTCAAGAACCCGGTGGAATTCCTGGCTTCTTTTTCTCCGCCAGTTTCATCATCCTCATCAGCGGGACGCTACTGGTGGCGTTTATCTGGAGGATGGTACGGAGAGCCAAAGGAAAAGATGGGGTCAAGGATTCAGGGGAGGAAGAGGCCTGAAAAGAAGAACCTTTGGCTCTTTTCGCCCTTATATCAAAATTGGGAGGAGCGAATGATGAACGCAAAATTCGACTTGAGCGGCAAAATTGCGATCGTGACCGGCGGGGGCCGGGGCATCGGCCGGGCGATTGCTCTGGGGCTGGCCAAGTCCGGGGCCTCGGTCGTCGTCACCAGCCGAACCCAGAAAGAGATCGATGCGGTGGTCGAAGAGATCAAAAAATCGGGCGGAAAAGCCCTGGCGATGGTCACCGACCTCACCGTGAATGATCAGTTGGAAAACCTGGTCCAGGCGACCGTCAAGGAGTTCGGGAAGATCGACATCCTGGTGAACAATGCCGCCCGCAGCTTCCTGCGCAGCCTCATGGACCTGCGGGAGGACGGATGGGACAAGGTCTTCAACACCAACGTGAAAGCCGTGTGGCTGCTGAGCCGGTTGGTGGCCCGCAAGATGATGGAGCAGAAGAGCGGGCGGATCATCAACATCACCACCGTGGGGGCGGAGAAGGCCGAGCTGGGCATGGCCGCCTACGGGTGCAGCAAGGCGGCGCTGAAGATGCTCACCCGCTGCATGGCCCGGGAATGGGCCCAATTCGGAATCCAGGTCAATGCCGTGGGTCCCGGCCTGACCAAGACGGATTTCAGCAAACCCATCTGGTCCAACCCGGAGGTGGCCAAGCACGTCTCTGCGGCCATCCCCATGGGGCGGCTGGCCGAGCCCGAGGAGATCGTGGGTTCGGTTCTCTTCCTGGCCTCGGACGCCGCCCGGTTCATCACCGGCCATTCCATCTATGTGGACGGCGGAACGCTGACCACCTGATTCCTTGGGCCCGCATCGGCAACCTCAAGTCAAAATTCCTCTCCCCCCGATTGAAAAAGGCGGGGCCTGGGGGAGATTTCTCGCCGTTACCCCCCCCCCGCGGGCGACGATTTGGGAGGGTCTCCCGCATAGCGGAAGGATTAGATGGGCAGCCCCGGCTGAACCCGGACTGAATGGAAAGGCCATCATGATCCGAACCCAGCAAATCGGCCCGGTAAAAATCTTTTTCGGGAAACTTCCCTCCTACCCCTACTGCAACACCCTTCTGGTGAAAGGTCGCCAGACCCTTCTGGTGGACCCCGCCTGCGAAGAGAAGGCCCTCCGGGCGCTGGCAAGAGATGAAAAAATCGACTACCTCTTCAACACCCACTACCACCCCGACCATATCCGCTACAATCCGCTTTTCGACGGCATTGAATTTTGGGCGCACCGCGATGACGCCCCCTGCTTCCGTTCTCTCGATTCCATGGCCGAATGGGTGGGGGTGAAAGGGACGCCTTACGAGCAAACCTGGAAAGCCACCTTGACCAAGGCCTTTGGATTTCGGGAAAGGAAGGAGGTAAGAGAGGTAGAGGATGGAACCGCCCTGGACCTGGGGGGAGTGACCCTAAAATTCCTCCATTTTCCCGGGCACACCCCCGGCCTCACCGGTTTTCTGATCCCCGAATTCGAGATTCTTTTTCTGGCCGATATGGAGCTCTCCCCCGCGGGCCCCTGGTACCACAACCAAAAGGCCAGTATCCAAAGCATCATCGACTCGGTGGAGAAAATCCGCAAGATCCGGGCGGCGTATTACATCCCTTCCCACGGCCAGGAGATTTTCCGGGAAGACATCGGGCCGCGCCTGGACCGGTACCTGGAAAACATCTACTCCCGGGAGAGAAAAATCCTCGAAGCCCTCTCCACCCCGAAAACGCTCGATGAACTCGCTTCCCTGAGCCTCATCTCCGGCTTTCGTCTCACCCGGGGCCAGGTTTGGTTTTTCTTCGAAAAAAACATGGTCGAAAAACACTTGGACCGGTTATTGGAGCAGGGGAAAATATCCAAGGACGGCGTTACCTTTCAAAGACGGGAGGATTGAGTTGTAGATGAGCTTCTGGTAAAGGCCGTTTCCTTCGTCATTGCGGCGAACCCCGGATCGGGTCCGGGGCAGGTGCCGGAATCCAGAATTGCCTGAAAATCCTGGATTCCGGGTCGCCCCCGGCCTTCGCCGGGGTTGCCCGGAATGACAACTTTCTCCTTCTTTCAAGAGTTTTGCCAGAAGCTCAGATATTTTCCCTTTATCTTTTTTTCTTAACGGAATAAAATCAGTTCGTTTGCGGATCAAAATGAAAGACCAGCGCCTCAAGCCGGAGAAAAGAAAAATATTGATTCGGGATCAACCCCGGGAAAAGAAGAAGCCGACGGTTGAGTCCCTGGAACGCCTCCTGCAAAGGGCCGAAGAAAAAGGATGGATAAAGAAAAAAGCTCATAGCTCATAGCCCATGGCTGATGGCGAATAGCTGATTGCTTCATTTTACTTAGCGCGGCGGGGCCGCAAGAAAAAGGAATCACCCCCTCCCTCCCCTCCCCCCTCGAGGGGGAGGGTTAGGGTGGGGGGGATGTTTTTTGCTTAATAAGAATTTGAGAAATTGAACGTAAGTATTATAGGGAGGGAATTCATGAACTTTCCAAAGGACGTGAAGTACACCAAGGATCACGAGTGGGCCCGGGTTGAAGGGAATGTGGCGGTGGTGGGGATAACGGATTTTGCCCAGGACAAACTGGGCAGCATCGTTTTCGTCGAACTTGCCCCCGCCGGGCAAGTCGGTGAAGAAGGGAGAGACGGTGGTCACCGTGGATTCGGTGAAGGCCGTGGCCGAAGTCTATTCGCCGGTAAGCGGGCAGGTGGAGGAGGTCAACGAATCCCTGAAGGATACCCCCGAAATCATCAACCAGGACCCCTACGGCCAGGGGTGGATGGTCAAGATGAAGCTTTCGAACCCTGCTGAAACCGGAAGCTCTGATGACCCCCGAAGCGTACAAGGCTTTTGTGGCCGAAGAAGAAGCGAAAGGATAGAAGATGAGGTACCTTCCTCTTGCGGAAAGCGATCTGGCCGAGATGCTCCGGGCGGTGGGCGTCAGCCGTCTCGAGGATCTGGCCGATGTCCTCCCCGGACCCCTGCGCTTGAAAAGGGACTTGGACCTTCCCTCCCGCTCTTTCGGAGATGGAGCTTGTCCAGAAGCTCCGCTCCCTCAGCGAGGCGGGGAAATCGGGGAAACCCATGGTTTCTTTCCTGGGGGCCGGGGCCTACGACCACTTTACTCCCTCCGTCGTGGACCATGTGTTGCGGCGCTCGGAGTTTTACACGGCCTACACCCCTTATCAGCCGGAGGTCAGCCAGGGGACGCTCCAGACCGTATTCGAGTTCCAGACCCTCATCTGTCAGCTCACCGGAATGGACATTGCCAACGCATCGGTCTATGACGGGGCTTCCGCCGTGGCCGAAGCGGTGTTGATGGCCCAGCGGATTAAAGGGAAAAAGAAGTGCCTTCTGGCCCGGTCGCTTCATCCCGAATACCGCACGGTCACTCAGACCTACACTCATCCTCTGGGATTGGATTTGGTACCGGTTTCTTTCTCTCCTGAGGGGACCCTGGACCTCGAGGCGTTGGAAAAGGCACTGAACGAAGATGTCAGTTCGGTGGTCATTCAACAGCCCAACTTCTTCGGCTGCCTGGAAGATGTGGAGCGGATCTGCCCAATTGGCCCATGCCCATGACGCGCTTCTAGTCATCGGCTGTGATCCGAACCACTTTCCCTGGCCCTTCTGCAGCCTCCCGGGTCGCTCGGGGCGGATATTGTGGTGGGAGAGGGCCAGAGTTTCGGCAACGCGGTCAGCTTTGGCGGGCCTTACATCGGGTTCTTCGCCAGCAAAGAGAATTTTCTTCGCTCCATGCCGGGAAGATTGGTGGGGGAAACGGTGGATTTAGAGGGACGCCGCGGGTTCATCCTGGCGGTCGCAACCCGGGAGCAGCACATCCGCCGGGAAAAGGCCACCTCCAACATCTGCACCAACCAGGCCCTGTGCGCCCTGGCGGTCCTCGTCTACCTGACCATCATGGGAAAAGAGGGCCTGCGGGAGCTGGCGGAGATCAACCTGAGCAAGTGTGAGTACGCCAAGAGAAGGCTGGCGGAAAGCTATCCGCTCCGGTTTTCCGCTCCCACTTTCAATGAATTCGTTCTTCGGCTTGAAGGGCGACCCGGATCAGGCTCTGAAGAAGCTCTCCGATCAGGGGATCGATCGGAGGCCTTCCCCTGAAGCGGTTCTATCCGGAAATGAAGAACGAAATCCTGATCTGCGTCACGGAAAAACACAGCCGGGAGGACATCGACCGGTTCGTGCAAGTTCTGGGAAGTTCTTAAAGTATTTCACCGCAGAGGTCACAGGAAATGGAACATTGGAATGTTGGAATGATGGAATATTGGGTAAAAAACCTCCCAGCCTGCCATTATTGAAACCCATTATTCCACTATTCCATTATTCCATCATTCCATTCCTTTCTCAGCGTTCTCTGTGCCCTCTGTGGCTAAAAGGAGATTCTTATGAAAGACAAATGGCCTGGTGCCAGCGGGTTAGTCCTGAATGAACCCCTGATCTTCGAGAAAGGGGCCAAAGGACGGAAAGCCTATTCTCTGCCCAGGCTGGATGTGGACCGGGTCAGCCCGGAGAAGGTCTGGCCGCAGAAATTCGTCCGGAAAGAACTGGAAGGATTCCCGGAGATGAGCGAGGTGGACGTGGTCCGCCATTTCACCCGCCTTTCCCAGTGGAACTACGGCGTGGACTCCGGGTTCTATCCTCTGGGCTCCTGCACCATGAAGTACAACCCCAAGGTCAACGAAGAAATGGCCCGCTTGCCGGGTTTCGCCGGAGCCCATCCCTACCAGCCCGAAGAGATTTCCCAGGGGGCGCTTCAGCTTATCTATGAGCTGGAACGGTATCTCGGCGAAGTGAGCGGCATGGACCGGGTCACCCTCCAGCCCTCCGCCGGGGCCCAGGGCGAGCTGACCGGGATGCTCATGATCCGGGCCTACCTGGCGGACCGGGGAAACCCCCGGAAAAAGGTCCTGGTTCCTGATACGGCTCACGGGACCAACCCGGCCAGCTCCAGCCTCTGCGGGTACCAGGTCGTCCAGGTAAAGTCCGATGATCGGGGAAGATTATCCGCTCAGGCCGTCGAAGAGAAGATGGACGAGGATGTGGCCGCCCTCATGGTCACGAATCCCAACACCCTCGGGCTTTTCGAAGACCATATCTGCGAAATCGCGGAAATTGTCCATAAGAAAGGCGGCCTGATCTATTGCGACGGCGCCAACCTGAACGCCCTCATGGGCCTGACCCGCGTGGGAGACATGGGGGTGGATGTCCTGCACTTTAACCTGCATAAGACTTTTTCCACCCCCCACGGGGGAGGCGGCCCGGGCGCCGGCCCGGTGGGGGTGAAAGCTCACCTGGCCGATTATCTTCCCATTCCCACTGTGGTAAAAGAAGGAGACCGCTTCCGTTTCGAATACGACCGGCCCAAATCCATCGGCAAGATCCGCTCCTTTTACGGCAACTTCGGGATCCTGGTCCGGGCCTATTCCTACATTCTCTCCATGGGCGCCAGAAGGACTCAAGAAAGCCAGCTTGCTGGCCCTGCTCAATGCCAACTACATCCGGGCCCGGCTGAAAGGCTACTACAACCTCCCCTACGATTTTCCCTGCATGCACGAGTGTGTCTTCAACGACAAGCTGCAGAATAAGTTCGGCGTTACCGCCCTGGACATCGCCAAGCGGCTCATGGATTACGGCTTCCATCCGCCCACGATCTACTTCCCCCTCGTGGTCCACGGGGCGCTGATGATCGAACCCACGGAGAGCGAGGCCAAGGAGACTCTGGACCAGTTCATCGAATCCATGATCCAAATCGCCAAGGAAGCCGAAACCGATCCGGAGATCGTCCGCAGCGCTCCCCACCGGACCAAAGTCTCCCGGCTGGACGAGGTCCTGGCCAACCGAAAGCCGAAGCTCCGCTGGAAACCCGATAAACAAACGTTGAACGATACGCAGATGAACGCAGATTTCATATTCGAATCGGGAGACTAAGCGATAGGACGCAAATTTCCGAACAGGATGAATCGGTGGCTGCGACGTCTGGAAAGCCTATTTGAGCCTTGACCTTGATTTTCTAGCGATTCATAGCGAATATCTGCGGATAAACAGTTTTCGAATTATCCTTTAAATCGGAGGAATCATGTCCACCAAAGAAGACCTGAAAAAAGAGAGTCATGGAGGCCATCGAAAAGCGGGCCAAGGAAATCACTGAAATCGGGGAGACGATCCTCCGCAACCCGGAGCTGGGATACAAAGAAGTAAAGACCGCCGCCCTGGTGGAAGAGAAATTCCGATCCATGGGGCTATCCTGCAAAAAAGGCCTGGCCTTAACCGGGGTCGTCGCCCATGTCCCGGGCAAGTCCAGGAAGCTCCAGGTGGCCCTCATGGGCGAGCTGGATTCCATCCGCATCCCCGTCCATCCCTTTGCCGATCCCCTGACCGGGGCGGCCCACGGGTGCGGGCACAATGCCCAGATCGCCGGGATGCTCGGGGCCGGGATGGGCCTGCTTGACTCCGGGGTAATGAAAGAGCTGGACGGGGACGTTTCTCTCATGGCCGTCCCGGCAGAAGAGCTGGTTGAGCTCGAGTACCGCAACAAGCTCCGGGAGGAAGGGAAGATCGCCTTCCTGACCGGAAAGCAGGAATTCATCCGCCTGGGGCTTTTCGACGCCATCGATATGGCCCTGATGTTCCACCTGGATCTGGCCGAGCCGCCCCAGAAGGTGGCCGTGGGAGTCACCATGAACGGCTGCCTGGCCAAATTCATCCGCTACAAGGGAAAAGAATCCCACGCCGGCGGGGCTCCCCACCTCGGGGTCAACGCCCTGAACGCCGCCCTCCTCGGCCTCATGGGAATTCATGCCCAGAGGGAAACCTTCAAGGATGAGGACAGCATCCGGGTTCATCCCATCCTTACCAAAGGGGGAGACCTGGTCAACGTGGTGCCGGGAGATGTCCGCATCGAAACCTTTGTCCGCGGCCGGACCGCGGAAGCCTTCCAGGATGCCCACCGGAAAGTCAACCGGGCTCTCAAGGCCGGGGCCATGGCCGTGGGCGCCGAGGTGGAGATCCGCAACCTCCCCGGATATTTGCCCGTTCTCAACACCCCCTCGTTGGATAACCTCTTCGCGGCCAACATGGCCGCTATACTGGGGCCGGAGGCCATCGGCCGGAGCCCCCACCTCACCGGATCTTCGGACATGGGCGACATCTCCCACCTCATGCCCGGCCTGCATCCCATGATCAAAGCCGGGAGCGCAAAAGTGCACACCGAAAAATTCTGTATCGAAGACACCCGCCTAGCCTATATCGAAACCGCCAAAGGACTGGCCATGACGGTCATAGACCTCCTGCTACGACGGCGCCCGGGAGGGCCTGACCATCAAATCCGCCCACAAGCCGACATACAACAAGGAGCAGTTCCTGAAGTTCTGGGAAGACGCTGTGTAAGGAAGCCTGAGAAGAGTTCGGAATCCGGAGATTGTAGGGGCGCGCTGCCGCGCGCCCGTTTGTGGTTTTTGTATAATGCAAATGATATGCAAATGAGCTTGACAAAACGTGACGAAACGTAAAGGATATAGTTTAATTACAGGCCCTTATATCCAACCGTCTTTTCTAATTTAATTTTATGATAATAAGGGCTCGAAAAGAAAGGAGGTCCCGAGATGAAGAAGAACAGAGGAGCAATATCCAGGAACAAGGCCCGGGGGATATCGAGGCGGGATTTTCATAAAAATCGCCGGATTGAGCACGCTGGCCCTCTCGGGGCTGAGCATTGTTCCATCCAAAACCTGGTCCCAGGCTGGGTCGAAGTACATCTGGGGGTGTCCAAGCGAGTTTCAGAGCATGGATCCCCACATCATCTACGATGTGACAACCGAAAACCTCCGTCTCAACCTTTATGACCATCTCTACCGTTACCTCGACAATCCCCCGAAGATTCACCCCTGGCTTGCCGAGAGTTACAGCGTTACTGATGAGGGACGGAAATGGACCTTCACGCTTAGAAAAGGAGCTAAGTTTCATACGGGCGATGAAGTGACAGCCGAAGCAGTCAAATACAGCATGGAAAGGCTTGTTGCCCTCGGGAAAGGGTCCTTCGGCCCTCTTTAAACCGATCCTTGATCCGGGCGGCATCAGCGTCAAGAGCCGATACGTCGTCGAGTTCAATCTCAAGGAACCCTATGCCCCGTTTCTCTCCATCATGCCGACCTTCTGCATCGTCAACCCGAAGGTCCTTGAGGGAAAGGCCGGTCCCTGGGGAAGCGAGTGGCTTGAACTCGAACGATGCCGGCTCCGGGTCCTATGTCCTTGAAAAATATTCCCCCGGAACAGGCTGGATTGCCAAGCGATTCAAAGATCACTGGATGGGATGGAAGGGAAATTTCGTGGAGGAGATCGAATTCAGGACCATCCATGAAACGGCTTCAAGGGTGATGGCCCTGATTAAGGGCGACATCAGCGGGTGCGATGGATATCTGCCTGCTGACCAGATTGAGAAACTGGAGAAAGACCCCAATATCAAGGTTTATGAAGAACAGTCGATGCGCATCGCCCTGATCAGGATGCACAACCAGAGGCCGCCGCTCAATGACGTCCATGTGAGAAGGGCGATCAGCTATGCCTTCGACTATGATTCCTTTATTAAGGATGTGCTGAAAGGCCGGGTGGCCCGGAATGCAGGCCCCATCCCGAACAACATGTGGGGAGCCCCGCAGGATTTGAAGGGCTATACCTTTGACCTCAAAAAGGCAAAGGAGGAGCTCCAGCAGGCCAAGGTGAAGATCGACCGTGCGCTTACGATCAATCCCATGACTGGTTACGCCCAGACCGATGATATCGCCCTGATTCTCCAGACCGGGCTTCAGCAGATCGGGATCAAGGCAAATATCGTCCGCGAGACCTGGCCCACCCTCTCCTCCCGTGGGAAGGACATCAACACCTCTCCTGACATGTGGATCCACTGGGTGAGCACCTACTATGCGGACCCGGAGAACTGGATTGGCGAGATGTACAGCTCGAGCCGGTGGGGAGCATGGAAGGCCTCGTCCTGGTATAAGAACCCGGGAGTGGATGACCTGTTAAAGAAGGCGAGGACGACCCCGGACATCGAAACAAGACGGAAGCTTTACGAACAGGCAAGCCGTATCGTGGTCAGTGACGCGGCAGATGTGTGGATCTATAATACCAAGTGGTACGGTCCGAACCGGAAAAATGTGAAGGGGATTCGGTTCTGCCCCATTGGGGATGGGCAGGAGTGCCGGTGGATTTCCATCGGATAATGGCCTGTCGCGCGTGTTGATTCTCTGCCTCCCTGGAAGGCGAGGGACCAGATCCCATCATTCCGGGGAGGCATTTTATTGAGCCATGGACGGAAAGATCCTCTATTTTCTCAAGCGACTTGCCTATTTCATTCCGACCCTTTTAGGGCTCGTCATCCTTGTCTTTTTTATCTCCCGCGTGATCCCAGGAGACCCTGCGGCCCTGGTTGCCGGAGAGACCGCGACAGCTGAGCAGGTGAAGGCGATCAGGACTCAATTGGGATTTGATCAGCCTCTCCATGTCCAGTTGGGAATTTATCTCCAGCAGCTCGTCACAGGGGACCTCGGAAAAAGCCTCTATTCGGGTCGCAGGGTGAGCCAGGATCTCATCTACCGGTTTCCGGCAACCCTGGAATTAACACTGGCTGCCATGTTTATCTCCGTCGTGATCGGGATTCCCCTGGGAATCCTGTCGGCTTTGAAACGGAATTTGCTCCTCGACCATCTCGTCAGAGGATTCACCGTGTCCGGGCTCGCAATTGCCAGTTTCTGGCTCGGAATCATGCTCCAGCTCTTTGCGAGCATGTGGCTCGGGCTCACGCCTCTTGGCAGCCGTATCGGAGTTCCTGAACCTCGGTTGATCACCGGACTCATCGTCCTGGATTCGATCCTGACACTCAACGGGACTGCCCTGCTCAGTTCGCTCAAGCACCTCCTGCTTCCGGCCCTCACGCTCTCCTTTGCCTCCCTGGCCACGCTGGCACGTTTCACCCGGTCAGGGGTCCTCGACGTGATCCAGAAGGATTTCATCCTGTACGAACGGGCAATGGGGTTTCCGCGAAGGATCGTTGTGTATAAATACGTCCTCAGAAATGCCCTCATTTCAACGGTGACCCAAGTGGGCCTCCTCTTCGGGCTGCTTCTGGCCGGGGCGGTGGTGATCGAAACGGTCTTTGACTGGCCCGGCTTGGGCCTCTATGCCTACCAATCGATCGTTCTCTCGGACTATCAGGCGATCATCGGCGTGACCCTGCTGTCCGGCTTTGTTTACGTCGTCGTCAATCTTGGTGTTGATGTGGTCCTTACCCTGGTCGACCCGAGGAAGGCAGAGGTATGAGCGGCCTGAGACTCTCCTGGAAGAAGTTTTCCCGTGATCGGCTGGCCCTTACAGGGTTTCTGATCATCCTCTCACTGGTCCTGACAGCCCTCCTTGCGGGGGTGTTATCCCCTTTTCCGGAGGACACCCACAAGATCCATCCAGCATCAAGGCTGAAGGCCCCCTCCGTGAAATACCTTCTTGGAACGGACCACATGGGCAGGGACATCCTCAGCCGGCTACTCTTCGGGGCAAGGGTGACGCTCATCATCTCGATCATTGCTGTGGCTACCTCGCTCCTGATCGGGGTTCCGCTCGGCCTGATTGCGGGATATCTTGAGAACTGGGTCAGTGAATTGATCATGAGGATTGCCGATATCTTTCTTTCGGTCCCGCAGGTGATCCTCGCCCTTTTCCTGGCCAAGACCCTCGGGCCAAGTATTCCGAATGTGATCCTTGCCCTTTCTCTTACCTACTGGCCCTGGTTTACCCGGATCGTCTTTGCAGAAACGAGGAGCCTCAAGAAATCGGTCTTTATCGAGGCAACGGAGGCAGTCGGGGCGAACCCCCTGAGGGTTATCCTGCTCCATATCCTTCCCAATGTCTCCTCTTCTATCATTGTCCGCAGCTCCATTGGAATGGGATATACCATCCTGACCGCTGCGGTCCTGGGGTTTCTCGGGGTGGGGGCCCAACCTCCGACCCCGGAGTGGGGCGTCACGATTGCCGAGTCGAGGCAGTACCTGCCTGATGCATGGTGGTATGCGACCTTTCCTGGCCTGGCCATCTTTCTGGTCGTTCTCGGATTCAACATGCTGGGAGACGGGCTGAGGGATATTCTGGACCCGCGGATCCGGAGGAGTTTTGAGTAGAAGAAATTTCAGATTTTAGATTTCGGATGGAGATGAAATAGAGAGGATCGAAAAAATGACGCCTGACCGCAAGGAGACGCTCCTTGAAGTGAGCAACCTGACCGTCCATTTTCATACGGACCGGGGTGTGGTGCAGGCCCTTGATGGCGCTGATCTGACCGTGAAAAAAGGCGAGGTTGTCGGACTGATCGGGGAGAGCGGCTGCGGCAAGACCACGATGGCCCGGAGCGTGCTCCGGGTTCTGCCTCCCGGCGGAAGACTCGTTTCAGGCAGCATCCTCTTTAAAGGACAGGACCTACTGGCTATGGGAGAAGGTGAACTGAACGGGAGGGTGCGGGGAAAGATGGTTACACTCGTGCCCCAGGATCCCTTTAACTCGTTCAATCCCGTCTTCCCTGTCGGAACCCAGATCAGAGACCTCTTGAAGTGGAAGGGAGAGAAGGAAGGTAAGAGCAGGGTCGATGAGGAGAGGATCTGGGAGATGCTGAATCAGGTGCAGATCCCCTCTCCGGGGAGCCAGATGAAAAAGTACCCTCACCAGTTCAGTGGCGGACAGAGACAGCGGCTCATGATTGCCATGGCCCTTTTGCCCCATCCGGATCTTGTCATTGCCGATGAACCGACCACGGCCCTCGACGTGACAGTGGAGGCGCAGATCCTCCGCCTCATGAAGAGCCTCGTCCAGGGAAGGGAGATCTCGGTTCTATTCATCACCCATGATCTGGGCGTGGCGAGCGAGGTATGTGAAAGAATCGGGGTGATGTACGCAGGACAGGATATGGAAACCGGTCCGGCAGAGATCCTGTTCTCCGAACCCCGACACCCTTACACCTTTGAGCTCCTTGCAAGCCTTCCCAATCCCGAGGGTGAGATCAGGGACATTCCTGGAGACGTCCCGAGCCTGATCCGGCCACCCGGAGGATGCCGATTCCATCCGAGGTGTCCACAGGCAAAAGGGAACTGTTCAAATGAAAAGCCGGAGAGAACCGAGGTCTCTCCAGGCCACTGGGTTCGTTGTTTTTATCCGATTACAAGAAATGCATAGCGTTTAGGATAAAGGGCATAGCCCACAGCAAACAAAAATATGGGAATTCCGATTCTCGAGATCAAAGGATTAAAGAGATATTTTCGCGGCCACTCAAGCTTCCCAATCGGAGGCGTCCGGTGGGTTAAGGCCCTTGATGGGGTCTCCCTCGAGGTCTGCAAGGGAGAGACCTTTGGCCTAGTCGGAGAGAGCGGGTGCGGAAAGTCGACCCTGGGGAAGACGATCCTCGGAATCTACCGGCCCACGGAAGGTTCCGTTACCTTCAAGGGAAATGAAATCAGCCATCTCTCAAGGCGAGAGGCCAAGAGGATCAGAAAGGATATTCAATATGTCTACCAGGACCCGGGGGCCTCTCTCGACCCTTACTGGAAGGTCGGGAAGATCCTCTCGGAACCCCTCGTGATCCACACCTCCCTTTCAAGGGAAGAAATCCGCAAGAACGTCAGGAAGATGCTTGACGACGTGGGGCTTCGGGAGGAGCATCTCTCCCTCTACCCTCACGAATTCAGCGGAGGGCAGCAGAGGCGCCTCGGACTGGCCCGCATCCTCTGCCTCAATCCCAGCCTAATCATTCTCGATGAGCCCACCTCGGGGCTGGACGTCTCTGTGCAGGCGACGATCCTGAAGCTATTCATGGAGCTCAAGACCCGCTTCGATCTGACGTACATCTTCATCTCTCACAACCTCAGCGTGGTCCGGATGATGTGCAACCGGATGGCGGTCATGTATGCGGGAAAGATCGTTGAAATGGGCGATACCGGGGGGATCTTCAGAGACCCGGCGCATCCCTATACCAAAGTTCTTTTGGCAGCGATTCCTGAAATAGGGAAGAAGGTCGAAAAGAAAAAGGAGATGCCTCTTTCCGGCGAACCCCCCAATCCAGAGAACTTTCCAGAAGGTTGCCGCTTCTGGCCCAGATGCAACGTCAAGATGGCAGTCTGTGAATCCGTTGAGCCTTCCCTTGAATCAGCAGCCGATGGCCGTAAGGTCGCCTGCCACCTCTATACGAATCCTGGGGTCTCTGTCTCTGGGGCCGGACCAAACGAACGGGTTCATGTTATTGACGAATGCTGAAAAAAGGGGGCGGTTTTCAGCCTTAGAAGGGCTATTTCAGCGATCATAATGCCTGCATCACCTTATCCTGGGAGGAAGCCCATGAATCCTGACAAGAAGAGATTGCGTAAGGAAATTGCAGCCCGTGTGGAGAAGTATCGCGATGATCTGATTCGCATTACCCAAAGCCTGATTCGTATTCCGTCTGTAAATCCGCCCGGCGACTATGAGGGCATGGCGAAAAGGATGGTTGAGTTGTATCGGGGCGAAGGACTGATTCCCATCGTGACGGGCGCTTCGAAAGAGGAAATCGAAGGTCTCGGACTCACCTACCCTAGGCCCGATGTGATCGCTCTCCACAAGGGAACGGAGGGGGCTCCGGTGTTCTGCTTGGATGCCCACATGGACGTGGTCGGCGTGGGCGAAGAATCGCGGTGGACTTTTCCGCCCTTCAGCGGGGAGGTCCACGACGGCAAAATCTATGGAAGGGGCGCGGAAGACACCAAATGCCACCTGGCCGCTCAGATCATCGTCTATCGCGCAATCAAGGAGATGGGGCTAAAACTGAAAGGCGATCTCATTCTTTCCTCCACCGTGGATGACGAGATCGGCGCCTGGCCCGGCATGGGCTACCTCCTGGAAAAAGGTTTCCGACAAAATGGTTTTCCAAGGCCCGACTACCACGTGGCCGGCGAACCCACGGGGTTGGAACTCCTGGGGTGTCTGGCGCGGGGAAGGCTCTGGTATGAGTATGTCCTCAAGGGGGTGTCCGCGCATGGCGGCAACCCGAAAGAGGGGGTCAATGCCATTGAAAAGGCGATTGCTCTGGCGAATGCCGTCAAGGCTTATCCCATCCACACCGATCCCCTCATGGGGAGCGACACGATCAATATCGGCATCCTTCAGGGTGGATCAGCGATCAATGTCGTGCCGAGCCGGTGCAAGATCACCTTCGACATCCGGCCTGCCACCAAGACCGAGGTCGTCAAAGTGTTTATGGACCGGACGATTGAGGAGTTGAAGAAGTCGGATTCTACTTTTGAGATTGAGAGCATGAGGCTCCTCAATGACCGCCAAACCGGAGGGATCGGCCCGGACCACGAGTTCGTGCACAAGGTTCGGAACATCGTCGGAGAGATGACCGGGAAGAAGGTGGTAGCCACCGGGGGCATGGCCGGATACTCTTCTTTAGGGAACGCCTATTGGTCGAGCCGCGAGGGAATCGCGGGCATCATGTATGGGGGGGGCGATTTTCTGAGAGCCCACTCGGTGGATGAATTCATCAAGATCGACGAACTGGTGGAAACAACCCAGGTGTTCGCAGGTCTGGTGGTGGAACTTTGCGCTTGAGCGGGCTTTTCAATCGAACAATCGATCCATTCTGAAGTATTGCAGGAGGGAAATGAACTCCGGGGTGTGGATGGGGTCTTTACTCATTCCGTAGAGGTGGGAACTGCAGGAGCAATCGGAACATCCGAAACCGGGGATTTCCCAGGTGGATATTCTCTTCAGCGCACCGGCCAGTTCACATTCCAGGGGATCGCTTGCCCGGATCGGCAGGGCGAGGTGAACCTCCGCATGGGCGCGGAGATAGTCGATGTGCCAGAAGAGCTTTTTCCTTTCTCGCTTATGCCTCTCCAAACGTTGAGTCAAGTTTTTCTGAGCTGATCCGGCGTACAGATAATATCCTGCCTTAAACTCTATTCTGCCGAGTTTCCCGATATTCAATTTTCTCCCTGCAGGAAGCCTGAGGATGAGGATGTAACTTCCCCGGTCTTCCACTTCCTTTTCAAGAATCTCCCAGGGAATCTCCAGCAGCCTGACCTTTGAAGTGAGGGAGAGATCCGGGTTCAGCTCCAATCCGACGGGCAAAAAGGATACTCTGTCCCTTACCGCCAGCAGAGTTTGGGAAAATTCCAGGTCGGTATGGTAGTCGGGCATGAAAAAACTGGCCTTGGGCCAGCAGATGAGGAAGACCACGGCCCCGGATTTTCCGCGGCCCTTCAGCTCCGCCAGTTCTTCCACATGCTTCTTCCCCCGGGCGGTGACCGCATCCGGGAACATGGCCACCTGTTTGCCGAAAAGGGTGCAGGATTTGACCTCCAGGTAGATCTCTTCTTCTCCCCTCTTCAGGAGAAAGTCAAACCGGCTGTTTCCATGCCGGATCTCCCGTTTGATAATCTCTGTCCCCTCCAGCCCGGGAATCATTCCTTTTCGGAGGAGATGCTCCACCAGGTCATTCGTCCGGTGGGTGTGGGCCATGACCGGCCGCCCTTCCCGCTCGATGGCCACGACCGTGTAGGGCAGTTTTCTTCCCGGCTGGGGGGATTTTTCGAGGTAAAGGACAGCCCCCGGCAGCAAAAGCTCCCAGAGGCGTCCCGGGTTGGGCAGAAAAGCTTTTAAGATTTTTCCATGGAGGTTACAGACAACAACGAACCGGTTGGGTCTCTTTATAAAAATGGCCTTTTCCGTCGGCCCGAAAAAATTCAAAATTCCCCCCTGAAATCCAAAAGGGCGCACAGCCGTGCGCCCCTAAACATACCCATGGCAGATCGACCGGTCTCTCCCGCAAACCCCTCACGGGCGCGCACCGCGCGCCCCTACAACCAACTTGACCATGCCTTTGCTCCGTTATAATCTTTTCTTGCGCTCCGAACTCCGAACCAAACGACTCCGAACTGCGCTTACCTGCCAGCCCTACACGCTTTTCAATCCGCAATCCGCATTCCGAACCGCAATTTCGGCCCAAAGGCTACCAGTTTACCGTTCCCTGGTTGATTGCTGCCTGAAATACCTTGGGGTCCCGCTGGGCCAGTTCGATGACCGCTCCGTTCAGTTCGCGCATGAAAACCAGGCGGATTCCGGGCGTGGGTTCGAAGGGCTCGCCGAGGAATTCGGCCCCTTTGGCTTTGAGGTCTTTGTAGGTTGCGTCGAAATTGTCGGTCTTGATCCCGATGTGGTGGACCCCGTAATGCTCCCTGGAGTCAACGGGTTCGTTGGCCGGCCCGAAGCCCATGAGTTCCAGCATGGAGTCGCCGATGCGGAGAAAAGCGATTTTCTTCCCCCCGGCGAGGTTGCGCCGCAGGATGACCTGGGCTCCAAACATCCGCTGGTAATAATCGACGGAAGCCTCCATGTCCCGAACGCGAATGCTCACATGCTCGATCGAAAAAGCCATAAACCACCTCCTTTCAAAGAATGGGAATTGAGAGTTGTGAGTGGAGAGTTGTTGGAACTCCAAACTTCGTACCCCGCATAGCCTGAACCAATAATGTTTAAGGGTCCGCCATGGCCGGACGGCCGCCCGAAGGATGGCACCACGCAGGGTTGCCCCTACTAACTCGCCGCTTACCTCTTCTCCGAATCCCAAACTCCCCATCCCGAATTATTGCATTTCCTTTTCTTTTTGTATTCAAATCCGCAATCCGAAATCCGCATTTTCTGCTTTTGGTATTTCATTCCGCATTCCGCAATCCGAATTCCGCAATTCATTTATCCTCCCGCCGCCGGCGGATAAATAAACACGTCATCCCCCTCCGAAAGACGGGTTGACGGTTCTGCATGGCGGCCATTCACCAATACCCTCTTCTCAAAGTCCGGGGGAATTCTGAGTTTTTCCAGGAGTTGGCCAACGGTCGTTCCCGGACCCGGGTCCAGGTCAAACTTTTCCTGGCCCGTGGGGGAGTATTTGGTCAGGTAGGCGAAGAGATGCACGTGGATGGGCATACAATGGGCAATCTACTCTTCGACAGGGTTAAGGCCCGTAGGGGGCACGAAGCTTCGTGCCCCTACAATCTTAAAACACCGTAGGGGCGATTCATGTCGGAGACTCGACTACGGATCCCCTACAGGTCATTTCAATCCCAGCTCTTTGAGCTTCTTGTCGGTGGGAATCCCGTTTTCATCCCATCCGCGCTCCTGGTAATACTCTTTTTTCATCTCCTCCAGATGAACCACTTTCCCCGCGGACGGGCCTGAGGTGTGGGGCTCGCCGGTCAGACGGGGGGGCAAGGAATCATCCTTGCTGGAAAATCCTGCCCGGACCAGGAATACCCGCTCGGCATTCAGGATCCGCTCCCCCGCCTTCATCAGCTCCTCCAACGAATATTCGGCCCCGGTCACGGCGTTCACATACTCCAGGATGCCGTCGGGATAAATCTCCAGCTCGGGCCGCACCAGGTTCCGCGCCGCAAAAAATATGCAGAGCCCCGTGGAATCGATGATGCTGAACACCTCATGCCAGAATTTTACCAGCTTGCCCTTTCCTTTCCGTTCATGGGGGTCGACCGGCTTGGGAATCCCCACCATCTCGGGGTAGCCCATGTGCGCCCGGCAGTGGGATGCGCCGATGGGAGAAGTGGCGTAGTTCAAGCCCTGCCCCTGGAGGCCCCGCGGGTCGTACCCCGGCATTTCGAGCTTCTTGGAGACCATGGCCAGCTCCGGATGTCCGTATTTTTCGGCTAGGCGGTAGCTGCCCAGGGCCAGGTCATTCCCAAAGCCCTCCCGCAATCCGGTCAGCCTGGTAAGTTCCACCAGTCTTTTTCCATCTCCCCATTTGACCGGACCGCCGGCCTGTTTATCCGTCAGGTATCCGCGCTGGTAGAGCTCCATGGCGCAGGCGATGGTTCCGCCCATGCTGATCGTATCCAGGCCCAGTTCGTTGCACAGATAGTTCGCCTTGGTGATGGCCGCCAGGTTGTCCACCATGCAGAGGGCGCCCAGGGCAAAGCCGGTCTCAAACTCCGGCCCCTCCCCTTCCCCTTCAAATCCCGGCTCTTCCACCTTGGTAACCCGCGCGCAGGCGATCGGGCAGGCCCAGCAGGCCCGGGTCTTCACCAGGTATTTCTGCGTCAGGGTCTGGCCGGTGATGGCCTCCCACCCTTCGAACTGCCCCTGCTGCCAGTTCTTCGTCGGGAAAACCCCGAATTTCTGGACCAGGGGGGTCATGACCCCGATGGTGCCATGCTGGCTCAGGGGAGAAGGACCCATCTTCTTGACCCCTTCCCGGAATTTGTTCAAGACCCCGTTGTTGATCTCCGTGAAACGGTCTTTGTTGGCGATGGGTACCGCATCTTTGCCCCTCACCACCACTGCTTTGAGGTTCTTGGAGCCCATGACCGCCCCTACCCCCGACCGTCCCGCGGCCCGGTCCTTTTCGTTCATGATGGCGGCAAAGAGGACCAGCTTCTCCCCGGCAGGCCCGATGCAGGCCACCCTGGCTTTGGGGTCGGTCTCTTTGAGCAGGAGCGTCCGTGGTCTCCGGCACCCATTTCCCCCAGAGATGCTTGGCCGGCCTGAGTTCCGCCTTTCCCTGATCGATCCAGAGGTAAACCGGTTCTTTGGCTTTTCCGGTGAAGATGATGGCATCCAGTCCAGCCCATTTAAGCTCTTTGGGAAACTGTCCGCCGGAATTCGAACAGGTAACCGCCCCGGTCAGCGGCCCCTTGGTCATCACCATGTACCGCGCAGCCGTGGGAGCGGATGTGCCGGTCAGGGGACCCGCGGCCATGACCATCATATTCTCCGGAGACAGGGGATCGCAGGTGGGGTCCCCTTCTTTCAGCAGATAATGGACCCCCAGCCCCCGGCCCCCGATGTAATCCCGGGCCACCTTCGGGTCCAAATTCTCCTCTTTGATCTTTCCCGAGGTCAGATCAACCCTCAATACCTTTCCCCGCCATCCGTACATTATTTTTCTCCTTTCATCCGTTCATCGATATTCTCAAACCTATAGCATCCTCACGGATCTCCGCCCCAATTTTTCATCTTACCCTGATTGTCGAAAACAAGCAGATACTATCCGAATTAATCAGAGGAGTCAATGATGGGGGGGATTGCCCACCTTTGCTTTTTCGATTCTCTTTCCCGGCGTAACTGAGCTGGTGGCCCGGGGGCAAGGGCGTTGCGCGGAAAAAGCATCGGCGGGAAAGGAATTCCCGCCGGTGATCCGATCGGGTTTCCGCAGAGTGAGGCGGGCCTATCGGGCAGCCCGGCCGGGCGCCCCTACATCGGAATAACCCTGTTCTTGCCGAAAGAAAGGCTTGCCCGCCCGGTCTAAGAATCTGAAAGGTGCCTCATGGTTTTTTCGCGCAACGCCCTTGCTTCCGGGCCGGGCAATGCCTGAAATTCAATAGGAGGGGCAAGCGGGGAGTGGACCTCGGTCTGAGAAGGCGGTGCCCTTTCAAGAGGAGATGTAGGGCAACGGCCAGATTTTGAAATAATCCCGGAATCGGCGCCAGACGCCGACCAGGCCTTCGGGCTCGAAGAGAATGAAGAGGACGATCAGCGCCCCGAAGAGGATCGATTTGGCCGGGGCCAGGAAGACGATGAGATCAGGGTGGATGGTGCGGGCCAGGTAGCTCACCAGCAGGTTCAGCCCCTCGGGGAGAAGCAGGATGAAACCCACGCCGAGGATCGTCCCCACGATGCTTCCCAACCCCCCCACCAGGACCATGACCAGGTACTGGACCGAAGGCATGAGGGTGTAGTGCTCGGGAACGGCATTGCGGTAGAGCAGGGCCCACAGGGCGCCGGCAATACCGGCGTAGAAGGCGCTGATCAGAAAAGAGAGCAGCTTGTAGGGGAATACCGGGATGCCGATGATCTGGGCGGAGATGTCGTTATCCCGCACGGCCATGAAGGCCCGGCCGATTCGCGAGCGGATCAGGTTCTTGGCCCCCCAGAGCATGAAGGCGGCGATGGCCAGAGCCAGGAAATAGAAGTCGAAGTTGGTCTTCAAAGGAATCCCCAGGAGGGTCGGAGTGGGGAGCTCGATTCCCCGGATCCCCCGGGTTACCTTTTCCCAGTGAACCAGTACATAATCCATGAGAAACTGGAAGGCAATCGTGGCCACCATCAGGTAGAATCCCTTGATCCTCAGGGAGGGAACTCCGATCAGCACCCCGAATAGAGCGGCCACGACCCCGCTGAAGGGAAGGGCGAGGAGCAGGGGAAACCCGGCCTGGGTCGTCAGAAGGGCCATGGTGTAGGCCCCGACCCCCATGAAGGCAGCATGCCCCATGGACAGGAGCCCGGTATAGCCGGTGAGGAGGTTGAGCCCCATGGCGGCGATGAGCTGAACGAGCCAAAGGTTGAGGAGGTAAAGGCCGTACTCCCCGGAGATAAAGGGAACCACCAGGACAATGGCGCCAAAGATATAAAGCCAGGTTTGCTGAAAGCGGCCGGGGAAAATGGCCTCCGCCTCGTCATAACTGGAGTGGGCGGAAGAGGCGAAGATTCGGTTGTACTGGTAGGAAAACCCTTTTCTCATTCCACCTCCGCGATCCTGACCCGGCCGCTGAACATGGCCTCGTGGCCGTCCTCGAAGCGGATCCGGACATCCAGGAAGTGTTCCTTCTCCCCCCCGTAAATGGAGCGCACCAGGGGATCGTACCTTTCGTAGACCAGGGCCCTGCGAACTTTGCGGGTCCGGGTGAGCTCCCCATCGTCCGGGTGCAGCTCCTTGATCAGGTTGGCGAACCGTTTGACCTTCATGGCGTCCGGAAAGGCGGCGATCAATCTGCCGATCTCGCTCTGGATGAGCTGGTAGACTTCGGGTTTTTGCGAGAGGTCGTGGAAAGTGGTGTAGGCCACCCCTCTTTTCTTCACCCAGTTTCCCACGTTCTCCAGGTCGATGCTGACCAGGGCACTGATGCAAGGGCGCTGGTCCCCGATCACCACCGCTTCTTTGATGTAGGGGCTGAACTTCAGCCGGGTCTCGATGTCCTGGGGGGCAAAGCGGGTTCCATCGGCCAGGTGCATGACGTCTTTGTACCGGTCGAAGACGAAGAGGTGCCCGTCTTTGTCCAGGTATCCCGCGTCCCCGGTTCGCAGGAGACCGTCGGGGGTGACCGCCTGCGATGTGGCTTCGGGGTTTTTGTAGTATCCCGCCATGACCCCCTCGCCCCCCACGAAGATCTCCCCGGCCTCGGAGATTTTCAGGGTCACTCCCGGCAAGGCCACCCCGGCCGATTCCGGCCGCACATCTCCTTCCCGGTGGCAGGTGGCGATGGCCGTGCATTCGGTCTGGCCGTAAATCTGGCGCATGTCGATGTCCAAGGCTTTGAAGTACTTGAATACTTCCGGGGAGATGCCCGCCCCTCCGGTGATGGCGATCTTCACCCTTCCCAGGCCGACCTGCTTGGTCAGCGGGCGAATGACCAAGAACCTGGCAAGCCTTCGCAGGGAACGATTCCAGGAACCGATTTCCTCTCCGGCCAGCTCTTTTTCCACGGCCTTCTGACAGAGGTTGATTGCCCAGCGGTATGCGCTTCTCTTCAGAAAGTCCGCGTTGTCAATGGCCGCCTGGATGGAGGAGGCAATATCCTCCCACCGGGAGGGGGTCCCTCCAAAATAGGTGGGCTGCAGGTTGACCAGGTCCCGCCGTAGGGTTTCCGCCTCCTCGGGAAAGTTGTAGAGGAAGCCGCAGTCGAGAAAGCGGACCACGTTGTAGAGCTGCTCCCCGATCCAGGCCATGGGCGCCAGGGAGAGAATATCATCGGTCTCGTCCATGGGAACGACCTGGCCGAAGCTGCGGGCCAGAAAGATCAGGTTGCGGTGGCTCAAAAGGGCGAGCTTGGGTTTCGCCGTGGTCCCCGAGGTGGTCAGCATCATGGCGATCTGCTCGGCAGAAGAAGGAACGACCTCCTCCAGGGCGACGCGTTTCCCTTTCGAGCCTTCCCGGAGACAATCTTCGAAGCGGAGCATGAAGGGGTATTGGACATAATAGTGGTTCATGCCCCGGGAGTCCCATACGATGATGGCCTTTACCCGAGAGGAAATTTCTTCCCAGATCTTGAGCAGCTTGTCCGCCTGCTCCTGGTCCCCGGCTACGATGAACTTGGCATCCGTGCCCTCGATCAGGTACTTGGCTTCCTCCGGCAGGCTGTCCGGATAGATTCCGCTGATCACCCCTCCGGCCGCCATGGCCCCTATTTCGGCGATCAGCCATTCGGGCTTGTTGTCTCCCCAGAGGATGACGCACTCCCCGGGCTTCAATCCCCGTCCCTTGAGAAAGAGCCCGAAGGAGGCCGATTTCTGCCAGAGTTCCGCCCAGGTGGTGGGAATCCAGATTCCATACTGCTTCTCCCGCAGGGCCATCCGATCCGGATGGCCCTTCGCCCGGGAAATGAGCAGCTGGATGAGAGTATCGGTCACCATAAAATGTTTCGGGTTTCGAGTTTCGAGTTTCAGGTTTTTTGACCCGGACCCCGCAACTCGCAATTTGAAGCTGTTTATATTTCTGTCCCGCTTCCCAGGTACGCTTCGATCACCGCCGGGTTCTTCTGCACCTCGACCGGGGTTCCCTCGGCGATCTTCTCCCCGAAATTGAGCACCGTGACCCAGGTGGAAAGCTCCATGACCGCGGCCAGATCGTGTTCGATCCAGATCATGGTGGTTTCCCAGTCCCGGTGGATGTCCATCAGGTAGCTGGCCATATCCTCTTTTTCTTCCATGCTCATCCCGGCCATTATCTCGTCGAGCAGGAGCAGTTTCGGTTTCATGGCCAGGGCCCGGGCCAGGTCCACCCTCTTCCGGATCCCGTGGGGAAGTGCGCCCACAATATGATTGCGGAAGGCCGAAAGGCCGAGGAAGTCGATCACTTCGTCGTCCAGCTCCCGGCGGTGCCGGAATTCCTCCCGCACCATGCCCGGCAGCCGGAAAAAGCAGCTTACCGGAGAGGCCTTCATCAGGAAATGCCTTCCCAGCTTCACATTGTCCAGGACGCTCATGTGGGAGAAGAGCTCGATCTTTTGAAAGGTCCGGGACACGCCCATCCCGGCAATCTGATGCGGGCGGGAACGGGTGATGTCCTGGTTCTCCAGGGAGACGCGTCCCCTCTGCGGGCGGTAATGGCCGTTGATGCAGTTGAGCAGGCTGGTCTTGCCCGCCCCGTTCGGACCGATAATGGAGGCAAAGACGCCCCTGGGAATGCGGAGGGAGAGATTCCTCAGGGCCATGACCCCGCCGAAGGATAGAGACAGGTCGGCAATTTCCAGGAGGACCGAGTCTAGAGCCATCGCTTCCTCCGCTTGTAGCGTTTGGCTTCGAGGTACCTCTTCTGGTCGACCCGGGCCGTGCCCAGGTAAAACTCCCGCACGTCTTTGTTCTTGATCAATTCGCCCGAAGGCCCGTCCAGGACGATCCGACCGTTCTCCATCACATAGCCCGTATGCGCCACGGATAGAGCGGCGTGGGCGTTCTGCTCCACGAGGAAGATCGTCAGCCCTTCCTGGTTGAGGTTACGGATAATGCTGAAGAGCTCCCGCACGATGAGCGGGGCCAGACCTAAAGAAGGCTCATCCAGCATCAAAATCTTGGGCCGGGTCATGAGGGCCATGCCGACGGCCAGCATCTGCTGCTCACCGCCGGAGAGGTAACCGGCCCGGGTGTTCTTCAGGCTGGTCAACTTGGGAAAGATGGCCATCACCTTTTCCACATCCGCCGGGACTTCCCGGTCCCACCGGGAGAAGGCCGCAGCTTTCAGGTTTTCCTCCACCGTGAGGTACCAGAATACCGGCCGGTCCTCCATCACATAGGTGGTCCGGTATCTCTTGACGATCGTCGAAGAATCGAGCCGATGGAGGGGAGCATCATCGAGAAGGACGCTCCCCTCGATGATCTTCCCGTCATAGACCGGCAGGAGGCCGCAGATGGTCCGGAGCATGGTGGTCTTCCCCGCGCCGTTGGCCCCGAGCAGGACCGTCACCTCGCCGTCGGGAACCTTGAGCGAGACCCCGTGGAGGACGGAGATGACTTCCTGGTAAACCACCCGCAGGTTTTCCACCCGGAGCATGTCACACCCTCTCGATCCGCACGGTGCCGAAGAGTCCGTAGGGACGGATGAACAGAGTCATCAGCAGAACCAGGTAGGGAACGACCTCCTTGAAACCGATCAGCCCCAGCGGCTCCACGTAAGCGCCCGTGAGGGCTTCCACTACCCCCACGATCAACCCCCCGACCAGGGCTCCGGGGATGCTGTCCAGTCCTCCAATCAGCACCACCGGGATCGCCCGCAACCCTACGAGGGAAGTCTGGACGGAGAGTGCGCCGAGGTTGGCCACCACGATTCCCGATACCCCGATACAGACGGTGGCAACAGCCCAGACCAGGAGAAGGACAAACTGGGCGTTGATCCCGAAACAGAGGGCCTTGGGCTGGCTCTCCGAGGTGGCCCGGATGACCAGCCCCCAGCGGGTCCGGTAGATGAAAAAAAGGGCCAGGCCGAAGAACACCAGGGAGAGAACGCCCGGCCCAGACCTGGGGCGAAGGATAGAGGAGGGTTCCCACTTCGATGGTCAGGTCCGGGAGGTCCAGGCTGAAGGGGTAGGGATTGCTCCCCGCCGTGGCCTGGAGCCCTCCTGCCAGGATGTTGGAAAGCCCCAGGGTAATGATGGTCATGGACAGGGCGGGCCTTCCCATGAGGGATTTGATGGTCGTCCTCTCCACAAGGGCTCCGAAAACCGCCGCCGCCAGGAGCCCCGCCGGCAGCGCAACGAGAAAGGGCAGGTGCCAGCTGAAATGGAAAAGGTAAAAGAGAAACCCGCCCACGACCATAAACTCGCCTACGGCAAAGTTAAAGGCCTCCGATGCCCGGAAGATCAGCACCAGCCCGAGGCCCAGAAGACCGTAGGAGAGTCCGGTCAGCATTCCGGAGAAAAAGGATTGGAGAAAAAAGGCCATGGTTCTCCCTCAGTTTCGCTCCTTCTCACCCTCTCCCTCTCCCCGAATGGATAGGTCCCCTTCCCTTCTCGTCATGGCGGCACAGTCTCCGATTGCGGGGAAAAGGGCGGAGCGAGGGGGGGCTCCCTTTATTTTATCTCCTCGTCCACATTCAGCCATGGAGTGATGGCGTCCCACTCCTTCTTGGCGGCGGAGGCTCTGTAAATTCTGGCCATGGGATTTTTGTGGGACTTGTAGGAGAATTTTTTCCCCTCGTACATCCCGTTGAAGTCCCAGACGGAATTTTCCAGGGCTTTCTTCACCCCTTCCCGGGAGAGGTCCCCGGCTGCGGCCGCCACGTCCAGCGCATGGGCCCCGAGGAGCGCCATGGTCCAACCCAGGATATAGTAGGACTGTTCGGACCAGGGAATCTTCCTTTCTCTCTTCGCTGCCTGCTCGTGGACCAGCTTGATGAAGGGGTTGTCGGTCTCGTGCCAATGGACGCGGGTGTTGACTCCGATGATCCCGTCCGCAGCAGGCCCGCCCGCGGCAACCATGGTCGGCGAAGTCTGGAAGTCCGTACCCAAGATGGGAACCTTGGGCAAATACTGCCGGGCGGTCTTCAAAAAGACCGGGGCCACCAGCATTCCCGGGAGGAAGCCGTGCCAGATCAGGTAATCCGGCTGGGCCTTCCGGATGTTGATAATCTGGGTGGAAACATCCGAAGCCGTGACCGCCACCTCCTCTTCGGCCACGATTTTGATTCCCAGCCTGGCCGCATCCTGCTTCATATCCGCCAGGGGGTCCCGGCCGTATTCCGTCGGGGAATAGACCACGGCCAGCTTGGCAGGGGCATCCTTTTTGTGATCCTTCTTGATATACCGGAGAAGAAGGCCGATCTGCTGGGAGTAGTCGGGGCCGGTGGTGAAGTAATAGGGGTATTTGGAAGGCCCTCCCTGTTTCCCGAACATCTCCACGGAAAAGGAGAGGGCAATGGAGGGAATTCGGACTTCCTTGTTGATCTTCTCGCTCATCGCCTTGAGGGTCCCGGTGATCAGGTTGCCGCAGAAAAGAACCAGTTCTTCTTTCGGCTCCTTGCTGAGCTGGCGGTTGATAATGGCAATCTCGGTGGTTACATCCCAGCGGTTGTCTTCCACTAGGTAGGTAACTTTATTTCCTTTGATGCCGCCCTTTTCAGCAAGATAAGCCTGGCAATCGTTGTACCCCCAGCCCAGGCCCACGTAGGCTCCTCCCACTCCGCCGAGGGGGATGGGGGCGCCGATCTTAAGCGTCTTGGACTGACCCCAGCTCAAACCGGCAGTGCCCAGGATGAAGGTGCAGATAAGAATCATCAAAACCCAATAAGACCTTTTCATTTCAACCTCCTTTCTTCGTGCGGCCAAGCCGCAGCTAAAGAAAAAAACTTGAATCTCGAACCTCGTAATCCGAAAGCTATTTATACTCTGTGCTACTTACGTTCAGACTCTTTAAATTTTGCTAAGATTTTTCCCCCCCACCCTCGCCCTCCCCCTCGAGGGGGAAGGCAGGGAGGGGGTGATTTTCTTTGGTTGCGGCTGTGCCGCGCTGCGCTATTTACGTTTTAGAAGTTCGCATAGGAGCAAGAAAAGAGTAGATCTGAATCCCAATTTCTTAGACTTCTGGAAAAAAGAATTTTTGTTTCCTTGGTTCAGATCGAAGCCGCTCAGGGAAGGGTCGGAATTGTTGCGCGGGGTTTTTGCCTTGCAAGCCCATCCCACAAAACAAAAAGCCCCATCTCCATTTGAAGTCGGGGCTTAACAATCCGCATTCAGCATGGTCGGTTCCTCCATTTGCCGGAAAGGAGAAAGCGCTTCTCAAAAAGAAAGGGATATGGATTTACGGAACGAATATTAGCAACGGATGAATCGGCAAGTCAAGAAGAAATTCGGTCGAACCCATCTTCTTGACATTCAGGGGATCCTCTCCTACCCTAATATCGTAGACCCTTTCTAATTTTCAGGATGAAGGAAAGCATGGAGACAAATGGTTTTAAAAAGGCCCTGGAAGCCAAAGAATTTGTTTACACCCTGGAGCTGGTGCCCGGCCGGGGGGCCAGGGGCAAAACGCTCGAAGAAGCGATGAAAACCGCTGAAAAAGCGGTGAAAGGAAAGCTCATCCACGCCCTCTCCATCACCGATAATGCCGGAGGCCACCCGGCTCTCTTCCCCAACGTCCTCGGCCGCGAAATCTGCGGCATGGGGATGAACCCGATCATCCATTTCACCTGCAAGGATAAAAACCGGAACCAGATTGAATCCATTCTTTACGCCCTGGACCGGATTGGAATTCAGAATCTCCTGGTAATGACCGGGGATTACCCTCTCTATGGTTTTGAGGGGAAGGCTAAGCCGGTTTACGACCTGGATTCCATCCAGCTTCTCCATTTGATCAAGACCTTGAACGAGGGTAAGTGCATCGACGGGAAAGCCCCGGGAGGGGGAACGGAATGCCTCCCCACCCATTTTGTCAAAGGCTGCGCCGTATCCCCCTTCAAGATGCAGGAAGCGGAAGTCCTGGCTCAATACTTCAAGCTGTATAAGAAGGTGAAAGCGGGGGCGGACTTTGTCATCACCCAGGTGGGGTACGACGCGCGGAAGTTTGACGAAGTGCTCCGGTTCATGCGGCGGGAGGAGATCCAGATCCCCATCATCGGAAACATCTATATCCTCAACCGGCCGGTGGCCAGAGTGATGAACCGGGGAGAAGTTCCCGGGTGCGTAGTGACCGATGATCTGTACAGGGTCATCGAAGAAGAATCCAAGGCGCCGGACAAGGGGAAAGCCGCCCGTCTCACCCGGGCGGCCAAGCTGATTGCCGTCCTGAAGGGAATCGGGTATCAGGGAGTCCACATCGGGGGGCCCAACCTCAAATATGAAGATGTAGAGTGGGTGATCGGAAAATCAAAAGAATTTTCCACCAACTGGCCGGAATGGGTCCGGGAATTTTCTTTTCCCCAGGAAAACGGTTTCTACCTCTTCATGGAAGATTCAAGAACCGGCCTGAACACCGATGTGCCCAACTTCAAGCGCATCCACCCGCGGAAAAAATGGAGATACGGGCTCATGCGGTTTTTCCATCATTTTGTCTTTGTCCCCGGAGCTCCCCTCTTCAAAACTGCCTGCCGGTTCTTTGAAAAGATTGACGGCACAAGGTTGGATTTTCCCTTTACCGAGCTGGAATACTGGATCAAGTTTTTTTCCTCACGCTGCCAGCGGTGCGGGGACTGCACCCTCTCCGAGATGGCTTTTCTCTGCCCTCAATCCCAGTGCCCCAAGTTTCTCTTCAACGGGCAATGCGGCGGGTCCCACAAGGGATGGTGCGAGGTTTTCCCCGGCAAGAAAAAGTGCATCTATGTGCGGGCCTACGAACGCCTGAAGGCCTATGGGGAGGAAGAATCCATGATGAATGGATACATTCCCCCCCGCAACTGGGACCTGACCGGAACTTCATCCTGGGCGAATTACTTTTTGGGCCGCGACCATCAAAGCATAAAGCAGTAACCCCCTCGCTTCGCCCCTTAAAAAGATCGCCAGGTGGGGGGCGAAAGGAAGCGAAAAAAAGTCAGGGTAATAAGCCCTGGCTTTCTCGCGGCTGCCTCAGAATGTGAAGGGAAGTAACAAACCCTATTTTTTTAACTCAAAGGAAGTCAACTCCCAATTGAAAATTTCCTTTTCCCCTTCATCCAATCTTTATCATAATGACATTTCACGAAATATTTTAACTCGGGTGAATACCAATATTGGTTTATGATTTCTTCACCAAGATTCACTCCAGTAGAGAGGCCGTTGATGATCTCCTCGGCGAGCCCGTCACCCAGATACTCCTGTTTGGGGTCATCGCTCATATTGGTGAAGGGAAGTACGGCAATGGAGGGCTCGTCAGGCAGGGGGAAAGCCATCTTTTCTTTGGAGGCGGCCTCCACCGGAGGGGGAGTCGGACGAACATATAATCGCCAGACCGCCACGGCAGCTACCACCAAGAGGAGAGCCAGGATGCCCAAAACAAGGGCTCTTTTACCTTTCGCCTCGATCCTCGGACCTTTCTTCGCCTTCGTCGCCCCCGGCTCCATCAGGACTCGATACACCCGCACCGGCTCCGCAATGTTCTTGACAACCTGCTCCCCCAGGGGCTGAAACCCAAAAGGCAACCGGTTCTTCAAAAGCTCACCCGGACAAGATTTTGCCATTTTCCGACATAGCTTCTACCGACCCAAACCCTTTTTTAGCTGCTCATGCCCCTTCCATTTCTTGTTCTTTCGCTTTGATTCCACGGCGGAATCATAGTCGGCCCGACCTTCGGCTATCTTTCCTAAACGCAAATATTCCTTCTGCCCGTGCCTGGCTTCAAGGTCTCCCCTTTTCCTTGAAGAGCGGCTCCGGGATCCCCGTTCAAGGGCGATCTGCCTTGCTAAATACACCTTGGCAAGGCTCTGATAGGGGACATCCTTCTTATTGGCAAGGGTCTTGAGTTCCGCCAGCATGTCCGAGGGGACCCGGATTGAAATTGATTTCAAGGACGGCTTCAACTTGGGAAACGATGCCTTCGTGACGTTGCTGGAATCAAAAAACTCGAGCGGGGAGTGAGTGGCCCAAAATGCACGCTCCTCATCCTCGTTCTTGAATTCCGGTATGCGATTATCCATTTTCTTCATAGAATCTTCTCTCCTTTCGGCTCATATCCCTTGCCGAAATGATCCGAATCATGCTCCTTCTTTTTGTGAAAACCACCGTTAAAAGACGACCCTCATCCGTATGGCCAAAGGCAGCCCATCTTTCCTCCGTGGTGGAATGTCTCGGATCATCGATAATAAGCAACGGGTCGTTGAAAAATACCTGCTCACACTCCCAATTCTCGACGTTATGCAGAACCCGGTTCTTGTCAACATTCCCATCATCCCATTGGAAACCAACAATATTCTCGAATTCGTCCTTCATAGCAATTTATTGTATATGATAAACATATACAAGTCAAATCATTTTTGAGCTTGGGGACCAAACCTTCATAAAAAAAACCAAATTCTTCAAACCATCTCAAAGGCACGGGCAAAGGCAATTTTCCAAAGGCAATTTTGGCAATTTTCCGCTGTCATCCCAAAATGATAATGTCCTCTTTCGCCAAAATAGAAATGTCCTCTTTTAGACGGTGTCATAATGCTCTTCTCGGGAAGGGGGCATTATGGCAGGAGAGGACATGATCATGGCACGTCCGAAGGAATTAAGGCATTTATACGTGATCAGGAAAGTGCTGGACAAGGAGATCACGCAGGTCAAGGCCTCAGAGATTCTATCCCTGAGTTCGAGGCAGATCCGAAGGATCCTGAAGAGAGTAAGACGGGAAGGAGACAAGGGAGTCATTCACAAATCGAGGGGTAGACCTTCGAACCGGCGGATTCCGGATACAATCAGGGAGAAGGTTCATCCAACTGTATCGGTCCCAGTATTGGGATTTTGGCCCGACGTTGGCATCGGAGAAACTTCAGGAAAGGGACCAGGTGAAGGTCAATGAGGAGACCTTACGGCTCTGGCTGATGGAGTCAGGCGACTGGAAGAAGAGGCGAAAAAGGAGAGGACATCGGCGCTGGAGAGAACGGAAGCACCATTTTGGGGAGATGGTGCAGATGGATGGTTCTCATCACGATTGGTTTGAGGGGAGAGGCCCCTGGTGTGTGCTGATGGGCTATATTGACGATGCGACGGGGAAGGTATTTGGAAGGTTCTATGACTATGAAGGAACGATTCCGGCCATGGACAGTTTCAAGGGTTATGTGAAGAAGCAGGGCTTACCCGATGACCGTCTATCTAGATCGGCATACGACCTATAAGTCCCCCGCCAAAGCTTCGATCGAGGACGAGCTCGAGGATAGGATGCCTTTAAGTGAGTTTGAGAGGGCTTTAAAGGAATTGGGGGTGGGGGTGATCCATGCCCATTCCGCCCCGGCCAAAGGCAGGGTGGAGCGGCTTTTCGGGACCCTTCAGGATCGTCTAGTGAAGGAGATGCGTCTGAGGGGGATCCGGACGGTCGAAGAGGGCAATGGGTTTTTAAAGCAATACCTTCCTTTGTACAACAGACGGTTTTCGGTTGGTCCTCAGGAACGGGGCGACCTTCATCGGCCATTACCCCCAGGGATCCACCTGGATTCGATTTTGTGTATCAAGACGGAAAGAACGCTTCGGAATGACTTTACGGTGGCCCATAACAGGAAAGTTTATCAAATCGAGGACGGGACGCGAGCTTCCCGGATCATGGTTCATGAGCAGATCGATGGGTCTATGAAAATCGTCTATCAGGGTCACGCCCTGAGATTTCGCGAGATCACGACCAGGCCTCTCCAGGAAGAGAACCCCCCGGTGCGGGTGGGGAGAAAAAGACCTCATCCCCCTTCTCCCGATCATCCTTGGAGGGACTTCAAATTTGGGATTCATAGATACGAGAGAAGGAAAGCCATCCTAAATCCTGGCAATACACCGGAATGGGCGGCCACGCAAGATGAGGTTCATAGTGAAGCTGGTGAAACGAAATGACAACCGTGCAGGCGGGTTGCCGGCGGGGGAAATTCCAGTCGCCCTACGGGCTCCTTCCATTTCCCCCGCCCTCTTAAACCCAGACTCAAAAGAGGACATTTCTAATTTGGTAAAAACAGGACATTTCTAATTTGGCTTGACAAAGGCAAATGAAATTCTTGACTTCCCCGGAGAAAAAAATATATTGGATGCAACTCCCTCTTTCCCTCCCGAGATCTCCCTGCGAGGTGATGAACGATGGCCCTGAACTTTGATCTGACCGAAGAGCAGAACCTGACCGCGCCAGGCCGTCCGCGATTTTGCCGAAAAAGAAATCGCCCCCCTGGCCCCAGGAGCTGGACGAAAAGAGAAGAATTCTCCGTCGGAGCTGACCCTGAAGATGGGGGAACTGGGGCTCCTGGGCTGCTTCGTTCCGGAGAAGTACGGCGGCTCGAACATGGGCTATATCTCGTACATCATCGCCGTGGAAGAACTGGCCCGGGTGGACGGTTCGCAGGCCGCCACCATCGCAGCGGGGAATTCGCTGGGGATCGGGCCCATCTATTACTTCGGCAGCGAGGAACAGAAGAAGGAATGGCTCCCCCGGCTCTGCTCGGGAAAAATGCTGGCCGCCTTCGGCCTCACCGAACCCCAGGCCGGGTCGGACGCCGGGGGCTCCAAGACCCGGGCGGAACTCCAGGGCGATCACTGGGTGATCAACGGCTCCAAAATTTTTATCACCAACTCGGCCAATCCGCTGACCGGCGTTGTCATCGTGCAGGCCATCACCGGGCAGAAGGAAGACGGAAAGCCGGAGCTGAGCTGCCTGATCGTCCCCCGCGATGCGCCCGGGCTTCACCGCCCGGGAGATGAAGAAAAAGATGATGTGGCGGGCGTCCAACACGGGAGAGCTTTTTTTCGAAGACTGCGCCGTTCCCCGGGAGGACCTGCTGGGGAAAGGGGAGACGGCTTTCACCAGATGCTCTCCACCCTGGACGGAGGACGCCTGTCCATTGGGGCCATGGGACTGGGGGAGCGCAGGGAGCCTTCGAGATGGCTCTGAATTACGCCAACACCCGAGTGCAGTTCGGCCGCCCGATCAGCTCCTTCCAGGTCAACGCCTTCAAACTGGCCGACATGGCCACCGAGATCGAGCTGGCCCGCAACCTACTATATAAGGCGTGCTGGCTGCGGGAGAACGACCGTCCCTTCACCAAAGAAGCGGCCATGGCCAAACTTTATTGCTCGGAGGTGATGGGCCGCTGCGTGAACCACGCCGTCCAGCTTCACGGCGGGTACGGGCTGATGAAGGAGTACCGGATCGAACGGTTTTACCGCGACCACAAGCTCCTCGAAATCGGCGAAGGGACCTCCGAGATCCAGCGGATCGTCATCGCCCGCAACATCGGGGTTGCCGGAAAGGCAATATAGAAGCGTGAGTGGGGAGTCGTGAGTTGCAGCCGCGTAAATGTGGGGGCAACGGGAGGGTGAGCGGAAGGCGGTGGAGATGAAGGAAATAGAAAGATGGAAAAATCCAGGCGCAACACGCAAAATGGAAAAAACCGTTCCACCATCGGCCCGAGGAAGGGGATCTGCTGACCGACCCCTCCCACCTGAAGGGTCCTGGGCTCCTTAAGGTCTCGCAAAAAGAGAGCCTGGGATCGCGGATCCGCAAGCCCGCGAGATGCGCGGCCTCACCCTCCAGGATTTGAGCAGCCGCACCGGGATCGCCTGGAAACCCTGGCAAGAGTGGAGTCCAACGAGATGATCCCGCCTCGGGCGAGCTGATCAAGCTGGGCAAGGCCCTGGAGATGAAGATGGGCTATTTCATCTCCCCGGGACCGAAAAACCGATGACCGTCGTCCACTCGGACCAGCGGCAGGTCATCTCCAGGCACGGCAGGAAGCGAAGCGAACAGTACGGGTACTATCTACGAATCCCTGGCTCCGGAGAAGGCTAACCGTTTCATGGAGCCCTTTTTGATCACCATGGTCCCCGCGGATGTGACCGAGCTTGCCAGCCACGACGGGCAGGAGTTCATCTTCGTTCTCGAAGGAGAGATCCGGGCCCAGGTCATGGGCCAGGTGGAGATCCTCCGGCCCGGAGACGCCGTGTACTACGATTCCAGCAACCCCCACCTGGTGAAAGTGCGCGGGCAACACCGGCCAAGATTCTCGCCGTCCTTTACCCCGGGTCCAAATAGCCCCTGTTTTTTAGGGAAACCTGGCGCCGGGGTTTCACCCATCCAAGAAAACCGGGAGACTACAGGATTGACTTTTTCCAATGAATCTAAAGAGACCGGGCCTTGCCAAACAGCATAAATAAATCGATTTTTCTTGACAGGCGGTTAAATTGATATTTAAAAGCAATAAAATTCAGTTGTTGAATATAAGGACGAATGATTCTTTAAGGAGATTATGACTTAAGGAGCTTGCCCTTAAATCGGGTTGAAAAGCCTTTGCCATCCAGCGGGTCAACGTGGAGAGAGAGGTGGAGTGAGTTCAGCAAGCCTGGTTTTCGAAATTTTGAAACCAGGCTTTTATTTTTTTAAAAAAAGGAGGGTTTTCTCATGGCCAAAGGATTCGCGTTGACTCTCGGTTTGAATTCAGTGGACCCGAAACATTACGGAGGGTGGTCGGGGAGCTGAATG
>CAWDJO010000035.1:0-210946 GCA_963802665.1 uncultured delta proteobacterium | reverse complement strand
TTTAGAAACATTTTATCCAAAAATCGCCGATCAATTAAAAGACAATAATATTCGAAAACTTATTTGCGGCAGAGGGCACCGAGGCCACAGAGGGTTCAGGACCAAAAACTAAAGAATAGATCATGACCTCTGGGGAAGCGCATCTGAGTTTTGACCGTTCTAAAGCTATCCCTATAAGGGATGCCAAAGCATAGAATTCCCTTAAACAGAGAGATTTTGCAGCCTCATATTTCCTATATTGAAGACAGTGTGAACATGTGCGGATCAAAGAGCACGAATCGGGCTACCTGGAATCGGAATTTATTGGCAGATGGCGGCCAACGCTTTTGTAGGTGGAGATTGCCTGAATGATCTGGGGAAATTTGATTGCAGATTAAGATCCTTCTGATTTTATTGTGGTTTTATTTGACATCCCCGTTTTGCATGGTATAATTTCACCGATTACACAGAGGAGGTGAAAGATGCTTTTCGAATATATTCAAAAAGCATTAAAAAAAGCGCACTACAAGATGTTGGATGACGGAACATGGTTTGCCGAAATACCTGACTTCGAAGGGGTTTGGGCCAATGCCAAAACCGTAGAAGAATGCCGGAATGAGCTTCAAGAAGTATTGGAGGAGTGGTTGGTTCTTAAAATAAGAGACCGGGATCCTATACCGGAGGTCGAGGGCGTTGAAATCAGGGTTAAAGAGGCGGCGGCGGTATAAATGTTGAAACCTCTTTCGAGGAAAGAACTCATCAGGAAGTTTAAAACCCTTGGTTATTCTGGCCCTTTTTCAGGTGGAAAGCATCAATTCATGATTAAGGAAAGCCATAAAATTCATATTCCAAATCCTCATATTAGTGATATTGATACGAGTCTGCTTAAAGAAATACTCCGTCAAGCAGGTATATCACCCGAGGAGTGGGAAGAAGCATAATAGCTTCGAAGCCCCTTACCATAACTTCTCACTTAAACTACCAAAGACTTTCAAAGACTTCTTCTGCCGGTGGTGGGAATTTCGGGCTGGCATCATACTCTCGCCCAGAGTTGGTAGGGGGAGGGGTCCTGCCGGAAGGCAGCTTCGCCCTCGTCCCTCCAAAATCCTGTCCATGCCTAACCGTTGAATGTGGTGCGGGAAGTAAAAGCTGGGATAGTGAATTTTCCGGCAGGCGAGTTCTCGGTCAGTTGCTTCCAATATCGGTTTTTGCTACCATGAATCTGCCATGAAAGAAAGGATTCCCCAGGCACCAGAGTCCGAGATAATATCCTGCCTTCAGGCCGAATTGCCCGCAATTTTGCAAGGTCGGCCCGTGATGTTAGCCTACTTGTTCGGGTCGGCAGCCGAAGGAACAGCCCTGCCTTCCAGCGACGTGGACATCGCCTTGGTTCTCGAGCCAAAATGCGATATTTCTGCCTATGACCGGATGAAGATGGAATTTGATATTGCGGCAGAAGTTGAGGCCAGGTGCAAAATAAAGGAGGCTGATGTTCGAAGTATCGATTCTGCTCCCCTGACGGTTAAAGGCATGATATTAACCGAAGGGATCCTTCTTTACAGCCGCGACGAAGAATTCCGAGTGGACTATGAGGCGTACAATCGCAAAATGTATTTCGACTTCTTACCCGTAGCCAAAATGATGCGCGATGCATTTTTCCGGCAGTTGAAGGAGGAGGGATTGTCAGGTGGTAAGGCCCGACAAAGTTGAAGGGATTCTGGAAAACTTAAGAGGATACGTGGAGAAATTGAAACATCTGGCCTCCTTAAGCCGGGAAGAATTTTTGTCGGATTTTACCAAGGTGGAAAGTGCCAAACACCTGTTTCAAGTTTCGGTTGAAAGCTGTATTGATGTAAGCAATCACATCATCGCCAGTGAGCGTTTCCGGGCCCCGAAGAGCTATGCCGAAACGTTTGAGATCCTGGCTGAGCAGGGGGTTATCGAGAGGGATTTTCTACCGACTCTCCGGCAAATGGTCCAATTCCGCAATCGCCTGGTCCACCTGTACTGGGAGGTGGACGTCGAAGTCATCTACGACCTTTTACAGAAAAACCTTGGTGATTTCGAAACATTCACCAGCCAGATCCTCAGATATCTCTCCGACCATTGACCTATTTCAGCTGGTTCGAAAAGGAACCTCCATGAAAAAAGCTCTGATCACGGGCATTACCGGTCAGGATGGGTCCTACCTGGCCGAGCTGCTGCTGGACAAGGGATATGAAGTGCACGGGATCGTTCGGCGGGCGGCCATCGAGGACCCGGAACACCGAATGTCCCGGATCAAGCATCTCCTGCCCCGGCTGAAGCTCCACGCCGGCTCCATTGAGAGCTTCGCCAGCATCTTCCAGGTGGTCCGCCAGGTGCAGCCGGATGAATGCTACCACCTGGCCGCCCAGAGCTTCGTGGCCTATTCTTTCGAAGATGAATTTTCCACCTTGATGACCAACATCAACGGGACGCATCACACCCTTTCGGCCATCCAGCAGATTGTCCCCTCCTGTCGATTCTACTTCGCGGCTTCCAGCGAGATGTTCGGGAACTCCCAGCCTCCGCAAAACGAAAATACCCCCTTTCGGCCGAGGTCCGCCTACGGGATTTCGAAGCTCACGGGGTATCATCTGGTTCGAAATTATCGGGAGGCCTACGGGATGTTTGCCGTCAACGGCATCCTTTTCAATCACGAGTCGCCCCGCCGGGGCTTTGAATTCGTGACCCGCAAGATCTCTTCCCAGGTGGCCCGGATCAAGCTGGGTTTGTCCAGTGAACTCCGGCTGGGCAACCTGGACGCCCGCAGGGACTGGGGGCATTCCCGGGATTATGTCCTGGCCATGTGGTTGATGCTCCAGGCGGCGGCCCCGGATGATTTCGTCGTCGGCACCGGGGAGGGCCACTCGGTCCGGGAATTCCTGGAGATTGCCTTCGGGTTGGTCGGACTGGATTACCGGGACCATGTGCTTTCCGACCCGCTCTATTACCGCCCGTCAGAAATTTACGATCTGGTCGCGGACCCCTCCAAAGCAAGGGGGAAATTGGGCTGGAAGAATACCTATCGATTCGAAGACCTGGTGAAAGAAATGGTGGAGAGCGATCTTCAAAACATCTCGAAAAGGGAAATTTGAACCTGGATTTTCTGCCTTTCTTCTGCAGGTGGGCCGGTGGGGAATAAGGGGGTGGAAATCCCCGGCGGTTGGCCAACGGGAGCTTGCCCACCCTCACTTTTCGCCAAGAACGCGTAAGGTGAATTCAATTTCAGGCGTTGTCCGGGCCACAAGCTTACTTTTACCCGCGAAAGAGAATTGAAAAAGATAGGATGGGCAAGCCCACCAGAGGTATTGCCAGTGAAGCGAAAGTGACATATAATCGCTTCATTTAATGAAACAATTAAGGAAGATGAATGCTTCCATACATCTGGGAAAGTACAAGCTGGACAGACTTTCGTTGGAATAATCATAAGATCCTAGTTCTGCTGGGAGAATGCCGTTTGCTGCAGGGAAAACTATTGAGCAAAGTGGCTGACCTCGGTTTCGATCTAGGATCTCAGGCTCAGGTTGAAATACTTGCTGAAGAAACGATGAAAACGGCGGCAATCGAAGGCGAATCTCTTGATATGAAGGCCGTCAGGTCGTCCGTGGCAAGGAGGCTTGGCCTTCCTTCGGCGGGGCTCCGGGTGGACCGGCAGGTGGATGGCCTCGTATCGGTTCTTCTGGATGCGACCCGCGATTACGATCAACCTCTCACAGAGGAACGACTGTATGGCTGGCAGGCGGCCCTGTTCCCTACCGGGTACTCGGGAATGCACAAAATCAAGGTGGGACGATGGCGGGGAGTCAGATCCATGCGCGTGGTTTCAGGCCCCGTAGGCCGAGAAAGGGTTCATTTCGAGGCGCCTCCTGCAGACAGAATAGCCGATGAAATGCGTGGATTTCTTGAATGGTGGAAGGATAGCCGGGGCCGGGTAGAAGGGGTGCTTCGTGCGGCAATCGCCCATTTCCGGTTCGTAACCATTCATCCCTTTGAAGATGGTAACGGCAGAATCGCTCGTGCGCTGACCGATATGGCTCTATCTGAAGACGACCGCCAGCCGATGCGGTATTACAGCATATCCTCGCAGATCATGGCGGAAAGGGAAGCCTACTATGATGTTATCGAGCGAAGCCAAAAAGGAGATGGAGATATAACCGAATGGATCCTATGGTTTCTTGGCTGCTTCTCCAGGTCCATAAAACGCTCGGAAAATCTTCTTGCTGTGGTGCTCGATAAAGCCGCGTTTTGGAAAATGCACGCCCAGGCATCCCTGTCGGATCGTCAACGAAAAATCATCAATCGAATGCTGGATTTCGGCCGGGGCGGGTTTGAGGGGGGCATGACAACCCGAAAATATGTTTCTCTTGCCAATGTCAGTCGGGCCACAGCCTTCAGAGAATTGAATCAGCTTCTGGACCTGGGAATCATTAAACAAAATCCAGGCGGAGGACGAAGCGTAAGCTATGATCTGATCTGGCCGGAGGCGGAAAGGTGATGGGCAAAATTAAAACCCTTCCTCCGGAACTCATCGCCCAGATCGCCGCCGGCGAAGTCGTGGAAAGACCGGCCTCGGTGGTGAAAGAGCTGCTGGAGAACGCCCTCGACGCGGGAAGCCGTTCAGTCAAGGTGGAGATCCAGGCCGGAGGGCGGAAGCTGATCCGGGTGACCGATGACGGGGAGGGAATGACCGCGGAAGAAGCCCTCCTGTCCGTGCAGCGCTATACCACCAGCAAGATCGAGGCCCCGGAGGATCTCTTCGCCCTCCGCACCTTCGGCTTCCGGGGAGAGGCCCTCGCGGCCATCGCCGCCGTTTCCCGGATGAAGATCGTCAGCCGGCGGGACGGACAGAGCGCGGGAGTGGAAGTCAGGGTCGAAGGAGGCGTGCTTCAACATTCCGGGGAGACGGGATGTCCTTCCGGAACTTCGGTCGAAGTGAAGGATTTGTTTTTCAACGTGCCCGCCCGTCTGAAATTTTTGAAGTCCCCCGGAACCGAACTCGGCCACATCGGCGACATCCTGGCCAAAACTGCCCTGGCCAATCCCCATGCCCGGTTCCAGCTTCTCCACGAGGGGAAACTTCTGGCCGCCTACCCGCTGCGGGAAGACCCGTCGGCCCGGCTGGTGGAGGCTTTGGGGAAGGATGTCCAGGGGAAAATGTTTTCTTTCCAATACCGGCAGGGAGAGCTGAAAATCGGCGGGTTTGCGGGAGAACCCGGGTTGACCCGGTCGAACAACCGGGGAATCTATCTTTTTGTGAACCGGCGTCCGGTGCGGGACCGCCTGCTCACCCACGGGGTCCTGGAGGGGTATCGAAACTTAATCCCCCGGGATCGTTACCCGGTGGCCGTTCTTTTCGTGGAAGTTCCCCCTTCGGAAGTGGATGTCAATGTCCACCCCGGCAAATGGGAAGTGAAGTTCTCCGATTCGGAGACGGTCCACCGTTCGGTCATCCGGGGCATCCGCGGGATGCTGGAAGAGACCCCCTGGCTCAAAACCCCCGGGGCAGCTTCTCCCCAAGCGATCCGGGAACCTTCCGGAGTATATCTCCCCCAGGAAAAGGATGTTTCCTTTCCTCCGTCCTGGCCGTCTTCCTTCCCGGGGGAACGAAACAAGGGGATGACGGGGGATATGCGGGATTCGGATTCCCCGGTTTTTTTCCTTGGCCAGATTCAGGAGACCTACCTGATCTTTGCCTCACCCGAGGGGCTGGTTCTTCTAGACCAGCATGCGGCCCACGAGCGGATCATGCTGGAGAAGCTGAGCGATGATCTGGCCCGGGGAAACGTTTCCCGCCAGGGTCTTCTCTTGCCGGAGGTCATCGAGCTCACCCCCGCCGAAGCAAAGATCACCGAGGAGCACCTTGCCGACCTGGCCCGCGTGGGGTTCGAACTGGAGCCCTCGGGAGTGAGAACCTTCTGGATCCGGTCGATCCCCCAGATCCTGGCTGAGGAGGAGCCGCTGAACGCCCTCCGGGAGATGATCAAAGAGGTCTCCTCCTGGGGGAAGGGGGCCGACCTGGACCGTTCCTTCGATCCCCTTTTGAAAATGCTGGCCTGCCGGGGAGCGATCCAGGCGAACCGGCCCCTGGGGAGGGAAGAAGCCCGGGCCCTCCTGGCCGACCTGCAGAAATGCCGTTATCCCTTCCCACTGCCCCCACGGAAGGCCCACCATGCTCCGGATTACCCATTCTGACCTGGAAAAAATGTTCGGAAGGAAGTAATAATTTTTCACCACAGAGATCACAGAGACCACAGAGGAAAAGCCGCCATTTGGCTAAATGACAAAATCATTCGAGGTCTTGAAGATTGTAAGGGCACGATGTCAAATCGGATGCCCCTACGGCCCCGATGAAAAATATTTCATTCTTACCAAAATATTGGTTGTAGTTTAGCGGTGAGCGATTATTGACAATAATTTATCTCTGTGTTCCTCTGCGATCTCTGTGGTTAACATTTTTATGGAAACAAAGCCGAAGTTGGTGGCGATTGTGGGGCCGACGGCGACCGGAAAGTCGTCTCTGGCCCTGCACCTGGCCGAAAAATTCGGGGGAGAAATCATCAGCGCCGATTCGGTTCAGGTCTACCGGGGGCTGGACATCGGATCGGCCAAACCCTCCGCGGAAGATCGGAGGCGCATTCCTCATCACCTGATCGACATTCTGGACCCGGACCTGGATTACAGCGCCTCTGCCTTCCGGCACCATGCCGATGAAATCATCCGGCGCCTCTGCCGCGAAAATTCACCGGTCTTTGTGGCCGGCGGAACCGGGCTTTACTTGAAGGTGTTGGCGCGGGGGCTTTTCCGGGGGCCGGGAGGGGACCCACGAATGAGAAAGGCTCTGCGCCAGAAAGCAGAGACGGAAGGGAGTGATTCTCTTCATAAGGAACTCGGGCAATGGGACCCGGACGCCGCCTCCCGCATCCATCCTCATGACACCTTTCGCCTCATTCGGGCACTGGAAGTCTATTCCCTTTCCCGAAAACCCATATCCCAATTTCAAAAAGAGCACGGTTTCCGCGAAATCCCCTATCGGATCCTCAAGATCGGCCTCCAATGCGAGAGGGAAGAACTGTACCGGAGCATCGAAGCCCGGGTGGATGAGATGATGAAAAAAGGGTGGCAGGATGAGGTTCGATCGCTTCTGGAGAAAGGGTATTCCCCGGGCCTGAAGTCCTTGCAGTCCCTGGGCTACAAACGCCTGGTCTCCCACCTGTTGGGAGAGATGGAACTGGATCGGGCCGTTCAGCTCATCAAACAGGATACCCGGCGCTTTGCCAAACGCCAGATCACCTGGTTCAGGGCCGACCCGGAGATCCGTTGGTTTCCGGCCTCCCGGGAAAGTTATGGGTCCATCGAGGCCGAGGTATCGGTTTTTTTCCATCAGTGTTGAAAAAATGCCATCTCTCCTGGAATTCGGAGTCAGCGGTTTTTCCCGTACCTTTATTTTCCTTTCCCGGAGGGTTAAGAATAATTGATTTCTTATCTATAGTTAGCTGATGGGGCCGGCGGCTTCCCGACCGGAAAAGAGGAAAATCGGGGAAAAGGGGGAAGGCCTGTTTTTTGCATTATCTTAAGAAAGTTGTTTTGATGTTCCTTCCACCTCAAAGGGGCCTTTTTGTTTTACCTTGACAAAGTAATGAGATTTATGGTGTTTTTAAAAACACGCGGCTAAAAGTCGGCCATTCTTTTATTATCTTTTCTGGACAATTTTTACCCTAAATTTGAATCTCTTATGGCACCAAGGAGGACAAGATGAGAAAAAGAGAGTGGGCACTGAGATTTCTGGCGGCAGCATTTTTCCTTTTTTTATTAACCCCTTCCTCCTGGGCGCAGCAGTCCTTAACCCAGGCTGTGGGAAATGGGGAGATTGACTGGTCCGAGCAGGTCATTCGGGCCACGGGAAGCGGCGCTCCTAACCCGGACGCTCCGAACATTGCCGCTGCCCGGCTGGGCGCGGAACGGGCGGCGAAAGCCGACGCCCTGCGGAACATCCTGGAAATCATCAAGGGGGTGCGCATCGATTCGGAGACCCTGGTGGTCAACGCCATGACCCAAAACGACGTCATTCGCACCCGGGTGCAGGGAATCGTGCGGGGAGCTCGGGCGGTCAACACCCGCTACCTCTCCGACGGGGCGGTGGAAGTGACCGTGGAAATCCGGATGGCCAGCCCGGCGGCGCCTTCCGATAGCCTGGCCGCCACCGTTTTGCCCCCTCAGACCCTGGGGACCCAGAGCCAGAATATCCCCAGGGCAGGGAACCCGGTGTACACCGGGGTGATCTTCGACGCCCGGGGTTTGAGTATTCGTCCGGCCATGTCCCCCAAAGTGGTTGACGAGGACGGGCGGGAAGTCTACGGCTCGGCCTTCGTTTCGGCGGAGTGGGCCACCAAGTTCGGGATCGTGGGATATGGCAAGGACCTGGAAGCTTCCAAGAAGAATGACCGGGTGGCGGCCAATCCCCTGGTGGTCAAAGGCGCCAAAGTCTCCGGCACCGGAGGGTGCGACCTGGTCATCAGCAACGCCGACGCTCAGGGTATGAGGGACATGAGCAAGAACCTGAGCTTCCTGGAACAGTGCCGGGTGCTCATCGTAGTAGATTAAAATATAATGGGACACAGATGAACACAGATAAACACAGATTTAAGACTTGAAATTTCAGGCCGAAGGATTTTGACTTTTAATTTCTATCTGTGTTCATCTGTGTAAATCTGTGTCCAATCAATGAATGATTTTTTTGACGCCGATGAATTCTGATGTAACCGGATTCTCAAATTTTCGGTTTTTTATCCGTGTGAATCCGTGTTCATCCGTGTCCAATATCGAATTATCTAATAAGGAGGGTTTCATGGAACGGCGAGGTCTCTTGTACTGGCTGGCATTATTGACGATGGTAGCGATGGTGGGCATGTTGATTTCTTCCTGCGCCGCTCCCCCGCGGAAGCCGGAAGCCGCGCTGGATACGCCGGAGCATCATGTCTTTACGGGGTACAAACTGTACGACAAGGGCGATTATGCGGGAGCCCAGAGAGAGTTTGTTCTGGCCCTCCAGCTCGACAAGAATTATTCTCCCGCCTACGTCGGGCTCGGCCTGGCCTTCGGCTCCCAGAATGATTTCGAAAAAGCCCACGAAAACATGAAGAAGGGCAAGAGCCTGGCCAAGAAGAAGGAAGACAAAGTCGATGCCCACGTGGGCATGATCCGCCTGTACTCCATGGAGCGAAAGGAAAAGTGGCTGAACAACGCCGAGGATGAATTTGAGGATGCGGTGAAAATCGATCCCAAGTCCTCCGCCGCCTACTTCTACATGGGAAAAGCTTATAAATACGGGTATGACTTCGACAAGGCCGGGACCCAGTTCAAGAAAGTGCTGGACCTGAATGATAAGTACCTGGTCGAAGCGGACAATGAATGGAAGGTCGTCCAGAAGATCCAGCGGGCGGCGCCGGGGTCGATGATCGGGAAAAAGATCGCCCTGATCGAGGAAATCACCCGGGCCGACCTGGCCGCTCTGTTCATCCAGGAACTGCTCCTGGAGAAACTCTACCAGAAGCGGACGCCCGCCCAGTTCGACACCAGCTTCCAGGCGCCCACGGACACAAGGAAATTCGAGGCGGATAAGATCGTAAAGGCCGAAGCGGCCACGGACATTCAGGCACACGTCCTGCGGACCGATATTGAAACCGTTCTCCGGCTGGGGGTGCGCGGGCTGGAGCCCACTCCGGACCACAAGTTCCTTCCCAATGAGAAGGTTTCCCGGGCCGCCTATGCCATGATGATCGAAGATATCCTCATCAAGGTGACCGGCAATCAAAAACTGGCCACGGAATTCATCGGCTCCAAGTCTCCTTTCCCGGACCTGCGGAATGACCTCCCTTATTTCAATGCGGTCATGGTTTGCACCTCCCGCGGGATCATGGAGGCAAAGGATATGAGCACTGGGGAGTTCAACCCCCGGGGAACCGTTTCCGGGGCGGATGCCCTTTTGATCATCCGCAAGCTGAAGGACGAACTGCGCTTCTTCTAAGAAAGGAGTGAATCCCTTGGCTAAGAACGTTTGGATCGGGGGATGGCTGATTCTTGCCCTCCTTTGCGGGGGCATCCCGGCTTTCGGGCAGCAGGCGCAGACCGTCACCGCCGAGGGAGTGGGGGCGGTCTTCGGACACGATCGGGCCATCGCCCGGGACCAGGCCATCCAGGATGCCCTGCGCAAAGCGGTGGAGCAGGCCGTGGGGACCCTGGTCTCTTCGGAGACGATGGTGGAGAACTTCCAGACCCTGAACGACAAGATTTATACCCAGACTCAAGGGTATATCCAGAACTACCGGGTTCTCTCCGAAACGCCCGGTTCGAACGTTCACCAGGTCACGATTCAGGCGAGCGTAGCCATAGGAGACCTGGAGAAAGACCTGCAGGCCCTGGGATTCCTCCTGGGGCAGGTGGGCAAACCCCGGATCATGATCCTGGTAGCCGAGCAGCAGATCGGCCACCAGAATTACAACTACTGGTGGGGCGCTCACCGCGGGACGCAGACCGACCTCAATGTGGCCGAAAACACCATCATGGACCGGTTCCGCGAGAAGGGTTTTGACATTGTGGACCCCCAGGCCCAGGCCGGGAACATTAAAATACCCCCGGCCTTTCAGGTGGTGGAACTCTCCAATCAAAACGCCATCACCCTGGGCAAACAGGTGGACGCGGAAATTGTCATCATCGGCAAGGCCCTGGCCCGGTCGGTGGGGAGCATCGCCGGAACATCCATGAAATCCGTTCAGGCCAATATCTCCATGCGGGCCATCCAGATTGATAACGCCCGGATCCTCTCCTCGGGAAACGAGAATGCGGCAGCCGTTCATATCGATGAAGTGACCGGGGGGGCGGAGGCCATCAAGAAGGCCAGCGTCAAGATGTCCGACAAGATGATGGACGATATCCTCAAGAATTTCCAGAAGAGGGTAGGGGCCACCACCACGGTTCAACTCATCGTTTTCGGCCTGGGTGGGGCGGACGACATCCGGAAATTCAAGACCTCGGTCCTGGGCCAGGTACGGGGCGTCGAGGGGATTCATGAACGGAGCTTTTCCGAGAATATGGTCAAGATGGACGTGGATGTCCGGGGAAGCGCCCAGTCCATCTCCCAGGAGATCAGCCGGAAGACTTTTCCGGACTTCGCGGTGAAAGTCATTCGCAGCACCTGGAATACCCTGGAAGTTCAAGTCTCGCCGAAATAATCATTGATCAATGATCAATGGGCAGGACAATGAACAGTATGGTTACAAGTTGACATTGAAAGGCAATGAGCAATGATCAATGGACAATGAGCAAACAACGTGTAACGAATAACGAATAACAATAACGGATAACTGAGCGACGAAAAGGAACGAATGAAGAAAAATAGGATAATTCGGGGTCGCTGCTGCTTATGGGGGTTGCCCTTGGCCTGGGCTGCGCCGGCGGGGCACATCATTCGGTGGCCCCGGATTACAAGGACAGAGCGCCCCGCTCCATTGCCGTCCTGCCCATCCTGAATGAAACCGTGAGCCTCAAGGCTCCGGAGATGTTCCGCCCCATTCTTTTGAACAAAGTCTCCCTGAAAGGGTATGAGACTCCGGCCCTGGCCTTCATTGACGGAAGGCTGAGGGAGAAAGAAATCCGTGAGGCCGGCCAGGTGAACACCCTGACCCCCCAGGAGCTGGGAAATCTTCTGGGAGTGGACGCCTTGCTCTATGCCTACGTGACCGAGTTCAGCACCACTTACCTCTTGGCCTATGCCTCCATGACGGTGGGAGCCCGGTTTGAACTCAAGGACACGAAAACGGGAGAGAAGCTCTGGGAGTCCGACCATCAGGTGAAGGAAAGCAAACTGGGGTTGGATCAGAAATCGTTGGGCGACACCATGCAGTTTGCGGCCGGCCAGGCGTACGCTCCCTACGCCCAAAAGGTGGTCGACGAAAGTTTTCAAACCCTGCCCAACGGCCCCCGGGCCGCAAGCCCGGCCCAGGCAGGATGCCTCGTGCCCGGACTATAAAAATATTTCCTTGAATCCAGAAGGGAGGCAAGACTCATGACCTTCAAAGCGTGGACGATTTGGACTCTGGCGGCGCTTCTTGTCGCAGCCGGAGGCTGCGCCGGCATGCCCGCCATGGGAGGAGAACAAACCCCGAAGCCTGCGCAGGCGCAGATGACCCAGGCCCAACCGGCGGCGCAGCCGGCAGCTCAGACTACGTCCCCCGCCCGTCAGGTCACTCACAAGGGCCCCAAGCTCCGGGTGGGAATCGTTGACTTTGTCAACAAGAGCAGCTATGGAGCGGGAAGGCTGGGAACCTCCGCTTCGGACATTCTGACTACGGAACTCTTTAAGACCGGAGCCTTCATCCTCGTGGAGCGGGCCCAGTTGAAGCAGGTCCTGGGTGAGCAGTCCCTGGGGCAGACCGGGGTGGTAAATCCCGAAACCGCGGCCCAGGCGGGCAAGGTGCTGGGGCTGAATGCCCTCGTGACCGGTTCGATCTCCCAGTTCGGAGTGAGCACGGGGGGGGCGGACTACGGGGTCTATAAACAGAAAGTCCAGACCGCCAAATGCGCGGTGGACGTGCGGGTCGTCGACGCCGCGAGCGGACAGCTCCTGTTTGCCGATTCCGGCAAGGGCGAGTTTGAAAGGAAAGCCCAGGAGGTTCTGGGAATGGGGAGCCGCGCCGGGTACGACGAAACCCTGGGCCAGGAGGCTCTCCGCTCGGCCATCACCAAATTCATGGACAACCTGGTGCAGAAACTGCAGAGCGTGGAATGGTCGGGGGCCGTGGCCATGGTCAGCGGAACCGACGTGTACATCAATGCCGGGAGGGATGTGGGATTGAACCCGGGGGATGTCCTGATGGTGCAGACGCTGGGGCAGGAGATCATCGACCCGCAGACCAAAATCCTTCTGGGGAGAACCCGGGGCGCGGTGAAGGCCGAACTTATGGTCACGGAAATTGAAGAGCGGTTCACCATCGCCAAAATCCGCTCGGGGATGGGAATCCAGATCGGGGACATGGTGAGGATCAAGAAGTAACTTCGACGAAAGAGGAAATCATGAAGAAACTCTTTTTCCTGCTGATGATAGGCTTTGCCGTCTTCTGGGGATGCGCGATGCCCCAGGAAACGCGCCGCGGAGTGGGCAACGAAGGATTCCTTCTCATCCAGGCCAATCCGGATGACGCGGAGGTTTATGTGGACGGCCAGCTGGCGGGCAGGGCCGGGAAATACGAAAGTGACCCCCTGGAGCTGAGCAGCGGCACTCATAAAATCGAATTTCTCAAAGCCGGGTATTTCTCCGAGACCCGGGAAGTGTACGTGGGCAACCAGTCGCGCCATACCTTGAAGGTCAACCTGAGGAAATTGCCCTGACCCATCCCCGGGCCCGGCCCGCGGGTTTCCAACCGAAGAAAGGCAAGATTATGCATCCAGGCAGAGGGAAGCTTCTTCTTTTTTCTTGCATCCTGGCCGGTTTTTTTCTCCTTATGCATGCGGGAACCGCACCGGCACAACCGGCGAAAACGGGGGCGGGCTCCAATCAGGCCGAAGTCACCTACCTTCAAGGAAGGGCCGAAGTTCTGGCCAAAGGAGAGACGGCCTGGAAACCGCTCCGGGTGGGAAGCCTCCTTTCCCTGGAAGATGAAGGACGGACCGGAGAACGGTCCCGCGTCGAGATTCGCCTCCCCGACCGTTCGATCCTGCGCTTTGACCAGAAGACAACCTTCAAGATGAGGAATCTCCTCTTCGATGCCCAGGATGGGTCCCGGGACATGAAGGTGGAAGTTCCGGTGGGCAAAACCTGGGCCAACGTGAGGAAGGCTTTCGGACCCAAAAAGACTTTCGAAATAGCCTCGGCCAACGCCGTGGCCGGGGTCCGGGACACGATCTGGCGCATGAACGTGGAGACCGATCAGTCCACCCTGATCCGGGTGTACGAGGGAACGGTCGAGGTGTACAGCCCCTTTGTAAAACCCGATTACAAACCGGAGGAAACCGGATTCAAGGCGCCCCGGGAAGTCCGCGGGCCGCAGGAAGTCACCCGCCCTTATCAGGAAGTCACCAAGGAACAATGGGAGCAGATCGTTCTCACCCAGATGATGCAGGTGGTGGTCCCTGCGGTGGGAAAGCCCGATGCCCCCACTTCCTTCACCCCGGAAGAAGATCAGCGGGAAGAGTGGGTGAGGTGGAATCAGCAACGGGACCGGCAGGTGCGGCCCTAAAACCGACCATCCCTTATGGTGAACCTTCCAAATTTTTTCAGCATTGCCCGGATCGTTCTCCTCTTTCCTTTCATCTATCTCCTGCTGAACGGCTGCTATGGATACGCCCTTGCCGTGGGCTTTGCGGCCGCGCTGACGGACCTGATCGACGGGGCTCTCGCCCGCCTCCTCCGCCAGCAAACGGTCCTGGGAACCTATCTGGATCCGGCGGCGGACAAGCTCTTCATGACCGCCTCTTTCATCACCCTGGCGGCCGCCGGACTCCTTCCCCTCTGGCTCACCCTTCTGGTCATCGGCCGGGACGTGATGATCGTCCTCGGCGTTCTTATCCTTCATCTCCTTTCCCTCCCCCTAGAGGCCCGGCCCTCCATGGCCAGCAAGGTGACGACGACCCTGCAGATGCTTGCGATCGGGGCTCCCATCCTTTCTGCGTCCGTTTATCCTCTTCCATGGCTGACTGCAGCACTGATCGTGGCTTGCGCGGCGGGAACGGTCGTTTCCGGAGTGCAATACATCGGCCGGGGGGTTCGTATCCTGAAAAAAGGGAAGAGATGAATTGCCTTAATCTGGTAAAGAAAATGACCAGGTCTTTCACAGACCACATGAATAAAGCCAGATAAGGCAATATTTTGCTTGACAATTTTGGGGGGAATTGATAACAATAATTATCTTCAAAAGAAAATGTAGGCACGTAGCTCAGGGGGAGAGCGCTACCTTGACGCGGTAGAAGTCAGGGGTTCAAATCCCCTCGTGCCTACCAGAAACCAACTTGAGGCAACCAAAATTTAACCCCCAAAAAGAAAAGGCATCATGCATCCCCGAGATGATGCCTTTTTCTTATTTTAAGGCCTGCACGGGCATTTGAAAAGTCATGGAACAGATTGAAGTTCGATTTGCCGACGGAACCACCCGCCTTCATCCCCCAGGGACCCTTCTGAAGGACCTTTTGCCGAGGAAGGGAGAAGACGATCAACCCGTGGCCGCCAGGCTGGACGGGCAGCTCATGGACCTCCAGACCCCTCTGGAACAGGGGAGGATCTTTGGAATGGATTCCTCTCTCCTCGGAGCAAGGGGTGGAGGTCCTGCGGCACAGCACCTCTCACGTCATGGCCCAGGCGGTCCAGAGTCTTTTCCCCGGGGCCAAAGTGACCATCGGACCGGCCATCCGCGAGGGATTCTACTACGACTTCGACGTGGACCGGGGCTTTTCTCCCGAAGACTTCGCCCGGATCGAAGCCAAGATGAAAGAAATCGTCGGCCGGGACCTCCCCATCGTCCGCCGCCTGGTCTCCCGGGAAGAGGCCATCCGGATTTTTCGCGAAAGAGGAGAGCCTTACAAGGTGGAGCTGATCGAAGACCTGCCGGACAGCCAGGTGACTCTTTACCAGCAGGGGGATTTTATCGACCTGTGTCGCGGTCCCCATCTCCCCTCCACGGGAAAGATCAAAGCCTTCAAGCTGACCAGCGTGGCCGGGGCCTACTGGCGGGGAGACGAGCGGAACAAGATGCTCCAGAGGATCTACGGAACCGCCTTCCCCACGGCGGAGGCCCTGGAGAAGCATCTCTTCCTCCTGGAAGAAGCCCGCCGGCGGGACCACCGGAAGCTGGGGCGGGAGCTGGACCTCTTCTCCATCAACGAGGAAGCGGGGGCCGGGCTGGTCCTCTACCATCCCAAGGGCGCGCTCCTGCGCACGATCCTGGAGGATTTTGAAAAGCGGGAACATCTGAAAAGGGGCTACCAGATCGTCATCGGGCCGCAGATTCTCAAGCTGGACCTGTGGAAACGGTCGGGCCATTACGACAACTACCGGGACAAGATGTATTTCACCGAAGTGGAAGGGCAGGCCTACGGGATCAAGCCCATGAACTGCCTGGCCCACATGCTGATCTACAAGTCCAAGATCCGCAGCTACCGGGATCTTCCCCTCCGGTACTTCGAACTGGGTACCGTGCATCGCCACGAGAAATCCGGGGAACTCCACGGACTGCTGCGGGTCCGCGGATTCACCCAGGATGATGCCCACATCCTGTGCACCCCCGATCAGCTCAACGGGGAGATCAAGGGAATCCTGGATTTCGTGCGGGATGTGATGAAGATCTTCGATTTCCCCTATGCCCTGGAAATCAGCACCCGCCCGGAGAAGGGGACCATCGGATCGGAGGAGGACTGGGACCGGGCCACGAAGGCCCTCCGCTCGGCCCTCGAGGAGTCCGGGCTTCCCTACCAGATCAATAAAGGGGAAGGGGCCTTTTACGGGCCGAAGATCGACGTGAAGCTGCAGGATGCGCTGAAGCGGGAATGGCAGTGCGCCACCATTCAGGTGGATTTCGCCATGCCCGAGCGCTTCGACCTGTCCTACATCGGCGCGGACGGGGAGAAACACCGCCCGGTCATGGTCCACCGGGTCATCCTGGGAGCCATGGAACGTTTCATCGGGGTTCTGATCGAGCATTTTGCCGGGGCCTTCCCGACCTGGCTGGCTCCGGTCCAGGTCATCCTCCTGACCGTCACGGACCCCCAAATCCCCTATGCCGAAAAGATCTATCAACGGCTAATCGAATCGGACATCCGTGCCGAGAAAGATTTCCGGAATGAGAAACTGGGGCTGAAGATCCGGGAGGCGGAACTCCAGAAGATCCCCTACATGGTGGTGATCGGAGACCGGGAAGTAAAACAAGAACTGATCGCTCCCCGGGCCCGCACCGGAAAGACCCTGAGCCCCATGAAAATCGAAGAGCTCATCCAGAAGATAAAGGAAGAATCCAAAATAGGGGGTGAATCGTATCGCTAAAGAAACCGTGGGCATCAATTGGGGAATCCGGGCTCCGGAGGTTCGGGTCATCACCGCAGACGGAAAGCAGGCCGGGATCCTGCCGCTCAAAGAAGCGATGAAACTCGCCGAGGAGCAGGGCCTGGATCTGGTGGAGGTGGCGGCCAACGCCACTCCGCCGGTCTGCCGGATCATGAATTACGGCAAATACAAATACCAGCAGGCCAAGCGAACCCACGACGCCCGGAAGCACCAGACCGTCATCCAGGTAAAGGAGCTGAAGTTGAGGCCCCGCACCGACGAACATGATTTTCAGTTCAAGCTTCGCCACGCCAAGCGCTTCCTTGAGGAGGGCAATAAGGTCAAGATCTCCGTCCTCTTCCGAGGAAGGGAGATGGCATATCCGGTGTTCGGGAACGAGATCCTCAACCGCTTCATCGAGGGGATAAAGGATCTGGTGGTGGTCGAGCAGGCTCCCCGGATGGAGGGGAGAAACATGGTCACCATCCTGGCTCCCAAGGCTTAAGTCTTTCCGCGGGCGGTTTTTCTTTTAACGGCAAGAAATGGGGAAGGGAGCGTCTTTCCCACAAGTCCTTTTATAAACTTATAGTAAATTGATCGAAAATAAGAGGTAACAGTATGAAATTAAAAACAAATCGTGGAGCAGCAAAGAGATTCAAGATAACCGGCAGCGGAAAGGTCAAACGTTCCAAGGCCTATGCCAGTCATCTTCTTTCCAGCAAGACCACCAAGCAGAAGAGAAGGCTGCGCAAAAACGTCGTCGTGGATAAACGGGATTCCCGGAACGTGAAAAGACTGATCCCTTACGCGTAAGAAATTTTGATTTAGGGAATATGGCACAGAAATAACGATGGCATGGGGGATGGCAGATGCCGGATAGTCGGATAAGGGATCAAAGTCTTTATGTGCGTTTATCTGCGTTCATCTGCGTCCCATATCGATTTGTGAAGGAGTAAGGAAAATGCCCAGAGTCAAGAAGAGCGTAAAAACACGCGCCAGAAGAAAGAAGGTCTTGGATGCGGCCAAGGGGTACCGCGGATCGCGGCGCCGCCTGTACCGGATTGCCGCGGACACGGTCGATCGGGGCCGCAAGTTTGCTTACCGGGACCGCAAGGCCAAGAAGCGGACCTTTCGGGCTCTCTGGATCACCCGCATCAACGCGGCGGTCCGTTCCCATGACCTCACCTACGGCCAGCTGATTTCGGGCCTGGCCAAGGCCAAGGTGGAAATCGACCGCAAGATGCTGGCCGAAGTGGCCTTCGGCGACCCGGTCGGCTTTTCCAAAATCGTGGAGATCGCCAAAGGGCAGCTGGCATGAGCGATGGATCCGGAGTGCAGGCCGACCTGAAACGGCTGGAAGAAGAGGGACGGGGAGAGCTGAGCGCGGCCCGGGGTGAAGCCCTGGTTCAAGCGGTCCGCACCAAGTACCTCGGCCGGAAAGGCCTGCTGACTCAGTTTCTGCGGGAGATGGGAAAGCTTCCCGCCGATCAGCGCCCCGCCGTCGGCCAGCTGGCCAATGAGATCAAGGCCCGGCTGGAAGGGGCGGCGGAAAAAGCCCTGGAAAAGGAGCGTTCCCGCCAGAAGGCCGAGAGCCTGCTCAAGGAAAGAGTGGATTTCAGCCTGCCCGGGCGAAAACCCCAGCGGGGAAGCAAGCACTTGATCACCCAGGTAACGGAAGAGATCGAGGCCATCTTCGAGCGCCTGGGGTTCGAAGTATCCGAGGGGCCGGAGGCGGAGCTGGACTATTATAATTTCGAGGCCCTGAACTTCCCCAAGGATCATCCGGCCCGGGACATGCAGGACACTTTCTATTTTTCTCCCAACATGGTCCTGCGCACCCACACGTCTCCCGTGCAGGTCCGGGTCATGGAGAGCCGGAAGCCTCCCCTGCGGGTCATTGCCCCGGGAAAGGTTTACCGGCACGACTCCGACCCCACCCACAGCCCCATGTTCCACCAGGTGGAAGGCTTTGTCGTCGACCACCAGGTTACCTTTGCCGACCTGAAGGGCACGCTGGAATTCTTCGTCCATGAGCTGTATGGCCCCCACGTGCAGATGCGGTTCCGCCCCAGCTTCTTCCCCTTCACCGAGCCGAGCGCCGAGGTGGACATTCAGTGCGTGATCTGCCGGGGCGAGGGATGCCCGGTGTGCAAGAAGAGCGGCTGGCTGGAAATCCTGGGCTCGGGAATGATCGACCCGGAGGTCTTCCGGTTCGTCGGGTATGACCCCGAAGTCTACTCCGGCTATGCCTTCGGCCTGGGCGTGGAGCGAATCGCCATGCTCCGGGTGGGGCTTAACGACATTCGCCTGTTCTATGAAAACAACGTCCAGTTTCTGAAGCAGTTTTGAGAGAATTCGATTCGAAGGAATAGTTCTGAATTCTTTGCGCTTTCGGAATCCAGCGTTCCCGTGAATAAATTATGAAGATCAGTCTGGAGTGGCTGAAAGATTACGTTGAAGTCGTTCTTTCCCCGGCGGACCTGGCCGACCTCCTGACCCATTCGGGGCTGGAAGTGGAGGGCCTGACGGAGTGGAAGTCCGCTTTCCAGGGAGTGATCGTGGGCCGGCTGGATTCTTTCCGCCCCCTGCCGCAGAGCGATCACCTTTCCCTCTGCTCGGTCCATGACGGCAAGAGGGATTATTCCGTCGTCTGCGGCGCCCCTAACCTGAAAGCCGGGGAACGAGTGGCTCTGGCGATGGAAGGAGCCGTGCTCCCCGGCGGAATGAAGATCGGCAGGACTCAATTCCAGGGAATCGCCTCCGAAGGAATGCTCTGCTCGGAGAAGGAGCTGGGCCTGAGCGAAGAAGGTTCGGGAATCATGTTCCTGGACCCGCAAGCTTCCCTAGGGGTGCCTCTCGATCGGGCTCTCCCCCTGGAAGACTGGATCCTGGACATCAACATCACCCCCAACCGGTCCGATTGCCTCTGCGTTCTGGGAATTGCCCGGGAGGTGGCCGCGCTCACCGGAAAGTCCCTGCGTTTCCCCGCCGACAAAAAAGCCGAAAAAGATCCTTCCGCAGATCGCCTGACTTCCGTGACGCTTGATCGGCCGGATCTGTGCCCGCGGTACGTGGCCAAGCTCATCCTGGGGGTTAGGATCGGGCCTTCTCCCTTCTGGATGCGTCGCCGCCTGGAGGCCTGCGGAGTCCGGGCCATCAGCAACATCGTGGACGTGACCAATTATGTCATGCTGGAGATGGGCCAGCCGCTCCATGCCTTTGACTTCCACCGGCTGGAGGAGAAAAGAATCGTGGTCCGGACCGCAGCTCCGGGGTTCACTTTCACCACCCTGGACGGTACGGGCCGGAAGATGCCCAAAGACGCCCTGATGATCTGCGACGGGAAAAAGCCGGTGGCCCTGGCCGGGATCATGGGCGGGCTGAATTCAGAGATCGAAGAGGACACCAGCGATATCCTCCTGGAAAGCGCTTATTTCGATCCCATGGGGATCCGGCGGACCTCCAAGCAGCTGGGCTTGAGCACCGAGGCGTCCATTCGCTTTGAACGGGGGATCGACCCCAACGGATCGCTGCGGGCGGCGGAGCGGGCGGCTGATTTGATGGCCGCTCTCGCAGGGGGGACGGTATCCCGGGGGGCGGTGGATGCCTATCCCAAGAAGATCGAGCCCCTCCAGATCCCCCTTCGGGTTTCCCGGGTGAACCAGATTCTGGGGACCTCGATCAACGGCAAAGAGATCCAGACCCACCTGAAGAACCTGCAGTTGGAGGTTCGGGAAAACGGCGCGGACTCTTTCCGGGTCACGGCCCCCACCTACCGGGTGGACCTGACCCGGGAGATCGACCTGATCGAGGAAGTGGCCCGGCTGCACGGCTTTCACCGGATTCCCGTCACTCTGCCTTCGGGAAGGGTCTCCCCCGAAAAGAAGACCCCCATGCAGGTTGGGGTCGAGCGGGCCAGGGATCTTCTGTCCGGTTTTGGCTTCTGGGAAGTCATCACCTACAGTTTCATCTCTCCCCAGGTGCTCCTGGATTTGCGGATTTCCCCGAACGACCGCAAGGCCAGGGGGCTGCGCATTCAGAACCCGCTCAGCGAGGACCAGGCCGTCATGCGCACCACCCTCGTGCCGGGGCTGCTCCACACCGTGCGCAGCAACCTTAACCGGCAGAACCTGGACCTGAAGCTCTTCGAACTGGGAAGGGTCTTCTTCCCCCGGGGGCCGGAGGATCAGCCCGAAGAAGTGGAGTTTCTCGGCGGGATCTTCTCCGGCCTGCGGGACGAGGAATCCTGGGCCAAGCCCCGGGCGGAGTGCGACTTTTTCGACCTCAAAGGGGCGCTGGAAGGCCTTTTCGAAGGAATGGGAGTCGCGGGGGTCCAATTCCTTCCCGATCATCAGATCCCCTTCCTGCACCCCGGCAAAGCCTGCAGGGTTTGCGTGAAAGGGGAAGACATCGGCATCCTGGGGGAAGTGAACCCCGCCGTGGGAGAACTCTTTGATTTGAAGGAGAAGGTCTTTCTCTTTGAACTGGACTTCCAGAAGGTTGTTTCCAGAATGACCGAGCGGCGGACCTTTACTCCGTTGCCCCGTTACCCGGCGGTAACCCGCGATCTGGCCGTCGTCGTGGATGAACCGGTGGCTGCCGGGGATATTCTTAAGACCCTCTGGAAAGCCAACGAGGGATGGATCAAGGAGATCCGGCTCTTCGATCTGTACCGGGGGAATCCGGTTCCTTCCGGCAGGAAGAGCCTGGCTTTCCGCCTGGTCTATCAGAAGGAAGACCGGACCCTGACCGATCGGGAAGTGAATGAATTCCATCAGAACCTGGTAGAGCTTCTGGCCCGGGAGTACAAGGGCGCTCTTCGTTAGCCTTTTCCACAGAGGGCACAGAGGTCTCAGAGGGTTCAAGACTAAAAGATAAAGGACAAATACCGCCGTCTGGGAGAGCTTTTTTGAGCTTTGAACGCTGTAAGGCTATTTTGAGTCGTAGCCTGTATATCTCCGTGTCTCTGCTGCGTAATCTGCGGATAAAGAGTTTTGAGAAAAAAGACGTCTCAAGTTCGCACGATAAAAGGAGGGGAAGATCATGACCAAAGCGGATCTCGTAGAAACGATTTATGAAAAAATTGGCTTCTCCCGTAAGGAATCTGCGGAGATCGTGGACTTGGTTTTCGACCTCATGAAGGAGACCCTGGAAAACGGAGAGAAGATCAAGATCTCCGGTTTCGGCAATTTCATGGTCCGCCAGAAACGTTCCCGGAAAGGAAGGAACCCCCAGACCGGCAGCGAAATCCAGATTACCGCCCGGCGGGTTCTGACTTTCAAGCCCAGCCAAGTGCTGCGGAAGGCGTTGAACGCCCCTCCGGAGAATCCCTCCTGATCGGGAAAAGAAATTTTGAATCCTCCGAGGAGGATCGAAGCCCATGGAGAAGAAATCCACTCCTCCTATTCCGGAAAAGCTTTATTACAAAATTGGAGAGGTGAGCCAGATCACCGGGGTTGAGCCTTACGTGTTGCGTTACTGGGAGTCCGAATTCAAGATCATCAGCCCGATGCGAACCAACTCCAAGCAGCGGCTGTACCGGAAAAGGGACCTGGAACTGATCCTGGAAGTGAAAAAACTCCTCTACAAGGAGAAATTCACCATTGCCGGCGCCAAGAAAAGGCTGCAAGAGTTGAAGGGGCTGCGGGAAAAACAGCTGAAACTGGATTTGCCCGACAAAAAATACCATGAAGGACTGCTCCGGGTCAAAAAGGATCTGCAGGACCTTCGCGGGCTCCTCAGCTAAAATGCGGAATGCGGAATGGCGCATGCGGAATCAGGAGCAGCTCCTGCACTCCGATGAAGCTGCAATGCGAATTCCGGAATTCGCAGGCAATTCCGTATTGGAAGGGTGTTGACACTCCCTTCGGTTAGTGCTATTTTTGAATCATCCGGGGCGTAGCGCAGTCTGGTAGCGTACCTGAATGGGGTTCAGGTGGTCGCTGGTTCAAATCCAGTCGCCCCGACCAATTTTTCAAGGATCCGCGGAAAGCGGAAGGGCAGGGGGGCAGGAAATTTCCTGCCCCCCTGAATGCTTTCTGGGGAAAGGAAAGGTCGGTCCATGAAGCGGCCTATTTTTGCATTTCGATTCACCGCGCAGATGGGACATCTCCCCTTCCTCCTGCTCCTCTTTCTCTTCCTTTTCATCTTTTCCGCCTGCAGTGAAACCCGGGTGAAAAAGGATCTGACCCTGGCCCGGGATTTTCGGCCCCAGGAGGTCCAGACCCTGGCGGTCATCAACCTGGACCCGAAGATTCAGTTTTCCCATTTCGTGGAAGCGGAAATGCTGAAAAAGGGGTACAAGGTAAAAGAGAGTTCCGCGGTCGCCCAGCTCTTGAAGAGTGAAGGCCTGATCAAAGAGGGCTCATTGGACCCCGCCGCTCTGGCCAAGATCGGGAACCGACTTCAGGTCCAGGGGATTGTGCTCTGCAGCATCCTGGAATTCAGCCGTTTTCGCGACTCCTACCGGTTGAGCATGCGCTGTGTGTCTCCGGAAACCGGAAACACTCTTTGGTTCGCAGAAGGGGCCAAGGAAGGGCGCAAGGGGCAGAAGAGCAGCGAGCTTCTCAAAGAGATCGTCGTGTCCTCCTTGAAGGGCATTCCCTCCGTGCCATAGGGAACCCATTTCTTCGCCGGGGCGCAGCTTCTATGTTGGAAGCCGAATTCGTCTGTACCTGCGGATTTACGTTCAAGGAGCCCTTCCTGGAGACGGAAGTTTCCGTGGCCGCGGACCTGGAAAACTTCTATGTCCGCTGCCCCCGCTGCGGCGAAGAAGCCTCCCCCCGTTCCCTTCAACTGGCTCCCGAAAAACAGCCCCGCAGGCGGGACTGGTCCTGAGAAAAAAAGCCATCCACTGGTTATCCGCAGATTACGCAGATTGCGCAGATTACCCAAAGGGCAATGAGCTTTAAATGCTACGAATCAGAATACCGTTACCATAATCAAAGTTGAATTAAGCTTTCCCGGACGTCCGTTTTTGCCCTTAAAGTTTCATCCGTGTCGATCCGCGTTTATCCGCGTCCAAAAAAGTTCGGAGTTTGTAGGGGCGCGCTGCCGCGCGCCCGTACGGAGTTCGGAGTCAAAGGCGATAAAGCCCTCTTTTTAACTTTACGCAATTCAGGCACTTTCTTATCCGCGTTCATCTGCGTTCATCCGCGTCCCATTAGGCGTTCTTATTCCGCTTTCGTAAATTCCCTTGACATAACTTTTCCAGATTTGTAATGATCAATCCATTCGGTGCCTCTGTAAGAGAGCGGGCCGGGAAGGGTGACTCTGGTGGAGTGGGTCGGTTTGATCGAAAACTTCTAAACAGAATAACCGTGGAAGGAGGCTGGTATGGACAAGCAGTTTGTGAAATACGTAATAGAAGAGGGAATTGCCCTCGTGACCGTCGACAATCCTGCTTCGCTCAACGCCCTGAACGCTCCCACCCTCACCCAGCTGGATCAGGTCTTTGACCAGCTGGCCGGCAACCCGGAGGTGAAAGGGGTGATCATCACCGGGGGAGGGGAAAAATCCTTCGTGGCCGGAGCCGATATCAACGAATTCCTCCAGGTGAAGGGAGACACGGCAGCGGGATTCATGGCCCGGGGACAGAGGATTTTCGACAAGATCGAGGCCTTTGACCGTCCGGTGATCGCGGCCATCAACGGCTTCGCCCTGGGAGGCGGGAACGAGCTGGCCATGTGCTGCGACATCCGGATTGCCGCCGAAAACGCCCTTTTCGGGCAGCCGGAAGTAAACCTGGGGATCATTCCCGGGTTATGGGGGAACCCAGCGTCTTCCCCGCCTGATCGGCCCGGGCAAGGCCAAAGAGATCATCTTCGCCGATGAGCGGATCAACGCCCAGGAGGCCCTGCGGATCGGCCTGGTCCAGCGGGTGGTTCCCAAAGGGCAGGCCGTGGAAGAGGCGAAAAAGCTGCTGAAGAAGATCATGGCCAAGGGGCCGGTGGCCATCAAGATGGCCAAGAAGGCGATCAATGAAGGGCTGGGCATGTCCCTCCGGCGAGGGCTGGACCTGGAAGGCCAGTGCCAGGGGGTTTGCTTCGGCAGCGAAGATAAAAATGAAGGGGCCAAGGCTTTCCTGGAGAAGAGACCGGCCAACTTCAAAGGAAAATAGACAGATTCCAAAATCCAAATCCCAAATTCCAAATAAACTCCAAAATTCCAAAAAGGCTCGTGGAAACAAGACGGAACCTCTTTCCGTGATGCGAGCTTTAGGATTTGAAATTTGGGTAGTTGTTTGATCATTGAGATTTTGAATTCGGTGCTTGTTTGTTATTTGGTGCTTGGGATTTGGTGCTTTGTGAAAATATACCGACAGCATAGCAAGAACAAAATGACGGATACTTAAAGGAGGAAGTGATGCTCATTCAGGAAGTCTATATCATGAGCGGGGCCCGGACGGCGATCGGGGATTTTGGGGGGGCCTTGAAGGATTTTCTGGGACACCAACTGGTGGTTTACCCCATGGAAGAAGCTCATCAAACGGGCGAAGATCGGGAAGGAGATGGTGGAAGAGGTGATCCTCGGCCACTGCATTCAGCGCACCGACGAGCCCAACACGGCCCGCACGGCGGTTATAAAGATGGGCCTGCCCATGAGCGTTCCGGCCTTTACCGTCCAGCGTCAGTGCAGCTCGGCCATGCAGGCCATCGCTTCGGGCGCCCAGATGATCAAGCTGGGAGAGGCCGACGTGGTCATCGCCGGCGGGGTGGAGACCATGTCCTCCGCTCCTTACCTGCTCAAGACCGCCCGCTGGGGACAGCGGCTGCAGCACGGGCAGATGTCCGACACGGTATGGGATGTATTGACCGATCCTTTGAACGGCATGCTCATGGGAGCGGCCACCGAGCTTCTGGCCGAGAAGTACAAGATTACCCGGGAGGAGATGGACGAAGTCGCCTATCGGAGCCATAAAAACGCGGGCCGGGCCATGGCCGAGGGGAGATTCAAAGACGAAATCGTTCCCGTCCCCATTCCCCAGAGAAAAGGCCCGCCTAAAATTTTCGACACCGATGAGCATCCCCGGAAAGACATCTCCATGGAAGACCTGACCAAGCTGCCCACGATCTTCAAGAAAGAGGGAACGGTGACGGCGGGCAACTCCTCGGGGATCAACGATGGGGCTTCGGCCGTGGTCCTCATGTCCGGGGAAAAAGTGCAGAAACTCGGCCTGAAGCCCATGGGCCGGATTGTCTCTTACGCCTGGGCGGCCCTGGAGCCGGAGTACTTTGGGTATGGGCCGGTTCCCGCCACCCAGAAAGCCCTGCAGAGGGCCAAGCTGACCTTGCAGGACATGGAACTGATCGAGGTGAACGAGGCTTTCGCCGGCCAGTACATGGCCTGCGAAAAGGGGCTGGGGTTAAAAAGGGATATCGTGAACGTGAACGGCAGCGGGATCGCCCTGGGTCATCCGGTTGGATCCACCGGGGCCCGGATCGTCATTACCCTGCTTTATGAAATGGCCAGAAGGGGCCTAAAGATGGGGCTGGCCACCCTGTGCGTCGGCGGCGGCATGGGAATGAGCATGATCGTGGAAAGAATCCCGTGAAAAAAGTGCGGAATTCGGATTGCGGATTGCGGAATAAAAGGCGCCGCCGAAATTGTTTGCTGTTTCTGTGTTCATCTGTGTTTATCTGTGTCCAATAAAATTATAAAGGAGCGGGAGATGGAGATCAAAAAAATCTGCGTGTTGGGTGCCGGGCTGATGGGCTCGGGGATCGCCCAGGTGGCGGCCGAAGCGGGGTACGAAGTATCCATGAGGGACATTGAAGACCGTTTTGTCCAGGGCGGGCTCAATTACATCAAGAAAAACTACGAGCGGAACATCAGCAAGGGGAAGATGACCAAGGAGCAGGCGGATAAGATCCTGGCCCGGGTCAAAGGGCTGGTCGACCTGGGGACGGCGGTCAAAGGAGCCCAGGTGGTCATCGAGGCGGTGGTGGAAAACATGGATCTGAAGAAACAGGTTTACAAGGACCTGGACCAGCTTACCGAAAAGGACGCCATTCTGGCCTCCAACACCTCGGGACTTTCCATCACCGAGATCGCTTCGGTCACCAAAAAGCCGGGAAAGGTCATCGGCATGCACTTCTTCAACCCCGTCCCGGTGATGAAGCTGGTGGAGGTCATCAAAGGGCAGATGACTTCCGAGGAAACCTACGGAATCATCAAGGCCCTGGCCGAAAAGATGGGAAAGACCCCCATCGCGGTGAACGAAGCCCCCGGCTTTGCCGTCAACCGGATCCTGGTGCCCATGATCAACGAGGCCATCTTCGTCCTCATGGAAGGCGTAGCCTCGGCCGAGGACATCGACAAAGGAATGATGCTGGGCGCCAACCATCCTATCGGCCCGCTGGCCCTGGCCGACATGGTGGGTCTGGACACCCTTCTGAGCGTTCAGGAGAACCTCTACAAAGAGCTGGGAGATCCCAAGTACCGCCCGGCCCCCCTCCTCAGGAAGATGGTCCGGGCCGGTCATTTCGGCAGAAAAACCGGCAAAGGGTTCTACGACTACTCAGAAGTAAAGAAGCAGAGAGCATGGAGCAGGGAGCATAGAGCAAATACTAAAGCAACCGCAAATTTCCCTCTCCTGGCGGAAGCTGCGACGAGCTCAGCCGAGGCGGGGATGAAAGGGAGTGGAAGGTACTGGAATTCAATCTCACCCCCTGAACCATTTAAGGTTCAGGGCTTTGTCCTGCACCCTCCGTGGTGCAGGGCCAACCCTCCCCCATCCAGGGGGAGGGGGAATATACAGAGAGATAATCACTCAGGTTGAGCGAAGAAGAAAAACTGGCCCGGGAAGCGCTTCAAAAGATCCGGGTCTGGCTGGAAAAGGAAAAAGAAGCCGGGGGAGGAGGGTCCACTCCCCGGCTGGCCATCAAATTCTGCGGCGGCTGCAACCCGGTCATCGAAAGGGGAGAGGTGGCCCGGAAAATCCGGGAAGAATTGGCTGGAGCCCGATGGGTTTCCTGGGAGGAAGAATCGGATCTCCTTGTGGTCATCAATGGGTGCCCCACGGCCTGCGCGGAGAGAGAAGAAATATCAGCAAGAATTCGAAAGCCAGCCTGGTCATTCATCCTGGAGGCGTTTCCCATATTGAAAAGACGCATTGCGCATAGGGCATAGGGCAGAGCGTAAAAGAAATAAGCAGGCGGCAGATCGGAGGGAGATGTGGAGGACAGGAAACTCAAAGAGAGCATGAAAGCCAAGGAATCCTGGGAAAAGGAATGCTACCGGCCTTCCTTGAGCCAGAGTCCGGAACGGCTGTCCAGGTTCTCCACGGTCTCGGACCTGGAGATCCAGAAGCTTTACACTCCGGAAGATATTCCCCGGTTGGATTTTGTGAGGGACATCGGATTTCCCAGCCAGTATCCCTACACCCGCGGGGTGCAGGCTTCCATGTATCGGGGGCGCCTCTGGACGATGAGGATGTTCTCCGGTTTCGGGAGCGCGGAAGACACCAACCGGAGGTACAAGTACCTCCTCTCCCAGGGACAGACGGGCCTTTCCGTTGCTTTCCACTATCCCACCTCATGGGTTATGATTCCGACAGCCCCAGGTCAAAAGGGGAGGTGGGGCAGTGCGGCGTGGCCATCGACACCCTGAAGGACATGGAGATCCTCTTTGACGGAATCCCTCTCGACAAAGTCACCACCTCCATGACCATCAACCCCCCGGCGGCGATCCTCCTGGCCATGTACATCGCCGTGGCGGAAAAACAGGGGGTCAGCAAAAAGGAGATCGGGGGCACGATCCAGAACGACATGCTCAAGGAATTCATCGCCCAGAAGACCTTCATGCTCCCCCCGCGGCCTTCCGTCCGGCTCATTGTGGATACAGTGGAGTATTGCACCCGTGAAGTCCCAAAGTGGAATACCATCAGCATCAGCGGCTACCACATCCGGGAGGCCGGCTCGACCGCCGTGCAGGAGCTTGCCTTCACCCTGGCGGACGGGATCGGATATGTGCAGGCCTGCATCGAAAGAGGCCTGAAAGTGGACGATTTCGCCGGCCGTCTCTCGTTTTTCTTCAACTCGCACATCGACTTTTTCGAGGAGATCGCCAAGTACCGGGCCGCCCGGAGAATGTGGGCCAGGATCATGCGGGAACGGTTCAAGGCCAAAAACCCCCGGTCCTGGATGCTCCGCTTCCACACCCAGACCGCCGGTTGTTCTCTCACCGCCCAGCAGCCCTACAACAACGTGATCCGCACTACCATGCAGGCTCTGGCCGCGGTCCTCGGGGGGACCCAATCGCTCCATACCAACTCGCTCGACGAAGTATACGCGGTTCCCACGGAGATGGCCGCGACGATCGCCCTCCGGACGCAGCAGGTCATTGCCGAAGAGACCGGGGTCACCAACACCATCGATCCCCTGGGGGGTTCCTATTTCGTGGAAGCCTTGACCAACAAAATGGAAGAAGAGGCCTTGAAGTATATCCACAAGATCGATGAGCTGGGCGGGATCGTCCGGGCCATCGAACTTGGCTATCCACAGCAGGAAATCGCCAATGCGGCCTACGCCTACCAGAAGCAGGTCGAGCGGAGAGAAAAGACCGTGGTGGGAGTGAACAAGTACCAGGTGGATGAGGAAAAGCCCCTGGAATACCTGAAGATCGACCCGGAAGTGGAAGAGAAGCAGATCGGGCGGCTCAAAGAAGTGAAGCGGACCCGGAACAATGCCCGGGTGCAGGCCTGCCTGGCCGACCTGAAAAAAGCCTCTCAGGGTTCGGTGAACTTGATGCCTCCCATCCTGGCCGCGGTCAAGGAGTACGCCAGCCTCCAGGAAATCTGCGACGTCTTCCGGGAGGTCTTCGGAACCTACCGCGATCCGGGGATGTTCTAATGCAATTCACCACAGAGACACAGAGGACACAGAGAAATTTAGGTTAAAAAGGAAAAACCCAAAAAGCAATTCAATCCGTTTAGTACATCTTTTGATCTTGAATAATTATTTTTTTCTCTGTGCTCTCTGTGCCTCTGTGGTGAATGTTTTTCGCCTGGAGGAAGGATGGAACGGAAGATACGGATTCTGATCGCCAAGCCCGGCCTGGACGGGCACGACCGGGGGGCCAAGGTGGTGGCCCGGGCTCTGCGGGATGCGGGGTTTGAAGTCGTTTACACCGGCCTTCACCAGACGCCGGAGCAGATCGTTTCCGCGGCTATCCAGGAAGACGTGGACGCTGTCGGGCTGAGCCTCCTCTCCGGAGCCCACCGGGTTCTTTTCCCGACGATTTTGGAATTATTAAGAAAACAGCAGTCGGCCGACATTCTGGTCTTTGGGGGAGGAATCATCCCCAATGACGACATCGCCTGGCTGAAGGAACAGGGAATCCAGGCGGTCTTTACCCCCGGAGCTTCCACCGAAGATATCATAGATTGGGTAAAGACCAATATACATCCCAAGAAACTGAGCGAAGAGCCATGAGCTAAGAGCTGAGAGAAAAAAGCGGAGACCAAAGAAATAATCTCTCCTTTTTTAATCTTAATATCTTTTGCTCTCTGCTCTAAGCTCTATGCTTTTATTGGGAGGTCGTGGATAATGGAACTGCTCGGGCAGGTTGCTGTGGTCACCGGAGGATCCCGGGGAATCGGAAGGGGAATCGCCCTGGCGCTGGCGGAAGCCGGTGCGGATCTGGTGATCAATTACCGGAAGGATGAAAAGGCCGCGGAAGATACGGTCAGCCGGATCCAAGGAATGGGCCGAAAGGCACTCGCCGTGCAGGGGGACGTGTCGACTTTCGAAGCCGCCAGAAACCTGATGAGCCAGGCTTCCCAGGCCTTCCGCCGGATCGACATCCTGGTGAACAGCGCAGGGATCGCCTCCCGCGGGAACTTCGTGGAAAAGACGGAGGTGGAGGAATGGAACCGCGTCCTTTCCACCAACCTCAACGCGGCCTTTTTCTGCTCCAAAACCGTCCTGGAATACATGCACCGGAATAAAAAGGGGAACATCATCAACATCTCTTCCATCGCCGCCAGCATTTTGCAGGCGGGGCATTCCCCTTATGCCGTTTCCAAGGCCGGCCTGGAAGCGCTCACCAAGGTTCTGGCCAAAGAAGAGGGCCCCCGGGGCATCCGGGTCAACGCCATCGCCCCCGGCATCGTCAAGACCGACATGGGCGACCGGCTCATGAAAGCAATGGGAGAGGAAGTCGTGAAGGCCCGGTTGAAGCTGACTCCCCTGGGCCGCATCGCCTACCCGGAAGACCTAGGCCACCTCGCCGTCTTCCTCGCCTCCGACAAAGCATCCTATATCACCGGCAAGATCATCCACATGGATGGGGGAATCCTATAGAGACAATTGCAGTGTTTCAATCAATTTAGAAAATCTCAGAACATGAAAGGAGAGAAGAGTGGATGGAGTATTGGATGATGTCTCCATACCTATTCTCAACAATCTCTGCCTGTTTCATCTAAGGAAAGAAAGGAAGATTTTTATTGACCTAAAGTATCTTATCGATATATGCAGAGAAGGTATTGATTTTTTACAGCAAATACAAACAGAGGTCGAATTCATCGATCCCCCGCCATTCATTAAACTAAGAAAAACAAACTGAACCCAAAGTACTGAACGCAGGTCGTCTTTATGGAAGGAAGGGGTTCTATGGAAAAGCAAGAAGGGCAAAAGAGAGGTCCCATAGTGGAAGGGTGGACTGCCTTGGAAGGGGGAAAACCTCATCTTGTGGGCAATCAGTGCCAGTCCTGCGGCGATTATTTTTTCCCCAAGGTCTACGCCTGTCGGAACCCGCAGTGTATGTCCAATGACCTCAAGCAAGTTCCCTTGAGCCGGGAGGGGAAGCTCTGGTCTTTTACCGTTGGATATTATGAACCCCCCCCTCCTTTCCGCGCCCTGGGAACGTTTACGCCCTACGGACTGGCCGTAGTCGAGCTGCTGAAGGAAAAAATGATGGTCATGGGGCAGGTGGCATCCGGGGTGGATATGGAAAATTTGAAAGTGGGGATGAATATGGAGATCGTTCTGGAGCCCCTGCAGAAGGATTCCGAAGGGAAAGAAATCATCATCTGGAAGTGGAGGCCGGTTAAAGGTTAGTCCTTTTCCCCTGTCGTGTCCCACGGAGCGGGAGAGAAAGGCAGGGCGAATGGGATTTTTGCGGGGTTCGTTCTCGGAAAGGAAGGAGATCATGGGTAAAGAGATAGCCGTGCTGGGTATCGGAATGCACCCCTGGGGGAAGTGGCCGGAAAAGAAATTCGTAGAGTTCGGACTCACCGCCGCGAGGAATGCCCTCAAAGACGCCAATCTGGAATGGACGGATATTCAGTTTGTGGCTGGGGGGTCGACGATTTACTCGGGTATTCCCGGACTGATGGCCGGTTCCGCTTTTTCCGAGGAAATGGGATGGATCGGGGTTCCGGTGATCAACAACTTTAATGCCTGCGCCACCGGCGCCTATGCCATGGACGCGGCCCGAGCCCGGATCCTGGCCGGGCTTTGTGATGTGGCCCTCTGCATCGGAATGGACTGGGCGCCCAAGGGTTTCTTTGCCCCCCCGGGCACCAAAGATCCCACCGACCTGGATGCCCTGCGCTTCAAGATGGGCGCTACCAATCCCAGTTACTTTGCCATGTACGCCATGCGGAGGATGCAGAATTACGGAACCAAGGAAGTAGACCTGGCCATGGTCAAGGTTAAGAACAGCCGTCACGGGCTGCATAATCCGAACGCAAGATTCCGAAAAGAGTTCACCGTGGAAGAGGTCCTGGGCTCCCCCATGGTCTCCTCTCCGCTCCGGCTGTATGAACTCTGCGCTACCAGCGACGGCGCCGCCGCTATTATTCTGAGCAGCATGGAATACGCCCGAAAAGTCACCACCCATCCCATCCAGATCGCGGCCATCTCCACGGTAAGCCCGCGCTATCCCGATGCGATGATCAACATCCCCCGGATCAGCACGGATTCAACCTATAGCACCAGCCCCGAGATGAACTTTCAGAAATACGTTCCTCAGAAAGCCTACGAGGAGGCGGGAATCGGGCCTGAAGACCTGAGCCTGGCCGAGGTTTATGACCTTACTTCCGCCTATGAGCTCGATTGGTACGAATACATCAGCATATGTAAGCCAGGCGAAGCAGAAGGGTTATTGCGGAACGGGGATACAACCATCGGGGGTCGTATCCCGGTGAACGCGAGCGGAGGGCTTTCCAGTTTCGGGGAGGCGGTCCCGGCCCAGGCGATCGCCCAGGTCTGCGAGTTGGTCTGGCAGCTTCGGGGAGCGGCGGGGCAGAGACAGGTAAAGGGGGCCAAAGTCGGGTTGACGGCCAATTTCGGCCTCCTGGGGAATGCCTCCTCGGTAATCGTAAAGCGTTAAGCAAGTTGCCAAATATTGATGGCTTCGTAGAAAGTCTAAATTCCATAGAAGGGGTCATTCCGGCGAAAGCCGGAATTCAGTTATTTCAATATGTTCTGGACCCCGGCTTTCGCCGGGGTGACGCTCAAATGACTTTTCACGAGACCATCAAATATTGGGGAAATGATATTTTTTGGAAGGGATAGAGGATTTCCGGGACATTCATCCAACCATTCTGAAAGGAGGAAGGGGTATGAAAAAGGGGTTTAGAAGAACTGGCGTCGTGGGCATGCTTTTGGCGGTTTTCCTTTTCGGATTCGGGGCGCTGCCATCCGGTGCGCTAAGTCAGGAGCCGATCAAGATCGCGGTCATCGCCGCTCTGACCGGCATCGTAGGGCCCATCGGCCAATCGCAACTGGGGGGCGCAAAAGTGGCGGCGATGCACATCAATGAAGACGGGGGGATCCTGGGCCGGAAAATCGTTATCCTGGAGCGGGATACTGCGGCTTCGCCGGCCACCGCCGTCAAGGTCGTCCGGGAAGTCGTCATGAATGAGAATGTAAAAATCTTCACCGGCGTGGTTAGCAGCGGAGTGGCTCTGGCCGTCGCCCCTCTGATGGAACAGTTGGACAGCCTGCTCCTCATTGCCGCCGCCCAAACCCACAAGGTCACCGGAGTCAACTGCAGCCCCTATGTTTTCCGTATCTGTACCAATTCCACGTCGGTGGTCCGGGCCAGCGCCAAACTGGCCGTGGACAATTATCCCTCGGTTACCCGATGGGCGGGGATCAATCCGGATTACGAATACGGCCATGATTGCTGGGAGGCTTTCAAAAAAGCACTGCCCAAGCTGAACCCCAAAGTCACGATCGTGGCCGAGGAGTGGCCCAAGTTCATGGCCACCAACTTTGAGCCCCAGATCCTGAAAGTGCTCCAGGCCAAACCGGAAGGGCTCTATTCCACCCTCTACTCGGGGGATTTTGTCACCTTCGTGAAACAGGCCAAGAAGTATAAATTTTTTGACAACCTAAAGGTCTTCATCAACCACAGCGTGGAGACCGACGTGGCTATACCCCTGGGGCCGGACATGGTCGACCTGTGGGGCGGGGGACATTATTATTATGCGGCTTATGACAACCCGCTCAATAAGAGATTTGTGGAGGGGTACAAGAAACTCCACAACGGAGCCCTTCCTTATTATGCCTCATCGGAAACCTATTCGGCTCTCTATGCCCTGAAGGCTGCCGCCGAAAAGATAAAATCCCTGGACACCAAGGAACTCATCAAAGGCCTGAGGGGCCTGAAGTTCGATTCCGTGACCGGCAACCGGGAAATCGCGGCCTGGAACCATCAAACCGCCCGATCTCACAGTTTCCTTCACTTTGTGCCCACCAAGGAAACCCCGGGATGGAAGGTGGCGGATATGAAGCAACCCTGGTCCGGCCCCTTTGACCCCAAGCCCGATGAACCCGAGGGCGCCTGCAAAATGAAATGGTAAGAAAAACCGTTGCGGGTTGCACGTTTCTGGTTGCTGGTCAATAGGAAACCGGATTGGGTTGATTCGGAACTCGGAACGCGCAACCTGCAACTCGGAACAGGCTTTTACCATGGACTTATCGGTCTTAGTCAGCATCTCCCTGATCGGGCTGGCCACGGCCATGCTCCTTTTCCTGATCTCTTCCGGGCTCACCCTGGTCTTCGGGGTCCTGGGGGTGATCAATTTCGCCCACGGCTCTCTTTACATGCTGGGGGCCTACCTGGCCTATTCGGCTCTGACTCTGCTCCAGCCGGTGTTCGGGTCTTTCTGGATCACCCTGGTCATCTCCAGCCTGGGAGTGGCCCTGATCGGGTGGGTGATAGAAGCCTTCATCCTGAAAAGAATTTACAAAACCGAGGAAATCTATCAAATCCTCCTGACCTTCTCCCTGGTCATGATCATCGACGGCCTGGTGAAGATGGTCTGGGGCCTGGACCCCAAGTCGATCTCCGAGCCCAAGATTCTTTCCGGATCCTGGATGATCCTGGGAATCCCTTTTCCGGTTTACGCCCTCTTCATTATCTGCATGGGTCTCGGGCTGTCGTTCCTCCTTTGGTATTTCGTCAACCGGACAAAATTCGGAAAATTCATCCGCGCCGCCTCATCGGACCGGGATATGCTCAATTCCCTGGGAGTGAATGTACCCTTTATCTTTACCGGAGTTTTCACCCTGGGAAGCTGGCTGGCCGCGCTGGGAGGAGTTCTGGCAAGTCCTCTCCGGGTCGTAAATCCGGAAATGGGAGTCAGTATTATTATTGAATCCTTTGCCGTGGTGGTGATAGGAGGGCTGGGAAATCTCCCCGGCGCATTCCTGGGGTCTCTCCTGATCGGACTGATTGACTCCTTCGGGCTGTATTTTCTGCCCCGGTTCAGCATGGCCTTTATCTATATTCTCATGGCCGTGGTCCTGCTCATCAAACCCACTGGATTTTTCGGAACCGAAGAGACTTAAAGTAAATTCTTAAGAATGGAGAGGTCGGAATCGATCCGTGCAATTCCCGCAAAAGCCTTTTCATTGTGATCGCGCTCCTGGTGGGAATCCCCTTTGTGGTGTCCAACTACTGGGTATTCCTGTTTACCGAGGTTTTAATCCTGGCCCTTTTCGCCACCAGCTTTAATCTCCTCCTGGGTTATACCGGGCTCGTTTCCTTCGGACAGGCGGCTTTCTATGCGGTTGGGGCATACGCAACCGCCCTGATTTTGAAACACATGTCCATCTCGCTCTGGGCGGCCCTGGGGGGCGGAGTATTGGCCGCTTTCATCCTTTCCCTCTTGATCGGCATCCTTTGCGTGCGGTTGACCGCTCTTTACTTCGCCATGCTGACCATGGCCTTTTCCTCCATGATCTATGCCATCATTTTTCAATGGAGGAGCCTCACCGGGGGGGATGACGGAATCCCGGGGATCATTCGGCCTTCCCTTGAATTCCTGGGAGGTGCAGCCCTTTCGTTGAACGATACCCGCACCTACTACTATTTTGTGATGGTCGTGGTCCTCCTGTCCCTGTGGGTTTTGAAAAAAATCGTGGATAGCCCCCTGGGCTATATCCTGCGCTCCATCCGGGACAATTCGAAAAGGGCCCAGTTCGTCGGCATTCCGATCAAACAGTTCCGTCTCATCGCCTTTTCCATCGCCGGATTCTTCTCCGGGCTTGCCGGGAGTCTCTACGCCCTCCTGGCGGGAATCGTCTCCCCGGAGCTGGCTTTCTGGTCTAAATCCGGGGACCCGGTGATCATGAGCCTGTTGGGTGGCTTTCACAACTTCTTGGGGCCTGCCTTGGGGGCCGCCATCTACACCATCCTCAAGAGTTTTATTGCCACCAAGACTGAAAACTGGATCCTATATTTGGGCATTGTCCTTTTGATCATGGTCTTGGTGCTTCCCGAAGGGGTGACCGGCGCCTGGCAGAAACTTCGGGGCAAAAGCGATTGACCCGGGAAATTCCATGGAAATCCTCAAAGTCACCGGCTTAACAAAGAATTTTGGAAGCCTGCAGGCCGTGGGCGGCGTGAACCTGTCGGTCCGGAAGAATGAAATCCGGGCCATCATCGGGCCCAATGGGGCGGGCAAGACCACCTTTTTTAACCTGGTCAGCGGGGACCTGAAACCGGATGGGGGGGAGGTCTTTTTCAAGGGGCTGCCCGTTCACGGCGTCCCCCCGCATCAGATCATGCGGATGGGCATGGCCCGGTCCTTCCAGATCACCCATATCTTTCCCCGCCTTTCGGTCTTCGAAAATGTGATGATATCGGTCCTGGTTCGGCAGAAGCGGGAACACAGCCTTTTCCGCCAAGCCACCCGGATCTCTCAGGTGGGGAAGGAGACCTTGGCCGCTTTGCGATTGATCGGCATGGAGGGGCTGTCGGAAGTGAAGGGGCAGGCTCTCTCTCATGGGGACAAGAAAAGGCTAGAACTGGCCATCATCCTGGCCTGCAAGCCCGACCTCCTCCTCCTGGATGAACCGACGGCCGGAATGTCTCCCGAAGAGACGCAGATGACCGTCGATCTGATCAAGCAGATCTCTTCGGATCTGGGGATCACCGTCGTTTTTACCGAGCATGACATGAAAGTGGTCTTTTCCATTGCCCATACCATCTCGGTCCTGCAGCAGGGGCAGATCATTGCCGAAGGGGTTCCGGAGGAGGTGCGAAAGGACCGGCGGGTCATCGAGGCCTACATCGGGGAGAAGAAGGAATGATCCTGGACGTCCGGGAGATTCACAGCTACTACGGCACCAGTCATATTCTCCAGGGGGTTTCTTTGCAGATCAGAGAAGGAGAGGCGGTCTGTCTGCTGGGGAGGAATGGAGCCGGCAAGAGCACCACCATCAAGAGCATGATCGGCCTGGTGATCCCGAAGAAGGGGGAAATTCTCTTTGCTGAACGGAACCTCGTGGGGAAACAACCCTTTCAAATTGCCCGTCTGGGCATCGGCTATGTTCCGGAGGATCGGAGGATCTTCCCCAATCTAACGGTTCGGGAGAACCTGGAAGTGGCCATCCAGCCGGCGAAATCCGGGCGGGATCCCTGGACCGTGGATCAAATCTTCGACATTTTTCCCAAGCTGGGCGCCATGCAGGAACGGCGGGGAAAACAGATGAGCGGAGGAGAGCAGCAGATGCTGACCATCGCCCGGACGCTCATGGGCAACCCGCAGCTTCTCCTCCTGGATGAACCTTCCGAAGGGCTGGCCCCGCTGATCGTTTCCGCCCTGGGAGATTTCATCGCCCAGATCATTCGACAGGGGATCGCCCTTCTCCTGGCCGAGCAGAATTCCGCTTTTGCCCTGAGACTGGCGCAGTCTGCTTATGTGATCGCCAAGGGAAAGATCGAATGGCGGGGAAGCGTCCAGGAACTTGCCGCGGACGATGAGATGAAGCTCCGCTACATGAGCATATAAAGAAGCGATCCGCTTTCAGCGGTCAGCGGAAAATGTGGGGTGCGTTCCCCGAACGCACCGAAGCTTCAGGCCTGATCGGGGATCAGGTTATACTGTTTTTTTCGGAGGAGGCCAATGGGTCAAAAGGGAACCATCCTAACCCGGGCTTTGATCGATACATACACCCAAGGTGGCTTCTGGCAGGATCAGTTCCTCTTCGACTTTTTTCAGAAGATCCTGGAGAGGACGCCAGACAAAGTGGCGGTCGTGGACCGGGACTACCGCCTGACCTTCCGGGAGATCGGGAGACTGGCCAACAACCTGACGACTTCCCTGCAAAAATTGGGAATCAGGCGAGGAAGCGTGGTCGCCTTCGAGCTTCCCAACTGGTACCATACGGTGGTTCTAAACCTGGCCCTCACCCGCCTGGGGGCTTTAATCAATCCCATCGTCCCCATTTACAAGGAAAGAGAAGTCTCCTTTATCCTGAAACAAGCCAAGGCGGAAGTCTTCATCATTCCCGACACCTTCCGCAATTTCAATTATGTGGAGATGGTGGAGAAGATAAAGCCCAACCTTCCGGACCTCAAACGGATCATCGTCCTTGGCGCCCGGGTTCCGAAGGGAATGACCTCCCTGGAATCACTCCTGGAAGGAGATGGATCTTTACCCGAATTGGAGAAGATCGACCCCAACGACGTCAAGCTCCTGCTGTATACCTCCGGTACGACCGCCGAGCCCAAAGGCGTCCAGCACACCCATAACACCCTGGTCTACACCATGCTTAACGATTCTGGGCACTGGGGAGTCAATCAGGATACCGTGGTTTTCATGCCCTCACCGGTCACCCATATCAGCGGGTACGCATGGGCCCTGGAAATACCCCTCATCATCGGCTGCGGAGTCGTGCTGATGGATATATGGAACGCGGAAAAGGCGCTGGAGCTTATGGAAAAGGAGAAATGCACCTTTACCGTGGCCGCAACCCCCTTTCTCCAGGGGCTCTTACATTCTCCCAATTTTCCCAGGCATAAAATTCCATCCTTCCTCTTCGTCTGCGGAGGGGCCTACATTCCGCCTGAATTGATCAAAGAAGCATGGGCTGTCGGTTGGAAAACCTACCGGGTCTATGGGTCCACGGAAGCCCCCACAATCACCCTGGGCAGAGGGTCCATTGAGAAAGCCTCCGAGACCGACGGTTTCGTCAAGAGCTACGAATGCCGGATCGTGGACTTTGAGAACCGCCCCCTTCCTTACGGCCAGGAGGGAGAGATTGTGGCCAAAGGCCCGAAGACCTTTGTAGGTTATAAAAATCCGGCGTTGAATGAAGACTCCTTCGATAATGGAGGCTGGTTCCACACCGGAGACATCGGCCGGTTGAGCGCGGACGGATACATCGAGATTACCGGGCGGAAGAAAGATATCATCATCCGGGGAGGCGAGAATATCAGCGTGAAGGAGATCGAAGACCTCATCCACCTGCACCCCAGCGTGGAAACCGCGGCGGTGGTGGCCATGCCCGATAAGACCCTGGGGGAAAAGGTGTGCACGTATATCAAGCTGAGAAAAGGGACGGCCCTTGACTCCAAGGGATTAAACGACTTCCTGCGTTCCTACAAACTGGCCAAGCAGAAATTGCCCGAGCGGCTTGAAATCATCGAAGAGTTCCCCATGACCCCATCGGGGAAGATCAAGAAGCACGAACTTCGAAAGGACGTTGCCGATAAATTAGGGTTGCCGCCCGTACGAATATAACCAACCCGTAGGGGCGGTTGGCAAACCGCCCCTACACCGATGTTCCCCTCATCATGGAGGAATGCCGTTATGGACTTCGGGTTTTCAAAGGAAGAAGAAAAGCTGATCAAAGAGGTGCGCGACTTCATCCGCCAAGAGGCCACTCCGGAGTTGCTGGCCGAAACCCTGGGGCTGGGTCTGATCTATGGGGGGGCGGAGGGAAGGAAGTTCATGCGGAAGTTTGCCGCCAAGGGCTGGCTGACCCCCAACTGGCCCAAGGAATATGGAGGGATGGGGGCCAACGAGATGGTTACTTACATCATCCGGGAGGAGATGTCCTATGCCCTCGTTCCGACCATCTTCGTGGCCGCCCACATGGCCGGGCCGACCCTTCTTCGGGTGGGGAATGAAGAGATGAAAAAACAGTTCCTTCCTCCCATCGCCCGGGGGGAGGTGGAATATGCCCTCGGGTACACCGAGCCCCAAGCGGGCTCGGACCTCGTGTCCCTGAACATTCGGGCCGAAGACAAAGGGGATTTCTTCCTGATCAACGGCCAGAAGACCTTCAACACCCACTGCCACGTGGCCGATTATCACTGGTTGGCAGCACGGACCGACTTCAACGCCGCCAAGCACAAAGGGGTTTCCATGATGATCGTGGACCTGAAAAGTCCCGGGATCACCATCCGGCCCCTGATCACCATGGCCGGCTGGAGGACCAACGAGGTTTACTACGACGATGTGGCGGTGCCCAAGAAAAACCTCGTGGGGGAAAAGAACAAGGGTTTTTACTACCTCATGGCCGCGCTGGATTTCGAAAGGATGGTGCCTCCGGGGACTTACCACAGGCTGTTCGATGAAATCGTGAAATACGCCAAGGAGACGGTGGTTGGGGGAGCGCCCATTTCCAAGAGTCCCCTGGTCCGTCAGAGGCTCGCCCAGATGGCTGCGGAATTGGAAGCTACCCGGCTTCTCTATTACCAATTGGCCCACATGCTTGACAAGGGGACCATTCCCAACTACCAATCTTCCATGGAGAAGATGTTTGCCACGGAAGTGGCCCAGCACGTGGCCAACACGGGGATGGAGGTCCTGGGACTCTACGGCCAGTTGAAGAAGGATTCCAAATGGGCCCCCCTGAACGGACTGGTCGAATTCTTCTATCGGTCGAGTGTCGTGGAAACGATTTACGGGGGGACTTCGGAGATCCAGCGGAACATCATTGCCATGCGCGGCCTCGGCCTGCCGAGGGAGTAACCCAGCGGTCCATTCCTGACGGAAAGGAGGTTTTATGCCCTATTTGCCGGCCGAAGGATTGAAAATCCACTATATGAAAAAAGGGAAGGGGCGCGAGACGATCCTGCTGCTCCACGGGAATGTATCTTCCACCGAGTATTGGAACCGATTCTTAAAGATGGTTCCTGCCCGCTACCAGGCCGTAGCTCTAGACCAGAGGGGCTGTGGCAAGACCGAACATCCTTCTTCAGGCTACAGCATCCCTCAGTTTGTCGAAGACCTGAACCTTTTCACCGATCGCTTGGGTCTGTCGCCTTTCCACCTGGTCGGACATTCAATGGGCGGTCAGGTTTCCATGCTTTTCACCCTGAAACACCCAGAGAAGGTTCGCACGCTCACGCTCCTGGACAGCGTTCCGGCAGACGGCCTCTTCCTGAATGATGAGGTCCGGGCGTATTTCACCCAGGTCGCAACCGACCCGAAGGTGCTCCGCCAGGCCATGGATATGGTCATGCCGTACGGCCAAGGTCCATCATTTACCGAACGGGCCATGGAAATCGCCCTGGCCTGTGCCCCTCAGACCATGAAGGAAAGCCTGGAATCCATGAACCAGACCCGTTTCCTTTCGGACCTTGCCCAAATCGCCGCTCCCACGTTGATCCTTCATGGGAAAGACGACGCGGTCATCCCTTTGGAACAAATGGTCCCGACCATGAAGGCCATCGTTCATGCTCAAGTGGTCATCTTTACCCATTGCGGCCATAGTCCGCAGGTGGAACGTCCCAAGGAGTTTGCGGAAGCCTTTTTGGGCTTTCTCCGCCGGCAAACGAGCAAAAAGAAAAACTGATCGCTTTTCAGAGGCAGAATAAATGTACCGAAAGGAGAACCCGAAATGAAGAAGAAATGCTTGGCCTTCACAGCCTTGATGTTCATCTTCGCCCTCCTAGGGTCTGCTCCATCGCTGGCCACCATGTCCGTCTATATCCCCGGGGCGCACAGCGTCATGGCGTATCAGTTCGACGATTTGACCACCAATAACCCCGCGATCAGCCGATTATCCGAGCCGACCCGGGCGCGTTTATACGCCAATGATTGGAGCCCGGACGGAAAGATCGCTGCCAAGCCGAAGTGGTATACGGCCAAAGAGAAAATTCCGGGCCTGCAGATCGAAGGAATGTTTGCCGATTCCCGTTTCGTCATCCGGATCCCGGATAAGTGGAATGGGAAGCTGGTCATGGCGGGGGTCCCGGGAGTGGTCGACGACCGATCGGCGGATGATGTTTTCAGCGATTACGTTTTGACCAGGAAGGACAGCGAAGGGCGCAGTTATGCCTATGCCGCCACGGACAAAGGCACCATCGGGGAAGTGACACCGGCCCCGGACGGAAAACTCTACCCGCTACTGCGAGGCCTTACGACCTTTCTGCACCCCGAGGACCGAGTGGAGAAATGGATCCCCTGCCTTCGCCAGCTTACGGTCGCCACCCGGGACCTCCTGGAGCGGGCGAAAGGAAAAAAACCCACCCGGATCTATTTGATTGGAATCTCCAATGGGGGATACCTGGTGCGGGCTGCCCTGGAACAGATGCGGGGACTTTATGATGGGGGTGTCGACTGGGAAGGGGTTCTTTTCCGAGCCAATGAGCCTAACATCATCTCCTCCCTGGTGGAAGCATTGAACAGCTATCGGATTTATGCGGACAAAGCCGCTTCGGCCGAGGAGAAAGCCGTGGCCCTGAAAAGGCTGCGGGCCTTGGGACTGCCCGAAGGCTCGGAGATCCTCTGGCCGTTCCATGCCAGTTATTACTACCTGGGGTCCATCAATATGTTTCGCATGGCCTACGACCCTACGTTTAAGCATCGCAACTGGTGGGAGTATGGCCTGAATCCGCAGGACTACAAGGATTACGACTATTTTCGCCGTCCCGCCGCGGTGAAAGAAGCAATCCGCAGGATTGAGAATAGCGGTGATATTAGCAAACCGCTGATCACCGTCCATGGAACCTGGGATGCGCTGATTTTCAGCAATGTCCACGCCATTCCCTATGAACGTTTAATCAAGGAGAAGAAGAAAGGGGACATTCACCGGCTTTACTTGATCGATAAGGGAAACCACCTGGATTCCATGGTGGGCAGGCCGGGCGTTGATCCCCAGAAAACCATGCAGCCCCTTTTACCCTACGTGCACCAGGCCTTCGACCTTCTGGTCGACTGGGTGGAGGCAGGGAAAATTCCTCCGCCAAGCAAAACCATCAGCAAGCCTCAGTCGGAAGGCAAGGTTTATAACCTCCTGACGGGCGCAGAAATAGACCCCTATTGATCCTTACTCTCACCGGGCCTCATCCTGATACGATGCCGAGGAGGAAAAGTTCCCATGAATTATGATTTGAACCAAGACCAGCAGATCCTGAAGGATACAGCCCACAGTTTCCTCCAGAAAGAATGCCCCAGCACCTTCGTCCGGCAGATGATAGCGGATGAAAAGGGATACACCCCGGGGATGTGGAAGAAGATGGCTGACCTGGGCTGGATGGGCATTCTCTTTCCCGAAGAATACGGCGGGTACGGGGGAAGCTACCTGGATATGGCCGTGGTTCTGTATGAGACGGGCTATGCCTGCCTCCCCGGCCCTTTCTTTTCTTCCGTGGTCATGGGAGGATTGACCCTCCTGGAGGGGGGAAGTGAAAAACAAAAAAAGGAGCTTTTGCCCCAGGTGGCCTCCGGGGAGCGGATCCTCACCCTGGCCTGGGCAGAAAAGAGCGGAAACTACTCCCTGGATCAGATTTCCACCCGGGCGGGACTCAAGGGAGAATCCTATCTCCTCAACGGAACCAAACTTTTCGTCCCTTACGCGCATGTGGCGGATACCTTGATCTGTGTGGCCCGCACTGCGACCGTATCGTCAAAGGTTGAAGAGGGGATAAGCCTGTTTTTGGTCGATGGGAAGAGTGAAGGGCTTTCGGTCCACGTCCTCGACACCCTGGCCGGAGACAAGCAGTGCGAGGTAGTCTTGAATCAGGTCCGGGTCCCCAGGGAGAATCTCCTTGGCAGGGTCGACCAAGGCGGGGGAATCATGAAAAAGGTCCTCCTCATGTCCGCCGTGGGGAAATGCGCGGAAATGAGCGGGGGAGGGCAGCGGGTTTTGGAACTCACCCTCGATCATGCCAAGCAGAGAGTCCAATTCGGCAAACCCATAGGAGCCTTCCAGGCCATCCAGCATTTCTGCGCCAATATCCTGACCTACCTGGACACCTCCCGCTTCATGACCAACCAGGCGGCCTGGAAAATCAGCCAGGGGATGAATTATGAAAAAGATGCCTCCCTCTGCAAGGCCTGGGTCAGCGACTCATGCCGCAGGCTGGCGCTCCTGGCCCATCAGGTCCTGGGCGGGATGGGTTTCATGGAAGAGCACGACATGCACCTCTATTTCAAGCAGGCCAAGGCTGCAGAACTGGCCTTCGGCGACGCCGATTTCCACCGGGAATTAGCCGCTCAGCAGATGGGCCTGTAGCGCCGAAGTAATTCCTTGCTCATAGCGGTAAAATCTGATAACACCCTATCTTGGACTTGCCGGTTTCAGAAAAAGATAGGGTGTATTTATTTCGAAGAACGGGAAAAGGACGGCAGCGATGGAATTCGAGATGATTCTTTTGAAAAAAGAGGAAGCGGTGGGAACGATTGTCTTGAACCGGCCGAAGGCCTTGAATCCCGTAAACAAAAAGACCGCCCAGGAAATTTCGGCGGCCCTGGAAGACTTGAAGGCCGATCCAAATATCCGTTCCGTGATCCTGACCGGGGCCGGGAAAGCCTTTTCCGCCGGCGGGGACATCCGGGAAATTGAAAATTACACCGCCCAGGAGACGATGAAATTCAGGGATTTTATGCTGGTGGTCAAGAAGATGATCCTGGATATTCGGAATACCCCCAAACCCGTCATTGCCGCGGTAAACGGACTGGCTTACGGGGTGGGATTCAGCCTGGCCTTGTCGGCGGATGTCGTCCTGGCTTCGGAAAACGCCGGCTTCTGTCAGGTTTTCGTGAAAATCGGACTGGTCCCGGACGGCGGATCAACCTTTTTTCTGCCCCGTCTAATAGGCTTTGCCCGGTCCTTTCCGCTGGTCTTCTCCGGGGACCCGATCAGCGCCAAGGAAGCTCTGGCCCTCGGGCTGGTCAGCAAAGTGGTACCCCCCGACAAGCTGGAGGAAGAAGCCATAGCCCTGGCCAGGAAACTGGCTCAGGGACCCACCCGGGCAATGGGCCTGGCCAAGGAACTCATGTACGCCGGCATGGAAAGGACCCTATCCGAGCAGCTCGACGAAGAAGCCAGCGTCCAGTGCCTCTGCCGCTTGACCCGGGATCATCAGGAAGGGCTGCAGGCTTTCCATGAAAAGCGATCCCCGCGCTTTGAAGGGAGGTAGATATTCATGGGCCGGGAGCGAAAAGGGCGTCTCGAAGGGAAGGTGGCCATCATTACGGGGGCGGCCGACGGGATCGGGCAGGCTGCGGCGGTTCTTTTTGCCCGGGAAGGGGCCAGACTGGTTTTGGCGGATGTCAACGAAGAAGGTCTGAAAAAGACTTTGGCCCTTGTGCAGAAGGAAAAGGGCGAGGGAATGATCAAAAGGACCGATGTCTCCAAGGAAGCTGAAGTGAAGGAATTAATCGACCTCGCCCTAAAGAATTATTCCCAAATTGATATTCTGTGCAACAATGCCGGAATCACCGGGGCGCTGGCCGATCTGGAACAAGAAGAGGGAGAGGACTGGCAGAAGGTGTATTCAGTGAACGTCCTGGGGGCTGTTTATGCGACGAAAACCGCCGCCAGGCACATGAAGGAAAGAAAGACCGGCTCCATCGTGAACACGGCCTCGGTGGCCGGGATCCGCTCCGGCGCCGGGACCAACGCCTACAGCGCCAGCAAGGCTGCTTTGATCAATTTTACCCAAACAGCCGCCTGCGACCTGGGCGGGTATAATGTCCGGGTCAATGCGGTCTGCCCGGGGCTCATCGAAACAGGAATGACCCGGCCCATCTTTGAACTGGCCCGCCAAAGGGGCAAGTTTGACAAACTGGGCAGCCGCTGCGAGCTGCGGCGCTACGGCCGACCCGAAGAGGTCGCTCGTGCGATTTTGTTCCTGGCCAGCGACGAGGCCAGTTACATCACCGGCCAGGCCCTGCCGGTGGACGGCGGTAACACCGCCTCCCTCAACTTGCCGGGGATGAAATTCTAAAGAATGCGGAATGGAAATGGACCGACCCTTCGGGTCTTGAGGACCGTCCCGCCTGAGGCGGGACTCGAGGAGCGTCACGCCATGGGCGTGACTTGAGGAGCGCTTCGCTTGAGGCAAGAATCAAGAGCCTCCAATACGAAGGGCGGAAGGCGGAATACGTGTGGATTGACAGTAAATGAAAGGGAATATATATTGGAATGGGAGCTTTCCTCAGCAAGGGCAGGAGAGGATTCAAAGGATGAAAGTGCCGAGAGGCAATAATCTAATCGTTTTTCTGTTCCTGATTTTCTTCGCTGTCACTCTTCTGATTTGGACTAATGGGTGCGCTCTTTTTGAGAAAAAGGAGCCGGAGAGGACGCCGCAGGTGGCGTATGAAGAGGGCCTCCGTCTGCTGGAAAAGAAAAAATATGACCGCTCAGCCGAGGCCTTCCGGAAGTTCAAGGAGGACTTTCCGCTGAGCACCTACACCCCCCTGGCTGAACTCCGCCTGGCCGATTCCCTCTATTTCGACAAGAATTACACCGAGGCCATCGTCATGTATGAAGACTTTAAGAAACTCCATCCCATTCATCCGGAGATCCCTTACGCCATCTACCAGGTCGGGATGTGTCATTCCAAACAAATGCTCTCGATCGACCGGGATCAGACCGTGACGGAGAAGGCCCTGGAACAATTCCGTTATGTGGTCGAAAATTTTCCCCAGAGCAAATACGTTCCCGACGCCAAAACGAAGATGCAGCTCTGCCGGCGCCAGCTTGCCGACCATGAGTTTTACATCGCGCATTTCTACTACCGGAAGGAACACTACAAAGCCGCCCTGGGCCGCTTCGAAGAGATTCTGAAGAAGTATCCGGATGTGGGCCTCGAGGGAAAGATCAAACCCCTCCTGGAGACCTGCCGGGAAAAGATTGCCAAAGAAGAGAAAAAGCGAAAGGAAGAAGAGGAGAAAGAAGCCAAGAAGAAGAAACAATCATAAAGGCAGCATGGAGCATGCGGCTAGAGAGCGTGGAGTATGGAGTTTGGAGGGGACCCCCCCTTTTTTCTCCCTGCTCTCCGCTCCTTGCTCTTAGCTTTTAAATGAGGTCGTAGATTTTTTCCAGCGCCTCCGGCAATGCTTCGACTTTCGTCCCGCCGGCCTGGGCCATGTCGGCCCGGCCTCCTCCGGTTCCCCCCACGATTTGAGCAATTTCTTTAACCAGTTTCTGGGCCGGGTACTTTCCGGCCAGGTCCGGCGTCACCGCGCAGAGAAGCATGACTTTCCCGTCTCCCTGGGCGCCCAGCAGGATGATGCCTGACTTGATCTGGTCTTTCAGACGGTCGGCCGTCTCCCGCAGGCTCTTCGGGTCTTTCGTCTCCACCCGGGTGGACAAAACCCGAACGCCCTTGACTTCCCGGACCGAGGAGATCAGGTCTTTGGTCTTCCCCGAAGCGATTTTAACCTGGAGGGCCTGATATTCCCTTTCCAGATCTTTCTGCTGTTTCAGAATCCGCTGGACCTTCTCCGCCACCTCTCCCGGCTTCGCTTTCACCAGATCGGATATCGCCCGAAGCTCGGCCTCTTCTTTCTTGAGGGCTTTCCAGGCCCCCTCTCCGGTGGCCGCTTCAATCCGCCGTACCCCGGAGGCCACTCCGGTCTCGGACAGGATCTTGAAAAGACCGATATCCCCGCTGCGGGTCGTATGGGTGCCTCCGCAGAGTTCCGCGCTGATTTCCCCCACCTGGACCAGGCGGACGACATCCCCGTACTTTTCGCCGAAGAGGGCCATGGCCCCTTTCTGAACGGCCTCTTTATAGGGAATATGGGAGACACAGACCTGCAGGTTCTGCCGGATCCGGGAATTGACGATCTCCTCGACCCGGTCGATTTCTTCCTCCGAAAGGGGGGAGAAATGGGTGTAGTCAAAACGGAGGCGGTCGGGAGCCACCAGAGACCCGGCCTGTTTGACGTGGTCCCCCAGCACCTGCCGCAGGGCGGCCTGCAGCAGATGGGTGGCCGTGTGGTTGAGAGCGGTCTTGCCCCGGCTCTCGGCATTCACCCGCAGCTTGAGGGTGTCTCCCACCCGGAAGGCTCCGGATTGGATGGTCCCGTGATGGACGATCACGTCGGGCAGGGGTCTGCTCGAGCGGGAAACCTCCATCCGGGATCCGTTGCCGGACAGAATCCCCTGGTCTCCCTGCTGGCCCCCGGCTTCTCCGTAGAAGGGGCTTCGGTCGGTGATCACTTCCACCTCTTCGCCTTCTTTCCCGCTCTCCACTTCCGCCTCGCCCTTGAACATCTTCAGAATCTTTCCCTCGGTCTCCAGGCGGTCATAGCCCACGAATTCAGTCTTCAGCTTGAGGGCCGCCAGGGACTTGTAAACCTCCTTCAAAGCTTCTTCCCCCGAACCCTTCCAGGATTCCCGGGCCCGTTCCCGCTGGGCTTCCATGGCTTCTTCAAATCCTTTTTTATCCAGGGGAAACCCTTCATCGCGGGCGATCTCTTCGGTCAGGTCCAGGGGGAACCCGTAGGTGTCATAGAGCTTGAAGATCAATTCTCCGGGAATGACCTTCGATTTCCGCTCTTTCAGTTTGCGGATTTCATCGCCCCAGAGGCGAAGCCCCGTGTTCAGGGTCTCGGAGAAGCGCTCCTCCTCGTTGGAGATCATGTTCTTGACCATTTCCCGGTGGTTTACGAGTTCCGGATAGGCATCCTGCATGAGGCCGATCACTTCATCGGTCAGCCGGAAGAGGAAGGGCTCGTGGATCCCCAGTTTCTTGCCGTGCCGCATGGCCCGGCGCATGATCCGGCGCAGGACGTAGCCCCGCCCTTCATTGGAAGGGAGGACGCCGTCGCTGATCAAGAAAGTTGCCGCGCGGGCATGATCGGCGATCACCCGGAAGGAAACCCCCTCGGGGGATGGGGGGTCGTATTTTTTCCCGCATGATCTCCCGATCGCCTTCAAGATGCGGGTAAAGAGGTCCGTGTCGTAGTTGCTCTCCACCCCCTGAACGATGGCCGTAATCCGCTCCAGGCCCATGCCGGTGTCGATGCTCGGTTTGGGCAGGGGCTTGATCGTGCCGTCGGCATAGCGCTCGAACTGCATGAAGACCAGGTTCCACAGCTCCAGGTACCGGTCACAGTCACAGCCCGGGGCGCACTCCGGACGCCCGCATCCCACTGCCGGACCCTGGTCGATGACGATCTCCGAGCAGGGGCCGCAGGGGCCGGTGTCTCCCATCTGCCAGAAATTATCCTTGCTGGGAAAAGTCAGGATCCTTTCTTCCGGGACGTATTTTCTCCAGAGTTTCCGCGCCTCTTCATCCGGCCCGATTCCCAGGGATTTTTCCCCTTCGTGAATGGTAACCCAGAGCTTGTCCGGGGGCAGGCCCAGGATATCCACGAGGAACTCCCATCCCATGGCAATGGCCCCTTCTTTGAAGTAATCGCCGAAGGAGAAGTTCCCCAGCATTTCGAAGAAGGTATGATGGCGGGCGGTGTAACCCACGTTCTCCAGGTCGTTGTGCTTTCCCCCGGCGCGCACGCACTTCTGCGAGGTCGTAGCGCGGGGAAAAGGGGCCTTTTCCTCGCCGGTGAAGTAATTCTTGAACTGGACCATTCCCGCGTTGGTGAAGAGCAGGGTAGGGTCCTTCTGGGGAACCAGTGAGGAACTGCTCACGATGGCGTGCCCTTTGCTCTTGAAGTAATCCAGAAATTTCTGGCGTACCGCGCTTCCGGTCATCATTCTTCTACCGAACCTCCGATTTCCTGCAAGGCCTCCCAGATATCATTCCAGCCATACCCCCTCTGCCGGAGGTAGTTGGCCAGCCGTCGCTTTTCCTGGGGCGACAAAGAATGGAGGTCTTGGCCTTTCGATTTAAGATGCAGAACCTTTCGAAGTCGTTCCGGCGCCCTCCCGCTTTCCTCTTCCCCGTCGACCAGGTCCCGGGCACACTCAGCCGGGATCCCCCTTTGAACCAGTTTCTGCAAAACCTTTTGCGGACCCCAGAGCTTCTCCCCGGAATAATAGTTGACCAGGCGCCGGGCCAACTTTCGATCATCCAGGAGGCCAAGGCTCTCGAATTTTACGAGGACCCCCTCCACCTCTCCGGCTAAAAATCCTTTTCCGGTGAGCTTCCGCAGCAGCTCCTGACGGCTGTAATCACGCCTGCCCAGAAGGCGCATGGCGGACGCCTCTGCGCTTTCCGGAGACTTCGATCGCTGGGTCGGCATAGAAGGGTAAGGGACTTTTCTAATTCGGAATGCGGAATGCGGAATTCCAAGAAAAGATTCTTATTCCGCATTCGTCATTCCGAATTCCGCATTTTTATCAGGCTTCTTTCTGTTTTTTCACCAGGCCCAGTTTTTCCTTGAGATTTTCTTCAATAGCCCGGGCGGTCTCCGGGTGCTCTTTCAGGAAAACCTTGGCATTCTCCCGGCCCTGTCCGATCCGCTCATCGTCGAAGGAAAACCACGCCCCGCTCTTCTGGATGATCTCCTTTTCCACCGCCAGGTCCACCAGGTCCCCTTCCCGGGAAATCCCTTCCCCGTACATGATGTCAAACTCCACTTCCCGGAAGGGAGGGGCCATTTTATTCTTCACCACCTTGACCTTGGTCCGATTTCCGATGGCCTCCTGCCCGTCCTTGATGGCTCCGATCCGCCGGATATCCATACGAACCGAGGCGTAAAATTTCAAGGCGTTTCCGCCGGTCGTGGTCTCCGGATTGCCCATAAAAACGCCGATCTTCATCCGGATCTGGTTGATGAAGATGACGCAGGTATTGGATTTGCTGATGGTGGAGGTGAGTTTCCGCAGGGCCTGGGACATGAGGCGGGCCTGCAGTCCCATGTGGGCATCGCCCATCTCCCCCTCCAGTTCCGCCTTGGGAACCAAGGCAGCCACCGAGTCGATGACCACGACGTCGATGGCCCCGCTCCGCACAAGCATATCGGTAATCTCCAGTGCCTGTTCCCCGGTATCGGGTTGGGAGATCAGCAGGTCATCGGTCTTCACCCCCAGCTTCTGGGCATAGGCTACGTCCAGGGCATGCTCGGCGTCGATGAAACCCGCAATCCCCCCTTTTTTCTGGGCTTCGGCGACGATATGAAGGGCCAGCGTGGTCTTGCCCGAGGCTTCCGGGCCGTAGATCTCCACCACCCGCCCGCGGGGCACCCCGCCCACGCCGAGGGCTATATCCAGGGCCAGAGAGCCCGTGGAGATGACCGGTATCTCCGGGAGCACGGCATCGGTCCCCAGACGCATGATGGCTCCCTTGCCGAATTGGCGTTCGATCTGGCTGACGGCCAGGTCAATGGCTTTCTCTTTTTGGCTCTCCGCTGGCATGGATCCTCCTTTATGGTTGGAAAAGTTAAAAACCCTTCTTTTATTGTTTATCCGCAGATTACGCAGATTGCGCAGATTTCGCCAAGGGCAATGAGATTTAAATGCTACGCATCAGAATAACTTTACCATAATCAAAGTTGAACTCAGCTTTCCCGGCCGTCCGTTTTTGCCCTTAAAGCTTCATCCGTGTTTATCCGCCTTCATCCGCGTCCCATTCAGTCTTTTGTCTTTAAATCTTTTGCGAGTATAAAATCTGTGTTCATCTGTGTTTATCTGTGTCCCGATATAAATTTTTTTGCTTGCGGTTTTGCCGCGCTGTGCTTATCTGTGTCCCATTAGGTTATTCTATCCTTTTCGCAGTGGGGAATTCTCTTAATTTTGTGTAAACCGCCCCGGAGGGATGGAGTTCGCTCCGGAAGAGAAAAACCTCCCGGACCTGAAAAGTTCCTACTTCCGCTTCCCGGTGCTTTTCAATCGCCCGGGCCAATCCTCCCTTGCCCCTCGCAGACCGGACTCTTCCCAGCGTCAGGTGGGGAGAAAAAGGGCGGTCCTCCGGGGGAAAAGACAGCTCGGCCATCTTCTTTTCCACCGCCTGTTGCAGCGAAGTGAGGGTTTCTTTTCCCCGGTCCATGCCCAGCCAGACGACCCTGGGGTTACGGGGATTGGGGAAACAGCCCATGCCCTGGACCCGCACCTCAAAGGGCTCCCATCCCGCGATCGCCGGCGCGATGGACTGGGAAATGCGCTCCACATCATCCTGGCGGATGGAGCCGAGAAACTTGAGGGTCAGATGAATCCCCTCCGGACGCACCCATTTCACATCCGCCTCCGTCCGGCGGAGCTCCCGCTGGAGTTCATCCATCCGGGATTTCACGGCCTGGGGAACTTCAACGGCGATGAAAGATCGAATGTCATCCATAAGAAATAGCCGTAGGGGTGGGTTTGAAACCCGCCCCTACGAGTTGTTGAAAGCCGGTATCAAATTCAAAAAATACCTTCTCACCCAGTCAATCGCCGTGTAGGCGGAAATGGTCTGAATCTGATTCCGGTCGCCCATGAACTGGTATCTCCTGGACACGGTTCCTTTGGGGCTCGCCAGGGCGATGAAGACCGTGCCCACCGGTTTTTCTTCCGATCCGCCCGTCGGCCCGGCAATCCCGGTGATGGCCAACCCCAGGGTGGCGTTGCTGACCCGGCGCACGCCTTCGGCCATCTTCTCCGCCACTTCCGCACTCACCGCGCCGACCCTGTCGATCAATTCTCCCGGAACCCCCAGCATTTGAACCTTGGCGGCATTGCTGTAGGTGACCACGGATCTCTCGAAGTAATCGGAACTTCCGGAGACTTGGGTCAGGCGATGAGCCACGAGCCCCCCGGTGCAGGATTCAGCCACGGCCAGGTTTGCCCGGTCGGCCCGGAGGAGCCGGCCGACGATCTCCTCCAGAGTCTCCCGGTCAACGGCAATGACCCGCCCCTGGAGCTTTTCGCGGATCAGGCCTTCCAGCTTCCGGAGGTTCTCTTCCGCTTCTTCGGCAATCCGTCCTCGGACGGTGATCTTCACGTGGTTCTCGGGATACCGGGGAAGGTACGCCAGGGTGGCGGAAAAATCCCCGGGTTTCACGTCCTTCAGTAAATCGGCGATGGCGGATTCGGTGAAGCCGAAGACTTTCAGGGTGCGAGAGCGCACCAAGACCTTTTCCTTCCTCTCTCTTTCCAGGAAGGGAATTACCTTTTCTCTCATCAAAACCTTCAGCTCCCGCGGGACGCCGGGGAGGAAAATAAAGACCTTGCCCGGCCGCCGGACGATGAAACCGCAGGCCGTGCCCATGGGGTTGGGAATGATTTCGGACTGCTGGGGGAAGAAAGCCTGTTTCTCGTTGGAAAGCGGCATCTCCATTCCCCGTTCGGCAAAGCGTTTCTTCAGATTCTCCAGGACCTCCCGGTTTAGAACCAGCTGGAGCTTCAGGGCCTTGGCCGCAGAACTCGCGGTAATGTCATCTTGGGTGGGCCCCAGGCCTCCGCTTACGATGATGACCTCGGCGCGCTCCTGCGCCCGGCGGAGGGAATCCTCGATGCGCAAAGACTCATCCCCGGTGGTAGTGATGAAAACCACCTCCAGGCCGGCTTCCGACAGGACCTCGGCCATGAACGCCGCGTTGGTGTCCACCACCTCCCCGGAAGTCAGTTCGTTCCCGATGGTAATAAGTTCGACGCGCAAGGAATGATTCCTCTTGAGCCTTCGGAGTGATCGATTCAGGCAAGGAAAACGCCCGGGGAAAAAACAGCGGTCAGACGAAGAAGAACATTCGCGTACACTCCGGCCACCACATCGTCCAGAACAACCGCCCAGCCTCCCTTCATTTCCCGGTTGATCCAATTTGCAGGAGGCGGTTTTATTATATCCAAAATCCGGAAAAAAAGAAATCCACCCGCCATCGACAATGCGGTGCAGGGGATAAAAGCCATGGTGATCAAATAGCCGGTGACTTCATCGATGACAATCTTCGGGCTGTCTTTCTGGCCCAGCAGAGCCTCGGCCCGCTCCGAAATCCAGCAGGCCAGGATAAAAAAAGCCCCGGTGCTGAGCAAATAGAGCAGGGGAGGGAAGGGGGAGTAAAGAAGATAGACCAGAATTCCCACCGCCGTTCCCACGGTTCCCGGCGCCCGAGGAGAAAAACCTGCATAGCCGGCAGAAGCCACGGCGATAATCAAACGACTCAAACTCCATTGCCTCCGAACGGTCAGCCCGGGGGAAGGATAAAAAAAATCCCCCACTTTGCGGATATGGCCTTTATTTTTCTGTATAGCGGAGTTAAAATGATTTATCCCGTATGCCCCTATTAGGCAGTATAATTTCATCTGCCTCGGTAGGGTGCAAATTTTCAATCAAAGTGAAAAAGTATCCTCTTTCCATAGGGTTGTCAATAGAAAGATATCCTATTCTCCTTGCCGATGCAAGGAGTGAAGGTGTGGATAAGATTTCAGATTCTTCTGCCCGATGACGATAATGCTTTAGACCAGATTGGAAATTTCTAGACAAGACCCTGTTAGCCTTCTATATTTTTTTGAAAAACAACATATTTTTGGAGAGATAGCGTATGAGTGGCCGATTGGGCGACCTTTTGGTCAGCAATGGCTTAATCACCCCCGCGCAACTGGAAAAAGCCCTCCAGGACCAAAAACTCTCGGGGACCAAGCTGGGTTCCGCCCTGGTAAAGCTGGGCTACATAAGCGAAAAAAACCTGGTTTCTTTCCTCAGCCGCCATTACGGCGTCCCGGCCATCGATCTGAATGAAATCCAGATCGACTCGGACGCCATGAAGATGATCCCGGCCGACGTGATCTTTAAATACCAGGCGATTCCCATCAAACGAGTCGGGTCCACCCTTCGGGTCGCCATGAGCGACCCCTCCAATATCCTGGCCATTGATGATATCAAATTTCTCGCCGGCTGCCATGTAGAGGTGTTTGTCTCCACGGAAAGCGCCATTAAGACGGTCATTGACCGGTTCTATGACCCCTCCGATGCCCTCAACGATATCATGGATGGCATCAAAGAAGGGGAAACGATTGATCTTCTGGACGACACAGATGACATCGACGTCAGCGAGCTGAAGCAGGCGGTCGAAGACGCTCCGGTGGTGAAGCTGGTCAACCTGATTCTGAACGAGGCGATCAATAGGGCCGCCAGCGACATCCATATCGAGCCCTACGAAAAAGTCTTCCGGGTCCGCCTGCGGGTGGACGGGGTACTGTATGAGTTCATGAAACCCCCGCTGAAGCTCAAGAACGCCATCACTTCCCGCGTGAAGATCATGTCCAAGCTGGACATCGCCGAACGCCGCCTTCCCCAGGACGGCCGGATCAAGGTGAAATACGGGAAAGACAAGGAAATGGACTTCCGAGTCTCCGTTCTGCCCACCCTCTTCGGAGAAAAGGTGGTCATGCGGTTGCTGGACAAATCCAGCCTGCAGCTGGACATGACCAAGCTGGGTTTCGAAGCAAACCCCCTCCTGGAGTTCCGCGACGCCATTCACAAGCCCTTCGGCATGGTCCTGGTGACCGGGCCGACGGGAAGCGGAAAGACCACGACCCTCTACTCGGCCCTGACCGAGCTGAACCAGATATCCGAAAATATTTCCACCGCCGAGGACCCGGTGGAGTACAACCTCATGGGAATCAACCAGGTTCAGATCCACGAGGAAATCGGCCTGAGTTTCGCCAACTGCCTCCGGTCCTTCCTGCGGCAGGACCCGGACATCATCATGGTGGGAGAGATCCGGGACTTTGAGACCGCCGAAATCGCCATCAAAGCCGCCCTGACCGGGCATATGGTTTTGAGCACCCTCCATACCAATGACGCCCCCGCCACCATCAGCCGTCTGCTGAACATGGGCATCGAGCCCTTCCTGGTGGCCTCGGCGGTGAATCTGATCGTGGCCCAGCGACTGGCAAGGAAAATTTGCGAGGCCTGCAAGACCGTGGTCCAGGTTTCTCCCCAGATGCTCCTGAATCTGGGAGTTCCCCCCGAGGAACTCCACGGGCTTACCTGTTACAAGGGGGCGGGATGCGCCCGGTGCAGCAACACCGGCTACAAGGGGCGTGTGGCTCTGTATGAGGTTCTCCCCGTCCGCGAAGAGGTCCGGGAGCAAATCCTCCAGGGGGCTTCAGCCGGGGAAATCAAGAAGGAGGCCGTCGCTCTGGGAATGAAAAGCCTGCGGCAGGCGGCGCTGCAGAAGCTCAAAGAAGGGGTCACGAGCGTGGAAGAAGTCTTGAAGGTCACGGTGGAGGATTAACCGAGAAATCGCCTGGACAATCGGAGGACGCCAATGGGAGTATATGTTTGGGAAGGAAAATCCCGCAAGGGGACGATCGAAAAGGGGGAGATGGAGGCGAGCAATGAAGCCGCCGTGAGAATGACCCTCCGCCGCCAGCAGATTCTGGCCACCAAGATTGCGCCCAAACCGAAGGATGTCCTGAAAGGAATCAAGTTACCCTGGAAGAACCGGGTCCGGGAAAAAGAGATCGTGGTCTTCACCCGCCAGTTTGCCACCATGATCGACGCGGGACTGCCCCTGGTCCAGTGCCTGGAAATCCTCTCCAGCCAGCAGGACAACCCTTTTTTTAAAGAGGTCCTCATCCGGGTAAAGGGCGATGTGGAAGCCGGATCGACTTTTGCCGACGCCCTGCGGAAGCACCCCACGGTGTTCAACGATCTCTTCTGCAACCTGGTGGCCGCCGGAGAGGCGGGAGGAATTCTGGACACCATCCTCAACCGTCTGGCGGTCTATATCGAAAAGACGATGAACCTCAAGAAAAAGGTCAAGGGGGCCATGGTGTACCCGGGGGTCGTACTCTGCGTCGCCCTGCTGGTCGTCGGATCGCTCTTAATCTTCGTCATCCCGGTCTTCCAGAAGATGTTCGCCGACATGGGGGGGACCCTCCCGGGGTTCACCCAGCTGGTGATCAACATCAGTGAGATGTTGCGCTACCTTTTGGTGGGCCATCGGGCTTTTCCTCGTCGGCTTTTTCTTCGCCTTCCGCTATTATTACCGGACCGAAAAGGGGCACGAGAGAATAGACGATTATATTCTCAAGCTTCCCGTATTCGGGATGCTGGTTAAAAAGGTGGCCATCGCCAAGTTCACCCGCACCCTGAGCACCATGCTCTCCAGCGGAGTTCCCATCCTGGAGGGGTTGGACATTGTGGCCCGTACCTCGGGAAACAAGATTATCGAGAAAGCCATCTTGAAGACCCGCGCCAGCATCGGGGAAGGGAAAACGGTCGCCGAACCTCTGGGGACCAGCGGCATTTTCCCGCCCATGGTGGTGCAGATGATCTCGGTGGGGGAATCGACTGGGGCCCTGGATTCCATGCTGTCGAAGATCGCCGATTTTTACGACGACGAGGTGGATGCGGCGGTCACCGCCCTGACTTCCCTGCTGGAGCCGATTCTCATGGTCTTCCTGGGGGCCACCATCGGAGCCCTGGTCATCGCCATGTACCTGCCCATCTTCAAGATGGCCGCGGTTCTGGGCTAATCGGCTTTTCTACCGGACGCTTCGAATTTCTCCCCCCGGGCAAGAGATGTCCATTTCACCCCATGCCCGGAGCGGGGGGAGTTTTCCTATCCAGTGGGCTTCCGGTTCCGCCATCGATATGATATTCTGTGAATATCCGCTCAATCGATCCGCTGCTCGATTGCGGTCTTCCAACCCCCCGGCAGCGTTTGAACCAACGACCCTCAAATGAACATTTTGGGAATTGAATCCTCCTGCGATGAGACTGCGGCCGCAGTGGTGGAGGATGGGCAAAAGGTACGATCCAGCGTTGTCGCTTCCCAGGTTTCCATTCACCGGAAATACGGGGGAGTGGTTCCGGAGCTGGCTTCCCGTCACCACGTGGAGGCCATCCTGCCGGTTATCCAGGAAGCCCTCTCTCAGGCCGAAATCGACCTGGCGGGCCTGGAGGGGATCGCCGTCACCCAGGGGCCGGGTCTGGTGGGCTCTCTCCTTGTCGGCATCGCCGCGGCCAAATCCCTGGCCTACGTTCTCAACCTTCCGATCGTGGGGGTCAATCATATCCTGGGCCATGTGGCGGCCGTATTTCTTGACTTTCCCGGCCTGAAATTTCCCTTCATCTCCCTGGTGGTGTCGGGAGGCCATACGAGCCTATTCCGGGTGGAGTCCCCAACCCGGATGGCCCTCATCGGGCGAACCCGGGATGACGCCGCCGGGGAAGCCTTCGATAAAGTGGCCAAGCTCCTGGATCTGGGTTACCCTGGAGGGGAAATCATCGACCGGCTGAGCAGGGAAGGGGACCGGAGCGCCATTCCGTTTCCCCGGACCCTTCTGGAACCGGATTCCCTCGACTTCAGTTTCAGCGGGGTGAAGACGGCCGTTTTGCACTACGTAAAGGGATTGGGGGGTAAACCTTCTCCCCCTCAGCTCCGGGATGTGGCCGCCTCTTTTCAGGAGGCAGTGGTGGATACCCTGGTGTCCAAGGTCTTCCGGGCGGCGCGCCAGGAAGGAATCCCCGAAGTGGTCGTGGCCGGAGGAGTAGCCTGCAATTCCCGCCTGCGGGAGAAGTTTTCTCAGAAAGGAAAAGAATCCGGCATCGCGGTATACTTTCCTCCTCCCGCTCTGTGCACGGACAACGCGGCCATGATCGGCGTGGCCGGGTTTCACCTCCTCCAGGAAGGCTTTCGCGCGGACTTGACTTTGAACGCCTATTCCCGTATGGGTATAAGATAATCCGTCATGGGGATGGAAAACAGGGAATCGAAGAAAAACGGGAATTCAAAAAGCCTGGGAGCCCGATGGAAGAGGCGGTTTCGTCTCCTCTACCTCCGGATCCTGCGGCTGCGCGGGGAGCCGGAAGAAGTGGCCGGGGGGATGGCCATCGGGGTCGCCATCGGCTTTACTCCCACGGTCCCGTTGCATCTGGTCCTGGGGGTTTTCATCGCCTTCCTTCTGGGCAAAAGCAAACTGGCCGCGGCCCTGGGAGGCCAGGTGGCGAATCCTTTCTTCCTTCCCTTCATTTATATCCTGGATTACGGGGTGGGGCAGGCGATCACCGGCGCCAGCGGGCCCTCCCTGGTCTCTGCCGATTTTTCCGCCTCCTACGTTCTCAATCTGGGCTGGGAAATCTATTACCCCCTCCTGGTCGGGGGGATCGTCGTCGGATCGCTTTCGGTGATCCCGACCTACTTCATGACCAAGAAAATCGTCCTGCTCTACCGCGAAAGGCGAAGAAGGCGATTGGAGAAAATTGACTTCTCTTCAAAAACAACTTAAAGAGCTGCATATCCGGCCGAAGAAGAGCCTGGGCCAGCACTTTGTCCACGACCCCAACATCCTCCGCAAGATCATCGAAGCGGCTTCGCTCGAGCCCGAGGATGTGGTGGTGGAGATCGGGGCCGGGTTGGGGAGCCTGACCGAGCCGTTGGCCCGGCGGGTGAAAAAGGTCTATGCCCTGGAGATCGATTCCTCCCTCGCGGATGCTTTGAAAGACCGGTTCTCCAGCGGGGACACGGTGGAGGTCGTCTGGGCGGATGCCCTGCAGTTTGACTTTGGTGCCCCCTTTCGCCGGTGGAAACGAAAAATCAAGGTGGTGGCCAATCTCCCCTACGAGATTTCCACCCCCATGATCTTTCGTCTGTTGAAAGAAAGGGAATGCTTTTCCTTATTGGTTTTGATGCTCCAGCTCGAGGTGGCCCGAAGACTCGCGGCCCAACCGGGCACCGGGGACTACGGGCCCCTTAGCGTCTGGTCCCAGCTTTACAGCGACGTGAAGATTGCCTTTCAAGTGAAGCCCAATTCCTTTCTCCCCCCGCCCAAAGTGCACTCTGCCGTGGTGAAATTCAGGGTTCTCCCCAAGCCAAGAGTCGTGGTGGAGGACGAAAAGAACCTGGAAAAGGTCGTACGTTCGGCTTTCACCTACCGCCGGAAGACCCTGGGTAAGGCTCTCCAGCTGGGAGGTTTTTCCGGCCCTCAGATCAAGGAAGCTTTGGGCGCAGCCGGCATTTCCCCCATGACCCGGGGTGAGACTTTGAATCTGGAAAAGTTCTGTACCCTGGCTCGCCTTCTGGGCTCAAAGTGAAGAAAAGAACCCTGGTTCTTTTTTTATTCCTGACTTTTTTGGCCCTTCTCTCCGTTCTTTACGCCGAACGAACCTTCCGGAGCATTCTACTCTTAAACGAACTTTTAAATTTCGACAAACCGGGGTGGCTGGAAAAAGCCTCTCCGCGCCCGGTGGTAAAGGAAGTCGATTGGGAAAGCCCGCTGGGACTCATGAAAGCCGACCTCTATCTTCCCCATCCCGAAGGGAAAAGAGGCGGAATCCTGCTAAATCACGGGGTCATTGACACCGGGAAGGACGACCCCCGGTTGAAACGCTTTGCCTCCGTGCTCTGCCGGGCGGGGTTCGTGGTCTTCGTCCCCGACCTGAAAGGAATGAGGGCCTTTCGCATCGCCCCCTCGGATATAGAAGAAATCAAGGCGGCTTTTTCTCACCTGCTTTCCCGGCAAGAGGTCCGGCCGGACTCCTGCGGTCTCTTCGGGTTCAGCTACGGAGTCGGCCCCACGATCATCGCCGCCTGCCGCCCGGAGATTCGCGATAAGGTTCGCTTTGTGGTCTCCTTCGGAGGGTATTACGACCTGAAGAATGTCCTTTCTTTCATCGCCACCGGCCATTTTGAATTCCAGGGGCATCGCTACTTCCGGAAGCCCCAGGAATACGGCAAATGGGTCTTTCTGGCCAATAACCTCGATTGGATCGAGTCTGCGGAAGACCGAGCCGTCTTGAGAAGGATTCTGAAGGTCAAACTGCGGGACGAACACGCGCCCATCGACTCATTTTTATCCCAGCTGGGAGAGGAGGGGCGGAACGTGCTGAACCTTCTCTCCCATGCCGATCCTTCTCAGACTGAGTCCTTTATCCAGAAATTACCCCCGGCGATCCGCTCTTCCATGACTGCCCTATCGGTGGCCCCGGTGTTTAAAGACCTCCGGGCCAGCCTGATTCTGGCCCACGGGGAAGACGACGATTTGATCCCTTTTACGGAAACTCTTCGGCTGGCCCAGGCCGCTCCGCACCCGGAAGAAGTCTACATGAGGATCTTAAAAACCTTTTCCCACATGGACCCCGAACAAAAGCCCCTGACCCCCCAAAATCTATTTTCTTTTTACCTGCCGGAAGGCTGGAAGCTTTTCTTGCTTACCTACCGACTGCTTGGCTACCGATAACCCCAAATTCTTGACCTGATTCAGCGTATTTGGGGTATGATAATTAAAAACGACCTCTATTTTCTTTGGGGTTTCTGTGCGACTGGGCTGTAAAATCTTTTGATTTTGTTAATCTTTTTTATGAATCTTTATCCGCGTTCATCCGCGTCCCATTAGGTCTTTTGTTTTTAGGTCTTTTGCGAATATAAAATCTGTGTTATCTGTGTTCATCTGTGTCCTGATAAGAATATTTTGGTTGCGGCTTTAAGGAAATGAGCAAACTCTACCTCCATCTACGGAAACGATTCGAGCAGGCGGTTCTCAAACACGGAATGCTTGCGGAAGGAGACCGTGTATTGGTGGGCGTTTCGGGCGGGGCGGACAGCTTGACCCTGCTAAAACTGATCACCGGCCCTCTTCTTTTCGTGCCCAAGCCGGAATTCGTTCTCGCCGTCTATGTAGACCTGGGCTTCGAGGGGACGAATGGGCCGCCGGCACAGGGGATGAAGGACTACTTCGAGAAAGAGGGGGTCCCTTACCGGATCGAAAAATCGAACATCGGCCTTTTGTCGCACAGCGATTACAACCGCAAGGCCAGCCCCTGCTTTCTCTGCTCCCGGTTGCGCCGCCGGAAGCTCTTTGAACTGGCCCGGGAGTACAAATGCAATAAACTGGCCCTGGCTCACAATAAGGACGACGTCATCGAAACTTTTCTCCTGAACATATTTTTCGGACGGGAGATCAGCACCATGATCCCCTATCAGTCTTATTTTCAAGGGGAGTTCTTTCTCATCCGGCCCTTTGCCTACACGGATGAGCATCTGTTGAAGCGGTTCGCGCGGGAGGCGGAGCTTCCGATCATGGAAAATCCATGCCCCACGGCGAATCACACCAAGAGGGAGTACATAAAAGATCTGATCAAGAAATTGGACAAGGATCACCGGGGGGTAAGAGAGAACATCTTCAAAGCCATGATGCACGTGAAGCCGGATTATCTGCTGACTAAATAGTTCATGGCTCATAGATCGTAGCTCCTGGTCCGAAAGCTTTTGCCTTGAGCTATCAGCTATGAGCTGTTTTTGCTCTCTTTTCTGTTGACAACCCACCGAAAATCGAATTATAAAATTTAATACCCTTTCAAGCGCGTGGCGGTGTAGCTCAGGTGGTCAGAGCATGCGGCTCATATCCGCAGTGTCCGGGGTTCAAATCCCTGCACCGCCACCAGATATCATTAGGGAATCGGCAAAAAACACCGTCCCTGGAAGCCTTTCTCTCCCTGAACTGTTAACTCAAGTCTGTCTTGGGACACATCAAATAAAAAGGGGTTACGTTATCCGTAACCCCTTATTTTGTTACCTCATCCGAAGAGGCTCCTCTCTTCGGAAGGACGAATCAACCTACCTCAAAATAGAGAAACATTTTCCCCTTCAAGCCAAAAGATTTTGGTAGTCCAATCTGACTTTTCGATGAACTTAGAATATTTTTGAGTCGCGGGATCAGTCGGGTCCCCCAGATAGACCTCTACATAATAGTTTTCATCAGGAACCAGCCAGAAGACGCTGAACACAGTTAGAGCATCGGTTCCTTTTTGGACACTTAGCCTTGTGTATTCTTCATCAACACCAGCTTCGAAAAGCGTAATGTCAGGCAAATTCCGATAAACAATGACAACCGCTTCTTTGGGCTCGGGAATGCTGTCAAATTTGGATGAAGTTATATTCCCTTTAATGGTCCATGCCTCAGTAGTGGTAACCAGGTGCAGAACTGGCTTGAGTTGGTAGGTATCGGGACCGGTTTGCACTATGGACTGGCTCAGGTCAAAATCAACGGTTAAATCGACGGCCCCGCCCCCTTCGACAGTAAATTCGAAATTCTTGTCCGTCTTCAAATTCTCTGAGGGGATTTCCATCCGATAACTATTTCCGTTGATTACAATGGTTGCTTCGGTTACCCCGATCCGAACCTGAGTATACTTTCCTGATGGAAGTGAGGCGGGTGGGACTAATTCGGTCGTTTCCCCATCAAAAAATTGATACAAGTCAATTTCGAGGGGTGTTTGAGGTAAATCAAGAGAGGTCCACCCGCCTCCACTTCTATGTACGGAAACCTCATCAAATTCTATTAGAACCTGCTGAACTCCGGTTGGCAGATTCGGTCTGGCATCGGTGATATTCATGGAAATGGTTCCTGAGCTGCTGGAGGAATCACCGCTCCCTCCGCACCCGGCGAAGATCATTCCCGTTGCCATGGCTAACGTCAGGTAATAGATTATTTTTTTCATTTGCCGGCCTCCCATTTTCCAGATATTTAGCTTTTCCTGGAGAGGATATTTCTGCAATTTTCATGCCCCGCAAGAATCGCAAAGTAATCGAAAAGGCATTTGAATTTTATTTGGAATTTATGATCAACTCCATGAGCAAAAAGGTATGTGGGAGCATTTTTGCACAAGTTAAAAAGGAGATGAGCCACAAGAGAAGCTGCGCTAAATTTGCCTTATTAACTAAAAAATGCTTTATGTGCATTTTTGGCGTCCGAGCGGCATATTTTGTTAATTCATCGTTCGCTGTAATTTCAATTCACCTGTGATTTCAAGCCGATAAGTGTTGGTACGTAATTCGCATACTTGCCGATATGATGAATAAAGATGTCCAAGAAAGTATTGCAAGACTGAAAGATCGAGTCACTTCGGCTAAATCTGAAAAGAGAAAATATTTCAGGCTTTCTCTGCGTCTGCCAATGGAATATTCTTTTCCGGATTCGTCCGGCCACCGTCTTGCCTATACGGTCGATATCTCTGAAGGTGGTTTATTAATGTATAGTTCACAAAAATTGGAGGTTGGCCAGAATCTAAACCTTAAGTTCTATTATGATTCTGCCGCCGGCCTGGATTGTGTTCAGGCCCTTGGAGAGGTTATCAGGGTAGGTAGATTGGGAAAATCAGAAAAAGAATACAGGTACGCGGTTAGGTTTGTCGATCTGTCTTCCGACATTTTGAAAAAGTTGCGAAAATTCTTAAAGAGCCTTTATTGATCCAGAGGCTGGATCTGAGGGGATTAAAATGTGTAAAATAGTGCATAAATTATTACAATTGTTAAAAGGGTTTACAGGTTCTTCTTTTGAAGAATTATCAATTTCTGCAAGTTCTTGGAATAAACAATTATTGGCCTTGTCAAAATATTTTACGAATCTCAGAAAACATTGCCTTTCACAAATAGAATTTGTGAGATCGTAGCTAAATAAATTTTTCATCGGACCGCCCAAAAATCGGCTCCGGATGTGTCTTTCCCTTGCGCCAGCCTTAGTTTCAATTCTTAACCCTCTTTGCCCGAATAACGCCCTCATCGATGAATGGTAAAAAGAGTTGATGAATGCAGGGAGGAGAGAGGGGGATGCTCGTAAATTTGTAAGTTGCCGACATTTATCAAAGGGGACGTTGGTGGGAAGTGATTTCGCCTGCAATGAATATCCCCCCGAAATTCTTCTTGAAATTACCAGCCAGTTTTTGCCTTGACACCTTCTGCTGATTTTTATAGATTGTAGGCAGTTATGAATAAAGATCACGCTGGGGGATTATTCTTTCTTTTTGTTGGGATTTGTTTTTTTTTCCTCTCTATTAAGCTTCCTATCGGTAAATTTACCCAACCCGGGCCAGCGATTTTCCCACTTGTCCTCTCCTTTTTGCTTTGCATAATAGGCCTCTTGATATTTTTCTCCAGCAAAGGAAAACCCAAAATTGACTGGGCCAGGGATCTCGAGAATTTGGCGAAACCCCTGGCCATCATCCTGCTTACTCTCGCATTCATTATTTTCATGGGCCGATTGGGTTATCTTCTCACTTCCTTTCTCTATCTTTTCAGTCTTTTTTTCTTAGTTTCCCGTTTTAAACTGTTCTTTTCCGCAAGCCTTTCCGGAATCCTGGCTGCGGGAAGTTGGTATTTTTTCGGAAAAATTCTCGGGATTTTTCTGCCCCTGGGGCCCTTGTATTTATAGAGAATTCCCCACGTTTTGTCCGAAAAATGGAGGGTTTTCACCGGAATGGATGTATTGACGAATTTGATGGGCGGGTTTCAGACCGCTCTTAGCCTGCAAAATATTTATCTTTGCTTTATTGGATGCCTGTGGGGTTCAATGGTGGGTGTTTTGCCGGGAATAGGCCCCCTGGCTGGCATTGCCCTTCTAATACCGGTTACGTATGGACTTGAGGTTACCGGGGCAATCATCATGCTGGCCGGAATTTACTATGGCGCCATGTTTGGGGGATCAACGACTTCCATCTTGATGAATATCCCCGGAGAATCTGCTTCGATCGTAACGTGTCTCGACGGCTACCAGATGACTCGCAAAGGCCGGGCCGGTGCCGCCCTTTTTATCGCCGCTTGGGGTTCATGGGTGGGGGGGACCCTCGCCGTCATGGGCATAATGTTTTTAGCCCCTCTCTTGGCAAATCTGGCCATGAAATTCGGCCCTTCCGAAATGTTTGCTCTGCTTTTGGTGGCCTTTTTTTTGCTCGGATCTCTGGGCACAGGCTCCTTTATAAATACTCTGGCGATGGTAATCTTGGGCCTCCTCTTAGGGACGATAGGCATGGATTCTTTAACCGGGACCTTGCGGTTTACTTTTGGAATCCATGATCTTTATGATGGAATTGGTTTTGTCCCCGTAGCCTTGGGCGCCTTTGGATTTGGAGAAATTCTTTACTCCACGGCAGAAAGCACGGTTCGAGAGGTATACAAACCTCGGTTTCGAGAGCTCTTGCCGAACCGTAAAGAACTCCGAGCCTCATGGGGTCCTATATTGCGAGGATCGGGAATTGGCTTTTTCATCGGTCTTTTGCCGGGATCCGCTCATATCCTGGCCAGCTTCGTCAGTTATATCACCGAGAAGCGGCTGGCCAAAAGGCCGGAGGAATTCGGAACGGGCCGCATCGAAGGCGTCGCCGGGCCGGAAACAGCCAACAATGCCGCCACCGGAGGAGCCATGATCCCGTTCTTGGCGTTGGGGATTCCAACGGGGCCCGCCATCGCGGTTATGATGATCGCTCTCTTGATCCACGGGATTCGCCCCGGTCCGCTTTTCATATCCGAACAACCACAGATATTCTGGGCTCTGATCGCCAGCATGTATATCGGAAACATTATTCTGGTGGGCTTGAATCTCCCCCTGGTCGGCCTCTTCGTTAGCCTGTTAAGGATACCCTTCCGGGTCCTTTTCCCCATCATCCTTTTAACTTGCTTGATCGGTACTTATTCGGTTAATCTAAGCTCATTCGAATTGCTGGTGCTTTTGGGTTCTGGAGTTTTGGGTTATTTTTTCAGAAAATTGAAGTATGATCTTGCTCCATTTATTCTGGCCCTGATTATTGGACCCACTCTCGAAGAAACCTTCCGGCAATCTTTGATGCGGAGTGCAGGGTCTTTTTCCATATTTTGGGAACGCCCGATTACCCTTACGTTTATTGGGTTTTCTCTCCTGCTTCTAATCTGGAACATCTATAAGGGCGTCTGGGTTGGTGAAAAAGCTGCCAAGAGAAGCGGATCCTAAAAAGAGTCTGCAAGAAAAGGGTCATTCCCCTCGGTACGCTAAATAAAAAATGGAGGTAGGGACATGCGATCGAAAATTTCATTTTTTTGGCTCGTTCTAACTATGGCCATGGTCTGCAGTCTGGGGGCAAGTCCTGTTTATCCGGCGGAATATCCGACGAGACCGGTTTCGTTGATCAGCGTATATCCGCCCGGTGGTTTTTTCGAAGTTCCGGGGCGAGCTTTTGCAGCCGCTGCGGAGAAATTGTTGGGGAAGCCAGTCGTAATATTGAACAAACCGGGTGCCGCCGGGATGATTGGTACCGTCGCCGGCGCCCAGGCTGCTCCCGATGGCTATACGCTTACGATGGGCTGCACGACCATTAGCTGTGCGAATGAATGGGAGCTGGCCAACGGCCGCAAGCCTTTAGCGACCCGGCAGGACTTCGTCCTCATTGGGTCCTATATCTTGAGTCCGACTCTGATTTCCGTACCCACCAACAGCCCTTGGAAAACCCTTCATGACCTCATCAAAGACTGTAAGGCGAAACCGGGCCATTATGCTTACAGTTCCGGGGGCCTCTATGGAATGAGTCATGTTCCGGCTGAGCTTTTAATGAAAGCGGGAGGAATTCAATGCCGGCACGTTCCCCACAAAGGAGGAGCTCCCGCCCTTTCCGCGGTGGTCGGCGGGCATGTCGACTTCACCACTCAATTTTGTCCTTCCAGCATACCTCTCTACCGCGGCAATAAATTGAGGGTTCTGGCGGTTCAGAGCGACCGAAGGCTTAAATCGATCCCCGAAATTCCTTCGGTCAAAGAACTGGGGATTGATGCGGAATACCAGGCCTGGATCGGGATCATGGCTCCTAAAGGAACGCCTGAGCCCATTGTGAAAAAGCTAAGAGAGGTTTTGGCGAATGCAGTGAAAGATAAGACCTTCATCGACACGATAGAAACCGCAGGTGAAGTTGTGCATTATATGAATCATGAGGAGCTTGCCAAGTACTGGGATAACGAATCAGGGAAAATTGCTAAGATCTGGGCCCAATTGCGTAAAGAGCCCGCTTCCAAGTAAAGGCTAATAAAAGCTGTATCGCCAAGAGAGAAAGCAAATACCCCCTATTTTGAGCTCGTATGCCGCGGGGCCAGTCCCGGTTGAGCCCCGTTCAAGAGGCCGCTTACGGCGCCGATGCTTTGCAAAATGGATAGGGGTTGAATTCGAAATTTCCTTTTCCTAAAAAGGAAAGCCCCTATCTTCCATAGAAGATTCGAGGCGGGTGGAGGTCGTTCCACACTGCATCACAGGCCTCGATTTCCTCCTTGGATAACTGAACTCCCACAGCCTCCATATTCTGCCCCAACTGCTCCACCGATGTAGCTCCGGAAACAATCGAAGTGATTCCCTTTTTGTTCAAGACCCAGGCCAGCGCAAATTGGGGAAGGCTCTTGTGGTGATCCTGAGCAACCCTGTTCAGCTTCTCGACGGCGTTGAAATCGAGTTCATTCCAGTACTTCTGATGGTAAACGAAGCCCAGGTGACCCAGGCTGAATCTTCTTCCCTCAATCGGGGGCTTCCCTTTTTCATATTTTCCCGAAAGAAAACCGGCGGCCATGGGGCTGAAAACGGCCACGCCGATGCCCTCTTCGAGGCAAAGAGGCAGGAGCTCGTATTCGATGTCCCGGGCGAGAAGGTTAAAAGGCGGCTGGATGATGTCCCACCGGGCCAAATTGTACTTGTCGCTGATCCATAAGGCCTTGCAAACCTGGAAAGCCCGAAAATTCGAACAGCCGAGGTATCGGACCTTTCCCTGACGCACAAGATCGTCCATGGCCCGCAAAGTTTCGTCGAGGGGGGTGTCGTAGTCGGGCATGTGGGCATAGAAAATGTCAAGGTAATCGGTCCCCAGTCTTTTCAGGCTCCCCTCGACGGATTGCATGATGTGCTTGCGCGAAAGGCCCATGTCGTTGGGGCCGACCTCTTCACCGCCCGGCCAAGGGACCCACGGACGCGGACGGGCCAAATCGAAGGGGCCCGGGATTTTCTGTTCCCCGAATTTTTTGCCCAGCCTGCGGAGATGACCGGCTTTTGTGGCTAAGACGAGCGAATCGCGCATCCCTTTGATGGCTTTTCCTACGATTTGTTCGGTCACGCCGTTTGAATACATATCCGCCGTGTCAATGAAATTAACCCCCTCGTCGATCGCCTTATGAATGATCCGGAGCGATTCCTGCTGCTTCACCTGCTTTCCGAACATCATCGTTCCCAGGCAAAAGGCCGATACTTTCAGCCCCGTCCTTCCCATCTTCCTGTATTCCATGAAAATTCTCCTTACCCGTTGGATTTTCCTTTCTGTCTCATCCTTAGAAATGGCAATTCGTATTTTTACCTGCGCCCTTCGAGATTTCGCCCCGCCCTTTTCCCGGGATCCGGGCAGGAGGGAGGGTGAGCGGAGATGCTGCAGAATTTTTTCACCTTTTGAATTTATCCTATAGCAGGCATATAGAAAATGCAAGGGAGAGGGGGCAGGGGGAGGGGACCAAGTTTACTCTTTACTCTTAAGCTTCAGGGTTTGGTCAGCTAACAATCGAACCCGGAATGTGGTGACATAATTTGCTTTTTATGCAATAATTCTGTTGTAGTGGACTTAAAGGACAAATTGACAGGGCTCGGGCAGGGTAACGAAAGGCTACCGAGCTTACGGATTATGTTGGCGAGGTGTGAATTATGGGGATATGGATTGTAATCATTGTCCTGGGAATTGGTACTCTTGGCAGTTTCTACATGACTTTCCTTGCAGCCAAAGATGGGGATAGCAGGGGGGCCTGGCTTTTTGCCAGCTTTGGCCTCCTCTTTGGAATCCCCCTATTCATTTTCGGAATCAAGGCGATGGCCAAGAGGAAGGCTTTTTTTAAAACCATCGATGAAAGAATATCTGGCAATCCTGAGCCACGGACTGGCTTTGTCCCCCACTGGTTTATGATGGCCGCTATCATTCTCACGGTTCTGGTTATTGTTGCCTCCATATTGATCAACTTAATCAGATGAACGAACAAGAAAGAATATGCCTGCGTAAACTGGGTCGGCTTTGCATATATGCAATTGGCTCAGCTTGGATCATTTGGCGATTAGAATCGTGCTTCATAAAAGGAGAATTTATTTTCGAATTGAATGGATAAATTCTAAAAAAAAGATGGGATCGGGCGCACCCTGTTCTGGGAAAAGAGCTGTAAAGAAGGCGGCGGTAATGTGATCCCCGACTCCTTCGCCCCCCGATTCGAGGATGTCCTCAAGGGGGTAGAGGCAATAACGAAAGTACTGCCCATGAAGGAATAAAACGGAGATTCGCAGAGAAAGGTCCATGCTTGTTAGACATCTTTATCGATGCGGATGGCTGTCCGGTGAAGCAGGAAGTCTATCGTGTGGCCAAGCGCTATGGGCTCAAGGTCACCTTGGTTTCGAACTCGCGGATGAGGACCCCGCAGAAGGACTGGCTCGAAGTAGTTATTGTGGAAGGGCAGTTCAACGCGGCCGATGATTGGATTGTCGAGCATGTGAGCGAGAATGATATCGTGATCACCGGGGATATCCCCCTGGCTTCCCGGTGCTTGGAAAAGGATGCCCAGGTGCTCGGTCCCTCGGGTCGCATTTTCACCAAGGAAAGCATCGGCGAAGCCCTCGCGAGCCGGGACCTTCTGTCCCACCTCCGCGATCTCGGGACCCTAACAGGGGGGCCAGCTCCCTTCGGGAAACGAGACCGCTCCCGCTTCCTCCAGCGCCTCGACGAAACGATCCAAGCCCTGCGCACCAGGAAGCAGGGGGCAATGAAAGCGGGATTATGAACGGTACAAATCGCAGGGATATAAAATCAGGCGTAAAGGTTTTAATCGTGTTAAAGAAAGACCAAAGTTCCGGGAAACTAACGGAAGGCATAGTGAAGGACATTCTAACAAAATCTCCGACTCACCCCCATGGCATTAAAGTCCGGTTAGAAGGCGGTGAAATTGGCCGCGTTAAGAAAATAATAGAAGGCTAGCTCCTGAACCTCATTATCAACAACCGGGCCGGAGGCAATGCCCCACTGATCGCACAAGAGATAGCCGACAGCTTTCATTCCGAGAAGTAGTTCTGTAGTTTTTGAGAACCCCCCCTATCATATTCCCTGCCTAGGAAATTCATGGCAGAAAGTCTTCGCCGATGATTTCTACCGGATAGCCTTTCTGTGAGGCTGGGGGCGGACCTAAAATATAGATTCGGAGGTTTGGCGGGCGACGGGCGTGAATATTTGCGATGTTAATCTCAGCAGGGTGGGGCACTGCACCATGTTCAGGCGGGGGAAATGGGCGAAAAATCGGGTCGTTTCCCCTCTCCCCCGTTCCCTCCCGCCGGGGGAGGGGAGGTGGGGGGGGAGGGGTTGGGGAGATTTGATTTTCAGGGGGATAAGCCTATGCCGGTACGGGTTCCTTCGGTTTATTGTAGGGGCCGTCTCTTTTGATCCTCCGATGCCGTTGGAAGAAATAGAGGCCCACCAGGAGGGCAGCGCCGATGATGGTGGAATAATAGTCATGGCGCCAGACGAGCCAGAGGATGAATAAGAGGAAGAACCTTTCCGGAACGTTTGCCCGATCGCCAAAATAGCCCACGATGATGGCCCCAAGGGCGACCACTCCCATGAAGGTAGTGGTCAGGGAGTGGAAATAATCGATAAAGGGGAAGGCCATGGGAGTTTTGGACAGGATCCAGGGCATCAGGATGAGCTCCGGGTTGAAGATAATCGCAAAAGGCACATAGCATGCGGTCAGGGCGAGGAGGAAGGATCGAACCCCGGTCTTGAAGGGATCCCCCTGGGAAATGCCGGCCGCCGCGTAGGCGGCGACGGCCACGGGCGGGGTCAGATCGGCCAGGATGCCGTAATAGAACACGAACATATGGCTTACGAGAGGCACGATCCCAAATTTCAACAGGGCCGGGGCGGCGATGATCGATACGACGATGTAATTGGGAGTGGTGGGAAGCCCCATGCCGAGGATCAAACAGGCAATTGCCGTGTAAGCGAGCAAGGCGACCAGGGTGACCTCTTGCATGGTGAAGAACTGCAGAATATCGATTGTCTGGAACCAGGCGGCCGTCACGCTGGCCAGATCCACGGTGGCCGAGGCAAATTTAAGCCCCAGGCCGGTCAGGGTCGTGGTCCCCACGATGAAGCCCACCGCGGCGCAGGCGGCCCCGATGGCCAGGGCGTTCTTCGTGCCCCATTCCAGGCAATCCAGGACTTCCTGAATTCTCATCCGCCCGTTGGCAAGGATGAGCCCGCTCACGATAATGAATAGGTTGGGCCAGAAAGCCGCCAGGTGGGGGTCCATCCCGGTTTGAACCAGGAGAAGTGAGAATGACAACGGCGATCGTCCCCCAAATCCAGTAGATAAACGGAGAAATGCGGTAGGTATAAATGAGCCCCCCCACCGTGTAAGCCGCCCACAAAACGGTGAGGATCATGGGTCCCTCAAAGGGATTCCATTGAAAGAGCACGCAAGGGATCGTAGCGCACACCGCGACAAAGAAGTTCTTCGTTTTGGGCCCGGTTTGGGTGAAGGCCACGGAACTGATAATGCCCCAGAACGCCGCCATGAAAGGGGTAAAACCGCTCATCAGGAGCCAGACGATTACGATGAGGGGCAGAACCAGGATCCCGTTCTCCTTCACCAGGTTCTTAATTTTGGGTAGCTGCTCCCGGGGAATGCCCTTCATTCCCAGCTTGCGGGCTTCAAAGTGAATCTGAACCCAAAGGGAAGTGAAATAGAAGATAGCGGGGGTAATGGCGGCGAAGCAAATGGTGAGGTAGGGGATGCCCAGGAATTCGGCCATGATAAACGCTGCCGCCCCCATGATGGGGGGCATGATCTGGCCTCCGGTGGAGGTGGCCGCCTCCACGGCCCCGGCGAACTCTTTCGAAAATCCCAGCCGTTTCATCATGGGAATGGTGAAGACGCCGTCGGTCACGGTATTGGCCACCGAAGAGCCGGAGATGGTCCCCAGCAGGGCGGAAGAGAGCACGGAAACCTTCGCCGGGCCTCCCGCCGTCCATCCCGCCAAGGCGATGGCCATATCAATAAAGAATTTTCCCAAGCCGGTCTTCATCGTGAAAATACCGAAGAGGACGAAGTGGAAAACGAAGGTCGCCACGACTCCCAGGGGGACGCCGTAAATCCCCTCGGTCCCCAGGTACATCTGATCGATAATGCGGGAGGGGGAATAACCGCGATGGGATAAGAAACTGATCACCGGGACGTTTGCCAGGTAAGGTCCCAGGTAACAGACGGCCAGGGCAAGGACCCCCAGAATGGCCAGAGGCACGCCGAGGCTGCGGCGGGTTCCTTCCAGGACCAGAAGAATGGCGAAGCTTCCCAGGACATAGTCCCGGAGGTTGGGAAAACCAGCCCGGTAGATAAACTGGTCAAAATCCATGATGAGGTAGCTGGAAAGGGCGAAGCCGATGGCGGCCAGGGTCATCTCGAAATAGGGAATCTTCTGGGGGTCGTAAACGAAGGTCTTTTTCCCCCCGAGGATACGGAGGGAATCGTAGAACATGTAGGCCAGGGGAGCTCCGATCGCCGCCAACATGCAGAACGTCCAGATGACAAAGCCCGTGGCTGGATTCTCCCACATAATCGCCCCAGTAACGAAGGATGGCAAAGACCGCAAAAAAGAATACCGTCAGTCCGATGGCCGAAGCGCCCAAGTCCAACCGGGAGGTTATTTTCGGGCTCCAGAGGTCTCGGGTCTTCATGGCGAAGGCCACAAAGAACCCGACGGCGAAAATCAAGCAGGCGGTCGCCGCGGAAAGCTTAAGGATACTTTGAAAGCTGAGGGCGAAAATCGTTCCGGACATTAGGGAAAACAGGATTTCGTAGACCCAGGTGGTGGTCAGGTTTTTGACCTTTACTTTCCGGGTGGGAAAGACCAGTAATACCAGGGAAAGGACGAAGCTAAAGTGAAAGGCGCGGTGCTTCCACTCCTGGAGTACCCCAAACCCCGCGGTATAGATGTGGAAGAGAGCCAGAATAATGCACATGATCAGGACGACCCTGGCGGCCGTGCCTTTGAGGGCTCGGAACCGCATCTCCGGGTCAAAGGACTCCATCAGGCTCTGGACTTTGGCATCATCCACCTGGTATACGAAATCAGTTTCTTTCCACTTGGCTTCGGCCATGAATGGTTCCCTTTGCTTTCTTAAAAATTTTTGCTTTTCAAACAGGTTCCTAAATAGGAAGCCGGGTTCATTTTTTGAACCTGGATATGAATCAAGGCGTCTCCGATCCTGGCCGAAAGGTCCGATTCCGAATCGTTGCCGAATCGAAACCGGTTATGCCACTGCGCTTGAACCCTCCAGTAGATCGAGGGCAGCACACGGTGCATACCGGTAATCCGAAACCAGTCGCCCTCGCGATGGAGCTTCTCTCCCGGGGCCGGGTCGGAAGGGATTCCCGTTCCCTGACCTTGAAACCGGGTTTCGGTCAGCACCATGCGGTATTTCGCATCGATCAAAAAGAAATCCCTCACCTCGCTCAGGGCGACGGAGTGGAGGAAGGCGAGTTGAAATGTGTCCCCCGGATTTACCCTCTTGAAGAAAAGAACCCGATCTTCCTTCGTAAGGGTCAGCACCTCCAGCGGGTAGAAAAAAAGGAAAACCCCCAGGCCGATCACGCCGGAAAATAGAAGAATCCTCCTGCCCATGCCCCTTAAAACAGACCCCGCATAAGGTCAACGGGAAAAAACCTTATGCGGGGTTCATCCGCCATCCAAATAACTTCTCAGACCGCCATACTGGCATCAAGCCATAGCCCGCCTATTTCGCCTCCGGCGGAATCAGCGCGGCCGGGACCTGGATTCCCTTCTCCTTGTAATATCTGTACGCGCCCTTGTGGAGGGGAACCGTCACCCCCAGGAGGGCATTCTCCAGTTTTACATTTTTCCCTTGCTCGTGGGCAGCAGCCATGATCTCGGCGCCGCTGGCCAACTCCTTCTTTTCTCGGATAAAGCTGGGGCTTCTTTTCCCATAAGTGGGTAGTCACATCATAGATTGCCTTCTCATCGACCTCCGCCCGGGTCACCCAAAGGCAGATGATGGCGACTGTTTTTACCGGGGAATTCTGCTTCGGGTAGGCTTTGGCCGGCATGGTCACCGGTGCGTAGTAGGGATATTTGTCGTGCAACTTCTTGATGATATCATCGGGGAAGGGCAGAAAGACGACATCCTTCGTCGTGGCGATTTCAATGATGCTGGAGATGGGGACCCCCGCCGTCCAGAAAAGGGCGTCAGCCTGCTCGTCCTGCATCCTCTGCACCGCGGCCGCATAGTAAACATAAATGGGCTGGATATCATTGTAGGAAAGCCCGATGGCCTCGAGGAACCTCCGGGAGTCCATTTCCGTTCCGCTTCCCTTGTCCCCGACGATGATTCGCTTTCCCTTAAAATCATACACGGATTTGATTCCGGACTTGGCGCCGAGCCACCATATGGACCGTTTCCGGGAAGAGGGCGGTGATGCACCGCAGGCTTTTCACTTGAGGGGTTTTCCACTGTTCTTTGTCCCCAACATAAGCAGCTAGGCTACGTTGTTCTGGGCGATTCCCGGATTCGACTTCTCCCCGGGCGATCAGGTTGACGTTGGCCACCGAGGCATTCCCGGTCTGGGCGGTCACCACCATGTCGGGAATGGTGTTGGTCAGAGCCTGGGCCAGAGCGCCGCCCACGGGATAGTAAACTCCCCCAATACCGCCCGTGGCGATGCCGAAGAAACGCTTCTTCTGTGCGTTGGCCGGTCCCGGAAGGGCCATCACCACGCAAAGGGCCAGAATCCCTACGATTACGAATAACTTCTTGTTCATACCTTACCCCCTTTCTGAATTCAGGCCGGACTTTCGCTTGGCCTTTAATTGGTTGAAACCCCAACTTGTTCTCTCTATCCGCCACCTTCCCGATCGGCGGCGGATTCACGCTTCACCGTCAAATTCTAATCGAAAATGAAACTTTTGGGAAGACCGAATTTCACTCCCGATCTTTCCTCAAGCATAGAATTCTTATAGAATTTTGCCTGATTTTGTCAAGTTTTAAATTCGAACGGGTTTCATCCTTCGGGAAACAAATTGTTAGCTTGACAAAAGGAGGGAGCAAATTCTATTATTTGGGAGATTTTTGAATAGCCAAAAGGGAGGTAAGATTTCATGAAGAAGATTTTCTTGTCTCTTCTGGTCGGCGCGGCTGTTCTCTGCCTGGCCCCTGCCGCAGGGGCTCAGGGGACGCTGGATAAAATCGCCAAGAGCGGCGAATTCACCGTCGGGGTGCGCGACGGAGCCATTCCCTTCGGATTCATCAGCAAGGAAAATGAACACGTTGGATTCAGCATCGATGTGGCCAAAGAATTTCACAAAGCCCTCGAGAAGCAGGTGGGAAAATCCTTGAAGCTGGTCTTTAAAACCACCAACCCCAAGACCCGCATCCCTCTGGTGGCCAACGGGACGATTGACATCGAATGCGGGTCCACCACCCATACTGTGGCCCGGGAGGAAACCGTTGATTTCACCCTCACCGTCTTCCTCACCGGCACCCAGCTTCTGGTCAAGAAGGGGAGCGGGATTAAAAGCTACAAAAATCTGCCCGGCAAGAAAGTAGGGGGGGCCCAGGGCTCCACCAACGAGAAAGCTATCCGGGACCTCAACGACAAGGGGGAGATCAAGCCGGCGGCGAATATCGTAGTCTACCAGGAGCACTCCCAGGGATTCCTGGCCCTGCAGAGGGGCATCCTGGATGCCTATGTGACCGACGGGATCCTGCTCGCCGGGATGAAAGCCAAAGCCCCGAATCCTGACGAATTTGAAGTGGTGGGGGAATTTATCACCTATGATCCCTACGCCTACATCGTCCGGGAGAATGATTCCAAATTCCGGGATTTCATCAACATCGAGATCATCAAGATGATCAAAGACGGCCGGTTCTTCCAGATCTACGACAAGTGGCTGGGTCCGAAAGGCACCGTTCCCTATCCGATTAGCGATGAGTTCAGAACCCTGCTGAAGCTCCAGGCCTGGCCGTAAAACCGGGAAAGAAGGATGAGCCAAGGAGGGAACTCAGGTTTCTCTCCTTGGCTTTTTTATTATATGGACCGCGGTTCCCCGCCGCGGCCGGAGCCGCACGACAGCAGAAAAGTCGCATGGGCAATTCATGAATTGCCCCTACCGTTTTTTATGAACGGGTGCTTAGAAAATGTTCGCCTACGAATTTCGCTGGTCGGTTTTGTGGGAATTACCCTATGGGGTATGGATGCTGGAAGGCATCAGGACCACCATAATGCTGGGCCTGATCAGTTGGGTTTTTGCCCTTCTCTTGGGAATCATCGTGGGAACATGCCGGGTCACCCCCTACAGACCCCTGCGTCTGATCGCCACCGCCTATACCGAATTTTTCCGGGACATCCCCTTGCTGGTCCAGCTCTTCTTCTGGTACTTCGCCGCCCCGCGGATTCTGCCCACTCCCGTCGAATTGTACCTCTATCGCCAGGTGCCCCAGGCTGAGTTCTGGATCACGGTCATTGCTCTTTCCATTTACACCTCTTCCCGGGTGGCCGAGCAGATCCGGTCCGGGATGCAGTCCATTTCCCAAGACCAGTTCAATGCCGCTCTGAGTACCGGACTGACCCATTACCAGATGTACCGGTACGTGACCATTCCCCTGGCCATACGAATCATGATCCCTCCTCTAACTACTGAATTTCTTACTGTTTTTAAGAACACCTCGCTGGCCATGACGGTGGGGGTTTTGGAGACTACTTTCATGAGCCAGCAGATTGAGGCTTACACCTTCCGCGGGCTGGAGGCCACCACCGGCGCCTGCGTCGTGTATTTGATTATCACCATGATCGTTGTAGCCGGTATGGGGTGGGTCGAGAAGAAGATGGCGGTTCCCGGGTTGATCGCCCGGGGACGGTAGAGAAATCCATATGAGTGCTTTTGACTTCAAAGTCATCGTCGACAACTTTTCTTTCTTGATGAACGGCCTGCTCACCACTTTTCAGCTGGCCATCATAGCCATCAGCGGCGGCCTGGTCCTGGGCATTCTGGTGGGGATGGCCCGGCTCAGCAGCCGGCCCTACGTCTATTACCCGGCCACGGTCTTCGTGAATTTTCTGCGGTCTCTTCCCCTGATCCTGGTGATCTTCTGGTTTTACTTTCTGGTGCCCATCCTGGCCGGCCGCCCCCTGGGAGATTTCCTCTCCGCTTCCATTGCTTTTGTCGTTTTTGAAGCCACCTATTTCGCCGAGATCATCCGCGCCGGAATCCAGTCGATCCCCAAGGGGCAGATGCAGGCCGCCTACTCGACGGCCCTGAATTATCGCCAGATGATGGGTTACGTCGTCGTCCCCCAGGCGATGAAGAACATGATTCCCTCGCTGCTGACTCAGTCGGTGATCATTTTCCAGGACACCTCCCTGGCCTATGTCATCGGCCTCAAGGAATTTCTGCGGTCCGGTTCCATCGTGGATGCGCGGGAGGTGCGCAGCCTGGAGATTTACGCCTTCGTGGGAATCGTCTATTTTTTGATCTGCTTTACCATGAGCACCCTCAGCAAGCGTTGGGAAAGAAAGAAAGGTTCGTTTCGATGATCGAAATCGTGAACGTGAGCAAATGGTTCGGGAAATTCCAGGTCCTGGATAAGGTGAACGAAACCATCCGGCGCAGCCAGGTGGTCGTGATCTGCGGACCCTCCGGGTCCGGGAAAAGCACGCTTCTGAAGACCCTCAACGGCCTGGAAGAATTCCAGCAGGGGGATGTGATCATTGACGGAGTTTCCTTGAAGGACCCCAACACGAACCTGAACAAGTTGCGGCAGAAAATCGGGATGGTCTTCCAGCGCTTCGAGCTCTATCCCCACATGACCGCCCTTCAGAATATCAGCCTCGCGCCCATAAAAGTGAAAAAGTTAGCCAGAGAAGAAGCAATGAAGAAAGCGATGACCCTGCTCGAAAGGGTAGGGATTGCCGACCAGGCGAATAAATACCCGGGGAACCTCTCCGGCGGGCAGCAGCAGCGGGTGGCCATCGCCCGGGCCCTGGCCATGGAACCCGACATCATGCTCTTCGACGAACCCACCAGCGCCCTGGACCCGGAGATGATCAAAGAGGTTCTGGACGTCATGATCAACCTGGCCAAGTCCGGCATGACCATGATCGTGGTGACCCATGAGATGGGCTTTGCCAAGGAAGTGGCGGACGAGATCATTTTCATGGACCAGGGAAGGATCGTCGAGCGGGGGACCGACAAATCCTTCTTTGAGAGCCCCAAGACCGACCGCGCCCGGGACTTCCTGAATAAAATACTTCTCTGATGGGACGCAGATGAACGAAAATTTTTGCGATTAAAGGCAAAGGCATAATTGGACACAGATGAACACAGATAAACACAGATTTAATATTTGCAAGAGACTTAAAGACGAAAGACCTAATGGGACGCGGATGAACACAGATAAACACGCTTAAAGATTCATTGAAAAAGGCCAACCAAAATTTTAAGATTTTACAGAACAGTAGTACCGATGAACACAGATCTTTTGGCAAAATAGGTAATAAAGCAAAGAAATCATATACTTATCTTTTTTGTTTTGTTTAAATATTTTTTATCTGTGTTTATCTGTGTTCATCTGTGTCCCATAAATCCATGAAAAAAGAGAAGGTCATCGGCATATTGGGGGGGATGGGACCGGAGGCTACGCTGCTTCTTTTCCAGCGGATCTTGGAGAACACCAAAGCCACTCGGGACCAGGATCACGCCCGAACCATCATCGACAACAACCCCAAAATCCCCGAACGGCTCCCGGCCATGCTGGGGACCGGAGAAAACCCGGTTCCCATGATGATCCAGAGCGGCCTGGCCTTGGAAAAAGCCGGAGCGGATTTCATAATAATTCCATGTGTTTCCGCTCATTTTTTCCTCCCTGACCTGCGGCGGCAGATGGGGCTTCCCATCCTTTCCATGCTCGAAGAAACGGTAGCGGCCATTGAGGCCTGCCGCCCCAAGATCTCAAAAGTTGGACTCCTGGCCGCTCTGGGCCCAATTCGAACCGGACTTTTCCATGGAATCCTGCAAAAGAGTGGAATAGAGACTCTGGTTTCAGAGGAAGACGATTCGCAGAGAGTTCAGACGGCCATCTTCCGCGTGAAGGATACCAAGGCGGGTCATGATCGAACGGCACTGAAGAAGGAGATGAAGGAAATCGGCGATCGTCTCATTCAGAAGGGAGCCCAGGCAATCGTAGTTGGTTGCACCGAGCTTTCCATCCTGATTCACCCGGATGATTTTCGTCGTTCCTGTATTCGACGCCCTCACCATTGTAGCCCGCTCAGCGGTTAAAAGGGCAGGACTGGAACCCACCTAGAATCCCTAAGAATCATTATTTTGCATAAGTTTGAAGGGCAAGGCTGAAAGCCTTTGTAGACGGCAGTTATATTAGTGAACTTTTGGTTTGCACAGGGTTGAAGGGCAGGGCTGAAAGCCTTTGTAGACGGCAGTTATATTATGTAAACTTTAAGTTCAAGTTTACATAATATATATTATCAGACGTTATAAGGCATTAAAGTAATTTCTTAAGGAAGGCAAAAGTCAGGCCCCTTTCAGCTTGGCAGGTTACAAGATTGCCTAACGAGACACTTTCTGGATAGCCCGGCGGAAGCCTTCAAGCGACCCTTCGATGACCCGGTCTGCCACGCAGTAAGCGAGACGGAAATGTCCCGGAGTTCCAAAACCTGTTCCGGGAACGCCGAGGATATTCTCCTGTAAGAGGATATTCACGAACTTAACATCGTCAGCGATGGGAGACTTGGGAAACAGATAAAACGCCCCTTCCGGCTTGACGAAGGAATACCCGGCCTCAGCCAATCCCCGGCACAGGTTATCCCTCTTCCACTGATACTCCGCCACGTTGACCGATACCCCCTGAAGCTTGACAAGGATACGCTGCATCAAAGCCGGGGCGTTCACGAATCCCAAAATCCGGTTGCAGAAAGTGAGGCCGTCGACGGTTTGTTTCCAATTTTCCATCCGCGGATTCACGCCCAGGTAGCCGATCCGCTCTCCGGGCAAAGAGAGGTCTTTAGAATAGGATGTGACGATGATGCTGTTGGCGTAGGCCTGAAAAATACTGGGGACCTTGGCCCCGTCATAAACGATTTTGCTATAGGGTTCATCAGAAAGCAGGTAGATCGTTTGATTATTATTTTGCTTAATGTTTTCGAATAATTTGCCCAATTTTTTTAAGCTATTTTCATCATAAATCCTGCCCGATGGGTTGTTGGGCGAGTTTAAAATAATGGCCTTGGTCTTGGGGGTGATGGCCGCCTCAATCTCCTTTAAATTTAAAGTAAAATCATCGTTTGTTTTAGCTAACTTACCGACACCATTGTGATTATCAATATAGAATAAATACTCGACGAAATAGGGGGCGAGAACGATTACCTCATCCCCGGCGTCCAGGATGGTTTTCAAGGCAACGTTGAGGGCTCCGCCGGCCCCGCAGGTCATGATGACCTGCTCCCAGGTCATGGGAACCCCATGCTCTTTGGCGAGGAAGCCGGCCACTGCCTCTCGGGTCTCTTTCAGCCCGGCGTTGGGCATATAAGCATGTTTCCCGGGGCGCTCGTCTCCGATGACTTCCAGGATCGTCTTCCGCACTTTCTCCGGCGGCTCCAGGTTCGGGTTTCCCAGGCTGAAATCGAAAACCTTGTCCGCCCCGATTTTGGCTTTTAACTCCAATCCCTGCTCGAACATCTTCCGGATCCAGGAGGCCCGCTCCATGTAATCCCGGATTTTCGTTGAAATGGCCATAAAATCTCCTTAGAACGGAATAGTGGAATATTGGAATGATGGAATAATGGGCGAGAAATTTTAACCTTTCCCAGCTTCCATATTCCAATATTCCATTATTCCAGTATTTTTAGTATTTCGTTCATCACCTGAAGGGTGATCTCCATCTCCTCGCGGGTGCCGATGGACATCCGAACCCCGTCCCGCAGTCCCTCTACATCATAGTGGCGGGTTAAAATCTTTCGGTCGAAGAGGGTTTGGAAAAATTTGATTCCCCTCCCCTTCTGGGGCGGTTGAGGGAACACGAAATTCCCCTGAGAAGGAATGATCCGGTATCCCAGGGCCCGCGCCTCCCGGGTAAACCAGTCCCGGGTTTCCACGACCCTGGAAATATTTTTTCGGAAGTAATCCTGATCCTCCAGCGCCGCCGACACCACCGCCTGGGTCAAACGGTTCACGTTGAAAGGGTCTTTCACCTTGAACATTTCCCGGACCAGGTTCTCCCTCCCGATGGCATAACCCAGCCGCACACCGGCCAGGGAGTAAGACTTGGAGACCGTGCGGGTCACGATCACGTTCTCCATCTCCCGGATCAGGCTCAGGGCATTCTCCGGGGCAAATTCCACATAGGCTTCGTCGACCACGAAAATCCCCCGGACCTTCCGGGCCAGGTCCCGGACCAGGGAAAGGGGGTACAGGAATCCCACCGGGGAGTTGGGGTTGGCCAGGAAAAAGACTTTCACCTCTGGAGGCGGGTCCGGGGGCCGGTCATAGGGTTCGGCCACCGGAATGGCCAGGTTCCGGACCCCTTGAATCACGCCCAGCACTTTGTACAGCGGAAAAGTGGGCTCATAGAAACCGATGGCCTCGCCCGGCTGGGCAAAAGTCCGCACGATCATGTTCAGGATATCATCCGAACCGTTTCCGCAGATGATCTGTTCCGCCGAGAAGCCATGGAGGCGGCCCAGTTTTTCCCGGAGTTCAAGACTCATCGGGTCGGGGTAGATCCGTAAATCATCGTAATTCACCCGCTGAAGGACTTCTCTCACCCGCGGAGAGGGCGGATAGGGGTTCTCGTTGCTGTTCAGCTTAATGTATTTCTGGCCGGGGTCCGGCTGGATTCCCGGCACATAGCCTTTCATCGCGGCAATGGAAGGTCGAACGTATTCCATGATCGGGGAACCTCTCTCTTCTCCCTTACTTTTTCGATTCAATTTAGCCACAGAGCACACAGCGCGGGTACGCCGCAACCAAAGAATTTTTTATCAGGACACAGATGAACACAGCGCGGCACAGCCGCAACCAAAAATGTGGGGTTTGCCCAGGCGCACGCGCCTTCCAGAAATCCCCCCTTCGCCCCCCTTTTCTAAAGGGGGGTTGGGGGGGATTTCAGAGACGTGTTTCCCAGCCCAATATGCCTAACAAAAATTAAAGACTTTGCAAAACAGTAGTACAGATAAACACAGATTTTATATTCGCCAAAGAGTTAAAGACAATAATGGGACGCGGATGAACACGGATCACTTCCAGAGAAAAATATCAGCAACGGAAAGATGCCAACATAACCCGGCAACATTCCATCCTAAAGAGTTGATTTTTGCAGCCGCGCAATCCCAGAAATCCCCCCTTCGCCCCCCTTTGATAAAGGGGGGTTGGGGGGATTTCAGAGAATCGTTGCCTAAAGAAAATTTTCTTTGCAGAATTTAAAGAATCTGCGCGTTAGTAGCAAGAGAGCGCAGAGATATAACCGGCGAAACGGATTCATTTTTTCAAGGAATCTTCCTTTTTTCCCGGGTCCACGAAAGTCCGGGTTACCTTGGTGGTCGTGTACACCCACAAAATCTTCATGGGTTGGTCGCCGGTGTTGATGAATCGGTGGGGCACGCCCGGGAAAATAAACGTGGTATCGGGAGCGCTGACTTTATAGGAGACTCCATCAATGACCGCCGTGGCCTCTCCCTCGATGACCGTGACCTGCTCTTCGCAGTTGTGAATATGCATGGCCAGAGAGGCGCCCGGCTGGAATTCGGTGATTCCGGTGGTCAGATGTTCCGAACCGGTTTCACCGGTTACCAGCGGCCAGCCCCTCAAACCGGGACCGCGGTCCATCGGTTTCATCTCTTTGATTTTGAAGACCCGGGATGCTTTTTCCATTCTCTATTCTCCAACGCTGACCAGCCCGCTCAGAACCGATTTCTGCTCAGTTCTCAAGGGACTCAGCCGACTCGCTTTTGTTCCAGGATTTCCTCTCCTGAGAAGTATATGGGGACCAGGGGGCAGGGTCAAGAAGAAATCAGGGATTGCTCCCGGTATTTCAAGTAATCTTCCTCCGTATCCACATCGATGATCACGGCGTCCTTATCCATTTCCACGGTCAGGACTTCATCGGGATGACGAGCCAGGATCTCCCTTGCTCCCGTTTCCCTGCTTAATTGCAGGATTTCCGCGCAGTATTTCACGCTGAAGAGAGCTGGATGACCCCGGCGGCCCTGGTAAGCGGGAATCACGATGCTCTTTGCGGGGCGGGCGCTCCGAAATTCATCGATCAGGCGGCGGATCATCCCGGGGGGAATCTCCGGTTGGTCAGCCAGGACGATCAAAAAAGCCTCGGCGTGGGGATGAATCGCCTTCAAGCCCTGTTTCAAAGAAGAGAGCATCCCGCTTCGGTAGTCCGGATTCAAGACCACCTGAACCTGCTGAGTCGCCACCCGTTCCAGGATCCGCTCGGCTTCATACCCCAGGACCAGAATGATCTCATCGACCGGGGAGGATCGGAGGGAATCGAGGACATGCCCCAGGAGCGGTTTTCCCCGCCAGTCCAGGAGCTGCTTGATTTGACCCATCCGCCGGGATTCACCGGCGGCCAGGACGATGGCCGAAATCACGCTCCCCTGCCCTTCCCTTTTTTCCGTTCCCGGATCATCTCCGCGACGATGCTGACGGCAATTTCCTCCGGCGTTTGGGCCCCGATATCCATACCGATGGGCGAATGGACGGCGTTCAGTTTTTCCTGAGGGACTCCCTTCTCTTTCAGGTTGCTGAATATCGCCTGGACTTTTTTCCGGCTCCCGATCATACCGATGTAGCCGGCCTTGGTCTCCAGGGCCCACTCCAGGATTTTCTGGTCGAAGGAATGCCCCCGGGTCAGAATGACCAGATAGCTGGACGGGTTCACCGCCAATTTCCCCAATGCACTGGCAAACTCTTCGGCTATGACCTCTTCCGCCTCGGGAAACCGTTCCCGGTTGGCAAATTCAGGTCGGTCGTCGATCACCGCCACCCGGAAACCCACCATTTTCGAAAGCCGGGCCACGGGTAGAGATACATGGCCCCCCCCGAAAAGAAAGACCTTGGGGCCCGAAAGGATGGGTTCGAGGTAGATTTCCAGGGTCCCCCCGCAGATCATCCCCACCTCGGAGGCTTCCGGGTCGGTCAGATCATGGTGGACCGTGCGGGGTTCTCCCGTGGCCAGCGTGTCCAAGGCCTCTTTTATGACCGCCGCCTCCAGGCGCCCTCCTCCGATGGTTCCCGAGATCGAGCCATCTTCATGAACCAGCATTTTCGCCCCGACTTCCCTGGGAGTGGAGCCCTGCGTGCGAACGATGGTCGCCAGGGTCGCCCTTTTCCCTTCTCTCTTGATCTTAAGAACTTCCTCGTAAAAATCCTGCACGTTCATCCTTTCGAAAGCGATTCCGCAATCGGCGGCGAAGGCTCATTTCATGAACCGGCCGGGCAGATACAATGCCAGGGAAGGAAAGAAAAATAGGAGAATGGCGCAGACTACCAGGCTGATCAAGAAAGGGTAAACCCCGCGGTAAATCACGCCAAAGGGCACCTTGGTGATGTTCTTGACCACGAAGACGTTGATGGCCACCGGGGGGATGACCACTCCGATCATGACCGTGATCCCGATCATCATCCCAAACCATATGGGGTCGTACCCCAGCTTCAGGACCACCGGGTAAAAGATGGGGGTGGCCAGGATCATGAAAGCCAGGTCGTCGATGAAAGAGCCCCCCAGGAGGTAGATGAGGGCGATGATGATCATGGTCATTTCCCGGGGAAACTGGAGCTCGATGATCCAGTCGGCGGCCAGCATGGGGATTTTGGTCACGGCCAGAAAATGCCCCAGGATCGTGGACCCCACGATGAGCATGAGGACCATGCAGGCGGTGCGCAGGGATTCCTGGATGGACTTGACATACCCCTTCCAGGTCAGGTCTTTTTTCACCAGGGAAAGCAGTAGAACGGCGAAAGTCCCGATGCTGCCGGCCTCGGTGGGAGTGAAAAATCCGTTCATCAGCCCGCCGATCACCAGGGCAAAGATGATTCCCACCCACAGGACTTCCGGAATGGAGCTGATCCGCTCCTTCCAGGAAGACTTCTGCCCCTTGGGTCCCAGGGCCGGGTCGATTCGGCACCACACCCCGATGATCAGGATGAAAAAGAAGGCAATCAGCAGCCCGGGGATGAGGCCCGCCAGGAAAAGCTTCCCGATGGACTGCTCGGTGATGATCCCGAAGACGATCAGGGTTACGCTCGGGGGCATGAGGATCCCCAGGGTCCCCACGCTGGCCACGATCCCGGTGGAAAGCTTCTTGCTGTACCCGTAGCGGTCCATTTCGGGAACCGCCACGCTGGCGAAGGTCGCGGCCGTGGCGGGGGAAGACCCGCAGATGGCTTTAAACGCCGTGGCCCCGCCCACCGTGGCCATGGCCAGTCCTCCCGGAATATGGCCGATGAATTTATAGGCCGCATCATAGAGCCTCTTGGCGATCCCCGCGTTGAAGGCGATCTGCCCCATGAAGATGAAAAGGGGAATCACCGTGAACCCGTAGGAAGAAAGGACGTCGAAGACATCCTTGGCCAGGAGGTTGAGCCCCGCCTTGAAGGAAACCACGTAGCTGAACCCCAGAAAGCCCACCACGGCCATGGCGAACCCGAGTTCGATGCCGGTGAAGAAAAGAGCCAATACCAGGACCAGGCCGATGAGCCCGGCCATCACCTCACTCATACCGCTCCTTCACTACCTTCACGATGTCGGCGGCCAACACCAGAGCCTGGATCAGGCATACCACCCCGATCCCATAAACCACCGGGTAAAAGGGGACATGGAGGGTGGGAGAGACCTCGCCCGAACGGTGCAGATCGCCGGCCATCTTCAACAGGTTCCACCCGATGAGCCCGAAAAGCCCCATCCCGAGCAGCCGGGTGAAGACATGGATCCCCTTTCGCGTTCCCTTGGAGAATTTCAGGATCAGAAAGTCGACGTAAATGTGCCCCCGCACCCAGGAAGTAAAGGGGATGGAAAAGCCGATCACCACGGCCCCGAAAAAAGCCACCAGTTCAAAGACCCCCACCAGGGGTTTCCCCAGGATGCGCAGGAATACATCGGTAACGGTCAGCCCCATGACCAGAGTCAGGGCGACTCCGGCCACCTGGTTCCCCCCCTGGCTCAAACGGAATATGAATCGAAGCAAACCATCCATGCCCGTCTCTTATCTCCCCTCCCTGGAATTGCGGGCCCTTTATTTTTTCTTCTTCAGCCCTTCCAGGCAGAATTTCAAGGCCTCTTCTCCGGGCAATCCCTTCTCCTTCATCCTTTTCACGTAATCATCCAGGACGGGTCTCGCCGCCGCAGCCCATCTTTGATTCTCTTCCTTCGAAAGGGGGATGATCTTGTTGCCCAGCTTCAGGGAGAACTCCCTGCCCGACTTGTCCACCTCATCCCATAATTTTCCCGTCTTCTCGATCCATTCGGCGTTGATCTTGTCGATGGTTTTTTGGACATCCGCGGGCAGGGCGTTCCATTTTTCCTTGTTCATGACCACGAAAAAGGCCGTGCTGTAAGCGGACCCGAAGCTTTCCGTGGTGAACTTTACCACCTCTCCCCACTTCCACCCTTCCAGGGATTCGATGGGGGCCATGGAGCCTTCCGCCATTCCCCGGTTGAGGGCATCGTAGGTCTCCCCCATGGGCATGGACATGGGAACCGCCCCCAGGGCTTTTACGATTTCGGTCACCGTCCCGGTGCAGCGAATCCTCATCCCCTTGATTTCTTCCAGCTTGTTCACTGCCTTCTTGGTATGCAGGATCCCGGGACCGTGGGCGTGGAGGTAGAGAACCTTTACGTCGTCGAGTTCCTTCGGTTTGAACTTCGCGAAGTACTGGTTGATCAGCCTGGTGGCGGCCGCCCCGCTGGTGTATCCCAGGGGAAGGTCGATGACCTCGGTCAAGGGGAAACCTTCCCTTGGTGTAGGCCAGGACCGACATGCCGATCCCCGAGATCCCTTTCACCACCCCGTCATAGCAGGTGGGCGCGGGGGTCAGCGTTCCCCCGGGAAAGATGGTGATCTTCACCCTTCCGTTGGTCCTCTTCTCCACCTCTTTGGCCCACTCCCCGGCCAGAACCGTATGCTTGTGCGTGGCCGGAAAGAAGATGGAGTAGGAAAGCTCCACCGGTTTGGCCTGAGCAAAGACACCTGGGGCGGAAAACATCAACCCCAGAAAAACCGGCAGAAAGAAAAACATCCTTTTCATGGCGACAACCTCCCTTGGATTAATTTGCAGCCTGGCAACCGAACCGCTGAGAATTAACAACTTGAAAACCGTTTATCCGCAGATTGCGCAGATTACGCAGAGGCATAAAGGCTAGAATAAAATCGCTTTACTCTGCTCAAAGCTCAAATAGGCTTCCTCGGCCGTTGTGGCTACATCGTCTCGACTCTCGATATTCGAATTTCGGATTTGAAATCAAAATTTCAAATATCTTTGCCTAGAATTTGATCCTTACTTCCATCCCTCCCAAATGGTGATCCTTTGTCCCCCCGGCGATCTGGTCGCGGTCTTCGAAACGTTCGTAAATATACCGAGCAAAGACACTCACCCACTGGTTGATGTTGATATCCAGGTCCAGCCCCGTCTGATAGCTCTTCGTCGTCTGGGCCTCCAGATTTCCCTGGGTTTCCAGGTCGAAATCCACTCCCAGGACGAGGTTCTTCAGGATGGAGAAAGACAGACGGGCAAAGATGTCGTCGGCGTTGCTCCCCACGTGATGGCCGAAGATCCGATCGTGGAAAAGAGGGGGGTACTCCGGGTGGACGTACCAGGCGGTCGGATTGGAGGTGGGAGAGGTGTTGGCATACTCCACTTTGAAATCCATTCTCCCCAGAAGGAAAAGGTCGTAAAAGCCCAGGCCCACGATGTAAGCCCGACGGTCGGGGAGAACCCCGTGGTCCTCGGCGCCCACTTCTCCGTAAAGCTTGGCCGATTTGGCCAGCGGCAACACCCGGTCCATGTTGGGCCACCGCAGGGAGAGGTCCAGGGAGATCTGCTTGTTGCTTTCGAGCCTTGGTGCCCGACTTGTTGCTGGTTCCGAAGAGAACGGTGAGATAATCCTCGAAATCCAGCGACTTTCTCCCCTCGCCGTCAAAAATGGTGAGGTACGAGACCCCCAGTTCGATGATGGGATGGGGCTTGAGGTCAAACCGCATCCCGACCAGCGTCGGATCTTCGATCGAGGGTGCGTCGTTGTCCAGCTGGGAGACGACGAGATTGAATTTCAGCGGCCCCAGGAGCGGGATTCGGTAAGGATAGGAATTGGACAGCTTCACCAGGTCGAATGACCGGGCGTTGTTGGTCATCAGGAGACTACCGTGGGCTCCCGGTCCCCACCAGAGTTGGTCCCGCCCCGCCTCCAGCTCCAGGTTCCAGGCTTCCAGTTTCCCGTACCCCTGTCTTAAATCCACCTTGGTATCCTCGTCCTCAAAGACCTTGACGATCGGTCGGTAGAAGAGGGAAAGGTGATTCCAGACCCGGATTTCCCCCTGGAGATCGGCGGTGAAGTTGTTGGATTTCCGGTACCCGATTCCATCGTTGTTGTAGATCGGGTAAATCTTGTGGGTGGAGGGGTTTCCTCCCTGCGGCCGGGCCACGGGATCGTCGCTCTGGTACTGGTAACGGAGGTTGATTTCATCCACAAATTTCCAGTAGGTGCCGGGCTGGGTGCCGATCAGGTCCCCCCGCTCGATGAGTTCTCCTTTGAATTCCCTCTCCAGTTCCTGAAGCAGGAAAGGAATCATCTCATACCGGGCAAAACGGGGGAATTTCCCCTGGTCGGCCGTCTGCCTCCATCGATTCATCGCTTCCCCCACCAGGCGGGCAGCCTCCAACCGCGAGTAGGGTTTGGTCCCCGCCAGGGCGCTGTCGATCAATCCGTAGGACTCCAGTTTCTCCAGCGCGGCGTAAACCCGGCTGTCCAAGGGCACGTTGACCGATGAGCTGGACCAGGCCGAAGGAACGATGCAGAACCCGAGCAGCAAAACCAAAAAAAGTCCCCTCAAAATTGCCATCGCCTCTCCTTTCCAAGGTTGAATGTTTCCAATCTACCCCAGCAGGAAACCCCGATCTTCAATTCTCCCTGGCAAGAAATCTTCCTAGGCTTGACTTTTCCGATTCCCTTTTTCTGACCCGGTGCGTCTCTGATTCCCCCAAATCCTTGCCCACACTCCTTGAACGGGGCCGAAACATAAAATGGGATGCCTTTTTATTTGCGTTTTACTCTCTGCTCTATGCCCTTTGCGGTTTTATTTTTTTCTCCGGTCGATGACCTTCACGGGCTTTCCGTCCACGGGCTGCAGGCTTTCGGGCGCCACCAGTTTAACCTTGGCGCTCAGCCCCACGATCTCCCGCAGTTTCCGCTCGATCTGGGCGGAGATGTTCTGCAGGTTTTTGATCTCGTCGGAAAAGACTCTTTCATTGACTTCCACTTTCAATTCCATTGAATCCGCTCCTTCAACCTGTTCCACCAGGATCTGGTACCGCGGTTCCACCCCTTCCACTTCCAGGAGGATGGATTCCACCTGGGAAGGGAAAACTTTAAGGCCCTTGATCACGATGATATCATCACTCCGCCCCAAAACCTTTTTCATGCGCACCAGAGTCCGGCCGCAGGGGCAAGGGGAATAATCCAAAGAGGTCATATCCCGGGTGCGATAGCGAACCAGGGGAAAGGCCTCTTTGGTCAGGGTGGTCAGGACCAACTCCCCTTCCGCTCCCGGGGGAAGGACCTTCAGCGTCTGCGGGTCGATGATCTCGGGGATAAAATGATCTTCGTAGAGATGCAGGCCGTTCTTGTGTTCACATTCAGCCGAAACTCCGGGGCCCATCACCTCACTAACCCCGTAATTATCCGTGGCATTGATAAAGAGGCGTTCTTCGATCTCTCTGCGCATGGATTCCGGACAAGGCTCTCCGCCGAAAAGGCCTCTCTTCAGGGAGAGGGACTGGGGATTGATCCCCTCTTTCTCCATGTACCGGGCTAAGAGCAAGGCATAGGAAGGTGTGCTGACCAGGGCGGTGGTCTTGTAGTCCTGCATGATCAGAGCCTGCTTCCGCGTATTCCCGGTGGACATGGGAATGACCGAGGCTCCGATGAGCTCGGCTCCGTAGTGCAGGCCGAAAGCTCCGGTAAAAAGACCGTATTTGAAGGTGATCTGGACCACGTCGTCCTTGGTAACCCCTCCCGCGGTCAGGACCCGCGCGGTGAGCTGGCTCCAGTGGTGAAGGTCATTCTTGGTGTACCCGGTGACCGTGGGCTTGCCCGTGACCCCGGAAGAGGAATGAATGCGGACCACCTCCCGCAGGGGGAGGGCGAACATCCCGTAAGGATAGCTTTCCCGCAGGTCCTCTTTGGCCGTGAGGGGAAACTGGCCCAGGTCCTGAATGGTTTGAATCTCATCGGGGGTGATCTTTAACCGATCAAACCGCTTCTTGTAAAAGGCCACGTTCCGGTGCACCCGGTTCAGGGTGGATTGCAGCCTCTCCAGCTGGAGCTGCCCGATCTCCTCGCGGGGCATGCATTCGTTCCTGCGGTCCCAGATCATTTTCCCTCCCCTTTCACTCCCATACCTCCCGGTATTCCTTGCCCAGGTAGGCTCGCTGGACTTCCTTGTTGTTCAGCAGGTCCTCCGTCTCTCCTTCCAGGATGATCCGCCCCGTCTCCAGAACATATCCCCGGTCCGCCACCTTGAGGGCGGCTTTGGCGTTCTGCTCCACCAGCAGGATGGTGGTTCCCCGGTCGCGCAGCAGGCGGATGGTCTGAAAGATCCCGCTCACCACCAGAGGGGCAAGCCCCAGGGAGGGTTCATCCAGGAGAAGAAGCTTGGGCCGGGACATCATGGTCCGCCCGATGGCCACCATCTGCTGCTCTCCCCCGGAGAGGGTTCCCGCCCTCTGCTTCTGCCGCTCCTGCAAGACCGGAAACATTTCAAAGATGGAATCCAGGTCTTTATATACCTCCTTCTTGCCCTCCCCTTTGAAGCGGACGTAAGCCCCCAGGATCAGGTTGTCGAGAACGGAAAGAGGGGCGAAGATCTGCCTTCCCTCGGGAACCTGCCCGACCCCCAGGCGCAGGACCCGTTCCGCCGGAAGCCCGGCGATATTCTGACCGTTGAAGAAGAGCTTCCCTTTGGCCGGGGAATGAAGCCCGGAAATGACTTTCATCAGCGTGGTCTTCCCCGCCCCGTTGGCCCCCAGAAGGGCGACCATCTCTCCCGGGTTCACGTGAAGAGAAACGATTGCGCAGGGCCTGAATGGCACCGTAGAAGGCGCTGACGCTCTCCACCCTAAGCATTCCCCGCCTCCTCGCCCAGGTAGGCGGCGATCACCTCGGGGTTCCGCTGGATCTCCCGGGGTTTTCCCTCGGCAATCATTCTTCCGTAATTGAGGACCAGGACTTCATCGGAGATTCCCATGACCAGGCTCATGTCATGCTCCACCAGCATGACCGTGATCCCCCGGTCCCGGATGCGCAGGATGGTCTCCGAAAGGGTCTCCGTCTCCCGGATGTTCAAACCCGCCGCCGGCTCATCCAGCAGAAGAAGCCGGGGTTGAGTGGCCAGAGCCCGGGCGATCTCCAGCAGTTTCTGCTCTCCCAGGGGAAGCGATGTCGCCCCGAGAAGGGCTTTCCCCTCGAGCCCCATGAAGCGGAGCTCTTCCAGAGCCTTCTCCCGAATCCTTTTTTCTTCCTCGCCGCATGCCGGGAAGGCGAAGACCGGCGCGGAATATGCCCGCCGCCGTGTGGGTGTGGCACCCCAGCATGACGTTCTCCAGGGACGTTCATGTTGGGAAAGAGCTCCAGGTTCTGAAAGGTCCGGGAAATCCCCAGCCGGGCGATTTCGTGGGGTTTCAACCCGTTCAGGATTTGCCCGGCGAATTCAAACCTCCCCCGGGTCGGCGGAAAGACGCCGGTGATGAGGTTGAAGAGAGTTGTCTTTCCCGCCCCGTTGGGCCCGATGACCGATTTGATCTGCCCCTCGGGGACGGCAAAACTCGAGCCCGTCGATGGCCCGCAGACCCCCGAAATATTTCTGTAGATCCTGAATTTTGAGGACTCCGTTCGGCATCGTTTCCTAAGATCCCCTTTGCGTCCTTGCCCAAAGACGTTGAATCCCTTCCAGAATCCCCTTGGGCATGAAGAGAAGCACCCCCATGAGAATGGCGCCGTAGGCCAGGACCTCGAAATCCTCCAGCCCCCGCAGGTACTCGGGCAGGAGGGTAAGAACGGCCGCCCCCAGGAGAGCCCCCCAGATGGTCTCCGTGCCCCCCACCACCACCATCATCAGGAGAAGAATGGAGAACATGAGGCTGAAGGAACTGGGGCTGATGAAGTTGATGAAATGGGCGTACAGGCTGCCCCCCATGGAAGCGTAGACGGCGCTCAGCACGAAAACCTGCACCTTGTAGCGGGAAGCATCCACCCCCATGGCGCCGGCCGCCAGTTCGCTTCCGTGGACGGCCCGCAAGGCTCTTCCCACGCGGGAGTTGATCACGTTCAGGGAGAAGAGAAGAAGGAGGAGGACCATTCCCCAGACCAGGTAGAGATACGCCGTCGCTTCCAGGGGCAGGCCCCCGACCGCCAGAGCAGGGATCCCGGAGAGGCCCGAGGGCCCGCCGGTGAGGAAGGACAGTTCGTTGAAGATGATGAACAGGATCTCCCCGAATCCCAGAGTGGCCACCGCCATGTAGTGGCCTTTCAGCCGCAGGGTGGGCTTTCCCACGAGATAGGCCACGGCCGCCGAAAGAAGGATTCCGAAGAAAAACCCGGCGATGGGAGGAAGGGCGTACTGGACGGTCAGGACCCCGGAAGAATAGGCCCCCAGCCCGAAGAAAGCCGCATGGCCCAGGGAAATCTGGCCGGCATACCCCATGAGGAGGCTGAGCCCCAGGGTGATCATCCCGTTGATTCCCATGAACACCAGGAGGCTGATGAAATACTCGTTCCTCCCGGTGAGCCAGGGGAAGACGCCGATGACGAGGGCGATGATGAAAATGATGGAGAGGTCTTTACGCTTCATAGGTTGAAAATCGTTATTCGTTGCTCGTTATTCGTGAACGACTCGCAATGCGTCTTTAATCGTTGACCAGCAATGGGCATCCAGTAACGTGTAACGTATCAACCAGAAACGAATAACTAGAATTTCTTCAATCCGCTCTCCTCTTCGCTCCCCAGGAGCCCGCTCGGCTTTCACCCAGAGGATGACCAACAGAACCAGCAGGGCGATGGCGTCCTTGTAGCCCGAGGAAATGAGGCCGGCCCCGAAGGACTCCAGGATGCCGATGATGAAACCGGCCAGGACGGAACCAATCCCGCTGCCGAGCCCGCCGAGCACCGCGGCGGCAAATCCTTTCAGTGCCAGAAGCGGCCCCCGGTCGTACTCCATGAGGGTGATGGGAGTGATGATCGTGCCGGCAACGGCTCCCACGGCGGCGCTCAGGGCAAAGGAGAGGAGAACCATCTTCCGGACATTGATCCCCATGAGGCGGGCCGCCAGGGGGTTGAAGGCGCAGGCGGTGATGGCTTTTCCGATCAGGGTCCGGTTGAAGAAGAAGTGGATCCCGGCGACGGCCAAAACGGTGATGCCCAGGATCCAGAAAATCTGGGCCTGCAGGGTGGCCCCCAGGAACTGAATGGGCTGGCTCTGGGTGAAAGGAGGGAGCGCGTAGGGGTCTTTACCCCACAGAAACATGGCCCCTCCCCGGAAAAGGATCGATCCGGCCAGGGTGATCATGATCAGGGTGATGAGCGAGGCCTCCTTCAGGGGATGGATGGCCAGGCGTTCGAAGATCACTCCCACCAGGGTTACGACGAGGATGGTCAGGAGGAACCCCAGGTACAGGGGCATCTTCAGGACCGCGGTGAAGAAGACCATGACCAGCCCGCCGAGCATGACAAACTCCCCCTGGGCCAGGTTGATGATCCCCGTGGCGTTGTAGATCATGGTAAACCCCAGCGCCACCAGGGCATAGATGCTGCCCAGGGTCAGCCCGGTGAAGAGGTATTGAATCATCTGGCTGGCCAAGGTCATTTGCAGCTCATCGGGTCAACGGATGAGGATTTCCGGCATCGGAATCGCTGACCTCAGAAGGGGCTTCCTGATTCATATTCCGCATTCCACATTCCGAATTCCGCATTCGAGCCCCGGATAGACAAAGAGCGCTGGGGCCTTCAATAAGGGATAAAAATCGAAGGCCCGCAGCGCTCTTTAGAAGTAATAGTAGCCGAAAAAAGAAAGACGCAGATCTCCGCCGTTCTCCGCAGGTCCGAAGCCGCCGCGGGAATTCAAAGTCAGAATGATATGGGAGTCAAGGTTGGCCATCTCTTCCCAATCTGCGTTCCAGGATTTTCCCCTATTATATACATCAATCGGCAAATGTCCAGTCATTATTTTTTACCGTGATCATCACGAAAGCCTCCTTGTTCAGGCCGGTGTGGTCCTGGGGGGACAGGTTGAAGACCCCGCTGACCCCGGGCCAGTTTTTCACTTTGGTCTCCAGGTAATCGCGGATCTTCCCCTTATCCGGTCCCACGGCCTTCAGGGCATCCACGAGCAGGTAAAGGGCGTCGTGGGCATACCCCCCGAAACTCGCTGACATCGGTCTTAAATCGCTTCTCATACTCGGTTTTGTATTTCATGAGGATTGCTTTTTGCGGATGATCGGCTTTGAGCTTTTCCGCCACCGACCAGATGACCCAGGGGGCAGAGAACCCCCTCCGCCGCCCCTCCGGCCAGTTCGATGTTTCTCTTGGACCCGAACCCGTGGCTCTGGTAAAGAGGAATCTTCATACCGAGCTGTTTCCAGTTCTTGGTCACGATGACCTGAGGGGGACCTACCGACCAGTTGATCACCGCCTGGGCATCCGTTCCTTTGATCTTGGTCAGCTGGGCGGTCATGTCCGAATCTTTCGGGCCGTATCGTTCATCGGCTACGATGGAAATCCCGTAAACCGGAGCCGCCCGTTTGAGTTCCTGGCGCCCGAAGTCCCCGAACCCGGCGGTCACGGTGATGATGGCCACTTTGGTGATCTTCTTTTTCTTCATATGTTCGTAAATCGCTTCCACGGCGGAGGTGTCGGTCTGGGCCGTTTTGAAGATCCAGCGGTTCTGTTTCTTGGGCATTTCAAAGGTCTTGGCCGCCAGAATCCGGTCCAGCTCCTCCTTGGGGGTGACGATGGAGAGGGCGGCGGCGCAGGAGATCAGGGGGGTTTTGGCCTTCTCCATGATGGGCACAACGGCCATGCTTTCTCCCGTGGTGGAGGGGCCGACAATGGCCAGAACTTTATCTTTTTCCAGAAGCTTCCGCACGGCCAGAACCGCCTGAGCCTTCATCGCTTTTGGTGTCTTCGACGATGACCTTCAGAGGATGACCCTGGATTCCGCCGGCAGCGTTGACCCATTCCTCCACCATCTTGGCCGTGTTGCGCTCCGGCTCACCCAGGAACGAGAAGCCCTCCGGTCACGCTGAAGACAGCCCCGACGCGTAAGGGTGTCTTTTCCGCCTCCGCCACGCTTGAGCGAGATCCCCCCAGCAGGCAGGCGATCAACCCCAATCCGAAGAAAATCCCTTTTTTCATCCTTTCCCTCCTCTCTGGAATCCCCATGCCTCCCCTTGCATGGAAATTCTTACAGCGCATAGACTTTCTTCCCTTCCAGAATCTTTACTCCATTCTTGGAAAGGACTTCAATGGCCCGGTCCGTTTCGTCGAAACGGAAGATGATGATGGCGTTGTCCCCGCTCTGCTGGACAAAGGCGTACAGGTACTCCACGTTGATTTTTGATTCGGACAGACATTTCAGGATATCCGCCAGCCCGCCCGGGCGGTCGGGGACTTCGACCGCCACCACCTCCGTCTTTCGGACGGTGAATCCCTGCGCGACCAGAATCGACTTGGCCTTCTCGTTGTCGTTTACGATCAGGCGCAGGATGCCGAAATCCTTCGTGTCCGCCAGGGACAGGGCGCGGATATTGATACCCCCCTCCCCCAGAATTCGGGTCACCTCAGTCAGAGCGCCAGGCTTGTTTTCCAGAAAAACCGAGATTTGCTCTACTTTCATGAGGACCTCCTCAACGCAGATTGGATTCGAACCAGATTCAAGATACTGGATGCTAGATAACCAAAATGCGAATCTTGAAATCTGGTTCTCCTTCCATCTAGATTTTTCTTTTATCGATCACCCTCTGTGCCTTCCCTTCGCTCCGCTGGATCGTCTTGGGTTCCACCAGTTTCACTCCCGCGTTTACTCCCAGGAGGTCCTTGATCTCCTTCTCGATCCTCCGGCCCAGGCTCTGGAGGTTTTTGACCTCATCGGAGAATACCTTTTCGTTCACTTCCACATGAACCTCCAGGGTGTCCAGGGTTCCTTGCCGGTCCACGATCAGGAGGTAATGCGGCTCCACCCCCTCGATGTTCATCAGGACGCTCTCGATCTGGGAGGGGAAAACGTTGACCCCCCGGATGATGAGCATGTCGTCGCTGCGACCGCTCACCCGCTCCATGCGCATGTGGGTTCGTCCGCACTTGCAGGGCTCAGGATAGAGAACCGAGATGTCCCGGGTCCGGTAGCGGATGAGGGGGAAGGCTTCCTTGGTGACGGTGGTGAAGACCAGCTCCCCCTTCTGCCCGTAAGGAAGAACTTCGCCGGTCTTCGGGTCGATGATCTCGGGGATGAAATGGTCTTCGAAGATGTGGAGGCCCCGCTTGGCCTCGATGCACTCGATGCTCACTCCCGGGCCGATGACCTCGCTCAACCCGTAGATGTCGATGGCCTGGATGTTGAGCTTGCGCTCGATCTCGTCCCGCATCTTCTCCGACCAGGGCTCGGCCCCGAAGATACCCACTTTCAGCTTCAGGTTTTTGAAATCCACCCCCATCTCCTCCGCCGTTTCCGCCAGGAAAAGGGCGTAGGAGGGGGTGCAGGTCAAAACCGTGGACCCGAAATCCTGCATGATGACGATCTGGCGCTTGCTGTTTCCGCCGGAGATGGGGATGACCGAGGCTCCCAGTTTCTCGGCCCCGTAGTGGACCCCCAGGCCCCCGGTGAAGAGCCCGTACCCGTAGGCGTTGTGGATGATGTCGTTCTTGTGGGCGCCGGCCGCGGCCAGGGAGCGGGCCATCAGCTCAGCCCAGGTATTGATGTCCCGCCGGGTATACCCTACCACCGTGGATTTTCCGGTGGTCCCGGAAGAGGCGTGGATCCGCACCACCTGTTCCATGGGGACGGCGAAAAGGCCGAAGGGATAGTTGTCCCGCAGGTCGATCTTGTTGGTGAAAGGAAGGCGCCGCAGGTCCTTCAGGGATTTGATGTCCGAAGGTTTGATGCCGGCTTCGTCGAAGGTCTTCTTGTAGAAGGGAACCGTGGCATACACCCTCTCCGCCGTGGCGACCAGGCGTTTGAGCTGCAGGGCTTCCAGGGCCTCCCGGGGCAGGGTTTCAAATTCTTCGTCAAAGATCATAAGAGATCCTCCGAAAATCTACCCGTCAGGGGCGGTTCTCGAACCGCCCCTACTTTTTTATTGCTGAAGAGCATGAAAATCATTGAATCGCTGATTTTTATAGTCTTTGCGCGCTATCTGCGTTCATCTGTGTTTATCTGTTCCCTTCTTTTCTTCCACCAAAAATCGTTGTTTTCAACCGGATCATAGTACCGGTAAGACCCGTAAATCTTGACCAGGGGGGCCTGCCGGATCTCGTCGGACTCGTGAATCAGCCGGTCGAAGGTCATAACCAGGCCGATCCATAGGCCATGCTTGCGGATGGCTTCCGCGCCGTACTGAGAGCAGGTCGGATAGCAGGGGCACCGGTCCCCGTCCACGGGGCTGATGTAGTTCTGGAAGAACCGGATGACTCCCTGGGCCGCCCTCTGCCCCGGGGAAAGGGGGGAAGCCGGGTTTTCTCTCAGAGCCGAAGGGACCGTGTCCTGCTTCGGCCAGGGTTCCTCCCAGCGGCCCTCACCCGCTTGTACCCCCAAGGGGGTCAGGAAACCCCAAATAAGAAAAAGAACCATCCCTTTCTTAAAAGACATAGCGGAAAGAAAGGAAGGGTTGCTTGTCCTGGAAGATGATTCCCACCGCAAAACGGTCTTCCTTTTCCAGGAGGTCAAGATATTCCTTCTTTTTATTCCGGTTGTATTTGTGGGCGCCGGATACGGCGCTGTAAATGTTGCCACTATACCACCCCAATTCAAAAAAGGTCAAGATTCCGCCCACCACGTAGTTTTCATGCTCAAAAGCTTCCACCATGCCCCAGATAAAGGCCGCGTTCAGGACGAAGGCGATCGCCGCATCCCGGTACCTTTCGCTGTAGAGGTGTCCGGCTCCGGGGAGGACCGCCGCCAGGATACCGGCAGTCGCGGGGATTTTTGGGGAATTTCTTCGATCCGGTCCAGTCCCTGAGCCCAGCGTTCCGCGCGGGGGTAAAGCTTGCTCTCCCGGTCCACTTTCCGGAATTCCGCCGCGGATTCTTTCCATCGCTCCTCCTGCAGGTAGCTGACCGCTGATTGCCACTGGGCCTCCTGGGCGGCCGGAGAGCCGGGAGAAATCTCCTTCGACCCGGGTAAAATGGTGCCGGGCCTGGGAGAATTCCTTCTTCTCCATCCAGCAGCGGCCCTTGAGCAGTACGGCTTCCGCGGCCCAGGGGGAAGAAGGATGCCTTTTCAGCAGCTCATCGGCGGCCGACAGGGCCTCGTCCCATTTCTTCCCCTGAAAATAAGAGCTGGCGATTTTCCACCGGGCTTCTTCCGCCCTCAGGCTGGCGGGAAAGAAAAAGAGGAAGCGTTTGTACTCGGTAATGGCCCGGTAGTAGTCCCCGTCCTCGAAAAAATAATCCCCCAGGCCCATCTGGGCCTTTTCGTCGATGATCCTTTTCCCCTCTTCCTGCGCCCACGCCCCGCCCGCGAGAAGCAGGAAAAAAGAGAGCCAGGAGGATCGTTCGGGCCATGGACGGGTCTCCTATCGGGGCGATCTTCAGGACGCTTTGCCCAAGCGGAACGCTTCCAGGTTTACCGGTCCTGCTTTGGGAGGAAATCTGCTTCAGGATGTGGTCGGTCCAGATCTTTTCCGGGATGGACAGGATCGAGTGGAGCGCCCCCAGAAGGACCACGTTGGCGGCCCGCACATCCCCGGCCCGGACGGCCAGGTCCCGGGCCGGTATGCTCCTGAAAGTCTTCGCCCGCCGGGAGAGGACTTCCTTTACATCGGCCGGGTAGTCTTCGTTCCCCAGGGAGACACCGGGCGGGTTCAGCCGCTGTTCATTGAGCAGGATGGTCGGGTGGGGGCTCAGATAGGAGAGATAGCGGAGAGCCTCCAGTTCCTCGAAGGCCATAAAAATGTCCGCCTCCCCTTCTTTGATCAGGGGAGAATATACCTTCGGTCCGAACCGGACGTGGGTGGAAACGCTTCCCCCCCTCTGGGCCATTCCGTGGACTTCACTCTTCTTCACGTCATACCCGGCTTCCATGAAAACGTCGGCCATGATCTCGGAAGCCAGGATGATCCCCTGGCCGCCGACTCCCACCAGCAGAATATTGGTGACTTCTATTTTCCATTGTTTCCCTTTATCGCCCCGAATTTGCACACCTGAGCGCACAGGGTGCATCCGTTGCAGAGGAACTCGTCGATTGCCGCCCTTCCCTTTCTCTTCTTCCCCCGGGCGTTCGATCCCCTCTTCCTTGACCCAGGCCACGGCCGGACAGCCCAGACGGAGACAGGAGCGGCAGCCCGCGCAGAGGTCGGAATCGACGGCCAGGGGCTTTCCGCTGACCGTCCTTTCCCGGCGGGACAGGACGCAGGGGGCCCGGGAGATGATGACCGAGGGTTCCGGGCGCTTCACTTCTTTCTTGATCACCCGCTCCGTGGCGGCCAGGTCATAGGGGTTTACCGCTTTGACATGTTTCACCCCCAGGGCCTTGGCCAGTTTGACCAGGTCCACCTCAAAGGTCTCCTCCCCCCGCAGGGTGCAGCCGGTTCCCGGATGGTCCTGCCGGCCGGTCATGGCGGTGGTGTGGTTGTCCAGGATGATCACCGTCACCGCCCCTCGGTTGTAAACCACGTTGAGCAGGCCGGTGATCCCGGAATGGAGAAAGGTGGAGTCTCCGATGACCGCCACCACTTTCCCCAGGGCTTCTTCTCCCAGGGCTTTGTCCAGGCCCATGGCATGGCCGATGGAAGCCCCCATGCAGACGCAGGTGTCGATGGCGCTGAGGGGCGGGCAGAAAACCGAGGGTATAGCAGCCGATATCCCCGGTCACGAAAAGCTTCAGTTTGTTCAGGACCGAAAAAATGCCCCGATGGGGACATCCCGGGCACATGATGGGGGGCCGGGCCGGCAGTTTCCGGGGCGGTTCTTCTTGCCGCCTCGGGAGGCAGATTCTTCAAACCCTGCTCCACCAGCAGGGGGTTCAGTTCCCCGCAGAAGCGGGAAAGCCGATTTCCCTTCCACCGCCAATCCCAGGGCCCGGACCTGCTCCTCGATGAAGGGATCCAGCTCTTCCACCACGTAGAGCTTCTCCACCCGGGAAGCAAAGGATTTGATCATCTCCTTGGGCAGGGGATAAACCATTCCCAGCTTCAGGAAAGAGGCTTCGGGCATCACCTCTTTGGCGTACTCGTAGGAGATGCCGCTGGTGATGATTCCCACCTTTTTGTCTCCCCACTCGATCCGGTTTTCGGGAAAAGTTTCCGCGAAACGGGCCAGATCTTCCATCCGTTTCTCCACCACCGGATGGCGCTTGCGGGCATTGGCCGGGAGCATGACCAGTTTGACCGGGTCCTTGACCAGCCCGGGCTTCACCGGGGGAACAATCGGCTCCGCCTCGCGCACGATCGACTTGGAGTGAGAGACCCGGGTCGTGGTCCGGAGCATGACCGGGGTGTCGAAATTCTCGCTCAGCTCAAAGGCCATTCTTCGTAAATTCCTTGGCTTCCTGGCTGTCGCTGGGTTCCAGCATGGGGACCTTGGCAAACCGGGCGTAATGGCGGTTGTCCTGCTCGTTCTGGGAGCTGTGCATCTCCGGGTCGTCCGCCGTCACCAGGACCAGCCCGCCCCGCAGACCGGTGTAGGAGAGTGTGAAAAGAGGGTCCGCGGCCACGTTTACCCCCACATGCTTCATCACCGCCAGGGCGCGGGCCCCGCCAAAAGCAGCTCCCATGGCGGTTTCCAGGGCCACCTTCTCGTTGGGGGACCATTCCACGTGGGGACCGGAGTAGGCTCCCAGGCTCTCCAGGATCTCCGTGCTGGGTGTCCCGGGGTAGGCCGCCGCCACCTTTACCCCGCTTTCATAAGCCCCTCTGGCGATGGCTTCATTTCCCGACAGGACGGTTCTTGGATCGTTCATTCTCTCACCCCTTGAGCTCGCTCACCTTCCACCGGATGAAGTCGGCCATGGCGGACTTGGGAGCCTGGGCCAGGGCTTTCTGGTAGATCTCCAGGGCTTGGGGCTTTTGTTTCAGCGCCTCATAGCAGCGGGCCGCACCCAGCATGGACTCGATATGGTAGGGCTGGTGGGGGTCTTCCATATTCTTCTGGAAATATTCCAGGGCCTTCTGGGAATCTCCTTTGGCCTCCGAAATATAGGCCAGGCCGTTCAAGGCCAGATGGCGGAAAGGCCCGTCCAGGCTCTTGGAGTAAGCCGCCTGGGCCGCGTCGTACTCTTTCAGCGCGTAATGACAGTGGCCGATGAAGACCTGGGATATCTGAGCCGTTCTTCCCCAGGAATAGGCGGAAAGCGCTTCTTTGAACTTCTCCAGGGCCTTCTGGTAATCGTCCTTTTTCTCCGCCGCCGGATTCTCCTGGGAGGCCCGGTAGGCCTCCTGGTATAGCTGCAAAGCCTGCTGCTGGATGACCAGCGCCTTTCCTTCCTGCGACCGCAGGTAGTAAAACGTCCCCGCGCCGGCGGCGATAACCATCAGAACGATGACCGCCGCCTGGGTCACCTGACGCTGGTGGGTTCTCAAGAACTGGATGACTTGCCCGGTGGTGGTGATAAACTCATCCGGCTCTTTCAGCAATTTTTTCCTGGATAATTTCTTGCTGGGCATCCGTTCCTTCTCCTTTATGTCCCCCCAATGGTAAAAAAATCCGCCGCTCGCCTTCTCTGCAAAAAGGCCTTTCAGGGAAAGGATTGGCCGGGCTGCGGCTAGGGGAGGAAGTTGACCGCCTTCAGGTCTTTGGCGTCGATTTGAAAGGTTCCAAAATCCGCTTTCCCGTAAAACTTCGACCTTTTATCCACCTGCAAGTCCAGGCCTTCCCGGGTCCGCAGGGTCAGCTTGGCCGGAATTTCATTCCCCTCGGCGACCTGGAACTGAATCTGAGATATCTTTTCAAAGGGGATGGTGACGGTGGCGCTTCCCCGCTTCCCCGTGAGAAAAATCTTTCCTTCCTGGCTGAACTGGGAGAGGGAGGTCTGGATTCCCTCCCGGTCCGTCACCTTCACGGAAAAATTCTTTTCCGGAGACGGGACTTTGTTGGCCGGGGCGGAACCGCCCAGTTCTCCCATTCCCATGAGGAAGAGAAGGGAGCTAAGGATCACCATCGGAGCCAGGAATCTCTTCATCTTACGCCTCCCGGAATGAGCTGTGCCGGTTGCCGGCTTATTCTAATTATTTATTTTAGATAGCATTTTTAACTGAAAATGACAACTCTAAATCGAAAGGAACCCTTCGTCGAAAAGGCTGCGGGGGGAGAGAGGGGAAAGCGCCAACGACTCAACTGGGGGGTGGGCAAGTTCAAATATGTGATTGACAGGAATCATTCCCCTTCGCTATTTTGATTGAAGAATCGGATTTGATGGAAATGAAGAATTCATCCGGGAAGAATACTGGGAATGTCTCCTGCCTTAAGATGAAATGGCAGTTTCATCCGCCCCCTGCGGGAGATGGCAAACTCCCCCTGAGCGAACTGGGGATCTCTCCTTTGACCGGCCAAATCCTTCGGAACCGCGGAATATCCGGGGCGGACGAAGCCCGGCGCTTTCTAAACCCCACCCTGTCGGACCTTCCCGACCCGTTTACCATGAAAGATCTGGAAAAGGCGGTCCACCGGATCACCCAGGCTCTCCGGAAAGGGGAAAAGATCACCATTTATGGGGATTATGACGTGGACGGGACCACGGCCACCGCCATTCTCTCCCTGTTCCTGAAGAAAGCCGGAGGGCTGGTTGATTTCCACCTCCCCCACCGGGTCCAGGAGGGATACGGACTCAACCTGGAGGCCATAAAAAGGATCCATGCCTCGGGAACCCGGCTGCTCATAACCGCCGATTGCGGGATCAGTAACCGCGAGGAGATCGAGTGGGCCCGCGCGAACGGCCTGGAGGTGGTGGTGACCGACCATCATGAGGTCCCCGAAAAACTCCCCCCCGCCCTGGCCATTCTCAATCCCAAGCAGAAAGACTGCCCGTATCCTTTTAAAGGTTTGGCCGGGGTGGGAGTGGCCTTCAACCTGATCATCGGCCTGCGAAGCTCTCTGCGGCGGGAAGGTTTCTTCCAGAACGGAAACGGTCCGAATCTGAAAGAGTACCTGGACCTGGTGGCCCTGGGAACGGTGAGCGACGTGGTTCCCCTCGTCGGGGCAAACCGCATTCTGGTAAAATTCGGCCTGGGAGAGCTCAGCCAGTCCAGCCGCCCCGGCATCGCCGCCCTGAAAGGGGTCGCAGGCCTGGAGGCCGGGCCGGTGGATACCACGGGGATCAATTTCCGACTGGCCCCGAGGATCAACGCCGCCGGCCGCCTGGAGGATGCCCGGGACGTCATTCATCTCCTGACTTCGAATGACCCGGAACAGTCCCGAAGCGTCGCCGCCCGTCTGAACGAGTTGAATTCCTTCCGTCAGCGCATCGAAGAAAAGATCCTTTCCGAAGCCAGGGAGATGATCGAATCCCAGGGCCCCAAAGGGAGGAGAAAGTCCATTGTCCTGGCCTCCCAGGATTGGCATCCGGGGGTCATCGGCATCGTGGCTTCCCGCTTGACGGAGGAATTCAACTGTCCTACCATTCTGATTGCCCTCAAGGAGAATCTGGGAAAAGGCTCGGGCCGCTCCATCGACGCCTTTCCCCTTTTTGAAGGGCTGAAGGCCTGCCAGGACTGGATGGAAACTTTCGGGGGGCACGCCCAGGCCGCCGGGCTGGTGATCCGGGCAGACCGGATTCCCGATTTTGCCCGGGCTTTTGAAGAGGTCGTGGGGGCCAGGCTTACCGAGGAAGATGCGCTTCCGCACCTGACCCTGGACGCTCTGACCAGCCTGGAGCAGCTCAACGAGCCCTTTCTGTCCGAGCTGGAAATGCTGGCCCCCTTTGGGATGGGAAATCCCGAGCCGGTCCTGGGGATGGAAAACCTGAAGGTGGTCGGTTCCCGCCTGGTGGGCAAGGGCCATCTGCGGATTCGCATCCAGGAAGGACGGCGGACCCGGGAGGCCATCGGGTTCGGCATGGGCTCATGGCACCCTCTGTCCGGGGAGGGATTGAAGATGGCCTTTTCTCCCCAGGTCAACCTGTACCAGGGAAGCCGAAGCCTCCAGCTGCGGATCATCGACCTGCAGCCCGGTGTCAAAACACTAATCTGGAATAATGGAATAATGGAATATTGGAATAATGGGTAAAAACTAAAATGATTAGACCCAACATTCCATCATTCCATTATTCCAATATTCCATTTTTTTATTTGATCCGAGGTCGCGATGGATAAGCCGAAAAAGCTTTCTAAAAAAGAGGAAGCAGGCGTTTCGCTTAACGCGGACGCTTTTCTAAAAGAGGTTGAGGACAACTTCGAGGCCTGGTCCGAGGATGCGACGCCGGCACTCGCCAGGATGGGATCCCTTTCCCCCGGAGAACTGGATCGGGTATTCTCCTCCCTGGTGAAGAATAAAGCGGAAGAGATCTACCCTTTCTTCCAGTCGATCCTGGGAAGGGAGGAAAAAATCGACCTCCCCCTGGCCGATAGCCTGGGACGCTGGAATTCTCCCGAGGCCGGAATCCTCCTCCAACGCTTGGCCGAAAAGTCTTCTTCCCGGGCGGTTCTCAAGAACGTCCGCAAATCTATTTTTCGCCTGAAAAGCCAGGGATTGGAGGTCGATGAAATCAGAGATGTTTCTCCCGCCGTATTCCATCCAGCCGAGCCGATTCCCGCGGAAGGTTTCTTGAGCGCTCTCGACGGGGCGGGAACAAGGATGGTCTGGTTGGTCCGGCCCCAGCCCCCCCGGGGAGTCGCAGCCTTTCATGCGTTGATCGCCGACTCCCAGGGGATCATGGACTTTCAGGCCTTTGAGACTTCCCGGAAGAAATTTCACGAATACGTGGAGGAGTTTCGCAAACAGGCCCCCTGGGAAATCGTGGAGGCCGACCCGGAATACTGCCTCGGCCTCATGATCGAGGCTTCAGAGCTCCATTCGAAGAAGGGAGAGACTCCGCCGGGGGATTTCTTGAAGTGGAAGTCGCTCATGGGGTCCCCCCCTGCCATGCCCCTCCACCCGCTCATCCATCTGTACCTGAAAGAGGAGGAATGGAAAAACCGGTCGGACCTTTTGGACCGAACCGGCTCTCTCTTCGAAAACCCGTCTTTCCAGAGCTGGTACCTGGAAGAAGAGGAGGCCAAGAAGTACCAGACTCTCCTGAAAGAGGCCTCCGAAAGCCGTTTGGTCCTCACTCCCTACCAGAAAGAAGGCCGGGTCATGGAGATCTACCGGCAGGCCGTGGAAGAGCTTTTCACCAGGGAACGCCGGGCTCTTTTCCGGCGGAGGCTGGAAGAGATGGCTTATATTTTCTGGAAGACGGGAAAGGAAAACGAGGCGCAGATGAGCTTCGTCGCCGCATTGGGAATGGAAACCGAAGGGGGAATTCTATCCATCCATCCCTTCCTTCTCGAACTGGTGAAAAGGAGTCTGACTGCTCTCCTGGAAGAGGAGGCCAAGAAGCAGAGCAAAGAAAGTGATTTATTGATCAAACCATGAATAATCGAGCCCGGCATAATCGCAATCCAGATGCTGAGTTTTGCCAACCCTCACTCGCCTTCCAGAAGTCATAAGCCTCAGGCAAAGCCCGGGGGTTTCCCTTATTGCCGCTAATTTTCTTCTGCTATATCCTTGACAGGCCGGCAAAAAACGTGTTAGGAATTTTGTATCCTTCGGTGACAAAAAGCGATTTTATGGTATTCATATCCAGACGGATATTGGAATCCCGCGTCTCCAATCACAAACCAACCTTTATTCTTTGCGGGAAGACTCTCTGCCCAATAACTTCATGAGGAGAGATTCGACCGAATGAAGTTTTACCCCTCCCTGCTCAGTTATTTCATCCCAGAGAAAGGTACCAAGCGAAAAATATTATTCATCCTCTATCAGCCGTATAAATGGCTCGTCTACTTCCCTTTTTTAGTTGGGTCAACTCTGATCTTCGGCGCACTAGCTGTGATTTTTTCCACCTTGATAAATCAAAAAGTTGGAAGCTTTATCGGCGGCGCCGTCTGGTCAAGGCTTAACGGTTATATGACCCCCATATTTGTCAAGGTGATCGGAAGGGAAAATATCGACCGGAAGCAGTCCTATGTTATTGTATCCAATCACCGGAGCAGTTTTGATATTTTCGTTTTATATGGATGGATCGGGATTGATTTCAAATGGGTGTTGAAGCAGGAGCTTAGAAAAATTCCGGGCCTGGGGATCGGCTGTGAAAAGGTGGGCCACATTTTTATTGACCGGTCGAATCCTGAAAAAGCCATCGCCTCGATCAATTCGGCCAAGGAGAAGATCGTTAATGGAACTTCAGTGCTTTTTTTCCCGGAGGGGACTAGGTCAAAGACAGGAAAGATGGGGAATTTCAAGAAGGGAGCGTTTATTTTCGCCATAGATATAGGGGTGCCGCTTCTTCCGGTCACCCTTATAGACACCGAAAAGATTTTGCCTCCCGGCACTTTAAATCTCCTTCCGGGAAGGGTAAAGATGATCATACATCAAAAAATAGATGTCTCCGGTTATCGTGCTGAAAATGTGGGTGAGCTTATGAGCAAGGCAAGAGATGCCATTCAGTCTGGGCTGGATCAATCCTCAGTTGACTAACTTACTCTTTCTTCCCATTCCCCTATCTCCCCAGAGGAATTGAATAGATAAGGCAGATCAAGGCAAGGCAGCTAATGCGGAGGGTTAGAACTTTCGATTTCTGCTATATCTACCCATCAGGTGCATAAATTCATGCTGGCTCATAATGGAAGCCATTCATCAGATTGGGTTTCACCATGATTGCCAGGCTGCCCCCAAAAACCACCTCCGGAGACTTTTGGCTTCCGTCATTCCGGGCTTGACCCGGAATCCAGGTTTTCTTTCTGGATTCCCGCTTTCGCGGGAATGACGACGCCGATCTATGCGAATTTTATGCAACGTTTAGGTCTACTCTGTTTTTAGACCAACCAACATGTTGTGGATATGCTTTTCATATATTCAATGGGATGCTTGATTTTTACCCGTAACCCCTGACCTCCGAATAAATCTCAAGGCGAAGACTCTTAGGCCTACTCCTGAGGAAATACCCGCGCCGCCCTCTTTGTCCGGGTTATAGGCGAATAGAAGAACCTATGTATCAGCTTTTTGGGATATGGGTTGCTTCTGGGAATTTCTGAGGGAGGAGTGATTACCGGCGCCGGAGGCCGGCGTGGTAGCAGCAGGTGACGTTCTTGAAGTTGTTGTCAAAGACGCGGGTCTGGCCGTCGAAGAACGCGACTTTCACGAGCGAGAGGCCCCCTACCACGGAGGAATTCTGTTCTTCCACCACCCGCCCCGCACCCCACTCCGGGTACTTGTGGTGAACGACCCAGTCTCCCACTTTCAGATATAGACACCGTCTCTCTTCCATAAATTGCTTATATCAGACTTCCGTCCTTTCGGCAACTCCGAAGATCAGCGGCCGCGGGCGGCCACTGGGGGCCGCCCCTACAAAAAATTCGCCGGATGATATCAGGTCAGCGGTTCGGAAGAGGCTTTTCCAAAAAGTACCCCCACCCTCCCCCATCAAGGGGAGGAAATTGATGGAGGAGAGCTTTCTCCTCAATCTTCAACCAAAGCTTGATGTTTTTAGGTTTAGAAAAGCGCAAGGGAAAATTGCTTTATTTCTTCATAAATTTTAAGGCCTTTTCTTTATGTTTATCAGAAATTAATTTAGCTTTTTTAAGGCCTTTTCCACATTTCCAGCAGGTGAGGGGAACAGCTTTGGCGCGGCGCAAGCGGGCCTGGGTGGCGAAGTTCTGGGCGCAGCAGTGGGGGCAGGGAAAGACTTTGCACATCACTCGTTGCTCGTTGCTGGTTACTCGTTGCTCGTTACTGGTTACTGGGTGCTGGTTGCTTGTTATTGGTTGCTCGGTCGTCTTTACGGGTTGCGAATTGCGGTCTTAAAAATGCATTCTTTAACCAGCAACCAGAAACTAGGAACCAGCAACGAATTTAGAAATCCATCTCTTGAAGCTTCTTCAGCCCGAGCCGCATCGGCAGGAATGTGGCCAGCCCGATCAAGAGGACCACGCCGACAAAGGAGGCCAGGATTCCGGCCCATTGAAGATCGGAAACGCTCCGGTGGTGGAATTTGGCCATAAAGATGGTGTACACCGGCCAGGCCTCCAGAAGGACCACCACTCCGATGAAGATCATGCTGATGATCATGTAAATCGCGCCCCCCATTCCCCAGGCCATGCGCGCGGTGTTCTCCAGCTTGAACTGGGGGTAGAGGGCCCCCACTCCCACGGCCAAACCCACGACGCCGCAGGTGATGAAAAGGATCGTGATGGAGGAGATGGCCATCATGAAAGGGGTCACTTTCAACAGCCAGTTGGAGAGAAAAATCAGGGCCTCGGCCAGAAGGAGGAGAGGAACCAGACCGGTCCAGAATTTGCTCCACAGGAAGGTGCGTAAAGACAGGGGGGAGGAGCGAATGATCCAGAAGGAGAACCCTTCCTGGCTTACCGCCGGGAACACAAACCGACCGGCCACCGCGGAAAGAACAAATCCGGCCAGCCCCAGGTTCAAAAAGGAGAACAGATTCTGCAGGAAGAAACTGGGCATGGGGGTTTGATCCAGGGGGAGGACGCTGAAATTGTAAAGGTACACCACCACCAGAGCCGTGAGCAGGATGAGCTGCGACCACTGGGTTGTGTCCCGGAAAAAAGTTTTGCCGTCCTTGATGACCATGGACCGGGCCTGCGGCCGCAGGGGGCGGCTGGCCGCCTGCAAGAGCTGATTGAAGATCGGGATTCTCGCCAGGTAGGCCTTACGCGCTTCCTGGGATTTGCTCCACCCGGGAAAGAAGAGAGCCCGGGACACCCAGCTTCCAATGACCCCCATGGCCCCCGCGGTGGACCAGAGGCAGGCCTGGTAAAAGCCCGCGTGGGAGGCCGTCGCCTGCAGGTACGGGGTCACCGACTCGGCAAACCAGAAACTGGGGAGAAAAGGCCAGGAGGGAGCGGCCAGGGCGGTCATGTATTCCACCAGCCCGCCAAAGGAATCGGGGTTGGTCAGCTTTTCCGGCTGGAGGAAGCGAAGGAGGAAATAAAGGCCCACCACCAGGAGAATCGACAAAAGAAGCAGGATATCCTTGGTGCGGCGGGCCGGAAAAACGTTCACCAGGAACATGGCCAGCATGCTCCCCAGGGCCGCGGGGATGAAGAGAAAGGGGATTATGGCCGCGAGGAGATTGCCATAGAACTTCCAGGAGGCCCCGTAAACCCATCCGTAAGCAAGGAAGACGGGAAAAGCAAAGAGAAGCACCATCCAGGAGGTGTACCCCAGGGTTTCCGCCAGCCGGGCATAATACACCTGTTCCTGCGAGACCGGGCGGCAGAGAATGAGGTTCAAATCCTCTGAGAGAAAAAACGTGGACAGGGACGAGATCAGGTTGCTGAAGAGGAGAATGGAAAAAAAGGTCAGCAGCATCATGGAGAGCAGCCGGGAGTTGAGAAGATCCCCGAAGAGCTCGATGGAGCGGAAATAAACCAGAACCTTCTGAAAGATGAAAAAGGTAAAGACCCAGAACCCCAGGGCCAGGGCAATCAGAAGGACCCATTTCAGCCGGGAGCCGGGAGAGCGCTCGGTGAAGCGGTGGGTCAGGGCCCGGGTCTTCGGATAGAGAAGAGTGGTCCAGCTTCCCATCGCTTTTCCTCAACCGTCCAGAGGGTTGGCAAGGCTGGGGGCCCGCTCCTCTTCGGTTAATTTCAGGAAAAGAGGCTCCAGCCGTTCGTCCTGGCTCCGGGCCTGCTCCCGGAGCTCCGCCATGGACCCCAGGGCGATCAACTGGCCCTCATGGATGATCCCGATGCGCTGGCACAATTCCTCGGCCATGGCCAGAGTATGGGTGGAGAAAAAGACGGTCACCCCGCTTTGGACGAGGTCCCGGAAGAGGCCCTTGACCAGGAGCACCCCCCGCGGGTCCAGCCCGACCATGGGTTCGTCCACGACGAGCGCTTTCGGACGGTGCAGCAGGGCCGCGGTGATGATCAGGCGCTGGCGCATTCCGTGGGAGTAACTCTCGATGAGTTCCTGCCGCCAGTTCTGGAGGTCGAAAAACTCCAGGAGCCGCTCGGACCGTCTCTTCCAGCCATCCTCCATCTGGAGGTGATGGAGGCCGGCGATGAATTCCAGGAATTCGCCACCGGTGAGTTTTTCGTAGAGGTACGGCCGGTCGGGGATATAGCCCAGAATGGCCTTGGCCTTATCCGGCTCCCGGCATACATCTTTCCCGTCGAGGAGAACCCGGCCGGAAGTGGGTTTCATCAGGCCGGCCATCATGCGGATGGTCGTGGTCTTACCCGCCCCGTTCGGGCCCAGGAACCCGAAAATCTCCCCCGGGGGAACCCGGAGGGAAAGGTCCCGGACGGCGTGGAAAGACCCGAATTTTTTGGTCAGATGATCCAGCTCGATCAACGAACCTCCCTCACTTCCACTTTCAATCGCCCGATGACCCTGACCAGGTCCAGCTGCTGGTCCAGGTCCCCCTCCACCAGGCGGATGTGGGTCGCATCGGCCGGAATCTGGTTGAGAGTCGAATCGACGGAAATCCAGGAGCCCAGGTAGGCCTGGTTCCAGGCATGGTAGAAGAATTTCCCCTCCTGGTAGATGATCCCCGCCTGGATTCGCGCCGGGATCCCCGCCGCCCGGGCCAGAGCGGTGAAAAGGGTCGCGTGTTCGTTGCAGTCTCCCGCCTTCTGGCGAAGCACCTCCAGGGCGCTGGGGATGCTCACCACCGGCTGCTTCCGAATATTCCGGTACACCCATTCGTTGATCCTTCCGGCCTGCTCCAGGGGGTCCCGGGCATCCCCGATAATTTCCCCGGCCAGGCGCCGGATCGCGGGATCATCGCTCTGGATGAAGGGAGTGGCCCGCAGATATTCCACCCTTTCCTTTTCGGTAAGCCCGGGCGAAATCGAACCCCGGCGGGAAAGATCCTCACGTTTCACCGTGATCTCGTTCCCCGAGAGGGACTGGCGGTCGCCCTCGATCCTCAACCCCTGCAGGCTGGAGGAGCGGAGCCGGACCCGCAAAAACCGCGTGGACCGGGGATCGGGGATTTCCCGGTCCGCCGGAATCGCGGTTAGAGATATAAGGTCAACCACCTTCCCGGGGCTCCAGTTCTGATGCCGGGCCTCGTGCTTGCTCTCCCGGGTCAGGGTGAAGCCCATGGGGCTTTCTTCCTTCCAGATCTGACCGTTCCGGTCGATCCAGGATTTTACCTCGATTCCCCTGAATTCCTGCCGCACCCGGTAGAGTTCCCTCTCCTCTCCCCCGATTTTGAGTCGGTCCAGGCCTTCCACCTCAGCGATCATCTCCGCCGAGCTCATCGAGGCGGGGTCGAAGACCGGGACCCGGTATTTTTTCCCCTTCTCCAGCCCCTGACTGACGAAATGGAGCTTGGTCTGCCCCAGGATGAAGGGAGCCTCGGGAAGATAGATTTCCTGCTCCTGTTCCCGCCCTCCCGATTGAATTTTCAAAATCATCCTTTTCCGGGAAGATCCCCCGGGGTCGCTCTGGAGCCGGCCGGTGAGCTGAAAGGGAAAGAGTCCGGACTGGAGGGAAAAGCGGAAGGATTCCAGGGTGAGGGCTTCGGTCATCGTGTATTCCAGAGTCTGCTGGATATTCTGGGGAATCGCCAGAACCGAGAGCTTCAACCAGAGCTGCTCTTTGACCGTGATCCGGTCGCCCTGAGCCTCCTGATCGGTGACCCCAAACCCGATCTTTTCCCCCTTCCAGTAAACTCCCCACCAGTCCTCACCCTGCTTCATCCCTTCCCGGGCAATGGCCGGGGTTATCTTCAGGGCCTGCGGCTGGAGAAAAGTCCGGTCCGCGAGAAGGCCCATCATAACCACCCAGACCAGCACAATCCCCACTTTGACGAACAAACGCGTCCCCCCAAACCGTTTCCCGGCGTTGAATGGCCCGCTTTTCTTCATACCCATTCTCATCGGAAAAGAACTCCCGGACTTGAGCGGGATGTCATCTCCCCATCATCTCCGGATTCGCGGCATCTTGACCTCCGGCAGAGCCGGAGGAAGGCCGCTTATCCCGGGTGCCAGGCCCGGGGGCAAGGACCTTCTGGTCAAAAATCATGAGGCACCCTCTATTTCATGGAACGGGCGGGCACAGCGCCAGAACCACCGGCTCGGATGGATCTCCCGTAGGGGCGACCCGGCGGGTCGCCCATGGCCCGCCCCTTTCTGCGGAAGTCAATCGGACTCTCTGGGAATAGGGCTCACCCGGCCGATGCTTTTTGCCCAGAAGCTCCTTGCCCCCGGGCCACGACCCAAAGCTTCCATTTATCCTTTTTAGAAAAAGATTTTCAATCCGCATTCCGCATTCCGAATTCCGCATTTAAAGGGCCCAGATGGGGAACCAGCAAAGGAATGAGGTCCCGCAGGTCCGAGCTCCGGATGGAGAGATGGGCGATCTCATCCAGCCGGGGGGAGCGGGAGTTGAAGGCAATGGAGAAACCCGCCGTCTGAAACAAGGGGATGTCCCCGGAACTGTCGCCGACGGCCAGAATTTCTTCCTTTTTGGCTTTGAAGCGTCTTCGCGCTTCCTGGACCCATTTCGCCTTTTGGTCATAGTGGACATGAATCCGGATCGTTCCGTCGAGGACTCCGTCCGTCATCCCCAGTTCATTGGCCACGGCGTAGTCAAAACCGTACTTCTCCCGTATCCAATCGGAAAGAAGGGACAGGCCGGAAGAGATGATCCCGAGTTTGACCCCCCGGGATTTGAGGTAACCCACCAGTCCCTCGATTCCCTCGTACAGGGGGATCTCCCGCAGAATCCGCTGAACGGCAGGGACCTCCATCCCTTTCCATACCGCGGCGTCCAGCTCGCAAAACCGATAATAATCGATCTCCCCACGCAGGAAGGCCTCCTGGTATCTCTCCGCGTTCCCCTCCCATACCCCCAGGCGACGATGGATGTATTCCCAGGCGCTCCTCTCCCGGGTCAGGGTACCGTCTAAGTCGAAGAGGGCCAGTTTGAAACGCCGGGGTCCTGGGAGTGAAGGGTTCAAGGGAAACTTGGGTCTTTCCGCGGAAGATATCGTCTCAGGAGGAAATCACTCGGGCTTTTGAGCGGCCGGATCGGAACATCCGTCCTTACATTTCGGTCTTAAAGTCCTCGGGTTTGAGCTTGTCGAAGAGATCGTCGATCCACTTGTCGGACCCGTCTTTTTTCGTCGCCTTGGCGTCAAAGTGCCCTGCTGAATCGAGGACTTTCTCTTCCACGAAGATGGGGGAACTCGTCCGCAGGGCCAGGGCAATGGCATCGCTCGGCCGGGAATCGATCTGGACCGCCCGGCCCCCGATTTCCAGGTTGATGACCGCGTAGAAGGTGTTGGATTTCAGGTCGTTCACGGTGATGTCCCGAACCGTGGCATTCATCCCGTCGATGAGATTTTTCAGGAGATCATGGGTCATGGGGCGGGGGGTCCAGGTGTGTTCGATTCCCATGGTTATGGCGTTGGCCTCGAAGAGCCCCACCCAGATGGGCAATGTTCTCCCCGTGGCCTCCTCTTTGAGGACGACGACCGATTGATTGGTCTCCGAGTCGAAAAACAACCCGTGAACTTTCATCTCCACCATGGTCTTACCCCCTCGCGCATTTCCTTATGCTCCATTATAAAACCGGCGGGGACAAAAAGCCATACATCTTTTGAATTCAGGATTTCCGCAAACCCGCCACCCGGTCCAGAACGGCCTGCAGGGTCCTGGCGGCGGACCCCTGGAGGATCCAATCGGAGACATAACGGGTGAGCTGGGTCTCTTCCATGTTCACCTCCACGACAACGGCCCCGGCTCTCTTGGCCATCACCGGGATGTCGCAAGCCGGAGAGACGACGGCGGAGGTGCCGACCACCAGCATAACCTCGCAATCTCGGGCCTCTTCCATGGCCTGGAGATGGGCTCCCCAGGGGATAGGCTCGCCGAAGAAGACCACGGTGGGCTTCAGCACGCCGGTGCAGCGGCAAAGGGGTGGCAGGGTATCGAGCTTCACCTCCCCTTTTTCGTACTGTTTGCCGCAGCTCAGACAGATCAGCCTCTTGTGGCTGCCGTGGTATTCGATCACCCGGCTGTTTCCCGCTTCCTGGTGCAGGTGGTCGATGTTCTGGGTGATGACCGACCGCACGTGCCCCATCTTCTCCAATTGCGCCAGGGCCGTGTGCGCCGGGTTGGGTTTCGAACTCTCCAGCAGGTTTCCCATCTCCAGGAGCATGGTCCAAACCTTTTTAGGGTTGGCGTGAAAGGCCTCGATGGTGGCGTACTCCGCCGGATCGAACCTTTCCCAGAGCCCCCCTGCGCTCCGGAAGTCCGGGATCCCGCTCTCCACGGAAATGCCGGCCCCGGTAAAGGCCACCACCTTATTGGACCGGGAGATGGCCTGGGCGGTCTTTTGGATCAGGTCTTCTTGCAAAGCCCCCCCCTCGAATGCGGAATGTGGAATTCGGAATGCGGAATAAAAACGGAGTTGTCCTAAGTTCTGTCGCCCAGAGATGAAAAAGTTGCGCACCATTCTACCAGAGCGGGAGATATTAGTCAAGAGGTTGGAGAGGATGGGCTTCAGCTTTTTCTCTAAATGGGGTAAAATAGGTCTGTTGCCAGAGCACCGGTTGCGAGCTTAGGATTCCCAGCTTTTTTTCATTCCGCATTCCGCCCGATTCCGCATTTGAAAGGAGGGGGGAACATGGCTATTTCAGCTTACATCTTCATCGAGACCACGCAGGGCAAGGCCCGCGGCATCACCCGGGAGATCCTGCAGATCCCGGGGGTCCAGAGCGCCCATTCGGTCACCGGTCCTTACGATGTGGTCACCTACGTGGAGGCCGATTCCATTTCCGTCCTGGGGGATTTCATCGTCACCAAAATCCAGGCCATCCCCGGTGTTTTGCGCACCTTGACCAATGTGGTGATCGACGAAAAATAACTGTATTTTTTCCGGGCGCAGATCAACGCGGGTCACGCAGATCATGCGGGGCAAGTACCTCCTTTATCTCTCTTAATTTGTTTAAGGGAAACCCCAGGCTCTGCCGGGGCACTCCTACCGTTTGACCTTTCCAGGATGCTTGGGTTGTGGCCCGGGGGCAAGGACCTTCTGCGCAAAAAGCATCGGCCCACTCATTTGGGATTCGAATTGCGCATTCGGTTTATTTTTCTTTTTCAAGCCGCCATTTTTGCGCAATCTACATTCCGCGGGGTCTGATGCCCGGTCGAAGGCCGCCTGCGTGCCGGTTATTGAATCTTTAGGTGAGGAAGGAGGGCGGCCAGCTTCCGGGGTCCGATCCCGGGAACCTGGAGCAGGTCATCCGGCGTGGAAAATTTTCCGTTCTGCTCCCGGAATTCCACGATGGCCTGGGCCGTTTTGGGGCCGATTCCCGGCAGAGCGTCCAATTCTTCCGCGGTGGCGGTGTTGAGCGGGATCGGAACGGAGAGAACCTTCAGCCTGGCGGGGACCATGGGTTCAACAACCACCCTCCCCTTCCCCTCTCCCTCCGGCACGATGGATATTCGACTGCTCTTCTCGATCTTCCGGGAAAGGATTTCTTCCGGAAAAGACAGCTTTTTGGGAACCCCTCCGGCCTTTTCCAGCGCCTCCCGGACGGTCATCCCCGATTCGGCTTGAAGGACTCCCCGGGGGCCGACCTCCCCATCTATTTCCAGGGCAATTCCCTGACCGCCCGATGGTAAGGAGAGATGTTCTCCCTTGACCGGGGGCTGGCCCCCTTCCTTGAGGGAAGAAGAAGGATGGGTGAGAAAAAAGAGGAGACAAAGGGACAGGCTGAGGAAAAGAACCACCCCCTGTTGCTCCCGGCTCATGGCTCGCCTTTCTCCTTCTCCCAACGTTTGCGGGATCCTTCTTCGGCTGGAGGTCTGTCGGGCAGGATCACTTTTTCGATCTTGCTTTGCTCCGCCGAGATCTTCGGGGTCCTCAGGATTCTTTCTTCAGCCCCCCCTTTTCCAGGCCAAAAGCCTGATGAAGCACCCGGGCCGCCAGTTCGCCGTACTTGGCCTCCACCACGCAGGAAATCTTGATCTCCGAGGTGCTGATCATCAGGATGTTGACATTCTCCCTGGCCAGGGCGGTGAACATCTTGGAAGCCACGCCCGAATGGCTGACCATGCCGGCCCCGACGATGGACACTTTGGCGATATTCTCCTCCGCCAGGACTTCCCGGGCCTGGATCTCCTCGGCGGTCTTCTTCACCAGTTTCAGGGCCCTTTTGATGTCCGCTTTGGGAACGGTAAAGGTCAGATCGGTGAGCCCGTCGGCGCTGGAGTTCTGGATGATCATGTCCACCACGATGTCGGCATCGGAGATGGGAGTAAAGATTTTGGAGGCGATCCCCGGCCTGTCGGGGACCCCGGATGATGGTTACGCGGGCTTCGTTCTTGTTCAAGGTGACGCCGGAGACCAGTACTTTTTCCATTTTCTCATCCTCCTTGACGACCCATGTCCCGCTCCTGTCGTTAAAGGACGAACGAACGTGAATGGGAACGTTGTATTTTTTGGCAAACTCCACCGAACGGATCTGGAGGACCTTGGCTCCCAGGGAAGCCATCTCCATCATCTCATCGTAGGAGATGCGGGAAAGCTTGCGGGCATCGGGGCAGATGTTCGGGTCCGTGGTGTAAACCCCGTCCACATCGGTGTAGATCTCGCACACATCGGCTTTCAGGGCCGCGGCCACGGCGACTCCGGTGGTGTCCGAACCGCCCCGGCCCAGGGTGGTGATGTTTCCCGCCTTATCCACTCCCTGAAAGCCGGTCACGATCGGGAACGATGCCTGCCTTGAGTTCTTTGCGCAGACTTTTGGTTTCCACGTCCTCGATTCGGGCCACGGAAAAGGCGCTATCGGTAACGATGCGGATCTGTGAACCCAGGAAAGATCTGGCCGGAACTCCCATGGACTGAAGGGTAATCGCCAGCAGGGCCGCGCTCACCTGCTCTCCCGTGGAGATCAGGCTGTCGTATTCCCGCAGGTCCGGGGTCTCGTAAGCCTGCTGGGCCAGCCGGATGAGCCGGTCCGTCTCCCCGGACATGGCGGAGACGACAACCACCACGTCATTTCCCTCCTTCCGGGTTTTTGCCACCCGGCTGGCTACATTCCGAATCCGGGCGATATCGCCCACCGAGGTTCCCCCGTATTTCTGCACAATCAGCGCCACGTCAATTCCTCCCTCTTCCATCTATGTTCCAACTTCGCAATGATTTTTTCCCCGGGGGTCCCTTTCCCGCAAAAAACCAATTTTCTCTTTTCCTCACTCACCCATTGCAGATGGACTTCGATCCTCTCTTCGGGGAGGTCTACTTCCACTTTGTCGGCCCATTCCACCAGGGTGACCCCGGGTCCGCAGACGAATTCGTCCCACCCGATTCCCTCCACTGCGGCGAAGGTCTCCAGGCGGTAAAGGTCCAGGTGAAAAATGGGGACCCGGCCCCGGTACTCGTTGACCAGCACAAAGGAAGGGCTGGTCACCTCCCTTTCATCTTCCACCCCCAGCCCGCCGGCGATCCCTTTGGCCAGGAGGGTCTTCCCGGCCCCCAGGCTTCCCACCAGGGCAACGAAAGATCCCGGGGGAAGGATTTCACCCAGAACCCGGCCGAGACGTAGGGTCTCTTCAGGACTCTCGGTCGTGGTCTCGAATGTCCCCTTGTCTCGCTTTTCTCCATCCATCGCGATTTTAAAATTCCAATTTCCAAGCACCAAATTCCAAACAATTCCCAAATCACCAAACCTCGAAACTGGGCCTTGGTTTGGAATTTTCAAAATTCATGGTCTCGTAAAAAGTCTCTTGAAGCGTCACCCCCGCGAAAGCCGGGGTCCAAACGTCGTCCCGACGAAAGTCGGGAACCATCTCAAAGACTGGATCCCGGTTTTCACCGGGAACCTGGATTCCAGCGCCTGCCCCGGACCCGATCCGGGGTTCGCCGGAATGACGAATTCTATGGAATTTCGACTTTATACGAGATCAACAAAATCCGGTCTTGGGAATCTATTGGGGATTTGGATCTTGGAATTTTTAGTTTTTTTAATAGCAGATTTCGGTCCGGAAGGGAAAGGAAAAATCTCCAATCCGGCCTTCTCCCGCTGCCAGGGTGCGGAGAAGCTGGGGAGCTTCTTCGGCCAGGTCCATGGCGGCGATCCCGCGCGATCCTTTCTGATGGGCCACAAAATCGCCGGCCAGCCCGTGGAGGAAAACCCCCAGCTTGGCCGCTTCCAGGGCGGGGAACCCCTGGGCCAGGAATCCTCCGATCATTCCGGTGAGGATGTCGCCCGTTCCTCCGGAGGCCATCCCGGGATTCCCGGTGGGGTTGATGAAGACCTCTCCCTGGGGACCGGCCACCAGGGAGCGGGCTCCTTTGAGGACCAGGATGACGCCGTATTTCTGGGCAAACTCCCGTGACACCTGGATCCGGTTCTGCTGGATTTCCCGGCTTGAGGTGTCTGTGAGGCGGGCCATTTCCCCCGGGTGGGGCGTGAGGATCAATTCCTTCTGCGCCTTGCGGACCAATTCCAGCTTGCCTCCCAGCGCGCTCAGCCCATCGGCATCGATGACCGCGGGAAGGTTGATCGAACGGACCAGCTTCTGGACCAATTTTACCGTCTCCCCGTTCGTGGAGAGGCCCGGACCGATGGCCAGAGCGGTCTTGCGGCCGCAGAGTTCCATGATTCTCCCCTGGGCGGTAAGTGCCAGGGTCTTGTCTTTGGTTTCCGGCAGAGGCTCGGTCATGGGTTCAGTGAGTTTTGCTTCCAGGATGGGGTTGAGGCTTTCGGGAATCCCCAGGGTGACCAGACCGGTCCCCACCCGCAGGGCCGCCTGACAGACCATGGCCGCGGCCCCGGTCTTGCCCGGAGACCCGGAAAGGACGAAGAGATGGCCGAAATCCCCCTTGTGGGCCTCAGGGTTGCGGGGTGGCAGGAAGGGCAGGAAATCCGCCCCTTCCAGGAGATGGTCCCGGATGGCCTCGGATTCCACCGCGGATTGCGGGAGGGAGATATCGACCAGGACGATCCTACCGCGTGTATCGCGTCCCGGGAAGAATCAGAAGCCCCCGTTTCAAAAGGCCGAAGGTGGCGGTCAGAGTCGCCTGAATACAGGTTCCCAGAACCTGCCCGGTGTCAGAGTCCAGCCCCGATGGAATATCAATGGCCACCACGGGCTTCCCCAGGGAATTCACGAATTCAATGATCTCCCGGAAGAACCCTTTCACCCCCCCTTTGAGGCCGGTTCCCAGGATGCCGTCGACCAGAAGATCATTGGCGGCAACTTTCTCTTTGCGAGACTCCCACTCCTCCAGGTTCAAAATTTCGAACAGGGGGCCGCCCATCCGGCTCAGGATCTCCAGGTTGGCCGCGGCGTCTCCCCGGACCTCCTCCCGGGCGGCCAGAAGAAAAACCTGGCAGGCCACCCCCCGGTTCAGGAGGTAACGGGCCACGGCAAAGGCATCTCCCCCGTTGTTGCCCCGACCGGCCAGGATTCCCACGCGCTTTTTCAGGAGGTCGGGGAAATGACGGAACATGGCCCCCACCGTTCCCCGGGCGGCATTTTCCATCAGGACCAGCCCCGGGATGCCGAATTCCTCGATGGCCTTCCGGTCCAGCCGGCGCATGACTTCCGCAGTGGCAACCTTCATGGGGAAACCCTTTCAAAAGAAAGAGGAATCAGGTTTCAGGATTCAGGGTCCTCATATTTTATCCTGACTCCTGGATCCTGTTTTTCCAGCACCACCATCGCTCCGCTGTAATCCCCGTCATGGGTGAGGCTCAAAAAAAAGTTCTCCAGTCCTTCGTTCCGGCAAATCTCCACCGCCCGGCCGTGAATTTTCAGAACCGGTCTTCCCAGGGGCCCCCTCTGCACCTCCACATCCTTCCAGTGCACTCCCCTCCGGATCCCGATCCCCAGAGCCTTCACAAAGGCTTCTTTGGCCGCGAAGCGGGCGGCGAAATGGGGCGCGGGGTTTTTCTTTTCCAGACAGTAGCGAATTTCTCCCGGGGTAAAGACCTTATTTTGAAACCTTTCTCCCCAGCGCCGCAGGGCGTCTTCAATCCGACTCACTTGGACCAGGTCAAATCCGATGCCGTAGATCATAAGAACACCGGTCAGCGATCAGCGGTCAGCCAAAACATTTTTTCGCTGAAAGCTGACCGCCGAGAGCTTTACTTTCCTTTTATCAATTCCTTCATTTCCCGCACTGCCCGGTCCAGGCCGACCAGAACCGCCCGGGCGATGATGCTGTGGCCGATGCTGTAATCTTCGATCTCCGAGACCGAGGTGAAGGGAGCGACGTTCTGATAATCCAGGCCGTGGCCGATGTTCACCCGGAGTCCCAATTTATGGGCCTGGGCAATGGCCCGGGCTATGCGCTGAAATTCCTTTTTCTGCGATTCTTCATCGGGCGCGTCGCTGTATTTCCCCGTGTGAATCTCCACGAAATCCGCGCCCACCGCCCTGCTGGCCTTCACCTGCGCCGGATCGGCATCGATAAAGAGACTCACCCGGATTCCCGCCTTTTTCAGCCGGGCGATATTCTGCTTCAGCGTTTTCTGCTGGGCGGTCACATTCAGCCCCCCTTCGGTGGTCAATTCCTGCCTTCGCTCGGGAACCATGCACACCATATCGGGTTTGACCCGCAGCGCAATCCGCACGATCTCCTCGGTATTGGCCATCTCCAGGTTGAGCTTCGTCTTGACTACCCGGCGCAGGATCTCCACGTCCCGGTCCTGAATATGGCGCCGGTCCTCCCGCAGGTGGACGATGATGCCGTCGGCTCCGGCGAGTTCGGCCAGGAGGGCGGCGGTCACCGGGTCGGGGTTCTTCCCCCCCCGCGCCTGCCGCACCGTGGCCACATGATCCACGTTCACTGAGAGTTTGGGCACAAGAACCTCCTACAAGCAGCGGTCAGCTTTCAGCAAAATAATTTATCTTTTGCTGACCGCTGATAGCTCGGATCGCTTCTTCTATATCCTGCTCGGATTCCGTCCGTTCCGAAAAGCTTTCTCATCCCTTGCGCTCCATCAGGATTCTGATTCTTTTTCCTCCGTGCTCCGCAGGATGGCGTCGGCCACCTGCACGGCCCGCCGCGCCCGCCGGACCTCGTGCACGCGCACGATGTTGGCCCCGTTCTGGACCGCCACGGCGATCGTGGCCAGGGTCCCTTCCTCCCGTTCTTCCGGGGGAAGGTTGAGGATTCGCCCGAGGAACGCCTTGCGCGAGGTCCCGATCATCAGGGGCTGGTTCAAGGCCAGGAAGCTCCGCAACTCTTTCAGCAGAATGAGGTTGTGCTTCTCCTCCACGGATTTTCCGAAGCCGATTCCCGGGTCCAGGATGATCCGGTCCCGGGAGATTCCCCGGGAGACGGCGTAATCGATCCGTTCCCGGAAAAATTCCCGGATCTCTCCGATCAGGTCGTCATAATGGGTATCCGCCTGCATGGTTTCCGGCCGGCCCCGCATGTGCATGAGGACCACGGGGACCTTCCGGCGCGAGACCACTTCGGCCATTCCTTCATCGAACCGCAGGGCGCTGATGTCGTTCACCATCTCGGCGCCCGACTGCCAGGGCCCTTTCGGCGACGGCCGCCTTCCGGGTATCGATGGAAATGGGGATGGAGATTTTCGGGCGGAGCGCTTCGATGACCGGAATCACCCGCCGGAGTTCTTCCTCCTCGGGCACCGGTCGGGAGCCGGGCCGGGTGGATTCTCCCCCGACATCCAGGATATCGGCCCCCTCCTCCGCCAGCCGCCTTCCCTGTTCCACGGCTCGGGTCCATTCGAAGAACCTTCCCCCGTCGGAGAAGGAATCCGGGGTGATATTCAGCACGCCCATGATGAGGGTGCGCTCGGAGAGGTCATATTCCCGGTGATGAAAGCGGAGAATCCGGATTCGCATATAAAATAAAGGGTCGCGGGCCGCGAACCAAGGCCGGAGAAATCCCTCCCCTTGATCCTGACCTTTGACCCTCCGCTATAACGCTCTTGCTTCTGGAACCAGATCCCGGGGCGGGTTTTCCGGCAGGGGAGGTTTCAGGCCCAGCACCTGATCGATTTCTTCCCCGGCCAGCACTTCTTTTTCCAGCAGAGCCGTGGCCAGGTTGTGGAGCTGGTCCATCTGCCGGGTGATGATCTCCTTGGCCCGGTCGTAGTTTTCCAGAACGATCCGCTTGATCTCGTTGTCGATGTCCACCGCGGTCTTTTCGCTGTATTCTTTGGGCTGGGCGATCTCCCGTCCGAGGAAGATGTGTTCCTCCTTCTTGCCGAAGGTCAGGGGGCCCATCTTGTCGCTCATGCCGAAGTCGCAGACCATCTTCCTCGCCCACTCGGTGGCCATCTCCAGGTCGTTTCCGGCCCCGGTGGTCTGGGTATGCAGAACCAGCTCTTCCGCCGCCCGGCCCCCCAGGAAAATGGCGATCTTGTTCAGGATGTATTCTTTGGACAGGGTATGCTTGTCCTCCGCCGGCAGCTGCTGGGTGATTCCCAGCGCCCGTCCCCGGGGAATGATGGAGACCTTGTGGATGGGGTCGGCGAGCGGGAGAAACTTGGCCACCAGCGTGTGGCCGGCCTCGTGGTAGGCGGTGAGGCGCTTCTCCTCCTCGCTGATGATCATCGTCCGCCGTTCCACTCCCATGAGGACCTTGTCCTTGGAAGCCTCGAAGTCGGCCATCTCCACCTTGGCCTTGTTGCGGCGGGCGGCCAGGAGCGCGGCCTCGTTGACCAGGTTCTCCAGGTCCGCCCCGGTGAACCCCGGCGTTCCCCGGGAGAGAATCGGGAGGTTCACATCCTCGGACAGGGGGGTCTTGCGGGTATGAACCTTCAGGATGGCTTCCCTGCCCTTCACGTCCGGCCGGGGGACCACCACCTGCCGGTCAAAACGGCCCGGCCGCAGGAGGGCCGGGTCGAGCACGTCCGGGCGGTTGGTGGCGGCGATGATGATGACCCCTTCATTGGACTCGAACCCGTCCATCTCCACCAGGAGCTGGTTCAGGGTCTGCTCCCGCTCGTCGTGTCCCCCGCCCAGGCCGGCTCCCCGGTGGCGCCCGACGGCGTCGATTTCATCGATGAAGATAATGCAGGGGGCGTGCTTCTTCCCCTGGATGAAGAGGTCCCGCACCCGGGAGGCGCCGACTCCGACGAACATCTCCACGAAATCCGACCCGCTGATGGAAAAGAAGGGAACATTGGCTTCCCCCGCGATGGCCCGGGCCAGAAGGGTCTTGCCCGTTCCCGGAGGGCCGACCAGGAGAACCCCTTTGGGGATCCGCCCTCCCAGGCGGGTGAATTTCTTGGGATCCCGCAGGAACTCGATGATCTCCTGCAGCTCTTCCTTGGACTCTTCGATCCCGGCCACGTCCTGGAAGGTCACCTTCTGTCTGTTTGTCGGAGAGCAGTTTGACCTTGGCCTTCCCGAAGGACATGGCCTTGGTCCCCCCGGCCTGCATCTGGCGCATGAAGAAGATCCAGAAGCCGATCAGGAGGAGCATGGGGAACCAGGAGATCAGCATGGTCATGTACCAGGGAGAGTCATCCTCGGGCCTGGCCGTGATCTTTACGTTCTTGTCCTTCAGGGCCTTGATCAGATCCGGGTAGGAAGGGGCAAAAGTCCTAAACTCCTTGAGGTTGTTGTAGCGACCGTAGATGTTGTGCCCCTGGATGGTGACTTCCCGCACCTCCCCCTTTTCCAGGGCGCTCAGGAAGTCGCTGAAGATGATCTTGTCCTGGGTAGAACGGGGCTGGTTGAAAAGGTTGAAGAGAAGGATCATCATCAGGCTGATGACCAGCCACAAGGCCAGATTCTTATAAAAGGGGCTCAATTTCCCCCCTCCCATAGGCATGCTCGTCAGAAACCTTTTTTAATTGAATTTTTAATGCTTGCGAACTTGAAATTCAGAAAAACATATAACACAGATTCGGCAAAAAAGATAGAACCAAAATGGAGGTGTAAGAAAAGTTGCTGGTTGCTCGTTGCTGGTTTCTCGTTACTGGCTAAAGACTGCATTTGCAACCTGGCAACCGGCAACCCATGAAGAATACTGAGTAACCAGTAACGAGCAACGAGAAACCAGCAACCAGCTTCTCAGATCAGTTCCGCCCGCAGGATGCGCTTGGTTTCGGGTTTGAGCCGGGCCCGGTGATCAATCCGAACTCCCGCTACCCACAGAATCCGTTCTCCCCGGCAGAGGAGAGGAATTCGTTTCCGCTGCAGGGCCGGGATCTTGCAATCGATGAATAGATCTTTTACCTTCTTCTCCCCCTCCATTCCCAGGGGCTGGAAGCGGTCCCCGGGCTGGAAGGAACGAAGGGTCAAAGGAAAATCAAGGTCATCAAAATCCAGGAGGGCTACGCTGGGGAGACTCATCGAAAAGGATTTTCCGTCTTCCGTCTCTGGGTTTCGAAACGCATGGCCCGACCGATTTCGGGAATCTCCACATACCCCGGACCGGGCACGGGGTGCTCAAAGGGGACCGCCTCTTCTCCAGACCGGGAAAGATGAAGGGCCTGATAGGCCCGGGTCACGGTGAGCCCCTGGGGAAGCTTCAGGGTTCTGGTTGGGATCTGAGGCTTCCAGCAGATTGTTCGATGGCCCAGATGTGAGGCAGACTGACCCGCCGCAGATGACCCTGTATTTTTTCGATGGCCTTGCGAAGGCAGCGAAGCCGGATGGGAAGAGGCTGGGAAAGGAGGGCCGGAATGTCCAGAATCAGGGTTTCTTTCCTTCGACTGCGCACGACCCGCGGCAAACTTCTCGGTGCAGATGGGTCTCCCAGAATTCCTCTTCCGCCCGGAAAAGATCGGCCATCTGCACCAGAACCTGGCGGATCCGCGGGTTGTACTGCTGGAGCAGGGGCAGGAGTTCGTGCCGGACTCGGTTGCGGAGATAGTGTGGCGACTGATTGGAAGGATCGGTCAGGTAAACAATCCTTTTCTCCTTCAAGAAGGACTCGATCTCCTCCCGCCAGACCTCGATCAGGGGGCGGATGTAAACGCCGTTCCGCATGGGAGGAATGCCGGACAGGCCGCGGGTCCCGGACCCCCGCAGAATCCGCATGATCATGGATTCCGCCTGATCATCGGCGGTATGCCCCAGGGCAATCTTGACCGCCCGGTTCTTTTGGGCGACCTCCGCCAGAAAGGCGTAGCGAACCTCCCGCGCCGCCTCTTGAACGCTCAGCCCCTTCTCTTTCTGGTAGGAGCGGACATCCGCCCGGCCGCAAAAAAAAGGAACTCCCAGTTTTCCCGCGAGCTTCCGGACGAAGCCGGCCTCTTTCTCGCCTTCCGGCCGCAGGCCGTGATCGAGATGGGCCGCCAGGAGGGAAAGGTGAAAGTCTCCCCGCAGTCTCCCAGAGTGCATGGAGGAGGGCCACCGAGTCGGCTCCTCCGGAAACTCCGACTACGACCCGGTCTCCCGGCTGGAGCATGTCGTATTTCTGGATGGTCTTTCGAACTTCGAGGATCAGGGAATTCATGGCGGACTCGAATTTTCCTCGTACCGGGCCAGGACAAAGAGCAAATCGGCCAGACGGTTGAGGTAACGCAGGACCTCGGGGTTGGAGATCACCTTCTGATGGAACAAACCCACCGCCTTCCGCTCCGCTCGACGGATGATGGTCCGGGCCAGGTCGATGGCCGCTCCGGACAAGGGCTCCCCCGGATAAATGAATTCATTTTTTAAAGGTACCTTCGCCTGCAATTCATCGAGGCAGCGCTCCAGCTGGTCCACATGCCGGGTCGTGATCTGATAGTCGAATTTCGCCAGGTCTTCCGGATTCGGTGGCCAGTTCGGCTCCCAGGAGAAGGAGGTCCTTCTGGATGTTCAGGATGATCTCTCCCGTCCTGGGTCTCCTGGCTGAAGCCCGGGCCATTCCCAGGGCGGAGCTGGCTTCATCCAGAGTCCCGTAAGCATCCGGCCGGGGGCCGGATTTGGGGACCCTCTGCCCCCCCATGAGACTGGTGAATCCCCGATCCCCCTTCTTGGAAAATTTCATGGCCATAAAAACTCCCGTCAGAGGAGCGTCACACTTGCGGTGTGACTCGAGGAGCGTCGCGCCAGGGCGCGACTTGAGGAGCGGGGCTACGCCCCTTGAGGCAAAAGCTCCCAAGAAGATGGATTTTGCCTCCAGACCCGAAGGGCTGTCCTTCCGGATTTGAACCTTGTCTTTGCCTCAAGCGAAGCGCTCCTCGAGTCGTGCCGAAGGCACGACGGTCCTCAAGCCACGCCCTTGGCGTGGCGCTCCTTTGTCAGCTTCTTCAGCTTTTCCACCTCCGACGGGCGGAGATGGCGATACTCTCCCGGTTTCAGACTCCCCAGGGAAAGCCCGGCAAAAGACACTCCTTCTCAATTTCAAGACCGGGTACCCCATCCTCTCCCACATTCTCTTCACCTGCCGGTTTCTTCCCTCGTGCAGGGTCATCTCCAGCCAGGCATTCTCCCGGGCCTCCCTCCGGGGCGCAATCCGGCAGGGAGCCGTGGGACCGTCTTCCAGGGTGATTCCCCGGCTCAGTCTGCGAACTTCCTCGGGGGTCGGTTTTCCCTTTACTTTCACCCAGTAGGTCCGGGGGACCTGAAAAGAGGGGTGGGACAGACGGTGGGCCAGTTCCCCGTCGTTGGTCAGAAGGAGGATTCCCTCGGCGTCGTAATCCAGGCGTCCCACGGGAAAAAGACGCGGCAGTTTGCTCTTCAGCAGGTCCATGACCATGGGCCTCCCCTCCGGGTCCTCCGCGGTGGTCACCACCTGCTTGGGCTTGTGCAGCATGAGGTAGGCTTTGGCCGCAGGAGAGGCAACCAGTCTGCCGTCCACCTTGATATGGTCCCTCGAGGGATCGGCCTTATCGCCGATCCGCGCCGACCGGCCGTTGACCGTAACCCGGCCTTCCCGGATCAGTCTCCTCGGCCTGCCGCCGGGAGGCCACCCCCATTTCAGAGAGGATCTTTTGGAGCCTCGGCAGAGGGCTCATGGTTCAGTTCCTCGCGCTCCTCGGGCGCCTGGGGCGCTTCTTCAGACGCCTCCTTCCCCGGCTGTTTGCTCTTCTTCCTCCAGGGGAAGAACTCCTTCCGTCGAGGGCGGACCCAGCGCTTCCAGGTCTTTCAGGGTGGGCAGCTCGGACAGGTCTTTCAACCCGAAGACCTCCAGAAACTTCTTGGAAGTCCCGTAGACCAGGGGCTTTCCGGGAACATCCTTCTTCCCGATGATCTTGATCAGTTTCTTTTCCAGAAGAGTCCGCAGGACCCCGCCGGAATCCACCCCCCGGATCTTTTCAATGTCCATGCGCACCACCGGCTGACGGTAAGCGATGATGGCCAGCGTCTCCAGCGCGGGCTGGCTCAGGGCCGTGGTCTTGGTCTTCTTCAATCTCCGGATCCAATCGGCATGTTCCGGACGGGTGCGGAACTGAAACCCTTCGGCCACCTCCGACCAGGATGAATCCCCCGGCCGCATTTCCGATATTCTTCCATCATCTCGGCCAGCAGCCGCTGCAGGTCTCTCTTGCTGACCCCCCCCAGGACCTCTTTCATCCGGTCCAGGGTCAAGGGGGCTTCGGAGACAAAGATCAAGGCTTCGAGGACCGCCTTCAGTTGAGCGTCTTCCACTTCACAGAATCCTTTCTTCGATGGTCTTTCGCCCTTCCTCCGGGCCCACCGGGGAGAAGATCCGGATGGTCCCGAAGGTCTCCCCCTGGTAAACCCGGATCATCCGCAGCCGCAGAAGCTCCAGGAGCGCCAGGAAGGTGACGATGATCTCCCTCCGGGGAGTCGAGGTCGTGAAGAGCTCGGTAAAAGCCATGCTCTCCGCTTCCCAGAGCCGTTCCATGATCTGCAGGATCTTATCCTTGATGTTGAGATGTTCCACCGAGATTTCCTGGAAGTCCTCCGCGGGAAGTCCTTCCAGGACCTTCTTCATCGCTTCCAGGAGGTCGAAAGAGCGTCACCTCAGCGGAGACATCTTCTTCTCCCTCTTCTTCCGCCAGGGACTCCCCGAAGAAGCTGCGGACGAAGACTTCCCGGTCCAGCAGGGGCCCCTTGCACGAGCTCCTGGGCCGCCTCCTTGAAGCGCTGGTACTCCAGAAGCCTGCGGACCAGCTCGGCCCGGGGATCTTCTTCTTCCTTCTCCCCCTCCCCCTCTTCCTCCTCCGTGGGGGGCAGGAGCATCTTGGATTTGATGTGGAGGAGCGTGGCGGCCATGAGGAGAAATTCCCCGGCCACGTCCAGGTTCAGGTTCTTCATGATCTCCAGGTATTCGAGGTACTGCTGGGTAATGACCGAGATGGGAATGTCATAGATGTCGATTTCGTTCTTCTTGATCAAGTACAGAAGAAGATCCAGGGGCCCTTCAAAGGTCTCCAGCTTCACCTTCAGCGGCAGCTCCATCTGTTCCGGTTCGCGGCTAAAAAGGAGTCGATTCCATCGGTTTCCTTTAGACGTAAGTGGCCGGGGTAAGAGGTTATAGGACTTTTGACCGCCCCTCTACCCTGTAACCTCTACCATTTTCAAATCTTCATCGCCGCCCGCACTTCTTCCATGGTCTGGACGGCCACCCGGCGGGCCCTCTGGCAGCCATCCTCCAGGATCTCCTCCACCAGGCCGGGGGTCCTTCAGGTACCGGGCCCGTTCTTCCTGGATGGGGGCCAGATAGGAGACCAGGGTTTCGGCCAGATGCCTCTTGTCCTCCACGCAACCCGAGGGTCGCCCGGCGGCAATCCCGTTGACCCGGTCCGACGGTTTCCGGGGTGCTGTAGACCTTGTGAAAGGAAAAGACGTTGCAGATGTCCGGATTCCCGGGGTCGCTCCGTCTTGATCCGGTTGGGGTCGGTGAACATGACGCTCGTCTTGCGCCGGATCTCCTCGGGGCGGGTCGGAGATGAAGATGGCGTTGTCGTAGCTCTTGCTCATCTTCCGTCCGTCGATCCCCAGCAGCTTGGGGACCTCGGTGAGCAGCGGCTCGGGAAGCGGAAAGACCGGCCCGTAGAAAAAATTGAAGCGCCGGGCCACCTCGCGGGAGAGCTCCACGTGGGGAACCTGGTCGATCCCCACGGGCACCTTGTGGGCTTTGTAGATGATGATGTCCGCGGTCTGCAGCAGGGGATATCCCAGGAATCCGTAGGTCGAAAGGTCGCGGTTGGTCAACTCCTGCTGCTGTTCCTTGTAGCGTGGGAACCCGTTCCAGCCAGGAGACGGGGGTAATCATGGACAGCAGGAGATGGAGCTCGGCGTGTTCCTTGATCCGGGACTGGATGAAGAGAACGCTCTTCTCCGGGGAGAGCCCCACGCTCAGCCAGTCGATCATCATATCCCGGATGGACTCCCGAATGATCTCGGTGTTGGCGTACTCCGTCGTCAGGGCGTGCCAGTCGGCGGCAAAGAAAAAACAATCATACTCTTCCTGCAGTTGCTTCCAGTTGTCCAGCGCCCCCACCAGGTTTCCCAGGTGAAGTTTGCCGGTGGGCCGCATTCCGCTCAGTACTCTCTGCTTGGACATGAAATAGTTCTTTCTCCCTTCTCCTGAATTTGCAGAGGCACTCCGGCGGGTCGCTCGTCCGCCCGAAACCGCAGCCATCTTGGAACCGCGGCATCTTCGCGGACGGACCTTCTCCGGCCAAGCCTCTTTCTCCTTTGCCCGGCATGGCGGCGGTCCTTCTTTCGCCCCGGCCGCTTCGGGGCTGTATTTCTTCAGCACAAAATCCATCTCTTCCTGCCGGCTGGAGATTTTTCCCTCCAGCCTCCCCCGCAGGAGGGCCTGCAGAATTTCCGTGTAAATGGGGCCGGGAATAAATCCCATCTTCTTCAAGTCCTTCCCGGTGAGCGAAACCCTGGTCCGCTTGAGCTCGGTGAAGTACAGGGAAATGGCCTTCTTGACCCCTTCTTCTTCGGTCCTTCCCATGGCATAGAGAAGAAAATCGGCGGGCAGGGGATCCAGGAGGAAAAAAATATCGCTCCGCGCAGGGGAGCGGCGAAGAAGAAAGGCGGTGGGCCACCTGAAGGGCCATGCGCCGGCGCTGAAGAAAGATGGTCCGGAATTTCTCCGGAAGGGCAAACCGGCCGAGGAGGGTCTCCATCTCTTTTTCCGTCATTCCGTCCATGAGTCCCAGGAAACCGACCACCCAGGGCTCGAATTTTTCCCCCGTAAAAAGCAGCCGGTACCAGGAGACGACCCCTTCGAGCCGCTGGAAGCGGGTCTCGAGGGAACGGTCGATCTTCAGGCCGGGATGGAAGATGGAGACAGCCCATAGTCCCTCAGACGTTTGAGGACCGGCAAGGGCTTTTCTTCCGACAGGCAGAGCACGAGCTCCCGGAAGAGCCGCCTTCCCGAAAGCCGGCCGAAGAGCTCCATGCGCGCCGCATTCTCCATGAGCATGTGGGTCTGGCGGGCGATCTGGAACCCGATGCGCTGTTCGAAACGCAGCGCCCGGAAGACCCGGGTGGGGTCTTCCACAAAGCTCAGGTTGTGGAGGACGCGGATGACCCGTTCCTTCAGGTCCTTCTGCCCCCCGAAGAAATCGATGAGCTCCCCGAAATGGTCGGGATGCAGGTGGATGGCCAGGGCATTGACCGTAAAATCCCGCCGGTAAAGGTCGAGCTTGATGGAGCTGTGCTCCACCTGGGGCAGGGCCCCGGGGTGCTCGTAGTATTCCAGCCGGGCCGTGGCCAGGTCCAGCCGGTACCGGTCGGACAGGCGGAGGGTGGCGGTCCCGAACCTCCGGTGAACCCGCAATTCTCCCTTTCCTTCCTCCGCCAGGGCGCGGGCCAGACGGATTCCATCCCCCTCCACGACCACGTCGATGTCGAAATTCTCATTCCGCAGGAGAAGGTCGCGGACGAACCCCCCCACCGCGTAGGCCTGCAGGCCCATGTCCCCGGCCTTGCGGCCGATGTTCTTCAGGAGCTGCATCACCGCGGGAGGCAGCCTTTCTTCCATGATCTTCAGGATGGCCCGCTTGCGCGGTTCGGAGGCGAAAAAGTCCGATTCCGCAAGGGAAGGAGTCGCCTGGTTGCTCCGGGCGGAAAGCCAGCGCAGCAGATCGGTGCGGGTGATGGCCCCCACCAGCCTTCCCTTCTCCAGGACCGGGAGAAAACGCTGGTTGTTTCCCACCACCAGGTCCTGGATTTTGGTCAGGGGAGTCTGGGGGTTGACCACGGCGAATTCCGTGGTCATATAGTCCCCCACGGGGGAATCCTTGAACCCGTGAAAAGCGGCCTTCTCGATCACCTGCCGGGTGATGAGGCCGGCCACCCGCCCGTCGTCCAGGACCGGAAGGACATTGATGTTGTAGCGGGTGAGGAGCTCTCCGGCGTGCTCGATGGTCTCCTTCGTCGGGATCGTCTTCACCGGGAAAGACATGAGTTCCCGGGCCAGCCGGAGGGGCTGAATCTGTTTCCCCAAGTAGTCGAGGAGCTTCTTTTCCGCCTCCGGGAGGTCCATGTCCCGCAGGGTGGCCGCCGCCGCCGTGGCGTGGCCGCCGCCGCCGAAGGCCGCCGCGATCTCCCCCACGTTGACCTCTTCGATGCGGCTGCGGGCGACCAGGTACACCCGGTCCTCCATCCGGGCCAAGGCAAAGAGGACGTTGATATTCTCCATGTCCTTCAATTTGTGGACCAGGAGGGCAAAATCCCCCACGTACTTGTCCGAGGACGCCCTGGCCACCACGATTTCGATCCCCCGGACCAGGTGGCGGGTGGCGCTCTGGACCAGCTCGTTGAGGAGCGAAATCTGATCCGCGGTCAGCTCCCGGGTGATCAGGCTGGAAACAATATTCAAGTTGGCCCCCCGGGTCAGGAGAAAGGCCGCGGTCCGGAGGTCTTCCGGGGTGGTGGAGGAAAAAGTGAAAGAGCCCGTGTCTTCATAAAGCCCCACGGCCAGGATCGTGGCCTCTTCGGGGGTCAGAGCAATCTCCTTCTCCTGGAGGATCCGGGCCAGGATGGTCACCGTGGCTCCCACCTCCCGCACCTGCTCCACGGTTCCGTGGAGGTCTTCCCTGGAGGGGGGGTGATGGTCGAAGATGTGGAGTTCCACACCGGGACGTCTGGCCACTTCGCCGAACTTGCCGATCCGGCCGGGTTGCCGGGTATCCACCAGGATCAATCGCTTGACCGCCTTCAGGTCCACGTTCTTCATCCGCTCGGCCTGAAAGACATAGAAGGTGGACTGAAGGAAAAAATCACGCAGGTTCTTCTCCGTCGATCCGGGAAAGACGAGAACCGCCCCGGGATAGAGCTTCTTGGCCGCCAGCATGGAAGCCAGGGAGTCGAAATCGGCGTTGATGTGGGTGGTAATGACTTCCATGAGTCAACCCCGGGGATGGAGCTTCTGGTGAAGCCGTTTCAGGTGGTCCCGGGAAACATGGGTGTACACCTGAGTGGTGGCAATGTCCACATGCCCGAGCATCGACTGGACGCGAACGCAGGTCCGCCCCCCCTTCCAGAAGGTGGGTGGCGAAAGAGTGACGCAGGATATGGGGGGTGATCCGTTTCTGAATTCCCGCCGCCCGGGCGTACCCCTTCAGAATCTTCCAGAAACCCTGGCGGGTAAGGCCCCTTCCCCTTCGGCCGACAAAAAGAAAGGGGTGGGAAGAACGGAGGGGATGGAGACGGCGGGGACCCTGCAGGTATTCCTTCAGGGCCTGGCAGGCGGCTTTCCCCAGGGGGACGATCCTCTCCTTGGAGCCCTTTCCTTTGGTGCGCACGTATCCCACTTCCAGGTTCACGTCATTTACCGAAAGATGAACCAGTTCGGAGACCCTCAGGCCGGCGGCGTAAAGCAGTTCCAGCATGGCCCGGTCGCGGACCCCCAGGGGCTGGCGGGGGTCGGGCTGCTGGAGGAGATCCTCCATTTCTTTCGGGCGTCAACACCGAGGGAAGCCGGGGGACTACCCGGGGAGATCTCACCCGCCGCACGGGGTTCTCTTCCACGGCCCGCTCCTGCAAAAGGAATTTATGAAAGCCCCTCAGGGTGGAAAGCACCCGGGCCTGGCTGCGGGCGGAAAGTCCCCGGGAGCGCAGGGCTTTCAGGTAATTCAGGGATTGTTCGGGGGAGATCTTCCCCACCTCCAGGGTTCCTTTCTCCCGCAAGAGGGCACAGTACCCCTGCAAGTCCCGGGCATAGGCTTCCAGGGTGTTGGGGCTCAGGCCTTTTTCTACGGCCAGATGGTGCAAAAACAGATCGATCCAGCGTTCCAGGTTCTCCGGCATGAAGCTCTGGTCTCCATTTTGCGTCTCATTCTAACACATTGGTTTCTTTTTTCAATTTCTTTCTCCCCCGGCAAGGGCAGCAAAGAGCAAAGAGCGTGGAGCAGGGAGTTTAGGGCATAGCACAGAGTGAAAAGGCGGATGCCTTTTTCTTTTCCGCTTTTACTCTATGCTCTATGCTCTCTGCTCTTTGCATTCTTTTTTCAAGTCTCCATCGCTTCTTCCGATAGGTATGTTGGGGGCTTTTCCGATCCCCGCGATTCAGGAAACAGCTTGACAAGAATCCCGATTTTTAATTAAATAATTCAGTACTTCCTGCCGATAAGGAGTTGAAGAATGGATATCTCCGAACTCTTGATGTTTGTTCATAAAGAGGGCGCCTCCGACCTGCACATCAGCGCCGGCGAGCAACCCATGGCCCGCATCTACGGCGAGATGCGCCGGATCGAAGTCCCTTTGCTGAGCAGGGAAGACGTCCATGTCATGCTCTACGACATCCTCAACGACCAGCAGCGGAAAAATTTCGAAGAGCATCATGAACTGGACTTCTCCATCGAGCTGAAGAACATCGCCCGCTTCCGGGTGAACGCCTTCCGCCAGGCCCGGGGAGAAGCGATCGTCTTCCGCGTCATTCCGTCCAAAATCCTCACCCTGGAGGAACTGGGTCTTCCCAAAGTCCTCCGGGAGGTCTGCAAGACCGAACGGGGGCTGGTCCTGGTGACCGGTCCCACGGGAAGCGGGAAATCCACCACCCTGGCTTCCATGATCGACGTGATCAACAACGTTTTGAAGGGGCACATCATTACCATCGAAGACCCCATCGAGTTCGTCCACGAGTCCAAGAACTGCCTGATCAACCAGCGGGAGCTCGGGGCGCACACCCTGGCCTTTGCCAACGCCCTGCGCAGCGCCCTCCGCGAGGACCCGGATATCATCCTGGTGGGAGAAATGCGCGACCTGGAGACCATCTCCCTGGCCCTGACCGCCGCGGAGACCGGACACCTGGTCTTTTCCACCCTGCACACCAGCGGCGCCCCGAAGACGGTGGACCGAGTCATCGACGTCTTCCCGGCCGACCAGCAGGAACAGATTCGGGCCCAGTTCGCCGAATCCATCCAGGCCATCATCTCCCAGGTGCTGCTGAAGCGGCGGGACGGCCGGGGTCTGGTGCCGGCCCTGGAGATCATGATCGGCACCCCGGCGGTGCGCAACCTGATCCGGGAGAACAAGGTGGCCCAGCTTCCCTCGGCCATCCAGACGGGCCAGAAGTTCGGGATGATCAGCCTCGATCAATCGCTGAAAGACCTGGTCACCCGGAGTATCGTCGAAAAAGAGCAGTGCCTCTATCTGGCTTCAAACCCCAACGTCTTCAATTCCTGAGGAGATCGGGTATGAGCACCAATCTGCGCGAGCTTCTGGAGGAAATGGTCCGGCAGGACGCCTCCGACCTCTATATCACCGTGGACAGCCCCCCCATGTACCGGGTCGAGGGAGTCACCTTTCCCATGGGAGAGAGGAGATACTCCCCCGAAGAGAGCGAAACCATGGCCATGTCCCTCATGAGTGAAACCCAGAAGCGGTACTTCAACCGCCGATGGGAGATGAACCTTTCCATCTCCTACCCCAACCTGGGGCGCTTCCGGGTGAATATCTTCCGGCAGCGGGGTTATTTCGGGCTGGTCTTCCGGCATATCAAGATCCACATCCGCACCATCGACGACCTCGGGCTTCCTCAGATCTTCAAAGAGCTTGCCGTGGTCAAGCGGGGCCTGGTCCTGGTAGCCGGGCGAACGGGTTCGGGAAAATCCACCACCCTGGCGGCCATGATCGACTATCGCAACGCCAATGCCAGCGGCCATATCGTCACCGTCGAAGACCCCATCGAGTTCGTCCACAACCACAAAATGTCCATCATCACCCAGCGGGAAGTGGGCATCGACACCCACGGATACGCCAGCGCCCTGAAGCACACCCTGCGCCAGGCCCCGGACGTGATCCTCATCGGAGAAATCCGCGACGTGGAAACCATGGAGGCGGCCATCGACTACGCCGAAACCGGCCACCTCTGTCTCTCCACCATCCACGCCAATAACGCCAACCAGGCCATCGAACGAATCATGAACTTTTTCCCCTCCGAGAGACACCGGCAGATCTACCTCCAGCTTTCCATGAACCTCAAGTCCATCATCTCCCAGCGCCTGGTCCCCAGCGTCCAGGGGACCCGGGTGGCGGCCGTGGAGATCCTCCTGGACTCGCCCCGGGTCAAGGACCTGATTCACAAGGGACAGGTCGATCTGATCAAAGAGGCCATGACCCAGGGAGTGGTGGACGGGATGCAGACGTTCGACCTGTCCCTCTTCGACCTCTACAAGCAGGGGATCTTGGACTTCGAAACGACCATCGGCTATGCCGACAGCGCCAACGACCTTCGTCTCCGGATCAAGATGGAAGAGGTGGCCGAGAAGAAGGAAGGCCAGGACCTCAACCTGCGGCTCACGCCGGATACGAGCCGGGCTCACCGCTATTGAGAGGTTTTTCCAGGTCTCTCAGGCCCTATCGGTTGGGTATTCAGGTCATTCGGGCGACGAAGCGGCGGGAATTCTGCAGCATCCCCTCAAAATCATCCTGTCCCAGGCCGGCCCCCAAAGCCACTTTCAGGGCTTTTTCCCGCGGGATCAAATCGTCGGGAGAGTGGCTGTCCGTATTCAAGACCAGCGGGACCCCGAATTTTCGGGCCATCCGGGCCACATGCCCGTTGGCCAGGCTGTGCCCTTTCCGCGCGGAAATTTCCAGGACCACCTTCTGTTTCCGGGCCAGGATGACATCCTCTTCGGTAATCAACCCGGGATGGGCCAGGATGTCCACCCCGGCCTCGATGGCCTTCCGGTTGGTTCCCGGGGGCACGGGCTCAACCAGGGTCTCGCCGTGAACCACCACCAGCCGGGCTCCCAGGGTGCGGGCTTTTTCCGCCAGGCCGCCGATCATCTCCGGCGGTACATGGGTGAGCTCAATTCCGGGGATGGCCCGGATCTTCCACCGGGTATTCAAATCCCCGCAGACCTGGACGAGCCGGGGGACGACCCAGTCGAGGTTGGAAGAATCGGCATGATCCGTGAGGGCCACGGCTTCGTAGCCCATCATCTCCGCCCGGCGGACCAGCTCCGAGGGCAAAAGCTCTCCATCGCTGAATAAGGTATGGGTATGCAGGTCGATCATGAATGCCTCCCCTTCTGGGGTGCCCGAAGGCTCAAACGTTGCGCGTTGCCAAAAATTCGTTGCTAGTTCCTGGTTTCTGGTTGCTGGTTAAAAAAATTCTTTTTTAAGAGGGCCATTGGGAACCCATAACGAGTACCGAGTGACCAGTCACGAGCAACCACTAACGAGCAACGAGTAACCAGTAACGAGTAACGAGTTCTCTAGATCAGTTCTCCCCTCAGGCTGTGGGCCAGGGCCTTTTGGATCCGCACTCTCACCAGAGACCCCACGGCGACCGAAGTCCCGGGAAAATTGACGATGTGGTTGACCCGGGTCCGTCCCGTTTTTTCCTCTCCCCGGGCCTTGCTCGATCCCTCCACCAGAATTTCCGCTTCCCTGCCCTCCCAGGCTTTGGTTCGGCGCTGGGTGATTCTCCGCTGCAGGGCCTGCAGTTCGGCGAGGCGGCCCTGTTTCGATTCCTCCGGGATTTTACCGGCGAAGGTCGAGGCCCGGGTGCGGGGCCGGTCCGAATAGCGGAAAGAAAACATCTCCTCGAACTGGATTCTTTCGACCATCTCGATGGTTTCCCGGAAGTCTTCCTCCTCTTCCCCGGGGAAGCCCACGATGATGTCCGTGGTGATGCTGATCTCCGGGCAGGCGGCCCGCAGCCTTTGCACCTTTTCCGAGTATTCTTCCTGCGTGTATCCCCGGTTCATCCGCCCGAGGATGCGATTCGATCCCGACTGGAGAGGAAGGTGGATGTGCTCGCAGAGTTTGGAAAGACGCCCGAAAGCGCCGATCAGCCCCGGGGAAAGGTCCTTGGGATGGGAAGTGGTAAACCGGATCCGCTCCATCCCCGGGATCTCCTCGATGGATTCCAGAAGTCCCACAAAGTCCGGCTCCCCGGGGGTCCGCAGCCCGTAGGAGTTTACGTTCTGTCCCAGAAGGGTGACTTCTTTCACTCCTATTTCCGAAAGGGCCCTGATTTCCTCCCGTATGTTCTGGCTCGGACGGCTCACCTCCCGGCCCCGCACAAAGGGAACAACGCAGAAGGAACAAAAGTTATCACACCCCTGCATGATGGAGACAAAGGCGGTGGGGCCGCCAGGAGCGGGGAAAAGAGGGAGTTCCCGATAGGGGTCGATTCTCCCGTCTAAAGCGATGGCGCACGCCCGGCCCCCGGAGCTTTCCAGATTGTCCAGGATCTCCGGAATCTTCCTGAGTTCCTTGGTCCCCAGCACAAAGTCCAGATAGGGGACCCGCGCCAGGAGCCCTTCCCCCTCCTGTTGGGCCACACACCCCGCCACGCCGATGAGGAGGCCGGGTTTCTTCCATTTCAGGGCGCGGAACCGCCCCAGGGCGCTGTAAACCTTTTTCTCCGGCTTCTCCCGCACGCTGCAGGTGTTGACCAGGATCAGATCGGCCCGGGCAGGGTCATCGACGGGCCGGTAATTCCGGGCGGTCAAGATCTGGGCTATGCGCTCGGAATCATAGACGTTCATCTGGCAGCCGAAAGTCTGGATGAAAAATTTCTTGGGACTCATGGGCTTCTTTTCTTTTTATCACCTCTCCTAGCCCCTGTCAATTCAAGGGCTATTTCTCCCATTCCACCCCCTCTTTCCCCGTCAGTCCCTTTTTTCGTCAATTTCTTCTTCATTTTGGGAAGCATAGAATTGAATTTTTTCCGGAAACTGCCGAAGAATATAAACAAAGGGCAAAAAGGGGAGGAGGTATGCGCCTAGAAAGGCTTTCACGCATCAAGGGAAAAACCGTGGGATCTCCGGGGGAAGAAAAATCCATGCCGCCAGCCAAGAAGAAAATCATGATTGATCGGGTCATCCAGGAGATCGAGCATCTGCCTACCCTTCCCCATGTGGTCATGAGGGTTCTTTCCATGGCCGAGTCTCCCAAGATCAGTGCCCTCGAGCTGTCCAAGACCATGGACCAGTCTCTGGCGGCGAAAGTCCTTAAAATGGCCAATTCCGCCTATTACGGGGGGCGGGACAGGAACATCAACAGCATTCTGCACGCCATCGTGATGGTGGGGTTTGAAGCGGTCAAGGAGATCATCCTGACCACTTCTCTCTTTCACACTTTCCACGACGCCCGCGATGTCCAGGCCCTGCAGCCCCTCTGGCAGCATTCCATGGAGTGCGCTCTCATCGCCAAGCGGTTGGCCTGGATATACCGGTACGATTCCCTTGATGAGGCCTACCTCACGGGACTGACTCACGACATCGGCCGACTGGTCATCCAGCAGTATTTTTCCGATGAGTACTTGGAAATCGAGGAAAAAAGAAAGGCGGGAAAGGATCTGCTCGAGGCCGAAAAAGAGGTTTTGGAAATGACCCATGCCGATATCGGCGGGAAAATCGCCGAGCGCTGGGGATTTCCGGCCAATTTGGCCGATTCCATTGCCCATCACCACGATCGCGGGTGGACCGTCAACCCAATCCTGGGAAAAATTCTTCATTATGCCGACCAATATATCTACGGACAGCTGGCTTTTTCCGGAATGCTGGAAGCCTTCAAACAGGAGGGCATGAATTATCCCGCCACCTGGGATTCTTCCGACCTGGCCTCGGTGGAACAAATTCTGCAGGAGGAGATAGGAAGAGCCCAGTCCATGTTCAGCCTGGCAGCGGATAAAAGCCCGAAGACGAATTCATCGCCTTCAACCTGAGGCTTTCTCCCCCGGTCATAAGACGTTTTTCCCCGGGATCCATTCTCTTGCCGACCGATTTCTAAACCCGCCGTATATTATTTCTCTGCCCTTTTCCACCTTAATTTCTAATCCCAGTCATGACCTCCGGAAGAGCCGGGGTTACCTCCCAAAAAATAAATTCCCTTATCTTATCAATCGCTTATTCAAATGATGAACTAGTTTTCTGATGATTTGCATATTTTTGTTGACATTTTTTTATTTTTTTAATAAGGTAAAGAAACTAAAAAGACCGGTGCTCAACCTGGCATTATCGCATCTAAAAAATAAGATTTCATATTAACCGCTTATTGAGGCGTGAAGAATGGTTCATGCCATTTCTGCTAGTTTCCCCTTTACCAGCGCCCAGGGGATGCTTCTCTACCATCCCTTGCCGGTGGAGAAATATGTCCCCGTGGCCCCGGGAATCGAGGTCTCGACCGGACCTTACGCCGATATTCGAAGCGGAGAGCGGAGATCGGATTCTTCGGTATACAACCGGCGGGGAAAGTTGATTGCGGCCAAAAGGAAAGGGGATCTTGTCGATACGTATTTATAAAACCCGTTCTCTATTTTTTCCCGTCCCTGCCCTCCTTCTCGATTCCCCCTGAAATTGAAAATTCTTGTTTTGTAGACTCTTCTGCTTTTTTGTCTTGCCCCCCCCGGATCCGTGTATATCCGTGTTCATCCGTGTCCCGAAAAAGTTCGGAGTTTTGAGTTCGGAGTTCGGAGTCAAAGAAGAGAAAGCCCTGTCCTTATTTTTAGGCATTTTAGACATTTCGAATTTTAGGCATTTTTTATCAGCGTTCACCTGTGTCCACTATAAAATTTTTAATTGCGGCTTTGCCCGGCTATGACTCTCAGGGGCTAGGGGGGAGTCTATTCCTCATTCGCCGACTGAAGAAGGCAATGGAGCAGGACATTGGCCCCTGCTTCGCAGTCTTCCCAGGCGGTGTTTTCCACTTCCACGTGGCTGCGGCCGCCCATGCTCGGGACAAATATCATCGCCGTGGGAGCGACCTGGTTCACGTAGGCGGCGTCGTGTCCGGCTCCGCTCACCATGGAGTGATCGGTGTAAGCCAGTTGCCGGGCGGTCTTTTCCACTCTCTGCACCAGGTGGGGATCAAAAACTGTGTGGGGGATATCCCAGATGACCTCCATCCTGACCGGGCATCCCCTCCTCTGGGAAATCCCCATAAACTCCTCCTTCAGCCCTTCCGCCGCTCTCTTCTTGAGACCGTCATCCCAGGAACGGATATCGACGGTAAAGCGCACCCGGTCGGGGATGATATTGCGCGAATTGGGAAAGTTGTGGATCTCCCCCACCGTAGTTACCATATTCCCGCCCATCTTCCCGGGAAGTTCGTTCACTTTCAGGACCATTTCCGCCGCCGCCACCAGGGCGTCGTTGCGGGCATCCATGGGGGTGGGGCCGGCCTGATTGGCTTTTCCCTCGACCCAGACGTCATACCAGGTAATCCCCAGAATCCCCTTCGGGACTCCGATCCGTTTGCCGATTTTCTCCAGCACGGGTCCCTGTTCGATATGGTATTCAAAGTACGCATGGACCGGCCATTTCCGGGCAGGCGCCTGGCCTCGATACCCGATCCTTTCCAATTCTTCTCCGAATTTCTTTCCCTGCACATCGGGCCGGCTGTAGGCCCAATCGCGTTCAAACCTGCCGGCCCAGACCCCGGAGCCGAGCATGGCCGGGGGGAAACGCGTGCCCTCTTCGTCCGTCCAATTCACGATGGCCACAGTTCTCCGGGTCTCCATGCGGTTCTCCCGGAGGACCCGAAGAGCCTCCAGTGCCCCGGTGACCCCCAGGATTCCGTCAAATCGTCCTCCGAAAGGCTGGGTATCCAGGTGGGATCCGCTCAGGACCATGGGTAAATCGGTTCTTTCTCCGGTTTTTTTCCCAAAGATGTTGCCCATTTCGTCGACGCTGATTTCCAGATGAATCTCGCGCAGCCATTGAACGAACAAATCCCTGGCTTTCTTATCTGCATCGGTCAGGGACAACCGGTGCATTCCCCCGCCAGGGGTTCCTCCGATCCGGGCCAGTTCTTCAATCGTAGACTTCAGGCGATGAACGTTGATTCTGAGATCTCTGAGGTTCATGAAAGCGCTCCTTTGGGGATTGAAAATGAATCCGTGAATTGAAATCCAAGGGTAAATGCTGCCTGCATCCAGGGGATTCTTTAGTGACCCAGGGCCAAAAGCCCCCCATCAGACATTTAGCAGGATTCTACCCTTTCTTGTCAATCAAATTTCCTCTCTCCGCTGAAGGGAGGAAAACCATGGGATTCCTTGGGTAAACCTCGCAAAATGCCGATAAGAATCTAAAAAGGAGATCCCGGATTTGGGATCCTTTGTTGTTTTATCCGCCGTAGAAATGGTATAGAGTCAAAAATTGGAATCTTTGGCTAAATGGGGTAAAATGGGAAAAATAGGATCTACGTTGAGAACCCCTAATCCCGGGGCGGGATGGAGAGAGGTGAACTCCGGAACCCGGTCCCTGGATCTTCCCCAGGAGATCCCCCATGAAGGGTGATAAAAAGAAGCCAGCTCAACTCCCGGTCGAGGTGCGCTTGCGCCTGACCGAGTTGGAGGAAGCCCTCTCCCGGATGAAAGCGAAAGAGGAAGAGCTCCTTCACCGCGATGAACGGTACCGGCGCCTGATGGAGATCAGCCGGATCATCGGGTCAACGCTCAACATTGATGAAGTCTATGAGCGCTTTGCCCGGGAGGTAAAAACTTTAATTCCCTTCGACCGGATTTCCGTCAACCTCATCAATCTCCAGGAATATAGTTTCACCCACGCCTATGTCTCCGGAGAGGATGTCCCCGGACGGGAGGTGGGAACCGTCGTTCCCCTGGCGGGGAGCGTAGCGGAAGAGGTCCTCCGCTCGAGGTCCACGCTATGGGTTCAAGAAGGAAGCCGGGCGGAGGTGGCGGCCCGCTTTCCCGCCCTGGCCCCTGTGTTTGAGGCCGGGTTCCGTTCCAGCCTATCGGTTCCCTTGATTTCCCAGAATCAGGTCATCGGGGTTCTCAACATCGGATCGAGACAGCCCGATGTCTACTCTTCTTCAGATATGAGCCTGGCCGAAGGAATCGCCGCTCAAATGGCCGGGGCCATTGCCAATTCCCGGCTCTTTATCGGAGTGCGGCAGGCCGAAGAAGCCTTGAGGGTCTCGGAAGAAAAATACCGCACCCTGGTGGAGAACGCGGCCGAGGCGATTTTTATCCTTCAGGATGAAAAGATCAAGTTCGCCAATCGCCGGGCCATTGATCTTTCCGGACGTACGGCCGAAGAGCTCACCCGAACGCCTTTTGCTGACCTCATCCACCCCGACGATCACGAGATCGCCCTGGAGCGATACGGGCGGAGAATAGCGGGGGAAAATATTCCCGGGCCCCAGGCCTACCGTTACCTGAACAAATCCGGAGAGATCCTTTGGGTCCAGATGAATTCGGTCCCCATTACCTGGGAGGGGCGGCCGGCCACGCTGCACTTCGCCCGGGATCTCACCCAGGAAAAAAAGCTGGAAGCCCAGTTCCAGATGGCCCAGAAAATGGAAGCCGTCGGAACCCTGGCCGGGGGCATTGCTCACGACTTCAATAATATCCTGATGGGGATCCAGGGCCATATCTCCCTGATGCTCTTTGACCTGGATTCCAGCCACCCCCACTATGAGAGCCTGAAGAAGATTGAAGAGCAGGTGAAGAGCGGAGCCAACCTGGCCAGGCAGCTCCTGGCGTTTGCCCGCCGGGGAAAGTATGAAGTCAAGGCCACCGACCTGAATCAAATCGTCCAGCAAAGCTCCGGCATGTTTGAACGCACGAAAAAGGAAATCAAGGTTTCCCGCAAATACCAGGAAAAGATCTGGCCGGTGGAGGTGGACCGGAATCAGATCGAGCAGGTCCTCCTGAATCTCTACGTGAATGCCTGGCAGGCCATGCAGGAAGGGGGAAACCTCTATCTGGAGACCCAAAACATCACTCTCGGGCCGGACTACATAAAACCCTTTGCCGTGCAGCCGGGAAAATACGTCCGCATATCGGTCCGGGATTCCGGGGTCGGGATGGACAAGAAGACCTCGGACCGAATCTTCGAACCCTTCTTTACCACCAAGGAGATGGGCCGGGGAACGGGCCTGGGCCTGGCTTCGGTTTACGGCATCGTCAAGAACCATGGGGGGTTCATCACGGTCTACAGCGAAGTGGGCCACGGGACCTCCTTCCATATTTATCTCCCCGCCTCCGAGATGGAGATTGCGGAAGAGAAAAAGCTGCCCGGAGAAATCCCGGGCGGGAAAGAAACGGTTCTTCTGGTCGATGACGAGGAGACCATTGTCGAAGTGATCGAAAAGGCGCTCCTCCTGACCGGGTTTAAAGTGCTCGTGGCCCGCGGGGGGGAAGAGGCGGTCGAGGTCTTCAAGAAGAACCGGGAACGGATCGATATCGTGATCCTGGACATGATCATGCCGGGGATGGGCGGGGGAAAGGTCTTCGATTCGCTGCGGGCCATTCAACCCGGGGTGAAGGTCGTTCTCTCCTCCGGCTACAGCATCGATGGAGAGGCCTCCCAGATCATGGCCCGGGGATGCAACGGGTTTATCCAGAAACCTTTCGGCATCAAAGAACTGTCCCAGAAGATCCGCGAGGTTATGGGGGCGAAATAGAGGCCGCCGGGAGAAAACCATGGCCGAGCATACCCTGATTTTGGTCCTGACCGCCGTCCTGATGTTTCTCGGGCTCCTGGGGTCCGTTCTGCCGGGCCTCCCGGGCGCTCCCCTCATTCTGCTGGGCGCGCTGGTCTATGCCTGGTACACGGGGTTCACAGTTATAACCTGGATGACCCTCCTGGCTTTGCTCACCCTGGCCGCCTTGAGCTATTTTTTGGAATTTTTCGCCTCGGCCCTGGGAGTCAAGAAGTTTGGAGGCAGTGGCTGGGGGATGGCTGGAGCCCTGGCGGGCGCGGTCTTCGGGCTTCTCTTCGGGGGTCTTCCGGGCCTGATCCTCGGGCCCTTTCTGGGGGCCTTCCTTCTCGAGCTGGCGAAAACGAAAGATGTCCATGCCTCCCTGAAAAGCGGGGTCGGAACCCTGATGGGCTTTCTGGCCGGAGTGATCGGGAAGCTGATCCTCGCGGTCATCATGATCGGGATCTTCGTCGTGAAATTGATCGTTTGAATTCCCGGCGGGAACTTGCTCCGGCCCCTTCTCCTTTTTTCCGCCATGCGCTATGCTCTTTGCGCTATGCGGCCTTTCAGTCATGAAACCCGAGAAGATCGACTGCTTTAAATGCCGACATTTCTTCGTCACCTGGGACAAAAAATTTCCCCGTGGGTGCCATGCTCTGGGTTTTAAATCGAAGGGGATGCCCTCGCAGATGGTTTTTCAGGCTTCCGGAATGCAGTGTTTGAAATTCGAAAGGAAAGAAATCCCAACCCGGTAGGCAGACCGGGAAATACCCTCAGCTTCGTCCCTCCAACGACGGACTCCTCTTTCCCCCCCGCTTTTTCCTTCCCCCTTCTCTCTGCTCTATGCTCTATGCTCTAGGCGTTTTATTTTTTCATCCTGTACCGGTCCGGAGCGTCGAAGATGATGATCGCCGTATAGGGTCCTTTGACTTTGCCCGAGTGAGGAACTCCGGCGGGAACATAGATGGGCTTCCCGGGCGCGAAAACCTGGACCTTCCCTCCTATGGTGACCTCCGCAGTCCCCTCCAGGGGAATCTCCCACTGGCCGGCGTGGGAATGCTCGGGCATAATCATATCCCTGTCAGAACGCAAAAAAACAACCTGGTGTTTCGCCGCCTGAAGCAGGAAACCTTCCACTCCTGGAACGGGAAATTCGGCCTGGGGAAGTTTTTCAATGAAATCCGGGAAACGCATGAGCCCTCCTTTCGATCTTGGCTACCGAAATTCATCCCTATTATATAGAGGAACCTGATAAAAAAGGAATGATGGAATAATGGGTTATAAAATAGAAATTTTTCCCAATATCCATCATTCCAATATTCCAGTTCCTTTTTTCTTCTCCACCCATTATTCCAACATTCCATCATTCCATTTTTCCGTCCTTGCAATAAAAAGGTTGAAATCCACCTTTTAAATCCGTAACATAACCTTGATGAGTGAAAATCCTGACCTTCTTCGCAAGCTCACCTCGCTTTTTCGGACCTCTGGGGGCCGCGTATTTTACGGGTGGTGGGTGCTGGCCATGTGTTCCCTGATCAATGGGGTCGGCACCGGAATCATCTACCACAGCTTCACCGTCTTTTTTCTTCCCTTGAAGCGCGACCTGGGGGTAAGCAGTGCGGCGATTTCCCTTCTTTACGGGTCGGCCCGCCTGGAAGGCGGGTTTGAAGGACCCGTTGTGGGGTACCTGATCGACCGGTTCGGGACCCGGAAACTCATCATGATCGGGGCAGGCCTGTGCGGGTGCGGCCTGATCCTGCTTGCCACCGTGCAGAGTTTCTGGACTTTTTTCCTCATCTACGTATTCGTGGTTTCCCTGGGGTCGAATGCCGGCTTCTTCCACCCCTTGTCCACCGCGGTCAACAAATGGTTCATCCGTCAGCGTGGATTCGGTCTTTCCGTCATCACTTCCTCGGGCGCCGTAGGCGGGATGATCATGGCCCCCCTGCTCTCCTTCATCATCCTGAATTACGGCTGGCGTGTCGGGGCCCTTTTCGCCGGCCTCCTGATTCTGGCCATCACCATTCCGGCGGCGATTCCCATCAAGCGCTCTCCGGAAGAGATGGGGCTCCATCCGGATGGACAAGAGCCGGTGACAAGACCCAATGGCCGACGGGATCAAAACGGCTTCCAGGGTTTATGATGTCCACTTCACCATTCACGAAGCGCTGCGGACCTCTCCAATTCTGGCTGCTCACGGCCAGCTTATCCCTTCGTCTCCTGGTGACCATCGCCCTCAATACCCATTTTGTCCCCCTCCTGGTGTGGAAAGGCATGGGAGAGGCGGCCAGCGCCTACCTGGTGAGCCTCTTTGCCTTTTGCCAGATTCCTTTGGCCATCGGCTTGGGATGGGTGGGGGATCGCTGGAATAAAGCCCGGCTCTCCTGCTATTGTATCATCCCCAACATTGTGGCCATGATGGGAATGGTTTTCAGCGACCATCCCTTCTTCCTCTATTTCTTTCCCGTCGCCTTCGCCATCGCTATGGGGACGACTCCCCTGAACTGGGCCCTCATCGGGGATTTCTTCGGGAGGGGGAGTTACGCCACTCTCCGGGGACTCATGGGAATCGGGTACGGAACGGCCACTTTTCTTTCCCCCATCTATGCCGGCTGGATTTTCGATAAAACCGAAAGTTATACTCTCGTCCTGGTGACCTTCTCGATCATCTTCACGGTTTGCGCCGTCTTCTTCGCCATCCTCCGTCCCCCCACCCCGCCCACCACCAAAGCTCATAACCCGGGTTGATCGCCATCCCCAGATATCGAGGGATATTCCTTCGGCTTTGAGGACCGTCCGCCCGAAGGGCGGACTCGAGGAGCGTCACATCAAGGATGTGACTCGAGGACCGCTTCGCTCGAGGCAAAGACAAGGATTAAATCCCGGGGACCGGCCCTTCCGGCCTAGAGGCAAAATCCCTCCCTTGGTTAGCTTTTGCCTGGAGGGGCGAAGCCCCGTTCCTCAAGCCCGTCAGGGCGCTCCTCAAGTCGCGCCTCTGGCGCGATGCTCCTCGAGCAGCGCCCTTAGCGCGGCGGTCTTCAATTCCCGCCTTTGGCGCGACGCTCCTCAATCCCCGAAAGAGTATCTTTGGAAAATTTTTTGTTGCTTGATTCCTCCCCCTATATTTTATACAATTTTTCCTCCGAAGTCATCGCGGGGAGGAACATCGATGAGGCTTAGAACCTTGGATGGAGAATTGGTGAGAGGAAAGCTTACCACCGAATACCCGATGAGCACGGACGGTATTCCTGTTTTGATCGTCAAGGGAGAACCCTACGGGCCAGAGGATGCGGATTTCTACTTGGAATCCGCGACCACGATAGAACGGAAACAGCTCGCCAAAGGAGGATACAACCTGGAGCGCTGGAGCGAGCACGGCGAAGATCAGAATTTTGTAGATGAAGATTTTAAGGATGAGGAAGATTCGGGTGAGGAACCGGAAGACGATGATTCGGAGAGTGCGGAGTAGGGACGTTCCTGAAATTATGAAATTCCCTTCGGCAGGGTGATTGTTAGTCCCTTAGCGCCTCATTGTTACAAACATGTTGGTAAGAAGGAAATATCCTTCCCGGGGGGGCCGTAGGGGCACGATGCGTCGTGCCCTTACAACCGCCCCGGGGTCGGCGGCGTAGCCCCTTTTTCCGTGCCAAGTCGCGGAAAAAGCCTAGGCGCTTAGTCTCTTACCAGTTAAATTGACCCTAAAATGGGCATAAATTGTAGGGGCAACCCTGCGGGGTTGCCCATCCTGCGGGCGGCCACATAGGGCCGCCTCCACAACATCCTGATTGGTTCCGGCTTCGCCGGCTAAGGGAAAAGAAACAAAATCCAATATCTTTGGGTTTCGTCCAGTCGGGCAAGACTGTCCGACCGCCCCTTCCCCCTACTCCTCCTTACACCCATCACGCAGCCATTTACAGCGGCCTGACCTGTACCTTGCGCCACTTGATGGGGCCCCCGGCGTACTGAAGCGCAAACGGCCCTTCGGGGAATTTGCTGTCCCGGACGTTGACGGTCACGACTCCGTTCAATGCGACGGTCAATTCCGGTCCCCTGGCCGTGATCAAGAACGTGTTCCATTTGCCGCCCGCTTTATGGATGATGGGTACCGGTACCTTGGCGACATCGACGATGGCCCCCGTGCCATAACTGGGGTCGGGGCGCGTGTCCCAGATGTTTACCTCATAGGCATTGTCGGCGGTAATCTTGCCGGGGTCGGAGCAGCGGATGAAGATGCCGCTGTTGGTATTGGATTCGGCCCAGAACTCGGCCCGGATCTCGAAATCCTTGTAGGAGTTCTTTGTGACCAGGAAGCTGCTTCCCTTGGTGGTACTCTTGTCGGCCACGATGGCTCCACCCTCCGCCCGCCAGTTGGCTCCGCCGACACGGTTCCAGTTCTCCAGGCCAGTTTCGCCGTCAATCAGCGTGACCCAGCCCGCGCCGTACAGCTGGAGACCGCAACCGGCAACGGTGAATGCGACGGCCAGCAATCCGATGGTGATGCGAGACATGCGTTTCATTGTGCCCTCCCCTTGGTTGATGGCGATCCAACGATCGCGATGCTTCCCGATTCTTCGCCGCTCGGAGATCGTTTCAATCCATTGAATTGATAAGAACTCGCTTTGGGGTGAGTTGAATATACAAAAAAGGCAATTGTGTGTCAAGGGAATTTTAGCACAAGATCTTGGGTTTGTTGGGAGGCCTTTTTAGCGGGGATTCGGGGGTTTTTCGGGGGATGGGTAATCGGGGGATATATCACTCAATCCGTGGGATCCTCCGGCTTTCGCTCTTGGTCTCCCCTTCTGCGAACCGCGCCCGGTCATTTGATCAATGAGTGGCAAATGCACATGATCAACCCAGTGGTGACAATACGAATCATCCTCACCAGGACCTGTTGCCCGATTCCCCAAAAAGTGTCCAAGAGAATTAAGTAATGTGTCCCCCGAATTTCTGTACGCTGGGGTTCCCTGGGTTCATTTTTTTCTTGGATCAACAAAATGAATCCGCAGAAAACGCGGCCGGTAGAGGCTGGCATCTGCTAAAACCTTGAGATCGCCATCGCAGGAGTTAGCGACATAAGTGAGGATGAGGTCTTCCGGAGATGGGGCGATTTCCGGGTGGCCCTTGGCTGCATAGCAGCATATTCGTGGGTCCTGCTGGGCTTCCGGACACCGGTAAACCGGGAGGGGATCGGTCCATGGCCCATGGAGGTTCGGGGAAAGCCGAATAACACTGGAATTCGAGTGCTCGGAAAAACCTTTCTCGGTGTAGACGAGCACATACTGGTTTAATAAAGGTTGGAAGGAAACGGAGAACTCGGTGGCCACGTTTTCGCAGATCCTCCCGGCGCGGTCGACGTCCGCAATCCATTCGCCGTCCCTGAAAAAAAGCCAGGAGTTGAAATCGGCGAGCCTGCCAATCGGTGCCCGCGCCAGAATCAGGCTCCAGCTTGTCTGCCCCTTCCCCCGTTCGGCGACGGTGCCGTAGATGTAGCAGTAGTCTTCTTTCACCAAAACGAAGGATCCGAATTGCCGTTGAGCATTTCCCCACGGAATCTTGTGCTGGGAAAAGATCCAACGTTGGGGCAAGTCTTCGGGATTGCGGACATGCCCTAACCAATTGGACAAAAGCCTGAACCCGAAGGGAGGGGAACTGTCGGCACGCTCGAGTTGCAAGAGAAAGAAATACAGACCTTCAGGCGCCCGCAAGGCGTGATAGGGCCAGAACCACCCGAGACCTTCCTCGGGCTTCAGGAAGGGGGCAGAACCGCCATCGGGGAAAAAATCGATGGATGCAGCCTGGGGTTCATTGCCCATTTGAATCGCGATCGAATTGGGTACCATGCCGGCAATGATCCGGCGACCATCTATCACCTCTCCAACCAAGGTGTCCCCAAAAAGCCACAGGAATCTGTTGCTCCCCAGGGCCGTGGAGTAGGCTCCATCTCCGCCGGTCCATCCAGAAGGGTGCTGGAATAAAGCTTCGTATCGGGGCAGGGATTCGACCGTAAACCGGGGAAAGGTCTGACAGGCGACAAGGGCAAATAAAAAAAGCAATCCGAGGAAGCGGAGAATGGAGAAGACCAGGTTCCCGCCGGGAGTTGCCTCGCGAGTTGGGTAGGTTCTTGGCGACATAAACGAGGTGGTACCGGGCACCTTTTTATGCAGCGGAACTACGTTTCACCACAGAATGCAAAGAAAATAGACCTGATCCTAACTGCCTTTTCAAACTTCCAGAACTTTTTCTACAGCCTCAACGTCGTCGCTCATGGTATCAGGATACTCGAACCTGTAGTCTTACGGGCTTCGAGATCGCGGTGCGCCTGGGCGGCGTTTTTGAGCGGGTAGCGCTGCCCGATTTCGATTTTTACTTTGCCGGCAAGCACGATGTCGAAGAGGCCCTTTGATATCGCCTCCAGGTCTATGCGCTTTGCCGCATATGTGTTTAATGAAGGGCGGGTGAGAAACAGCGAGCCGTATTGCATTAGGAGCCCCACCTCAACCGGAGGCACTAGCCCCGAAGAACTGCCGAAGCTCACCATCAATCCCAGCGGCCGAAGGCACTCAAGCGACCCCATGAAGGTGTCCTTGCCGACGGAGTCGTAGACGACCGGTACTCCGGCGCCCTTCGTGATCTCCTTGACGCGCTCGCTAAACTTCTCTGTGCGGTAGTTAATACAATAGTCGGCGCCGTGCTGCCTGGCAAGCGCGCACTTCGTGTCCGAGCCGGCCGTTCCGATCACCGTAGCGCCGAGCGCTTTCAACCATTGACAGGCAATCAGCCCCACCCCCCCGGCGGCGGCATGGAAAAGGACCGTGTCCCCCGGCTGCACCTTGTAAGTCCTCCGGATAAGGTACTGCGCCGTCATACCCTTCAGCATCATCGCCGCCCCTTGCTCGAACGAGAGGCCCTCAGGCAGGATGCACAGACGATCGGCAGGCATGTTGCGTACTTCGCAATAGGCTCCGAGCGGCCCGCCAGCGTAAGCCACCCGATCACCCGGTTTGACGTGAGTGACGCCGGCGCCTACCGCCTCCACCACGCCTGAACCTTCGTTCCCCGCTCCTGATGGCAGGGGTAGCTTATACAGACCGCTGCGTTGATAGATGTCGAGAAAGTTGACACCGCATGCCTTGTGGAAAACGCGTGCCTCTCCGGGTCCCGGGTCTCCGACTCCTACCTCTTCCAATTGCAGCACTTCAGGCCCGCCAGTTTTCTGGAATCGAACGGATTTAGGCATATTCCCTCCTTGTCATACCTTGCCATGGGCTTCGCCATTGATCATCGTGGCTCCCCACTTTCGCCTCTTCGTTTTCCGGGTCGGACCCGGGCAACTCCCCTCTTCCCCTCTTCCGGGTTCCCCTCTTCCGATCTCTTCCGGGTCGGACCCAATGCCCTCTCTTTGGACTTTACGCCATATTGAGGAAAACAGCCCTTTTTTGCCGCTGAAAAACTAATTATAAGCCCGATTTAGGGGGCATAAATTGCAGTTTTCCATGCCATGTCAAATACTTCTCGTGGCCCGACCCCTTTCCCGCTTTCCCCCTGGTTAATAAAAGTAAAAGAAAGCGAACCAGTTTTACTCCGGCTCCGCACGCCGCAGGTGTTTGATCTTGCCGCGGCGATGTTTGCTCTCCAGCCGTCGTTCCTTGGACGCCAGCGTGGGCTTGGTCCTTTTGCGGATTTTGGGCCTTTGGGCTGCCTGGCGGATCAAATCCACCAATCGGGCAACAGAGTCCTGGCGGTTTTGTTCCTGCGTGCGGAACCGCCGGGCATCGATGATAAGATACCCTTCCCTGGTCATACGCTTTCCGGCCAAACGGGTAAGGCGTTCCCGAACATCCTCGGGAAGGGAGGGGGAATGGGCCACATCGAAGCGGAGCTGCACGGCCGTGGCGACCTTATTGACATTCTGCCCCCCCGGGCCGGAGGCGCGGATGAATTGCTGGTGAATTTCTTCCTCACCGATCGTGATCGTGCCGGTCACTCGAATCATGCCTTCAGTGTACGCCGGGTCGGGTTCTCTGGCAAGCGCCGCTTCTCTCCCCCCCAAGGACGTATTTTTAGGCGCTTGAAAATGAAATCCCCCCTGTTGAACAGCGTCCCGCAGCCTCCCTTGGGGTCAAAATTTCTTTGACACCCAATATCCCTTTTTTGTATATTCAACCAACCCCAAACCAAGTTCTGATCACTTCAATCCTTGCTACGATTTCACCGGAGTTCTGAACTCCAACGGAGGAACGCATGTTCAAACTGGAGTTCCACGATCCGTCGGGCGCGATCGAGGTCGAGCAGCCGCATGCCCCGCGCCTCCCATCGCTCGCCGGCAAGCGCATCGGTTTCGTCAGCAACGAGCAATGGCAGGCCTACCGCACGCTGCCGCTGCTGAAGGCGGTGCTGGAGCAGGACTTCCCCGGCATCGAGGTGCTGCCGCTCGATGCTTTCCCGCAGGGCAACGCCCGGATCGGCGAGGAAGAGACCGCACGGCTGGTAAAGCAAAGCGGGGTGGACGCCGTCATCATCGGCAACGCGGCTTGAGGGTCCTGCGCCACAGCATGCGGCCGTGCAGCCGCCAGGATAGAAACGCAGGGCATCCCCACCGTCACGCTGACGCGGACCGATTTCGTCGGCGTCTTGAAGAACGCCGTGTCGGGCCTGGGCCTCGCGCCGGACGCGGCGATGGTCACGTTCCCGATCGACCTCTTCCTGCCCGGCAGCGACATCACGCCGGTGCAAACACGCAAGCATGAGTTCTACGACGGCCTCACGCGCTGGCAGTCGGATTTCGTCCAGGCCGCGTCCGGAGCGGCGGGAGCAATGCTCGCCGTCGAGGGCGCCAGTTACGAGGATGCGCTGGTGAAGGCCAACAACCTGCTCATCGCCAACCTGCGGGGCGACGGCCTGCCGCTGTGGCCGGCGACGAAGGAGCGCGTCGACTGGATCTTGCGCGGCACAGCGTTTTCCGCGCGCGCACCGGATCGGCAAATTTCCTCCGCGCGGCGGCATCGCCACGGTCGAGACCTGCGCCATCGCCCTGGCCATGGCCGGCGGCCGGCCCGAGTACCTGCCGGTACTGGTCGCAGCGGTGGATGCCTTTCTCGATCCCGCATCGGGCAGCGAGCAGTTGCAGGCGGCGTCGGGCAGCGCGTTTCCCGTGGTGATCGTCAACGGTCCGATCGGCAAACAGATCAGGCTGAACTCCGGTTTCGGCTGCCTCGGGCCCGACCCGCAGCGTCCCGCAGGCGCGAGCATCGGGCGCGCGCTGCGCCTGATGCAGCAGAACGTCGGCGGCGCGCTGCCCGGCATCGGCACCATGGCCAACTACGGCGGCATGCGCTACACCAACGCGGTATTCGCCGAGGACGAGGATAGCCTGCCTTCCGGCTGGCAGCCCCACGCCACCGAACGCCACGGGTTTGCGCCGGGCAGCAACTCGATCTCGCTGGTGTTCGCCAACGGCGCCACCAACATCAGAAGACGCGGCGCCAAGAAGGAAACGCCGGAAGAAGACGCGCTGCAGGGCATGCACCGCATGGCGGACTTCATGCGAACGCCCAACATGGCCGCCCTCCCCGGCTACGAGAACGGTACCCCGGGCATCCTGATGATCCCGGGAGTGGTGGCGCAGACCATGGCCAGCCTCGGCTGGAGCAAGCGCTCGATGCGCGAGTTTTTCTGGGAGCATTCGAAGATCCCAACTGAGCACTTGCGCCGCGCCGGCTGCCCGGCATGGATCGAGATCGACGCCAATCCGGTGACCCGCGAGAGCCTCAAGCTCGATCCGTGGCCGATCACCAGCCGGCCCGAGAATTTCGTGCTCATCGTCGCGGGCGGCGGGCACCCGACCAACAGCTACTGGCTGCAGGGCTACTGCCCGCGGGTGATCGGGCGCGAGATCCACGTGCCGGAGTCGTTCGACCGCCTGCTCGCCGAGGCGGACCGCGACCTCGGCTGCGGGTCGGAGGGATGCATGATTTGAGCCTCGGCCGGCAGGAGAGCGCGGAGCAGACATGCAAACCTGCACGCGATTCAGGTATCAAAATAGAGAAGGATCGCTGGATCGAAGGGGACGAAAACCGGGGAACCTTTCGGCCCCACCCAGCTTGGATTGTAGGTGGGGCGCTGGGAGAGGCGGGTAAGATGTGTCGCTTCTGAGAAGACCTCAGCACACCAATAATAGGAAGGCTACTTACTCTTTTTCAGACATTCCACCTTACCGGAAACCGATGCGGAGCGGCTGTAATCTTTCAGTGATTCCGGGGCTCGGTACCGGGCGTCTCGATGATCGAAGGGAACGGCGGATTTCTGCACGGCGGTTGGGTCACCGTCGTCTTGCTTGTACTCGATTATTCGGTACTCTTGGAACCCCATCCCTTCGCATAGTTCCTTAGCTCTGCGGTACCAGTAGTCGCGATACACCCCCCCGTCCTTGACTGGTACTCCGGAAACAGATACGTGATAAATGTTGTCTTTGACTTGGTAGTCTGAATACCCTAGGCCGCTGCGATCGTCTGCTTTTTGATACGGCGTTGGCCCACCACAGCCTGCATTCATCAGCAGCACGATTGCAAATAGTAATACCTTAAATAACCTTTTCATATTTCCGCGCCTCCCCGTTTGAGAAACTGAAACGAATCAGATTTACGCGATCACCATATCAAACCACTCGAAGGTGGATTTTGGGGGGATAAATTATAACCTCCAAGACAGTTTTTCGCCCCCCTTAGAGGGGTTACATGATCATTTTAAGTAACCCGCCCTTATCATTTTGCGTCTCAGAGGGTTTAAGGTTAGGTTGATGGGTTGATTAGCTCCGGTTGAGCAACAATTGGTTAAATTTTAAATTAAGCAATAATATTGTCAAGGAAATTTTTGCCTTTGAAAATAACCTCGGTTTTCAAGCCCAAATGAATGACTTGCGTTTGAAATGTCGAATTTTCGGGAATGACCTAAAAGCAAGACATCAGGAAGTAATGTTTTTCTACACGTTTTTACACGATGTGATCTCGTGGTTTCCTAGTCCACCGAAAACTGCGTCCCCGGACCGGCCTTCGCATCTGGGTCCTCAAGGTCAAAAACGCATTCCATATAATCCTTAAGTTTATCCCAGGGTACATTTTTTTCACGATAATTCCGGAAAACCTTACCAACTTCCACAACATTCAAAGATGGATAGTGGAAAAGATTATTGCGGAGGGCCTCTTCGTTGTCCTCATTACTATGCTCGCTTGTTTTCTGGTTTACAAAAGCATGAAAACTAATTATCTTTCCTGGCTGGTCGTAATCTGGCACCCTCTCGCACTGATTGCCACCCGGCGGCTTCCTGCTGACATGTGATTTCGAAAAACTGTCTTCGATCATGTGCAGTAAAGTGCCAAAAGCTAAATCGCGAAACCTTTCATCATGAAATTGTCCTTTAACACGCCGGGGTTGGTAAGTTGGATCATCCCACGTGAGCAGCAGCTGCACTGTCCAGCCGGTTTTTTTTGAAAAAAGTCTCTCTATTCCAGGGATGCCGCATTTATGGAGATAGTCGCTATGTTTGATCTCTCCCCGGGCTACTTTATATGCAAGCTCCGCCCAGGCCATAATCTTTGCTTTCGTTTCTCTGGCTGGCTCTCCGTCACGGGAGGCCATAGAGTGCAAAAACTGCATATCTCCAAAATGAACACGATAGAGCAGAGCGTGCCCGGAATTACCATCATAAATCTTACCTTTCTTGGCACCTTCATTGGCATCGTAAAATAATATTCCCCAACATTTGGCATTATCGGGTAGGTAGATGGATGGGCCAATGCATTTTTTTTGGGCTCCGCCTGTTGACTCAGTTAATTCAAACCGCGGATTGTCGTTCCAGCGAACCCCGGCGATCAAAGCATCTGATGCAAATTCGTAGGGACTCGGAGGAGACGAACAGAATTTAAAATCATGATCACACCCGTAAATGCGATGCGTGATCACTTCGTGAACCGGGCTGGTATAATGCTTAATGAGATACTCTGATACTTCATCACCCAAAAATCTCCAAAAGTTGATTGATTGAAAGCCTTTGATCATCTTATCCAGCTCGGTTGCTTTCGGAGTAATCTCCCATGCCGACACGGAAGGTATATGGGTGACAACTAAATAATACGATCACAATTATGAATTGCAGATCTCTCCGATATCTCATGATGCCCCCCTTTCTCCCCGGAAAAGGCGTCAGTCCATGAATTCAGGAAATTCCTGTCATTTCACGCCACCAAAATCTAAATTTCCTGCTTTCCTGGACTGACCCCTTCCCACCTGCACTTCCACATTGAGGAAAACAGCCCCTTTTTTGCCGCTGAAAAACTAATTATAAGACCGATTTAGGGGGCATAAATTGCAATTTCCCATGCCATGTCCAATACTTCTCGTGGCCCGACCCCTTACCTAAATTTTTATTTCCCTTGTCATGTTGCCGGTTCCTTTATCTTGCGCGGAATATCCAGGGATTTGTTGCCGATTCTGCACAAAAAAGTATTATGCCCCCAGAATTTCCGAATTTATCAGTCTGCAGGTCCAACGGGGGGCTTAAATTCTCCGCTATTATCGAATGGTAGCTTGACACTCGGTGAGCCTGAATAGATAGCACCCCTAATTCGATATGTTCCGAGGGGTGTTCCAGTCCGTTGGAGCTGCGCAATCTGTTGCAGAAAACCCCAGGAAGTGGTAACGGCTTGTGCGTGAATGACGAGGGAACTGAAACCATCCACAGTAACATTCTCATTTGAGACTCCCGTAGCGAATCGCTTGTCATTGATCTCCAGTTCAAACGCGAGACCATTGATCGACAGTGCCGCCTCATTCGGATTCTGCACCCGGAGTTCCAAATCGAAAACTTGTTCAAAGAGTTTAATTTCCTTTGGCGTGACGTTGACGAGGTTAATCCGGGGAGGCTCCATCGTCCGAAATAACCCGCTACAACCGATAAGACTGAAGCCAAGTATCAACAGGCAGAAGCACAAAGCTTTCCACTTCATGCTTGGTCTCCTTTCCCCATTCCTAAAGTTCCGAAATGGTCTTGGGGTATGGTTTTGGCGTCGAATCTCTATTCTCACGAGGCAGTGCCGGACACCCTTTACATTCCGCCCTTTCGAATTTGCTTAGTGCTTCGATTCGCAAATAGAAACACGTATCCTCCAGCTGGTCATTGATACAACTGCTCACTCAGCACTAAGTTCAAAGTAAATAAATTCGTTGTCGATCCCCAGCCGATTCCTTTATGGCACCACCAGGTCAAAACCTACTATTCCTTCTTCATCTCTTTCATATCCCTGGCTACCCTACCGTCATCGGGCTAACCCCAACCTTCTTTGCTATTTCCGCTGGTTTCATTCCTTTTTTCCTTAGCCTGACGACTCTCTTTATTCTCTTTGCTTTTCCCGCTCTCTTGCCCCTTACCTTAGCTTTGGCTCTCTTTGCTTTCCTTCTACCCCTCTTTCTTCCCCTTGGTTTTGCTTCTGACTCCCCTGTTTCTCCGATCATAAATATTCCTTCGATCACCTTCTTTCCCTTTTCCTTCTCGAAAACAGGAATACGCATTTGGCCAAAAATGATTTCGCACAATGGCATCCTTTTTCGTGGTGGCATGACTTTCTCCTTTCAGTTGTGTTAAAAGACGGGCAGATTTTATAACATTTTGATTATTTCATGCAATATATTTTTGAGCTTTTTGAGTATTTGCCACGATTTTCTTGTGCCACGCAAGATTCCCTCTCGCTGACAAAATTGGAAATATTTCTTTCTACGTCCCCTCTCCCGTAATTTTTCTGCTCATTGAAAATAACATAAGAGGTTTATCTTCCTCCCTTAATTCCTCCTCCGCTACACCCAAAATTGACTGCGAAAATCCTTTTGGCCTATTACTTGCTCCTCTTCTGCCCGCTCTTCCCTCTTCCCTCTGCTTTTCCCCTTTTTACTACTACGATTGCGGAATTCCTCGCTATCGAATTACTTTGTTGACAAAAGAATCCAGATTGGTTAAAGGTTTGGCAGAATAATAGAAATATGTTCTACTGAATAGGACATAGGCGAAGGCTGCCTGCTGCAACTCGGTTTTCTCAGACGGAAAAAGGCCACTGCGGCTGCGGAGCATGGAGTGAGGCTGCGCCTATTTCCCGGGGCCTACAAGGAGGAAATACCATGAATCAGGCATTCTACGAAATTTACAGAGTCAGTAATTTTTACTCTCCCAGGAAGATCATTCTGGGGCAGGATACGGTTAAAAAGGTGGGGGATGAAGCCAAGGCACTGGGCGGAAGCAGAGCCCTGATTATCACCGACCCGTTAATCGTTTCCGCAGGATACGTCAAAGTCGTGGAAGATTCATTGCGGGCCGCGAAGATAGAAGTTGGCATCTTTGATCGGGTGGTGCCTGAACCCCCCGCCCGTTGTGTGGAAGAAGGCGTCAAAATGATCCCCGAAGGGAAGTACGACATCATCATCGGCCTCGGCGGTGGGAGTTCCCTGGATATCGCCAAGGGGGTCGCCATAATGGCCACGAATCCGGGGAAGGTTGTGGACTATGCCGGGATCGATCTGGTTCCGAAACCAGGGCTTCCTAAAATTCTCATCCCCACGACTGCGGGAACCGGGAGTGAAACCTCAAAATCCCTCGTTGTGACGGACGAAAACAACATCAAAAGGTCGATCCGCACTAGCTTTGGGATTTCAGATGTCGCCATTTTGGATCCCATGCTTACTCTCTCCATGCCGCCGCAAGTGACGGCCAACACGGGAATGGACGCCCTCGTCCATGCCATTGAGTCCTACGTGTCCGCAACTACCACCCCGTTTGCCGAAATCTTGGCCATCGAAGCGATCCGCCTGATCGCCCACAATCTGCCTTTGGCTTACTCCAAAGGAAGCAATTTGATTGCCAGGTATAATATGCTGCTGGCGGCCAGTCTCGCCGGACTGGCCTTTGCCAGCAGCCAGCTGGGCATCGTCCATGGGCTGGCCTATGTTATCGATACTGAATACCACCTCCCCCACGGGCGGGCCAACGCCATCATGCTGCCCCATGTCATGGATTTCAACAAGTCCGGAAACCTCGTGAAATTTGGAAGAATCGCCGAAGCGATGGGGGCACCTGTCGGAGGACTCTCGCCGTACGAAGCCGCGGAAAAATCTGTGCAGATGGTTAAGAATTTGCTCGACGCGCTGCAGATCCCTTATCGACTTTCCCAGTACGGGATTCCCAAAGACCATTTGCCAAAACTGGTCGAAGGGGGAATGAAGCAGGCCCGGCTGTTCGTCCCCAACCCTCGGGATGTGACCCAAGATGATCTGAGGAACATCTACGAAAAGGCCTTTTGATCCCTTCGTCCCGGGAAACGCGGTTTCGGATCTTCAAGAAATGGGTTTTGAAACGAGGGAATCGGATTTAAACCTATTTCGAACCTAAGTCCTGGATCTACGGTACACTCTTCTCCTCTCGCGAATACCGCTGATGGTTGGCGTTTTTAAGAAATCACCCATTGAGACTGCAACCCTTGGGAACTTGCTCTGCAGTTCCCCATCCTCGGTCACGCATTGAATTCCCATTTCCATAGCCAAAGCGATGAACTGCCCGTCGTAGGCTGGGATCCCGTATTTGGCCACCAGATCGATGACCTTGGCCGGGGACGGTTCGGATTCGTTCTCCACTAGAATGCCGCTGACCCTCTGCCAAACGTCAAGAGCATACTCCGGCGTGATTTGCTTGGCTTTGATTGCCGTGGCCAGGATGTTCTGAAATTCATATCGCCACAAGACAGGAACGATCCATACCGGATCCTTTTTCTCGACCTGCTCGGCTTTCGATGTCAGAACGCTGCTCAGGATGCGCGCCGCGATGATGTTCGAGTCTGCGACAATCATCTGCGACCTTCGCGTTTGGCCTGATCGATGAACTCTGCCGTCAGGAGGGTCCGGGTCCGCGCCGGAGGGGGGAACTTCAAGGGTCGAAAACGGCGCATCCTTTCTTCAAAAACGAAAATGGCATGTTGGGTCATGGACCTGCGGTTTCTCTTTGCCTCGCGTCTCAACCACTCGTGAACCTCACGAGGTATATCCTTTATCAGCAAACCAGGCATGGCGCACCCCCGATACCATTTTGGTATCATAATACTAGCTTTTTATTTTTTGGTCAATTTAATTCTGTGCCCCACAATATGTAGGTATTGTATCCCCCGAATTCCCCCCAATATTCAAAGCCCCCTGTCTCTCTTAAAGTGATGAAGGAGATGAGGGCAATTTGAGTGGGTCCCCGCAATTCTTAAGGCAAGATCAAATTGCCAAACTGAAAGATCTGACCCCGGCCCCCTCAGAAATGGCTGGATTTCTGTCTGCAGACCTTTTTGAAGCTCACCACCTCTCTGGAATCATCAAAACAGGCTTTTTTTGCTCTGGCGCTGTCCCCAGCCCCGTTCGATTAATCAACGCAAGATTCGGTCGGGAGAAGATATTGTAAAACCAGTCACGAATTTATGCCGGCGAGTGGATAGGGCTTGGCGTTTTTACAATAAGCGGGACGAGGATCAAGGTCACTTTTTAGCTCAAACCGTGTGTCAAATTTGACTTTGGCGGATCCATAATTTGTCGCCAAAAGTGGAGCTAAGAAACAGAAATAATTATCCCAAGATGATTTCTAACCCCTTTCCTGCGGGAAATCGCCTGAAACAATTCCAACCTCCCCTTTTTAAGAATGCCCTTTTTTAAAAAATATATAATTTTTCATGATCTGTTTCTATTTTTTTAAATGTTGGTCAATTCTTTTGATTGTGGCATTAATTTTGCAATATTCCGCTTTATTCGCCCATTCCCGGGAATATAAAGGAGGAACTTATGAGGGGAGAAAGGTTGTTAGTAGTGGCTTTAGTTTTGGCGCTGGCCGTATCACTGGCCGCGTGCGGGGGAAGCAGCAGCTCAAGCGGAACTACGACCAGCGACACAGTAACGATGTCGGGATCACTTGACAGCTCTACGGTGACCCTTGCATCCAAGGAGGGCCCCTTTAAGAGATTCCTCGCCCTTCTTAATCCATTCGGCAAGGCGCATGCGGTAGGAGAGACGGTGGATAATATTGTGGCCATAAGCCCGGACAAGACGTTCATAACGGCAACGAAAAGCGGCAACGATTTCTCTCTGAGTCTTACCAAAGGGAAGCCTTATATGATCACATTTTTAAGAGGGACGACAATTGTCGCCCTCTACAAGGTTGATGAAACAACAGGCATGGATTCCCTTCCCGTAGGCACGGATTCAGGGGATATCAGCGTCGGCACCGTATCTCTCAACGGAGGAGTGGCGCAAGGATCATTGTCTTCATCCTCCCTTCTTCAAACCCTGGGAATGACGGAGTCAGTTGCAAGCGCTTACGGTGTTATGGATGAGGGCATGACAAGATTAAGCAGCGTGGATGTTGACGGCAACGGAACAATAGACTATCAAGAAAACAAATCATATAAATTATATGTTTCCTACGGGTTCAGATATTCTTCATGCACCGCACCAGGGTCCTCCACAGGCACCGCCTTTACAAACAGTCAGGAGCAATGGAGCGATAAAACTTTAATATTAGCTTGCGGATATGAATACAATTTTGTGGGTAATCCTGACGATTCCACTCTGAATTGGGATAGCGCTATCTTAAACCTGCCGGGTGCAGTTGACGGGGTAACATCAAAGCTTCAAGGTTATAATGGCATCAGTTCGTTTGGAAGGGACGTTGAGTTCTGGCCGAGTGGTTCCGAAGGCTATGCTACAAATCCGAGCACGCCTCCTGCAGGAACTTATACGATAACGGTAAACTCTGCTACAGGCGGTTCTGCAACAACTTTTACATATAATAATGTACGCTCGCAGACTATAGATGCAAATCTCAATAATATTTACGTGCCGGTTACAAAGCTTACTTTAGACAGCAACGGCAAAGTTACGCTTCTCGAGTGGCAGTGGTGGAAAAAATTAAACAACAACTGGACACAGCCGAGCAATGATGAACTGGCAGCGGTTTTGGATTTCGCAAGTTTCGAAATTATGGCGGCCAGCACTGATGACACAGTAGAGGGAAGCATAGGCTTAACTTCAACCGGCTCGGTCGCACCTCTATCGCAAAGTTTTACTCCGGCCAAGTTGGGTATCACTTACGGAGACAAGGCCGGATATGCTTATCAATTCGGAGATATGTAGAAAGAAAGGAACTATAAAGAGGTAAAATCGCACAACTGGCAGCGATTCAGTCAGATAGGTTCTGCCTCTTATTTCTAATACTTTTAATAAGCAGCTTTCCTATAAAACCATTCACAATCCCTGTGAATGTCCCGAGTGTGTAGCGGTTGGGGTCAGATTTTCTATTTTGACAACTGGCCCCAACCATCTCAGAACTTCGGGGGCGCGGATTCTTAGAATTCATAGCCCATTTGTGCAGGCATTAACCCAATCACGCCAACGCATGTTCGATGATTGAAGGATTCATGCGAAAATGGCCTGTGAATTCAGAACCAGAAATCCCACCTCCACTCTTATATTCAATTCCTCAATCCCCCTTGCTTAACCATCTTATGATGAAAGTTCGCAGCGACATCCACCTCCTCCACCATGCCAGTTTTGACCGGCGCTTTCACAACGTCCCGGATCCCCACATGTGAACAGTAAGACTGACTGAATAATTCAGTCAGAGGATTCAGAGCTGTTGCCACCATGCTGGTTCGTCCATCGATTTCCAGCTGCAAGGACGAACTGCCGAACTCCCGTGTCGGACTTTAACCGATGAGCCTTATGTCATGCACGGCATACTGTCCGGTACCTACCTCCGACATTTATTTTAGCATATTTTGTAATTCTCCCATCCCACTATAAAGTTGTCTCGCAATTTCTAACGATGCGAATATAAGATATGATGTGTAAATAATTACAGCAATGGTTAGTATTATTTTTGATGTTTTGCTGAATTTAGGACTTTTATAAAGCAATGGGAGACCAAAAGGTCCCAATATGAAAAATAGAAGCAGAACGATACTAATCGGTCTCAAATACCATTTTACTTTTTCATCTTCTTTAGGCATTTTAAGTCCTCTAAATTATTATGGCAAATGGTGTTGCAAGGGGACATCGTTGAATTTCTATACCTGCGACATTTGCCGTTCTTTCTTTTGAATGGCCTTGACGATTGCCGAGCTGCAAACCTCTAACCCCCTTGCTATCCCCGCCAGCGAATCCCATACTCTCCGGCCCGGTTATCACCAAAAATCGATTCCCCTTCGATTCCTCGAAACATCACTTGATGCAGCGTTCTTCGAGCGTCTAATCGGAGTTGGCGACGCATGCCCTTCCTCCATCAAAACACCGCCAAAATGAAAGTGCAAATTTTCCACTACGTCCCCCACCTTTCTCCCCTCTTGAAATTCTTTACCCCCATTTTGCTGGGAAATATTCTAGGATGGAATAACCTTTTGGCTATCACCTCCCCGCTGAAACCATATATCCCCCCCTGTGAGAATGCAACGTATGCAACAACGTCCCGGATCACTTCTTCACACCAGAAGTGTCATATTTGGCCAAAAAAACATCCGCCTGCCCGAAACTTGTATTCCCATCCAGATTTCCTTCGGTGGACCCCGTTATATAGATACCCGTGCCCTGTATCGCCAAGCCATAGGCAATGTCATTCAAGGGAGTCCCCAGCTGTCGAGCAAACTGGGTCACCCCGGAGGAATTGAACTTGACCAGAAAAATATCAGACATTCCGAATGCACTATTCCCGAGCAATCCCCCTTCCGTGGACCCGACTGCGTAAACATTTCCCTCGCCGTCTACCGCCACTGAATTGCCAATGTCTCTTCCGGTGGTTCCCAACTGATGGAGGAATTGGTTTTGCGCCAGAAGAATTGAACTTGGCCAGGAAAATGTCCGTTAGCCCAAAATTGGTATTTCCGGGAAGATTTCCAACGGTCGACCCGGTTATGTAGATGTTGTCGGTGCCGGATAGGGCGATCGAGTAGCCGACATCATCCTGGTCTGATCCGAATTGGACAATGAACTGATTGACCCAGGAAGAATTGAACTTGGCCAGGAAAACGTCCAGCAGGCCAAAGCTGCTGCTGCCCAGAATTCCCTTCGTTGATCCGGTTATATAGATGTTCCCGCTATTATCTACGACTACCCCATAGCCGATATCATCCTGGTTGGTTCCGAATTGCTGGGTAAAGATCCTATTTCCTGAGGAGTCAAATTTGGTGAGGAAGATGTCCAGTCCTCCCGCACTGGTTGTACCGAGATTCCCCCCACTCGAGCCAGTGATGTAGATGTTTCCACTGGTGTCTATGGCGATGCCATAAGCGACATCCTCCTGGTTGGTTCCGAATTGCTTGACAAAGATTGTATTTCCGGAGGAGTCGAACTTGGCAAGAAAGATGTCCTTATCCCCAGAACTGGTCCAACCGGGCAGACTTCCCCGGGTCGAGCCAGTGATGTAGATGTTTCCACTGGTGTCTATGGCGATGGCATAGGCGATATCGTCCCCGGGCGTTCCAAACTGTTGTGAACCGATTCTATTTCCGGAGGAGGCGCAATTTGGTGAGGAAGATATCCAGCAATCCTTCGCTGGTGTTGCCATCCAGATTCCCGCCAGTCGATCCCGTGATATAAATGTTCCCGCTACCGTCCAGCGCCACCCCGTATCCCGTATCGTTGTAGGGCGTTCCGAGTTGTTGTGTCCATGCCTGGGTGGTCGTCGGCGAGGAGCCAGAATCATCTCCATCACCCCCTCCGCACGCGGGCAATAAAAAGAGCAAAAAGACGGCCAGAGCTATAAGGGGGGACCCCCTTTTTCTCATACCCGTTTCCTCCTTTTCGCTGCAGAGAATTCGGATTTGAACCATGGATTCAGGTTGGAGGAGCTTTTATAATTTGTCAAGCCTCATTGGACTTTTGATCCCACTTTGGCCTCTTTGTCGAAAGTGGCCAGGATGACCCGATCGGGTCCGCCAGCTGCCAGGATTATTCCCCGAGACTCCGCGCCTATGGGCTTGGTCGGCTGACGGGTAATTGATTGATTGATAAGAACTCGATTCTGGGGTGGATTGATTATACAAAAAGGCAATTGTTCCGGTCTTCGGTCTTCCGGGTCGGACCTGGGCACCTCCCCTCTTCCGATCTCTTCCGGGTCGGACCCAATGCCTTCTCCTCGGACTTTACGCCATATTGAGGAAAACAGTCCTTTTTTGCCGTTGAAAAACTAATCATAAGCCCGATTTAGGAGGGCATAAACTGCAATTTTCTGCGCTATTTCAGATACTTGCCGTGGCTCGACCCCTTTCTACTTTCTACCCTCTTCCCTAGCTTAATTTTCTGCTTGACAGCTTCATCTAAATTTGGGAAAATTTTCCCAAATTCTTTCGTTCCGGTCGGCGGTCACTTTATGGAAAACAACCAGCGCCAAATTCTTTTCGCCGCCATCGGCCGCATGATGCGGCCTTTGATCCGCATCCTGCTGAGAAACGGGATATCCTTCCAAACATTTGCGGACATCGCCAAGAGCCAGTTTGTCGAGGTCGCCCGCAGCGAGTTTGGAATCGAGGGCCGCAAGCAGTCGACCTCCCGGATCGCGGTCATCACCGGGCTGACCAGGAAAGAAGTTACCCGAATCTTCCGTCTATCTTTCCCCGGTGATCAAAAAGCCGCCGAACGTTACAATCGGGCCTCCCGGGTGGTTTCCGGCTGGCGTCGGGACGGCGATTTCCTGGATTCGGAAGGAACGCCCGCCGTACTGGCGCTGAGCGGGCCGGCCCGGACATTCCAGGAATTGGTAAAGCGCTACAGCGGGGATATGCCCTACCGGGCCGTCCTCGACGAGCTGGTCGCGCAGGGCGTGGTCCAGCGGGAGGGGAATATGCGGGTAAAGCTCAAGGAAAGGGCGTATCTGCCCAAGGCCGATGCCGCCATGAAGCTGCACATCCTGGGAACGGATACGGGGTACCTGATCGATACCATCGGGCACAACCTGCGGCCGGGCGATTCCGAACCCCGGTTCCAGCGCAAGGTCCTGTACGACAACCTGCCCGACGAGGTGGTGCCGGCGCTGCGCCGCCGGTCCTCGAAAATGGGGCAGGCCCTCCTCGAAAAGTTGGACAAAATTTTCTCCCGGCACGATCGGGATGTGAACCCCGATGCCGGTGGAAGCGGACGGAACACCGCCGGCATTGGGATTTATTATTTCGAGAAACCCCACGCCGAAAGGAGCGAAAAATGACCGCAGCGATGAACCAGCGAAAGATATTCCGCCTCGTGCTCCTGGGTTTCCTCGTGGGGATGCATTTGGGTTGCGGCGGAGGCGGGGACTCCGAGGCCGGGGGCGGCATCGGGGGAACGGGGCTCTACGCCTCTTCCGTCGGAACCGTAACCGAGTTCGGGAGCGTGGTCGTAAACGGGGTGACGTATGAAACCCGAGACGCCCGGGTCATCGTGGAAAACGACCTGCGGGGAACGGGGGATGAGGCGGTTATTCAAAACCTGGCGGTGGGAATGGTGGTGCGGGTGGAAGGCTGGTTGAATGACGACGGAAGCGCAAGGGCGGAGCAGGTGTTTTTCAGCGCCGATCTTCAGGGCCCCGTTGAAAGCATAAAGACTCTGGATTCCCGCACGAAGCAGGTCGTGATCCTGGGCCAGCCGGTGGTCATCGACGATCGTACCCTCTTCCGCAATACGGCGACGTCGGCGATCTCCAAAGGGATGGTCCTGGAGGTGAGCGGGTATGTGGACGAGAATGAAGTTATTCTCGCCACCTTTGTCGGAAAGATCGCCGATTCGCTGCCCCCGGGAGGTCCGGTGAAGATGAAAGGCGAGGTCCAGGATCTGGACACCGGGGCAAAAACTTTCAAAATCGGCTCCCTCACGATCGACTATGCCGGCGCAACCCGGTTCCCCTCTGCCGGCCTGGAGACCGGCCAATTTCTCGAGGTAAGGGGCCGGCTGCAGGCACCGGGCCTTTTGGCGGCCGATCGCCTCGATCTCGCCGAGGATATCGGCTCAGGCGCCTTCGAAACCATCGACCTGGAAGGCATTGTCGCTCAAGTCAGTTCCCCGGCGGAGTTTCGCGTCGGCAGGCGCATAATCCGGACCGATGATGCAACCTCCTGGAAGAACCTCCTAGCGGAGGATCTCACCCCCGGAACCCGGGTGATCGTTCGAGGGGGCCTCCTCGACGGGGCCATCCTTGCGCGGGAAATCCGCGTTTTCGAAGAAGTCAAAATCCGGTCCAACGTGTCCGCCGTCATCCTCAATGAAAACAGGTTGGTTCTAACGGGGTTCGAGGCGATCCATGTTGCGGTCACCGCTGATACCCGCATCCAGGGGCGGGCGGGGAGCCTGGAAGAGATCCAGCTGGGAGATCAGCTCAAGGTTTTTGGCCGCACCTCGCCGGACAAAACGGTTTTGGCATCCAAGGTCCTGGTTTTGCCGTCGGCTGACATTGTGGAGATCACGGGGCCCCTGGATTCTGTCAGCCGGCCGGACATCGTCATTCTCGGGGTTGGGATCAACACCGCCCCGATTCCCGCCGGCGGCTTCCGGGGCCGGGGCGGCGGTCCCATTACCGCGGATGAATTTTTTGCTTCGCTTCGACCGGGGGATGCGGTTGCCGCCGAAGGAGATCTTCAGGCCGGGGTCCCGGCGTGGAATCGCGCGGAAATCCAATGACCACCATCAACTTGAAAGGAGTACAGAAATGAAATTCAAACAGCTATTTCTATCGGTTGCCATGGTATCGCTTCTTTCCTTCGCCGTCGGCTGCGGTTCCGGCGGGGGCGGCGGCGAAAGCAGCGACGGCAGCGGAAGCGGCAGCAGCAGCGGCTCGGGCACTCTTTCCTTGCTTCTTCAGGATGCTTTTTCCCAAAGCTACAAGGCCGTTTATGTGACCATCACAGAAGTTCAGGTCTGCAAGGGAAGCAATCAAAACAACGATTGCGATTGGCGGGTGGTGCCATCGCCGGGCAAGACCTACAACCTTCTCGATCTCGTCAACGGAGTCCGGGAGCAACTGGGCATCGCTGATCTTGAGGCGGGATCATACACCCAGATGCGGTTGATCATCGGGAAGACCCCCGATGACGGTATTAATCTGCTGGGCAAGCCGCATCCTTCTGCGAATTACGTGATCACCAACCCCGCCGACGAGATCCACGAACTGAAGGTTCCCAGCGGATTTCAGACCGGCATCAAGATCGTTCACGGATTTGTAATCGAAGAAAATAAAACCACCGAATTGATCCTGGACTTTGACGCCGCCAAGTCCGTGGTCCGGGCAGGGGCCAGCGGACACTGGCTTTTGAAACCGACCATCAAGGTATTGGAAGATTATTCTACCGTGAGCGGCACTGTTTCTGGAAAGAGCGGGGGCCCCACTATTGCCATTGGCCCTACCGACACCCTCCTCCAAGGAGCCCTGGTCAGCGCCCAGCAGATCTCCAATGGCAACCCCGAGGTGATCGCTTCAACGACAAGCGACTCGGACGGAGAGTATGCCCTTTTCATCCACCCCGGTAACTATTACATCGTCGGTTCAAAAATCGGTCCCGAAACCGCTCCAGACACCGGTCGAATATTAGGATACGACCCGGCTTGTGTGCAAATTACCGCCGAAGCCGGAGTAACGTACCCGGATACGGATCTTGTCCTTACCGGGCCCATGACAACCGGTACCGTGACAGGGAGTGTCTCCATAACCGGCGGAGCCAAAGAGCAGTTCGTAACGCTCAGCTTCAGAAGAGAAGTAACCTGCGGCTCTGGAAGCGTGCTTGTAGAGGTTAAATCCTTGAATCTAGCCGAGGGTGCGGATTATAGCGAAGCATTGACGCCGGGTAAGTATATTGTCCACGCATCCACTGCAGGTCGTTTTGACGAAAAGACGGTAACTGTGATCGAAGCAGTGGATAAGATATTGGACTTCGATCTATAGGATAACCAATGGGGGAAGAGGCCATCCTGCCTCTTCCCCGCTCTCGGGCGGCAGTCTATTACCTTTAAGGGATATCGGATCAACTCTTAAATGAACGGTTTGGATTTATGATTATTTAAAAAATAATATCACTGCTCTCAATAACAGGAGGAAGAACATGCAAGATACGCAAAAGAGAGAGGGATCCGAAAAAAACTTTTTAGGTGCAACTTTTCAAGAAACCCCTCAGGGGATGTCCAGCCTTTCTTTCGATTTTTTGAGGGATCTCAAGAAAGGTGAAATCTTACACCTGCGAGATGACTACCGCCCTTATATGAGGACTAGAGATTGGGTCTTTGTGGACCGGTTTAAGGGCGGTGGAGTTTTTCTGCATCGTAAAGATGAGGGCTTCCTTGAGGTGAAAGTAAGGGAAATAGATTGGGAGGCATATAGGAGAAACAAACTGTAAGTGCTGTTTCGGACAGGATGGATCCATATAAAACGATAGAGATTGTATCCGGGGTGAGCAAAGCAGAATTCCGGACACAATCTTAATCTGTCCCAAGACAGATATGAGTTGACAGTGTAGGAAGGAAGGTGGTCAGATAATTCCTCCGGGATTGCCGACCGCCAATCAAGAAGATGAAAGAGCTATTAAACCTAGTCAACACCGTCCCGGAACCCTGTACACGTCATTGAACGAAGTTTTCTTGACACTGAGTGTAAAAACGAGCAGAAAAACATTACTTCCTGAAATCTTCGGTTGAAAGATTTTCTCAGAAGGTGTAGATCTCAGTTGCCAATCGAGGTTTAGATATACTTTTCATTCCTGGAATTTTGGTAATTTGCGGAAAGTGGCACGATAGCTTGAATGTGGATTACTCGCTGAAACCCACGCACCAGCCAAAGGATCTCTACCTCCCCGGGGCCGGTCCCACTTGCGCCATGCGTTGATCAGTTCCAAAACTCAACCCAATCCTCTTTTATTAACTGCCAGGTTCCAGCTCCTGGGTCGTTCCAATAGTCAGTCAAGTCTTCTTTTATTAAAACACAGGTGCCAGTGCATGCGCATCCGCTTAAACTCAAGACCATAATCAAAGCCATCAATACGAATTTTTTCATTTTGCCTTCTCCTTACCGGCATTCCAGAATTTCTTTGATAAAAACCCGCTTTAGGGGTGAGTTAATATAGTAAGAAAAGGAATTTTGCGCAAGGGGGGCTGCACAAGGTCTTTAGCTTGGGGCCTTTTCAGGGGGAATTAGGGGGATTTTGGGCTCTTTCATTTTGCAGCCCCCGAGACAGGTTCTTAAAGAGACACCATATATTGGGGGTGACAACAGAGTACAGGCTTTCACCTACCTCCCGGTCTCCTACAATGCAACCTATGCAACCACGTCCCGGATTCCTTAAAAAATAGGTATGGTGTCCCCCGAATTCCCCTCGATTTCCCCAATCATTCAATAGTATTTGAAGCAATCTTTGTGCCAGGTTAATCGAAGCAGAAAGACGGAAGAGGTATTCTTTAATCGATTAAGGCAGGTGAAGCGGTAGCGGACACCTTTCACATTCCAAACGCGCGAATTTTCTCTGGTAAACGAATGATACCTTTTTTCCTGCTCGATGGATGATGACACGTATAGACATTCGGACTGACTGAATAATTCAGTCAGAGGATTCGGGGCTATTGACAGCACGCTGGCTCGTCCACCGATTTCCAGCTACAAGGGCGAACTTCCGGACTCCCATGGTAGGGCTTTAAGCGACGAGTCATATGCCATGCACGGCATACGATCCGGTACCTTGGGGTTCTACAGGAAGAGATAGTTATATTTTCATACCCGTCCCCCTTTCCGGATCCATTTCTGGCCATGCCTTGCAAAGCTATTTTCAAGGTACTAGGCACTAATTCAGCGTTAGGGACAGTTGGCCGGGGTCGAAACCGCAAACTTGGTGTTGCCGAGATAAATGCAATCCCCCCCGCAACGCCGATAGCGATACTCCGTGGGCTTTCCACTGGAATCAATCGTCGTCAATATTCCCTCATTGATGTTTCCTTGAACCCGCCAGGTTCCCCGATCGGCTTGTTGACCGGCCGCCCCCCAGGCGCCGGATGTTCCCGCCCCCGCAGAATAACTCGATTCACTCCCGCTGTAATACTTACCGTTGGGGCAAAGAACCACCCGCCTTTCTGTCCCCCCGCTGTAGGAAAGCCCGGCGCTTGAAAAACTATAGTAGATCCCGGCCATCTGCCGCATCAATTGTTGATTACTGGAGCCAGATGGGGCTACCGCTCCACCAGTTCCTCCTGTGCTGGCGGATTCTTGGACTTTGAAATACTGAATGCTTTTTGCAATGGCATCTGCCGCATTTGTTAGGTCGGAACCAAATTTCTGTGGCAAAGTCATAGCAACGATATAAGCTCCTCCTCCGTTAGGGGAACAAGTTCCTATCCCGCGGGCTTTCACTTGCTGCCGCTGATAGATACCGGAGAATATTCCCGTAGTCGCATTATTCCCCAAAGATTGTAGCTGGCTGGTAAGTTGAAGTTGAACCTCTTCTTCGGCGAGCCCCGCCTGCATCTGCTTTTGAACCTCTTGAAAACTGGAAGCCAAATGCGGGAAAACCCAGATCATCCCAGGAATTGTGTCATGCCCAAGGATCGCACCTTTAGGCCCCTTTTCGACTTTCCATCCTTTAGGGAGGCTAAACTTAAAGCCCCAGTTAGGATCACTTACCTCATCCTTGGATAAGGCAACAGAACCTCCCATTCGCGGAGGAGCCGGTGGAGCTGCCTGGAGCTGTCCACCTTTCTGTTTAGCAGATGCTTGTGGGCCCTGCTGACTACCCGTCACTCCTTCTTTTCTCTTAAATGTCAGCTGCTTGACCTTACTGTAATCTGGCCTGTTGTTGGGGCCAGGTTCTATCAAAGCTAAAAGGAGCTGGTCTCCTTTTAGATGAGCTTCGAAATAGGAGCCCCCTTGATTACTGACGCAAGTTCCTACCCCAACATTGTCTTGGATAACCCCCTCTACCCTGAATTGTGCACCGGTAGTGCTGGATAAAGTGCCTTTGATATTCCCCTGAGTATTTTGTTCAAGAGTTAGAGTGAGGGTGGTCCCCTGTGAAGATAGAATGTAAGTTCCAGAGAGATTCTGTGCGAAAGCGAGTCCGGTTAAAAGGCAAAAGCACAAAAGACCCATAGAAAAAATCTTTCTCATTTTACCTTTCCTCGATGGTGAAGAATGTTTCGATGTTGAACCATTTTCTGGATTAACCTTTTTGATCCGCGTTGGCTCGACTCTGCTGCAAAAAAACCCCACCTCTTCCTCAGAAATGGGGTCTATCCAGACTTCCAAAACATGCAACCTCCTGGCTGCCGGGAATGGGTGAAACCTATGGTTGATGGAATAGGACAAAATACAGGTTGGGTCGCTTTGAGGGGATTGTATTTAAGCCGGTGAGGCAAGTCAAGCAGTAAATATTGATTAGAATTCAAAAGATTATTGTTTTAAGGCCGCAGAAGCAGCTGTCATTTCCTCCCACCTCCAGGGCCAGTCCCTTTGATATAAACTTTTTGCGCCAAGGTCCTATCATAGAGTCTATCATTTTGCCTATACCCCTTCAATTTGCGGCCCGACCCCTTTCCGACAACGGGGCAAATGCTCATAGAAATTCTTACCCAAAAAGGCTAAAATAGTAAAAATGTAGCGCCAGGATGTCAAATAAAAGGAAAATATTTTACTTTTTTCGCATCTATACAACGTGGGGAATGGAGTAGACAAATGAAAACAAAATCGCTCTTATTCATTGTCGTGATTTGTTCTTTATCCCATGGCGGGATGGTTCAGGCCCAACAAGAAAAGGGGCAGGGAGATAGGGCAGGAAGCGGCCTGTCCCCATCGGAATATCATTCTTATATGGGGGGAAAAGAGCACTATCTGGCTGATTCCCCAAATTATATGCCGGGGAAGAAACATTACCTGCGTGGGGACCCTTTTCCCGACACCGAGAAAATCGGCCAAGGAAAAGAGGAAATCCCTGTTTCCAGGGGTGAAATGGCATCCGGCGAGAGGAAAAACTCTGAAGAGCAAGAAAGAACTCAAGTTCAGATAAATATTAATGTAATCCCCGGAGATACCTCCAAAGAGTATGGAGTCATCTACCTCCCGGTCGTCCGCCCGAAGCATCATAGGGGCGCAGTAAACCCTCCGCCGTATATCGACCCGAAGCCTCCTCAAACGGGAAACTTCACTCCGAATGTGGGCGGCGGATTTCACCAGGGGACGATAAATTTCAGATAAATTTTAACTAAGGTGATTTGCTGCTGACCTGCTTTGTGACCTTCGGAAGTGGGCTCTATCTTCATAGCCTTGGATCGCGAAGGCGTTTGTTCTCGCCCCCCTGCCCCACACCCAATAAGAATTGCAACACCCCTTCTGAGGTGTCCGCTACTTTGGGTTTTCCATAGACTATGCCGGTTTCGACCGGCGCTTTCACTACCTCCCGGATCCCCACACGTGGACAATAAGACTGACTGAATAATTCAGTCAGAGGATTCGGGGCTATTGACAGCACGCTGGCTCGTCCAACGATTTCCAGCTACATGGGCGAACCGCCGAACTCCCGCGTCGGACTTTAACCGATGAGTCATATCTCATGCGCGGAATACTGCATTTATCGGAAGTTGCATATGAACCAACGTCCCTCTTCCCCATTTTGGGGTAAGGAAGTTCCCCGCATCCTAACTGGGCCGGGACAAAAATGAGGTATGCTCGCCCATGTCCGTTTACAGCATATATGCTCGCCTATTTCTCTTGACTTTTAGTGTAGTATTGTTTATTAATGGCTAAAATCGTAAAAAGACACGAGGGAGTCATTGCGAACCTCAGCGAAGCAATCTCGTTTTTATAAGTGGCCGAAAATACAAGATTGCTCCGTCGCCCCGCAAAGGCGGGACTTATCGCAATGACAAGAAGACGACTTTTTACGAAGCCATCAAATTTCATCCCCTATTCAAGAGTTATGTCCTTTCGGCCAAGTGCCGGTCGGATGAATCTGTGGCCAAGGGAGGCGTACTTCTTTCGAAAAAAGAGGTCCCCTTGATTGGAGGAAGGGAGTCAAAATAGAAAGGAGGTCTGGAGATGGGAAAAGGACAGGGCAAGATCGCTGAAATGGGCCTGGGGCGTCGGGATTTTCTCAAAGTTATGGGGGCGGGGGCCATCGTCGGGAGTCTGGCTCTCGACAGTTCGGCGCGGAAAGCGGTGGCCCAAACAGCCCCCAAAGAACCCTTCAAACTGGCCATTGTAGCCTTCATTACGGGGCCGGCCACATCCTATGGCTTACCCGGCCATGAAATGCTGGATCTGTTAGTGCCCCTTTGGAACAGCAAAGGGGGCATACTGGGACGCAAGATTGAGCTCTCCAAGTACGACGAAGGGGCCGTAGCCAATGTGGTGGAAACTTTCAAAAAACTCACCAAACAGGATAAGGTAGACGCTATTTTGGGCTGTGCCTCCAGTGCCAGTGCCTTGGCCGGGGCCCCCATCGCTGAAGAGGCGAAGACGATATTTATCAACTGCCTCGCCCGGACGCATAAGGTAACCTGGCAGAATGAGAACGATCCAACGAAATTTCGCAAATATGTTTTCAAATCTGTCAACGATACGCTTACTCAGGCCTTCTCTGCAGCCTTAGCGGTAGCCAAATTTTTCCCGGGGGCGAAGGTGGCGCACATCCACCCCGATTACGCCTACGGCCACGAGATTCATGACATCTTCACCCGCGGTCTCAAAAAGATCGACCCCAAGGCTGAGACTGTGGTGGAGTTGTGGCCTAAACTTTTCACCCCAGACTTTTCCCCGCACATCACCAAGATTCTGGCTGCCAAGCCGACGGTCGTGTTCAACAGTTTCTGGGCAGGCGACTGTACCCGCTTCTCCGATCAGTGCATTCAGAAAGGAGTTATGAGCAAGGCCAAGGTGCTGGGGGACCACGGCGAATTCTACTCCACCGAAAAACGAGCGCTGCCCAAAGAAATGATCGGTCATCCTCTCTTCCCGGTTGAAGGTCTTCCTGGCGCTCCGGATCCGAAAAGATGGCCCCTCAATCAAATGGAATTCGATCTCTACTACAAGAAACATAAGAACACCCCGCCCATGGCTGCATCCTTCACTGCCGCAGCCTTCTACAGCCTGGTCGCGGCCATTGAAAAGGCAGCCGCCTTGACCGGTAAATGGCCCAACAACGATCAGATCGCTGCGGCCTTCAGGGGACTGGCTGTAGCCACTGCTTATGGCTGGCACGTATACCGGGAAGATGGCAAGGGAGCTTCTCCCAAATGGGGGGGGTTGTATAAACTCCAACCTCCCTACTCTTACGGCATAGACAAAATCATCCATCTGCCCATAGAGGAGATCACCGCTCCCGTCGGGGTGGATCCCATGAAGTGGATCGATACCCTGTGATTCGTCGTTTTCATTCCCACCCCCGTCCATTTCCTGCGGGGGTGGGAAACACAATTTCCCCCTTTTATGATTCCTGCAATCCTGATGCACCCTACCAAAGAATCGTTGGAGATGGAGGAAACACCTTATCGAGGAGAGGAAGGCTTTGCTGGAACTAATCATCAATATTTTACTGAATGGAATCTTTTATGCCGGAATTCTTTTTCTCATATCTGCTGGCCTGCAGATCATCTTCGGGGTCCTGCGCATCGTCAATTTTGCCCACGCCGGTGCCTACATCCTAGGCATCTATTTTACCTATGCCCTCATCAAGGCTCTTCCCCCGGAATTTTCCTTTTTGCTCTGGATGACTCCCCTCATCGCGGCGGCTCTCGTCGGCCTTCTTGGCTTAGCCTTTGAACGGGGGCTGCTCAAGCTTATCTACCACCGGGACTATGCCTTCCAGATTCTGGTTACGGCGGGGGTCGTGTATATTGTCGATGATCTGATCCGGTTCACGTGGGGAGGTTATTCCATTGGCGTCGGGCCGCTCACTTCCGCCACGCTGGATATTGGCGGGGTAGTTTATCCCCTTTACAACCTGCTGATCATTCTAATTTCGCTGGCCGTGGCTATCCTTCTGCAAATTCTATTTCGTAAAACCGATATCGGGAGGGTCATTCGGGCTACGGCCCATGATGAAGAGATGACCAAAGCGATGGGCGTGAATGTAAGCATGGTCAAGGCGTTGACCTTTTTGTTCGGTTCGGCCATTGCCGGTTTGGCCGGAGGATTGATGCTTCCGGTGACCGGCGGATGGCCCGGGGTGGGAAATGAATATCTCATCCTGGGGTTCGTGGTCATCGCCCTGGCCGGCTTGGGGAGTGTCAACGGCGCTCTGATCGCCGCATTGATCATTGGCCTGGTCAACTCGATTGGCATTCAGTTCTTTCCGGAGATTGAATTGGCGATCATCTTTATCATCATGGCGGTCATTTTAACGGTGAAGCCCAGCGGGCTGTTTGGGGCTGTGCCCCGTCGTTGAAAAGGTTCTTAAGAAAGGCAAGGCATTCATGCCCAGAAGATTCAATTTTTCCCTTATGATCGGGTTGCTGATCCTGGCTACCGGGCCGGCTTATCTCCCTGGATTTACCATTTATCTTTTGACCTACGGCATGATCATGTCGATTGCGGCGTTGGCCCTTAACTTGCTGTTGGGGTATACGGGGCTCATGTCTTTTGGCCATGGGATGTTCATTGGGGCTGGGGCCTATAGCGTGGCTTTAATGATGAAATACGTCGGCATCCATTCTTTTGAGATTCTCATCCCTTTGAGTATTCTCATCTCGGCCGGCCTGGCTGCGCTGGTGGGCTGTTTTTGCACCCGGCAGATTGAGATCTATTTTGCTATGCTGACCCTGGCTTTTGGAGAACTGCTCTATGTCCTATGTTCCAAATTTTATGGTTTTACCGGGGGAACGGACGGAATCCGGGTTAAAATGCCGACCCTTTTCGGCTATGTTTTCAAGGGATCGGTGGATTTTTATTACTTTGTTTTTTTCCTGTTTCTTTTGTGTGCCCTGGCCATCTGGGTGATCTGTAATTCTCCCTTCGGCAAGACCATTCAGGCGGTGCGGGATAATGCCCAGCGGGTCGGGTACCTAGGCCTTCTGGTCATGAAATATCGCCTGATCGCCTTCATCATCTCGGGTGCCTTTACTGGGCTGGCGGGAGTTCTGGTTGTTTCTCTTACCGGCCACGCTACGCCCGAGTTGTTTCAAATCTTTACTTCCATATCCATCGTCTTCATGGTCATTTTGGGCGGCCATATGTCTTTCCTGGGGCCCGTGATCGGCGCCATCGTCTTCGTTTTCCTGCAGTCCTGGCTGAAACCCCTCTTCTTTTGGCAGTTTTTCTTGGGGGTATCGATCATTCTTTTGGTGATCTTTTTACCCGGGGGTGTTCTGGGAGGAGTCAACCTATGGTTGAAAAAAGCCCTGGCCAAGATATCCTCGTAATGGCCACGGGGCTGGCGAAACATTTCGGGGAAGTCCACGCCGTTGACGAAGTGGATCTGCAGATTTTTCGGGGAGAGATCCTGGCGATTGTGGGCTCCAATGGTGCGGGCAAGACGACATTGCTCAAGATGATCAGCGGCGGCCACAGCATCGATCGCGGGAACTTGTTTTTCCAAAGTTCGGATGTCAGCCGCCTCGGGCTGATTCAGCGGGCCCGCCTGGGGATCATTTATTCTTTTCAAATTCCCGCTCTTTTTGAAAATCTGAGTGCCCTGGATTGCCTGAGGATGGCGTTATTAACCCGGGAGCACAAAACCGTGATCTTTTTCTCGACGATTGAGAAAATTCCTTTGCTGAGGAAAGAAGCGGAAGAGATTTTAGATATGTTCAAAATCCCCGTAAATTTTCCTGCTTGCCTGCTACCCCATGGGCAAAGGAAGCTCTTGGATGTGGCCATGGCTTTTTCTCTCAAGCCCCGGCTCCTGCTCCTGGATGAGCCGACTTCGGGGGTGAGTACCAAGGAGAAAGGTCAGGTGATGGACACCATCATGCCGATTATCCGGCAGACGAACACCACAACGGTCATTGTCGAGCACGACATGGAGATTGTGACCCGCTACTCGGATCGGGTGATCGTGATGGACCAGGGGCGGATCCTGGCCCAGGGTACTCCCCAGGAGGTTTTAAGGAATCCCAAGGTCGGCGAAGTTCTCCTCTGGAGGTAGATGGTGGTCACCTGGAAGGAAGCGGTCATCAGGATGGAAAAGGTCAATACCTTTCGCGGGCCGGTTCACGCCTTGCGGGACGTAACGATATCCGTTGAAAAAGGAATCACCTGTATCGTCGGCCCGAACGGGGCGGGGAAGACTAGCCTTGTAAAGAGCATCCTGGGTCTTCTTCCGGTGGTATCCGGAAAAATTACCTTCCTCGAGCAGGATATTACCCACCTGCCGACGCACCGCATCGCCTTATTAGGGATTGGTTATGTTCCGGAGGACCGGAGAATTTATCCGGATTTCACGGTGAATGAGAATATTCTCCTGGGAACCTGGCGCCGGAAGGTCAATACCGACGCGATCTTCGAAAAAATTTACGCCCTATTCCCCAAGCTCAAGGATTTGAGTCGATCTCTGGGAATTCATCTCAGCGGGGGCGAGCAGAGCATGTTGGCCATTGCCCGGACTCTGGCCCTGGAGCCACGCTGCCTCCTGCTGGATGAACCTTTGGAAGGGCTGGCGCCGGCGATCCGGCAACGTTTGGCCGAGGGCATCAGCAAGCTCCGGGCGCAAGGATTGACCACCCTCACGACGTCTTCTGATATGTCCTATGTTCCCGACATTGCCGATACCCTTTACACCATCGACCGCGGAGAGATCGTGGAGCGGACCGACAAGAGCTCCGGTTAACGATCTAGCCAAAACAAGCAAGCGCCGGTGAAGAATGCGGTAGAGTATATTCGGATCATACGGGGTGGAGAGAAAATGGACTATAATTACGCTCGTTACGGAGTTGAAGGGATCGCTCATTTTGGCGAATATGTTTCTCTCATTTATGAGGAAGAAAACCTTGCGATCCGGCTCACGAACGTCCAAATCCAGCGCGAATCCAACTCGCTGGCGAATGGGCTGATGGGATTAGGTGTAAAAGGCGGAGACATTGTCGCGGTGATTCTTCCGAACGGGCCGGCAGTTCCGGTGGCCTTTACGGCGATATTCAAGATGGGGGCAATTTTTCTGCCGGTCATTTTTGCGCTTGCCGCCCCCGAGATCCGGTATATCCTGGAAGATTCTCAAGCCCATACCATCATTACGGATGGGGATCTCTATCCCAAGGTTGTAGAGGCATCCAGGGGCCTTAAAAACATAAAAAACATCCTGGTGAAGACGGATAACCCCATCCCTCCCTCGGCCTTCTCTTTCGATGAAATGGCCAGGGGAAACCCCATCGCCTTCGATATCGTTTCCGTAAATTCCGATGATCTGGCCGTCCTCATGTATACCTCTGGCACGACCGGCTTTCCCAAAGGGGTAATGCTGACCCATGGGAATATCAGCTCGAACGTAGAAGCAGGGATTCCGGCCCTACCCACCGGGCCGGAGGATACCATGCTGATTCCTCTTCCTCTGAACCATATTTTCGGTTTGTTGATGATTAACGAATGCAATTTGACCGGGGCAAGAATTGTCCTTCATAAATGGTTTGACCCGCGCTTGGTCCTTCAGAGTATCGCGAGGCACAAGATAACTCAGTTCGTCGGCGTCCCCACCATGTACATCCGGTTGTTGGAGGCTTATGACCCGGCGGTTCACAACATGCAATCCATTCGCCGATTGCTCTGTGCTGCTGCTCCCCTGAGCACTGAAACGATCCATCTGGTGGAGTCCAGATGGCAGAAGCCTTTATTCCAGGGTTATGGCATGACGGAAACTTCTCCGACGATAGCGCGGCAAAGGGAGGGTCGGCCTCGGAAACCCGGTTCAACCGGGCCGGCCGTTGATGGGGTTGAGATAAAGATATTTGACGAACTGGACCGGGAGCTTCCCGCCGGTGAAGTCGGAGAAATCTGTGTGCGCGGGCCGAACGTTATGAAGGGTTATTTGCATAAGGAGGCGGAAACAAAGGTTGCCCTGCGGAACGGCTGGCTCCATACGGGAGACATGGGTTATCTCGATAAGGACGGGGATCTTTTCATAACCGATCGGAAGAAGGATCTGATCATTCGCGGCGGAGAAAATATTTCTCCAGGCGCTCTGGAAGGGATTCTCTATAACCACCCAGCTGTCCTGGAAACAGCCGTAGTAGGGGTTCCCGATCCCATGTATGGAGAAGAGGTAAAAGCTTTTGTAGTCCTGAAACCCGGGGCCAAAGTTTCCGAACAGGAGCTAATTGACCATTGTTTGAAATTTACTTCCCGCTTCCGGGTTCCCAAAACGATCGCCTTCTTGAATGAACTGCCCAAAAACGCTGTGGGCAAAATTTTAAAGCGAGCCCTGCGCGAGCGGGAGAAAGGCTAAAATTCAGTCCTCTTCATATTGCCGCCGTAAAAAATTCAGCCCTCCCCGCCTCACTTTTACTCCGCCCTTTCCATAAAGTAAAGATTACGGGACGTAGGTTCTGAAGCAACTTGCCGAATCCTCTCCCAAAAGGCCCATATCATAAGTTGTCTCGGAACCTACGTCCCCTTCCTCTCATTAACCTGGTCCCATGTCTTCCATGTGTAATGTGCTTCAGAACCTCCGTCCCCTTTTCACGCACAAGAATCATTTTGCTCGATATCTGCGGGTAGCTATCAGTCAACAAGTTTCCTAAAATCAGCGTCATTCCAAAGCGACTGAAAGTTTTTATCCGTTTTTGCTCTTTTCCTTAGAGCGCTGTTGACCCGAATTGCTTTCCCCAGCGCTGAGAGCGATTTCTCTTTTTCACCAATGAGAGCATGATACGATGCTATATTCCAATGCGTCCATGAATTATTCGGCGCGAGGGTAAGACTTTTGTCGAAATCCTCCAATGTCTGACGTTTGTTCCCGAGACCGTTGTGCGCCCATGCCCGCATGTGATAGACATATGGATTTTTTGGGTCCATTTGTGCAGCCTTGTTCAAATCCGCAAGGGCCTGGTTGAATTTGCCGAGGCCGAGATATGCCCAGCCCCGGTAAATATATGCCCAGGATATTCTTGCATCCAGGCTTATTGCCTTCTCTTCATCGAGAAGTCCCTGCTGGTAATTCTCCAGGGAGTTGTATGATGCCCCCCTGTTCGCATAAATCCATGGGTTTTGGGGGTCAATCTCCGCGGCTCTGTTAAACTCTTTCAAAGCTTGATAATAGTCTCCGAGTGTGTTCAGCGCCCATCCTTTGTCTATGTAGGCCCAGGAGTTTGCGGGATCAATTTCTACCGCATTATTAAATGCTCTAAGGGCACCCTCATAATTTTCCGCATTCATGAAGGCTACACCTTTTTCCATCCATTCTTTGGCCTTCAGTTCAGCAACTGCCTTCGAATACTCATTCTGCTTACTTTCAAGGCTTCGCCCCGCAACCTGTTCGTCCCGCAATTGTTTTATCTTCTGTAGGGCGTCGTCGACCTTCCTTTTCATTTCTTCCAATTCCCGGTTCTTCTGACTATTTTCTCTCAATCCCTCAAGAAATTTTGTTACTTCCTGGGGGTTAATGCTCATCTTTGCCTTTAGATAGTAAGTTTTTCCATCCCACTTTTCGTCCAGGATCTCGGCTTGAACGATACCGGCAGTCAGGGTTGTGATTTTGTCTTTCGTCAACTGGAAATTCTTGACGTCGGTCTCAGAAATCAGATAGGTACCAGCTTCTTCAAGGAGGAGTCTTTTCGCCTGTTCGAGGGCAATCGCGCGGCTTGATATCTTGCTATCTAAATCACTCGCTTGATGCGTATATTCTTTGATGAAGGTTTTTAATTCTGCGGATGAATGATTGGGAATAAATAAGACGAACAAAAAAGAAATCAGGGTAATTCTCAAAAGAATAGATTTCATTTATAAGCCCCCCGTTTGAGATGGGATAAAATCATCTAATTTCTTCCCCCGGAGTCAGAAAAAGGGGCCAGTCCATGAATTTGGGAAATTCCTGTCGTTTCACGCCACCAAAATCTAAAATTCCTGCTTTCCTCGACTGACCCCATTCCTCAACCTTCTTCTCCTTTGAAATTCTTTACCCCATTTTGCGGACAACTAGTCTAAGAAGGAATTGCGACTTCGGTTTTCCTTCGGATCGTCCCTCTTCAACTCTTTTGATCCTCCCCTTTATTCAGCATAAACTATACCAAACACTGTTAAAGGGATAATCCCCTATAACCTCTTAATATTATTGGTATTGTACCCGGCGAGGAGAGGGAGGGACAGGCCAAAATGGTAATGACGTCAAGAATTTGGCTTAATCTTTAGGAAGGATGGTTCCTTGTCTTTTCCCGGGAGGATGATGGTGTTTTAGGAAATCAAGTCTGGCAGCGGCACGCTGGGTCGTCTACCTATTTCCAGCTATATGGGCGAATTGCCGAACTCCCGTGTCGGACTTTAACCGATGAGCCTTATGTCATGCACGGCATACTGTCCGGTACCTTGGGGTTCTAGGAAGAGATAGTTATATTTTCATGAGTGTCCCCCTTTCCACCTCGTCCCTCCAGGGGTCTGGTGCTGATGCTGTTTAAAGTACGGCCTGGTCGTGGGCCCTGGATGACTTCCCAACGTAGCGTTTTACCTTGATGTCTGCTTCCCTATCCCGGGCTTCGGCAATCTCATAAGCGGTCTGCATCCGAAGAAGGGTATCCATCTTCGGGCCGAAAGCCTTCTCGATCCGCAACGCCATGTCGGACGAGAGCGCGGCGCGGGCATTGAGAAGAGCAGAGAGCGCGGGCCTGCTCACCCTAAGAACCTTGGCGGCCTGGGTAACGGAAAGGCCGAGAGGCTCAATTACTTCCATCCTGATGAACTGTCCCGGATGGGCGGGACGTGCCATACGCATCATGCTTTTGTTTCCTTTCAATGGTAATCTTCATAATCCAGGTCGAGGATTTCTCTTTCCGCCTGCTCGATTCTGAACGTGATCCGCCAGTTCCGGGTGACGGTGAGGCTCCAGCTCCCCTTGCGGTCCCCGGTGAGCTGGTGCGCGTTCCAGCTTGGAACGTCGCGGAGCTCCTGAATGTCTTCCATCTCCTGCAGGTTAAATGTTTCGCCTTGCGGGTTGCAGCTTCCCTTTCAATCATCATAGAAGGCTAATTGGGGGGTTGGAAATGCCGTTCTAAGGCTAAAAAACCGCCCCTTTTATGTGGGGTTTCCTCGCAATATTCAAAACTTAGCTTGGTCCGACCCGGATGGCCCCTGAAGTTGCATTTGAACCAACGTCCCCCTGTTTCACAGCCATATGAACGGTCCCGGCTCCCTCCCTTTTCTCTTACAATGGTCCCTTAAGGATGCTACCTTTTATCCATTCTGGTAAAAAAAATCCAGGAAACTCTTTTACCCATACCGGGATATGGAAGAAGACCTTAGGCAAGATTTAAAAAGGCTTACGGGAGAACGCAACCGTGTAGTCTGGGAAATCGCCAAAACGGGCGATTTAAGCGGGCTGTCTCCGGAAGATAAAAAGCTGGCTGAAATCATGCTGGAGCATGAGGAATTTCACAATCAATTCGAGATTGCTGATGTTTTAAGCGAACACGAGTATGATCCTGATGAAGAGACTAACCCTTTCCTTCACGTCACCATGCATGCCATCGCCGAGACCCAGCTGGAAAACAGGGATCCCATAGAAGTCTATCAGTTTTACAACGCCATGAGAAAGAAGAAGGCTTCCCACCATGATGCCGTGCATCTCATAGGCGTGGTACTCGTCCCTTTAATTTGGGAGACGCTCCGTGAACAACGGGCGTTTGACCTGGAAGAGTATCGATCCCGCCTCAAGAATTTGAAGTATGTAAAACCGGGAAAAATATTCGATTTAATCGAAAAAGAAGAACCCTCCTCAGAAGACTGAGAAATTAAAAAAGTCAAGCCTGCCCCTGGGCCCTGACCCCGGACCCACCTCATCCATCCCAAGCATGTAATGACTAAATTTTTCAGTTAAGGAGCTCATCGTCGGCAGAATTATCCGCCCGTGGACCTTAAGACTGACTGAATAATTCAGTCAAATGATTCACGGCTGTTGACGACCCGCTGGCTCGTCTACCGATTTCCAACTCCAAGGGCGAACTGCCGGACTCCCATGGTCGGACTTTTACCGACGAGTCATATGTCATGCACGGCATACTGTCCGGTAGCTTGGCGCTCGGGGCCTACATAGATAAAGAATTTTTCTTCGAATGGAGGAACCCCGTCACAATGTACAGCATGAATCAACCTCCCCGAAACACATATTCCGCAAAGACTTCAAAATGGAGGGAGAACAGTGAAGCCTTCTTTCATGGCTGCCTCCCGCAAATTTTGATCGAGACACACAAACCCGGCCCCCGCAGTCGCCTCCTCTGTCCAAAGCAGTCCGGCCGCAAGCTGCAGGGCATCTGCGGCCCTTAAGGAATGAACCATCAGAAGCCTCTCCGCCCGAACCCGCACAAGCTCAGTGGGCTGGATCTCTGACCACTCCCCCGCGAGGGCGATGAGCGCTGCCCTTGCCTGTCGCTCGGCATGAATCGCAAGCACTCGCTTCCTCCGCCTGCGTGCCATGGCAGAGAGGCATTCCACCCGGGTCGTCCACCAAACAACTAGATCCCCATCTTCTTCTGCCAGGTTTTTGACCACATCAGATGCTGGTTCTTTCAGACACAGAGGGATGATGGCTGAAGAATCCCAGAATTTCATCTCCCTCCCTCCCGCTCCTCCAGGAGAGCTTTCAAAACCAAACCCTTTGAGTCCTCAGGCCTGGGAATCTTCCAAAAATCCTTGGGAAGCTTGCCTGAACCGATCCTGATCAGCCCCCTTTTTTCCATGCTCTTCATGGTTTCTCTCCCGGCCCTTGCCCGCGATATGGGCAATAACCGGGCAACCGGATCCCCGCGATCGGTAATGAGCACTTCCTCACCAGCTTTGACTCGATTCAAGTACTTGCTCAGACGGGCCTTTAGCTCTGATACGGCTGCAGTTTTCATATTTCCCCCCAACCTCCTTAATATGACTATTATAGTCATATTAAAATGACCTGTCAAGACTTAATCGTCGATGTATCGAACCACCACTTTCATGCTGTTTTTAAAATATTTAGCTAAATCTGAACCGGATGCACAAGAGGCGAATAGATGCGTGGCGAACGGGGCATGGCGATCTGCAGGACAGGTCGGGCAGCACCATCCCTCTCACTATAGAAAGTCATTGCGGCTCAAACCCTTGCTCCATCCCCGGTAAGAATATAAAACCATATTCAATAAAAACAAGGCCTTCCACCTTCAAAGGTGTCCGGTACCGAGCCTACCACTGGTACCGAGCCTACCACTCATTTACTTTTCAGTAGGCGGGGAGCCTGCCGCCAATCGCCGACTTCCTGACGGCGGAAACTTCCTCGGCGGCCCGCGCGGCCATAAAGCGGCTGTCGCTGGCCAGCGTCACGAACTGATAGCCGGCCTCGATCATCTTGAGCGCGTACCCCGACGTCGCGTTGTGGATCCCTGCGACCACGCCGTGTCGCTTGCATGCCGCCACGATCTTCTGCTGGGCTTCCACCACCGGAGGATCCGTCTGGTCGAGACGGGGCCTGCAGCCCAGGGCCAGGCTGAGGTCGGACGGCCCAACGTAAACCCCGTCCACGCCGGGCGTGCTGAGGATTTCGTCGAGGTTCTTCAGCGCCTCCGTCGTCTCGATCATGGGCAGCACGACAAGCTGGTCGTTGGCATGGTCCGCATAATCTGCGCCGGCGTAGAGGGACGCGCGTACGGGGCCGAAGCTCCGATGGCCGCGAGGCGGGTACTTGCAGGCGCGGACCAAGGCCTCGGCCTCCATGCGACTGTTGATCATCGGGCAGATGATGCCGTAGGCGCCGGCATCAAGGATCTTCATCACAGGGGCGGGATCGTTCCAGGGCACGCGCGCGAGCGGCACCACCGGTGTGGTCGAAATGGCCGCAAGCATGCCGGCGGCTGCCTGATAGTCGATCACTCCGTGCTGCATGTCGATGACGAGGGAGTCGAATCCCTGATGCGCCATCACCTCGGCGGAGAAGGCGCTCGGAATGGACAGCCAGCCGTTCACAGCGGCCCCCCCCCGAGCCCAGAGCTTTTTTAGTGTGTTCTCTCTCATGTTGCGCTCCTTTGCACGTCAAAGTTGCACCGGCTGGTTTCTAGCCGGGAATTGATAAGAACTCGCTTTGAGGTGAGGTGAATATACAAAAAGGGAAATTGTGCGTCAAGGGAATTTTAGCACAACATCTTGGGTTCGGTTGGGGGGTCTTTTCAGCGGCGGCGGGGGGAATTTGGGGGTAGAGGTGAAGAGGGGCGGCTTTCAACGATTGGGCGAGGCTGGCCAGGCCTTTTTGCGGCTCACCCGGGCACACCGGTTCCTTCCGCCCAGTATTCCTGATCTTTACGACTGAAGGTAAGCATCCCAGCGGTAGTCGGGGTCCCGATGGATAATTGCCGTTTGAAGTATTGAATTGTTAGGCGGAGTTTGAAAAACAAGAGTACAGGAAGTGATGCTTTTCTTCTCGTTTTTAGACCCAGCGTAAAGGAAGCTTCGCTAAATGACAATTTAAGAAATTTCTATCACCCTCCCCTATCAACAATTCCCAACTTCCTTGACCAACCCCTTCCTTCTACATCACTGGTCGTCGACACATAACTTGAGGCCAGAGCGGGTTGCTGACCCTTACTTCGTGGTGGACTTGCACCTCCTACAACATGCCGGTTTTGACCGGCGCTTTCACCGCGTCCCCCACTCATTCCTCTCCCGAAATTCCTGTAACCCGCCCCGGCCAGCCGTTTGCGGATTTAAGTCCTGGATCCAAATCGAACAGGTTGATTCAGAACCTACCTCCCCTTCTACCGGTCGTCCGCCCGAAGCACCCTAGGGGCGCAGTAAACCCTCCCCCGCATGTCGACCCGAATCCCCCTCAAAAGGGAAACTTTACTCCGAAGGTGGACGGCGGATTTCACCAGGGGACGATAAATTTCAGGTAAATTTTAGCTAAGGTGATTTGCGCTGACCTCCTTCGTGACCTTCAGAAGCGGGCTCTATCTTCACAGCATTGGATCGCGAAGGCGTCTATTCTCGCCCACCGGCCTCCTTGAGTATTTGGAAAATCTGGGTATGATTTGCCAGCCTTATTTGGAGCTCCGACACTTCCGAATTCGATTTGAAAGCTCTGGCGAGTGATTTCGTGGTATTCTCCACCAATTTTTGGCAAATCCCCATGGCTGTTCTGGCATCCTTTGACCTTGCATTCACCTCCGCACCGGATTCAAGCAATATCTCAACGATTTCCGGAAATCCCAGCATGGTCGCCCACATTAAAGCGGTGAACCCATTTTCATCTATGGCGTTAACCTTGGCTCCGGCTGAAAGCAAGACCTCGGCATTTGCTGGCCGCCCCGCGGACGCTGCCTCCATCAAGGGTGTCTTCCCATTCTGATCTCCAGCGTTAACATCCGCCCCCTTGGCAATCAGCAAATGGGTGATCTCCGTTTCCTGCTTCTTAGCAGCCATGCGTAATGGACTTATTCCAAGCTTGGTTTGGGCATTAGGGTCGACCCCTTTCTCAATCAGTTCCTGGACCGCAACAACATCCCCTTTCCAGATAGCCTGAAGAAGACTTCCCAGCCCTTCGCCAGGGGGAGTCGTCATTTCCTGTTTTCCCCCTATGCGCTCGGCAATATTCGAATTACGATCGAGATATCCCAAATCCTCGCAGGGAACAAAACCCGAGAATATTTTCTCGGTTTCCTCGGAAATGAGACACCATTGGCCCCCAGACCCGATGATTTCCATTTGGATCCGAACAAGATCCCCTTTCTTCAGAACCTTCACAATTTGACTCGTGGGGAAATTCTCCGAACGGACGGGCAGAATTTCAGCCATTACTTTCGCTAACCCGGAGCCCGCAATTTGTGACCTCAAGGCATTCGGATAATAAGCAAATATCAAAAGCATCGAAGATAATATTGTGATGATTTTTCCTGCCATTTCCTATGGACCGTATCTGCGAGGAAAATGCTTAACTCCTGCAAGGCCTGCTAAACCTGGCTTTTTTCAACATCATGTTAATACTACCCCCCTCTCTTCTCCCTCGGATTAGAGAAATTAAGCCACGATCCGAAAGCAATTCATTATGGTTGGCATTCTATCCTCCTATTCAACGCCGATTTCTTTTGGGTCCCCTTTCCAACCGTATGCAATCATTGGATCCGTCATTCTAAAGGTCTCCATTCCTGCGAAGAGCGTGCCAACGATCTTTAAAATGTGCCGCTGCATTGAAACTAACCGAATTTCAATCAAACAATTCATAATTTAGGGCCATCAATTCCACAAAATGTAAATGACGAAAGGGTCGACACTCTATGGAAGCGTCTCCACAAAAAATGGGAAATGGCCCCTTAGATTCGGGCGGCATGAAATTGAAGAGTGAAGCCATCAATCGTTCACCTCTCGCAATCCCTGCATCTTTTAGGGGGTTATCTCTGGTGAGGAAAAGCCCAGAAGCTGGGGCTGTTCCCGGCATTGCTTTTGCTATCTCTATGAAGCGAAAAACGATTGGGCGGCCCGGCAAAGTTAAATGCCGATCGATTAAGAGGAGAAAAGATCAGGAATGAATAAGAAGCAGTCCTGGAGTGAAACCCTTCGCGATGTAATGCTCCGGATTGCCATCGGAGCAATCTTCGCATTTATGGCGGGATTTAATTATTGGGTTCGTCAGGCGTAAGGAGAGGAAGATGAACCGGGGAGAAGGTCCAAAATCCGGTTTTGAAGTGTTTCCTGAAAATAGAAGAGATAAATTAGCCCTGCTCAAGAAAGCAATAAGGGAAGCCACCTATAAAATTAAGGCTGAGGACATCGCGGAAAAAATTATAACGGAACGGTTGTTGGAGCTTGCCCTCACTGCATATCATCATAAAAATCGAAACAATAGGAACAATGAATCTATCGCCTGGCCGGGAAATACAGAGAATAACCTGTCCTTAAAACCTGGGGAGAAAAACGAACCGAGAGCGGAGATGAAATCTTTTCCGACAATTTCGGATGGAACCCTGGGATTACGCTAACGGACTGAAGATGATGACCATAGAGAGCCTATTCGATCGCCACATACATCTTCATTCTCACGAGATTATTTGTGGCCGTTGGTTCCGGCACAGACCCCAGATTCGCGCCAAAATATTCCCAAGCATGGTTTGCGGATTGTTTCTGGGTATATGCATCATTGGCGTGCTGTGGCTCCAGTGGTGGAGATGAAGGTGCCTTCTAGAGAAGAGTAGGGTCTAGTGCGGTGGTCCCGGAGACCTTTTTCATCCCAGCCTTTTGAATTTGCCCGGACACGGGGAAGATTCCTTTCCTTTTGCCTGAAGGATGATGGCGTTTTAAGACCTCGGAGCTACGAACGGCACGCTGGCTTGTCCAGCGATTTCCAGCTACATGGGCGAACTGGGAATTTTCATGGTTGGACTTTAACCGATGAGTCATATGTCATGCACGGCATACTGTCCGGTACCGCGGCGTTGGCATTTATTTAAAGTTGCATTTGAACCAACGTCCCGCTTCATGAGAAACTGAATTATTTAAGAACGTCCCCCTTCCCAGAAGATGAAAGAGCAATTAACCCAAATTATGCGCAAAAAGGATAAATTATAAAAGGAAAGTGCCTCCGGCTATAGTAGAATAAGGGTGATTTGAGATCCTTAAACACCATAGGGGAGGCACTTGAAAAGTGAAAAAAAGTGTACTGCAAAAAAGTCAAAGTAGCAAGCCGAAAGTCGAAACGGTGCATGAAGAGTTTACCGGCAAAAACCTTACCCGCTTCGGGGGAGCGGGATTGATTCGGAAATTTTTGAAGCGTCAGCAGATTGCCGAGAAGATCGAGAAACGAGTCACCGTGGAAGGGCGTCGGGAGTGTAAATACAGTATCAGCTCCATGCTGATGAGCCTGTTGTACGGGATGTTTTTGGGTTATCCCCGGCCGGGCCAGATGGAAATTCTTTCTACGGATACGGTTTTTCAGAAGGTTGCTGGCCTGGGGTCTTTTCCGGTGCAATCGACGATCAGCCGCTTTTTGTCGAGCCTCAAGGTTTGTGTCTCGCAGCAGATTGCTTCTTTGAATGGGGAGTTTTTGATGAAGTTTCGGGACGGGTTTCGAAAATGGACCCGCCTCACCCTGGATCTGGATTCTCATGTGGTTCCGGCGTATGGGAAGCAGCAGAGGACAGGGCGTGGGTATAACCCGAAGAAAAAGGGGCGCAGGAGTTATCATCCGCTTTTTTGTTTTATCGGGGAGACGCGGGATTACTTGGCCGGGATGTTGCGGAGCGGGAAACATCACACGTCCTATCAGGTGATTCCTTTTGTGAAAGGGATATTGAAGAAGCTGCCGGCGCATATCCGGAAGGTACGGTTGCGGGCGGACAGTGGTTTTTTCGATCTGGATTTGCTGAAGCTTTTGGTCAAGCGTTCGGTCGAGTTTTATATTGTGGTTCCCCTTCAGTCCTGGTTGCAGAAGAAGATCTGGGCCATCCGAGATTGGCGGGGGATTGGGGGTGGGGTGGAAGTGAGTGAGTTGAAGTATGTTTTGACCGAGAAAATCACGTTGCGGCTGGCGGTGATTCGCAAGCGGGTGAAGAAGGGAGACTTTCCCAGAAAGCAATTGAAACTTCTCTCGATGGCCGAAGTTCTCTATGATTATCAGGTAATTGTGACCGACAGTCTGGAGGTCCCGGAGGAGGTTTGGCGTTTTTACAATCAGCGGGCTTGTTGTGAGAATTTCATTAAAGAGGGGATTTATGGATTTGGGTTGGACAAGGTTCTTTCCCATCAGTATGCCGGGAATTATGCGTATTTTGAGTTGTTGATGCTGGGGTACAATTTGATGAATTTCTTCAAAGAGGGGGTCTTGAATCAGGAGAAGGTCAAACGGATGATGCAGACGATTCGGGAGAGGTTGTTTTTGATTCCGGCCCGTTTGATTCAGACGGCTGGTCGGTGGGTTTTGAAGCAGGAAAGGAGTTGGTTCTACCGGGCGGAGTATGAGCACGCCCTGGTCCGGGTCAGCTGATAAGGATCCAACCGGAAGATTGCGAAGTTTGGGGGGAAAGAAGGAAGAAATGTTTTTTCGGGCTGTGGTTTGCAGGGATTGGCCCTCAATTTTTCCAAAGTTTTCTTCGAGGATGTAAGTTCGGGTTATCATTCCCTTGGCTTTTTTAACAAAAAGATATGAATTTCTGGCCTATAAATGGTTTTATAAATTTTTCCTCATTCGCGCATAATTTGGGATTATTTCCCGGAGGGCGAGGGAGGGGACGTTATTTCTGAGTAAGCTTACCTCCCCGCGCGAAAGCCCAAGGGTGAGCCCTTGACATTTGACAAAAAAGTAGCTCATGGCTCATAGCTCATGGCTCAGAATTGAAAAAACGTTATTCGTTACTGGTTACTCGTGTGGACGAAGCAGAGAGCGGAGAGCATGAATTGGTCGCTGCGCTTGAGGAGCGTCAGGCTAAGGCCTGACTCGAGGAGCGTGCAGCAGGCCGCACTTGAGGAGCGGCCTTCGGAGCCCTTGAGGAGCGCTTCGCCCTGAACCATATTAGGTTCATGGGCTTTGCTTGAGGCGAGAACCAAAAATTTGAGGCTAAGGCTTGCGGACTTGTAGACCCGGGATTTTCTTGAAGTCCTTTCTCGTCATAAGTGTAAGACCGTAGAAAGCCCTTCTTCCAGACCCCAATGGCCCATTACTGCGTCTGCAAACTTGATATTATGTGTCTCATAGGTGATGAGGGCTTCTCTGAAAACGTGCTCCAGGGGGCACTTTAGCTCAGGCGTGTTCAGGATGGCTTCGACAAGTTCTCTGATGGTCTTTCTAGCAAGCCGATATACTTTCTCCGTCACCCAAACGACTTCCAGGATGCTAACTGGGAGCACGTAAAGCGTCATGTTTTGTTCTTTAGATTCCCTCAGAAGTTTTTCGACCGCCTTGGCTTTGGCAGGGTCATCCTTAACCAAGTATCTAAGCAATACACTTGTGTCGACAAATGCCTTATTTTCGCTCATGAGCCACCCCGGCCGAAGCCTTTTCCCGGATTCGGCAACGGTCATCCCCAGGTTGGGTAGGCTTTGAGCATAGTCAAATATGGTCTTGCCCTTTTTCAGCACGATTTCACCTTCTTTTTCCTCGACGACCATCGTGTCGCCGACCCGTATCTTTAATTTCTCCCTTACTTTTTTGGGAATCGTTATCTGCCATTTGGGTAGGACCTTTACTGCTTGCATATGCACCTCCTGTTTTAATATTTTAGCCGATCGTCCATTAATCCGTCAACAGGAATTTGTCCTTCTAATTCATCAATGTCCTACGAAATCCTAATTTCCGACCGGCGCAGGATGAAGGAGGTGCAGAATGGCGACCCGAAATATCAACCCGTTCCTCATGACCATGGGGCATCCCCAAGAAAGCCAGGAAGCGGAAAGGATTCAGGAAAGCATATAAGGTGCTGGAAGAGGAGTACGCCCGATCCGCGAGATGCTTGCCGCGCGTTCTATGTTGGGCCTCACCCAAGAAGCAGTGGCGGTGTTGATGGGGCAACAAAAAGCGCAATTTCCCGATTGGAAACAGCGGGGAAGCATACCCCTTCTCTGGCGACCCTAAAAAAGTATGCTAAGGCAGTCGGCTGTCGCCTGGAAATCAGGCTGGTTCCAGAATCTTACGCAACCAGGAAGAGGATAAGGGGACATATGGAAAGCGCTGGCCATTAAGCCGGGGTCGGACCATGGGAACTGAAAAAATGATGAAGAGAAAATCTCATACAAAATTAGTGGATGCAGGCAACCATTATGAGGGAGCGGGGAGCGTGAGGCATGAATTGATCGCTGCGCTTGAGGAGCGTCAGGCTAAGGCCTGACTCAGGAGCGTGCGGCAGGGCGCACTTGAGGAGCGGGTTCCGGCCTTGAGGCAATGGAAATTGAAAAACGTTACTCGTTACTGGTTATTCGTTATTGGAGCGTTCCGCCTTCGGCGTTGAGGACCGCTTCGCTGAGGCGAGATAAGCAAAAAAATTGCCAGTTCCCGGTTGCCAGGTGCAGGTGGACCAAGCGGAGAGCATAGGGCAAGGAGCGTGGAACACGGGAGAACGAAAAAAAACGTTATTCTTTATTTATTGCTCGTTACTCGTTGAGAAGCTGAATCCTGGTTTTTGCCTTTTTTGTCTTGTCTGTGGTCTTTGCTTGCTCTATGTGAGGCAGAATCAAGTTTCCCGGGAAGGTAGAATTTTGCCGGGAGATAGAAGGCGGATATCTTTGATCTCGGAAAAGTGGGCAATGTTCTTCGTGTAGAGAGGAAGATCATTAGCGATGCAGATAGCGGCAATGAGAATATCGTGAGTGCCAATCAATTTTCCTCTTGATTTTAGCTGGGTATATATCCTTCCTCCCATGGCCGCTTCGATGACATTCAACGGTAAGACGGTTATTTCTTGGACCAGAGTTTCGATTTGGCGCAGCCGTTTTGCCCCCTCGATTCCCGCATATAGTTCAAAAACGGATATGGACGTCAATGCAGCTTTTCCCGAGGAAATCAGCTCGGCGAATACATTGACCGCCGGGGAGATGTCCCGGAAAAAGTCGATGATGACATCAGTATCGACGACGATCAAAGGATCTTCCAATTTCTTCTGATCTTTCGAAGGTTTCTTTGGAATTTTCGGGCATCTTCTTTATTCCATGTTCCCCGCATCTGTAATAAAGCTTTAGCACTCCCCTCCTTGACCGTCGTCTCTTGGATATACAAATCGACGGCTTCCTGGATCAACTTCGAGTAACCCCTGAGCCCTCTCCGGGCCGCGAGGGAGTGTAAGGAGCTTCGGTGGTCGTTGGACAATTCGATCGTCGTTCTCATGATTTTTTCCTTCCCACAAGTATCTAATGCATTATAATACTTGAATGCATTTTGTGTCAATAGAGAAAAATCAGAGGTCAGCCTTTGACATTTGCCAAAAAAGTAGGTCATGGCTCATAGCTCTTGGCTCAGAAAGGACGGGATACGAGAAAAGGTTCCAGGTATCAGGATTCAGGAAACAAGAAGCAGGAGTCAGGAATCAGGATCAATGGCTGCTTGACAAAAAGGAATATGAGGTATATAATACCTTATATATGCCAACCCAGCTGATCTTTTATCGCAAGAGTATAGGAGCAGACGGGGATATTGTGGAGATGAAGATATGGGAAGTCCCTCGTTCGCGGAAAACTCCAGAGGGATTAAAATATTCGCTTGTATACATCCGTGGTGGAAAGAGGCTCATCGGGTATGATAATGCAGAAGGGAAGGGGCCTCATAAACATATGGGCAATGCAGAGGGGTCTTAATCGTTTGAGAGCGTAGATCGCTTGATCGGGGACTTCTTGACGGATGTCGAGAAGATAAGAAAAGAGGGCACATGAAATTAAAGAAAATCGACATAGGCATCAAGGGACTCGAAGAAAGCCTAAAAGATTTCGCTCGGGCATGGAAAGCGCTTGAATCTGGGAAAAGAGTTAAGCGCGAGAAGGGGATCTACTTCGACTCCATAGACACCATGAGGAGTGTTTTGACGAATAACCGACTTCTGATCCTCAAGACCATCCGGAAGCACCAACCCAAGTCGGTGTACGAACTGGCGAAACACCTGAAGAGGGATTTGAAGAACGTGAATCAGGATTTGCGGCTTCTGTCCGATATGGGTCTTGTCACGCTGGAAACGACCGAGATAGATCGGAAGCGTGTGATCCCCCAAGTGGATTATGAGAAGATCATTTTAGAAATTGCGGTATAAACAAGGAGTCAAGGGTTCCGCAAAGGGATGGGGGGCTTTCATAAGATTATAAGATTCATTTAGGAAAGGGAAAATCGTTACTGGTTACTCGTTATTCGTTAGGAACGTTCCGCCTTCGGCGTCACTTGAGGGGCGGCCTTCGGCCTTGAGGACCGCTTCGCTTATTGAAGCGGAGAGCCAGGAGCTTGGAGAAACCATGGACGAAGGGAAAAATCGTTATTCGTTACTGGTTCTACGATTGCGGATTGCGGAATGAAAAGGGAAAAAACAAGTTGCCGGTTTGAAATTCAGGGTGCAGGGGGCAGGCAGCTCGATGCTAAGACGATAGCTATAAGGGAAGGTTGTTTTCTTAGTCACTGCGAGGAAGCGATTCTATGAACCTGTCAGGGATGAGGTGTTATGGCGACGATCGTAATCATTCCTCTCTCAGGGCCATAATACCAGAAGACCCGGTAGGCGCCAGGTGTTTTCTGCTGGGCATATGCCTCGAAGACCTTTTCCCCGTTAGGCCCTTTGAGGGATCGAAATTCGTGCGTGTTCAAAGAGGGATGCCGCAGGTTGGTTTCAAGAAACCCCAGGCATTTCCTGACGGCTTTGAGAATATCCCTTTGCGAGGGATTGTTTTCAATCTCCCGAAGGTCGGCATCGGCTTGGGGTGTGAAGATCAGTTCGTGCATCGGTCGCTATTTGGCGTACTTGGCAAAAGATCCGCGCTTGACGGAGCCCTTCTGAGAAAGCCCGGTGAGGACTTTCTTTAAGGAATCCCTATTTTTGAAGAGCCAAGCCTCATCGACCGGAACCTCCATCATAGGTTCGAGTACAATTCGAAGACCATCCGTGTAAGCTCGAACGGAGCGGATGTTTCCGGGAGGGAGAAGTTTCGTCAGAGAGATGCGTTTCTTGGAATCGACGGTCAAGCTGATCACATTCATGAGCGGAACCTCCATTTCCAAATAACATCATACCCATAAGTGGGAAAGATGTCAAGTGGGATATTTTTCTTTCCCACCTTGGCCTTCCTGAAATGGGATGGGGGGCTTTCATAAGATTATAAGATTCATTTATTAATGAAGGCAATCAAAGAAGAGGACGTTGTTTCTGAGTGAATTTACTGGTACTTTTGGATTTCAGGAAGATATTCGGAATAAGCCGCACGAACCACCGCTGACGTTGTCACACCCAAAAATCGCGCGACTTCTGCCCCCGGATAACCCATCTTGCGCACCGCTATCTGGCAAAATAAGCGCCGCACTTTGGATACCTTTCTCCACCTGCTTCCCGATCGCAGCATCGACTCCTCAATCCCTTCTCCTCCCGCAATCTCTTTGGCCAGGAAACCCAGATCGCGTACCCTGGCAGACAACCTTAACGTCCGCTTCTCCCGCTCATCCGCTTCCGACAATACATTCTCAACAAAATCATTACCCCCCAAGATCCGCCCATCCGCGGATACCTCGATCCCCTTCCTCCGCAACGATAAAACCTGCGCCCACCCCCCAAGGCTACGAATCAACCCTCCCCCCACCAACTCAGGCTGCCTTCCTTTGGAAATGCCTTCCCTGACAAACGCCTCATACCTCAATCGAGCTCGCTTCTTCCCACGCCCGAAATAGGCCAAAATCGTAGCCGTGTCCTGCCAGTTCCGCTTCACCGTACCCATCAAAACCGAATGACCGGCCCATGGATATTTCGAAAGGGCATTCCAATCCCGGACAACCCCGGCTCGCAAAGGATTTAGATGAATATACCGAGTTATCTCCAAAAGGTAGGGATCATCTTCGCATACGATGGACTTATACCGATTTTGAAACAGGTGGCCATAGCGTTTATGCCTTAGATTGAAGTTAATCGCATAGCCCGTGAGAAGCTTCCTCATGCCTCCGGAAAGTGGCTCATGCCCTGTCCTCACCAATAAATGAAAGTGATTCTCCATAAGCGCCCAGCCATAGACGGCAAGCGCTCCACCCTGGCATAGCTCTCCAAGGCGAGAAAGGAAATCCTCCCGATCCGCATCCACCCTGAATATCTTCGTCGCCTCGATTCCTCGCCCTATTACATGATGCAACGTTCCAGGGGCATCTAATCGCGGTTGCCTAGGCATAACCCATCTTTATACAACTCAATTCCTTTGTCAAGTACACTCAGAAACAACGTCCCCTAAATGCGTCCCCTATATCGTAGTTTTATTTTTCCTGGGTCGCTGGCCGCTTATTCAGATAGTCGCGAGGACGGAGGATTTTGACTCCGCTAACGGATTCTCCGAAGTATTCTCGGAAATGAATGATATCGCCGGTCAGATAGTAATTGGCCTGGATCGAAATTGCGGCCATGAAAACCGGCCGGTCTTTTTCCGGCAGGTCGATGGGGCAGGGGATGTGGGGGTCTAGAAAACTGGGGGTGGGGAACTTGGAATCATCCTTGACGGGTTTACAGCACAATTTTAGAATACCTTTGTGAGAACAAAAGATGGTTTATCGCCATTTCACCCGCTGATTGCGCAGTGGTTTGAAGAGAAGATCGGCCATCCCACCGATGTCCAACAGGAAGCCTGGCCGAGGATCGCCGCGGGCGAGCACGTCCTCATCTCGGCCCCCACGGGAACCGGGAAGACTCTCGCGGCTTTCTTGTACGCCCTCAACCAGCTCGCCACCGGAGCATGGCCGACCGGCCACACCAGCGTGCTCTATGTATCCCCCCTGAAGGCCCTCAACTATGATATTCAGCGCAACCTGCTGGGTCCCCTGGAAGAACTCAAAAAGATCTTCGAGGAAGGGGGAGAGGTTTTTCCGGAGATCCGGGTTCTCACCCGGACCGGGGACACGCCCCAGGCCGAAAGGCGCCGGATGCTCCGCCATCCGCCGGAAATTCTGATCACCACTCCCGAGAGCCTGAACCTGATCCTGAGTTCCCCTTCGGCCAAGGCCATCCTCACCCGTCTCTCCACCGTGATTCTCGACGAGATCCACTCCGTGGTGGGGAACAAGCGGGGGGTTCATCTGATCACCGCGGTGGAGCGGCTGGTGCGGCTGTCCGGAGAATTCCAGCGGATCGCCCTTTCGGCCACGCTCCGGCCCCTGGAGACAGTGGCGGAATTCGTGGGCGGGTTCAGCATTCAAGGAACGCCGGAAAACCCCCGCTATGAGTTACGGCGCGTCACCACGGTGCGCTCCGGCCTCAAAAAACAGTATGACCTTCACCTCCGGTATATTCCGGTGATCTCGGAGGAGGACCCGGGAGACGTATGGGGGCCCATGGTCGCCGGGGTGAAAAGCATCATCCTTCAGAACCGGTCCACTCTAATCTTCGTCAACAGCCGGCGTCTCTGCGAGACGCTGACGCTGAAGATCAACGAAGGGGAAAAAGAGCCCGTGGCCTATTCCCACCACGGGTCGCTCTCCCTGGAGATCCGCAGCGAAGTGGAGCGGAGGCTCAAGGCCGGGGAGCTGAGGGCCATCGTGGCGACTCATTCCCTGGAGCTGGGAATCGACATCGGGAGCATCGACGAAGTGGTTCTGATTCAATCCCCCTTTTCGGTCTCGTCGGCGATCCAGCGGGTGGGACGGGCCGGCCACCGGGTGGGGGAAGTCAGCCGGGGAACCTTTTTCCCCACCCACCCCCGGGATTTTCTCGAAGCCGCGGTCCTGGTTCCGGCGATCCTTCATCACGAGATCGAAGAGGTGAAACCCATCCTCGTGTCCCCTTGACGTCCTGTCCCAGGTGATCGTATCCATGGCGGGCGTCGAAAGCCTGGAAGACGGATTCCCTCTTTGCCGCCCTGAAGACCAGCTATCCGTACCGTCATTTGAGCCGCGGACAGTTCGACCTCGTGCTGAACATGCTGTCCGGCCGTTACGCCCACACCCTGATCCGGGAGCTGAAACCGAGAGTTTCCGTCGACCGCATCGACGGCACCGTGACGTCGCGCAAAGGAGCGCTCCAGGCCCTCTATTCCTCCGGCGGGGTCATTCCCGACCGCGGGTACTTCCAACTTCGCCACCAGGAAACCAGGGCCAGGATCGGGGAGCTGGACGAGGAATTTGTCTGGGAGGCCTCGGTGGGGGATATCTTTTCCCTGGGGGCCCAGAGCTGGCAGATCCGGGAGATCACCCACAATGATGTTCTGGTATTGCCGGCCAAGTCCAGGGGGGTGTCAGCTCCTTTCTGGAAGGGGGAGGAGAGCGGCCGGGACTTCCATTTTTCGGAACGGATCGGAAGATTCCTGGAGGAAGCCGACGGACGGCTGGATGATCCTGATTTCCCTGCTTGGTTACAGCAGGAGCGCCGCATGGATGAAGCCGCAGCCGGCCACCTGGTCGATTTCTTGAAGAGGCAGAGGGAGGAGACCGGCTGCCGTCTGCCCCACCGCCATCATCTGGTGGTGGAGTCCATCAGCAGCGGACCGGGGGGAGCCCCGGGAAACATGGTGGTGATCCATACCCTCTGGGGAGGGCGGGTGAACCGACCCCTGGCCATGGCCCTGGACGCAGCCTGGGAAGAGCGGTTGGGCCATCGGCTGGAGTTCTTCGTGGGGAACGACAGTGTGGCCATTCTTCTTCCGCAGGAGATGCAGGGGGAGGAATTGCTCTCCCTCCTGGATGCGAATCGGATCGACGATCTCCTGAGGAAGCGGCTGGAGGGTTCGGGCTTTTTCGGTGCCCGGTTCCGGGAGTGCGCGGGGCGGGCCTTGCTCATTGAGCGCACCCGATGGGGCGAACGAATGCCTCTCTGGATGAGCCGCCTCCAATCGCAGAAGCTCCTGGAGGCGGTCCTCCAGTACGAGGATTTCCCGATCCTCCTGGAAACCTGGCGCACCTGCCTGCAGGATGAGTTTGACCTGGAAAATCTGAAGAAGCTGTTGAACGAACTGGCATCGGGGGTCATCGCCTGGACCGGGGTGAAGACGGCCCATCCCAGCCCCTTTGCCGGGAGCGACTGGTGGCGGCAGGTGAGCAAGTACATGTACATGGACGACCGGCCCCTGTCGGATCGGGTATCCCGGCTGCGGGAAAGCTTCCTCCGGGAAATCATTCTCCAACCGGGTTTGCGACCCACGGTCTCCCCTGAACTGGTGAAAAGATTCGAGGCCAAACGGCAGAGGCTGAGCCCCGGCTATTCTCCGGCCACGGGTCGCGAACTCCTCGACTGGGTCAAGGAACGCCTGCTCATCCCCCGGGGAGAATGGGAACAATTGCTGCGGGGCATGCAACGAGACCATGGCCTGGACCCGGACTCTTTACTGGAAGAGTTGAAGGGCAAGCTGATTCGGATTCACCCGCCGGAGGCCGATGAGACGCTGGTTGGGGCGAGGGAAATCGGTCCCCTCGATTCTGACGCACGGCTACGGCCGGGAAAAAGAGGTGGGGGCTGAATCCTGGGAAGGGCTTCCCCTTTTCCGAGAGGGTATCCCCGGAGGAGGCTGAGGAGGGGGAGGACCTCTCCTGGTTTCTCGGCCAGTGGCTTCATTTTACGGGCCGACAGAATTCGGATTTCATCGAAAGAACCCTGGGGATAAGCAGGGATCGGTTGTCGGCGGCGTTGGAAGACCTGCTGGATGCGCGGAAGCTGGTCAAAGGAGAGCTGGTCAGCGGGGGCGGGGCTGAGGATGTCTGCGACAGCGAGAATTTCGAGATCCTGGTCCGTCTTGCCCGGGCCGAAGCACAGCCGGTTTTCGAACCCCTGGAAATCGAGCGCCTCCCTTTGTTTCTGGCCGATTTTCAGGGGATCACGAGCCCGAAGGGCGACCTCGAAGGACTCCGCGAGCGGATCGAGCAACTACTCTGCTATCCGGCCGAGGCCGGATTCTGGGAGTCCGAGATCTTTCCCGCCAGGCTTCAGCCTTACGATCCCTCCTGGCTGGACACCCTGATGCAGGAAGGGGACTTGAAGTGGGTGGGGAACGAAGGCCATCGGATTGCCTTCTGCTTTGAGTCGGACCTGGACCTGATGGGGGAGGATGTGCCGGAACCGGCCAACGCGGATGAGACGCCGTCTTCCGCATGGGCCGCGGAGGAGAATTCCCTGGGTGGACTGTTTCCAGACCCGGGCGGGCGTTATTCCTTTGCCGCCTTATTGACCCGGTCCCCCCATTCCGCCGGCGGCGTTGGCGGAAGAATTATGGAAGGGAGTCTGGCAGGGGCAGTTGACGAATGATACCTTTATTGCTCTCCGCCGGGCGATGGTGAACAAATTTAAACTGCCCGAGCCGGCTTCCAGGGACAGAAGAGCGCCCGCGCGGTGGAGCCGCCTCCGCTCCGGCCTTCGAGAGAGGAAAGAAAAAAGATCCTTCCCCGGAAACTGGCACCTGCTTCCTCCCCCCGATCTTTCCGATGATCTGCTGGAAACCGAAGAGCGCAGGAAGGACCGGGTCAGGCTTCTCCTGGACCGGTACGGAATTCTTTTCCGAGAACTTCTCCAGAGAGAACTCCCCGCCATGAGCTGGTCGGGCGTTTTTCGATCCTTGCGGATCATGGAGTTATCCGGGGAGGTCCTGGCCGGTTATTTCTTCGAGGGGATTCCCGGCCCCCAATTCATTTCCCCCCAGGCCTTCCGCCGCCTGCAGCGAAGCGCTGCCGGAGGAACCCGTCTTTTGGATCAATGCTGCCGATCCGGCTTCCCTCTGCGGAATTCAGCTGGAGTCTCTCAAAGGGACATTGCCCCCACGATTGTCGAGCACCCACCTGGTCTACCATGGGACCAAACTGATGATGGTGTCCAAGCGCTTCGGGAAGGAACTGATTTTCCATGTTTCGCCCGGGGACCCCAACCTCCCCCGGTACCTGGGGCCTTTGCGACATCTTCTCAACCGGCCGTTCCAACCGGTGAGACGCATCGCCATCGAAACCATCAACGGAGAACCCGCTCCCCAGAGTCCCTACATTCCCGCCCTGCGGACTGCTTTTGAAGTCCTGGTGGATTACAAATGCGTAAACCTCTCCCGGAAAAGGAGCTGAACTTTTTGTGTAGACAGGGCTGATGGATTCGTAATATCCTGACGGCGCATAAAAATTGGCTTTCCCTCTCCCTGGAGGCGAATAGCTCAAAAACCAAAATCGATCCGGAGAGCCTATGTTCGCGATTGCCAATCTTTTGGTTGCTCTCGCCGTCCTTCTCAATTTGGTCCTGCATATCTACATGTGGATCATCATTGCCAGGGTCATCGTTTCCTGGGTGATTCTATTCCGGCCAAGTCCTTTTGTTCATTCTTTGGCCAATGGTCTTTCCCGGCTCACCGATCCGGTGCTCCGGCGAATTCGAAGGTACATCCCCCTGCGGGGGGCGGGCCTTGACCTTTCTCCCTTCATCGCCATTCTGATTATTGTTTTCCTGCAGCATTTCCTCGTGGCCACCCTTTTTGATCTGGCCCGCAGGCTATAACCGAACCGGCCGGGTTCCCTTTCCTGATCGCCCTCTGCTGAACTCCACCTGGGTCCCGAGCAGGCCTGCGCTCAAGACCATTGCCAGTATTTCGGCAGGCTTACGATCCATCTAGGGTCTCAATTTGCTCTTGATTCTGACGGCTTATCTGCTATAATGTATATACATTATAGCAATAAGGGGGAGGCCCGAGAATGACAACCCAAATGATCTTGCGGATCGATCCCGAGCTGAAAAGCAAAGTAAGCAATTTGGCCAAAGCAGAGGGGAAAAGGGTTAGCGAAGTGGTAAGGGAATTGCTGGAGGGTTACGTCCGGGATCGAGATGTTGGGTCGTATGTCGATGATCTATGGGCCCGAATTGGCGGCAAATTAAGTTCACGAGGAGTAACCCTGAGAGACCTCCGCAGGACCATTAAGGAAGTGAGAGCAAAAAAATGACCCGGGTGGTGCTTGACACCAACGTTTTTGTATCCTCCTTCTTTGGTGGCAATCCCAGGACAATCGTGGACCTTTGGAAAAACGGAGAAATTACCCTTTGCTTATCCAGGGCGATCGTAGAGGAATACGTAGAGGTTCTGAGACGTCTTGGTCTACAGAACGAACGGGAGTTAGGTGAATTGTTGGCCCTTTTCGCGCGAGGCTTTAACGTCCAATTTACGGCCAAAACGCCCGAATTGCGCGTCGTTAAAGAAGATCCGGATGACGACAAGTTCATCGAGTGCGCCGTTGCTTTGAACGCCGAGGTCATCATTTCCGGCGACAGGGCGCTTACAGGAATACAAAATTATATGGGCATCCGGATTGTGACTCCGAAAGAATTTCTTGACACCTTTCTGCAACCCCGCTGCTAACCGTTCTCAGCAGCCCGTCCAGCTGCGGGATCGTCATCATTCGTAATAGGCAGGAGCCTTGCGGATCTTCTGCCACTGAGCCGGGTCGTGGCCGTGGATGAGAAGGGCCTTTTCCTTCTCAATAAGGTCATGAAGGCGATAGATCGTTTTCCGGGCCTGCTCCTCATCCAGATGATTCCGCGGAATTTTGGAATCGAGGTAATTTTCCTCGCAGGGGACACTGTCGCCGCTCAAGATCATTTTCCCGTCTTTCGGCAACCCGACCAACAATCCCTGATGCCCTGGTGTGTGGCCGGGCAGGGGGATGATGACCAAGCTGCCATCCCCGTATAAGTCGAAGGGGCCCTCGATTTCCCGGTAGGTGAGAGGATGATCCCAATCGGCCCGGAAGTATCCTTTGCCTTCATTTTCCGGCTTTTTGGCCCACTCCATTTCCCTCCTGGAAACGAGGAAAGTGGACTTGGGGAAGAACTGATTACCGCCCGCGTGGTCAAAGTGGAGATGGGAATTCACCACGTACCGGAAATCTTCCGGTTTCAGGTTGATCGCTTCCAGTTGGGCGAGAATTCCCGACCGTTCATCTCCCAAGGGTTCGAAGGCCTTGGCCAGCCCTCCCCACCGGGCGAAGGCATCCTGAAACACGCCGGGGTGAGGCCCGGTGTCGAAAAGAACATTCCCCTGGGGATGGAGGACGACAAAGACCGGCATCGGCCCCTCGATGATTTCCTCCCGGGGAGCATCGGGGACAAAAACATTTTTCCGGCAGCGGATATACCCGCAGGTCAGGGCATAAAGCTTCATCCCATTTCCCTCTTGGCTGTGTCGTTTACGGGTGGCCCCTCCAATTGAAAGCGGGACTGGGCTCGCTTCCGCGGGTCTTAGATTTCTTCCGCTTTATCCACCATATATAGGATGTCGTCCCACGGGTGACGGTAGAGGCCGGATTTCAGCCGCTTCTGGTCGAAGATGTGCCCGATAAGCCCGATGGAGCGCCCCAGGGCGAAGAGGGCGTTGAGGTACCCGATCTCCACCATCTCCTCGATTTCCTGGGGAGAGAAAGAGCCGCTGGCGTTCAGCAGGTCCAGGAACGAAACTCCGATGCATCCGTCCACGTTCAGGATGAGGGTGTTGCGCTTCTGGGTGGTCACCTTCTCCACCTCCACGGCGTAGTCCAGGTACTTCCTCTTGGGAAAGTTCTTGAAGGCATAGTTCTTCAGGAGCTCCACCCGTTTGTCCGGGTTGTCCAGACTCTTGATCCGGTGCCCGATGCCCGGGATGGTGACTCCCTGCCTCTTCATCTCGTCCACGAAGGATTCGGGCGGCATCCCGGAGTCGCAGGCCTTTTTGAAGTACCGGGCGGCGTCGTCAATAGCCCCCCCGAAGCGGGGGCCGATGGTCAGGAGGCCGGAGGCCCAGGAAGAGATGAAATCCTTTCCCGCCCGGGAGGCCACGATGGCATTGTGGGCTCCGGACACCGCCGGGCCATGATCGGCCGAGACCTTGATAATCATCTCGATGAAATTCGTGGCCCACTTGGGAAGCAGTTTCTTGAACCACAGGAGGCTGATCACGTCGCCGATGGAGAGACCCTTTTCAATGACCTCGCTGATCTGGATCCCTCCGTACGTCGGCTCCTCTCCCCGGTCGTCGGAGATAGTGCAGATGAAATTGGCTGCGCGCCTCACCCGGCCGGCCTTGTTCGCCTCCCGGTAGTCCTGGGGGATGGGCGGAGGGACCGCTTCCGGCGCCGGCTTTAACCGACCTTGGGCAACAAGTTTATTGAAGGTTTCTTTGATCTTCTGGTCAAAGTCCTCGAAGGAATCGGGCACGACGGCCCCCGCCTCCCTCAGGGCCCGGTTCTTGGCATCCGCCGTCTCCTGGACGTTCCCCGCCCGGGCTCCGGCGTGGCCGAACTGAACCTCGGCGGGGAAGACCTTGGAACAGGTCCCGATGCACCAGGCGACCAGGGGCTTGGTGATCTTTTTCTTCTTCAGGGCCTCCACCACCTCGTACTCATCGGTCCCTCCCACTTCCCCGAGCATGACCATCATCTGGATCTCGGGGTTGGCCTCATACCGCAGAAGGTGATCGATGAAGGTGCTTCCGGGGTAGCGGTCTCCGCCGATGGCGATCCCCTCGTAAACCCCGTCGGTGTTGAGGGCGATGATGCTGTTCACCTCGTTGGAGAGGCCGCCCGACTTGGAAATGTAGGCCACGTGGCCGGGGCGGTGGAGCTTGGACTCGATGATGTTATCCAGGGCGCCGGCGGTGTTCCCGATGCGGAAAGCGCCCGCGGCAATTCCTCCCACCGTGGCCGGGCCGATCACCCACTTTTTCTTCTTCCTGGCCAGGGCCGCCAGTTCCTTGGAGTACTTCTCCGGAACCCCTTCGGCAATCACCGCGACGGTGCGAAGGGTCTCCGTCTCAAGAGCCTCCTTCGTGGTGGGGTAGGCAGACCGGAAGGAGGAGAAGTTCACCATCACGTCCGCGTCGGGGTGCTTACCTGCGGCCTGCTTGAGCGTCCGGTACATGGGGATGAGGATCTCCCGGCTGCCGAAGAAGCATTGGTGCCATCCCCCGCGGGTAGGATTCACGATGGCCGCGACGCTGGGCTTCTCGCGCCGGCAGATGGAGTCGAAATCCAGCATCCTCTGGATGGCATTCTCCTGCATGCCATACACGATGGAAAGAGTATCCCTGGAAAACAAGAGGTAATCTTTTTTCTCTGCCATTTTTATGCCTGCCTCTCTTTCAACGCCATGCTCACAATCCGGGTCATATGCATTTCCGGGCCATGGACCTCGATGGGAACCCCCAGGGTCTTACCAAGCTCCTTCATCTTCCGAAGGCCTTCCTGCCAGTTGGGCCCTCCCCGGCGGAGGTAGATCCTGGCGTTCACGGCCTTGAGCTGGTCCTTGTATTCGGTGAGCGCCTGAACAATCCCGGTGAGGGTCTGGGCCACGTCGGTGAAGTTGGCGATCCCTCCGCCGATGATGAGGATCTTGGGCTTCCCTTCCGGGTCCTTTTCCCGGGTGAAGAGATCCAGGATGGTCCGGGCGTATTTGTAAGTAAATTCCGTGCTGGGGTTTCCGCTGTATTCCCCGTAGTTGGCCAGGTCCTTGGCAAATCCCAGGTCCACGATGGTGTCGGCATAGACGACGCTGGCGCCCCCGCCCGCATTCAGGGTCCAGATTCTTCCCTTGGGGTTGAGGATGGTGAGCTTCAAAGAGGCCCCGGTCCCTTCATCCAGTTCCCTGATGTAGAGTTCTTCTTTGGAAGGGGCTCTGCCGAAGGGCGGAGGAAAGGAAATATCCCCCCACTTCTTCCCCACCTCAAAGGAAGCGGTGTCATCCAGCCTGGCCTTGGTGTCCAGGGGCACCACCCGGTTTCCGGTTACGGCCAGGGGGTTGAACTCCAGGAAAGCAAAATGGAGATCCGAATAGAATTTAAAAATCCCTTTGATGAAGGTGGTGAAAAAGGCCTTCTCCTGGTTCGAAAGGGCGGCGGGAAGTTTTCCGGCCACATCGGCCTCCTCGACACTCGTCGCCACCGGAACCGGAATCGACACCACTTTCTCCCAGTTCTCCTCGATGTCCACCCCTCCCGACGGGGAAAAGTAAATCGTGTCTCCCTCCCGGTCCGATTTGATGGCCAGGTAGTACTCCTTCGACTGGGGCAGGAAGGGCTCGATGATGAAATGGTCCAGAACGCCGGTCACCTGGCCCACGGTGATGGGCTTGCCCATGCGGTCCTGAATCCATTTTTTCGCCGCGGGAAAATCCGTGTTCAACAGGAGGAGGCCATGCTTGCCCCTCTTCCCGATCAACTGGTCCGGCTTCACCACGAGCTTCTCTTTCCCCAGCCACGGGTTTTCGGCCTGCAGCTGATCCCAGTCGGTGTGGGGAGTCACCTGCGCGGCCTTTCCCGCAAAAACCACGGTGTCGCCAAAGGTGCCCTTCCACATCCGTTCCAGCATCCTTTTGGCATCGTATTCCCGAATCGCTCGCTGGGCCATGCCTTCGACCTCCATCTTTTTGCAGATACCAATCTTCATTATTGCCGAATCTCCGGACAGGTCAAGAAAAAGAAATGATCTGAAATGATCTGGCCTTCTGCCGCTTATACGCACCAGATACCCGAACTTTACAATGCATCCTGATGAACAAGAATTTGGGGAAGAGGGATATCAAGGAATCATCTGATGGTTCAAGAAATGCCTGAAATCGCCATTGTGAAGGGGATTCTTTCTGGAACATTTTTCAAAAAAAATTTCAAAATAATCTTTCCACATATCCCTGTCGATGAGTTGTGGAAAAGCTGTGGAGAGGTCCACCTAAGAAGGCATATACATTTGTTTTTCTACGGATTGCCCTTTTTTGAACCAAAAAAATATTTAATAATATCAAGGAAATACGCGAAGGGCAGGAATCAACCCGCGTGATTATTGCCCCTAAATCGGGTAAGCCCCATAGAGCCCCATGCATCAACAATCTTCACCACAGGGTGTCTGAAAAAGGCCTTCCAGAAAGGGTTTTAAGGCCACCTTTCCCTGCAATGCAGACTGGGCTTGCTTTTCGGGGATGGTCATTCCAAGAGGGAACAGGAGGGAATGGAATTTTCCATTCATGAGCCGTTATCATTGAGAAATTTTTCAGAACCTCTCTGCCGCGGCTCCCGATGATGGGTTGAAATAGGTAATGAAATGGGCAGAGCCATTTCTGACCCTGCCCTCAACGTCCTCAGATTTGTTTCAGCCTATTCACGGCGTTTAGGAAAAATCAGAATGGCGGATGGAGTTTCTGCAGGCGGCGGGTACGGATTCTTTCCTTTATCCCGGCCTGGAATTTATCCAGGTAAATATAGATGACGGGAGTAATATAGAGGGTGATGAGCTGCGAGAATAGCAGCCCTCCAACTACAGCCAAGCCCAGAGGGCGGCGGGCTTCGGCTCCCGCTCCGAAACCGATGGCAATCGGTAAAGTCCCCAGAAGGGCGCACATGGTGGTCATCATAATGGGACGGAAGCGGATCAGACAGCCCTGATAGATTGCTTCGGCGGGGCTTTTCCCTTCCTTTCGCTCAGCCTCCAGGGCGAAGTCGATCATCATGATGGCGTTCTTTTTTACCAGCCCGATCAGCATGATGATCCCCACAAAACCATAAATGTCCAGATCGGCGTTGAAGAGGAGCAGCGTCAGCAGCGCTCCCACCCCTGCGGAAGGAAGGCCGGAGAGAATGGTCAACGGGTGGATGAAGCTCTCATAGAGAATCCCCAGCACGAGGTAAATGACCAGGACGGCCATCAGCAAAAGAATCCCCAGGCCCTTGATGGAAGATTGGAAGGCCTGAGCGGTACCCTGGAAGCCGGTGGTGATGGTAGGCGGCAACATAGTTCGGGCGGCTCCCTGAACCGCAGAAACCGCTTCCCCCAAAGAGACCCCCGGCCGGAGGCTGAAAGAAAGGGTCACCGCCGGAAGCTGGCCCAGATGGTTTACGGTCAAAGGCCCTACATTCGAGGCCACCTTGGCTACCGCATTCAACGGGACCAGGGCACCTTTGGACGAGCGGATGTAGAGCATGGCGAGCGCCGAGGGTTCCATCTGATATTGGGGTTCCAGTTCCAGGATCACCTGGAACGAATTGTTGGGAGCGTAGATCGTAGAAATCTGCCGCGCGGAATAGGCGCTGGAGAGGGCATCTTCGATCTGCTGGGCGGTAACCCCGAGCAGGGAAGCTTTATTGCGGTTGATCTCGATATTGACTTGCGGGTTCTTGATATCCAGGTCGGACGTCACGTCCTGCAGCCCGGGGATCTGCTTGAGCCTGGACTCGAAAATCGGAGCATAACGATAGAGGGCGTCCAGATCGGTGCCCTGCAGGGTAAATTGATACTGGCTTTTGGTCAGGCGCCCGCCGATGCGGACGGGGGGCGGGTTCTGCAGAAAAACCTGAATCCCTGGAACGACTGATAATTTCGGCCGCAGTTCCTGAATGATTTCGTCTGCGCTGAGATCCCTTTGGTTTCTCGGTTTCAAGCGGATATTGAGCCGTCCGGTGTTGGAAGCCGGGCTGGATCCGCTTGGCCCGATCGAGGACATGAAGGCCTCTACATTGGGATTTTCGGAGATGATGGCGGCGATCTCTTTTTGAAGCTTCTGCATTGATTCGAAGGAAATTCCCTGGGTGGCTTCGGTGAAGCCCATGATCTGGTTCGTGTCTTCGCTCGGGAGAAAGCCCTTGGGGACGATGATGAAAAGGTATATCGTAGCCACGAGAATCAAACCGGAGAGAATTAGGGTGGCCAGGCCATGATCCAGGGTCTTTTGGAGGCTCCACTGGTAAGCTTGCAGCATGCGTTCGAAGGTTCGTTCCGAGAGCGTGTAAAGCCGGCGATGG
>CAWDJO010000034.1:0-60326 GCA_963802665.1 uncultured delta proteobacterium | reverse complement strand
TCAGAATATCCTCTTCATCTGCGGGGGGGCCTTTGTGGGCCTGGACCGGATCGTGGAGCAGCGCATCGGCGCCAAGACCATGGGGTTCGGCGCGGAAATCAAAACCCGCACGGAGCGACGGCTGGGAGAGATCTCTGGCTGAAGTCCAGCCCGAGGATTTGCTCAAGTATCGGTTCATCCCCGAGTTCGTCGGCCGTCTGCCGGTGACCGCCTGCCTGGATGACCTCGACGAGGCCGCCCTGGTCTCAATCCTGAAAGAGCCCAAAAACGCCCTGATTAAGCAGTATCAAAAGCTCTTCGACTTCGAAAAGGTGAAGCTGCGCTTCACCGAAGGATCCCTAACGGCGATTGCCCGGGAAGCGATGAAACGAAAGACCGGTGCCCGCGGCCTGCGTTCGATCCTGGAGTCCATCATGCTGGACATCATGTACGAACTCCCCTCCCAGACCAACATCTCCGAGTGCATCATCAACGAGGAGGTGATCCTGAACAACCAACGGCCCATCGTTCTCTACGCTAAGAAGGCGGAGACCGCCTGATATCATAATGCGATTGTGGATTGCGGATTTCGGATTGAAAGAAATAAAAATCGCTGCAGTTTACTCTTTTGAAAAGCCGTAAAATTCCCCTCTTCGTCCCCCTTTTTCCAAAAGTTCTCCTCCCTTTGAAAAAGGGAGGGCGGGAGGGATTTCTGGGAAGGCCTGATGCCGATTGCGGATTTCGGATTGAAAGAAAAATCCTAAAATGCCCCTCTTCGTACCCCTTTTCCAAAAGCTCGCCTCCCTTTGAAAAAGGGAGAGCGGGAGCGATTTCTGGAAAGGCATTTATGCCGATTGCGGATTGTGGATTGCGGATTTCGGAGTAAAAACGGTTGCCGGTTCCCAGTTGCCGGTTTCCGGTTTTTAAACGGGGAACGGCGAACCAGAAACGGGCAACCTGTTGCTCGAAATTTAGCCTTGACAAATAATTCCCCCAAGATAAGAATAAAATTCTCTAAAGAGTTAACTTGCGGCCCAAAAGGCCAAAAATTGTAGGGGCGACCCCCCGTGGTTGCCCATCTTGCGGGCAACCCTCCCGCCATGACGGGACTGCCCATTTTTCTTATTCCGGAGTAAAGAACGGGCGGATAGCTCAGCTGGAAGAGCGCCTGCCTTACACGCAGGAGGTCACAGGTTCAAGCCCTGTTCCGCCTACCAATCATTTCAATAAGTTGGCGGTCGAGACAAAGAGTGCTAATCATTCCGGGAGCGAGTCGGGGAGCGACTAATTGGATTAGCCGAAGAATTTGGGGGCCTCGTTTATGGATATACCCGCCGGGGCGTCTGTCTTCGCGTGAGTCAACCTCTGAGATCATGTGCACCCCCAAAAAAAGGGGAAGGCTTTTGGCCTTCCCCTTTTCTTTGAATGCCAGAAATTGACCACATTGAAAAGGTCAAGCTGGATAAAGATTCCTGAAGTCTTCGGTTAACATGATCTCCTGGAAAGTGTAGATTTCAATCGGGAGTCGAGGTTTGGATATACTTTTCATTCCTTGAATTTTGGCCAGGTGCGGAGATTGGCACGATCTCTGCAATTTTCCTATTGACCCAAATGGGGGATTTTGATACTTTGGCATCGTCATTGTCCTACCCGTAAATGAGCAACCTAACAACCTGACCTTGAACTTCTGGAGGATTTATGAAATGGGTTTTCCAGAAGGATCCAATATGAAGGCTCCAAGGGGATTCAGAGTTTCCCTTTGGAGCCTTTCTTTTTGTGAATTAAGAACCATTTGATTTTAGCCTTTGCTCGGTTGAATGGAGATGCTTGTGCTTTCAAACCGCTGGTTTATCCTCTCTGTCATTTTCCTGGCGCGGATCAGCATGGGATACCAATTTCAGTCGATAGGATCGGTATCTCCCTCGTTGATCAAAGAATTTGCCATCGAGTATGCAGCCATCGGCACCCTCATTGGGCTCTCATCGCTACCCGGCGTTTTTCTCTCCCTGCCGAGCGGCTTTCTGGGGAATCGTTTTGGGGATAAACGGGTAGTACTTTGGGGATTGGCGCTCATGATTGTCGGCACGACATTGGTTGGATTTAGCCATTCCTTTTCCATGGCAGCGACCGGACGCCTCATCAGCGGAATTGGCGCCATCCTTTTGAATGTGATGATGTCCAAGATGGTCGCCGACTGGTTCGCCGGGAAAGAAATAATCACCGCCATGGCGATTTATGTGAATAGCTGGCCCGCGGGTATCGGATTGGCCCTTGTAACCCAACCAACCATAAACTCAGTCCTGAATTGGTCGGCTGTTTTCCACATCTCTGCAGCCACTTCGGCTGTGGGATTCGTGTTGATGGCAATTTTCTACCATCCCCCGGCTGAAACCCATCAAGTCCCGACTGGCCCCAAATCTAAAAACCCAGTTAACGGGAAGAGAGATTTATTTGGTTACCTTAGCCGCCATCATTTGGGCTTTCTACAACGGTGCTTATATCATTGTGCCGACTTTTGGCCCCCCTCTTTTGTCCTCCAAAGGGATGGTCTTTGCTGATGCCGCAGTTCTGGTCAGCTTTAACAATTGGCTGAGCATAGGATCCGTTCCCCTTGGAGGCTGGATGGCCCAGCAATTCCGTCGACCGAAAACCTTTATGGTTTTGGGGTTTATATTATTTGGGTCGGCCATGCTTCTCTTGCCCTTTGGGCCGGCCATACCCCTGATCATCTCGATGGGGATTATCGGAGGAATACCTGCCGGCTCAATCATGGCGATGCCGGCGGCAGTATTACGTCCGGAAAGTCGCTCTATCGGCATGGGTTTGTTTTATACGATTCATTATGGAGTTGTTACCGTGATGCCGGCTCTTGCAGGTTTGGCATTGGATTTCACAAAAAGTACAGCTTCCCCTCTTTTTTTCGGGAGCGGCCTATTGTTTGCTTCAATCACCATCCTAATTTGGTTTCGCTCGATTCAGAAGTCTCCTTGCGTGAAAGGATAATTAAGCCAAAACTCTTAGAGGATTTATGAAATGGATTTTCCAGAACGATCTGATATGAAGGCTCCAAGGGGATTAAGATTTTCCCTTTGGGGCCTTTCTTCTCTCCATAAATTGCTTTTCAATTATAAATGCGGTCTGTGCAATAAACATTTTTCGGAAAAAGGAGGTATTTATGCAAAAACCCTTGAGGAAAACATATACCCTATTTCTCTGTTTGATTTTTATTTTATGCTTTTTAGTGACCCAAAGCGTCGCTAACCAAAATAACCCGCAGATTAAAATCGGAGAGAACAACCTATCCATAATGTCGGGCAAACAAACCCGCCATTATCTACTTTATCTCCCTGTAGGTTACGATCAAAAAACCCCTCTCCCTTTGGTCTTCTTTTTTCATGGAACAGGTGGAAAGCCCAAAATGGGCATGCGCGGTAAGCGATTTCGGCAAAGGGGCAGATAAAAATAAATTTTTGCCATTGTGGCACCCGAAGGCGAATATCTCTTCATGGGGAGGAATAGTTGGAATGCAGACCTTGACCCAGCAGGTGTAAATGATGTTGGGTTAGTAAATATTTTTTAAAAAGAGGCAATCCGGCATAATCCATGATTCATGATACATTTTTTTTAATTGGTATTTCTTTTAGTTTCTGAGGACTTAAAAAGTTTTGATATTCGAATCATTCATGCAATCGTGTAGGAAAATCGGCGGTTATGGGGATGGCACGAAGTCATAACTTTTAGGTGGTGGGAGCCACCCCCAATAGGTTGTGTCCCCTTGCTGTCCGTTGTTTGGAAATCACCCTTAGGGACGCCAAAAACCTGCCCTAAAATCCTGCTTGACAAACTTTTCTGCCCTGCTAAAATCCGGTCAGTTTAGCCTTCCTTAAAGCAAGACCCTTGGGATATATCCTTCTGGAGGATTCATGAAACGGCTTTTCTTAAAGATTCCAATAAGAAAGTTTCCATTGAAATTTGAATCTGCCTTTGGGTCCCTTTATTTTTTTCCCCGAACCTGTACTCCCAGCAAACGATGCGGTGAATCATGAGCAAGGTCATTCGTCCTGTCCTGACTGAGATTTTCCCTAGGAAGCGATTGTTTTGGCTATTGGACCAAATGCGAAAGCAGCCGGCCATTTGGGTTTCAGGACCTGCCGGCTGCGGGAAAACAACTCTGATAAGCAGTTATATTGAATCCAGAAAAAGCCCTTGTCTTTGGTACCAGGTGGACGGAGGCGACGCAGATCCGGCAACTTTCTTCTACTACATGCGGCAGGCCGCAAAGAAGGCCGCACCCCGAAAGCGAACCCCCCTTCCCCTTCTAACCAGAGAATACCTTCAAGACATTCCAACTTTTACGCTGCGATATTTCGAAAACCTCTTCAGCCGCCTTAAAGTGCCCGGCATAGTTATTTTCGACAATTATCAGGAAGTCCCTATTGACTCCCCCTTACACGATATCATTCTTAACGGCCTAGCCAGAATTCCGGAAGAGATCAACGTTATCTTGATCAGCCGGAGCGAGCCTCCGCCGGTTTTAATCCGGTTGCGGGCCAATCATCTGATGGAAGTCCTTGGGTGGGATGAACTCCGTTTGACAATGGAGGAGTCGCAAGGCATCATCCAATTACGGGCCAAGCAGCAGTTGTCCAAAGAAACGATATCAGATTTGCACAGAGCTACGGAGGGGTGGGCCGCCGGATTGGTGCTGATATTGGAGAGTATGAAGAGGGGCATGAAACCTCAAATGCTCGGCAAACTCACACCGGAGGAGATCGTTGATTATTTTGGGAGCGAACTCCTTAATAAAACAGATAAGGAAATGCAGGAGTTTTTCCTGAAGACCGCCTTTCTGCCTAAGATGACGGCTAAAATGGCTGAAGAGCTTACCAATCTTCCTACCGCAAATCGAATCCTCTCCACTTTGAGCCGGAATAATTACTTCACTGAACGAAGAATTCAAAAAGAGCCTGTTTATCAATATCATCCTCTGTATAGAGATTTTTTACTCCTTCATGCCAGAGAAACATATTCCCAGGATGCTCTTTTAACTTTGCTCCGTCGTGCAGCCGTACTTCTTGAAGAAGATGACCAGACAGAAGCTGCCATCGAGCTTTTTCGTGATCTTGGGGATTGGGATGCAATGGTCCAGATTATCATGCGGCAGGCTCCTTCAATGCTTGAACAGGGGAGGTATCAGCCCCTTAAAGATTGGCTCGGCGGCCTTCCGAAGGAAATCCTGGATGGCAACCCCTGGCTTCTTTTTTGGATGGGACAAAGCCGATTCCCGTTTGATTTCTCCATAAGCCGGTCCTTTTTTGAAAAAGCCTTTGAAGGATTTAAAAACCAAAAAGATACCACCGGGATGTTCCGGTCCTGGTCAGCCCTGGTTTATGCTATCTGGCAAGAGGGCAGAGACTTTTCACTTTTTGATCACTGGGTACAGGCCCTTGAAGAGCTATATCGTGAAGTTAAAGAATTCCCTTCGGCGGAGATCGGAGCTTGGGTGGCTTCTATGATGGTGGCGATATTGGCAGCCAGACAACCCTGGCATTCTGATGTTGATGCCTGGGCCGATCGGGCACTTTCTCTGGCAGAAGCATGTCCTAATACTCAGGTGAAAACAATTACTTTGTTCATGGTGTCTTTTTACCGAATCAACACCGGACAAATGAGAAAAGCCTCGCATCTCATAAATTCCCTGAGGCAATTGTTGCGCTCAGGGGATGTCCCCCCCCTTCCTCTGCTCACGGTGAAATACATGGAATCATATTTTTACAGATTTATAGGAATGCATGAGGAGGCTTTGAGAGATGTTTCCGAGGGATTGGAAATATCACGGAAAACTGGTGTCCACGGTTTTGATCAATGGTTTTGGGGCCAGGGAGCGTCGAGCGCCTTGGACGTCCAGGATTTCAAAACAGCCGGAGATTTTTTCGCGAAGGCGGATTCCTCTTTTGCCCAATTCCCAACATGGAACCAATGCCATTACCATATGTACAGAATCAAAGAAGCATTGTTCCTAAAAGATGCTAAACTGGCCTCTTTTCATGCCGACATGGCTTTGAAAGTAGCCGCAGACATCGGAACTCCGCTCAGCCATAATGTTGCCCTCATCTATAGAGCTTACGTGATGCATGAACTCAGGAAGGATAAGGAAGCGGTTAATCATCTTTCACAGGCCTACGACAGCGGTACACGTTCAAAAAACAAGCTGCAAATATTTTATATCTTATTAGCCAGATCCCGGTTTGCCTTCGATGAAGGAAATGAAGCATCAGGAATTTCATTTCTAAAAGAAGCCTTTGCCATCGGGAGTGAGGAGGGCATCATTGGAACCTTGACCGAATATCCCTCGAACTTGTCCATGCTCTGTGCCAGGGCACTGGAAGCCGGAATTGAAATGGAATATGCGCAGAAAATGATCAGAATGAGAAAACTGACTCCTGAGAAACCACATCTCCATTTAGAAAACTGGCCCTGGCCTGTGAAAATATTTACCTTGGGACGATTTGAATTGCTTAAAGATGGAAAACCGATCCAGTTCGCCAGAAAGGCTCAAGAAAAACCCCTCTCTCTGCTGAAAGCATTAATTGCCCTGGGGGGGAGAGAGGTAAAAGAAGAAGATCTCGCGGATTTCCTCTGGCCCGAGGCCGATGGTGATGCTGCTCACCATTCTTTTGAAATGACCCTGCACCGTCTTCGCAGTTTAATCGGGAATCCTGAGGCCCTTCAATTCAAGGATGGGCGGCTCAAACTGGATCAAAGATATTGCTGGGTGGATATTTGGGCCTTTGATCATATTCTTGCGGAGGCAGACAAGAAAACTGGAAGAGGGATTCCCCGAACGGGCTGTACATCTTACCCAAAAGGCTATCGAGATGTATAGGGGGGCTTTTATCGCCGGAGAAACTGAACAGCCAGGGGTAATATCCCTCAGCGAACGGTTAAGGAGTAAGTTTTTAAGGAGTGTGAGCTGGTTGGGCCATTATTGGGAGCAGGCTGAAAAATATGAAAAAGCCCTTGATTGTTATCATAGAGGTCTGGAGGTAGATGATCTCGCAGAAGCATTATATAGACGTCTCATGAGCTGCCATCAGCGGCTCGGCCAAAAGGCCGAAGCCCTGTCGGTGTACAATCGCTGCAAGAAAACCCTTTCCGCAAATCTCAACATTGAACCTTCCCTTGAAACCGAAGCAGTTTATAAAGCCTTAAATTCAAACGTCAGACAGCAATAAGAAGTAAAATAAAAAATTAAATTAATCGAACCGTCTGATTTAATTGAATTTTTAAGGTTTGGTAATTTCCCTCCTGCTTTCTCCTTTTCCCGTTTTCTCTTTCAATGAATCTGTGAGCTATTTGTGAGTTCCTCTGCGGTATAAAAGCTGCCAAAAAAGGAATTATCGATGGCCAGGGCAATTTTTTCCATTAATTACATTGTCCGTATTTACCGCTGGACTAAAAACAAGCCCAGCATTCTCGTAGGAGTCGTCGAAGAGGTCGGGGTTAAGGGAAGGAAGGCATTTACCAATTACGATGAACTCTGGGAGATCCTGAACACTCTAGATTCCTCCCCTTCCTCTCCTCGTATAGAGAGTATCAGGGTGAAGGGGAAGAGGTTTCGTGAGGAGAAATCTGCCAAGGTATAAAGGGGGTGATTATTGGAATAAATTTTAATTCATGGGTTAAGGTTTTGAAGGCGAAAGAGAATTATGGTGAAAAATTAACACTATTTTTAAGACATCTACCAAGGAGGTGCACGATGAGTTCTTGCAAAAGATTGTGTATTTGGGCAGCCATCATGTTTTCGGGCTTGATCACGTTCGTTCCGATTACTCAAGCACAGCAATCAATAGACATGATGAGTTGTGGCGACGCAACGCTGACGACAATCGTGGCAAGCCAAGAGTTAACCATTATGAGTTTTGAAGCCAAAGGAATCAACATTGACAATCTTGCGAGCAAAACTTTTGACAATATGACCTACCATAGCGTGGGTTCATTCAAGATTGACAGCGGGAAATTTACAGGTATCAGTTATAACAAGTATATGGATCCAAGTGGCGATTCTTGGTTCGTTGAAATCTCACAAGTTGGCATGGAACGCGACTGGAAGTATTTATATGGCACTGGAAAATGGAAAGGGATTACTGGAGGAGGCAAAGCCTACCTATTTACAAAAGGAAAGCCAATCTCTCCAAACACCTCACAAAGTTGCTACAAGATAACGGGAACCTATGAATTGAAGAAATGAATCTCAAAAGGCAGGGTCAGCAATGGCTCTGCCTTCCTCAACCTAAAGGTCCAACCCGGACCCTTCTGGGGGGTCCTATGAAATTTAGCCTCCGTAAGGTGCCTATGCGATAGCTTTGGGATGTATCTTAATATCCTTTTATGGCAATTTTTGTTTTCATCGTCCAAAAAAACGGAAAGGGGGCGTGACAAGATGAAGAAGATGGTCTTTTTAGCATGGGTGGTTGTGTTTCTGCCTGCAATCGCATTTCCACAAGAGAAGATTGAAGCACCAGTTTGGAATGTAGGAGACAAATGGGCTTTTACTGGTGACGGCAGTATCGAAGTCATCAAAGTTGACCAGAGTGGCTATATATTGAAATTTTCAGACCGCAAATGTATGATTGAAACACAAGGCTGTAATACAATATTATTCGATAAATCTAATCGGAACAGGACTAGCGTTGTAGAAGGGGACAAACGCAAGAAATATGTGATGGGATTATCAAAAGTTCTAGACTTTCCTCTTAGTAGAGGGAAACAGTGGAAATCCGCGTATTCTGAATCAGTGGTAAGCTCCTGGAGTGGGCACAAAACAACTTACGATTATTCTGAGTATTTCAAGGTCTTAGGGTGGGATGATGTAGCGGTCCGTGGGGTGAAATTCAAAGCGTTTAGCTTGGAATATAAGCGAGTATTAACTTACTCCTCAGGTTTTGGGGGTGATATTGGAAAAGAATTCAAAAATCAGTATTGGTATTCGCCAGATGTAAAATATTTCGTAAAATGCGAATATGATAAAGATTTGATTAAGGGAAATAAGGAGATTTTCGATTGGGAGTTGACTTCCTTTCAGTTAAAAAAATAGTTTCTTTACCTTATTCCAAATCCCTGCCAGCAGGTGAAAAGCCAGGGTTCATCACCCTGGTTAATCCTTTTTGGTATTCTACATATTGTGTTTTTGGGCAATCAGGCCAAGAGTTATGAGTTCTGCTATAACTCTATCATTTGCGGTAGGCGGAATGTGGTTATGAGATGCTTTTCATATATTGAATCGGAGGCCATCATTACTTCCAGTAATTCTCAACCTCCCAAGCAACCCACTGGTGAACTGTTGTAGGTGAAGCCAAGAATCGAGCCATGACATTATTTAACACTGTCTTTCAGATCAACTATCGGTCGGGGCATAAAAAAATCAAAGGCCATTTGATCTAGTCAAATCGCCTCTAAGAGATTGACACAAAATTCGTGCCCAAATTTTTAAAATCTCTTTTTACCTGGTAAAATCGATCATCCCACCTAGTCCCGCAAAATTTCTCTTATTCCCACTAAAATCTCAAGAATGCACCTCAAATATTTCAGGTTCAGACATAGCACAAAATCTTTGGTTTGTTTGGGGGCCTTTTCAGCGGGAATTCGGGGGATTTTCGGGGTAGGGGTGGCGAGGGTGCGTTTTCAATGATTTGGCGAGGCTCGTCAGGCGTTTTTGAGGCGCATCCGGGCACACCCGTTCCTTCTGCCCCCTATTCCCCATCTTTTATTACGACTGAAGGTAAGCATCCCAGGGGTAGTCGGGGTCACGATAAAGGTGATCGTCGTTCATGGGGAGTTGAGAGAAAGGATCCAGGATGTATCCGGCAGGGGGGGCATGGGCCTTGGGAGTGGGTCTTGATTTGATGAGGATTCGCTTATTGACATTTGGTCGGCCTTTCATTAGAAATAGGTATCAATCGCGAACGGGAGGATGGGAAGTGGCCAAACGAATGACCTACCGGGGCGCCGGCGTGGACATCGATGCCGGGAACAAGTTCGTGGATCTGATCCGGCCGCTGGTGCGGAAGACCTTCCGACCCGAGGTGGTGACCGACATCGGGGGGTTTGGGGGGCTTTTCGCCCTGAAAGCGAGAAAATACAAGAACCCCATCCTGGTCTCCTCCACCGACGGGGTGGGGACGAAACTGAAGGTCGCCTTCATGACCGGAAAGCACGACACGGTGGGAATCGACCTGGTGGCCATGTGCGTGAACGACGTGGTCGTGCAGGGGGCTGAGCCTCTCTTCCTCCTGGATTACCTGGCCACGGGCAGGACTCTCTCTGGGAGTTTCCACCCAGATCGTGAAGGGGGTGGCTCGGGGATGCCTTCAGGCCGGCTGCGCCCTGATCGGCGGAGAGACGGCGGAGATGCCTTCCTTTTACCGGGAAGGGGAGTACGACCTGGCCGGTTTTACCGTGGGGGTCGTGGAGAAGAGCAAAGTCATCGACGGGTCCGCCATCCGGGCGGGGGACCAGCTCGTGGGGATCGCCTCGAGTGGCCTGCACAGCAACGGCTACTCCCTGGCCCGGAAAGTCCTTTTCGAAAGAATGAGATTGAAGCCCGCCAGCCGGGTCAAAGGCCTTGGACGAAACATCGGCGAAGAGCTGCTGGTTCCCACCAAGATCTACGTCAAACCGCTTCTGGACCTGATCAAGAATTTCCCCATCCACGGGATGGCCCACATCACCGGCGGCGGAATCACGGATAACCTGCCCCGGGTGATTCCTCCGGGATGTAAAGCGGTGATCCGGAGGGGGGCCTGGCCGGTTCCCCCCATCTTCGAGGTCATCCGGCAGGGGGGGAATGTGGCAGAAGAAGAGATGCTGCGCACCTTTAACAACGGGATCGGGATGATCCTGGCCGTGCCGGCCAAAGAAGTGAAGGGGGTCATCGCCCGGTTGAAGCGCTGGAAGGAGAAGGCCTACCCGATCGGCGAAATTGTGAGAAAACTCTACCCCCGGGAAAATCCCATCTCTTACCTGTAAGGAGGAATATGGTCAACCTCGGCGTCCTGGTTTCAGGAAGCGGGTCCAACCTGCAGGCCATCATCGACAACATCGAAGCGGGGCGGGTGGACGCCAAAATCAAGATCGTGATCAGCAACGTTCCGGAGGTCTATGCCCTGGAGCGGGCCAGAAAACACGGGATTCCTTCCCTGGTCATTCCGCACAAGGGGCTGAAGAGGGAAGAGTACGACCAGAAACTGGTGGAGGCCTTGAGAGCCCATGGGGTGGAACTGGTCGTCCTGGCCGGCTTCATGCGGATCATTACCCCCGTTCTTCTCCGGGCCTTCCCCATGCGGGTGATCAACATCCATCCGGCCCTCCTTCCTGCTTTTCCGGGAACCCATGTGTGGCAGACCCAGATTGACTACGGAGTCAAGTTCGCCGGGTGCACGGTTCATTTTGTGGACGAGGGCACGGATACGGGCCCGATCATCATCCAGGCCGTGGTCCCCGTGTATGACGATGACACGGCGGACGACGCTGAACGCCCGGATCCTGAAGCAGGAGCACAAGATCTATTCTCAGGCCATCCAGATGTACGCCGAGGGGCGGCTGGAGATTCAGGGACACCGGGTTCTGGCCAAGGGGATGCCCAAGGCTCCGGATTCTTTCATGATCAACCCTCCGGCCAAGATCTTCGATTGATGAACTGGGGGCATGGAATAATGGAATGATGGAATGATGGAATAATGGGAAAAAACAAAGGGGCAAAAAGAAGCGGCCTCGCTGCTTTGACCCACATTCCATTATTCCAGTATTCCATTTCCAGGCAGGAAGTCTGGCAAGCTGAAAATTCGCTTGCTCACCCCCCCCTTTATATGCTATAAGAGGGGAAAAGCAGGGAGGAATCCCTGCTATTTGTTTTTCTTTGGGGAGGATTTCAATGGCCCGGGCATGTGCGATTTGTGGAAAGAGCCCTCAGGTGGGGCATAAGGTGAGTCATTCCAACATTAAGACCAAACGCCGGTGGTATCCCAACCTGCAAAGGGTTCATGCCATCCAGAATGGAACCCCCCGTCGGATCCGGGTTTGCACCCGCTGCCTTCGTTCCGGCCGGGTCGTAAAAGCCGTCTAAAAACAGTTTCGAGTTTCGGGTTTCGCGTTAACGACATCAATTTTCTAACTCGAAACCGAACTTGAAACTGCATTAGGTTTCCCTCTCCGCTTCTTCCCTCTCCCCTGAAGGCGCCCCCCGCATCCGTTCCACCTTGATGACATCCTTGAGCTTAGTCAGCGTTCGGAAGGCCGCCTGAAGATGCTTGAGGTCCCTCACCTCCAGTTCGAAATTGCAGACGGCCTTCCGGTCCTCGGTGGTGACCACATGGGCCTGGAGGATGTTGATCTCCGAGGAGGCCAGAGCGGCGCCGATGTCGGCCAGCAGCCCTTTCTTGTCGTTGCAGGTCACCCGCACCCGCACGGCGTGAACCGCTTTTTCCTGGAGGTTCCAGGAAACCTGGATCAGCCTCTCCGGGTCGCTGCCCAGAACATTGGGGCAATCGGCGGTGTGCACCGTAACTCCCCGTCCCCGGGTGATGTACCCGTTGATCCGGTCGCCGGGAAGGGGGTTGCAGCATCTGCCGAAGCGGACCATCACGTCCCGGATTCCCCGGATCTGGATGCCCGACGGTTCGCGGCGAATCCGGTCCGCCAGCCGTTTCAGGCGGGACTCTTCGACCTTTCCCTTGTCGAGCTTTTCCGCCGGGAGGATCTTCCCCACGATCTGCCTGCAGGAGATGTTGCCGTAACCGACCTCGGCCATCAGGTCATCGATGGACTGGAAGGAGAATTCCCCGATCACCTTTTTCAGATCCTCGGACTTCAGAAACTTGGCGAAATCGAGGTGGTATTTTTTGAACTCCCGCTCGCAGATCTCCCGCCCCAGGTCCACCGAGCGCTCCCGGGCCTCGGACTTGATCAACTGGCGGATTTTGGTCCGCGCCCGGACGGTCTTGACGAACTTGAGCCAGTCCTTGCTGGGACGGTGATTCGGCGCGGTGACGATCTCCACCGTATCGCCGTTCTGGAGCTGGTAGCGGAGGGGGACAATCTTCCCGTTGACCTTGGCCCCCACGCACTTATGGCCGATCTCCGTGTGAATACTGTAGGCGAAGTCCACCGGGGTGGCCCCGATGGGAAACTGCTTGACCGCCCCCTTCGGGGTAAACACGTAGACCTCGTCCGGGAAGAGGTCGATCTTGACGGTTTCGATGAACTCCCGGGGATCGCGCAGGTCCTGGTGCCACTCCAGAAGCTGGCGAACCCAGGAAATCTGCTTGCTGTCTTTGGGGTCGAAGGCCTTTCCTTCCTTGTATTGCCAGTGGGCGGCAATTCCTTCCTCGGCCGTGCGGTTCATTTCTTCGGTGCGGATTTGAATCTCCACCCGCTCGCCGTAAGGGCCGATCACCGTGGTATGCAGGGACTGGTACCCGTTGGTCTTGGGCATGGCGATGTAATCCTTGAAACGGCCCGGGACCGGCTTCCAGAGGGAATGGATGATGCCCAGCGCCTCGTAGCAGTCCTTGACCTCCCCCAGAATAATGCGGAAGGCGATGATGTCGAAGACCTGCTCGAATTCCAGGTTCTGGGCCTTCATCTTCCGGTAGATGCTGAAAAAGTGCTTCGGCCGGCCGCTGACCTTTCCCACCAGTCCGTAGGAAGCCAGTTTTTCGGAGATGATCGAGCTGACCTCCTGAATGTATTTCTCCCGCTCCTCCTTTTTCCAGGCGATGCCCTCCACCAGCTGGCGATACTCCTCCGGGTGGAGATAGCGCAGGGCATGGTCTTCCAGCTCCGTCTTGATCCGGTCGATGCCCAGCCGGCCGGCGATGGGGGCGTAGATGTCCAGCGTCTCCCGGGAAATCTGCATCTGGCTCTCCGGGGGCAGGTACTGGAGGGTGCGCATGTTATGGAGCCGGTCGGCAAGCTTGATAATGACGATGCGGATGTCCTTGGCCATGGCCAGGAGCATCTTCCGGAAGTTTTCCGACTGCTCCTCCTCATGGGTGGCCAGGGTCATCTTGCTGATCTTGGTAAGGCCGTCCACCAGGGCGGCGATCTCCGGTCCGAACAGCCCTTTGATCTCCTCCGGGGTGGCCAGGGTGTCTTCCACCGTGTCGTGGAGGAGGCCCGCCACCACGGTGGCAATATCCATCTTCATGTCCGCCAGGATGGCGGAGACTTCCAGGGGATGGATGAGGTAGGGTTCGCCGGAGAGACGAACCTGGCCCAGGTGGACCTTGGCGGTGTAGACGTAGGCCTTCTCGATCGGCCTCAGGTCGGCGCCGGGAAAGTTGCGGCTGACTTTTTCCAGTATGTCGTTGAGACGAATCAGGCGGATTCATGCGAAACCTATCTTTTCTTTTGGTCTGCGAGCCACTCCTTCACCCAGGAGACGGCCTGACCGAGGGGAACCATCCGCACTTCCCCGGTCCGCCGCACCTTGACCTCCGCGGCTTTCTCTTTCAGGGTTTTGTTGCTGAGGGTCAGGCGCAGTGGCGACCCGAGGAGATCGGCGTCCTTGAACTTCACCCCCGGGGCCTCCTCCCGGTCGTCGAAGAGGGTTTCCACCCCGGCCGAAGATAAGCCCTGATAGAGTTTCTCGGCTTCCTCCCCGACGGTCCCCTGCTTTAAATTCACGGGCAAGAGGTGCGCCTCGAAGGGGGTTATGGACAGAGGGAAGATGATGCCGTCTGGGTCGTGGTTCTGCTCCACGGCGGCGGCAATAATTCGCGCCGGTCCGATTCCGTAGCTTCCCATGACGATCGGTTTTTCCTGCCCCTGGCGGTCCAGGTACAGGGCCTTGAGGGGGATGGAGTACTTGGTCCCCAGCTTGAAAATGTTGCCGATCTCGATCGTCTTTTCCACCTTGAGGGGCGCCTGGCATCTGGGGCAGGCATCCCCGGACATGGCCAGGTGAATGTCGGCGAACCGGGCGGAGAAATGCTCTCCCGGCACGACCCCGCGCAGGTGATAACCCTCCCGGTTGGCCCCGGCGACGAAAACCCCTTCCCCGAGGGAGGTATCGGCGATCATGGAAATAGGCTGTTTGGGAGAAAGCCTCGCCGGGCCGAGAAACCCTGCTTCCACGCCGGTGAATTCCTTGACCTCCTCCCGGTGGGCGGGCCGGAATTCCCCCACCAGGGCGCGGAATTTTTTCTCGTGGAGCTGCTGGTCGCCCCGGAGCAGGGCCATCACGGGTTTATCTTCGGCCATCAGCAGCAAAGACTTGATGGTGAGCCGGGGAGAAATCCCCAGGTAGGCGCAGACTTCTTCGATGGTCCGGGAATCCGGGGTGGCCACCTCCTCGAATTTCCAGGAAGGGAAAGAAGGGGGGACAGGGGTGGATTGGGCCAGTTCCACATTGGCGGCATAGCCGCACTTCTCGCAGAGGGCCACCTCGTCCTCGCCCGCCTCGCTGGGGGCCATGAACTCGTGGGCTCCCGCTCCGCCCATCATGCCCGGGTCGCTCTCCACGGCGTAGAACTTCACCCCGCAGCGGCTGAAAATCTTGACGTAGGCTTCGTAGTGGAGCTGGTAGCTCTGGTCCAGCCCGGCCGCGTCCAGGTCCAGGCTGTAGGAGTCTTTCATCAGGAATTCCCGGGTGCGCAGGACCCCGCTCTTGGGGCGGGCTTCGTCCCGCAGCTTGGTCTGGATCTGGTACCAGATCTGGGGGAGGTCCCGGTAGGACCGGATCTCCCGCGCGGCCAGCCAGGCGATGATCTCCTCGTGGGTCATTCCCAGAACCATATCCCGCTGGTTCCGGTCTTTCAGGCGGAACATCTCGTCCCCGATGTCATACCACCTTCCGGACTGCTGCCAGACTTCGGCGGGGTGGAGAATGGGCATGGTGATCTCCTGCCCGCCGATGGCGTTCATCTCCTCCCGGATGATGCGGTTCACCTTTTCCAGGGAACGGAGCCCCAGGGGTAAGATGGATGTAAAGCCCGGCGGCCAGCTGCCGCACCATCCCCGCCCGCACCATCAATTTATGACTGATCGCCTCGGCATCAGCCGGGTCTTCTCTTAAGGTTTGAAGAAGTTTCTTCGAATACCGCATGAACTGTCCCTCTCAGGTTTGTTTTCGGAGGGCCTCCGCTTCCTCCAGCAGGGCCCCGACCATTTCCGTCTCTTTGACTTTGCGCAGGACTTTCCCCTTGCGGAAAAGGAGCGCCATCCCTTTGCCCGCGGCAATGCCCACATCAGCCTCCCTGGCCTCGCCCGGGCCGTTGACCGGGCAACCCATGACGGCGATTCGGAGGGGCTCGGGCCAGCTGGCAACTTTAGCTTCTATCTTTCGCACCACCGGAAGAAGACGGGTCTGGCTTCGCCCGCAGAGGGGACAGGAGATGATTTCCACCCCCCTGCGGCGCAAACCCAGGGATCTCAGAATATGATAGGCCGCCCTTACTTCCAGAACCGGGTCGGCGGTCAGGGAAACCCGCAGGGTGTCCCCGATCCCCTGGTAAAGAAGGATCCCCAGACCCACCGCCGATTTAATGCCCCCGGAGAAGGGGGGGCCGGCTTCGGTCACCCCGATGTGCAGCGGGTAATTCGTGACCCGGGAGATTTTCTGGTAGGCCTCAACCGTGGAGAGCGGGTCGGAAGCCTTCAGGGAGATTTTGATCAGGTTGAAATCCAGGTCTTCCAGCAGGCGGACATGGGCCAGGGCGCTTTCCACCAGGGCCTCGGGCGAGGGCCCGCCGTACTTTTTTTGCAGGGCTTTTTCCAGAGACCCGGCGTTCACCCCGATCCGGATCGGGACCTTCTGCTCCCGGGCGGCTTGGACGACCCTGGCCACCCGCTCCCGGCTGCCGATATTGCCCGGGTTCAGACGAAGGCCGGCAACTCCCTGCTCCAGGGCTTCCAGGGCGAGGCGGTAATCGAAGTGAATGTCGGCAATCAGGGGGATCCGGATTCTTTTCCTGATTTCTCCCAGTTTCCCTGCGGCCTCCCGGTCCGGAACCGCAACCCGGATGACCTCGCAGCCCGCTTCTTCCAGGCGACGAATCTGGGCCACCGTAGCGGATACATTGCGGGTATCGGTCTTGGTCATGGACTGAACGACGATGGGGGCTCCGCCTCCTACGGGCACAGAACCGATAAGAACCCGGCGTGTGGAATTGCGGGGTAGACAGGTTGAAGGCTGCAATTTTAATGTCCGAGAGGGTTGCCGGGAAAGGCCGCCCCCCATCCAATCCGGGGGACCGGAAAGAGTTTTTCCGATCCTGCCCGGGAAGGGGCCGCATCTTTTCCGCAATGTATGGTTAAACCCCTTTTTTTATTAAAAAATTATCAGAGATCGGGGGGGATGTCAAGAAAAGGGAAAATGGCCCGGGTCGTGACCTGGGGGGGTGGAGGGAGGTAGGCCAAACCGGCCCGACCGAAGAAGCCGGCGAATTAGGCGGGCGTTTTGGCCAATGGATTGGAAATGGAGATTTTATTCTTGATCCGGAGGTCCAAAATGTTTCCCGGCTGCCGGTGATCGCGGATGAACCGCTCGATCAACTCGAGTTCCGAGCCCTTAAAATCGTTCTCACAGCGGTGGAGTACGTTTTCCCAGTGGGAGGCGCGGATGCTGCCGTAGGTGAGCAGGGAAGTCTCCCCGGGGAGGGTCATTTCCATTTCTTCCCGCCATTTCTCCAGGGGGATCGTCCGGACCTCTTCCCGGAAGGCCTCGATGAATTTTCCCACTTTTTCCGCCGGCAGAGGGAGAGACCCGTTCAGCCATTCGATCTCCTTGCGGAGCTCCTCTTCCTGAATCTCCAGGGAAATATCCGCCACCCGGATTTGCCCGGGAATGAGCTCATAGAAAGCCGGCCGGTCATAGCCTTCTTTAACCCGCTTGATCAGGAACCTTTCCTTCCCGTTGGCGGCCTCCATATAGGTGACCCGGCAGGGCTCGAAAGCCGGCCGGTCGCTGACCGTTGTCTCGGGGTCCACGAGCAGCTCTTCCAGAACATGGCCCCGATGGAGTTCCAAAAATTCCTTTTGCCCGTCCAGATCGTCCGAAGCCCACTCCACTCCCGGGAGAGCCGAGGATTCACCGAAATCCCCAAACAGGTCGTACAGGGGGATGACTTGGTTGCATTGGGTGCAGCGGATCAGCTTTTCTACCATGCTGGCTTCTCCCTTTTCAGTGGAAGCTGACGGACGGATGGATGCAAGGAAAGCGCCCGTCTCTTTTGAGCTGTTTCAAGAAGAGCATTACGATCTGGGGATCAAATTGAGTTCCCGCGTTCTGTTCGATCTCTTCCTGGACCCTTTTCTGGGAAAGGCCCGGACGGTAAGGGCGGTCCGAAGTCATGGCGTCGTAGGAGTCCGCCAGGGTGATGATCCGGGCCAGCAGGGGAATATCTGCCCCCAACAGGCCGTCGGGGTAGCCCTTCCCGTCCCATCGCTCGTGGTGATGGCGGATGGCAGAGATGATGGTGTGGGAAAAGGCCAGGGGTTCGATGAGATGAACGCCCTTCACCGGGTGGAGCCGGATGTCCAGACTGTCCTTTTCGCTGAGGCTGGTCTTTCTGAGGAGACGATTGCTGAGGCCTACCTTGCCGATGTCGTGGAGAAGAGTGGCAATCTGCAGGTCTTCCTTCTCCCGCGGGGACAGGCGGAGATCCTGGGCGATCAGGTCGGAATAGACCGATACCCGCTCGGAATGACCGCTGGTGTAAGGTTCCTTGCTCTCCAGGATGTAAATGAGGACTTTGAGAAAGTCCATGTAGTTCACTGAAACCTTCTGCATCCGGAAGTGTTCGAGCTGCTGGATGGATTCCTGGATTTCGCGGGACAGCTCCTGGGCTTCGGGGGAGAGATCCACGCTGGCGCCCAGGTTGGACAAAGCCTCTCCCTGCTCGTCTATTCCCAGGTGCCTTAAGGCCTTGAACCTCTGGAGGAGCTGCTTGATGGCCAGGTTGAAATTCCTGCGTTCCACCGATTTCTTGACGATGGAGATGATTTCGGCCACGTTGAAGGGCTTGAAGATGAAATCCACCGCTCCCAGGCGGAAGGCCTCCACGGCGTTGTTCATGGTTCCATAGCCGGTGATGACCACGACTTCGATGTCCGTCCGGATTTTCTTGATCTCCCGCAAGACATCAATTCCGGAGAGCCCCGGCATCCGGAGGTCGAGCGTGACTAGATCTACTTTTTCCCGGCAAATGAAGTCGATGGCGTCCTGGCCGTTATCCACGGCATGGACGTCATAGATGGGTTTGAGGATCATACGGAGGGATTCCCGGGGGCCAAATTCATCGTCCACAACCAGTACCGACCCTTTGGCATGCATTCCGTTCTCGCTGGAGGGAAGATTTAGAGACCTGCCCGCGAAGTTTGGGCCATCCTTCCTTGAGCAAGTTCTATGCCTCCGGGAGTTTCTCATCCGGTGATTAAATCATTTTCTGATTCTATTATGTTTTTTGGAAGAACCGGGTTCAACCCGGTGATTTTCGGCTAATACAATATATCTGTACGGTCAATTATATGACGGGGGGAGTAGTTTTTTTAACCATTAATTCCCTGTAGCCCCGGGAGTGAGGTCGGTGCCCTGGTTCCATTCAGGATAGGCCTCTTTGTTGTCATTCAGCGAAGAACGAAGGCCTTTGATCTGCTGGATGAGGTTCTTGATTTTGAGATTGTAGGTACGCCTTTCGAAGGATTTGCTCACGATGGCAATGATATCGGCGACGTTAAAGGGCTTGGAGATAAAATCCCCGGCGCCAAACCGGATGGCCTCCTGGGCATTGCTTAAAGTTCCATATCCGGTAATGACGATAACCTCCACATCTGGTTGAAGTTTTTTGATTTCCCGTAAAACATCTATGCCGGACAGCCCGGGCATCTTCAAGTCGAGGGTAACCAGGTCGATAGTCTTATCATGGATGCAGCGGATGGCCTCACTCCCGTCCCCCGCGGTAAAGACCTCATAAATGGGTTTCAAAATCATACGGAGTGACTCGCGGGGACCCACTTCATCATCCACAATCAGAATCGTTCCCTTATTCGCCATTTTAAACTCCTTGGGATAGAAGTTCTTTGCAATCAACCTGGAAGAAGACGATGCTGAACAAGTCCAACCATCTTTTCGACAAAAAGGGAAAAAACTTAAGCCCTTTTTGTTTATTAATAGAATTTCTATTTTCTATAACTATTTGAATTTATTTTAAAAAAAATTAAGGAGGGATCATACTCGTAGTTTTGCTTGAACGCTCGTTCCAGGGAATGGATGGACAAGAAAGTCAATTTTTTGAACATGGCAATCGGCCCGGTTATATGAGACCTTTTTTCATTGGAAAGAAGCGAGCGGGGATAGGGTAAGAGAGTTTAAAAATATTAAGAAATTTAACAACCACAAAAAAATCCCCTAAAAGAACCTTTGGCAGAAAAATTGCATCTTTATTTATAAAATTTTATAGAGAGGACCTCGATGACTGCTATGGCAACGAGTAAAGAGCGAAAAATCGGGATGAACTGCCGCAGATGCGGGGGCAGGATGATCTTCGAAAAATTTTATGATATAAACAGCGTGTTCTTTGGATGGCACTGCGTGATCTGCGGAGATATCCTTGACGCGGTAATTCTCTTGCACCGTCTCAGCAAGGATGCTGACCTACGTATTCCTGAAGAAGAACAAGAAGTTATGCTTCTGCTGAAAAAATACCTCCATGCCCAGACAAAGGATTTGAAAGGGGGGCGTAAGAGCCGACGGGAGGGAATGGAACGGTCCCTGAAGGGCAAGGAGAGCGTCGTTTAAGGGGGCGACCACCCCCGGCTTGGAAAATTTCCTTGAATCTGTAGGTGAACTGCCTGGGAGCCTGAATGGATTTCCAGGCAGTTTTTTTTTTGACATGCTTATAAATTGGTGTGGTAAAAAATGTACAGATAATAATTACCTATGGAAATTTTTCAACGGGTTCCCCTCGTGGGAGTAACCGGGGAGGAGGCGAAAAGGTTTGTGTTGAAAAGAAAAAATCGGACTGGTATATTCAAATAGGGATCCCTGGTCCCCATGAAGGGCTGAGCATTTCCCCATAAATTTCGCCATCACCGGGCCGTCATTCTGCCGATCATGGGGGCGCGTTGCCTAACATAATCCTCAAACCCATCGGGAGAGTTCATAACCCCATTCGTAAGAAAAGATCGGAGGGGTGGGAATCGGTCGTTTCCGAGATCGTTCTCTCTTCCAGATACGAGGAAGCCCTGGAAGGGATCGAAGAGTATTCTCATCTCCTGATTCTTTTCTGGATCAGCCGGACCCCGAGCCGGTCCAGGGGGCGGAGGCTGAAAATTCACCCTAAATCCCGTCCCGATCTTCCCCTGGTGGGAATTTTTGCCACCCGAACTCAATATCGTCCCAATCCCATCGGCCTGACTCAGGTGCGATTGCTGAAGCGGAGAAGGAATGTCCTCCGGGTAAAGGGGCTGGATGCCCTGAACGGGACGCCGGTTCTGGATATAAAACCCATCTCTCCCCGGACCGAAATGCCCGCGAAAACGAGGGTGCCCGATTGGTATCACCGCCTGTGGAAGAAACCTCAACGCTGAGGGCCCCTGAGCTCTTCAGCGATGTACCCGGGCCGGGCTGATTCAGATCATGGGAAAGACGGGAAACGTCCTTAAGGATGGGGATAACAGGGAGGAGCGGCAAATGACGAAAATCGAAGCGGTCAAGGCACGGGAGATTTTGGATTCCCGGGGCAATCCCACGGTGGAGGTGGAAATTCACCTGTCGGGAGGGGCCCAAGGAAGGGCCGCGGTCCCTTCCGGGGCGTCCACGGGAGAAAGGGAAGCTCTAGAGCTCCGCGATGGCGATAAGAAACGATTCCTGGGCAAGGGAGTTCGAAAAGCGGTCCAGAACGTGCAGAAAATCATCGCCCCCCGGTTGAAAGGAATGGAAGCCGCCGATCAGGCGAGCCTGGACCGGATCATGATCGACATGGACGGGACCGAAAACAAATCCAAGCTGGGGGCCAACGCCATCCTGGGAGTTTCCATGGCTGCCTGCCGGGCTTCGGCCCAGGCCCTCGGAATTCCCCTGTACCGCTACCTGGGAGGAGCCGGGGCGCGGGAGCTACCGGTTCCGATGATGAATTTCGTCAACGGGGGCGCTCACGCGGACAGCGACCTGGATATTCAGGAATTCATGGTGGTCCCGGCGGGGGCCGGGAACTTTGCCGAAGCCCTGCGCATGGGGGCGGAAATTTTTCATACCCTGCGGCAGATCCTGAAGAAGAAAGGGTACAGCACCTCGGTGGGCGATGAAGGCGGATACGCGCCCCGCCTGGGCTCCAACGAGGAAGCCCTTCAGTGGATCGTGGAAGCCATCAGCCAGGCGGGCTACGTCCCGGGGAAGGATGCTTTTCTGGCCCTCGACTCGGCGGCCAGCGAATTCTATGAAGAAGGCGCCTACCTTTTCAAGACGGGAAAGAAAAAGAAACTGTCTTCGGAGGAGATGATCGACTTTTACGAAGACCTGGTCAACCGGTATCCGATCAAATCCCTGGAGGACGCCCTGGCCGAAAGGGACTGGAAGGGTTGGGAGAAATTGACCCGGCGGTTGGGAAAAAAGGTCCAGATCGTGGGGGACGACATCTTCGTCACCAACCCCAAAATCCTGCGGGAGGGGATTGAGAAGGGGGTGGCCAACTCGATCCTGATCAAGCTCAACCAGATCGGGACGGTCACCGAAACGCTGGAGACCATCGAGATGGCCCGGCGCGCCCGTTACACGGCGGTCGTCTCGCACCGCTCCGGGGAGACGGAGGATTCGTTCATCGCCGATCTGGCCGTGGCCACCGGGGTGGGACAGATCAAATCAGGATCGGCTTCCCGCAGCGACCGGATGGCCAAGTACAATCAGCTCCTGAGGATCGAAGAAGAGCTGGGAGATACGGCGGTTTTCAGGGGAGTCAAGGTTTTTTACAGCATCGGGGAGGTATGAAGCAGATGGCGGGAAAAACCAAGAGGGAGGCGCGAGGGTTGACCGGGCTGGAGGTGCTGGGAGTTGCCATCCGGGCCGAGGTGGAGGCCCATCGGTTTTACACCCAGGCCATGAAGGGGGTGCGGAATCCGCTGCTGCGGGAGAAGCTTTCCCGCCTGGCCGCGGAGGAGAAGAGGCACCGGCAGATCCTGGAAGAGAGATACAGGAGAAGCTCGGGCGAGGAGTTCCCCGCGATCCCCCGAAAGGGAGGAGTGGAGGGAAAGGGAAGATGCCCAAGGACCTGAGCCCGGAAGAGATCTTGAAGGTGGCCATCAAGAAGGAGCAGGAGGCGGCTCAGTTCTACCAGCGGGAGGCGCTGAGGTCAGCGGATATGAGCGGACGCTTCATGCTGGAGTACCTCGCCGATTTTGAGCGGAGCCATGAGCGGAGTCTGCAGGCGGAGCTGAAGGCCCTGAACCGTTTCCCCGACTGGTTTTCCCTGAAGGACCCCATGGTCATGCTGGTGGGGCCCTGAAACGGAACGACTCCGAATCGAAAGAGGGCGGCGGCCATGAAAACATGGGAGTATCAGATCACCCGTTACCATCTGAAGGATTTCGTCCGGGAAGAGAAAACGGACCCGGCGGCTTTCTATTGCGACCAGCGGGGACAATGTTTCCTCCACGACACTTCCCGGGAGGCGGCCGACATGATCCGGGATGTCCTGAACGAAGAGGGGACGAAGGGCTGGGAGCTGGTTCAGTTTGGATACCACCAGCAGGAGCTGATGTGCGTCTGGAAGCGGGCGGCGGAATGAAAGAGACGGGGAACGCCGAACCGCGGGAAGACGTTCCCGGATGAGGGAAGAGGTTCCCGGGCCCCATCCGGACCCTTCGGGCTCTCCCGGTCTGCGGGCTTGAAAAAATATTTTCTTCTCCGTTTCCGAAAGCGCTTTGAAAAAAACCTACATCGTCATCTTCATCCTTGGCCTTGTGGCGGCGGTCGTGGCGGGGCTGGTCTATCTCCTGGGCCAGCGGCCCGGCGGCGGGGTGGAGTTCCTGAATGGGATCGAGATCCAGGGGAATATCCACCGCCTGAAAACCCTGGTCCTCTCCTTCGGCCTCTGGGCTCCCCTCATTTCCGCTTTCCTGATGGTGGCCCAATCGGTGGTCCTCTTTCTTCCCGCCTTTCCCATCTTCGTGGTCAATGCGCTGGCCTTCGGGCCCTTCTACGGGCTCCTCCTTTCCTGGAGCAGCGCGGTTGCGGGTTCCATGGTCTGTTTTTCCATCGCCAAGACCCTCGGGCGGCCGATCGTCGAACGGTTGGTGAACAAGGAGCATCTGGAGACGGCGGACCGGGTCCTGAAGAAGTACGAGAAGTACGTCATCCTTCTTTTCGGCTTCGTCCCGGTGGTTTCCTTTGACGTGATCAGCTATGCCGCCGGCCTGACTCTCCTGGCCTACTGGGAATTCCTTCTTCTGGTCTGCGTCGCCCAACTCCCCAGCGCCCTGTTCTACACCCTCCTGGTGCACCGCATCGACCGGGGAACCCTGGATGTCTACTGGATTGTCGCCGCGGTCCTTTTTTTCCTCGTGGGAATCGGAAGCACGGCGGTTCGGGCCTATTGGAACCGGCGGAACCGGGAAGAGGTTTCCCCGGGCCGCACCCTGCCTCCCCCTTTTCCGAAATAGTCTAGCCAACTCTCCGCCCGTGGGGGACCGGAAGGTTTGAAAGGCCAGGAAGATCCGCCCGGCGAGAGGATCGGAGAAGGAGGAGAAGACGAAAAATGCCCGAGTTGCCGGAAGTAGAAACCATCGTCCGGGGACTGCGAGACCGGATTCTTCATCTGGAATTTTCCGGAGTTGAAGTCTGCCTGGATAAGTGCCTTCGGGGACCCCGGCGGACCCTGAGTGAATGGATCCAGGGGAAAAGGATCTGCGGCGTCGAGCGCCGGGGGAAACATATCATCCTCTCCCTGGGCGCCGGGGGGGCCCTGTTCGTCCATCTGGGGATGACCGGGCGATTGCGGGTCGTGCCCTCGGGATCCCCCCGGGAGAAGCATACCCACCTGGTCTTCTCCTTCCGGAACCATCCCCACCAACTCCGCTACGTGGACTCCCGCCGGTTTGGCCGGGTTTTCTGGGAAAAGACGAAAAAAGGGAGGGTGGACCTCCCTCTCCCGGTTGGGCCCCGAGCCCCTGGAAATCTCTCCATCCGAATTCGTAAGCCGCGTGCGGTCCAGGCGCCGGGAGATCAAGCCCCTTCTTCTGGACCAGCATTTTCTGGCGGGAGTGGGAAACATCTACGCCGATGAGTCCCTGCACCGGGCGGGGATCCATCCCCGAAGAAAATCCGATTCCCTGGCGAGCCAGGACTCTGTCCCGGCTTCACCAGGCCCTGCAGGAAATCCTGAAAGAGTCGATCCGGGCCGGGGGGACGTCGGTCCGGTCTTACGTGGATTCCGCCGGGGCTTTGGGGGCCTTTCAGCATGGGCTCCGGGTTTACGGCCGGGAGGGAGAGTCATGCCAAACCTGCGGCCGGACCATCGTGCGGGAAAGGGTCGGGGGAAGGAGCAGCTTCTATTGCCGTCGGTGCCAGCGCGGCCCCTCCCCTAAACGATCGTGACTCTCCCGACCAATGATGAGTACCCGGGAAAGCCGGATGGAAAATCATGTTGCATAATCCCCATCCCCGTTTTAGAATAATTTGAAATTTATCTTGCCTTCAAAACTCGGCGGGGGCGAATGGACCGACTGCAGATCCTGAAAAAATCCCTTTTCTTCTCCTCTCTTTCAGAACCCTCTTTGAAGGAAATCGGCCCTCTCTTCGCCGAAGAAAAATACCGGCGGGACGATTACATTTTCTTCGAGGGCGATATCCCCGAATGGCTTCACATCGTCATGGAAGGAAGGGTCAAGCTCCTCAAACACTCGGATACCGGCAAGGATATCATCCTGCAGATCTTCACCCCCGGAGACATGTTCGGGGAAGCCTCCCTCTTTGACCGCAAGCCCTATGCCTCCTCAGCCCAGGCCATGGAACCCTCCACCATCCTGAAGCTGTCCCGGAAAGACTTTTTCCTCTTCTTCGGGCGCCACCCCTTTATCGCCACGGAGATGATCACCGAACTCGGCCGGCAGCTGCGGGAAGCCCACGCCACCATCAAGAGCCTGGCGGTAGACCGGGTGGAGCAGCGGATCGCTCATATTCTGCTGAAGCTGGCCGATAAGGTGGGGGTCTCCGAAAAAGGGGGGATCATGATCAATCTCCCCCTGACCCGGCAGGACCTGGCCGATATGGCGGGGACCACGGTGGAAACGGCGATCCGGGTGATGAGCCGGTTCACCAAGTCCAAATTCATCAAGCCGGCCAACGGCAAGATCTTCCTCCTCCATCCCCAGGCCCTGCAGCGGGTCCTGGAAGGGAAGGACGATTCCGAACCCCCCGCGGCCGGGAGGAAGGGTTGAATTTTCCCCTTGACCGGGGCAGGATTGGAAATAAAATGGAATCCATCCCACCGCATTTTGCAGGTCGCTGACGAAGTCCATCCGGTTGCCGATAAAAGTAAAGGGAGGTAAGGAAATGACCGAGGAAAAGGGGAGTCCTTGGAAAAGCATCGTCTTCTTTGGCCTTGCCGCTGCGGTCGCTCTGGCCTTGGCTCTGATGGCCGTTCCCGAAAGCGGAGCCCAGGCCATGAGGGAAAGAGGCCCCAGCGTGGAAGGCGCCGGCTACGTGGGCTCGAAGAACTGCGAGATCTGCCACAAGAAAATTTATCAGACCTGGAATTCAACCCTCCACCGCCGGAAGATCCTGCCCGCCGATGAAGCCACGGTGGTGGGCGATTTTTACCGCCGGAATACCTTTACCGTGGAGCGGGACGGCAAGAAGTATACGAGCAAGATGTTCAAAAAGGGGAAGGAATTCTTCGTCGAGACCACGGGGCCCGACGGTCAGCTGCATACCTACAAGGCCGAATGGGTGATCGGAACCACCTGGAAGCAGCGCTACGTGACTCTCTTCCCCAACGGCGGAATGCACGTTCTCCCCGTCCAGTGGGATGTTTCCTCCGAACGCTGGTCGGACTACCAGGGGCTGAAAGGGGCCAACTACGATCATCCCACCAATTTCTGGGCCTCCAAGGGACGCACTTGGCAGGACAAGTGCGGAAGCTGCCACGTGACCGGCCTCTCCTATGAATATGACTCCAAGAACCATGCCTACAAGAACACCACCTGGGTGGACAACGGGGCGGGCTGTGAGGCGTGCCATGGTCCGGGAAGCCATCATATGTCCGCCCCCACGGAGGAGGCCCGGCGCAATACCATCCTCAACCCGGCCAACATGCCCCCCTTCATCGCCGCGCAGGTCTGCGGGCAGTGCCATACCCGGGGGTATACCTGGGACGGGAAGTACGAATACCCCAAGGGGTACATTCCCGGCCGGCAGCTCTTTGAGTTCTACCAGGACAAGGCCGGAATCTGGCCGGGAGGCGAAGCTCGCCAGCATCATCAGCAGTACATCGACTGGATGAAGAGCAAACACGCCGACGTAGGGGTCAGTTGCTGGACCTGCCATTCCGTCCATGATCGGGGAAAGACGGAACGATTCGCCCTGAAGAAAGCGGGGGATGCTCTCTGCATGGATTGCCACAAGGCTTCCGCCAAGACCGGGCAGAAGACGTTGCACAGCATCCATGACTTCGGCGGATGCATCGGCTGCCATATGCCGCGGACCGCGGCCAGCTCGATCCTGGGGGATATTTCCCTGCACACTTTCAAAGTGGTTAAACCGGGCACCTCGGTCAAGGCCGGCGGGGTGGAGAAGCAGCCCAATTCCTGCAACCTGTGCCATTACCATAAGAACGACCCGGCGGACAAGCTCCAGCTGGTCATGGACCGGATGAAAGAGGAATACTACAAATAAGCAAAACGCGTTTTCGCGGGAAAGGCGGGAAAGCCCTGGGGGGATCCCGCCTTTGTTCTGTCGATGGATCGGAGGGACGGCCCGGGGGGAAAGAAGATCATTTCGATCTCAGGGAGGAAGGCCTTCTCCCCATGGACCGAAAGAGAGCGACTTTGAAAAGGGGGGACAGACGCAAGAAGGTGAAAAACGGAATCGGTAAACGAAAAATATGGAGACTCATCCTGTTGGTGGGGGTGATCCTCCTGTTGGGTTACGGCCTGGGAAAATTTGAACTCTCCGCGCGAAAACCGGCGAAGGTGGAGTGCCTGGGAGAAGGAGAGCTTTCGGCTCCCGTCTTCTCCCTGCCGGATATGAACGGGCAGAAGGTCGACCTGGTTTCCTTCCAGGGGCGGGTCATCGTCCTTGAATTCTGGGCTACCTGGTGCGCCCCCTGCCGGGAAGAAATCCCGGTGCTGAACCAGATCTACAAGGCATACAAAGAAAAGGGATTGGTGGTCATCGGGATCTCTCTCGACCGCAAGCCGCCGCAGGAAGTCAAGAAATTCCTGGATCAGCTCCAGGTCGAGTACCCCAATGTCATGGGGGATGAGGAGATTTTCGAGAAGTACAGCCAGGTGGCCAATCTGGGCCCGATCCGGGGGATCCCCGCCACCTTCGTCATCGACCGCAAAGGCCAGATCTGCCAGAGGTATATGGGGTTGACGGAAAAAAGGATTCTGGAGGAAGCCATTGAGGCGGCTCTCTAGGCGGATTATGATCTAAATCATTTTTTTGGCCGGCCGGAATGATAGGTTGGGAGCGACGCGAAGCGGAGGAAAGAGCGAAGGGAAGAGGAGGAATTCATGCGGGAGATCAAGCGAAGGATCGACAAAGATATGAACATCGGCGAGGTCCTCGAAAAATATCCCGAAGCGCGCAAGGTATTTCAGAAGCATTTTGGTGAAGGCTGCTTCAACTGCCCCGGTTCAAGACTGGAGAGCATCCAATTCGGCGCCCTGATGCACAACAAAGACCTCAATGCCATTCTGGAAGACCTGAATTCCACGCTCAAATAACGAGGAGGAGAGATGAGCTACAAGATCACCGACGACTGCATCATGTGTGGAACCTGCAAAGAAGAGTGTCCGGCGGAAGCGATTAACGAAGGGGATCCCAAGTACGTGATCGATCCGGATAAGTGCACCGACTGCGGGACCTGCGCCGAAGTCTGCCCGGTCGAAGCCTGCGTCTCCGAATAAGACCCCTTTCCATCCAAGTTTTTCAAGGAGGTTGCCGTGAAGGAAAAAGTCCAGAAGATCATCGACGAAATCCGTCCTGCCCTGCAGGCCGACGGCGGTAATATCGAGCTGATCGATGTGGGCGAAGACGGGGTGGTGAAGGTCAGACTCATGGGAGCCTGCGGCTCCTGCCCCATGTCCCAGTTGACGCTGAAACGGGGCGTCGAGGCCCGCCTCAAAGCCAAAATTCCCGAGGTGAAAGAGGTCGTCTCCGTCTAAAGCAAGGACTGAGTAATGAGGACTGGGTATGAATGGTCTGTCACTCATCACTCAGCACTCAGTCCTCAGCACTTAAATTGTCCTTCCCACGGCAAACCCTTCGGCCACCGCCTCCAAAGCCTTGCGCGGACTTTTTGCATCCCCGATTACGTGGATTTCCTTGACCCGGCCTTGGATCTGATCGTAAAGGTGGTTAGCCGCTTTGGAACCCGTGGCCAAGACCACGGTATCCGCCGGGATCAGTTCTTCCCGACCCTCCCGCTCAATCATAACTCCCCGGTCCGTAATTTCCTTGGCCCGAGCCTTGGTGAGACTCCTTACCCCCAGACGGGAAAGGTCCTGCAGGATACTCCATCGGGTGCTTCGCCCGATATCCTGCCCGACCCTTTTTAACATTTCCAGCACGGTGATCTTCTTCAGCCCCCGGTAGAGGAGGGTCTGGATGCTTTCGGGGGCCTCCGCCTGGTTGAACATGAGGAAATAGAGAGTGTCGGCGTCGATCGTCCCCTTGCGCGCAAGGAGCAGGCCGGTCTCCAGCCCCACGGCCCCCCCGCCGATGATGACCACTTCTTTCCCGGTATCGGCCTCGCCGGATAAAACATCCCAGGCCAGAATCACATTGGGCCGGTGGATCCCCTGGATGTCGGGCACCGCGGGCTCAGCCCCCGTGGCCAGGATGAGCGCATCGGGTTTTTCCATTTCCACGTGCCGAAGCGTCGCTTCCGTGCGGAGGTGAACGGCGACGTTCAGCTTTTTCATCTGGCCCTCAAGGTAACGGACGAAGGCAAGAAACTCCGCCCGTCCCGGAGGAGCGGCAGCCAGAGGAAGCTGGCCTCCCAGGGTTCCGCTTTTTTCGTAGAGACTGACCTGGTGGCCCCGGAGGGCGGCAACCCTTGCGGCTTCCATCCCCGCAGGACCGCCGCCGATAACCATGACCTTTTTCTTGGAGGATGCCGGCTCGAGGGCAAGTTTTCCTTCCGCCCCCGCCCGGGCATTGACCAGGCAGGTCTGGGGTTTGCCCTCGAAGATCGGGTCGAAACAGCCCTGATTGCAGGCAATACAGTAGTTGATTTCGTCGAAGCGTCCCTGCCGGGCCTTGTTGGGAAGCTCCGGGTCGGCGATTAGGCCACGGGCAAAGCCGATCAGGTCTGCCTGGCCGTCCCGGAGAATCTGGTCGGCGAGAACCGGATCATTGATCCGGTTGCAGGCCATCACCGGAATGGCCACCGCCTGCTTGATCCCCTGGGCGAGGTAGGCGAAACCGCCCCGGGGTAATCCCATGGTGATCTGGGGGACCCGGGTTTCATGCCAGCCCCCGGTTACGTTGATCATGTCCGCTCCGGCTTTTACCAACTCCTTGGAGAACAAGCGGGCTTCCTCGTTAGCCAGGCCCCCGTCCATAAACTCGTTGCCCGCCACCCGGACGATGATGGGGAAATCCGGACCTACCCCCCGGCGGATCTCCTCGATCACTTCCAGGCCGAAACGCATCCGATTTTCGAAGTCTCCCCCGTATTCGTCTTTCCGACGGTTCACGATGGGGGACAAAAATTGGCTGATCAGGTAGCCGGCCGAGGCAATCACCTCGACGGCATCGAAACCAGCCCGCTGGACCCTCGCCGCAGCCAGGGCGTAGTTCCTCTGGACCTGCTGGATCTCCGGAATGGAAAGCTCCCGGGGGGTCTCGCCCGTAAAACGGGAGCGGATGGGGGAAGAGGAGACCGACTGCCGTCCCCCCATGAGCAGGGTGTGCGAGTAACGTCCCGCGTGGTAGAGCTGGGCGGCGATCTTGGCCCCGTGGGCCTGAACCGCCCGGGCCAGACCCGCAAGGCCGGGGATGAACTTGTCGTCCCTGGCGCTGAGCATGTTGATTGCCCCGCTGGTCTCATCGATGGTGCAGCCCCCGATGATGATCAGGGCCGCCCCTCCCTTGGCCCGCTCCACGAAATAATCCACATGGTGCGGAAGCACCATTCCTTCCCAGGAGGACAAATAATGCATGGCCGGCATGACGATCCGGTTCTTGAGTTCCATCCGGTTGATCTTGATGGGGGTGAAAAGGAGCTTTAGCACAGGGTTCTCCTTTAGGCACGGAATCAGTAGTTGGGAAAAATTTAGTTCGGATCCAAAATAGTGTTCAAGTCTACTTCAACGTAGTCAAATGAGCCTAGGTGCCTCAAACAAGTTTGGAGTTTGTAGGGGCACGCGGCTGCGTGCCCGAAGGGAGTTCGGAGGAAAAGCCTCATTAGATTTTTGAAGTTTTTTCTCCGAACTCCGAACTAAATTTCTGCGAACCTTCGTTAACTTGAGGCACTGCGTTTATAACTTTAGGCATTTTAGGCATTTCGAATTTTAGGCATTCCGGAGGGCTTTCTTCCCCGCTTGGATAATTTTGGCCAGCTCCGCGGCGCGCTGGACGGCGCCCTTGGCGGTTAAAACCCCGAGCCCATCTTCCAGGGCCATATGGCGGACGCCCTTGGTGACTTTTCCTTTTCCCTCCAGGCTGGTCAGGGCCATCCCGCCGCGTCCCACGGGGATCATCCCGAAGACAGCGAAGGTGCTGTTGAGGATGCTGAGGGTCATTTCCAACCCCCCGTGGCGGAGAAACCCCACCACCAGGGCGGCCCCCACTTTGTCGGTCAGTCCTCCGCGGTGGGCGTTCCCGTATACGAAGACTCGCATCCGGTCGATCATGTTGGCCATGAGGCCGGACATCCGTCCGATATGCACCGGGGTGGCCAGAATGATCGCATCGGCTCGCAATAGGGCCGGGTATATTTCTTCCATACCGTCCGAGAATGAGCAGAATTTTTCGGGGCTCTGATTTTTTATGCACCAGTTGCAGTGCCGGCAGCCGGCGATCTCCAGCCCGGAGAGGTTGAGAACCCGGGTCTCGACTTCCGGGTCGGAAGCGACTGCGCGCAGGGCTTCCTTCAACAAAACTTCCGTGTTCCCCTCCTTCACCGGACTTCCCGCGATTCCCAGGATTCGGATCATAGGATACTCCCAGCTATCAGCGTTTAACAAACAGCGGTCAGCATTCAGCCATCCGCATTCAGCAGAAAGGATTTTTTAATCTGTGCTGAAAGCTGACTGCTGATAGCTTGTTTTCCTACCATAAAGCGGAAAAGTTATCAAGATTCGTTATCCATTGGTCTATCTTTATCTGCGTTCATCTGTGTCCCATCAAAAGCTAAATGAAATTCTTGACTTCCCCGGGAGAAAAAAATATATTGAATGCGACTCCATCTTTCCCTCCCGAGATCTCCCTGCGAGGTGATGAACGATGGCCCTGAACTTTGATCTGACCGAAGAGCAGAACCTGCTGCGTCAGGCCGTCCGGGACTTTGCCGAAAAAGAGATCGCTCCCGTCATCCAGGAACTGGATGAAAGGGAAGAGTTCTCCGTCGGGCTGACCCTGAAGATGGGGGACCTGGGCCTCCTGGGGTGCTTTGTTCCCGAAAAGTACGGCGGCTCCAACATGGGCTACATCTCCTACATCATCGCCGTGGAAGAACTGGCGCGGGTCGACGGGTCGCAGGCCGCCACCATTGCCGCCGGGAATTCTCTGGGAATCGGGCTCATCTATTATTACGGTAGCGAAGAACAGAAGGAGGAATGGCTTCCCAAACTCTGCAGCGGAAAGATGCTGGCCGCCTTCGGGCTCACCGAACCCGAGGCCGGGTCGGATGCGGGAGGCTCGAAGACCAAAGCGGAACTCCGGGGGGATCATTGGGTCATCAACGGGTCCAAGATTTTTATCACCAACTCGGCCAATCCGCTGACCGGCGTAATCGTGGTCCAGGCCATCACCGGGCAGAAAGAAGATGGAAAGAGAGAGCTGAGCTGTCTGCTGGTCCCCCGGGATGCGCCCGGCTTCACCGCCCGGGAGATGAAGAAAAAGATGATGTGGCGCTCTTCCAACACGGGGGAACTTTTCTTCGACGACTGCGCCGTCCCGCGGGAGGACCTTCTGGGGAAAAGGGGAGACGGTTTCCACCAGATGCTGGCCATCCTGGACGGGGGACGGCTCTCCATCGGCGCCATGGGGCTGGGGGGGGCGCAGGGCGCCTTTGAGATGGCCCTGCATTACGCCAACACCCGCGTACAGTTCGGGCGCCCCATCTCCTCCTTCCAGATCAATGCCTTTAAGCTCGCCGACATGGCCATGGAGGTAGAATTAGCCCGGAATCTTCTGTACAAAGCCTGCTGGCTGCGGGAGAATAACCGCCCCTTCGGCAAAGAAGCGGCCATGGCCAAGTTATACTGCTCCGAAGTCATGGGCCGGTGCGTGAACCATGCGGTCCAGCTTCACGGCGGGTACGGGCTGATGAAGGAGTATAAGATCGAGCGGTTTTACCGCGATCACAAGCTCCTGGAGATCGGCGAAGGGACCTCCGAAATCCAGCGAATCGTCATCGCCCGGAACATCGGAGTGGCGGGAAGGGCGCTTTAAAAAGTCAAAACTGGTTATCCGCAGATTACGCAGAGATATAAAGGCTACGGATATGAATCGGGTTACAAGGCTCAAAGCCAAAATAGGCTTCCCCCAGGTTGCCATTTTTAGCCTTAAGGTAATCTTTGCAAGTTATGTCTTTATCTGACCTTGTACCCCTCGCCTTGAGCCTTTGCCATGATTCCTCTGCGTGCTCTGCGATCTCTGCGGTTACGTTTTTTTTGTTTTTCCGCCGCGGTATGTTCTCCGCAGTTGATTCTGGAAGGAGGAGGAAATGAAGAAAATAAAAGAGAAGAAAGCACCCAAAGGCGAGAAAATAGAAAAGGAATTCCATCGCCGGCAGGAAGATCATGGGGACCTCCTCACCGATCCTTCCCATCATCGGATTCCGGAGCCCCCGGCCAAGGGTCCTTCCAAGCAGACCCTGGGGTCGCGGATCCATGAAACCCGTCAGATGCGGGGTCTGACCCTGCAGGACCTGAGCAGCCGCACTGGAATCAGTCTGGAAACCCTGGAAAAGGTCGAGGCCAACAAAATGATTCCCCCTTTGGGTGAGCTGATCAAGCTGGGGAAAGCCCTGGAGATGAAGATGGGGTATTTCATCTCCCCGGGGGTGGAAAAACCGATGACCGTGGTGCACTCCGACAAACGCCCGGTAGTCTCCCGGCACGGAAAAAAGAAGAGCGAGCAATACGGGTATTTCTATGAGTCGCTGGCCCCGGAAAAGGCGGACCGCTTCATGGAGCCCTTCCTCATCACCATGGTGCCCAGCGAGGTGAAGGAGCTTTCCAGCCACGACGGGCAGGAGTTCATCTTCGTCCTGGAAGGGGAGATGAGGGCCCAGGTGGGAGACCAGGTGGAAATCCTCAAGGCTGGCGACGCCGTCTATTACGACTCCAGCCGTCCCCACCTGGTGAAGTGCCACGGGGATACACCGACGAAGATCCTGGCTGTCCTCTACACCGGGTCCAAATAGAAGCTAAACCCCAAACTCATACCAAAATTGTGATAAGAGGGTATTTCCCTTAAGGTAAATCCCCGGCTCGGTCGGGGGACTCATAAAGTTTGACCTCTCCGGGATGCCTGGGTTGTGGCCCGGGGCCGGGCAACAGAGGAAAGGCCCTGCCCGCCGTAGTCTCAGCCATCCAAGAAAAACCGGGAGACTAAAGGATTGAACTTTGTCCAGCGACCAATCTAAAGGGACCGAGCCTTTGCCAAATAAGACGATGAACAACTTGATTTTCCTTGACAGGGCGGCTAAATTGGCATAATAAAAAAGATCAATAAAATTAAGTCGTTGAATATAAGGACGGATGATTCTTTAAGGAGATTATGATTTAAGGAGCTTGGCCCTTAAAATCGCGGATTGAAAAGCCTTTGCCACCCAGCTGGTCAACGTGGAGAGAGAGGTGGAGTAAGTTGGGAAAGCCTGGTCTTCGAAATTTTGAAACCAGGCTTTTATTTTTTTAAAAAAAAGGAGGGTTTCCCATGGCCAAAGGAATCGCATTGAATCTCGGTTTAAATTCAGTGGACCCGAAACATTACGGCGGATGGTCGGGAGAGCTGAACGCCTGCGAGGCCGATGCGGAGGATATGGCCAGCATTGTCAAAGCGAAAAAGTTTCAGGTAACGAAGCTATTGACCAAAGCAGCGACTCGCGCGCGGGTGGTCGCCCAGATCACCAAAGCCGCCAAGACGCTGAAATCCGGGGATATCTTCATGCTGAGCTACTCCGGCCATGGAGGACAGCTCCCGGACATGAACAACGATGAGCCCGACGCCCAGGATGAAACCTGGTGTCTCTACGACGGTGAAATGGTGGACGACGAACTCTATGCCCTATGGAGAAAATTCGCCCCCGGCGTCCGGATTCTGGTCTTTTCCGACAGCTGCCACAGCGGCACGGTCACCAAGCTTGCCTATTACCAGGGGACCGTCAACCTGCGAGCTGGAGCCGTCGGCTCGAAAGAAGTCAAGTACCGGGCCATGCCGCCCGATGTAGCCCTCCGCACCTACCGGCAGAACAAAGCCTTCTACGACCGGATTTTGAAAGCCAAGGTGCCCAAGGAAAAACAGCCGGCGGTGAAAGCCACGGTTCTCCTCATCTCCGGCTGCCAGGACAACCAGCTTTCCTCCGATGGAGACTTCAACGGGCTCTTCACGGCCCAACTCTTGAAGGTTTGGAAAAACGGAGCCTTCAAGGGGGATTACAAAACTTTCCATAAAATGATCGTCAAACGGATGCCGCCCGACCAGACTCCCAATTACTTTAAGGTCGGAGGCGCAAACCCGAAATTCGAAGCCCAGAAGCCTTTTACCGTTTGAGGAAAAACCAGAAGGCCTTTTCGATTGAGGCCCGCGCAAGAAGATGGTTTTGCTTTCTTAAGGTAAACCTCCGGCTTAGCCGCGGGACTCATCAAGTTTGACAGTTACAGGACGCCTGGATCGTGGCCTGGGGGTAAGGGCCTGGGGCTCAAAAAGCATCGGCCGGGCGGGCCCTCTTCCCAGAGGCTTCGACCGGCTTCCGCAGGATGAGGCGGGCAGATCGGGCGGCCGTCACGGGCCCTTACCAGGGCAGGGAGCCTCCGCGGGAGTCCGAGAACGGTTGGCCCGCCTGGTCCATGAAATGGAGGGTGCCTCATGATTTTTGAGAACCAGGCCCTTACCCCCGGGCCTGGTACCCACGGGATGGCCACCTTCAGGACGCCCCCAGTTTGAATCCGACTTGAGCTGTTCACGTTTTTCAAGTCTCCGGCTCTGCCGGAGCTGAATAAAAGGAGAACGCCATGGCGAAGAAGAGACCTTTTGCGGACAGGATCTTGAACTGTGTCCCTTCTAGGAAAGTGGAAACGGATTGGCCCTTGGAAAGCGCCATGGGCGCCGGTCTTCTGGCGGCCCGACCCACGATTCCACCTTCCAAGGATTTGCGTGAGAGCTGGTGGACGATCGGAGACCAGAAGAATACCGGGTCTTGCGTGGGGTGGGCCTCGACGGATTCGGTCATCCGCTGGCATTTGGTCAAGGCGAATCGCCTTCCCAAGTCCCAGAGGCTTTCTCCCCGGTTTGTCTGGATGGCTTCCAAAGAGACGGATACGTTCGTTTCCCAGCCCACTACCTTTATCGAATCCGAGGGGACAAGCCTCAAAGCCGCATTGGATATCGCCCGCAAATTCGGGACGGTACAGGATTCGGTTTTGCCCTTTGAACCGATGAAATTATTCCCGGGTGCGGCCCAGACCTTTTACGCCCTGGCCGCCCAGATGAAGATCGCCAGCTACTTCAACCTGGGGACGAAGGTAAACAACTGGCGGATATGGCTGGCCAACAACGGCCCGATCCTGACGAGGTTGAATGTGGACGAGACCTGGGATAACGCCGCCAGCACCAACGGCAGGCTGGATGTCTACAAGCCGGAAACGACGAGAGGAGGACACGCCATCGCTTTGGTGGGCTACACCCGCGACCGTTTCATCGTCCGGAACAGCTGGGGGACCGGATGGGGAGACAGGGGATTCGGTTACGCCTCTCTCCGCTATGCAGAAGCGGCCTTCAGCGAAGCCTACGGGGTCGTCCTATAGACAACAAGAGCGTTCTGACTTTACCGTGAAATTGGCTTGGCAGGCCAACTCTTTTTCTTTATAAAAAGACAAACGATATTAGAAAGTTGACAAAGATGAAAACTGGTTAATAAATGATCTAAATAGCTGACTGCCATAAATATCGATGCCACCTGCGGTGGGGGTGGAAATGGGAAGGAAGAGATAGCCTGGTTTCAGAATTTTGGGACCAGGCTTTTGTTTTTTCCTTTCCCGGAAAAAATCGATTCCCTCATTCTTGAACAGGTTGCCGCGCGACGAAGGCCCATAATCTTTTACAGAGAGGAGAATCGAAAATGGGCGTAACCCTGAAAATCCGGTTCATCGGACGGAAAAAAGATCTCCGCCCTTTCTGGGTGCCGGTGGTTTTCGAACTGAAGCCGGCAGGGTCTAAAAAGCCCCTGCTCTTTTCCATAAAGAATTTTGACCGCCAGGTCAAGGATGATAAAGACCGGAGGATGAGCTTCTTTTCAATTCCCAACCTCCCGCCGGGTCGTTACACCCTCAGCATCCTGGAATTCCACACCGGGCACCCCATCATCAGCGGAAAACGCCTGGAGCTGAAAGGGAAAGAAGTGGAGTTCGGGCTGGTGAAGAATTACCGGATGCCCAAACAACCCAACACCTTCGGCATGGACCTCGTGGCCGATGCCCCCTACCGGATCGAGGGAAGCTGCCGCTACCTACCGGTTGTGGTCTTCATCCAGGATGTGGAGCCGGGCGAGATCAAAATCAGCTCCATTGAATTGTACCACTACCCTTCGGCTGAAGAGTTTCAGAACCAAAAGCTGCCGGAAGATGTCGTCTATCGAGTCTTGGATGCGGATGGAAACCCGGTTGAGAAGGACGGGCGGCCGGCCTTGTTGGATTACGACCCGGGAGAAAGGTACGAGACCGTGAATTCCGATCCGTGGTACCGGATCATCCTCCTCCGCAAAGACCGCCTCCCGGTCTACGAGGGGGATCACTGGGGATATAAAAAGGCCCGCTACCTGCAGTACCTGGTCAATGTCCGGTACAGGAGGTTCATAAGCGACAGCAAGCAATTCGTCCTCCGCACCCGGGTCCCGGATGGTGACCTGCCGAAGTTTGCGGACTGGCACTACGGGGACACCCATTACCACTCTGAATACACCCGCAACCCCTACGAGTACGGGGGCCCCCTTTCCATGACCGCCGAGGTGGCCAAAGCCATTGGTCTATCCTGGGTCACCGTGACCGATCACTCCTACTGCCTGGGCCACCCGAAGACTCTACAGGAGGAGGCGCAGGGAAACCGGTGGCAGTCCTACCAACGGGGGGTGAAAAAGGTCAACGATAGGTACAAAGATGTTCTCCTGGTTGGAGCCGAGGAGATCACTGTCCGCAGAGGCTTCTTTGGGCTGCACCTGCTCTCTTTCGGCAATCCCTTCGTGGAAGACGATCACCCGGCGGGGTTCGGGTCTTTGAAGATGAAAGAAGTTTTGGATCGGGTGTTAGAGGGATCCGGAACGACCCAAGGATTTCTCTATGCCGCCCACCCCGCTTGCTCAGGCTATGTCTGGGAAGAGGAGGATTACCGGGTGGCTTCCGATCCCCGGTACAGCGGGATCTTCCTGGGGCTCCAGCTTTTCAACGAAAAAATCCTCTACCAGCAAACCACCCAGTCGTCCATGGACGTGGATTTCCTGAACCCCTTTGCCATGCTCGACGAGTCCGGGCGGAAAAGCAACTGGTCCAAGGAGCTGGATGAGGGGGTCAGGAAGCACTGGGTGGAGAAGTTTCTTGTTCCCTCCCTGCGGGAATTTCAGCAGGGAGGAAACTTGCGGAAGTTTTTCATCCTGGGCGGCTCCGACGCTCACATGGATTTCAACTACTCTTTCCGCCCCCACATGGCCTTCCTCATCCATTACCTGAACGACAACGCCTTCGGCAAGGTGCGCACCCTGGCCTACCTTCCCAAGACCAACGGCCGGGTGGTGACCGAGGAAAACCTGTACCGCGCCTTCCGGAATGGGAATGCCCTGGCGACCGATGGGCCCGTGGCCCTCTTCTCCCTTCGCCCGAAGAACAGCGGGAAAACCTACCAGCTGGGGGAAACCGTTCCGCTTCAACCCGGTGAGGATTTGGAACTGTCCATGGAATGGAAAAGCACTCCAGAGTTCGGTCCGATCCAGAAAATCAACTTTTACCTTGGCACAACCAAGGGGGAGACGGATGTTACCAATCAGATCCGTTTCCCCCGCCGCCGAAAGAAAGGTTACGAGTTTGAAGGATCGATTCAGCAGGTCTTTTTCAACTGGGAAGCGATTCCCTGCTATCTGCGCCTGGAAGCCGCCTCGGGCATAGACCCGGAAACCGGCGAAGCGCTCTTCCGCTGCCTCACCAACCCGATCTGGATCGTTGCCGGTTGATCTTCCACCCTCCCCCTTTGACGTGGGAGGGCAGGGGTGGGGGTGAGAATCGTGACTTCGTTTATTTAAGCTTAATTGCCCTTAGGTAAACCCCCGGCTATGCCGGGGTGACAAAGGGGGATTCCCTGAGATTCCGAGAGCTGTAGGGGCGGTTCGCGAACCGCCCCTAAGAATCTTCCTGGATGGTAGGCGTAGAAAGTCAATAAGGGTAAAAAAATCCCCTCGCCCCGACCCTCTTCCCCAAGGCGGAAGAAAGGGTAGGGAGAGGGGAAGTTTGTTTATTCGGGTTTTAGATTTGTTCGGATTTCGATATTCGAATTTTGGATTTAAGAAATCGCTTTCTTGCCTGCTCCTGTCTCCTGATCCCTTCCACCCCTGACTTAATTTTTATACATCGCCTCGATCTGGTCCTTGAAGGCCTCGTTGATGTATTTCCGCTTGACCTTCATGGTGGGGGTCACTTCCCCGTCTTCCACGAAGAGCTTCTTGGAAAGAACGGTGAACCTCTTCACCGTCTCCACGTTGGCCAGGGTCTTGTTCACCGCGTCCACTTCCTTCTGGATCAGCTTGGTGATCTCCGGGTGCTGCGTCAGGGTGGCATAGGTGGTGTACTGGATCTTGTTGTCCTGGGCGTATTTCACCACGTTGTCTTCGTCGATGACGATAATCGCCACCAGAAATTTTCGCCGGTCCCCGATGACCACCGCATCGTTGATGTAGGGGCTGAATTTCAGCTGGTTTTCGATGTTCTGGGGGGCGATGTTTTTCCCGCCGGCGGTGATGATCAAGTCCTTCTTCCGGTCGGTGATCTTCAAGAACCCTTCCCCGTCGAGCACCCCCACGTCTCCGGAATGCATCCATCCGTCCGCTTCCAGAACCTCGGCCGTGGCCTGGGGGTTCTTGAAGTAGCCCTTGAAGACATTCCCTCCCCGGAAACAGATCTCCCCGTCTTCGGCGATCTTCACCTCCAGCCCCGGCAGCGCCTGGCCCACCGTCCCGATCCTCACCCGGTCTCCCTGGTTGGCGCAGGTGACTCCCGTACCCTCGGTCATGCCGTACCCCTCCCGGAGAGGGATGCCGATGGCCTGGAAGAAGCGGAGAACGTCGGGGGAGATGGGGGCCGCGCCGGAGAAAGCCAGACGAACCCGGTCAAAACCCAGCCGTTCTTTCAGCTTGCGGAAGGTGACAAAATGGGCCACCGCATAGGCCAGCTGGAGCATGGCCGGGACCGGTTGATGGCTGGTGGTGAGGGCGGCATACTTTTTCCCGAGTTTGAGGCTGGCCTGGAAAATCATTTTTTTGATCCAGGTGGCATCCGACATCATGATCATGATCCCGGAATAGTATTTCTCCCAGACCCGGGGCACGCCGTAGGCCACGGTGGGGGAGATTTCCCGCATGTTGTCGGTCACCGTGTCCGTGCTCTCGATGAAATTGACGATGGCCCCGTATTTGATGTTCATGAAGATGGTGAAGAGCTGCTCGAAAATGTGGCAGAGGGGCAGGAAGGAGAGGAATTCATCCTGGGCTTCGATGGGGTTGCCCTCGGCCATGGCCTTGGCCATCCAGGTAATGTTGGTGTGCGTCAGCATGGCCCCTTTGGGCGGGCCCGTGGTCCCCGAGGTGTAGATCAGGCGGGCCAGGTCCTGCGAGGCCACCTGCTTCCAGGTCTTTTCAAAAAGGCCCGGATCCTTCTTGTCGAGTTCATGCCCGAGGGCCAGGAATTCGTCAAAACTCATCACCATGGGGTCCTTGAAGTGCTTCAGCCCTTTCAGGTCCCAGACGATGATCTTCTCCAGCCGGGGAACGTTGGCCCGGAAGCGGAGGGCCTTGTCCAGCTGCTCTTCATTCTCCACGAAGTAGAAACGGGATTCGGAATGGTCCACCACATACTGGCACTGCTCCCAGCTGTTGGTGGCATAGACCCCGACGGTCGTTCCTCCCGCGTGCATGGTCCCCAGATCGATGTAAACCCATTCGGGGGAGTTTTCCCCGATGACCGAAACGCACTCTCCGGGCTTCAATCCCAGGGCGAGCAGGGACAGGCACACTTCTTTCACTCTCTCGGCGTACCCCTTCCAGGAGACGTCACGCCAGATACCCAGCTTCTTGTAGCGCAGGGCCACCTCATCCCCGGATAACTGCACCCGGGACCGGAACATCTCGGGTACGGTGTTCCCTTCGGCGACTGTAACCGTCGGCATAGCTTTCCTCCAGGCCAAAATCAGTTTTTTATCTCGATTGACCCCGGGGAGTCTTGCCTCCCTCCCCGGGCGGTCTCATTTCAAAGGTCCCAGGAATTTGCGTTCTCTCGGGCTGAAGGTGATGGTGAATCCGTCGAAGACCACCTGGACGAACCCCTGCTCTCCCAGGAGGGGCCGCTTCTCTTTGGAAATGCGGTAGTACTTGGTTACCCATTGACCGGGAGTGACGGGATAGCCCCTGGTTTCAATGTCTTGGAAAACCTGCCGGTCCAGGTAGGCCCGCACGGCCTTTACTTCCAGGGTTTTGGAGCTGCGCTTTTCGTTTTTAATTTTTACTTTGACGGAACTCACCGCCATGGGGAGCTTCTTGGCGCTGCCGCGGCCATGGACCTGGACTTCGAGCTTGAATTGGAAAGGGCCTTCGGTGAAGACCTTATTCTCGATGATGGTGAAGGCGGGAAGGTCGGGACTCAGGACCATTTGCAGGGAAAAAAACGCCGCCAAAGCCGCGCCGATGAGCCCGAATCGACGGATGAGACGTATGCCTCCCGAGAGGTCCTTTGAAGGTCGTTTCATTTGAAGCCGCGAGATAAATTCCTTTGGGTCCAGAATTGCCTCCCTCAGGGATTATGGGAAATTTCCCAAGAAAGTCAAGAAAATTTTTGGGCAAATGCAGATGGTAAGAGATTGTGACTGGTTACTGGTTGCTGGTAATTCATCCGAGCTACAAATTGGAACGAGCAACGAGAAACGAGTAACCAGCAACTTGTTTTTTTACCCCCGAACCCCGCATGGGCGCGCGGCAGCGCGCCCCTACTCCGAACTTTCGTTACCCTGAGGCACTTAAGCACACTTAAGTACACTTAAGGCACTTGAGGCGCCTGGTTATTCCTCATTCCCGTTCTGGAACCTGAGGCCGGGCTGCTCGATGGTCACGACGGTATCCGGGGGGACGTCGTGGGTGATCCAGGTGTTTCCCCCGATGACCGACCGGGCCCCGATCACCACCGGGCCCAGGATGGTGGCGTTGGAGTAAATGGTGACTTCATCCTCCAGCGTGGGATGGCGCTTCCGGCCCCGGATGATGTTCCCTTCGCTGTCTTTGGGGAAACTGAGGGCCCCCAGGGTTACCCCCTGGTAGATCTTGACCCGGTCGCCGATTTCCGTGGTCTCCCCGATGACCACGCCGGTGCCGTGGTCAACGAAAAACTCCTTCCCCACGGACGCCCCGGGATGAATGTCAATCCCGGTGATGGAATGGGCATATTCGGTCATGATCCGGGGGAGAAGGGGAACCCCCTGGATATGCAGCTCGTGGGCGATCCGGTAAACGGTTATGGCCAGAATGCAGGGATAGCTGAAGATGATCTCGTCCAGGCTCTTGGCCGCCGGGTCTCCATCGTAGGCGGCCTGAACATCTCCGGCCAGAATCCGGCGGATAGGGGGGATCTTTTTCAGAAAGGCCAGGGCCTCTTTCTGCCCCCGGTCCAGACAGCGGGTGCAAAGGCTGTTCAGGCGGCGGCATTCATGGCGGATGGAGCGGGCGATCTGGGCGGCGAGGTTCTCGAATACCCGGTTGACCCCGCTTCCGATCTGGTAGCTCAGGGAGTAGGTATGAATCTCCTGCTTGCGGTAGTAGCCGGGGAAGAGAAGATCCTTGAGCTCCTCCAGAATTTCGATCACCGATTCCTTGGAGGGGATCAGGGCCGAATTGAAATGGGAGATCGACCGTTCTCCGGTGATGCTCCCGATGATCTCTTCAATGACCTGCGGGAAGCTGGCTGCGGTATCCTTCGATGAAGTCGATCTCAATCTCGCATTGATCGCCGGTGAGAGGGGTGTTCTTGGGGTCCATGGTTCAGATTTCCTTCCTTCGGGAATGCCCCCGGGGCGATGACCGGCCCCGACGGCATCCCGGATGAGTTAAGACTGAAACCCCCTGCCCATGCCCTGCCTCTTGAGCCAGGGGCGGGCCGCAAAGAGGAGGAGAAAGAGGATTCCGGAGACCAGCACAATCGTCCCCGAAGGCGGCCAGTCGAAAAAAAAGGCGGCCATGAGTCCGGAAACGGTGGAGATCACGGCCAGGACGGCGGAAAAGGCCAAGGCTTGTTTGAAACTTCTGGCGACCTGGAGGGCCGCGGCGGCGGGGATGATCAGCAGGGCGGAGATCAGAAGGATGCCCACCACCTTCATCCCCATGACCACGGTGACCGCCGTCAGGACCGCCAGGAGAGCGTCGAGCCGCCTCACCCGGACCCCGGACACCCTGGCCGATTCCGGATCAAAGGTGAGGAAGAAAAAATCCTGGTAGAAAAAAGCCACGGTGACCAGCACCGCCAGGGCCAGCAGGAAAGCCACCCAGACTTCTCCCGGGTCGATGGCCAGGACGCTTCCGAAAAGGTAGCCGAAAAGGTCCAGGTTGAAGCTGCCGGCCAGGCTGACCAGAAAAATTCCCAGGGCCATTCCCAGACTGCTGATGATCCCGATGGCCGTATCCCCGTAAAGCCCGGCCCGCTCCTTCAGTTTCAGGATTCCCAGGGCCGAGAGGATGGCGACTCCCAGCGCGACCGGCAGGGGAGCCACATACAGGACCAGTCCCAGGGCCACTCCCCCGAAGGTGACATGGGAAAGGCCGTGGCCGATCATGGCGTCCCTCCTGAGGACGAGAAACACCCCCAGGATGGCGCAGGTCACGGAGACGCCCACCCCGGCGAGAAAAGCTCTTTGCATGAAGGCGTAGGATAAGAGTTCTTCCATGGGGGTGATCAATGGCGATGACAGACCAGGTGGTGTTCGCCCTGAAGGAGCTCCTGGACCACCGACGAGTTGCAGAAATCCTCATGGGTTCCGTGGAAAAACAGGCGCTGGTTGAGACAGGCCACTTTGTTCACGTGTTTGGTGATCACTCCGATGTCGTGGGTGATGAGGACGATGGTCAGGCCCTTCTCCTGGTTGAGGGCGGCCAGCATTTCGTAGAAGCGGGTCTGCGTTTCCGCGTCCACCCCGGCGGTGGGCTCGTCGAGGAACAAAACGTCCGGCCCGTTGACGATCGCCCGGGCGATGAATACCCGCTGCTGCTGCCCTCCCGAAAGCTCTCCGATGCGCCGGCCTTTCAGGGGCTTCATGTCCACCCGTTCCAGGGCCCGGTCGATGGACGCCTCGTCCTGCCGGTTGAAAAACCGGGGAAAGCGCTTTTTGCGAGAGAAGGCCCATGGCCACCACCTCCCGCACGGACGCCGGAAAATAGGGGTCCATATGAGTGGCCTTCTGGGGAACGTAGCCGATCCGCCGCCACTGAGAAAAGTGATTCATCTCTTCCCCCAGGATGCACCACCCTCCCCCCGGTGGGTTTCAGAATACCCAGGATGATGCGGATCAAGGTGGTCTTCCCTGAGCCGTTGGGGCCGATCAAGGCCAGAAAGTCACCGGGGGATATGGCGAAGGAGATATTCCGGAGGACCTCCAGGCCGTTCACCTGAAAAGAGAGGTTCTCCACCGATATGAGAGGGTCACTTCGGTCCACAGTCTAATCCCTGTCGAAGATTTTCCAGATTCTTCTCCATCAGTCCCAAAAAAGTAACCTTCTGTTTCAACTGGTCCCGGGTCAAATTCGCTCCGTCATAAAGGACCAGGGTCTGGAGGCCCGCTTCCTGAGCCAGCACCCGGGCCAGTTTGGGGTTAACCATCTCTTCAAAGAAAATGAACTTCACCCCGTGGCTCTTGGCCGCTTGAATGACCTCGGTCAGCTTTTTAGGGGTGGGCTCGGCGTTCGGACTTATTCCATAAAGGGGGATCTGCTGCAGGCCGTACCTTTTCGCCAGGTAGGCAAAGGCGGAATGCCCCCCCAGGATGATCTGGCGATGGCGGCAGGACGATAGAGCGGCCTCAAATTTTTTATCCAGAGCCTCGAGCCGGGAGTTATAGCTTTCCCCGTTGGTCCGGTACCGGGATTCATTCTGCGGGTCTTTCTCCGCAAAAGCAGCGGCGATGGCGGCGATGATTTTCCCGTCCAGGGAAAAATCCAGCCATACATGAGGGTCGATCTGTTCCTCGCGGGTGGGCTTATGACCGGGGGAAGCTTCTTTATGGAGATTTTTGGCTTCCAGAAGCTGGAGTCCTTTGCTGGCCTCCACGATTTTCAGGTTGGCGCCCCGGTTGGCTTTCAGAAGGTCCCCGGCCCAGGGTTCCATGGCCCGGCCGATATAGATGAACACATCGGCCTTTTGAATTTTCGCCAGGTCGCTGGGTCTGGGCTCCCAGGCATGGGGTTCTGCCCCGGGCGGAAGAAGGAGGTCAACCTGGGCTCTTTCCCCCCCGACGGCCGCGGCAAATTCCTGCAGGGGGAAAAGAGTGGTCACCGCTTTGAGCTTCGGCTGGACCTGGGCGCAAGGAGGATTCCCGGGCAGCCAAAAAAGAAAGAGGAAAAAGAGAAAAAAGATTGAACCCCGGTTGAGCCCCCGAAGGGCGGTACACCTTTTTTTCATTAAATCAATCATCGGAATCAAAGGGCCTGGATCTCTCAAAATATTAAAAATTCCATGACATTATAGTATCCTATCGGTTTCGGAGAGCAGTTTCAAGGAAATTCTCCCCTCCCACGGTTTTCTTAAACAAATTGGAATGCTGGAATGATGGAATACTGGAATGCTGGGTTTCAGTATTTTGCTTTCTACCCATTATTCCATCATTCCATTATTCCTTTTTTTACCCGTCGGTGAAAGGCATAGACAGGGAGGGCAAACTTTTATAAAATAGGAACATTCGTCTCTTGGCGGGTTAAAGCCCTCAGGAGATATTTTTTTAGGAGTGGTCATTAGCCGCGGCGCGATCATGGCTTCCTGGGTAGAATTCCTGGATACAACCCTTTTCCATCTTATTAACCAAGCGGGCCAGAACTCTTTCTTCGACTGGTTCATGCCCTTCATGACCGACCTGAAGAATTTCACCTATATCCTTGTGGTCCTGGGGGGCTACATTGTGTGGAGGGAGAGGAAAGGCGGGCTGGTTTTTCTGGTCTTTGTCGGCCTCACCCTGGCCATAACCGATCCGTTTTCCAGCCGGCTCCTCAAAGAATGGGTGGGAAGGATTCGTCCGTGCCAGGTTCTGGAGGAGGTTCGGCTTTTGACGGACTGCCATACTTCTTACTCTTTTCCCTCTTCCCATGCCGTGAATATCTTCGCGGCGGCTTATTTTCTGTCCCAGGTATTCCGCCGGCTGGCCCCCCTTTTCTTCGCCATTGCGGCCGTCGTGGCGTATTCCCGCATCTATATCGGGATCCATTACCCCCTGGATGTCATCGGGGGGGCGGCCATCGGCCTGCTCATCGCCTGGCCCATGCGCCGGCTGAAGGATATGGCCCTAGCGCGGTTGAATCTATCGCCGCTTAAAAGCGGTGAAAAGTGAGGAGTGAAGAGTGAGGGGAAAAAGGCTCTTTATCTTGATTTTAAGCCGTTATTTTATCCGTGTTAATCCGTGTCCCAAAAAGTTCGGAGTTTGTAGGGGCGCGCTGCTGCGCGCCCGTCCGGAGTTCGGAGCCAAAGGCAATGAATCATTGTTTTTAACTCTAGGCACTCCGAAATCTAGGCACTTTCTTACCTGTGTTCTTCTGTGCCCGATGTTGTTTTACGATCTTTTCACTTTAGGCATTTCGAATTTTAGGCATTTTAGGCATTGTGTTTATTTTCATCTGTGTCTCAATTAAAATAAGGAGAAAAAGATGCGAAGCAACGCCGAGATCGTCGTCGACGCCCTGGAAAAAGCGGGAACGAAATACGTTTTCGGGTACCCCGGGGGACAGAACGCCCGATTCCTCGAGGCCATGCATGGGAGCAAAGTGGAGTTCGTCCTGGTGACCCAGGAGGCCTGTGCCGGGTTCATGGCCGATGTGTACGGCCGGCTCACGGGAAAACCAGGGGCCTGCCTCTCGACCCTCGGCCCGGGAGCCACGAACATGACCACGGGGGTGGGAAACGCCTTCCTGGACCGGGTTCCCCTTCTGGCCTTCACCGCGCAGATGGGAAAGTTCTGGAAGGGGCGGACGGTCCAGATGCATATCGATCATCAGAAGCTATACGCGCCCATAACCAAGTGGACTGCGGAACTGGAATCGGGGAAGGTCTATACCATCATGAAAAAGGCCGTGGAAGTGGCCCTGGCCGAGCAGCCGGGGCCGGTCCATCTGGACTTTCCCGAAGACCTGGCTGAGGAGCTTTCTCCGGAAACCGCGGGAGAATTCAGCCCCACTCCTCCGGCGATTCCCTCTTTTGACCCCAAGGCTCTCGGCAAGGTGGAAGAACTCCTGCGCAAGGCCAAGCATCCCCTGGTGGCCATCGGCCTGACCATGAACCGGGCCGGGGCGACCCGGGAGCTGCTGGAGTTTGTGAATAAACACCGGCTGCCGGTGGTAACCACGCTCATGGCCAAAGGGCACATTCCCGAAGAAGGCTCCCAGCTCGTCGGGGTGGTGGGACGGGCAAGAAGGGACATCGTCGCCGAATATTACAAGCCGGCCGACCTGATCCTGGCCATCGGCTACGACCCGGTGGAGTTCAATTACGAGGACTGGGTGCGCAAGGACCTTCCGATCATCAACCTCAACACCCTTCCCATCGACATTGCCAGCGGGTATTCCGTTCCGTGCCAGGTGATCGGGGACATCCGGGAGATCCTGAATGGCCTGCTCACGATGGATAAAATTGAGCACCAGTGGGACCTGAAGGCCCTGCCGGCGCACCGGAAGAAGCTGTACCAGGCCCTGACTCCGCCGCAGAAGAATTTCTCACCCCATCATGCCCTTCTGGCCATGCGTCAGACCCTTCCCGCGGACGGGATTCTGGTGGCCGATGTGGGGGCCCACACGCATATTATCGGTCAGCTCTGGGATACCCGGGGCCCGGGAAACTTCCTGGTCTCCAATGGCTGGTCCTCCATGGGATTCGGCATCCCTGCGGCCATTGCCGCCAAACTGGTGCAGCCGCAACGGCCGGTGGCGGCTGTCGTGGGAGACGGGGGATTCCTCATGAAGGTGGGGGAGATCAATACCGCGGTCCGTCTGAAGCTCCCCGTAGTCTTTGTGGTCTTCCGCGACCGCTACCTTAGCCTGATCAAAGTGAAGCAGAGCCGCAAAGAGTACCACCGCTATGGCGTGGAAATTTTCAGCTCCGGCTATGCTTCGAGTAACAACTTCTTCGGGGCCAAAGTGGTAGTCGCCCGGGAGGAGGAAGAATTCCGCGAGGCCTTCAAAAAGGGACTGGCCGGGACCCAACCGGTGGTCATCGAAGCCGTATTGGACCCGACGGAATACGACGTGATTATTTAGGGTTTTAAAAAAATCCCTCCCCCTTGACGGAGGGAGGAGGGAGGGTGGGGGGATATCGGAAATTTTGAACCCAATGGTTATGGATAATACATCTAAATCTGATTAGGAGAAAAAATAATAAAAATTTATTGACAAAGCCCTTATAAAACCGTATAGTAAAGACGATATAACATAAAACTACGCCTTCGTTCTAACGAGGCAAAAAGATGATCAGGCCACTGGCCTGATCATCTTTTTTATAATCTAAAGAAAATCAGGAGGTTGGAAGATGATTTGCGAGGTGATTAAAATTGGCAGGGATTGCGCCTTCATGGCCAAGAAGGGCTGCACTTTTAATGGGGGGAAATGCTATCCGATTGTAGATCGCTGCCAGGGATGCGAGCGAGCGGCCGATTTCCCGGCTGGGAAATTCTGTATTGCTTGCCCGGATCCGGCAGCCAAATGGTCCGCCCGTGACTGCAATCTGGCTACCCACGTCGTAAAGGAAAAAGTCTCCTGAAGTGGCCAAGGAGCTGAATCCTTTGAAGGCCTCCAAACGGAAAGCTGCTGGGAAAGCATAAGGTTCCGAGCAGTCAACCGCCCGAGATCCAGATTAAATTTCCCCCAATTCGGGCCGTTCTGAAAGCGCTGGGCGCCGAAGGCTTTGGTGTGCCCACCTCTTTTCCCCCCCCTCGCGGGGGAGGGCTTCGTCGTGAGCTCCCTTCGGTCTGAGCTCAGGGTCGAAGACAGCCGAACGGTGAGGGTGGGGCATTCTGCAATCCGCCCTGCACTACGTGGAGTGCAGGGCAGCCCTGAACCTTACATGGTTCAGGGCGCATTCCGAATTCCGCATTTGGCGAATTCGTTCTTGACATTCGCTCGTCATTGATCTAATGTAAATAAAATTGACGCGGGGTGGAGCAGCCTGGTAGCTCGTCGGGCTCATAACCCGAAGGTCCTTGGTTCAAATCCAAGCCCCGCTACCAAATAAAAACAATGGGTTAGAAGATATTTTTAGAGCTTCTAACCCATTTTTTTATGGTTTTTCTAACGGATTTCTAACGGAATTTGGCGAGACGGTAAGTAGGATTTTAAAAAGGGAGACAGGATTTTCTTCTCCTTTTCTTCGAGCATCTGGCGAATGGTCATTTTCCATCCCCGGGTTCTCCCTCTCTTCTTTCCCCCCGGAAGAAAAAAGGGATTTGGATTTACAAAACCCTCCACCTTACGTTAAGATCATGCCATGAAGAGGACGCTATACCTCTATCTCCTCAGGGAGCTTGTCCCCGCTTTTTCCCTCGGCGTCATCGGGTTCACCTTCGTTCTCCTCACCGGAAGAATATTACAGCTTACCGAGCTGCTCGTCAACAAGGGGATCCCCCTGGGGTACATCCTCAGCCTCCTCTACCTCCTCTTTCCCCGTTTCCTGGTCCTGACCATTCCCATGGCTACCCTCCTTTCGGTCCTCATGGCCTTCAACCGGCTCTCCAGCGACAATGAGATCACCGCCCTGAAAGCCTCCGGCGTCAGCCTCTACCAGATGATCCCCCCGGTCCTGGCCTTTTCCTTCGCCACTTTTGCGGTCACTACCCTTCTTTCCCTTCATTTGGTCCCCCGGGCCAACGAAGGGTCGCGTGCCCTTCTCTACGAAATCGCCAGCACCAAGGCCAGTGCCGGGGTGCTTGAAAAGGTTTTCAACGACGACTTCGACGGACTGGTCCTCTATGTGGAAGAGATCCGGCCCAAGACCCTGCGGTGGGAAAAGGTCTTCATCTCCGACTCCCGGAATCCCGCGGAAGTCCTGACCATCCTCGCGCAGGAGGGGGAGGTTCTTCCCGACCCGGGGGCCCTGGCCATCATCCTGAGATTGAAGAACGGATCCATCCACAAGCTGGGGAAGGAGCCCAACGCCTACCAGAAGATCGATTTCAACACCTACGACCTGCGCCTTCATCTGAAGACGGAGCTGAAGGGTAAGAAAACCGATGAAAAACACCCCGCGGATATGACCCTGACGGAACTGAGCCGGGCCATCCGGGCGCTCCAGGCCAAGGGAGCCGACGCCAAAATCCCATGGATCAAGGTTCACGAAAAATTTTCCATTCCCTTCGCCTGCCTCGTCTTCGCCCTGATCGGAATTCCCCTCGGACTCCAGTCCCGGGTGGCCCGGGGCAGCAAATCGAGCGGGTTCGCCTGGGCCATCGGCGTCCTCCTCATTTACTACCTCCTGACCAACGCCGGCAACTCCCTGGCGGAGCGGGGCTTGGTCCTTCTCGAAGTGGGAGTATGGTCGGCCAACACGGTTTTCGTCTTCTTGGGAGTCTACCTGCTGATCAAAGCGGCCAACGAATCTCCGGTGCTTCTCTTCGTCTGGCTCCAGCGGGTCATCGACCGGCTCCGCCCGAAGGGAAAGGGAGAAGGGGAGAGCCGGGGATGAAGATTCTCTCCCGCTACCTGGCCCGGGAATTCGCCCAGAATTTTTTTCTCGGCCTGGGGGCTTTTTGCAGCACCTACCTGATCGTGGAGGTTTTCGAACGAATCAACGCCTTCCTGTACAACAAGGCCACCTGACCCATGATCGGGCTTTATTTCCTGAATAAACTTCCCTCCATCCTCTACCAGGTAGCCCCGGCCGCCGTGCTCCTTTCCGGGATAACCACCCTGTGAATGATGTCCCGCCACAATGAGGTCATGGCCCTCAAATCGGGGGGCGGGGTACTGCATCCTGATCAGCTTCATCTACCTGGTGGTCTATTCGTTCATCGTGGAACTCGTCAAGGGGGGGATCTTCCCGTCCTTCCTAGCGTTTTGGCTGGGGAACTTCATCTTCGCCATGGTGGGGGGTGTATCTGCTCCTGTCGGTGAGGCACTGAAGCCCAGAGCGCATGCTCAGGCTCCGCTGCCGCACTGACATCTCAAACAATCAGAAGAAATCAGGAAACGATTTTCAGGGCAGATAATAGAGCACGGGAAGGATTCCCGCTTCATGAAGTATGTCAATGATTTCGAGCGGGATGATCGCCCAGATGAACCAGATGACATCAATGAAGGTGCGTCGATAAATTCCGACATAAACGGTGACCTTTTCGGGCTCCCGGTAAAGAGCGGCGTTCGGTATGAACCGGGGCACCCGCTTCATGTACTCGGCATAGACCTCGCCGTGGGCCTGGATCATCTGGCGCTCCTCGTGAATCATGACAAACCAGTAATGAATGAGAAAGACGCCGACGAGGATGGGGAGCAACAATACATTCTTCGAATAAAAACCGATTCCCGCTGCCCCCAAAAAACTGAAAAAGTAGAGGGGATGACGCACGGCGGAATAAGGACCGGCGTCGACAAGCACGTGAATCTTATTTCCCGCGATAAAGAGCGAGGCCCAGAGCCTTCCGAGAACGCAGATGCTGATGAGGAAGATGCCAATTAACTCAAAAGCCTTACTGACCACACGGGCGTGCCCCCAAGAGTGATGTGTAAAAAGCAGGATCAGAGTCAAGAAAACAGCGAAAACCCTCGTGATGGTCGTCCTGTATTTTCCGGCAAATTCAACGAAGGATGACATGGGAAACACTCCCGGAGTGGTGTCCAGCCGCAGGGGATGGACTCATAGTAGAGAAGAGATAAATTTTCACGGATAAAAATTCCGCGGGACCCTCATCAGAAAAGTTCCTTCCCTTCGGCAATCAATCGCTGAATAGCCGTGAGGTTTGTGAGAACCGCCAGGATGACAAGCATCCGCTTGACGGTGCAGCTGTCGCCATCGGAAAAGAGGAATTTGCTGAACGGCGTGTTGAGGATCGTCCCGGTCATCAGGAGTATCAGACGCTCGGGCCTCTGCATGAGCCCCCAGACCTCCCGCTGACTGAGGCTTTCCCCCCTGGCTTTCACGTAGCTGACCATGAGGGAGCCCATCAGGGCGAGCATCACGATGTAGAAGATCCAGCCGCTGCGGAAATAGACGAGGAACCCGAAGAAGACGAAAAACTCGGCGTACCGGTCCATCCTGCAATCGAAGAGCGCGCCGGAGCGCGACGCTTTGCCCGTCAGTCTCGCGACGGTGCCGTCCAGCAGATCCATGATGCCCAAGAACCAAAGAACATTGCCGCCCCAGAAGATCTCGCCGAGTCATTGATAAGAACTCGCTTTGTGGTGAATTGAATATACAAAAGAGACAATTGTGTGTCAAGGAACATTTAGCACAAGATCTTTGGTTTGTTTGCGGGCCTTTTCAGGGGGAATTAGGGGGGATTTTGGGGGTAGAGGCGGGTGGGGGCGCTTTCAACCATTGGGCGAGGCTCGACAGGCGGTTTTGAGGCCCATCCGGACACACCGGTTCCTTCCGCCCCGGGAGATGGGGGACGTAGTGGAAAATTTGCACTTTACCTTTTGGCGGTTTTTTAATAGAAGAAACCCATGCCTCGCCAAGCTAGGTTGGACGCTCCTGGAACGCTGCACCACGTGATGATTCGAGGGATCGAAAGGAAGTCGATCTTTCGAGGTAATCGAGACCGGAAAGCATTTGTCACTCGCTTAGGGAACCTAACTAAGGAAACGGGAACCCGTGTTCTTGCCTGGTCCTGGCTAAGAAATCAAGATATTTGGGGCCAAACTTTCAAAATTCAATTACCAGTTGCTCCTCGGCTGCTAGAAGAACAAGCAGGAAGGTGGAGAGTTGATTTTGGTCAAATATACCCCCCAGCTTGCTGGGGGGAACCTTGTACTGGGGTTCCAAGGGGGCGTGTAGCGCCCCTTGGTCTCCTGCGGGGTAAATGCCCCGTAGGAGAATTCGAGCGTGCGATGTGGCTGTAGGTCACATCGCCGCGAGTTTACTTGTTGGCCACGAGGGGTTTCACCGGCGGATCGGGACGCCGCAAAAGCGCTTTATAAAATGAATTTTGAAGGTTTGCCCCCTTGATCCACTTTTTTTGCGATCGGTATATCTAGCCTTTCATGGGCGACACGAGCTGGAAATAATTCCCGTCCAGGTCAGCCAGAGTAGCGATCAAAAAATCCTGGTCATCGCCCATAGGATACGGTTCGGCAATCACTTTCGCGCCTACCCCTTTCACTCGCTCGAACTCGCCTTTGACATCGCTGGTTTCGAAATCAAGCATGATTCTTTCCGGATTCTTGTTCTGCCCATGCACTTTGCTGTGCGGACCGATGACCAGGGCGCAAGCCCCGGCTTCAAACCCGCTATATTCCCCCTCTTGCCATTTCGGCTCGCGGGCCAAAACTTGGCGGTAAAAATCGACTAACTTTTTCGGCGCTTCGGAAAATAAGAGCAATGAATTTAGGTTAAGCATATTCCCCCTCCTTGATGTATTTCCGAGAATCCATATTCTCGGGGGTCCTTCCCTAAAAAATAAACGCCTGGCTATGATTTCAGAATGCCTGGTTTTTTGATTCCTTCCCCCTTTCCCTTCCCCAATAGTTAAACGGGGAACGCCTCAGTCGTCGATCGCCTGGTAGGCCGAAGTCCAGAAATCGAGATAGACATTCGGAGGACTGGGAGAATCCCAGACGCGCTGGGTCATCAGGATCGCGACCATGTCCTCCCTGGGGTCCGAATACCAGGACGTGCCGTAACCGCCATCCCAGCCGTACCGTCCGGGAACCGCCGCCACATCGTCGCGCCTGGTGATCACCGACATGCCGAAGCCCCAGCCGCGGTTGTCCCAGAAGCCGGGGAAGAAGTCGGACGCCGCCTTCTGTTCGGGGGTGATATGGTCGGTGGTCATCAGCTCGACCGAAAGCCTGCGACAGGATGCGCTCGCGCCCATGCTTCCCCTTGTTCAGCATCATCCGGCCGAAGGCGAGAAAATCATCGACCGTCGAGACCAGCCCGCCGCCGCCGGACTCGAAGACGGGAGGGCGGGCCCACCGGCCGCCGCGGGCTTCATCGAAGACCGCGAGCCTGCCGGTCGCGGGATCGGTCTGGTAGCAGGTCGCCAGCCGGTCGAGCTTCGCCTCGGGCACGCTGAAACCGGTGTCCTTCATGCCGAGCGGCGCGAAGATGCGTTCGCGGAAGAACGCCTCCAGCTTCCGGCCCGTGGCGCGCGCGATCAGCACGCCCAGTATGTCGGAGCCGCTATGGTACATCCACTTCTCGCCGGGCTGATGCAGCAGCGGCAGGCTGCCGAAGCGCTTCATCAACTCGTCGGGCGCATGCGAAGGCAGGTTCGGCCCTGGGGCGACCCCCGCCTCGGCCATCGCCTTCTGGACCGGGTATGTGTCCGGCGGAGCCATCACCGCCCCGAGGCCGAGCCGAAAGGTCAGGAGATCGCGCAGCGTGATCGGGCGCTTGGCCGGCACCGTGTCGTCGAGCGGGCTGTCGATGCGCTTGAGGACCTTGCGATCCGCCAGTTCGGGCAGCCATCGGTCGACCGGCTCGTCCAGCCGCAGCTTGCATTCCTCCACCAGGATCATCGCCGCTGCGGCCGTGACCGGCTTGGTCATCGAGGCAATGCGGAAGATGGTGTCGCGCCGCATCGGGTCGCTGCCGCCGGCGGCCTTCATGCCGATCGCATCGACATGAACCTCGCCGCGCCGGCTGACCAGCGTGACGAGACCGGGCACTGCGCCGCGCTCGACATGGCCGGCCATAACGTCGTGCATGCGGCCAAGCCGTGCCTTGGACAATCCCCCGGTGGTCGTCGCCTGTTCCCTTCGTCCCTTCATCGTTTCATTTCCTTTCGGTTTGAGTGCCCGGGGAATGGCGGGACCCGTTTGCGCGAATACATCCCACGCGCTCGCCAAGCCCATCGCGGCAATGGCCATTGCGCTCCCCGCTTGCATAAAAGCGCGGCGCGACAATGCACTCTTGAATGTAACATCGCCGAACCGTTCCGTTCCACACGCATCCGTCATACCTTGGCATTCCTCTCTTGAAATCAGTTTCATTGTGGTGGTCGCCTCCGTAATGACTTGCCCGAAAAGTACCCTTCTTCCGTAATAGAAAGAACGGAGGGTAGGGCGTCGAAACAGAGATTGGCTTTTTTTATGGTGGAGCTGAGAAATTTCCCTCCCATTTTTTAAGTTTACCATTGGCATTTGAACAATTAAGTGGGGTGAATGATGTATATTTTCAAAAACAATACAGTATTTTTTCCGCCGGATCTTGAGGGATCTCACCATCGGGATTTGCTAGGGCAGGGGGGGCTTGCAGGAATGGATTCCATTAGTTAATTTCGGCAGAAATTAAAAAATATTTAGCTGATCATCAAGGCAGGGAATGGCCTAAAATGTCCCAAGACGAAATTGTGAAGCTCGGGGAAATTCGGAGACAAATCTTTGATGCGAAGTTCAGGAGTAGCTCAGTGAAGTTCAGAAAACTTCTGGGGTCAAATTCTTAATAATGGCTATAGACATTGGGCAAAAAAAATGCCGAGATTCAAGGGGTCATTTGTCAAGAATAAAGATTTGACCCCCATTCCGTTCCAGTCTTGGTAATGCTTGGAACTCTTGCAGGAAATGCAATCTGGGGCAGGATTTTTCGGAAAAGCAAAAGTACCCATAAGTTCACTCGGAAACAACGTCCCCTTAACGTCCCCTAAAAAGCATCTTAGCTTTCAATCCGCCCCAGGGCCTTCCCATCCTGTCCACCCCTGGAATCTTACTCTGTCCGAACACCGCCCACATCTCCCCCCAATATTTTCGCTTTGCATCCTTTAAGATCCTTCGTCTTTCATCCGATTAAGATGTTGAGGGGGAGATCTGTGGTGGATCGAGGAGAGAATATGGATATGAAACCTCCGGGAGCCACGGCGAGTCCAGGCGAAGGCCAAGTCCCATGGTTCTTCAATAAGAAGCCCCTGAGCTTTTATCTTGAAGACAGCGGTGATCCCCTCACGGAGTTGAAACCCAAAACCTTGAGGCCAGGATCTATTAGAATGACCGCTCAGATTCTGGCAATTCTGGTTATGATTCTTCTTCCAGCAGGAGGATATGGATCTCCTTTGAGCGATGAGCTTTATAACCAGCCGGTACCCTCTCTGAATGCAAAGATTGTAATGGTTACCAATTTTTACCGGGCGTTTCATGTCTATGAATCCTTGCTGGATGTACGAATCGAAGAGGGTATCACCTTTGCCATAGAATTGAGTAACCCGAATACCCATGAATTGGAAAAGATGAAAGATTTCCTGGGGACTAATTTCAGCAATCTGAAAAAGCATGGATTCAGTAAATTATCCATCTGGATCGGGAAAATCCGGTACGTCTGGGACGTCAAATAAAAAAGGGGCTCCGGCGGATGCCTCGCCATTGAATAGCGAGAGTTGAAACAAGGTGGAACCATGAAAAGGGTTTTTATTTGCTTTTCCGTAATGACTTTTCTGCTCGTGCAGATCGGTTGTATGACGTCGACTCAACTCGGAGGAGCAGCAAGAGGGGGAGATCTCAGAGAAGTCGAGGCTCTAATAAGCAAAGGTGCAGATGTAAATGAAAAAGGATTACATGGAGCCACTCCTTTATACGAAGCAGTCTTCTATCATGCCTCTTTCGATATTGTGAAAACCCTGATCGACAAAGGTGCCGATGTCAACCGGGGATTTCCCGACGGCACGAGACCCATACACGCGGCGGTCGATAATAACGATGCCGATGTTGTGAAACTCCTGCTGGAACGAGGAGCCAATATTACCGTCGTGAACGGTGATGGGAAAACCCCCCTGAAGATGGCGGAAGAAAAAGGCTATTCGACGATTGCTCGGATGCTTCGAGATGCCGAAGAAAAAAAGTACCAAAGCCTCGTCGGTCGAAAAGGGCCTGCGTCTCCGCAAAATTCATTGGTATCTGCGAGGGAGACGCCGCCCCAAGAGCCAATCCAAAGTTCTGGCCAATTGAGAATGGCAAAGAATCAGGTCAAAGTTGCCGTATGGGACCTCGTCCCCAGGAATACGCCGGTACCTAACGCCGCGGAATTGACCTCCATCCTGGTGAGCGAGATTAACAAGTTGGGAACCTACGAGGTTTACAGCCAGGATAATGTCCGGACTTTAGCGGGATGGACCGCCGAGAGAATGCAGTTAGGATGCACGGATTCAAAATGTTTGACTGCCCTGGGCCAAATGGATGTGGGCAAGTTGATTTCCGGAAGTGTTGGAAAGATCGGAGACCGGTATTCGATTTCGCTAAATCTCTTTGACACCCAGAACGCGAGGTCGGAAAAATCTATATCTGAATTTTGCCGTTCGGAGAATGAATTAATTGAGTTGGTACAGATGACCGTGCGCAGGCTCTTGGCCTCTTCCCTTTAATGGCTGCAAGGTTACAGGTTCGGAGAAACAAAAGTACCCATAAGTTCACTCAGAAACAACGTTCCCCTTCGCCTCGCCCACCTACAAAGAGCGAAGATCAAGCTACAATACGGGTTATTGATTTTCAATTGAAACAGAGCATAACGATAAGGTTATTCCCTACTCAAACGGCCGACCGAAATAGGTCAGCGCCCAGATCGCAAGCAGATAAGCGCTGATAAGGGATTGCACACCAGTAAACGGTCTGATCCAGCCCGTTGCCTTTAGCGTATATTCGTTTGCTTGAAGCCGTTGAATCCAATTGCCCACATTGAGTTCCCGCCAGCCGATGTTGAACGCGGAGAGAATACTGAAATAAACCCCTAAAACTACCGCCTTACGCCATCCCACATGCTGCCGCGTCGGTTCTTTAGTTCCAAGGTCGAGTCGACGAATACGGGCATCATCGGCCCATCTTTTCCAAATTCCATTTGGACCTGGCAGGCGCAATGCAATCACATAGGGAATGGCAAAAATTGGGATTAATGGAAAAATGATAATCAGTAATGCACGGCCAGGCGTCATCCCCCACTGGCAGGTAAGATCGAAGAAGACATAGCGGAACACACCTTCAAAGAAGCAAAAAAATTTCTTTTCATTAAACATCAGCCGCGTCTCCTCGCGCTTGATGGCACAGGTTACCTCCCGCTCCTGCTGGTAATACCCGGCTTCGTTGAATGCCTTGCGCAACTTAACCATCGCTTGCGGGTCCTTAAATTCTTTAGGCGAGCTAATCGCATCTCCGATAAATCCGTCGCGCTTGCAATGCCATCAACCTCAGGCAAGTCTTTCGGCTGAAAAATCGCCCCGCTCAACTTGGCCAAGTGCAGCTTGGCCCCGCTCAAGTTGGCCTTTATCAAGTTGGCCCCGCTCAAGTTGGCCTGATCCAACCAGGCCTCGCTCAAGTCGGCGTAGCTCAAGTCGGCCCCGCTTAGGTTGGCCTGGTCCAACCAGGCCTCGCTCAAGTCGGCCCCTATCAAGATGGCATAGCTCAAATTGGCCCATCAAGTTGGCATCGCGCAATTTGCTCAGCATGGCCCCTCTCAAGTTGGCACCTCTCAAGTTAGCACCGCTCAAGTCGGCCCGGCTCAAGTCGGCGTAGCTCAAGTCGGCTCCGCAAAGGGTTGCCCTGCGGGGATCAATCTGGTGCTTCTCGAGTGTGGAATTTTCTGTGGTATATCTGCCAAGATAAAACTATGTGCATTGAATACCGTTTTCAGTTCCTCCGGATTTGGTTTCTTGCCCTTGAATTTCCCCTGACATTTTTCCAGGACTTCCTCCCTCATCCCGGTGATGATATTCGCCGTCTCCGTCTCCGCTAACAAAGTATCGGCAACGAAGATAATGAGTAAAATTGTGACGGCGATCATCCATCGATACATGGTGACTTTCATAGAGCGTATTCTCCTTGGTAGGTCAATCACGCACCAGTACGCCACAATCTATGCTACACCGCTCTGTATGTATCACCCGATCGGTAAGCATCTCTACATTATTGTTTGAAATATGCATACTCTGTACAAAGCGGTAAATCCTCAGTTGCAGGAAGAACTTTTTTTATTCTCGGAGGAGATTCGCCTTCCTTTAAATTGAGAAAAGTACACCTACACCTCTCGACTTTACCATAGGTTTCTCTGCCATATTGCCTGTGCTTGCGCTTGGGCATTCTGCATAAGTTACTGTAATTGTGACTTTCCTTGTTGCCTGCCCATAGGTACAC
>CAWDJO010000033.1:0-48045 GCA_963802665.1 uncultured delta proteobacterium | reverse complement strand
TAATCTGCGGATAATCAGTTTTCTATTTTTTTATTTCCACCAGTTTAATCTCCCCCCAGGCAGCCAGCTTCTCGCCCAGAATGATGACCGCACCCGATACCCCTTCAATGGCCTTTGCCTTCTGCAGTCCTTTCTCCAGATCGCCCGGAGTGCCAACCAGGTTGCCCACGGCAGTGGCCGCGGCATCGGCCAGGGATGCCGAGGGAGAAAGGATGCAGACCGCATCGGCCCGTCCGAAGCTGAGGGAAGGACCCACCGTTCCCGAAGAAGTGCATACCCCCCAGGGATGCCCGGCGGCGGGAACGACGAGGCCGACGCGCAGGCTCAGGGGCGAGTTTCCGGCAAAAATTCCTACTCTTGTTTCCCGGGAACAGGCGAGAAAAATATCCCCCCCGTTTTCCACCATGATTTCGGGAGACTCCTCCAGCAAATCCTCTCCCACCGCTTCCGCCATGGCGCCGGCCACTGCGGCCATGGGGCCTACTCCCGCAGTTTGCCCTGCCCGGATCATCCGGCGGACGATCGGCGGGGCAAATTCATCGGGCGGCACCGGGGTCAGGGAGCGGAGAAAATCAGGGTGGCCGAGGATATAGCCCTCGATATGGTAACGATGAAGGAGAACGGATTGACGCGCGTTTTCGGAGAGATCTCGGGTTGCCCGAAGATACAAGTCAGTTTCCTTGACCCGAACCTGGAAGGAAGTCAGGCGCTGGTCGAGGAGAAGGTTCCGGTATTTTCTTTCCCGGTACGCCGCGCGTTGATCGACAGGCTTTTCCCCCACGGCAGAATCTCTATCCTCCAAAAACCTGGCCCATGCGGCGATATTTCTCGTATCTTCGGTTCAGGAGTTCTTCGACGGGGAAGGTCTGGAGTTCTTTCAGGTGGCGGCTCAGGGACTGGGAAAGGATCCGGGCCATGCCCTCCGCGTCCCGGTGGGCTCCGCCCAGGGGCTCGGCCAGGACTTCATCGATGACCCCCAGGTCAAGAAGGTCGGCCGCCGTTCCCTTCAACGCCTCAGCCGCTTTCTCCTTCTCGGCCTCGCTTTTCCACAGGATGGCGGCGCAGCCTTCCGGGGAGATGACCGAGTAAGTGGCATTCTCCAGCATGAGCAGCCGGTCCCCTACCCCCAGGGCCAGGGCTCCTCCGCTTCCCCCTTCCCCGATGACCACCGAAATGATGGGGGTTCGCAGCGTGGCCATGGCCTGTAGATCCTCGGCGATGGCCAGAGCCTGCCCCCTCTCCTCCGCTCCCTGCCCCGGGTAGGCCCCCGGGGTGTCGATCATGGTGATCAGGGGCTTTTCAAACTGCTCGGCCATTTTCATCAGGCGCAGCGCCTTGCGATACCCTTCCGGGTTGGGCATCCCGAAATTGCGGGACATCTTCTCTTTGACCGTCCGGCCCTTTTGTTGGCCCACGATTATGACCGGGGCGCCCTGGAAATTCGCCACCCCCCCCACGATGGCCGGATCATCCCCGAATTTCCGGTCCCCGTGGAACTCGACAAAATCGGTGAAGAGGCGCTCCACGTATTCCAGAAAAGTGGGGCGATTAAAGTGCCGGGAAAGCTGCGTTCGCTGCCAGCGGGTCAGGTTGGAGTATACTTTGGTGAGGATTTTTTGCCGCTGTTTTTCCAGGGCGGCGATCTCCTCCGCCACCTTGGGTTTCGGCTGATAGGAGAAAGTCCGCAGTTCCGCGATCTTCTTGTCGATCTCGGCGATGGGCTTTTCAAAATCCAAGTAGTAAAGGGCCATTCTTTTTTTCGAATCCTCAAGGCCAAGGGCCGCTCCTCGAGTCACGCCGGAGGCGTGGCGCTCCTCAAGGGGCGCAAGCCCCGCTCAGGCCTGAAAACTCACCGCCTCGTACCCCAGCAGGTCCCGCACCCGGGAGACCAGCTGGTCGTTCGAGTTCAGCTTCCATTCATCCCCCAAGTCGATGACCGCTTCCCTCTGCCCGGGAAGGATCAGGTGGAGGACCGCCGGGCAGTTTCCCCGGCAGTCCTGAAGGATCTCCCGGATGGCCTCCAGGTCTTCCCGGCGAAGTCCTTCGGAGCGCAGTCGGAGGTGCACGCTCGTCGTCAGCTTGCCCACGGCCTGCTCAAAGGGAAGGACCTCGCTGGCGATGATCTTCACGTTCTCCTCCCCGGCATCCACTCTCCCTTTGATGAAGATCGGATCCTCGCCTTTCAGGAGGAGGGAGGAATTCTTATACAGGTCGGAGAAGACGATCACCTCCACCACCCCGTTCAAATCCTCCAGGGTCACGAAGGCCATCCGGTCTCCTTTTTTGGTGTTGGTCTCCTTGAGGGAATTCACCACCCCCCCGATGAGGATCTCCTGCCCGTCGGCCGCCTCCTGGACCCGCAGGGTGTCCGTGGAAGTGAACCGCTGCAGGATATGGACGTAGCTGCTCAGGGGATGGCCGGTCAGGTAGAAACCCAGGGTCTCCTTTTCCGCGGCCAGCCGCTGGTTTTCGGGCCAGGCGGGGACGCCGGGGAGACGGGGTTCCGTCTTCCGTCCCCCGTTCTGGAGCCCCCCGAACATGGTGATCTGGCGGTTGGCCTTCTCCCGCTCCACGTTCTGAGCCCACTCCATCGCTTCCTCCAGCCCCGCCAGGAGTTGGGCCCGGGAAAATCCCAGGCTCTCGAAGGCCCCGCATTTGACCAGGCTCTCGATGACCCGCTTGTTGACCTTGCGCAGGTCCACCTTCAGGCAAAAATCGGCCAGGGAGGTAAAATTCCCCTTCTCCTCCCGGGCGGAGAGGATCGACTGGATGGCCGCCAGACCCACATTCTTCACCGCCGCCAGGCCGAACCGGATCTTGTCGCCCACCACGGTGAAATCCGAATGGCTCTCGTTCACGTCCGGGGGAAGGACTTCGATCTTCTTCTCCCGGCATTCCCCCAGGTGGCGCAGAATCTTGTCCGAATTCCCCATTTCCGAAGAGAGGAGCGCGGCCATGAATTCCACCGGGTAGTGGGCCTTGAGGTAGGCGGTCTGGAAGGCCACCAGGGCGTAGGCTGCGCTGTGGGACTTGTTGAACCCGTACTCCGCGAACTTGGCCATCAGGTCGAAGAGCTTCTCCGCCTTCTTCGCGGCAATCTTGCCCTTCTGCGCCCCCTCCAGAAAATGCTTCTTCTGCATGGCCATCTCTTCGGCATTCTTCTTTCCCATGGCCCGCCGCAAAATATCCGCCTGGGCGAGGCTGAAGCTGGCCAGCTTGGTGGCGATCTTCATGACCTGTTCCTGATAGACGATGACCCCGTAAGTCTCCTCCAGGATCTCCTTCAACTCCGAGACCTCGTAGGAGATGGGGGTTTTGCCCTGCTTGCGTTTGATGAAGTCGTCCACCATTCCGCTCTTCAGCGGCCCCGGACGGTAGAGGGCCAGAAGGGCGACCAGGTCTTCGAAACGTTCCGGCATGAGCCGCATGACCAGGTCTTTCATCCCTGAACTTTCCAGCTGGAAAACCCCCGAGGTGTCGCCCGAGCACAGAAGGTCATAGGTCTTCCGGTCGGTCAGGGATAGGCGGCGCATGTCCAGCCTCTCTCCCCGGGAGGCCTCCACCCGTTTGATGACGTCTTCGATCATGGTCAGGGTCTTCAGCCCCAGAAAATCGAACTTGATCAGCCCGATCTTCTCCACATCCTTCATGGCGTACTGGGTCATGATTTCATTGCCCTGACCGCGGTACAGGGGAACCACCTCCACCAGGGGGCGGTTGGAGATCACCACTCCGGCGGCATGGGTGGAAGCATGGCGCGGCAGTCCTTCCAGGGACTGGGCGAGGGTTAAAAGCTTCTTTACCTCCGGGTTGCCCCTGGCCAGCTCGTTCAGGCGGGGTTCCTGCTGGAGAGCTTCCTGCAGGGTGATGTTCAGGGTGTTGGGGATCATCTTGGCGATGCGGTCCACCTCCCCGTAGGGCATGTCCAGCGCCCGCCCCACGTCCCGGATCACGGCCCGGGCCTGCATCTTCCCGAAGGTGATGATCTGGGCCACATGGTCCTGGCCGTACTTGTTCCGCACGTATTGGATCACTTCTTCCCGTCCGGTTATGCAGAAATCGATGTCGATGTCCGGAGGGCTGACCCGTTCGGGGTTGAGGAAGCGCTCGAAGAGGAGTCCGTTGACCAGGGGGTCGATCTCGGTGATGCCCAGGCAGTAGGCCACCAGGGAGCCGGCTCCGGAACCCCTTCCCGGTCCCACGGGAATGCCCCGGGATTTGGCGTAGCGGATGAAATCGGAGACGATCAGGAAATAGCCGGAGAACCCCATCTTCTGGATCATGCCCACTTCCTTCTGCAGGCGCTGGCGGTAAAAATCGATGGCCAGGGGCGGAGACTGCCCGAAGGCCTTGAGCTCGGCCAGACGGTCTTCCAGGCCTTTGTGGGCGGATTTCTCCAGGAAGCTGTCCAGGGTCTCCCCCGGGGGGACCTGGAACTCGGGAAACTGCAGCTCACTCAGCTTCAGCTCCAGGTTGCAGCGTTCGGCCACTTCCACCGTATTTCTCACCGCCTCGGGGCAGTAGGAGAAGAGGTCCTCCATCTCTTCCGCCGAGCGGAAGAAGAATTCATCGGTGGAAAACCTCATCCGGTCGGCGTCCTTCAGGGTCTTGCCCGTCTGGATGCAGAGGAGGATCTCGTGGGCCCGGGCGTCTTCTTTCTTCAGGTAGTGGCAGTCATTGGTGGCCACCAGGGGAAGGGACAATTCTCTGGCGATCTCCATCAGCCCCTGGTTGACCTTCTTCTGCTCCGGGATCTTGTTTTCCTGCAGTTCCAGGTAAAACCTGCCGTCGGAGAAGATCGACTTCAGCTCGTCGGCGGCCTGGAGGGCCCTTCTCCGGTCTCCGCCGGCCAGGAAATAGGGCACCTCCCCCTGGAGGCAGGCGCTGAGGGCGATAAGCCCCTCGTGGTGCTGCCGGAGAAGCTCTTTATCCACCCGGGGCTTGTAGTAAAAGCCCTCGAAGAAGGCGGTGGATACCAGCTTCATCAGGTTGCGGTAGCCGGTCAGGTTCTTGGCCAGGAGGATCAGATGGTAGGAGGCCTCGGAGGGGCCTTTGGTCGTCTTATCCAGTCGGCTTCCCGGAGCCACATAGACTTCGCAGCCGATGATCGGTTTGATGCCGTTCTTCAGGGCCTGCTGGTAGAATTCGATGGCCCCGAACATGGTCCCGTGATCGGTGATGGCCAGGGCGGGCATACGGTATTCCTTGGCCTTCTCGAAGAGCTCATCCAGCCGGATGGCCCCGTCCAGGAGGCTGTACTGGGTATGAAGATGGAGATGGACGAATTCCGCGTGTTTCATAGGCTAAAATAAGCAGAGAGCTGAGAGCGAAGAGCGGAGAGTGAAAGACCTTTGCTCGTGCATCCTGGCCTTTTCTTTTGACTCTCTGCTCTCTGCTCTTTGCTCCTGGCTGTCTTACTCCCACTCAATCGTGCTGGGCGGCTTGGAGGAGATGTCGTAGACCACCCGGTTGATTCCCCGGACCTCGTTGATGATGCGGTTGGATATGGTCCCCAGGACCTCGGGGGGCAGAGCAACCCAATCGGCGGTCATCCCGTCCATGCTCTGGACCACTCTCACCACCGCCACCCGTTCATAGGTCCGTTCGTCTCCCATGACCCCGACGGTGTATACCGGGAGGAGGACGGCGAAGGCCTGCCAGACCCGGGGGTACCACCCGGAGCGGCGCATTTCTTCCTCCACGATGGCGTCGGCTTCCCGCAGCAGGACCAGGTCTTCCCGGTTCACCGTCCCCAGGGTCCGCACTGCCAGACCGGGACCCGGGAAGGGATGACGTTCGATGAGCTCCGGGGGCAGTCCCAGTTCCCGCCCCACGGCCCGCACTTCATCCTTGAAGAGTTCTTTCAGCGGTTCGATGAGCTTGAGATGCATCCGTTCCGGCAGGCCGCCCACGTTGTGATGGCTCTTGATCTTGGCCGAAGGCCCTTTGAAGGAGACGGACTCGATCACATCGGGATAGAGGGTCCCCTGGGCCAGGTACGTGGCCCCTCCGGTCTTCTGGGCCTCTTTCTCGAAGAGGTAAATGAACTCGTTGCCGATGATCTTCCGCTTTTGTTCCGGGTCCACCACGCCGGCGAGCTGGTCCAGGAACAGGTCGCTGGCGTCCACCACCCGCAGGTTCAAGCCCAGGTTGAAGCCGAAGAGCTCCTTCACTTTTCTCGCTTCATCCTTGCGCAGCAGGCCGTTGTCCACAAAAATGCTGGTCAGCTGGCTTCCCACCGCTTTATGGAGGAGAACCGCCACGACCGATGAGTCCACCCCTCCGCTCAGGCCGCAGATCACCTTCTCTTTCCCGATCTCCTCCTTCAGGAACTGGACGGTCTTGATCACGAAAGATTCCATGGTCCAATCCGGAGGGCACTGGCAGATGCGGAAGAGAAAATTGTGAAGGATCTCCTTTCCCCGGGGGGTATGGACCACTTCGGGATGGAATTGCACGCCGTAGGCCCTAAGATCCTGGTGGCGGATGGCCGCCACGGGGGAATTGGGGGAATGGGCGATCACCTGGAATCCCTCGGGGGCGACTTCGATCCGGTCCCCGTGGCTCATCCAGACCTGAATGGCTTTTCCGCCATCCAAGCCGGCGAAGAGGTCCCGTTCATCATCGATGAAGAGTTCGCTCCGCCCGTATTCCCGTTTGGTGGAACCGGCGACTTTCCCCCCCAGGACGTGGGTCATGAGCTGCATGCCGTAACAGATCCCCAGGGTGGGGATCCCCAGGCGAAAGAGGTCCGCAGGGTTCAGCGGCGCATCTTTTTCGTACACGCTGGACGGCCCGCCGGAGAGGATGATGCCCTTGGCCTGAAAAGCCCGGATGGCTTCCAGGCTCATATGAAAGGGGTGGATTTCGCAGTACACCTGGGCTTCGCGCACCCGCCGGGCGATCAGCTGGGTGTACTGGGACCCATAATCCAGGATGAGGATCCGCCCCTGAAAATCCTTCACCCGCGTCAATTTCAAGACTCCTTCCAGGAATTCAACTCGCCCGGGCTGTAGTTGGGAGCCTCTTTGGTGATGATGACGTCGTGAACGTGGCTCTCCCGCAGGCCGGCGGAGGTGATCTTGGTGAACCGGCTCTTTTCCTTCAATTCCTTCAGGGTGCGGCAGCCCACATACCCCATCCCGGAACGAAGCCCCCCGAGGAGCTGGTAGACACTGGAGGAAATCGGGCCTTTGTAGGGGACTCGCCCCTCGATCCCCTCCGGAACGAGCTTCATCTCCGACTCCACGTCATCCTGTCCGTACCGGTCCTTGCTCCCGCTCTTCATGGCCTCGATGGAGCCCATGCCCCGGTACATCTTGTAGCTCCGTCCCTGGTAGAGCACCATCTCCCCCGGGCTCTCGTCGGTGCCGGCAAAGAGGCTCCCGATCATGACCGCGTCGGCCCCGGCGGCCAGCGCCTTGGTGATGTCCCCGGAAAATTTGACTCCCCCGTCGGCGATGAGGGGAATTCCGTTTTTCTGGGCCACCCGGGCGCTCTCCAGGATGGCCGTGATCTGGGGAACGCCCACTCCGGCCACGACCCGGGTCGTGCAGATGGACCCCGGCCCCACGCCGATCTTGACCGCATCCACTCCGGCCCGGATCAGGGCCTCCGTTCCCTCGGCCGTGGCCACATTCCCGGCACATGAGCTGGGAGTCGGGAAAAGCCTTCCTGGTCTCCCGGACGGCTTCCATGACATTGCGGGAATGGCCGTGGGCCGTATCCACCACGATCACGTCCGCCCCGGCCTTGAGCAGGGCCTCCACCCTCGCCTCCCGGTCGGCCCCCGGTCCCACCGCCGCTCCCACCCGCAACCGGCCCAGCTGGTCCTTGCAGGAATTGGGATATTTGATCGTCTTCTCGATGTCCTTGATGGTAATGAGTCCCTTGAGGTTATTCTGTTCATCCACCACCAGAAGCTTCTCGATCCGGTTCTTGTGGAGCAGCCGCTTGGACTCTTCCAGGGTGATTCCGGGATGAGCGGTGACCAGTTTCTCCTTGGTCATGACCGCGGAGATGGGCTGGTCGAGCTGGGTTTCGAAACGGAGGTCCCGGTTGGTCAGGATTCCCACCAGCTTTCCCCTGCGGGTCACCGGCACCCCGGAGATGCGGTACTTCTTCATGATCTCCAGCGCCTCGTAGATCCTCTGGTCCGGGTCCATGGTGATGGGGTCGACGATCATCCCGCTCTCCGACTTCTTGACCTTGTCCACTTCGGCGGCCTGGGCCGCCACCGGCATGTTGCGGTGGATGATCCCGATCCCCCCTTCCCGGGCCATGGCAATGGCCATCTGCGCCTCGGTCACCGTGTCCATGGCCGCGCTCAGGAGGGGAATATTCAGGCGGATGGCCCGGGTGAGCTGGGTGGAGACATCCACATCCCGGGGCAGGATGGAGGATTCGGCCGGAAGCAGAAGTACATCGTCAAAGGTGAGGCTTTCGGTCAGTTTTTCGGGAATCATGGCGGGCTCCTGCAAAAAGATTATAAATAAATCTATTATGCGCCTTCCCGGATGTCAAGGACGATAAAAAGCGGAGAGCGGAGAGCAAAGAGCAGAGAGGTAAAGAAAAAAACCTCCATGCGCTGCACTCAATTTTCTCTCCCTTCGTTACTCTATGTCCTTTGCTCTCTGCCCTCCGCATCTATGCTCTATGCTTTTTTCAATTCCTTCCAGCAGAATTCCTTCCAGCAGCCCCGAGTCGATCACCTCCAGGGCAGATCGTTCAAAAATCTCCAGGAGGTTCAGGAGGATGGCCGAGCCGGCCACGATCAAATCCTCCCTTCCCTTTTCCAGACCGATGATCTTCCTTCGCTCATCCAGCGGCAGCGACTGAAGACGGCGGCTGATTTCCTCCAGCCCGAGACGGGAAATCCGATGGCCGTTGACTTTTTGCGGGTCATAGGCGGAAAGGGCTCAGGTCGATGGCCGCCAGGGTGGTGGCGGTCCCGGCGGTACCCACGAGTCGGGGGTCCAGGTCTTCAACCCGCCCGCCCTCTTTTTCCCATCGCCGGCGGAGCTCCCGCAGGGGGGAGCGGATATATTCATTCAGGGCTTCGAGCTCGGAAATGGCCGGGGGGTCATGGTCCATAAATTTTTCGCTCAGGGCAACGGCGCCCAACCCCAGGCTGGCCGTTCGGATCATTTCTCCTTTTTCCACCCAGAGAACCTCCGTGGACCACCCGCCCACATCGGTCACCAAATGCGGGGCATCCGGGTCCCGGAGGGAACTCAGGACCCCGCGGAGCATCAGAAGGGCTTCTTCCTCTCCTGTGAGGAGGCGAAGACAGAGGCCGGTTCTTTCCCGGACCCTTTCCAGGAAGGCCAGGCCATTCCGGGCCTCCCGCAAGACTCCGGTCCCCGCGGCAAAGACCTTTTCAACCTTTTCCCGCCTCAGGAGTTCCCCGAAAAACCGGAGGGCCTCGATCGTTCTTTCCATCGAAGCTTCATCGAGTCCCCGGGCGGCGGAGAAATCTCCCCCCAGGCGGGTGATGATTCGTTCCCGGCGAAGAGTCCGGATGGTCAGATCGGGGTGGGGCTCGGCGATGAGGAGCCGCACGGTGTTGGAGCCTACATCCAGGGAGGCGAAGCGAGGCATGGAGAGGTTCAGCTCTGGGGCCAGGAATACAGAAAATTCAGGGGGGGTGCGCTCTCTCTCAAACTCTCCACGATCTTGCTGATGGACTCCTGGAGCAGGAGGTCAAACAGGGAAAATCTCTTCTTCTCCGGGTACATGATTTCCGGCTCTCCCCGGATCCCGGCCAGCGTGGCCGCCAGGGCCAGGGTGTCTTCCAGGTTTCCCAGCTCATCCACGAGCCCCAGCTCCCGGGCCTGTTCCCCGGAGAAGATCCGGCCGTCGGCCAGCTCCCTGACTTTTTCCACGGGAAGTTTCCGGCCCTCGGCCACGGCCCGGATGAACTGCTCGTGAACGCTGTCGAGCACGCCCTGGAGAAGCTTCTTCTCTTCCTCGCTCATCGGCCGCAGGGGGGAGCCCAGATCCTTGTGCTTGCCGCTCTTCACCACCATGGAGCGCAGCCCCAGCTTGCGCAGGAGTTCTTCCACATTCAGGCTCTCCACGATGACTCCGATGGACCCGGTGATGGAGCCCGGGTTGGCCAGGATTTTGTCCGCCGCGCAGGCGATGTAATACCCCCCCGAAGCGGCGACGGAGCCCATGGATACCAGGACCTTCTTCTCCTTCTGGGCTTTCTTCACCTCGGCGAAGATCTCCTGGGCCGGACCCACTCCCCCGCCGGGGGAGTCGATCCGCAGCACGATGGCCTTTACTTTTTCGTTTTTCCGGAGTTTGACCAGCTTTTCAACGACGGGCTGGGGGTCGAGGATGACTCCCCGGACTTCAATGATGGCGATCTTTTCCCCGCCCCAGAGGCTTTCTTCCCGGTTGGAGAGATAGGAAAGAGCGTAGAGGCTGACAAGGAAGAGGCCGAGCAGGACCCCGAATACGACCAGTCCGAGCAGTATGGGGTGCTTTCTCATCCGCGATTCAGGATTCCTGGCCGCTGTTGGCTTCCCGGGCCCTTTTCTCCAGGCCTTCCTTCAGCATCCTGCCGAAGTCGGAGGTGTCATCCTCGTAGGCCGGCTGGGCTTCTTTGCGGGCTTGATGGGCCTGGTACCGGTCCACATCCTTGATGCTGAGGCCGATCTTATGCTTCTTGGGATCCACGTTGATGACCACGGCCTGGATTTCGTCCCCGGTCTTGACCGCTTCTTCGGCTTTTTCCACCCGCTGGTGACTGATCTCGGAGATGTGCACCAGCCCTTCAATCCCCGGCTCCAGTTCCACGAAGGCCCCGAATTTGGTCACGTTGGTGACCTTGCCTTTGACCAGCTGTCCCACCCGGTACCGGTGATGAATTTCGTCCCAGGGGTTCTTCTGGATCTGCTTGATGCCCAGGGAAAAACGTTGGTTCTCCTTGTCGATATTCAGGACGATGGCCTGAACTTCCTGCCCCTTCTTAAACATCTCCGAGGGATGCTTGAGGCGCTCCGTCCAGGAAATGTCCGAAATGTGGACCAGCCCGTCGATCCCCTCATCGATCCCGATGAAGATCCCGAAGTCGGTGATGTTCTTGATTCGCCCCTGGATCTTCGTGCCCACCGGATAGCGTTCCGCGATGGTGTCCCAGGGGTTGGGGCTGGTCTGCTTCAGTCCCAGAGAGATCCGCTTCTGGTTGGGGTCCACATCCAGGACCATGACCTCCACTTCATCCCCCACGGAAAGAATCTTCGAGGGATGGCGGACCCTCTTGGTCCAGGCCATCTCGGAGACATGGACCAGTCCTTCCACCCCGTCCAGGAGTTGGACAAAGGCCCCGTAATCGGTGATGGAAGTCACTTTTCCCTTGACCCGGCTTCCCTGGGGGAATTTCTCACCCACATGTTCCCAGGGATCCGGGATGGTCTGCTTGAGTCCGAGAGATAACCGCTGATTCTCCCGGTCAAACTGGAGGACTTTGACTTTGATCGTCTGCCCGACCTTAATGATGTCCGAGGGATGATTGATCCGTCCCCAGGACATGTCGGTAATATGCATGAGGCCGTCGATCCCGCCCAGGTCGACGAAGGCCCCGTAGTCGGTGATGTTCTTGACCACGCCTTCGACGATCTTTCCCTCTTCCAGATGCTCCAGGGTCTTGCCCCGCAGGGCCTCCCGTTCTTTCTCCAGAAGAATCCGGCGGGAGAGGACCACGTTCCCCCGTCGACGGTTGAGCTTGATGATCTTAAATTTGCAGGTGGTGCCGATCAGTTTTTCCAGGTTGCGAATCGGCCGGATGTCCACCTGGGAGCCGGGCAGGAAGGCCAGGACCCCGATGTCCACCGCGAGCCCTCCCTTGATGCGGGCGGTGATCTTGCCCTCGATCACCTGGTCTTCATTCCAGGCCCGGCTGATCTCTTCCCAGAACTTGAATTTGTCCGCTTTTTCTTTGGAGAGGTTGACCAGCCCGGTTTCCGACTCCTTGCGCTCCACAAAGACGTAAATCTCGTCCCCCACGTTCACGGACAGGGTGCCGTCCTTCTGGGTGAATTCCCTCAGGGGAACCTGTCCTTCCGATTTGAAGCCCACGTCCACGGTCACGAATTCCGGACCCACGTGAATGATCCGGCCGTGGACTACTTCCCCTTCGGCAACTTCGTGCAGGCTCTCCTCGTAAAGTTCCTGGAAGCTCTCTCCTTCCTCGGATTTTCCTTTGGTTTCCACAGGCTCTTCAACGGCATCGGCCGGAGGCCCATCCTCCGCTTTTTCGGCTAATACTTCCACCTTTTCCTCAGACATTCCATTACCCCCCAGACGTTGTTCCGGTCTCCAAAAAATGAATTATATCATATCGAAAAAAAACCACAACCAATAAATCGTGCGGGTGTAAAGAGCAGGCGTCAGGTAAATCAACACCTCAAAAAATAGGGTCGGTTCAAATGCACGGGCAAGGAAACGACCCGCAAATTTTCAGTTTTTTGGGATGATGGCCAGCATCCGGGCGACGACTTCTTCGGGGGTCAGTCCGGTGGAATCGATGAGGTGGGCATCTTCTGCCGGTCTGAGAGGGGCTAATTCCCGGGAAGAATCCTGGGCGTCCCTTTCCCTTACCTCTCTCTCAACCTCCTCCAGCTTAATTTCCCGTCCCTTGGCCTTCAGTTCCCGGTACCTTCGGAGGGATCGTTCCCGCGGGTCCGCGACCAGAAAGAATTTGAACCTTGCCCCGGGAAAGACAACGGTTCCCATGTCCCGGCCCTCCGCCACGACGCCGCCCCGAGAGCCCATCTTTCGCTGCAGGGCGCCCATGGCCTCCCGGACGGGCCGCATCATGGAAACGACCGATGCCATCCAGCCGATTTCGGGCTCGCGGATCCTTTCGGTGACATCCTCGCCCTGGCAAATCAGGCGTTGCCCTTCGCCGGTCTCCTGGAAGGAAATCTCCAGATTCGCGCAGAGCCGCTCCAGGGCCGGCTCATCTTTCGGGTCGATCCCTTCCCTCTGCGCCCGCAGGGCCACCGCCCGGTACATGGCTCCTGTATCCAGGTAAATATAGTTCAGGCGGCGGGCCAGCATCTTGCTCACCGTGCTTTTTCCCGCTCCAGCCGGGCCATCGATGGTCACGATCTCCAAGCGCTCGCCCTTTCTCCGGTCCCCTCTTCCACCGGAAAATCCCATGAAGATGGGCAACATTTTTTCTATCTTCTAGCCCATCCCCATACGAAAATCAACGGGATTCTCCGGCCTATTTTCTGGATTGGGCGGGCAACTAAAATGCGGATTAATGCGGAATGCGGAATGCAGTTCGAATTCGGTAGATTATTCTCAGAGGAATCAAATCCGAATTCCGAATTGGGTAGAAGGATTTTCCTTTCCCTGCCCAAGGGGAAAAGCTATAATAAACATCTGTATGAATGGTCTGATCGATACCCACAACCGGCGCATCAACTATCTGCGCATATCCGTTACCGACCGCTGCAACCTCCGCTGTCAGTACTGCATGCCCAAAGAGGGGGTTTCCCAGTTCGGTCATTCGGAAATTCTTTCCTATGAGGAGATTCTGCGCCTGGCGGCGCTGGCGGTGAAGCGGGGGATCAACAAGATCCGGATCACCGGGGGAGAACCACTGGTGCGCAAGGGCGTGGTCTATCTGGTGGAAAAGCTCTCCGGGCTCCCCGGAGTTAACGACCTGTCCATGACCACCAACGCCATTCTTCTCCGGGAATTCGCCCGGGATCTCCGCCGGGCGGGGTTGAAGCGCTTGAACATCAGCATGGATTCCCTCGACCCTGCAAAATACCGGGAGATCACCCGTGGGGGAGATCTGAATCAGGTGTGGGAAGGGATCGAGGCGGCCCGCCGCGAGGGGATTTATCCCATCAAGATCAACGTGGTGGCCATCGCCGGGTTCAACGACGGGGAGATCGAAGACTTCGCCCGTCTCACCCTGAAGGAGGCCTTCCAGGTCCGCTTCATCGAATTCATGCCCATCGGCTCTTTGAGCGAGTGGAAACCCGAGCATTGCATCCCGTGCGCCCAGATCCGGGAGCGGATCGAAAGGCTCTCTCCCCTGGTTCCGCTGGCCGAGGGGGACAACGGGCACGGAGGGCCCGCCCGTCTATTCCGATTCCCCGGGGCCGCGGGTCAGATCGGTTTTATCAGCCCGGTGAGCGATCACTTCTGCGGGTCCTGTAACCGTCTCCGCCTCACGGCCGACGGGAAGCTGAAAACCTGCCTCTTCTCCGAAGAGCTGACCGATTTGAAACCCCTTCTCCGCTCCGGCGCCAGGGATGATGAACTGGAGAAGAAAATGGATGAAGCCCTCCTGACCAAGCCCCTCCATCATGGCCCTATCGGGGGCGTAATGAAGAGGTGCCATCTCCCCATGGTCAAGATCGGAGGGTGACTTTCCCCATTATGAGGCTTCTCGACTTTTGCCTGGCCGCCCTGTCCGGTTTTTTCCTGATCCTGGCCTTCCCCAAGTTCAATGTGGAGATCGTCGCCTGGGCGGCCCTCGTCCCCTTCTTTTGGTCCCTTCGCGGAAAGTCGCCTGCCCAGGCGGCCCTGCTGGGCTTGGTGGCCGGGTTTTCCTTTTTCACCGGACTCCTCCCCTGGATCTACAACGTGCTCAACCAGTACGGCCACCTGCCCGGAGCGGTCAGCGTTTTTTTACTCCTCCTTTTGACCGCCTATCTGGCGCTCTATTTCTCGGCCTTCGCCTTTGTTCTTCGCTGGGCTCAGGCCAGGATGGAGATCCCGGAAACTCTTCTCGCTCCCCCCCTCTGGGTCTCCCTGGAATACATCCGGGGCTTTCTGTTCTCCGGGTTTCCCTGGGAGCTTCTGGGATATTCCCAATATCTCACCCTTCCCCTGGTTCAAATCGCCGACATCACCGGAGTGTATGGGGTATCCTTCCTGATCGTCCTGGTCAACGCTGCGGTTTACCGCTTCTTAGAAGCCTTCATCGACCGGAATTGGAAGCCGGTCCAGAAAGAAATTCTGGCCGCCGGCCTTCTTCTGGCCGCATCCGCGGGTTACGGATACTGGCGGCTTGCCGGGATCAGTCCGCAGAGCAAGGAAGGGACTCCGGTCCGCATTTCCCTCATCCAGGGAAACATCCCCCAGGATGTAAAGTGGGAGCCGAAATTTCAGGAAGAGACCATGAGGAGCTACGCGGACCTCACCCTCAGGACCCGGCACCTTTTCCCCAACCTGGTCATCTGGCCCGAGACGGCAACCCCTTTCTTTTTCCAGGATTCCCTTCCCCACCAGTCCCGAATCCTGGAGCTGAGCCGGGCCATGCGAACCCATCTCCTTTTCGGCTCTCCTGCCTACGACCGAAAGGGCAGGGAAACCCGTTATTACAACAGTGCCTTCCTCATCTCCCCGGAGGGTAAAGAGGCCGGCCGGTACGACAAGATCCACCTCGTTCCTTTCGGCGAATATGCCCCGCTCTCGGGTATCCTGGGATTTACCCGGGACATCATCGGCGCCATGGGGGATTTTCAGCCCGGTGAAGAAGTTCGGAATCTCGCTGTTCCCCAGGGGAAGTTCGGGATTCTCATCTGCTACGAGGTCATCTTCCCCGACCTGACCCGCCAGTTCGTGGACCGGGGAGCCCGGTTCCTGGTCAACATCACCAACGACGCCTGGTTCGGGCGCACGGCGGCCCCCTATCAACACATCTCCATGGCCGCCCTGCGGGCCGTAGAAAACCGTGTCCCCATCGCCCGGGCCGCCAACACCGGAATTTCGGGGTTCATTCACCCCAGCGGACAGATTCTCCAGGCCTCGGAGATCTTTACAAAGTCGATTCTTTTCGGTATTCTATATATCAAGAAGACGTGGAGCTTTTACACTCAGTTCGGGGACCTCTTCAGCTACCTCTGCATGGGGTTCACGACGATTTTTCTGCTCTGGGTCCGATTTAGAAGGGAAGACCGTGTGGAACGAAGTCGAGAGTAAGATTCCTCTCCTGGAAGAGAAGGTACAGGCCCTCCGAGGTCATCTTTGACTTAGACGCCAAGATCGCCCGCCTCGCCGAGATCGAGCAGGAAACCCTCAAGCCCAACTTCTGGAACGACAACGAAGCCGCGCAGAAGATCCTCAAGGAGAGGACCGCGCTGCGGGCCGGAGTGGAACTCTGGGAGAAGCTGAAGGCCGAGATGGAGGAGGCCAAGGGGTATTTCGAACTGGCCAAGGAAGAGAACGACGAGGAGACCCTGAAGGAAGTTTCGGCCAAGGTGTCCCAGGTGGAGAAAGACCTCCAGTCGGCGGAGTTCAAACGCATGCTGGGAGGGGAGAGCGACCGGAACAACGCCATCGTCTCCATCCATTCCGGGGCCGGGGGAACCGAGGCCCAGGACTGGGCCAGCATGCTCCTGAGGATGTACCTGCGGTGGACGGAGCGGAAGGGATTCCGGGCCGAAGTCATCGACACCCTCGTGGGCGAGGAGGCCGGGATCAAGAGCGCCACCTTTGAAGTCACGGGAGAGTATGCTTACGGCTACCTCAAGGCCGAGGTGGGAATTCACCGGTTGGTCCGCATCTCTCCCTTCGACGCCGGCAAGCGGCGCCATACCTCCTTCGCCTCGGTTTTTGTCTATCCGGAAATCAACGAAGATATCGTGATTGACATCAAGGACGAAGACCTCCGGGTCGACACCTTTCGCTCGAGCGGAGCCGGCGGGCAGCATGTGAACAAGACCGAGTCGGCGGTGCGCTTCACCCACCTCCCCACGGGGATTGTGGTCCAATGCCAGAACGAGCGGTCCCAGCACAAGAACCGGGCCATGGCCCTGAAGGTGTTGAAAGCCCGCCTCTATGAGCTGAAGCTGAGGGAGCAGGAAGAGAAGGCCGAGGCCCTCCACAGCACCAAAAAGGACATCGCCTGGGGAAGCCAGATTCGCTCCTATGTCCTCCAACCCTACCGCCTGGTCAAGGATCACCGCACCAATTTCGAGATGGGCAACGTGGACGCGGTGCTGGACGGGGACCTGGACGCTTTCATCGAGGGGTATCTTCTCCAAAAAGCCACCTAAGAGATGGCCTGACAAGATGTATTCGAAAGTGCCTAGCAAGTGCCTGAAGTATCGGATAAAGTCCATGAAAAAAATTACAAAATTTAACGAGTTCGAAGGTCAGTAGAAGATTCCAGATCTTAGAAATACCTCATTGCTTTTTGGCAAATATTCTAATGTCGATCATTCACGTTGATCTGTACTTTGTAAGGTCTTCTGGAGACGACTCGTCTTGAGCTTTTAGGCACTCTATTTGCACTCTGAACTCTAGGCACTTCAAATGGAACTTTTTGTTCTCGGCTCTGGCACCTGCATTCCAACCGTGGACCGTGGTCCTTCGGGCCTGGCCCTTTCCTTCGGACCGCACCTGATCTTGTTTGACGGCGGCGGGGGCAGCCTGCGCCAGATGCCCCGGCTGGGCCTGGACTTCCGGAAGGTGGATTTTCACTGCTTCACCCACTTCCACCCCGACCATGTCATCGACCTGATTCCCCTCCTCTTCGCCATGAACTACACCGTGGATTTCACCCGCTCCGACCCCCTCCATATCATCGGGCCCGTCGGGCTAAAGAGTTTCTTCGAAAAGATGCGGGGAATCTTCGGTCACTGGATCGAAGCTCACACCTATCCCCTCTCCTTCCATGAGGCCGGGAATGCAGAGATCGACTTTCAGGATTTTTCGGTCCAGACCCGGCCGATGCTGCATTCCGAGAGCAGCATCGGCTTCCGGGTGAATGCCGAAGGCCGGTCGGTGGTCTATTCCGGGGATACGGATTATTGCGGGGATATCGTCACCCTGGGGAAAGAAGCGGATCTCCTGGTCCTGGAGTGCTCCTTCCCCGATGAAAGGAAAAAAGAGGGGCACCTCACCCCCACCCTGGCCGGCCGAATCGCCCGCGAGGCGGGAGCCAAAAAACTCCTCCTCACCCACTTCTACCCGGTCTTCGAGGGGCACGACATCCGGAAAGAATGCGGACAGGAGTTCTCCGGGGAGATCCTCCTGGCCGTCGATGGAATGAAACTGAATATCTGACCCATCCCCCCCATCAAGCCAGCCCCGTCCTTCTTCTCCGAACCATTTTCTTTTAATTTCCTTAAGCCAAATCCCCGGCCTGCCGGCGGACTATTAGAGTTTGACATTTCCGGGATGCTTGGGTTGTGGCCCGGGGGCAAGGAGCTTCTGTGCAAAAAGCATCGGCCGGGCTGGCCCTCTCCTTGGAGGATTCGACCGGCTTCCGCAGGATGCGGCGGGCCGATCGGGCGACCGTCACGCGCTTCGCGTGATCGCCCCCACAAGGAGAGAACCCCTTCATCGGGGAGTTGGAACGAGTTGGCCCGCCCGGTCCATGAAATGGAAGCCGCCTCATGGTTTTTGCGCAGAAGCTCCTTGCCCCTGGGCCTGGCATCCGACCGAAGGCACCTTTCGGTGTGGTGCCCATTTCAATCCGCTTTGAGCGGTTGACTGTTTTTCATACCTCCGGCTCTGCCAGGTCATGATTATTTTTCTCCGCGGGCTCTGCGGCCTCTGCGAGAGATATTATTTCCGGTGGTGTAACTTCGGCGCCGCTTTGAAGCTTAGGCCGTTTTCGGTCAGCGCGCGTGCGGTCAGGTTCACGGAATCATGCTTGTCCAGGTAGTTCTGGAGTAAAGCGGGCATCTCCCCGGAGGCTTCGATTTCCTTCTTCTCCCGGAAATAGTCGAAGATGTCGGAAGGATGGGGCCGCCCCTTTTCGGTTTCGATCTCGCTTCCCTCGTGCTTGGCGGCGATGTTGGCCACGTGGTCGGCCAGCCGGACCAGTTCCTCCCTCCGGTTGTAGGGCTGGCGGACGATGCTCTTCCAGGTCTCGGTGATGTGGTGCTCGATCCGCACGATGTCCTCGAAGCCCAGCTTCTTGCGGACTTCGGCGATGATTTCGATGGTCTGGTTGTCGACCGAGTTGCTGAGGTTGAACCCGATCAGCGGGCAGGAGCCGTCTTTGGCGGAAAACAGCTTGCCGCCGATCAGCGTCCAGAGAGCGGCATAGGGGTTGTCGTTGCCCATGAACACCGAAATCTTGAATTCGTTCTGGATCCCCAGTTTCCGGAGCATGTATCCCAGAAAAACGGTTCCCGGGTTGATGTTCAAGACCTGCCGGATTCCGTAGTTCGTGTAGTAGTAGAGGAATTCATCCACCCATTTCAGGGCATATTCGTTGGGCTGTCCGATCCCCCCGAAATACCCGGTGATGGTCTCCGGGCCGCCCAGGTGAACGTTGGAGCCGTCCGTTCCCTTGGTGTCCAGCGTTTCGACGAAACTCGCCCCCATGACCTGCATGGCCGCGGCAAAGGCCAGGATGTCGCCGTTGTCCCCCTCCTGTTCTTTCATCTTGCGCACCCGGATGAACCGTCCGGGCATGAGCTCTCTTTTGGCGATGGCCTGCTTGGCCTCCTCGATCACCCAGGGGAAATACTGGGCCGCGCTGATTTCCAGGGTGACCGCGAATTTTTCTTTGAACCGGACCTGGGAGGCTCGGTCCCCGAGAACCGATTTCCGGTATTCGGCCACGGAGACAAAAGCCTTTGCGTCCCTCTGCGCGATCAGCCATTTCACATCGGCCAGGTAGGGAGATTTCTCCTTCTCCAGCCGGGCCATGAGATTTTCCAGCTTTCCCGCTTCCGCCGCCCGGGCATTGATCTCCTCGGGGGTTCCATACTTGGCCACCACGGCCAGAAAATCTTTCACCACCCGGCTTTTGGGGTCTAACAGCAGGTCGTTGATCGCGTCCAGCTGTTTTCCCGAAATCCGCAATCTTGTCCGGAGATCTTCTTTCTTGGCCATGCCGTTATTCCTCCTTCAGGGGTGGATTCCCGTGCGACAGAACGAGGTCTGGGATAACTCCATGATTTATGATCACCCGAAGGTTGTCAATAAGGAAAACTGGGAGATCCGGGACCCTCGCGAAAAAGCGCTGGGGAGAAGGGACTGCAGAATTCTGAACCACCGGGCGTTACGTAATTTCTTCCTTGGGGATTTCTTCCCGCTTTTTTCGCAGATAGGGGATGAAGGGGGAAACGAGGAGAAAAAGGGCGACGATCAGGGAGGCCGCGGCGAGCGGCCGGGTGAAGAAGATGGAAAAATCCCCCTGGGACATGATCAGGGACTTGCGCAGGTTGTTCTCCATCAGCGGCCCGAGGACGAAGGCCAGGACCAGGGGCGCCCCCTCGTATTCGAATTTCTTCATCAGGTAACCCACGATCCCGAAGAGGATCATGATGTAAATATCAAAGACCGTATTGCTCACGCTGTAGACTCCGATCAGGCAGAAGAGGAGGATCAGGGGGAAAAGGATTTTGTAGGGGACTTTCAGCACCTGGACCCACATTCCGATGAGCGGCAGGTTGAGCACCAGGAGCATGAAGTTCCCGATGTACATGCTGGCAATGACCCCCCAGAAAAGCCCCGGGTTCTGTTTCATCATCAGAGGCCCGGGTTGAACTCCATGGATCATGAAGGCCCCCAGGAGCATGGCCATGACCACGTTGGGGGGAATGCCCAGGGTCAGGAGCGGAATGAAGGCTCCGCCGGTGGCGGCGTTGTTCGCCGCCTCCGGGCCGGCCACGCCTTCGATGGCTCCTTTGCCGAATTGTTCCGGGTGCTTGGATACTCTTTTCTCAATCGCGTAGGAGATAAAAGAAGATATGACCGCTCCCCCGCCGGGGAGAATTCCGAGGAAGAAACCCAGAAGGGATCCCCGGGTCATGGCGCCCAGGGATTCCCGCCAGTCTTTGACCGAGGGGAAAAGTCCCTTGATCTTCGTCTCGAAGATATCCCTGCGGATGACCTGCTCGAGGTTCAGCAGAACCTCGGAAATGCCGAAGAGCCCCATCACAATCGGGACCAGCCCGACCCCGTCTATCAATTCCAGCCGGTCGAAGGTAAAGCGGGGCCGGGCGTTGATGGAATCCAGGCCGATCAGCCCCAGGACGATCCCCAAGGCCGGCCATGATCAGGGCTTTGGGCATGGACCCGTGAGCCAGATAAATCAGGATGGTCAGACCCAGGACCATCAGAGTGAAATACTCCGGTGGCCCGAATTGAATGGCGATCCGGGAAAGAGGGGGCGCCAGCAGCATCAAGCCCAGAATGGAAAGGGTTCCGGCGATGAAGGAGCCGAAGGCAGCGATGCCCAGAGCCGGACCCGCCCGCCCCTGTCGGGCCATCTGGTAGCCGTCCAGGCAGGTCACGACCGAGGCCGCCTCTCCGGGAATGTTGACCAGGATCGAGGTCGTGGAACCCCCGTACATGGCCCCGTAATAAATCCCCGCCAGCATGATGATGGCCGCTTCCGGAGTAGCCTTGAAGGTCGTGGGGAGGAGCAGAGACATGGCCCCCACGGGCCCGATTCCCGGCAGGACGCCGATCAGCGTGCCGATAAAGACCCCGACGAAGCAGTAAAACAGGTTCACCGGCTGGAGAGCCACGGAGAAGCCGATTCCCAGGTAGTTCAGGAGTTCCATGTATCTCCTATCCCAGGAATCCCCTGGGAAGCTGGGTCCCCAGCCAGAGCTGGAAGACTCCATAGGCGGTCAACGTGCTGATGACCGCGCCCAGAACGGCCCAGGACCATTTCTGGGGCTCCACGGCTTTAAAGAGAAAGAGGAGCAAAAGAACCGTGCTAATGATAAACCCGAGATGGGGAAACACGTAGGCGTAGAGGACCAGCACGGCCAGGACGGAAAGGATCTTGGCCCACCGGACTTCCCCCCGCAGGAGGCCGACCCCTTTCTGATCCGGCTTCATCCGGACGGCCTTCACCAGCACAGCCAGGGAAAGCCCGACCATGATGACCCCCACCCAGAAGAACATGAACCCGGAGCCGGGATCACGGAGCGTTCCCAGCTCCAGGTCGTACCCGCCGTAGCAGACTCCGAATCCCATGGCCAACCAGAAAAGAGAACTCAGGATATCTTTCTTTTTCACCGCGCTTCCGTCCAGAAGGGAATCACTTTTTCTTCAACCCCAGCTTCTCTACGTTTTCTTTTTCTTCTTCAACCAATTCCTTAACATATTTTACGTAATCTTCTGTATTCTTGTAAAAAGGCTCCATGTCGAATTTCTCCAGCACTTTCAGGTACGCCGGCTCTTCCATCCCCTTCTTGAAGGCATCGTGGAGAATCTTGACCGTCTTGGAGTCCAAGCCCTTGGGGCCAGCGATGCCAAAGGGAGAGTTGGAGACAATGCCATACCCAAGCTCTTTCAGGGTCGGCACCGTGGGCCATCTCTTGGTGCGCTGATTTCCCCAGGTGACCAGGAGACGCAGGTCGCCGGAATCCACCTGGGGCCCCCATCCGGTGGAGTCCGCCGTAGCGCTGACATGTCCTCCCAGGACCGCCGGCGTGGTTTCCGCTCCCCCTTTCATGGGGACCTGGATCCACTTGATCCCGTTCTTCAAGGCGAACATCTCCATGGTGATATGGAGGCTGGTTCCCGCTCCCGGAGTGGCATAGGTCACCTTTCCCGGGTTGGCTTTGGCATAGGCCACGAATTCATTCCAGGTCTTCCAGGGTGCGTCCTTCTTGACCACCACCCCGAAAGTGTACCCCGTCTGATGAACGATGTAGGTGAAATCCTTTAAGGGGTCCCAGCTGACCTTCATCAGGTAGGGATAGCGGTAAACAGTAATGGGAACCTGGGAAACGGTGTAGCCGTCCGGCTTGGCGGTTGCAGCCATCGTGGCCGGGCCCACGGTTCCCCCTCCGCCGGGCTTGTTCTCTACGACCACGGGCTGGCCCAGGTGTTTGGCGGTGGCCTCGGCCAGAGCCCTCATGACTAAGTCCGTAGAACCCCCCGCGGGCCAGGGGCAGACGAGGGTCACCGGCCGGGTAGGAAACGCGCCGGCCAGAACTGGCAGGGTCAAAAAAGCCAGAATGATCAAAGCATAGAGAAAAAGAAACTTCCCCTTCTTTCCTTCTTTCATTACCCACCTCCTGCTGGACATTCCCCGAAAACGGGGATGAAATATGGAGTTCCCCCTCCTAAATAATCTTGCCGCTCCCGGTCGATAGAAATCTTACGGCGTCTCTTCCTCTGGCCCCAGGATCTTCTGCAGCACGCTCTTGGGGGCCGAAGGCGCATCCTCGGGGAGGTACACCATAACCCCCCCCTTCACCGGCCGGATGACGATCTTCCCCTCCGCGGCCAGCTTCTGAGTCACTTCCACCGGGTTCTTGCCGAAGTGTTCCTTGAAAGCCTGGTTAAACCCGCTGTAAACGGTATGGATCCCCCGGTACGGGGGCTTCCGGAGCCGCTTGATCGCCCGGAAGATGAACTCTTCTTCGCTGATTTGGGCCGTACGCTCTTCGTTCATTTCTTCTCCTCCTTTTTTCTCGCTTTTCAAACCGCCTTTTTAGCCGACTCCAGCACCAGGCGAACCAGGTCGTCGGGCGTGGTGCCGGTGAGCTGGTAGTTCGGCTTGCCGTAAATGGCCTGAACCTTTTCCCGGATGGGACCTTCTTCCAGAGGGACCCCTTTCAACCATCCCTCCATCTCCTCCAACGCGGTAACCGGAGAGCAAAGAACGTTTCCCGAGAAGAGGAGATTCTGGATCACTCCGTCTTTTACCAAAATCACCGCCCGGATCAGCCCTCCCCGGGGGACTTTCCAGATGGACTGCCCCCGCTTCACCCCGGGGCTCAGCGGGCCGAATTTCCTCCCTTCCGTCCGGGCGAGGAGGATTTCGGGAGAATACTTCTCCCGGTTTTCCTGCTCGTATTTCATCTCCACTTCGCTGAGACATCCCAGAACCAGCTTGACCCCGAAGATTTTTTCCAGCGACTGCCGGTACGCTTCCCTGACTTCTTCCAGGGGGATCGGCCTGCCGGTCAGCTCCTCCAGGGATACGGCCCTTTCTCCCGCGGTCTTGGCCTCTTTGTCGGCGAACTTCTCCGGGGGAATGTTCAGGGCGGGGTTGATCTTGTCGATGGGAGAAGGCTTGACCAGCAGAACGCTGGCCCCGCTCCAGATGTCCCCAAAAAAGCTTCCTCCCATCCAGGAGATCTTCCTCCCGCCCACTTCCATGTCGTTGAACGGCCGGTACTGAGCGGCGGTTCCCCATCGGCTGTTGAATTCCTCGGCCATCCGGGAAATGACGGTCTGGAAAATCTGCGCCACAGTGGGGGGCATGAAATCTTTTCCCGCGATGATATACGCGACGATGAACCCCGGATATCCCACATTCACATAATAAGGCTGCAGCCGCCGGCTCACGCCGATGTCATGGGCCCGGCAGTAATCGAGGTTGATGTCCTTCTCCGGGTCGGGATAAAAACCCAGGGAAATGCCGATTTTCTTTATGCTGCAGAAAGTCACGGTATCCGGCACCCGCCCTTCCATCCGGGCCCGTTGAATGGCGGGATTCAGGAAAGCCGAGTTCTCATTCAAATCCACATAGAGATCAAGCAGTCTCCATTCCTTGGCCATCCCTTTCTCCTTTCTGCCGGCGGAGTTTGAAAGCCCTGACCCGAGAGATACCCCTTCGGCGAAAAAATCCCCCTTCCTTTCCTCCTCCCGGAAACCGTCTTACCGCCCTTCAATTTTTTATCCGGTTCTTTTCGTCGAAAATGCTCCCCACGTCCTTCCATTTGCCGCTGGTAAAGATCAGGAACACATCCCCCGCCGAGGTATCGATCACCCAGGCGGAGTTGGCGTCCTTCGCGGCGATCTGAAAGCGCGCGAAAGGCTGCTGGGCCATGGGGGAAAAGTTTCCCCCGAAGGCCGGGGGAGGCTCCCGCAGCCAGAAGGATCCGGCCGCGGTAACTCCCAGGATCAGTCCCGCCAGGATCAGCAGGGTCCGAAAATCCAAGACGATCTTTCTTTTCATCCGTTGTCCTCCCTGAGGGGAAAATCCCCCTGAATTCCCCTTCGTCGCCGCGGGCGAAACGGAGGGGCATCCGGTTCTTTTCTTCCGTCCCCGGGTCGGGGATCGATCAAGCGTAAAAGGCTAAACTGGCAAAGGTGACCACTGATTGCGTGTTTGAGTCCACCGACTGGCTGTACTTTAAAAGCTTTCCGGAAACGCCTTCCAGTAAACGGAGAAGCACGTAGATGGGAGAAAGACCGCAGACTTTTCGCCGGTCCTTTTCGCGGGCCAGCAGGGTGAAGAACCCTTCGGCATCGTTCCGCTCGGCATATTCCAGCAGGCGCCGGTCTTCCTCGGCCAGGCTCCGCAGGGAAAGCCGGTTGGGGGGGTCAGGGTCTCCGAAGCGGAGGCCCACATGGGCCAGATCCGCGCTGGCCAGAAGGCAGACTTTTTTCCCGGTTTGGGTGGCGGCTTTTTTCAAGGCGGCAACAAAAGGGGCCACCCCCGGCAGATCCATGGGGCTCGTCCCCTTCAGGATCGCTTCCTGAAAGGAACCGCAGAGAATGGGGACCATTTGAAAAGGGGGGGTTCCCGGCCAGAGGGCCCGCAAAAAGACCAGCTGGAGCTCGATGGAGTGCTCCATCCGGTGAGCAAGCTCATCCTGATAGAAATCGCCCCCGCACCCGGCTTCCATCGCCGACAGGAATTCCGCATCGGTCTCGATCGGGCCCCAGGGGGTCTGGAAATGTTTGCGGGTGAGGGCAAAGGGTTGTTTCATGGCCGCATGGGCGGTCCCCAGGATGATGAACAAGTCCGGCGGAGAGGCTTCGAGAATCGCCCGGTGGGCGAAGGCGTAACAGGTTCCTCCCCGGCGGTAATCGATATGGGGAGCGATGACCCCGGCCAGGTTTTGGGGCTTCCCGTTCGGAGCGGGGAATCCAGGCCCCTCCGGGTCGTGGAAGAAGAACTCGATGCTCTTCCTCAGCTTTTCGCCGTCCTCCTCGTAGGATTCCCCGGAAAGCGTGAGCGGGCGGGAGGGCGACTTGCGGAAATCCTCGATGATCTTCTGCTCGGCCAGGTGGAAACGTTCACCCTCCAGCAGTAGATATTCGTCGAGCTGGTCGATCAGGTCCTGGATTTTCTCCCGGTAGAGGAGTTCGCCAAAACGGCGCATGAATTCCGACTGGATGTCCACGATGGAATGAAACCCATCGAAGAGGCTGATGATAAAAAAGGTGGGAAAAGGAATGAAAAGAATCTTACCCGAGAGGTTCAAGGGGTCCCGGAGGCAGACCACCTTCTGCCCGGAAACTTCGGCCGGGAAGATATCCAGGCTGCGCATTCGGGGATATATATTTTCCTGCCCCATGGGGAACCCCTTCGGTGGGGGAAACTTAGAATTCTCCATCCGGTCCAGATTTTTATATAGAGTTTCAGGGGGGAAGTCAAGGGAATTGCGGATTTCGGATTGCAGATTGGGGATTGAAAAGGATATTATCGAGGAAAATCGATATTTTCTTGCGAAATTCCGCATTCCCTGCCTGAATTTTTCATTCATTCCGCAATCCGCAATCCCGCAATTGATCGAGAGCGCAAATTCATGATAAATTTTAAAGAGAGGAGATAAAAATGCCCATGCTTTTGGAGATGGGGCCCATCCGGCCGCCCAGCGAAGCGCAAAGCCTGCTGATCCGGGTCACGCGCAACTGCCCCTGGAACCAGTGCGAGTTCTGCCACACCTACAAGGGCGAGACCTTTTCCATCCGGCCCGTCGAAGAGGTCAAGAGGGACATCGACCAGGCCAGGGCGATCGCCGACGAAATCCGGGAACTCTCCTGGAAAACGGGCCAGGCCGGGAAAATCAACCAGGCGGTCCTCCGCCAGTTTTTTTCCAACCCCCATTCCCAGAGTCCGGCCTACCAGACTGTTGCCGGCTGGCTTTATTTCGGGGGAACCCAGGTTTTCCTCCAGGACGGGAACTCCCTCATGCGGAAGACGGACGACCTGGTGGAGATTCTCCGCTATCTGAAAGAAAAATTTCCTTCCATCGAGCGGATGACCAGCTACGGGCGGGCGCGGACGCTGGCCAAAAAAACCGTGGAAGAGCTGAAGGAACTCCGGAAGGCAGGGCTCTCCCGGATTCACATCGGCATGGAAACCGGATATGACCCCCTCCTGCAATACATGAAAAAAGGGGTGACGGCCAAAGAACAGGTCGCCGCCGGACGGAACGTGATGGCCTCCGGAATCTCCCTTTCCGAATACCTGATGCCCGGGCTGGGGGGCGAACGGTGGTGGCGGGAACATGCCGTCGAATCGGCCCGGGTCTTGAACCAGATCGATCCCGACTTCATCCGCCTCCGGACCCTGTATGTCCGCAGGAATATGCCCCTGTACCGGAAGGTGGAGGCGGGGGAATTTGCCCGGCCTTCCGACGATCGGATCGTCGCCGAGATTCGCCTCTTCCTGGAGACCCTGGACGGCATCCACAGCACCGTGGTCAGCGACCACATCCTGAACCTCCTGGAGGAGGTGCAGGGCAAGCTGCCCGAAGGAAAAGAAAAGATGCTGGCCCTCATCGATCGCTACCTGGCCTGGCCCGCGGAAGAGCGCCTGCGGTTCCGCGTGGGCCGCAGGCTCGGGTATCTGCGCAACCTGGCCGACCTGGAGGACCCGAACCTGCGCCTGCGGATCGACCGGGCGATCGAGGAGGTCAGCCGCTCCGTCGAGCAGGAAAAGGGCCGCAAGGCGCAGGAGCAGGAAATCGAGCAAGAGATCCATGCCCTGATGGAGAACTACATCTGATCCCAGACGACCGGCAAGTCTTTAGGGAATAACCCTCCGTTCCTCGTTGCTGGTTGCTCGTTTCTTGTTGCTTTTTTTCTGATGAGCAACCCGGAACCAGTGCGGGGAACAACGGACCCGCATCCGCGTGAAGAGGATGGAAAGATGAAACTGAACATGACCCTGTTGACCGACCTCTACCAGCTGACCATGATGGGGGGTTACTACCTTCTGGGGAAAAGCCGGGAGAAGGCGAATTTCGACTATTTTTTCCGCAAGATCCCGGGAGACGGCGGGTTCTGCGTGGCGGCCGGCCTGGAGCAGCTGATTGACTACATTCAGGACCTTCACTTCGAGTCCGAAGATCTCGATTACCTGCGCAGCCTGAACCTGTTTCCGCCCGAAGTGCTGCGGTTTTTCCAGGACCTCCGTTTCACGGGAGACCTCTATGCGGTTCCCGAGGGCACTTTGGTCTTTCCCCAGGAGCCCCTGGTTCGGGTTACCGCTCCCCTGCCGGAGGCTCAATTCATCGAAACCGCCCTGCTCAACATTCTCAACTTTCAAACCCTGATTGCCACCAAGGCAGCCCGGGTCTGCATTGTCGCCGGAGAAGATCCGGTGATTGAATTCGGGGTCCGCCGGGCCCAGGGGCCAGACGGCGGCCTCAGCGCCTCCCGGGCCGCATTTATCGGGGGAACACGGGCCACGTCTAATCTCATGGCCGGAAAGGTCTACGGGATTCCCGTCCGCGGAACGGTGGCCCACAGCTGGATCGAGTCTTTCTCTTCGGAGCTGGAGTCCTTTCAGTCCTACGCCAGGGTCTATCCCAAGAATGTGGTGCTCCTGGTCGATACCTACGACACGCTCCGGAGCGGGGTTCCCAATGCCATCAAGGTCGGGAAAGAACTTCGCGCCAGGAAAGAGGGGGACCTCCTGGGGGTCCGGCTGGACAGCGGGGACCTGACCTTTCTGAGCCGGGAAGCCCGCAAGCTTCTCGACGAAGCCGGTTTTGACCGGACCCATATTCTGGGCTCCAGCGACTTGGATGAGTGGCTCATCGAATCCATCAAGAAGCAGGGGGCGGAAATCGACTTCTGGGGGGTGGGAACCCGGATGGTCACCTCCTATTCCTGCCCGGCCCTGGGCGGGGTGTACAAGCTCTCGGCCATCTTTGAGGATGGAGAGATGAAGCCCAAGTTGAAGGTCTCCGACGATCTGGAAAAGACCACCAACCCGGGAATCAAGAAAGTCGTCCGCTTCTTCGATGAGAAGAGTTTCATGCGCGGCGATGTCCTCTTCTTCGCCGATGAAATTCTCCCGCCCAACCAGGCGGTGCAGGCCTTCCACCCCATGCTGGCCCACGTCCATAAGACCTATCCGGGCATGTATAAAAGGGAGGAGATCCTGGTCCCCGTCTTCCAAGGGGGAAAGCTGGTGTACTCCAAACCCACCCTGCAGGAAATACAGGCCCGAACCTTCCAGAACCTTCATCATCTCCGCCTGGAACACAAGCGGCTCCAGAACCCCCACCTCTACCACGTCAGCCTGGGCGAAAAGCTCTTCCGGCAGAAGCAGGAGCTGATTAAAGAGGCGGTGGGATAAAACAGGAATGCCTGTTGCGCGTTGCTGGTTACGGGTTCCTGGTTAAAAGATATTTGAACTTTAACTCAGCAACCAGCAACTCAGCAACTCAGCTTTCAGACGGCCACGATTTTGAGGATTCCTTGGCGGGCGTTGGATTTTTCGATGCGCACCAAGACCTGATCCCCGGGTACGAACTCCCGGCTCGGGCCGGCGGCCATATCGACCTCCAGAAGGTACTCTTCCAGGTGAATGTGGTATCGATTGGGAAACCGGTCCAGAATGACGGCGGTGGTGGTGGAGCCGATTTTTTTCTCCAGAAAACGCATGATCCAGTACTGCTCGGTCAGTTCCTCCACCAGCCCCACTCGGGAAAGAATGGGCCCCACCTGGGTAATGATCCCTTCCAGTTGTTCCTGGCTCATCACCGCGGTTCCCCGCAGGACGCCCAGGATCTGATGCTCCACCAGAAGGTCGTAGAAACGGCGAATCGGCGAGGTCAGGGTCAGATACGCTTCTGCCCCGAGCCCGGCATGGCGTGAGGGCCGGGTGCTAACTTCCACCCGGTTCATGATGCGCCGCAGCCGGTACGCCTGGAGGGCGTCAAACTTCTCCATGGGGGGAACTTTTTCCCGAGGCTCCATCTGCCCCCGGTAAATGGCCGGCACTTCCTTTTCCTTCAGGAAGAGGGCCGACAGGGAATTGGCCAGAATCATGAACTCGGAGACCATCTTCTGGGAAGGACTCTCCCGGTCTCTCTTGTAGAGGATGATCTCCTTATCCCGATTCACCCGGATCACCCGTTCGGGCCGGGGAATAAAGAAGGCTCCCATCTCCGTTCTCCGCCGCCCGAGCCTTTCGGAGATCCGCTTCAAGAGGGTCAGCTCTTCATCCATCTCTTCCAGAAGCTGATCCACCTGGTCGTAGGAAAGCCGCCGTTCCACCTGAATGATGCTGGGCACGATCCGGTATTCCAGCACCCTGTCCTCGCCGTCGAACCGGACCAGAAAACTCAACGCCCGCCGTTTCTCGCCCACAATCAGGCTGCAGGCCCCCTCCGAAAGGGTCGGAGGAATCATGGGGATGCGCTGGTCGGGAAGGTAGATCGAAGTGGCCCGGGCCATGGCCTCGCGGAAGATCTCCGCGAAGCCGTTCAGATAGGTGGCCACGTCGGTGATGTGGATTCCCACCTGAAGGTCATTCCCCATCCGTTGCACGCTCAGGCCATCGTCAATATCCCGGGTGAACTCGCTGTCGATGGTCAGGGGATGCAGGAAGGTGAGGTCGCAATCCTGAGGCTGGGGAGTGATTCCCCGGGAAGACTGGGCCAGGATTTGGTCCGCCTCGCTGAGAACCTTTCCGGGAAAAGCCTGGGAAATCTGATGGCGGTGGAGAAAGAGGTTTTCATCCTCTCCCCAGACTCCCATACGAACCAGCAATTCGAAAGGGGCATGGGGAGAGGAAATCTGGGCCGCCTGGAGGAGCGCCCTGGCGTTGGCCTGGTCCGGGGCCTCGCCCCCCAGGAGGGCGAATTCCTTCAGAACCCGGATGACTTCATCCTTCGTGGAAGGGGGGGTGGCCGGTTCCCCGGACCAGATTTTGGCCAGCCACCGGCTGCCCTCCTCAAGCTCCCGGGCCTGCTCCGCCTCCCGTTCGATCTGCAGGACGATCTCCTCGACCTTTTCGGGCTCCCGGGGCTCGTAGAGGTCCGCCTTGGGTTTGAAGTACAGACGGTCTTCAAAAAGAGCCCGGAAGAGGGCCATCTCCTGGTCGAAGGTGACCGGGGGATTAAAAATGAGTTCGGCGAACTCCCGGAGGCTGAATTCCCTCCTCTCTTCCCAGACCAGTTCCCAGAGCTCCCGGAGGGAGCAAGGCGCCGGACGAGCTCTTTCTGCCGTTCCGCCGCGGCTTTCAGCTTTCCAGCAGGGACTTCGCGGGAGAGTTAGGATTCAGGGTCTGGGCGAAGAGGAAAGGACGATCCGGTTGGGCCCCAGGGTCATCTCCCGATTTTCCTCGGTCAGGAGATGGAGTTTGTTCCCTTTGACCTCCAGACAAACGGCCAAAAGGATTTTCTTCTGTTCAAAGAAGGCAACGACCTTCCCTGGTTCCATTCATACTCGTTTCTAACCTTCTCCCCGCGCAGGGACAAGGGGCAATGCCGGATGAGTTTTTATTACCATAACATTAGCCGGGGAAGGAAAGCAATAGGCAGGAATTCGAGAGGCAGAAGGGATAAAAGATCCTGGATTCTGGATAAAAAATAACAATATCCAGGATCAAGTATCCAGTATCTAGGAACGTTTTTATTCAGGAAATTTTATACCCGATTTTTCGCAGAAGGTCTTTTCTCCACTGAACGTCCGTCTGGCCCTCCACTCCTTTGGGGGAGTATCCGTCGATGACTCCCAGGACCCCACGCCCTTGGGAGGATTCGGCCAGGATGACCTCCACGGGGTTGGCCGTGGCGCAGTAAATGGAGCAGACCTCCGGGCAGTTCTTGACCGCATTCAGAACATTGACCGGATAGGCATCGCGCAGGGCCAGGATGAAGGTGTGCCCGGCCCCCACGGCCTGGGCATTCCGGGTCGCCGTCTCTTTCAGCTCTTCGTCGTTCCCTTCCACCCGGATCAGGCAGGCCCCGGAGGCTTCGCAGAAGGCAATGCCGAATTTGGCCTTGGGCATGGCCCCGACCATAATCTCATAAAGGTCCTCGACCGTCTTGATGAAATGGGTCTGGCCGAAGATGAGGTTCGTTCCTTCCGGGATCTCCAGTTTTACCGACTTCAGCTCCACGTTCAGCTCCCTTCCTGATTCCAGAAATTGATCCCCGATACCGATACCGGATGCTGGATAACGATCCTGGATACTGGATACTTGATCCTGGATATTGTTTTTTTATCCAGAATCCAGTATCCGGAATCTAGTATCCAGCACTCTAGCATCTAGGATCTGCTTTTCCAGCCTCCTGCCCCACTTTCAGGCTCCCGATCAGGGAAGAAATGCGGGAAATCCCCTGGGCTTTGAGGTAGCTCTGGATCCCGTCCACGATTCTCAGGCAGGCCCGGGGGTCGACAAAAAGGGCCGACCCCACCTGAACGGCGCTGGCCCCGGCGATGAGATACTCCAGGGCGTCTTCCGCGGTCATGATCCCCCCGATTCCCACCACGGGGATGCGAACGGCCTGGGCCGCCTGCCACACCATGCGCAGGCCGATCGGCTTGATGGCCGGACCGGAGAGCCCCCCGGTGATATTGCCCAGAACGGGAGTCCGGGTTTTGATGTCGATGGCCATGCCGGTCAGAGTGTTGATCAAAGAGACGGCATCCGCTCCGGCCTCTTCCGCCGCCGCGGCGATCCGGGCAATGTCGGCCACGTTGGGAGACAGTTTGACCATTAAGAAAACCGAAGTGGCCTCCCGGATTCTGGAGACCACCTGATACACCGACCCGGGTTCGGTGGCAAATATGGACCCTCCGGCCTTCAGGTTCGGGCAGGAGATGTTGACTTCCAGGCCGGCGATTCCATCCACATCCGCCAGCCTTCGGGCCATCTCGGCATACTCGTCCTCGCTCCCGCCGAAAATGTTGACCAGGACGGGGCACCCGGCCCTGCGCAGGAAAGGCATTTTATCCCGCAGAAAAGCCTCCAGACCGACATTCTCCAGCCCGATGGCGTTCAGCATGCCCGCCGCGGTCTCGGCGAGGCGCGGCGGGGGATTTCCTTTCCGGGGTTTGAGGGACAATCCTTTGGTGATCAGGGCCCCCAGACTCTTCAGGGGAATGATTCCCGAGTACTCTTCCCCGTACCCGAAGGTTCCGGAGGCCACCAGGACCGGGTTTTTTAACTTGAGCGGGCCGAGTTCAACGGACAGGCCGGGACCTTCCTTTTTGGAAGCCATGGTTATCCTCAATCCCAAAAAATCTTCCGGGCGTCAAACACCGGGCCTTCTTTGCAGACCCGGGCGTACCGAAATGGAGGAGCTTCGGAAATGACCGGAAACGCCCCCTCGCGGGTCGTCCTCTCCTCCCCCTCTGCCGCCAGAAGGGAGTCCGCCTGGGGCGGAGCCGATTGCCGTTCTTGATTTTCCCCCGGGGGGACCCCCTCGCGGAATTTTACCGTGCACCCGAGACAGGCTCCCACTCCACAGGCCATGCGGGATTCGAGGGAAACCTGGCAGGGCAGGTCAAACTGGTCGGCCACCTGGGCGATCCGGGCCAGCATGGGATTCGGGCCGCAGGCATAAATGGCCGTAGCTTCATGCCGTCCGGTCATCAATTCCTTCTCCAGGAGGTCGGTGACCAGCCCTTTGGCCCCCAGGCTTCCGTCTTCCGTGGCCACCTGGGCCTCGATCCCCCATCTCCGGCACTCTCCCACACCCAGAATTTTCTCCTTGTCCTTCCCCCCGATCAGGAAGGTCATCTCCGGGGCTCGGGTGGATTTTTTCTTTCCCGGCCCCTTCTTTTTTAACTCCTGCGCCCAGGTTAGAAGAGGCGGCACGCCGATTCCTCCTCCCACCAGAATCACCCGGCTGCATCCCTCCTCGGGCCAGAACCCGTTCCCCAGAGGGCCGAGCAGGTCGAGGCGTTGTCCCTCCTGGAGCCGGGTCATGAGCAGGGTTCCCCGCCCCACGGTCTGGTAACAGATTTCCACCCCCCCTTCGTCCATGGGCTTCCTCTTTTTCTCCCGGGGCGGAAAGATCCGGGAGAAACTGAAAGGGCGGCGCAGGAAGGGATCCTGCAATTCATTCACCCGCAGCATGAGGAACTGTCCCGGACGGGCCAGGCGGGCAATCTCCGGACAGGCCATCTGGAGCCGGAAATAATCGGAACTGATCCGCCGGTGGAGGAAAACCTTGGCCTTTACTTCTTTGGGATAGATTTTCATGCGGTTGAGAGGGACTTCCGATCGCCCAGGTTCAGTCCCATGATGATGGCATCTTCCCCGCTGTCGGTGTAGTACCGGCGGCGAATCCCCTGGGGTTGAAATTGAAAATTCCGGTACAGGGAGATGGCTTGGTAATTGGACCGCCGGACCTCCAGGGTGATCAGCTGGACTCCCTGCTGCCGGCAAAACTCCACTCCGAATCCCAGCAGCCGGGTCCCGATCCTCTGCCCGCGGTGCTGGGGATGCACGGCCAGGTTTAGAACATGCCCTTCCTGCTCGACCAGCCAGAAGCAGAGGTATCCCGCAAGCTGGCCGGTTTCTTTCCGCAGCCCCACAAAGGACCGGGCAAAGGGAGTTACCAATTCCCGTTCGAAAAGGGGCCTCGACCAGGGAGAGGGAAAGGTGACCCTTTCGATTTCCAACACCTCATCCAGGTCCCCTTCGGTCATTTCCCGAATATCGATTGGCCCTTCAATTCCCGATCGGCCGTTCATTTGATTTGCGAATCGTTTCCTGGTTGCTCGTTACTCGTTGCTGGTTCCTGGTTCCTCGTTAGAGGAACCTTTTTTTAACCAGTAACGAGTCACCAGTAACGAGGACCAGCAACTAGGATTTCTTCTGCAACACTTCGCTGGCCAGGTTGATATTGCGCTGGCCCGCCTCTTTCACACTCTTGGCCAGCTCCTGCAGCGAGCGCCCCTCCCGGCAGTTGGAGATTTGAATGAGCATGGGGAGATTGAGACCGGTGACCACCTCTACCCGGTTCTCGCTGAGAAAGGCCAGGCTCATGTTCGAGGGGGTTCCTCCGAACATGTCGGTGAGGATCAGGACCCCTTTGCCCGAGTCGACGCTTTTGATGGCCCGGGCAATCTCCTCGCGCAGCACTTCGACCCCTTTGCGGGTATCGATGGAAACGTTGGTCAAAAAAGGAAGCTTGCCGCAGATCAGTTCTGCGGAGCGGATAAACTCCTCTCCGAGATTCGGATGGGTAACTAAAACCACGCCAACCATAGGCCCCTGAACCCTCTCTTTCCCTTCCCCCCGTTTCTTTTCAGGCGGAATTCTTAAGGTCGCGGTGTCTCAGTCGCACCGGGAACTGGCTCTGGAAAAGGCTCTTCATCTCTTCCGCAACGGCCACCGAACGATGGCGGCCTCCCGTGCACCCGATGGCCACGGTCAGGTAGGCCTTGCCTTCCCGCTCGTACCGGGGAAGGAGGTAGGCCAGCAGATTTTCAAAGCGAGATAGAAAGTCCCGCGTTTCCCGGTGGCCCATGAGAAAATCGTGAACCCGTGGGTCGGAACCGGGCAGCTCCTTCAGTTCTTCCACAAAATAGGGGTTGGGCAGAAAGCGCACGTCGATCACCAGATCCGCCTCCTGGGGAATTCCATGGGTGTATCCGAAGGAGAGAAAGGTCAAGGCCATTTTCCTTCCCAGGGGCCTCTGGGAAAAGAGCTCGCGGATCGCCAGCTGGAGCTCGTGGACGTTATAGGTGGAGGTATCCACCACCAGGGTGGCCATGGACCGCAGGGGAGTCAGCACTTCCCGCTCCTGCCGGATCCCTTCCACCAGGTCCTGTCCCTCTGCCAGGGGATGCGTCCGCCGGGTCTCGCTGTAGCGGCGCACCAGCACCTCATCCGAGGCTTCCAGGAAAAGGATCTCCAGCTGATAGCCTTCCGCGGACAGGCGGGAGAAGACCTCCCGGAAGGTCCGGAGGAATTCTCTCTCCCGCAGGTCCATGACCAGGGCGATTTTGGAGTATTCCCCCACGGAAGCGGAAGAGAGTTCCAGGAGCGTGGGCAGAAGGGCGATGGGGAGGTTGTCCACGCAGAAGAACCCCATGTCCTCCAGCGCCCGGCTCGCGGTGCTCTTCCCCGATCCCGAGAGCCCGGTGATGATCACGATCCGCGAGTTTTTCAGCTCCAGCTTGTCCACCGCGCTCGGCAAGGCCCTCCCCCTTTCCCCCCCTCTTCTCCGGTCGGCCCCGGTAGAAACCGGCGCCGGAATCAGCCCGCCTGATTCGGTCTGGTTTCTCGGGAATCGATTCTGAATCACTGCCGGGGAAGGACCGCCTCGGGAGTTCCCCTTACATCTTCTCCTCCCCCGCTGAAAAGAGGGAATAGATTTCCTCCGCGGAGTGGGCGTCCATGAGGCGCTTGCGAAAAGTCTGATCTTTCATCAACCGGGAAATCTGGGCCAGCGCTTTCAGATGCATTCCGGCCGAATCTTCCGGGGCGATGAGAAGGAAAAACAGGTGGGTCGGTTTCCCGTCCAGCGACTGAAAGTCCATGCCGGGCAGGCTTCTCCCGAAGGAGGCCAGAATCTTTTTGACCTCCTTGCTCTTCCCGTGGGGAATGGCCACCCCTTCCCCGATTCCTGTGCTCCCCAGGCTCTCCCGCTCCAGCAGGATTTCGATCATCCGGTCTTCGTTGACCTGTTTTTCCGCCTGGGCCAGCACATGAACCAATTCCCTTAAAACGCCCTCTTTGGTCTTGGAGGCGATTTCGGGGACAATCAATTTCTCGTCCAGGATGTCCAGAATTTTCATAGCTTCCAGGTTTCCGCCGAAGGAACCCCTTTCCCCTTCTGCCCCGGAGGGGGGCCCCTCGGGATTCTCTCTTTCCGGGCTCGCGGTTTTGCCCTGTCGTTTCGTCTCCCCGGTTCAGGCCATGGAGGCCGGAGGCAACCCTCATCCTCCCTGGGGTTCAATCAGGCCGTAATGCCCGTCTTTCATGCGGTAAATGACATTCAGGTTTTTGGAGGTTATGTTGGTAAAAATATAAAAGTCGTTGTTCAACAGGTCCATCTGCAGGGCGGCCTCCTCCACCGACATGGGCCTGACCTGCAGCTTCTGGCTCTTGATCAGCTTCGGTTCGCCCCCCTCCTCAAAACTCTCGGCCGCGTACACGTTCATCCGCAGGCTCGATTCCGGGAGGCCGGAGTTCACCTTGTGGCGTTTGATCTTCTCCTTGTATTTCAGGAGCTGCCGTTCCAGCTTGTCCATCATTCCATCGATGGTCGAAAACATGTCCTCGGTCTCTTCCCGGGCGTTGACCGTCAACCGATTGGCCACCAGGTTCACTTCGGCGATCTGGCGGTGCTTCTCCGTGGTGAGAACCACGCTGGCCTCCAGGGGGGAGTCCAGATATTTTTTCATTTTGGATATTTTGTCCTGCACATATTCGCGCCATACATCTTTGGATTCCATGTTACGGAACGTGACGGAAACTTGCATGCTCCACGCCTCCATTCTCTGATTTAGATGATTTGTTTCCTCTGGGTGGAAGGAAGAACCCCCAGCATTTCCCGGTATTTGGTCACCGTCCGGCGGGCGATCAGGATGTCCTGCTTCTTGAGAATCTCCACGAGTTCCTGATCGCTGTAAGGTTTCTGAGGATCTTCCTGGGCGAGGATCAGACGGATCTTTTCCTTGACGCTCTCGGAGGCCACGTTCTCCCCCCGGGAGGTGTTGATGCTGCTGTTGAAGAAGTATTTGAGCTCGAAGATTCCCTGGGGGGTATGGACGTACTTATTCGAGGTCACCCGGCTGATGGTGGACTCGTGCATCTCCACGTCCATGGCCACGTCCTTCAGAACCATGGGTTTCAGGTAGGCCACCCCCTTGTCCAGGAAGTCCCGCTGAAATTTCACGATCGACTTGGTCACCCGGTAGATGGTCCGCTGGCGCTGATGAATGGACTTGATCAACCAGAGGGCCGACCGGATTTTGTCGTTGATGTAATCCTTGGCCTCCCCGGAGGACTGGGTCTGTTCCCTCAGGATGCTCCGGTAATAGGAGTTGATGCGCAGCTTGGGAAGCCCGTCCTCGTTCAGCATGACCAGGTAATCATCCCCCATCTTGAAGACATACACGTCCGGGGTGATGTAGGGGATGTTCTCATCGTTGAACCGGCGTCCGGGACGCGGGTCCAGTTCGCTGATCAGGCGGGTCGCCCGGATGACCTCTTCCAGGGGCGCCCCCAACTCGCGGGTCAAAGTCTGGTAGTTCTTTTTGGCCAGAAGATGCAGATGGTCGTTGATGATCCTCTGCATGAGCGATTCCTGGGGATAGAGCTGCTGCGCCTGCAGAAGCAGGCATTCCCGCAGGTCCCGGCCGGCCACCCCGGGAGGGTCGAAGGCCTGGATTTTCTGGATCACCTTCTGGACGGTTTCAGGGTCGAACCCGCTCTGCGCGGCCACTTCCTCCGGGGAGACCTGCAGCAGGCCGTCATCGTTCAGGTTGCCGATGATCAGCGTCCCGATCAGCCGTTCTTCTTCGGTAAGGTGATTCAGGCGGAGCTGCCAGAGAAGATGGTCCGACAGGCTGGCCTTCTTGGTCAGGAAATTCTCGAAGGTCGGACGGTCGTCGTCCTCTTCGGATGCCCGCGCCCCCCAGGAAGGCTCCTGCGCCCGCCAGTCCAGTTCCGGCAGGCCGGGCTCTTCCTCCCGCCGCTCCTTAGGCTCGGTGGGGGTGGGGCCGAGGGTTTCGTAATTGGTCTCCAGGGGCTCGGTTTCCTGGGCGGGCTCGGAGAGCTCTTCGATGACCGGATTCTCTTCCTGCTCCTGCCGGATCAGGTCCATCAGCTCCATCCGGGAAAGCTGCAGCAGCTTGATCGCCTGCTGGAGCTGGGGAGTCATGATGGGCTGCTGGGAGAGCTTGAGACTTTGACGGATTTCTAAGGCCATAAACCCTTCAGGCTTTTCGCGCGGCCCCGCAGGCCGCTGGATTTTTTAAGGCTTCTCTATCTGTATCGACCATTCCGCCGAAATCCTTCAATCCCCTAAAAATGAAAATTCTCTCCCAGGTAGATCTCTCGGGCCTTCCGGCTCTGGGCGATCTCTTCCGGAGTCCCGGTCTCCAGAATCTTTCCCTCGTTCAGAATGTAGGCCTGGTCGCAGACCCCCAGGGTTTCCCGCACATTGTGGTCCGAGATGACCACCCCGATTCCCTTGGCTTTCAGCTGGGCGATGATATTCTGGATGTCCACCACCGCCAGGGGATCGATCCCGGCAAAGGGTTCATCCAGGAGGATGAACCGGGGGGAAGTCACCAGACTCCGGCTGATCTCCACCCGGCGCCGCTCCCCGCCCGAGAGGGAGAAAGCCTTTTGTTTGGCCAGGGCGGAGATTCTCAGTTCCTCCAGGAGCGTGGTCAGCCGCCGCTTCCTCTCCTCCGCGGAAAGGTCCAGCGTCTCCAGGATGGCCATCAGATTCTCTTCCACCGTCAGTTTGCGGAAGACCGAGGGCTCCTGGGGAAGATAGGTCACCCCCTTGCGGGCCCGGAGGTACATGGGATCATGGGTGATCTCCTCGCCGGACAGAAAGACCTGCCCCCCTCCGGCTTAATGAGGCCCACAATGATATAAAAAGTGGTCGTCTTTCCCGCCCCGTTCGGCCCCAGAAGCCCGATGACTTCCCCCGCCCGGAATTCCAGGTCAACGGAATCGACGGCCCACTTTTGCTTATACCTTTTTTTCAATCCCCGGGCAACCAGGGTGGGGAGCGAGGTCATGGTTTTCCTTTTTTCGCGCCCCCCTCCTCCCGGGGATAGAGAATGACCTCCACCCGCCGGTCGGGGCCACTCTCCACCAGACTCTTATCTTCCTCCAGCAGGACGGTGATCTTTTCCCCGCTCACCATGTCTTTCCCCTGCCAGACGCGGGGCTGTCCCGTGAGGATGATCTTCTGCTCTCCGTTGATAAAAACGGCCTTCTGCCCCGTGGCCACCCGGTCCCCCTGGTGGATCTTCACGTTTCCCGTGGCCACAATCTCCCGGACGTCGTTTCCCTCTTCCTTCTTTTCGTAGAAGACCTGGGCCATATCCGCGTGGATGGTCATGTCCCCCTGCCGGGCGATCACGTTTCCCGGAAGGTGATCAGCTGGTTCTTATTATCCGCCTCAAGCTGCTGGGAGGTGATGCGCAGGGGTTGCTCGGAGGAGATCCCCCCCTTCCCGGCCTTCCCCGCCGGGAGGAGGGACTTCTTTTCCGCGGCCCAGCCGGGAATAAGCAGGGGCAGGAGCCACCATAAAACCGCCATGCCCAGGAGCAGGAGCCTGCTTCTCATTTCACATGGCCGACCGGGAGGGTTTTTTCCAGTCCCAAGAGGAAAGGGTCGTGGTGACCCCCCCGAGAATTCTCAAACACTGCCGGTTCAACTCTACCACCATTCCCACCCCCTCCACCTGCATATCCGGTCCCTTCATCTCCACCGGATCGGAGGTGCTCAGTTCTCTCTGATCAGCCTGGTATCTGAGGCCTTGAGTCCGCAGTTGGTAGCCGAGGCTAGAATCGACCTTGACCCCATCGTATACTTCGATCACTTTGGTCTCGGTATTGTATCTTCCCTTCTCTCCCACCAGCACGTAGGTTTCCTGATTTTTCCCGTAGAAAGTGGCCCGGACTTTTTCCAGGGCGAGGGTGTTTTGCTCCCGATAATAGACCGCGGAAGCCGCCTCCAATTCCCATTCCTTCATCCCTTCCCGCGTCTCCGTGTAGTGAACCCGGTCCAGTTTCAGGTCCGCGGCAACATCCGACTTGGCGGGAGGATGTTTGTCCCCCGGAGCGGGAGCCAGGGCTTGCCAGACAAAAAAGCCCACTGCCCCCAAACTCCCCAGAATAATCAATCCCACCAGGGATCGAAGAGTGATCTTGCCTCTCATCCCTCTATCTCCATGGCCATTTTAACATTGCCCCGGGGGGGTGTAAAGGTCCATTTTGGAAGGGTTCCTGGAATCCGGGGAATCATCCCGGGAAACCGGGGGAAAAGGAAAAAACGTTTCATCCCCCCGGGGCGGGGAAAAATTTCTGGACTCTCGCCTTCCATTTTCCCTGGGCCCGCAAAAGGATTTCACAGATTTCGCGGACCGCTCCCATCCCTCCCGGCTTCCGGGTAATGATATGAGCCGCTGCCTTTACCTCCGGCGCCGCGTCGGCCACGGCCACGGCGAGTCCCACCCGGGTCAGAACCGGAAGGTCCACCAGGTCATCTCCGACATAGCAGATTTGTTCCCGGTGTAATTTCTCTTTTTTTAGGATTTCCTCCAAAGCCCGAGCTTTATCCTGGATCTTCTGCATGAGGAGATCGATCCCCAGTTCTCTGGCGCGGAGCTCGACGACCTTGGCCCGGCGCCCGGATAGAATCCCCACCTTGAGCCCCGCCCGCTGGAGGAGGCGGATCCCGATGCCGTCGCGGGCGTAGAAAAATTTGAATTCCCTCCCCGCGCCGTCAAATCCCAGCCGCCCGTCGGTCATCACTCCGTCCACGTCCAGGAGCAGGAGACGGATTCTTTTCGCCCTTTCCTTCCAGCCTTTCCGTGCCATTCTTCCCCGTTTTCCCTCTGCCCAGGATCCTTCCCGTTATTTTCCTTCCCCGCTGCGCCTTTTTTTTCTTGTACTCTCTGCTCTCGCTCCCCGCTCTATGCTTATTTGCCATGCTCTCTGCTCTATGCTCCATGCGTCTTTACGATTCTGTCCACCGCCATCAGCTGCTCCAGCAGAGGACGGAGCTCCTTCAGAGGCTGCGAGTTGGGCCCGTCGCAGAGAGCGGCATCGGGGTTGGGGTGGACTTCCATGAAGATCCCATCGATCCCCGCCGCAACTCCCGCCCTGGCCAGGGGAGGGATGTACTCCCGCTGTCCTCCCGAGGAGGTTCCCAATCCCCCGGGAAGCTGAAGGCTGTGGGTTACATCGTAGATCACCGGGTAGCCCGTCTGCCGCAGGATGACCAGGGACCGCATGTCCGCCACCAAATTGTTGTAACCGAAGGAGGCTCCCCGCTCCGTGAGCAGGATCGACGGATTGCCGGCGGACTCGATCTTCTCCACGATGTTTCGCATATCCCAGGGGGCCAGAAACTGGCCCTTCTTTACGTTGACCGCTTTGCCGGCTTGGGCGACGGCCAGCACGAAGTCGGTCTGGCGGCAGAGAAAGGCCGGCACCTGCAATACATCCAGGACCCCGGCCGCTTCTTTCACTTCTTCAAACCGGTGCACATCCGAGAGGACCGGAACCCCCAACTCGCGCTTCACTCTTCCCAGAATTTTCAGCCCCAGGTCCAGCCCGGGGCCCCGGTAGGAGCGAAGGGAGCTGCGGTTGGCCTTGTCGTAGGAGGACTTGAAAATCAGGGGAATCCCCAGCGAGCGGGTCAGCTCTTGCAAAGAGCCGGCGGCCTCCAGACAGGCTTCCTCGGACTCGATGACGCAGGGCCCGGCGATCAGGACCAGAGGCCTTCGTCCCCCGAGGGTCACCGGCCCGACCCGGACCTCTTTTACTTCCGGGAAGGAGATGGGGGTCATGATGTCTTTCTCCGCTTCTTTCGCTTCTCCTTGTAGGAGGCTGAGATGAATTCGCGGAATAAGGGATGGGGGGCATGGGGCCGGGATTTCAGCTCCGGATGAAACTGGCACCCCAGGAACCAGGGATGGCCGGGCAGTTCGGAGATCTCCACCAGCTTACCGTCGGGAGAGAGCCCGCTGAAGAGAAGTCCCTTCTCCGACAGGGCCTTCCGGTAATCATTGTTCAGCTCATACCGGTGCCGGTGGCGCTCGGAAATCTGCAGTTCTCCGTAGGCCTGGTGGGCAAAGGATCCTTCCTTCAGGACCGCCGGGTAGGCGCCCAGACGCATCGTCCCGCCCTTCTCCAGGATGCTTTTCTGCTCCTCCATGAGGGCGATGACCGGATGGGGAGTCTCGGGGTTGAACTCGGTGCTGTTGGCCCCCTCCAGCCCGCAGACGTTCCGGGCAAATTCCACCACCGCCAGCTGCATTCCCAGACAGATCCCGAAGTAGGGGACCCGCTTTTCCCGGGCGTAGTGGATGGCCTGAATCTTTCCCTCGATTCCCCGCTGGCCGAACCCGCCGGGGACCAGGATCCCGTCCGCTTCTTTCAGGAATTTTTCCGGGCCTTCCTTCTCCACCGCTTCCGAATCCACGAAATGGAGGTTCACCCGCAGACGATTGGCGATGCCCCCGTGGATGAGCGCTTCATTCAGCGATTTGTAAGAATCCTTGAGGTGCACGTATTTGCCCACGATGGCAATGTCCACGCTTCCCCTGGGGTTCTTGATGGCCCGCAGGACTTCTTCCCATTTATCCAGGAGGGGGGCGCGGGTCCAGATGTTCAAGAGCTGGACGACCTTCTCGTCGAGCCCTTCCTGGTGGAAGAGGAGAGGAACTTCATAGATGGATTCCACGTCTTTGGCGGTGATGACCGCGTCCCGGTCCACGTTGCAGAAAAGGGAGATCTTGGCTTTGATGTCCGGGGGGAGCAGCTGTTCGGTCCGGCAGATCAGGATGTCCGGCTGGATTCCGATCTCCCGGAGCTTCATCACGCTGTGCTGGGTGGGCTTGGTCTTCAGCTCCCCGGAGGTTTTGATGTAGGGAACCAGGGTCACGTGGAGGTAGAGGGCGTTCTGCCGTCCCAGGTCGGACTTCAGCTGCCGGATGGCCTCCAGGAAGGGAAGCGATTCGATGTCCCCCACCGTTCCCCCGACCTCGATGATGGCCACGTCGGCATCGTCGGAAATGGCCAGGATGTTCCGCTTGATCTCGTCGGTGATGTGGGGAATGACCTGGACCGTGGCGCCCAGGTAATCGCCCCTCCTCTCCTTGGTAATCACCGAGTAGTAGATCTGGCCGGTGGTGAAGTTGTTCCTCCGGCCCAGGCGGGCCGAGGTGTACCGCTCGTAATGCCCCAGATCCAGGTCCGTCTCCGCCCCGTCGTCCAGGACGAAGACCTCCCCGTGCTGGAAGGGGTTCATGGTCCCCGGGTCCACGTTGATGTAGGGGTCGAGCTTCTGCAGGGTCACCTTCAACCCCCGGCACTCCAAGAGAGCCCCGGTGGAGGCGGCGGTCAGACCCTTCCCCAGGGAGGAGAGGACTCCCCCGGTGACAAAGATGAACTTTGTCCTTCCGGCTGGATTTTTGGTTTCTTTCACTTCCATGGGTGTTTCCTATCTTCAGCAAATGGATTCAGAGCAGACGTTCCTGCGGAAAATGCTGGGCCTGCTTTCCCATGTGGCCGGCCGCCAGGGGGGTGGCCCTCCTTCCCCGGGGCGTTCGGTCCAGAAATCCCACCTGGATCAGGTAGGGCTCATAGACATCTTCGATGGTGTCTTTTTCCTCGTTCACGGCCACGGCCAGGGTATCCAGGCCCACCGGGCCGCCGTTGAATTTCTCCAAAATGGTGAGGAGGATCTTCCGGTCCATCTTGTCCAGTCCCCTCTCGTCCACTTCCAGGAGCTTCAGGGCCTGGTCGGCCATGGCCTGGTCGATCTTTCCTTCGGCCTTCACCTGGGCGAAATCCCGCACCCGCCGCAGCAGCCGGTTGGCCACCCGGGGCGTTCCCCGCGACCGCTTGGCGATCTCCTGCGCGCCCGAAGGATTCAGCTCCACGTTCAGGATCCGGGCGGAGCGGATGAGGATCTTTTCCAGCTCCGCGGGCGAATAGAACTCCAGGCGGAAGCTGATTCCGAAACGGTCCCGCAGGGGAAAGGTCAGGAGACCGGCTCGGGTGGTCGCCCCCACCAGGGTGAAAGGGGGGATGTTCAATTTGATGGAGCGGGCGCTGGGCCCCTGGCCGATGAGGATGTCGATCTGAAAATCCTCCATGGCCGGGTAGAGGATCTCCTCCACCACGTGGTTCAGCCGGTGGATCTCGTCGATGAAAAGGATGTCGTGTTCCTTCAGATTGCTCAGGATGGCCGCCAGGTCCCCCGGGCGTTCGATGACCGGGCCGGAAGTGGCCTTGACGTTGACCCGCAGTTCGGAAGCGATGATGTAGGCCAGGGTGGTCTTTCCCAGGCCGGGAGGTCCGCTGAAGAGGACGTGGTCCAGCGCCTCCCCCCGGTTCTTGGCCGCTTCCACGAAGACCCGCAGGTTGCTCTTCACTTCTTCCTGCCCCACGTACTCCTCCAGCGTGCGGGGCCGCAGGTTGACCTCGTTGCGGAGGTCTTCCTCGCTCACCTCGGGCTGCACCCGGCGGACAGTGGGGGAGTTTTTTTCTTCTTCGTCGGGGATGAACTTAGGAGGTTTTTTCCGGCTGGTCATGATTCTATACCGCGGCCAGAATCTTCAGGCTCTCTTTCAGGGCCTTTTCCAGGGCCAGATTCGGATCCTGGCGGAATACCATCTCCACGGCCTTTTCCGCCTGCCCCTTTTTGTATCCCAGGTTTAACAGGGCGGAGATCACGTCCTCCGCCAATCCTTCCGTGGGCCTTGCCTCGGAAGGCGCCAGGGCGATCGCGGCTCCCGATCTTCCGGGCCTTCTCCTGGAGGTCCACCACCATCCTCTCGGCCATCTTCCGTCCGATCCCGGGCACGGACTGAAGGCGGTTCATGTCCCGCTGGTCCAGGGAATGGAGGAGTTCCTCCGGGGTGATGCCCGAGAGGATGTTCAGGGCCAGCTTGGGACCGATCCCCGTGACTCCGATCAGGATCTGGAACATCTCCTTTTCCAGGGGGGTGGAAAACCCGAAGAGCTGGAGCGCGTCTTCCCGGACATGCGTGTACGTGTGCAGGGTCACGGCCTGCTCCAGGTCGGGGAGTTCATAAAAAGTGGTCAGGGAGACGAAGACCCGGTAGCCGAGACCGTTGGCCTCCACCACCACCGAGCCGGGTTCTTTGTGAATGAGCCGTCCCCGAATCTGAGCGATCATCGGGGGCCTCCCAGGTCCTTCTCCGTCCACCGCGCGGACCGGCGCCGTTCCCTCCGGGAATCCTTCAACAGGGCCTCCTGCAGGGAGATCTTCAGGGGCAGAGAATGGGCCAGGCAGAGGGCCACGGCCAGCGCGTCGGCCGCGTCGGCGGTTAAAACCTGGCGGATTCCCAGGATGGACCGGACCATGGCCTGGATCTGCTCCTTGTCCGCCCGGCCGTATCCCACGACCGCCTGTTTGACCTCCAGGGGGCTGATTTCATGAACCTCCAGGCCCGTTTCCGCCGCCGCCAGGAGCGCGGCCCCCCGGGCCTGCCCGAGGAGCATGGCGCTCTTCACGTTCTTGCCGAAAAAGGGGCGTTCCACCGCCATGAACCGGGGCTTCGTGGTTTCAATCAGGCGGGTGAGGCCGCGGAAGATCTGCTGCAGGCGGGGAGAAACCGAAGTTCCCCGGGGACGAAGAACTCCGCTCTCGCGGTACAGGAGGGAACCTTGATTGTCGAATTCGATCAGGCCGAAACCCGTGCTTACCATCCCCGGGTCCACGCCTAAGATACGGATGCCTTCGCCCTGGCTCCCCGGGGCGGGGGACCAGGAACCGGGGGCCCTCCCCCTACGCACTGAGCTGCTCCATCTCGGCATCGGGGATGTCGAAATTGGCGTAGACGTGCTGGACGTCGTCCGAATCCTCCAGGCTTTCCATCAGGCGGAGCATCTGCTGGGCTTCTTTCCCCGCCAGTTTGATCGTCGACTGGGGAACCATGGTGATTTCCGCCAGCAGAGGTTTGAGCTGGGCTTGTTCCAGGGCTTTCTTTACCTTTTCAAAATCGGAAGGATCGCAGACCACTTCGAATTCCTTCTCGGTTTCCCGCACGTCCTGGGCTCCGGCGTCGAGGGCTGCGTTCATCAGCTTCTCTTCATCCACTTTCTCTTTTTCGAAGACGATCAACCCCTTCTTGCCGAACATCCAGGAAACGCACCCGGCTTCCCCCAGGTTGCCGGCATTTTTCGAGAAGATGTGCCGGATGTCCGCCACCGTCCGTTTTCGGTTATCCGACAGGATTTCTACCAGAATCGCCACTCCCCCGGGCCCGTACCCTTCGAAGGTGGCCTCTTCGTAAGACACCCCGGGAAGCTCCCCGGTTCCTTTCTTGACGGCCCGATCAATATTGTCTTTGGGCATGTTCTCCGCTTTGGCCGCGGTAATCGCCGAGCGCAGGCGTGGATTCCCCCCGGGATCACCGCCCCCGGCCCGGGCCGCCACGGTGATTTCCTTGATCAGCTTGGTAAAGATTTTCCCCCGCTTGGCATCAGCCGCGCCCTTCTTGTGCTTGATCGTACTCCATTTTGAGTGGCCGGACATGGGTCCTATCTCCCCTTCTTTATTAATTTATATTTTATAGCACAAGGCAGGATGCTTTGCAAAAGCAAAAAAGACCGGATACGCCAGGCTTGGGAGGGTGAAACCAAAAGGCCTTGACTCACTTCACCTCTTCGATCTTCACCACATTCTCATACTCGGAAAAAAGGGGGACCCTCCACCCGTATTTCTTGATTTTCACCGTTTTTCCCTTCAACCGCACCGCCTCGTTCTGGATGGTTCCGGAATCGAACTTGAACCGGTACCAGGCGTCGTAGTTGACGAGGGGACGGTATTCAGTGGCGATCATGTATCTCCCATCCACCTTGGTCATCTGGGCGTCGGTGATCTTCGTCTGGACCGTATCCGCTACAAAGTAACTGAACAAGATGATAAGGATACAGGCCGCGATCCCGATTAGAATCGCCTTGAGCTTTCGGCTCTTAAAAAATTCCCCCATGACAGACTCCTTTCGTCCAGTAGGATTCTCCCAAAAGCTTACCGGAAAGACAAACCGGTGTCAATTCGCTCATGGGCTTTCCTCCCTTCACTTTGGAACGGTCCTGAATTCAACCCCGCCCAGGGACCCCTTGCTTGCCTTTAAGGGAGAGGAGGCCAATTGCCTTCGGTTACACAACGGCGGCCCGAAAAAAGAAAAAGCCCCCCTTCGAATTATCGAAGAAGGGCTTTTAAATAATCCCGGCGGCGACCTACTCTCCCACACAGTTACCCATGTAGTACCATCGGCGCTGGAGGGCTTAACTTCTGTGTTCGGAATGGGAACAGGTGTGACCCCTCCGCTATCGCCACCGAAAACCGAAAACGAATGACAACTCCATATTTGCAGCCTCGAAAACTCATGAGATTATGGCCAAGCCGCACGACCCATTAGTACCAGTAAGCTCAACCCATTGCTGGGCTTACACCCCTGG
>CAWDJO010000032.1:0-73338 GCA_963802665.1 uncultured delta proteobacterium | reverse complement strand
GCTATACGTAACAAAACCTGCTTTTTCTTTTGATATTGGGTACTTAAAGGCTGTTTTGTATTATGCTATTTTCTTTCATTCTGTCAATGTAATTCTTAGTCCTGTTTGCTAGAAGCTATTGTTTTTAGATCCTGTCCCCTTCGTCATCATTTTCCCCCGTTGCCTCCGTCCTTTGCAGAACCACTTCCATCGCCTTGTAGTAGTCTCGTTGGACCTTGAGGTTTGCTACCCAGCAGTACCGCTGGGTTGTGGTAATCTGACCGTGCCCCAGGAGGTCCTGAATGGTAGCCAGATCCGCGTCGGCATTGAGAAGCTGAGTGGCCATGGTGTGGCGAAGGCGATGGCAGGAGACGTTCAGTCTGCTTTTTCGCGCATAGGATTCCATCCTCTTCTGGATGCCCCGTACGGATAACGGTTTCCCCCTCATCGCCCCTTTCTGCACCAGAAACAGACTTTTCCCTTTCGCGGATCGTTTCGAGAGATACGCTAAAAGAGCCGCGTGGGCATCTTCACTCACGTAGACGATCCGGTCCCTACCTCCTTTTCCTTTAGAGACAAGAATCTGTTTCCTCTGGCAATCTAGCACATCCACGGTCAGATCAGCCACCTCCTGGACCCGCAGGCCGCAGCGGAGCATCAACATGAACATGGCCCGGTCTCTTACGTCCGTGATGACCCTCAAGAGTCTTGTGACCTGGTCGTCCTTGAGGTGCCGGGGCAGCGGTTTGGGAAGACGGATGGAGATCCGGGTGATGGGATTGGCCGTAGGGATTCCCTCCTCTTGGATGAGATATTCAAAGAAAAGGCGGATCGTTTGCAGGTGACAGGTGATCGTCTTCGGGGTTCGTCGTTTCTGGAGGAGATGATCCACATAGCGACCCACCTCCTTCGAGGTCACCTCCGAAAGAGGCACGGGAGCCCATTGCACGAAGTGATCGAGGATATTCATATAGCTCTTGAGCGTGTGAACCGAGTAGTTTTTTCTCTTCAAGGCCCTCCGGTACCAGATCCGCTCAGTATTCTCCATCGACTCCTCCCTTCTCGATAATGGCCATGGCCCGAAAATACTCTTCCTCCCGGGTCCGGTCCGTGAGCCGGGCATAGCGGCGGGTCACCTCGATATCCTGATGACCCAGGAGCTGCTGGAGGCATTCCAGGCGCATCCCGGCGTTGAGAAGCTCGGAGGCGAAGGTATGGCGAAGACAATGCACGGTGTAGCCTTTCTGTTCGAGTCCAGCCTCCTGAATGTATTTTACGAACCGGCTCCGTCCGGTACTGTAACAGATGGGCTTATTCTCATGGCCGTAAAAGACCAAACTCCTTGTTCGGATCCCTGCCTCCAAGCCAGAGTTTTTAGGGCCCAAAGAACATCGTCACTCAGATAGACCACTCGGCCCATGCTGTTCTTCTCGCCCTGGAAGAGATGGATCTTTCTGCCATTAACGAAATCGTTCGACCGAAGCCCCAGAGCTTCTCCGATCCGCATACCATGCGCGAGAGCAGAAGGATCAGGGCCCGATCCCGAATATCGTCAATGACCGAGAGAAGTTTCTTCACATCGAGCGGAGGATGCATGGCCCGAGGCAGGAGTTCGGGAAGCTTGAGCTTAATCCGTTTCTTCAGGACGGCCCCGGAGATGACTTCCTGTTCCGTCAGGAAATGGAGAAAGGCAATCAGGCAGGCCAGCTTTGTCCGCACCGTGGAGATCTTTAATCCGCCAGTCCTGCAAGTGCTCGATGAAGGCCTCGAGATCGGCCCGCTCCATCTCTGACAGGTCTCTCTTGCCCGACTTTCCATAGAACTCGAGAAAAAGCCTGACCGATGCAAACGAACCCTGGAGGGTGCTGCGCTTGTGGTTCAGGCGCCACTTGTGGCGCAGGTAGCTCTCGAAGTGCTCTTTGGCGGGGAGCTCAAGGCGGGAGAGCTTCTGCAGGAACCTCTCAATCGGGGTTTGTGCAGAATGCTGCTGATGTGGGGCTCCACTTTCACTTTTGATGGATTCATTACTGGCCGACTCTACCTGGATCATGTCTCCTCCTTTTTCTTTTTTTAAGAAAAAGCAGGTAGATCATGATCTTAGCCGCTCTAACGATCAAATCAGTTTTGTTACGTATAGGTAGGTGTAATGGGGGGAGACGAGGCAAAGACTTGGTTTGACGATGTCTGCAAAGTCAAATATAGGTCAGGGCAACTTACCGTAGCCCGACCCCGGGGCCTATATCCTTCATCCTTGGATTTCACAGATTAGGCAAGGGAACTAAAAGGCTCTACGCACCCATTCTTTCCCTCTTCTCCTGAAGTTCTTGGATGGGAAGAACGAAGACTTTCTCTGGACACGCTTCAACACAGCAAAAACAGCTCAAGCATTTTTCGGGGATCGATGCTTGGATGGGGCTCTATGGAAACGGCCCCTGACGGACAGGCCGATAGGCAATCTCCACACCGGTTACACAAGGCCGCGTTACAAAGTGGCCTCACCCTCCCAAGATCAGCCCACCACTCCAAATATTTTTCGGCATCCGCGGCGAAGGAAGATTTCTTCCCCGGGGTGTTTGCCGTATAAGTGGAGGGATGAACAAAATCCGCAATCACTTCCATGGCGCCTTCCGTTTGGATATGATCGAGATCGAAATGAACAAGGCCTTTCTTTGCCGCCAGATCAATGAGCTTGATCCCCCGGGGATTTTCGAAATTGATCATCCGGGCACAAACGGCGTCCACGGCGACCCCATTTTCCCCCGCTATGATCCGACCCACTTCCCGGGGCTTTCCAAAGGAAGGCCCGTCTCCCTCCATAGCCAAAATCCCATCCACGATATTCAAATCCGGGATTCTCCAAGAATAAAGATCTACAAAGAATTCCGTCAATCTTTTTACGTGTCCGGAAAGAGCGTGCATTCTGGCCTTGTAATTTGCCGGTATCAATCCAAAAGAGTTCTTCAGGCAGCAAGTCATCCCGGCTAACTGGTGGGTCTTCAATTTGGGAACGCTGATGAAAATGTCGGTGTCCGCAAAAAATCTGGAAATGGGAACCGGATAGCCACCGATCTCGAAAAGCCTGGCTTCCTTGCTGATGTTAACCATATAAGGACCACAGGTCTTCTCCATCCCGGTTACTCGATAGAGGGTCTGGACATCAATCCCGTTGTCTCCGATCCACGGCCGTCCACCCTTCCTTTGGACCTCTTCGACGATCGCCCTGACCAAAGCCGGGTGAGTTGTGGCCGCCTTTTCGGGGGGCGAAGACATCACCAGATTCGGCTTGATAAAGACTTTCTTACCTTGAAAGTCCATTGGAAATATTTCGAATATCTCTCGAATGACCTGGCTAACGTTTTCGTAGGTTGCCTTCCGAATAATAACTTTAGACATAAGCACCGGCCCCCGATTCAGTTTGATCTACCTTTTTCCCAGCTGTAAACCGATGGGGTGGAAATACTCTAAAGAAAGAGGATTGTCAAGCCAAATCTTGGCGGACGGAAGATTCTCACTTGACCCCCTTTTCTCTTCGTTATACCCACTTTTTAACCAGCATATCTTACTATTTAGAAATGGGGGACGAGTGGAAAATTTGCACTTTTCATTTTGGCGGTGTTTTTTAGAAGAAAGCCATGCCTCGCCAAGCCCGGTTAGACGCTCCTGGAACCCTGCACCACGTGATGATTCGAGGGATCGAAGGGAAACCGAATTTTCCAGTCAAATTCCAATATTTACAGGGGATCATTCTACCGGCCCCAAAGTCCTTGACTGAAAAATTCAGTCAGTCTATACTTCGGAGGGATGGCCAGGAAGAAAAGAGATGAAACCGAAGAAATGTTGGTCCGACTCTTCGGATCCACATCGAGACCGCGGATCCTTGGCCTGCTGATAAACCATCCTCAGCAGGCATTTTATCAGCGAGAAATTGTTTATGAAACCGGTCTTTCCCTTCAGGCGGTGCAGAGAGAGCTGAAGAACCTCCTCCATTTGGGGATTCTAAAGAAGCGGGAGACAAAAGCGAGAGTTTATTACCAGATCGATTCTAGTTCCCCATGGTTCAATCCCTTAAAAGAGATTTATGATTATGCACTGTAAGAATCAAATGATTCAACGCCCGAAGCCGGACTTCAAGATCCGGGCTGATAGAAGCCCGGATTTGCTGGCCAGAGCCGGCCGCCCGCACCATCGCCAATTTCATTATCAACGGTTAGACCGCAGGGCCAATCAGACCACCATCAAGGGAGGGGTTGCCATGATCTGCATGCTGATTGAAGTTCACATCAAGCCGTCGGCACTCGAAGAGTTTCTGAAAATCATAAAGCACGACGCAGTGCACTCGATGGCGGAGGAACCGGGATGCATGCGCTTCGACGTGCTGCGCGACAACGATGACCCGCTGAAGTTTTTCTTCTACGAGGTTTACAAGGACGAGGCCGCCCGGCTGGCCCACCGGGAGATGCCGCACTTCGCCGAGTGGGCGAAATTCATAAAGCACGGCCTGGACCGGGAGATCGTGCGGCACGCAACGACGAATTTTCACCCGACGGATGCTGAGTGGCGGTAGATAGCTGATTCTTGCAGAGACGGCGGGCGGTCCCCCGGAAGCTTTTACAGAAAACGGCCTAATTACTAATGAGGCCATATTTGAGTGGACATAGCTTTCATCTTTCTTTCCTGGATTCCGGCTTCCGCCGTAATGACAACAAAGAACCGTGCCCTTTCATATTCGTCACTCCGGCGAAAGCCGGAGTCCAGTTCCAGGTTTCCAAAGGGGAAGTCCTCGGCGCAGTGATGTTTAGACTATTGTGGCCTCATTGATAAGTTGACATGCTCAAGAGCGGCATGTTGAATCAGGTGGATGCGAGAAATCCCCCCCTGCCCCCCTTTAAAAGGCGGGAATGAGGGGATTTCTGCGGATGTTGGACCCATTGCCGGGAGGGTAATCGATGCGCATTGCTATTCTGGACGATTACTTCGATGCGGCACGCCATCTGGCGGATTGGAGTCAACTGACGGGACGCGCCGACATCGAGGTGTTCACCGAGCCTCTGGGCGGCGGGGAAAACGCCGCGAAGAAACTGGCCGATTTCGAGATCATCGTCGGGATGCGCGAACGGACGCCCTTCCCCGCCACCCTGATCCGCCGTCTTCCGAAACTGAAGCTTCTGATCACGACCGGGATGAGAAATCTGTCCTTCGACATGGAAGCGGCGCAATCACAGGGTGTGATGGTCTGCGGCACCGGCGGAGTCGGTAACCCAACCTCCGAACTCGCTGTCGGGATGATGATTGCGCTCATGCGCGACATTCATGGGCAGTTCGCCTCGATGCGGCAGGGAGGATGGCAGACCCGTCCGGGATACGACCTGGCCGGGAAAACGCTCGGACTGCTGGGGCTGGGCAGGGTGGGGAGCGCGGTGGCGGCCGTCGGCAACGCCTTCAACATGAAGGTCATCGCCTGGAGTCAGAATCTGACGGAACAGCGGGCCGCGGAATGCCACGCGCGTCGCGTCGAAAAGGATGAATTGTTTCGCCAGTCCGACGTCCTTTCGATCCATCTCATCCTGAGTGCTCGCACGCGCGGCATTGTGGGCGCGCGAGAATTGAATATGATGAAAAAGACGGCTTATCTCGTAAACACCTCGCGCGGGGACATAGTCGACGAAGCGGCGCTGCTCAAAGTCCTGCAGGAAAAGAAGATCGCCGGGGCCGCCATTGACGTGTATGGCGTGGAGCCCCTGCCGGCGGACCACGCGATTCGCAAGCTCGACAACGTTTTGCTGACTCCTCACCTCGGTTATGTCAGCGCGGAAAACCTTGCCAAAATGTATCGGGATGCCGTCGAGGATATCGTCGCCTTTCTCGACGGCAAACCGGTACGGGTCCTGAAGTAGCATCCGGGAAGAAGGCGATCCTTTAGCGAAGGGAACAAAGGCTTTCAGGTTGGATGCTAAGGGCCGTCAGAAAAATAGGGGAACAAGTCTTTTGGCTTTTTGCTGATAAGCCATATATTGTTCGCCGTATGCCCGCCGCAATCCCTCTTCTTCAACAGGAATCAGCAAGATAATCAAAACCAGATAGATGCAAAATACAGAAAAGAAGGCCAACGACTGAATCAAACAGGCAAGCCCGAGGGAAATGCACAAAGCCGCTGTATACATGGGATGTCGGCACAGCTTATAGGGTCCAGCTATGACCATCTCATCCACAAGTCGCGGGGCGCTTCCTCCAACCTGATAATTTTTCCCCAACCTGATCAAGGCCCACCCCATGAGAAAATACCCCGTGACATACAACCCCAGGCCTCCGATCTCCAACCCCGTCAAGAGCCATGGAAGATCAATGGCCAAGCGGGTTGGATCGACCGCTTCCAGATAGCGGAAGATTAGCAAAATGGCTGCGACGGGATTCACGATCAGCAAAAAGAAGAGGTTGAATCCATGGGTGAACCAGACCCAAAGGTTGCCCTTCGGTTTGTCCCTCAAAATGGAACCCGTAGCCGTATATTTGATGATTACGAGCGTCCCCAACAGAAGCAGGATTAGGATTCCGAGTGTCCTCTGATCGAGCAAATGCATCTCTTCCTCCCTCTCAAAGCATACCCCGATTGCCGTCGCTACGAAGTCAAGGCCCGAAGTTCACCGGCGATCCTGGCCTTCAACCATTTGTAGGGGAAGAACATAGAAACATTCCTTTGGTATTCCCGGTATGGTTCGCCGAATTCGCGTACCATCTTCCGTTCTTCGAGGATGGTCCCGATGATGAAGTAAGAAGTGATGACCATGTTGTTCAGGATCGTTGAAAGGCTCAGGTCCCCTGACCAGACGATCATAATGCCCCCCAGGTACCAGGGATGACGGATCATCCTGTGGATGCCCGAGACAACAAATTTGCCATATCCGACAAAGAACGGTTTGCTGCTCCTCTTTTGATCTGGGTGATCCCCAGAAACTGGAATAGGCTGTAATTCCTTCCGCCGACGAGAACAAACCGATCCCCGTCACCAGCAGAAGATAAGGAATCGCCCCTAAAGGACCTTCCCACCGGAAAACCGGCTCCTGCCGGATGGAGGCGGAATAGAGGAGAAGAGGAATGAGAGTTGCCAGGGAGAAAGCATTGTAGAAGAGGCGATAAAACCGGAAGCCGTCCCCCAGCTTTCTTTTCATATACTCCGTTACGGGTATGGAGATCAGGGTGCTATGGAGGCTGCACCACACTATCCAACCCAGAACGGCATAGAGATATATCATATTTACTCCCATCGTTTGAGGGGTCTCACGACCCCTCCGGCAAGATTTGGTTCTTTTACTGATAAGACGGAATAACGAGAGGGAAGGTTACAAATTTATGGAGGGCGGGGAAATTATTCCTCCAGGCAGGATGGTTCGAAGCTATTCGGCAAGGTGGATGTTTCCAACTGCCGGGCTCCGGTGCGCCGGAGGACCGACCTACTTCAGCGCCGCCCAGTCTTCCACCTTGATCCGGCCGCGAAGAACGAACCCGCCCCGGCCATCGGGGGTGAAGACCGCGCATTCGCCGTCTTTGAGGTCGGCTAGCACCGGGTCGGTAGGGTTGGGGAAATCCTGCTTGTGCGAGACGAGCAGCACATTTCCCTGAGCAGGCCGGGCCGCGAGAAGGGCCCTCGTGCCCTGTGCAAGGCGCTCCATCCCGCGCTCGGAATCCACGGCTTTCCAAGCCGGCCAGCCGTTCAAACGCGCGTCGGTCTTAGGCTCGCCGAAGGCCAGAAGGCGCGCGGTTTCGACGGCCCGACAATACTCACTGCAACGTACCTCGGAAATTGGAAGGCGTAGCCGTCGGATCGCCTCGCCGATCTGTGCCGCATCCGCACGCCCTTTATCAGAGAGCATCCGATGCCCCTCGCCGCACTTCTTCCACCATTCGCCGGCGCCCGGCACGTCGCGTCCGACATCGGCGGTGGTGTGGCGCATGTAGATCACGTTCCCGCCGGTATACAGCGCCTCCGCGAGCGACGGGAGAGAGGAAGGGGTTGGCGTCGGGCCCGTGGCGCAACCGGCGAGCGTCAGGAGACCCAGTGACAAACAAGCGCCGAATACGATTCGAATCGTTAAACGCATAAAGGTTCCTCCAAGAAGCAAAAAGGGATCAAGAAGGGCAATGGCAGTATTGCAGAATTACTTTTTGCTTTATTGCCACTTCCTCTTTTACTCGGCGATGGAGACCGTCGTTGCGGGATCCCTTGTCGCCTGCCAGCGAATCACCCCCTGGCCGGTTCCTCTGTTGGTGATCTTCCCTTGAATCGTATCTCCCGAGACCTGCCCTTCATAAGAGAAGACCACCTTGCTCCCCCGCACCATTCTCTCAACCGAAAAAAGGAGAGTGTTTCCTCTCAAAGAGCCGTCCATGATGGGGTAGGCCTCGGCCCCGATCGTCATGGAGCCCTTCACCCGCTGGAATTTCTGGGTGAGGGAAAGGGAGGTACGCCGTCCATCCGGTTCATCCCACCGCCAGATACCGGTCACATTCGCGGGGACCACGAAGAAGTGGAGATTATGCCCTTCAACCTCCCTGGTCGCGTCGTCCTCCCAGTCCCCCATCGTATGGCTGTGGGAGACGATCCGGGTGCCCGGTTTGAGCTCCTTCAGGAGCTTCGGCCGCAGTTTCAGATTGACTTCCGGATAGAGGTAGAGCATGACCACAGTCGCATTGCCGATGTCAGTATCGAAAAGGTTCTGCTCGTAAAAACGGACCAGGTGAGTAACCCCCGCGGCTTTCGCATTTTCCCTGCTTTCTTTGATCCGCTCCGGGTCGAGGTCGACACCGACACCTCGCGCTCCCCGCTCCTTCGCCGCCAATATCACGATACGCCCATCCCCGCAACCCAGGTCATAGATCAAATCCTTCGAGGTCACCCCGGCCATATTCAACATCTCTCTGGCGATGCCATAAGTTGTCGGCTCGTAAGGCACGTCGAGGGCGGTTTTTTTCGGGGTCTCTGGCAACGGATTGGAGAGCGCGCATCCCCAAAGCACTGTACTTACCAGGATGGCCATAAGAAGATTCATGAGCGTTCTTCCTCTTGCCTACGAGCGGCCAGGATCAAATAATCTTTTCTTTCTCCAGTTGCTTCATTTCTTCCCTGGAGAGGCCCAGTAGGCCCATGTAGATTTCTTCGTTATGCTGGCCCAGCATAGGGGCCGGCCCGGGATATTCCGCGGGAAGCTCGGAAAAGCGGATGGGGAACCCGGCGGTTTTCAAGCCGGTTTTCACGCCCAAGGGATGCATCAGCTCCTGGATCATTCCCCGGGATTTCAACTGCGGGTCCTCCAGCACCTCTTTGACTTCCAGGACCGGGTCACAGGGGATTTTTTTCTCCCTCAAGATCTTCATGGCTTCGCGGCTGCTCAAATTTTTGCTCCAATCCGTAACCATAGCCTCCACTTCCGCCGCGTTTTCCAGCCGATCTTCAAGATTCTTGAATCGAGGGTCCTTTAAACAGTCTTCTCTTTGAATCGCTCCCAGAAATACCTTCCATTGGTCGTTCGTGTACGCGCATATGGCGATGTTTCCATCCTTCGTCGGAAAGGTGCTCCAGGGGACCGCCCGGGGATTCTTGTTTCCCTGCCGGGTGGGGATTCCCCGGGCAACGAGAAGGTCCAAAGCCTCGTCCATGATCAAGGAGAAGCCGCAATCCTGCATGGATAAATCGATCCTTTCCCCGTGACCCGTCTTTTCCCGCGAGAGCAGTGCGGCCATGACCCCGGATAGCCCGTACAGGGCCGGGATCAGGTCGCCAATCCATGGCCCGCAGCGAAGGGGGGGGCCATCCGGGAGCCCCGTTACCGCCATAATGCCGCTGGTCGCCTGGATGGTAAGGTCAAAAGCGCTCAGGTCCCGGTAAGGGCCGCTCTGCCCATAGCCGGCGATGGAACAGAAAATGATTTTCGGGTTGATCGCCTTCAGGGCAGGATAATCAAAACCGAAACTCTCCATGGTCCCCGGCGCAAAATTCTCCAGGACCACATCGCCCCTGGCGACCAGCATTCGAAAAATTTCTCTCCCCCGCTCCCTTTTCATATCCAGGGTGACGCCTTTCTTGCCCCGGTTTCGCTTCAAATTAATGAGCGAGATGTCCTCGGGGCCCTTTTTCCCGAACCCCACTCCCCCGGGGCCGGCAAAGGGCACGCTCGCCCGGGTGGGGTCCCCGCTCCCGGGCCTTTCGATTTTAATCACCTCCGCCCCCAGGGCGGCCAGCTGCATGCTGAGAAAAGGGCCCGCCAGCCAGGCGGTCAAATCGATCACCCGGACACCCTCCAGATGTTTCTTCACGGTCGCTTCCAAGGATTTACCTCCTCCTGCGTCCTGGGTTTAAATTCTCTTATACCATGTTCAGCTCTTCTATAGCATGATTCCCTTAACGGAGAAAACCTTTACCTCCACATTGCGGAATGCGGATTGAAAAAGAATCGCAAAAGTGAAGGGGATTAAGGTTTTCGCAATCTTGCCCCCCTCACTTTCCTCCAAGTAGGCGGAAGATGGATTGAATTTCAGGCATTGCCCGGCCCGGAAGCAAGGGCGTTACGCCCAAAAACTATGAGGCGCTCCTCGTTTTCCGGGGCGGGCGGGCAAGCCATCCTTCGCGATAGAACAGGGTTATTTCGCTGTAGGGGCGCCCGGCTGATGACCTCGTAATAAGTCATAAAGCCGTCGCTCCCGCGGAAGCGCGAGCCCATGAGCTCCTTTGAATTAACTGGATTCCCGCCGATATTCTGCGGGAGTGACGCCCTTGCTCCCGGGCCGCAAGTTTGCTTTTCCACAGGAAACAGAATCCCCAAAGTGAGGGATAACCAAGTTTTGGCAATCTCTTGCGAAATCTCTTGGAGTTTGATAAAAAGATCATTAACCCAAGAAATCAAATCCTTACATGAGGAGTTAAACATGGACGTGCGCATCGTCGTCTGCGGCATGGGAAGGGTCGGGCAGGCATTTGTCAACCTGCTGATCCAGAAGGGCAAGGATTTACAGAAGCGGTATGATTTAAACCTCAAAGTGGTGGCTGCGGTGGATATCGGGGGGGCGGCGCTTTCGCCGACCGGCCTTCCCCTGGAGGGCCTGATGGCCCATGTAAAAAAAGGTGGAAAAGTCGAAGAGATGCCCGGTTTCGGGAAGAAGGGGCTCTCGGGAAAGGAGGCCCTTTCCTCCATTCCGGCGGAATTGCTCGTGGAGACCACCCCCACCAATATCAAGGACGGAGAGCCGGGAATGACCCACCTGCGAACGGCCCTGGCCCACGGGAAACACGTGGTGACCGCCGCCAAGGGGCCCCTGGTTCTCCGCTACAAAGAGCTCAAAGACCTGGCCGACAAGTCCAAAGTGAAACTGATGATCAGCGCGGCCACGGCCGCCGCCCTGCCAACCTTGGACGTGGGCCTTACCTGCCTGGCCGGAACCGAGGTTTTGAACGCCGAGGGGATCCTCAACGGGACCACCAACTACATCCTGACCCGGATGTATGAAGAAGGGACGCCGTACCAGGATGCCCTGGCCGAGGCCCAGAAGATGGGCGTGGCCGAGCCCGACCCGTCGCTGGACGTGGAAGGAAGGGACACGGCCAACAAGATCCTCCTGATTGCCAACGAAGTCCTGCAGGCCGGCCTTTCCTTAAAGGATATTCCGGTCGAAGGGATCACCCGGGTCACCCCGGAGGATATTCAAAAGGCCAAGCGGGAAGGCAAGGTGATCAAGCTGATCGGCAAGGCGGAAAAGAAAGACGGGAAGGTGGTGGCCTCGGTCGCTCCGATGGCCCTGCCCCTGGACCATCCCCTGGCCACCGTCCGGGGGACCGAGAAGGCCATCTCCTACCTCACGGACACCATGGACCGGGTCACCGTCTCCGGCGGGAAGTCCAACCCCGTGGGAGCCGCAGCCGCCGTCCTGAAGGACATCATCCGAATTTTTCAAAAATGAGGCTGGATGGAGTCGTAAAAAGTCAAGAAGCAGGTTTGTCCGTCATTCCGGCGAAAGCCGGAATCTAGGGTTCCCGGTGAAAACCGGGATCCAGTCTTTGAACTGGTTCCCGACTTTCGTCGGGACGACGTCTGGACTCCGGTTTTCACCGGAGTGACGACTTTTTGCGGGATTATTAAGATATAACTGCCAAGAGGTAAGGGTTGGCGTTCATCAGAGCTCGTTAAATCCTTCCCTTGCGGGGAAATAAAAGCAGGGTTAGAATAAACCATTCTATATTCCCTTGGTCCGATAGGAGGAACCGTGAAAAAGAAGAAAAGCATCCAGGACTTTTACGCCATGAAGGAGAAGGGCGAGCAGATCACCTATATCACCAGCTATGATTATCCCACCGCGACCTTCGCCGAAAGGGCCGGAATCGACATGATCCTGGTGGGGGATTCCCTGGGCATGTGTGTGTACGGGTACGAAGGGACCCTGCCTGTGACCATGGACCAGATGATCTGGCACACGGAGGCCGTCCGGCGAGGAGCCCCAAACACCTTCGTGATCGGGGATATGCCCTTCCTTTCTTACCAGACGACCGATGCCGCGGCGGTGGAGAATGCCGGGCGCTTCTACAAGGAAGCGCGAGTGGACTGTGTCAAGCTGGAAGGCGGCGTGCGCGTGGCCAGCCGGATCAAAGCCATCGTGGAAGCGGGCATGCTGGTCATGGGCCACATCGGGCTGACTCCCCAGAGTTCATCCCAGCTGGGCGGGTTCAAGGCCCAGGGACGCACCCTGGACAGCGCCAAGGCCCAGGTGGAAGACGCCCTGGCCGTCCAGGAAGCGGGCGCCGGCATGATTCTTCTGGAAGCCATTCCCCCCGAGGTCTCCGGATACATCCGGGACACGCTTACGATTCCGGTTCTGAGCATCGGCGCCGGTCCCTACTGCGACGGGCAGCTGCTCATCGTGAGCGACATGCTGGGAGTTTTTGAGGCTTTTACCCCCAAGTTCGTCAAGCGATATGCAGAGGTGGCCAAGATCTGCTCGGAAGCCCTGACGAATTACGTGGAGGACGTGAGGGCGAAGAAATTCCCCGAGCCCAAGCACATCTACCCCATGATCCCGGAGGAGCTGGCCAAATTTAAAGAATGGACGGCCGGGCAGAAAAAAAGGAAATAAGGATCGTCACGCCTTCGGCATGACTTGAGGACCGTCCCGCCTTCAGCGGGACTCGAGGAGCGCCACGCGAAAGGCGTGGCTTGAGGCGAAAGAGCCGGGGCGGATAGCGGATAGCTCATGGCTCAAGGCGCTAGGCTAAGGTCGAGGCTGAGGTTGAGGTTGGAGGCAAAGAACAACTCTCGACTCACGACTCTCAACTCATGAATGAACAGAGGAGGATGAAAAGAATGGCAAAGAAAAAGGGTAAGACTTCAAAGCTTCCGAAGAAAGCAAAGGCTCCCAGGAGAACCAAACCCATCAAGAGTTTAAAAGCATCCAAGGCGACAAAAAAGCCGAAAGCTTCGGGCGCCCCGAGAATCAAGGGAACTCCCTGGAAGACGGACAAGTGGTTCGTCAGCCCCTGGAACTACGAGCCGGAAGTCATGAAGCAGTTCAAGTTCCCCCCGGCCAAGGAGATCAAGATCCACGACATTACCCTGCGGGACGGGGAACAGCAGGCGGGCATCGCCTACAGCCTGGAGGATAAGCTTCGCATCGCCAAGGCCTTGGCCGAAGCCGGGGTGCACCGGATCGAGACGGGGATGCCCGCGGTGTCGAAGGTCGATGAAGCAGCCATCAAGGAGATCGTCCAGGCAAATTTTGGCCCGGACATATTCGCCTTTTCCCGGTGCATGGCCTCGGACGTCAAGCTGGCTAAGGACTGCGGGGTCAAAGGGGTCGTGGTAGAGATTCCCTCCAGCGAGCACATCATTAAACACGCTTACGGTTGGGACCTGCAAAAGGCCATCGACCTGTCCATCGAGGCCACCCTGCTCTGCAAAGAATTGGGGCTTTACACGGTCTGGTTCCCCATCGATGCCTCGCGGGCGGACCTGAACTGGTTTTTGGACCTGATTGAAGAGATTTCCACCAAGGGGCATATGGACGCCCTGGCCGTGGTGGATACCTTTGGGGGAATTTCCCCCCATGCGGTTCCGTACCTGATCAAAAAAATCCGGGAACGGGTGAAGAAACCCTTGGAACCCCATTTCCATGATGACTTCGGGATGGGAGTGGCCAACACCCTGATCGCTCTGGCCTGCGGATGCACGGTCGCCCACACTACGGTTACCGGGATCGGCGAAAGGGCGGGTAACGCGGCCATGGAGGAGCTGGTCCTAGCCCTCCTGACCATGTACGGAATCGACATCGGGATCAAAACGGAAAATTTCTATTCCCTCTCCAAGCTGGTGCGCGAGCTCTCCTGCACCACGATTCCTTCCAACCGTCCCATCGTGGGGGAAACCCTGTTGAACGTGGAGTCCGGGATCGTGGCCAGCTGGGTACGGCGCTGCCGGGCGGAAAACCCCTTGGAACTGGGGCCCTTCATTCCTTCCCTGGTGGGACAGAATCCGGTCGAGATCGTCATGGGAAAGAGCAGCGGGATCGATTGCGTGGCCGAGTGGCTGGAGAGGATGAACGCCGATGCCTCCCTGGAGCAGCGGGAGGCGATCGTGCTGAAGGTGAAAGAGGCTTCCATTCAAAAGAAGGGACTGCTCACCGAGGAGGAGTTCAGGAAAATCTACGACAGCGTGGCCCACGGGTAGACCGAAGTTCAAGACCTAAGGATCGCCGACCGGGAAAAGACATAGTCTCGAACGAAGAGGGTGTCTTCTCCGTTCAAAATCGGATCGGTCAGGGGAGGAGCGCGGCAGGGATGGAAGAACGGTTTGACTCAGAAATAGGGAGTTAGGATCGGCGGGTAGTCAAGCGCAAGCCGTTTGATTAACTTTAAGAAAGGAGTTGAATATGGCAAAGACACGGCGCGATTTCTTGAAGACAGCGGGGGCCGCCGCAATCGGGGCTGGGGCGGTCCTGACGGGAAGCCGGAAAGTTCATGCCCAGGCGGCTCCCCAGTTCAAATGGAAGGCCCAGTGCCTCTGGAGCCCGGCGGAGACTTCTTACAAGGCTTTCGATGCCTTCTGCCAACGAATCAAGGTCATAACCAACGGCCGCCTGGAGATCACCCCCTTCCCCTCCGGCTCGATCGTGCCCAACATCGATTGCGCGGATGCGGTCAAGAACAACGTCATGCAGGCGGCGCACCAGGCGGTGGTTTATTACAGCGGCAAAATCCCGGCCCTGGCGCCCCTCGGTGATTTGGTCTATGCCTGGGACCATCCCTGGGAGGCCGATCTTTATTTCCACTACGGAGGAGGGTTTGAACTCTTAAGCGAGCTGTACAAGAAGCTCGGGATGCATCTGGTGGGGGTCATGTGGTGGGGGCTCGAGTCCTACCCGTCCAAGAAACCGCTCCGCCGGCTGGAAGACTTCAAAGGTCTCAAAATCAGGGTCCCTCAGGGGATGGAGTCAGACGTTCTCACCCGCATTGGAGCCTCGGTGGTCGTATTGCCCGGCACCGAGATTTACTCGGCCCTGGACAAGGGGGTGGTAGATGCGACCAACTGGTCGGTGCCATCGGATAATGACCGGCTGGGCTTTCACAAGGTAGCCCCCTACTTTACCTACCCGGGATTCCACTCCATGCCCACCGGCGATTTCGTGGTCAATCCGAGGGAATGGGAGAAGCTTCCCGCAGATATCAAAGCCATGCTTCCCACCGCCTGCCGCCAGTGGTCTTGGGAGGTGATCCATCGTCTTTGCCTCGAAGATCTGAAGGTGGTCCACGAGGCCAAAGCCAAAGGCATCACTCCCATAAGCTGGAGTTCGGAAGAGAAGGCCAGAATGCGGGCCGAAGCCATGAAGGTCTGGGGCGAGTGGAAGAAAAAGAGTGAAGATACCCGCAAAGCGATCGATTCCATGGAGGCCTTTCTCCGAAATCTAGGCAAGATCAAATAGGGACTGAGGAACGCAGCAGGGGAGGGAGAACTTACGTTTTCCCTCCCCTGCTTATAAGGCAAAAGGGATGAAAAAGATTCTGGCCCTGGTGGACGGGAGCAGTACCTGGATTGGGAAAGCGATGGGCATCCTGGGTTTGTTCGTGGCCGTGGTCATCGCCTACGAGATCCTGATGCGAACGTTTTTTTCGCGGCCGACGGTCTGGGCTTCGGAGAGCACGGTCTTCGCCTGCGGGCTGATCTACCTTTTGGGCGGGGCCTGGGCGCTGCAAGAGGACAAACATGTCCGCATCGATATGCTCTACAATAAACTCTCTCCCCAAAGACAAGCCCTGGTTGACTGCTTTACCTATCTCTTTTTCAGCCTGTATATCCTGGTGATGCTCAAGGCGACCTGGATATACATGGCCGAGTCCGTTCAGATGCGGGAGTCCACCACCTCGGCCTGGGACCCTCCCATCTATCCGATGAAGATCGCGATGGCCGTCTCGCTGATTCTTCTCTTCCTTCAGGGCACGGCCCGGATGATCCGCAACGTGTATTTTCTCATGAAGGGGAAACCCTTATGAGCATCGAGCTGATCAGCATCCTTATCGTCGTGGCCATGCTGGTCCTGATGGCTCTCGGCCTGCCCCTGGCCTGGTCCATCGGGGCCGTGGCCGTAGCCTTGACCCTGTATTTGTTCGAGCCCGGGGTGCTGATGATGTTGGTCGCCCGGGTATTCGACATGAGCCTGAACTACACCCTGATGGCCGTGCCGCTGTTCGTGCTGATGGCCGGCATCCTGCAGCGGTCCGGCGTGGCCGAAGACTTATTCGACGCCGTGCATGTGTGGGCCGGAGGCCTGCGGGGGGGGCTGGCGATCGGCACGATCATCGCCAATGCGATCATGGCTTCCATGGTGGGAATCATCGGGGCGGAAATTGTTACTTTTGGGTTGATTGCTCTCCCGCAAATGCTGGCCCGAAAATACGACGATAAACTGGCTTTAGGGAGCATCGCCGCCGGCGGCGGCCTGGCCACATTGATTCCCCCCAGCGTGGTCTTTATCGTTTATGCAATGGTGGCCGGGTGCTCGGTCGGGGAGCTGTTTCTGGCCGGCGTGCTTCCGGGCCTGATCCTGGCAGCCCTGTTCATCGGCTATGTGGTTTGGCACTGCTGGAGGAATCCCGAAGCGGCTCCGATAGCCTCCGTCGAGGAAAGAAGCATCCCCTGGAGAAAGAAGCTGGCCATGCAGAAAAGCCTGGCCGCGCCGGTGTGTTTAGCTTCGGGAGTCCTGGGATCGATGTACCTGGGAATCGCCACGCCTTCCGAAGCCGCGGGGGTAGGGGTCCTGGGGGCCATGGGTACGGCGCTTCTCAACCGCCGGTTCAACTGGCCCATGCTTCGCGACTCGCTCTATGAAATGGTAAAGATCAGCGCCATGCTCTCCTGGCTCTTTTTCGCGGCCCAGACGATCATCGGTGCCTATACCCTGGCCGGCGGTACCACCTTCGTGCAAAATTCCTTGAAGGCCATGGATTTGGGGCCCTGGGGCACGATCGTCTTCATGCAGGTCATCTGGATTTTCTTGGGCTGCTTCATCGATTGGATCGGAATCCTTTTCTTAACCGTGCCGTTATTCCTTCCCATTGTCCTCGGCATGGGATTCGATAATGTATGGTTCGGGGTGGTCTTTTGCATGAATATGCACATCGGCTACCTCAGTCCGCCCTTTGCCCCCTCCGCCTTCTACATGAAAAGCGTTTCCCCCCCCCATGTAACCATGGCCCAGATTTATATAGCTACGTTGCCCTATCTGTGGTTGACCGTTGTGGCCACCATCGTGGTGACGGCCTGGCCCGGGTTGTCACTCTGGCTGCCCCAGCTCCTGCTGCAGGCACTGAGAGGGTGACCCTTCAGAGAAAGGAGCCTTCATGAGTACCCAGCCCAACTTCGACCGAATAAGAAAAACCATGGGCCACGAAGAACCGGACCGGGTTCCGCTGATCGAAGCCCTGGTTTCCTACGAAATCCAGTCCGCTTTCCTGGGAAGGAAAGTGGAGAGCGCCGACCTGAAATCCCAGGTGGAGTTCTGGGGCAGGGCCGGTTATGATTCCATCCCCTTGACCGTGGGGATGATGAACCCGGGGGAAGTCACCAAGAGTCGAGCATCTACCGGGTGGTCCAGAAGACGCTGCGCCAGGAAGGGGAGGAGACCGTTCCGTGGAACATCGAGGAGAACGGGGTGATCACCTATCCGGAAGATTTTGACCGCTTTCCCTGGGAAGATGCCGCCAGGCTGGACTTCGGCAGATTCTATGAAGTCCAACCGTTCCTGCCCCCGGGGATGAAGATCCTGGCCTGCTCGGGCAAAGTCTTCACCGTTACCTGGATGCTGATGGGGTTCCAAAACTTCTGTATCAGTTTACACATGCAGGAAAATCTGGTCTCCCGGGTCTTCCAGCGAGTGGGAGAGATCCAGCTGGCGGGAGCCAAGGAGTTGTCAAAAATTCCCAACCTGGGAGCCCTCTGGGTGGTGGATGATTTGTCCTACGGCTCCGGTCCCATGATCGACCCCCGATTTTTCCGCAAGTACGTTTTCCCCTGGTATGAAGAGCTGGCCGCGGTGGCCAAGAAGCAGGGGATGCTCTTTTTCTTTCATTCCGACGGGAATATCTGGCCCATCCTAAATGATCTCATCGCCATCGGATTCGACGCCATCCATCCCATCGACCCCACGGCCATGAACATCCGCGAGGTGAAGGAAAAAGTGGGCCGGAAGCTGGCCATTATGGGCAACATCCACACCGACCTCCTGGCGCGGGGCACGCCGGAGGAAGTGCGCGACCTGACGAAAAAAACCATACGGGAAGTCGCCCCCGGAGGCGGATTTGCGCTGGGATCGGGTAATTCCGTCCCGGAGTGGGCCCGTTTTGAGAACTACCAGGCTATGCGAGAGACCGCTCTGAAATTCGGGAAGTACCCGATCAAATTATGAAAGGATCGAGGGCGATGGGATGACCCCCAAAGAAAGGATGCTCAAAGCAGCCCGGGGAGAATGGCCGGACCGGCTTCCCTGGGTACCCCGCATCGACCTCTGGCACAACTCCAACTCCATGAGGGGAACGCTTCCCTCGAAGTATCGCCGCGACGCCGCGCTGGATGAGATTGCGGACGACATTGGAGGGGGGTACCACAAGCTCGTCCCGGAGTTCTTGAAAGTGCGTTCGCCCGAAGATAATGTGGATCGGGGGATCGGGGTTTACCGTTTATGGGGCATGGCCTACCGGCCGGAGCTCACGGGGGTGGAGAGGGAAGTGAAAAAAGGAGGAGATACCACCCTTGTGACCTACCACACCCCCGTGGGAACGGTTTCCTGCAAAATCCTTTACAATGAGGAGATGAAAAGAGCCGGGGCCTCCATTACCTGGATCTCCGAGCACGTGATCAAAGAACCCAAAGACTACAAGACGCTGGGTTATATTTTTAAGAACATCAAGATCCATCCGGATTTTGAGAACTACCGGGAGTATCAGAAGAAGGCAGGAGATAAGGGATTTGCTGCCGCCTTCGCCAATCTCTCCGCCAGCCCCAGGCACCACATCATGAAAGAGTTTCTGGACGCCACCCAGTTCTATCTGGAGATGTACGACCATCCCAAGGAGATGCGGCAGCTCAGCGAGGATATGGAGCCCTATTTTGACCAGATCTTCAGGGTCCTGGTGGATTCTCCGGCGGAGGTCATATTTTCGGGGGCCAATTATGATGAGATGATCACCTATCCCCCTTTCTTCAAAGAACATATCCTGCCTTATATCCAGAGGCTCGCCGACATGGCTCATGCCAAGGGGAAGCTCGTCCTCGGCCATTGCGACGGAGAGAACAAGGGGCTTTTAGACCTGATTGCCAACAGCGGGATGGATATCGCCGAAGCCATCTGCCCCCAGCCCATGACCAAGGTGACCATCAGCGAAGTGAAGAAAGCTTTCCGGGGAAAGGTGACCATTTTCGGGGGGATCCCATCCGTAGCCCTTCTGGAAGAGAGCATGGCCGAGGGAGAATTCGAACGTTTCATGAAAAATCTGTTCCGGGAAATAGCCCCGGGTGACCGCTTCATCCTCGGAGTTAGCGACACCACGCCCCCGGATGCCAAATTTGAAAGACTGCTGCGGATCACGGAGATGGTCCAGGAATGGGGCCAGTTGCCCATGAAATTTTAGGTTTTATTTTCTTACCACTCAATGCTTTAATGATAAAATCGAACTTTCCCTCTTTCTCTTTCCTGTGGGAAGGGAGGAAGGCAATCCAGCACAGAGAGTTCAAGAAAATAAATGATCGTAAAGGAGGAAACGCAGAATGGTTGATCAGGAAAAGTACTTCCAGGCCCTGTCCAAGGGAAGCATGGATGAGGTGAAGGATTTAACCCAGAAGGCCCTGAAGGCCGGGGATTCGGCCGACAAGATCTTGAAAGAAGGGCTGATCAAAGCCATGGACCGGATCGGGGTGCTGTTCAAGAACAATGAGATTTACATTCCCGAGGTGCTCATCGCCGCCCGGGCCATGCATGCCGGACTGGCGGTCTTGAAACCCATTCTGGCCAAGTCCAACGCCCCCGCGGCGGCCAAGATCGTGATCGGGACGGTCAAAGGAGACCTGCACGACATCGGCAAGAACCTGGTGGGGATGATGCTGGAGGGGGCCGGATTTGAGGTGGTGGACATGGGCATCGACGTCCCGGCGGAAAAATTCGTGCAGGCGGCCAAGGAGCACAAGGCCAACGCGATCGGGATGTCGGCGCTGCTCACCACGACCATGCTGCAGATGAAGTCCACAGTGGAAGCCTTGCAGGCCGCGGGGCTGAAGGGGAAGGTGAAGACCATGGTGGGAGGCGCCCCGGTGACCGACGAGTTCGCCAAGCAGATCGGAGCCGACGGGTACTCCCCGGATGCCGCCTCGGCGGTGAATAAATTGAAGGAGCTCCTGAAAATCTCCTAGCGCCGTAGGGCGATAGAGTTAGAAAAAAATAGAAATGACTTCCAAAGAGAGGATCCTGGCGGCTTTGAAGCGGCAGGAACCCGACCGGGTTCCCTTCTGCGAGCTGGGCATCGACCGGGCCCTGGCGGAGCGGCTCATGGGATGGCCCGCCACCAAGACCGCGGGCGCCGGAAGCCTGACCAGGAACCCCTACACCGTGGAAGAATCCAAGGCCCTGGCCGCCTTCCTGGGCTGCGACTGCATCTGGTACCTTTTGCGGGCGCCGACCTTCGCCCATCAAGGGGTGGGGCAGGAAGGCCGGACCTTCATGGGGAAGGGAATGATCAGGTCCGAGGCGGACCTGGAAAAGATCAAGCTTCCGGACCCTTCCAAAGACGAGTTCTACCGTGAAGCCGAGCACTTCGCCAAGAACAAGGGCGACTATGCGCTGGTCTTTGCCACCCGGATCGGTTTCTTCCAGACGGTCCTTAGCCTGGGGACGGAAAATTTCCTCGTGTCCCTGTACACCGACCGCCCGCTGGTGGAGAAGATCCTGGACATCTATTTCGACTGGATGACCGTGGTGGTGGAAAGAATGTGCCAGATCGGCTATGACATTTTCTGGACCACCGACGACTATGCCTACAAGACGGGAATGTTCTTCTCCCCGGCCATCTTCCGCGAAGTCATCGCCCCCCGGTACCGAAGGGTCCTGAACAAAGTGACCATCCCCTGGTTTCTCCACAGCGACGGGAACATCATGGAATCCATGGACATCCTCGTCGACCTGGGCGTGGCCGCGACCCATCCCAACGAAAAAGGTCCCATGGACATCCGGGAGGTCAAACGGAGGTACGGGGACCGGATCTGCGTGATCGGCAACCTGGACCTCAACATCCTCGGCATGGGCACGCCGGAAGAGACCGATCGGGAAGTGAGAGAATTGATCCGCGACCTGGGCCCGGGAGGAGGGTACATGATCAGCAGCGGAAATTCCCTGGCCTCCTACCTCAAACCGGAGTGTGTCCTGGCCATGAGTCAGGCCATTAAAAAGTACGGAAAGTATCCGATCCGAATAAGCTAGTCGGTTTTTCGATTGGAGAATTCCTCGATCCCTGCTTCCCAATATTTACGGCCTTTTCCGAAGGAAATTCCTCCGGATCCCTTACGGGCGGCCCGTCACGCGCTTCGCGTGATAGCCCCTACAGACCTGAACTGAACAGGAGATCGCTATGTCCGACGTATTCCGCTACTTCTTTGAACCGCGCAGCGTGGCGGTCATCGGTGCTTCGAAAACCCCGGGAAAGGCCGGGAATGAAATTCTGGTGAACATGCTGGCCAACGGATACCAAGGAAAAATTTTCCCCGTTAACCCCGGCGGGGAAGAAATTCTGGGGTATCCATCCTACCGGTCGGTGAAGGAAATCCCGGAGGCGATCGACCTGGCGGTTTTCATCGTGCCCGCGGAAAAGACGCTGGAGCCTCTCAAGGAGTGCGCCGAGAAAAAGGTCCCGGCGGTGGTCATTGCCTCCGGGGGGTATGCGGAAGTGGATCAACAGGGGGCCAATCTCCAGGAAAAAATCCTGAAGGTGGCCCGGTCGGCCGGGATGAGGATCATCGGCCCCAACACCAGCGGCCTGACCAGCACCCCCGCCAACCTCACCACCACCTTTTTCCCCCTGGGAAAGGTGCGGCGGGGGCCGATCAGCTACATTGCCCAGACGGGGAACTTTGCCACTCATACCATGCGGTGGATCAACACGGCGGAGAATTTCGGGGTGGCCCGAGTCGCCGGATTGGGAAACAAGATCGACATCGAAGATTCGGAGGTCCTGGAATACCTGGGAGAGGACCCGGAGACCAAGGCCGTATTCTGATGTATGTAGAAGGGTTCCGCGAGCCCCGCCGTTTCCTGGAGGTGGCCAAAAGGGTCACCCGGAAAAAGCCGGTTATCATTCTCAAAGGGAGGACGGACGAAAGCGGGGGCGGAGAGGGCCTTTTCCCATACCGCTTCCCTGGCCGGGAACGATTCGGTTCTCGAAGGGGCTTTCAAACAGGCGGGCATCGCCCGGGTGAGGCGGTACGCCGACCTGGTCAACGTTGCCAAAGGAATCGCCTTCCAGGCTCTTCCCCCGGGAAGAAGAGTTTCTTCCCTCGCCCCTTCGGGAGCCCTGGGGGTGGTGGTGGCCGATGCCTGCGAATCCGCGGGCCTTAAGATCGCCCGCCACTCGGAAGCCAGCCTGAAAAAGCTCAGGGAGATCAGCGCCTCCTGGGTGACCATCTCCAACCCGGTGGACATGTCGGCCATCACCCCGATCCTGGGGCCGGTGGAGGGCTACCGCAAAGTCATGGAGATTCTCCTCGAGGACCAGGGAGTGGACGTGATCATCCCCGTTCTCCTCGCTTCTCCCCGGACTCCGGCGGAAGCCTACCGATTCCTTCCCGAACTTTCCGCGAAATACCCCCATAAGCCCATCTATGTCAGCTTTACGGGGGATCGGCCCGCCTACGACCAGGCGAGGACCTACCTGGAAGAACGCTCCATTCCCGTCTTCTTTCCCGTGGAGGATATTTTTGAGGTGCTTCCGATCCTGTGCCGTTGCCGGGAATTTATCTCCCCTTCCTCTCTCCCGGGATGAGACCATTCAATCTGCCTTGCCCGGCCCGTAAGCCAGAGGAAATCTCGCAGACATAATGAGGCGCCAACAATTTCATCGGTGGGGGCGGGCGGTTCTTCTTCAGCCCTGTTGCCGACTTTAGGGGAATCCCGCCTCTCTTTGAGGAAGCCAGGATATCCTTCGTAGGAAAGCCCAGTCCCGCCGATTCTGTCTGCGATATTTCCTCTGGCTTACGGGCCAAAACAAGGAATCTCAGAAGTGAAGGGGTCAAGGGATTAGATTCTATTGAAAATATCGGGGGAGGAATTTATACTGGTCTCAAGGAATGGCGATGCCGCCAGCCCGTTCGACCTCGCCCTCCGGGGCAGGGACTGAAAAGGAAAAGGAGGATTTTCCATGCCGGAATTTAATCCTTTCAAGATTGCTCAGGCGCAACTGGATGCGGCCGCGGCCCGTTTAGGCCTGGACCCGGCGACGCACGAGCTACTCCGCTGGCCTCAGGTAGAGTTCCAATTCACTCTTCCGGTGGAAATGGACGACGGGATGACCCGTATTTTTCACGGCTACCGGGTGCAGTACAACTCGGCCCGGGGACCGACGAAGGGCGGCCTCCGGTGGCATCCCGAAGAGACCATCGACACGGTGCGGGCCCTGGCCGCCTGGATGACCTGGAAGACGGCCGTGGTGGACATTCCCCTCGGGGGAGGGAAAGGGGGGGTGACCTGCAACCCCAAAGAGATGTCCGAGCGGGAAAAACAGCGCCTGGCCCGGGCCTACATGCGAGCGGTGGCGCGCATCCTGTCGGTGTCCAAGGACGTTCCCGCTCCGGACGTGTACACCACCCCCCAGATCATGGCCTGGATGATGGATGAATATGAAGTCCTGGTGGGAGAGCACCATCCAGGGGTCATCACCGGGAAGCCCATCCCCCTGGGAGGCTCGGAAGGACGGGGAGATGCTACCGCCCGCGGAGGGGTCTATGCTCTCCGGGAAGCGGGCCGGGTGCTGGGGATCGACCTGAAGGGCAAGACCATGGCCATCCAGGGGTTCGGCAACGCGGGGCAGTTCGCCGCCCTCCTGGGTCAAGAAATCCTGGGGCTGAAACTCCTGGCGGCTTCCGATTCCCGCGGGGGGATCTACAACCCCAAGGGGCTGGACCCCAAGCAGGTGGTCGAATACAAGCTGAAAAAAGGAAGCCTTCAGGGGTTCCCGGGTGCGGACCCGATCACCAATGAACAGCTCCTGGAAATGGAAGTGACCGTTCTCTTCCCGTCGGCCCTGGAGAACGTGATCACCGATTCGAATGCCTCGAAGATCAAATGCCGGATCTCCTGCGAGCTGGCCAACGGGCCGACAACCCCGGAAGCAGACGAGATCCTTTACGCCAACAAGGTCTTCGTCATCCCCGACTTTCTGGCCAATGCCGGCGGGGTTACGGTGTCTTACTTCGAGCAGGTCCAGAACACCTACAACTTCTACTGGCCCCTGGAAGAGGTTCAGCGGCGCCTGGATGAAAAGATGACCCGGGCCTTTCACGGCGTCTACCAGATGTATCAACGGGAAAAGGTCAACATGCGCCAGGCCGCCTACCTGGTATCCGTCGCCCGGGTGGCCGAAGCCTGCAAGCTCCGGGGATGGGTCTAACCGGCGGTAAATTCGAATATCGAAGCACGAAATTCGATTTTCCAAACGGTGAAGTGATCCGAAAACTCTCTTGGAGCGTCACCCGGCGAACCGGTCCGACGTCGTCCCGACAAAGTCGGGAACCATTCCGACTGGACCCGGTTTACCGGGAACCCTGATTCCGGCTTCGCCGGAACGAATTCTAGGATTGCGACTTTGCAGTTCATCAAGTTTGGGGTTTCGATTGTTAATTTGTTCGGCCCGCGTTTCGCGGGATCGAAATTCGGATTTCGGATTTTGTATCCATAACTTAGGGCCCCCTCCGGTCCCTCCAGGAGAAAGCTTAGGGAAATGGAAAACCCCTGGGACATCTTCAAAATCTACCGCCTGATCCGGAAGAAGAACCAGTATCCCCATCTGGAGGGGCTTATGGGCATCACCTTCATGGAGATTCTGGAACAGAGGGGAATCATCAGCCGGGAGATGCTCTACCAGAAAGCCCTGGACCATCTGAAGTCCGACGGCGTGCCCGACACGGAAGAAAACCGGCAGGATTACGTGGAAGCCCTGACCGACGCCTATTTCGCCAATTCCTTCGGCCCGGTGGAAATCGAGAGCTACATCAACCTGGCCCGGAAGAGGGACCAGGCTCAGACGCTCAGCATGGTGGCCAACCGCGACCAGGCCACCTCCATGGAGATCTACAAGGCCCTGCGGGAATTCTGCGAGATTCCCAAGGGGGAGGTGTACATCTCCCCGGAAGAGGCCATCGGAATCCGGGTGGCGCTCATCAGCCGGTTCATCTCCAACCAGCTCCCCTTCATCAGCCTGGCCAAGAACCACGTCACCATCCGGGATATGGACCTCATCCTGCAGCGGGCTCTGTGGAGCCGCCGCCGGCCCGGACGGCTGGGCGGAAAAGCGGCGGGAATGATCCTGGCCTACAAGATCCTCCTGCCCCTCTGGAGAAACACGACCCCGAGATGGAAGAATACGTGCGGGTGCCCGGATACCTGGTACCTGAACTCGGGGGTTTTCTCCGAATTCCTGGACCGGAACAACCTCTATCTCTTCCACACCTTCAAATACAAGGACCGGGAGGAGATCGAGAAGGAGTTCCTCCATGTCGAGGAGAAGTTCAAGTATCGCCACCTTTGCCCCCGAGGTGATCGACGATTTCCGCAAGATCCTGGAGGAGATCGGGGAACATCCCATCATCATCCGGTCCTCCAGCCTGCTGGAAGACAACTTCGGCCTGGCTTTCTCCGGGAAGTACCTTTCCGTTTTCCTGACCAACCAGGGCGACCTGGAGACCCGCCTGAGCCATTTCATCCGCGGGCTGAAGCGGGTCTTCGCCAGCACCTTCGGGCCCGACCCCATCCTCTACCGCATGGACCATGGCCTGCTGGACTTCGACGAACGGATGGCCATGGTGGTGCAGAAGGTGGTGGGCCGGCAGGTGGGGCGATTATTTCTTCCCCTTTGTTTCCGGGGTCCTCTTCTCCCGCAACGTCTATGCCTGGAACCCCAAGATCAAAAAGGAGGAAGGGCTGGGACGGCTGGTTCTCGGGCTGGGAACGCGGGCCGTGGACCGGGTGGGTTCGGACTACCCCCGGATGGTCCCCTTCAGCCATCCCCAGCTGCGTCCGGAGGTCACCGCCGCGCAGATTAGAAAATATTCCCAGAAGCAGGTGGATGTGCTCAACCTGAAGACCGGCCAGACCTGGAGACGGTGGATTTCCGGACCCTGAAAGATCAGGTTCAACACCCCGACCTCTTTTACGCCGTTTCGGTCGACCGGGACGGTCACCTGGCCCCCCCCATGTTCAAGACCCAGGACTTGGAGCGCGGGGGAGCCCTGTCTCACCTTCGAGAATTTCCTGGCAAAGACCGCCTTCGTCGGGCTGGCCAGGAAAATTCTGTCCAAAATCGAATCCGCCTACGGCCGGCCCGTGGACATCGAGTTCGCCTGGGATGAGAACAAATTCTACCTCCTCCAGTGCCGGTCCCTTTCCACCCGAAAGGAACTGGAGCGAGTCAAAATTCCGGAAAATATTCCCCGGGATCGAATCCTCTTCACCACCCGGTCGGGGCTGTCCAACAGCCATCGTGCGCCAACCTGGAATATATCGTCTACGTCAACCCCCGGGCCTACGACCTTCTGCCGACCTTTGAAGAAAAAATGGAAATTGCCGGCGTGGTGAACGTGCTCAACAAAGTGCTGGCCGAGAAGCGCTACGCCCTGATGGGGCCCGGCCGGTGGGGGAGCAACGATATCAACCTGGGGGTCAAGGTTACCTATGCGCAATATCAACAAGGCCAAACTTCTGGTGGAGGTGGCCTTTGCCAAGGAAGGCTACACCCCGGAGGTATCCTACGGCACTCACTTCTTCCAGGACCTGGTGGAGGCCGACATCGAGATCGTTCCTCTCTTCCCCGATGACCCCGGAGTCGATCCTGAACGAGCCTTTTCTCCTGAACAGCGATAACCTCCTGGCCCGGCTGGCGCCGGAGGTGAAAGACTGCGAAAAAGTCGTCCGGGTCATCCATGTCCCCTCGGCCTGCGGGGGGGATTATCTTCAGCTGTACCTGGATGCGGATTCTCAGCGGGGGATCGGTTTCTTCGCGCCCAAGGAAGAGGAAGGATAGATGGGCTTTTTTCGCCGGGTTAGAGTTTGGCGGTCTGAAAAAATTGCTTTCCGTGACCCCTGGGGGTTAAATTCCCAGCACCAAGCACCAAATTCCAAATAAGCACCAAATTTCCAATGACCTAAATTCAAAACCAGGAAACGGTCATTCCGTGGCTGTTTGGGAAAGTCGGGCATTGGAATTTGGAATTTATTGCTTATTAAATTGCCCGTAGAACCCTTTCAAAAGGCTAAACAGATCCCTCGCCATGAATGAAGTGATGCAATTCATCATCCAGCACGGATACTCGCTGCTTTTTTTATTCGTGCTGGCCGATCAGATCGGCGCGCCCGTGCCGGCTGGCCCCATGCTTCTGGCCGCCGGAGCTCTGGCCGGGCAGGGATGGATTCATTTCGTGCCGGCGTTCCTTCTCGGAGTCGCCGCCGCCCTGGCGAGCAATATTTTCTGGTATTGGATCGGCCGTTCCAAAGGGGCATCGGTGTTGTCTCTCCTCTGCCGGATTTCCCTGAATCCGGAATCGTGCGTGCGCAACACGGCGGTCTCTATTCTCCCGTTACGGCGCCCGTTCTCTCCTGGTGGCGAAATTCATCCCCGGGCTCAACACCATCGCTCCGCCCCTGGCCGGGATCGTCCGGATGCCCCTTGCACCTTTCCTGATTTACGATGGTTTAGGGGCTGGAATCTGGGTCGGGGGCATGATCGGGCTGGGGTATGCCTTCAGCCCCGAGATTGAAGTCCTGGCCGAATCCGCCGTGAGAATGGGATTCTTTTCAGGGGTGGTTCTGATTGGCGGGCTGGCGGCCTTTATCGGGTGGAAATACGCCCAGCGGCAAAAGTTCCTCCGCCAGATCTTCACGGCCCGCATTTCCGCGGCGGAATTGAAAGAAAAAATGGAACGGGGCGAAGAATTGGCCGTCTTTGATGTCCGCCATCCCCTGGAATTTCATGCGGAGCCCGAAATCATTCCGGGAGCTGTCTACGCTCCCTTGGAGCGATGGAAGGAAGAAGACTACGCCCGACTCAAGGACAAAGAAGTCATCGTTTACTGCACTTGACCCGAGGAGGCCTCCAGCGCCCGGGCGGCGCTGCAGTTGAAGCAAAAGGGAGTCTCCCGGGTCCGCCCCCTCGAAGGCGGGCTGAATGGGTGGCGGGAGAAGGGATATCCGATCACAAAGGCAGCGGAGAGCAAAGAGCGTGGAGCTGAGAGCATAGAACAAAAAAGGAGGTTTTAAACTCCCTGCTCCCTGCTCTCCGCTCCACGCTAAATTAGCAGGTATTTCTTCCTCACTTCCTCATTCCCCCGCAGCTCTTCGATGCTCCCCTCGTAGCGGATCTGGCCGTTGTCGATGATGTATCCCCGGTCGCTCAGGCGGAGGGCGGATTTGACATTCTGCTCGGCGAGCAGAACGGTGAGCCCCGCATCCCGCAGTTTTTTGATCTGGCCTTCCAGGGAGCGGACCAAAGCCGGGGCGAGTCCTTCCGTGGGCTCGTCGAGAAGGAGAAGCTCCGGATTTCCCATGAGGGCCCGGGCGACGGCCAGCATCTTCTGCTCCCCTCCGCTGAGACAGCCCCCTTTGCGGGATTCGATCTTCTGCAGGGCGGGAAAAAGTTCGAACACCTTTTCCTTCCCCCATCTCCTCCCCCGTGCCGCCCGTTCGTACGGCGATCTCCAGGTTTTCCCCCACGCTGAGATCGGCGAAGATCCGGCGGTCATCGGGAACGTAGCTGACTCCCTTTGCGGGTGAGGAGGTAGGGCTCCATTCCGGTTACGTCTTCCCCCTTGAAGCGGATCCGCCCTTCCTTGGGCGGGTTCAGGCCGATGACCGACCTGAGGGTGGTCGTCTTCCCCGCTCCGTTTCGCCCCAGGAGGCAGACGATCACCCGGGGGTCCACCTTCAGGGAGACTCCGAAGAGGATGTGGCTCAGCCCGTAATAGGTATGGATCCCCTCAACCTCGAGCATGATCAAAATGCCTTAAATGCGCTAAATGCCTAAAATGCCTAAAATTAAACACTCCGGACTCCGAACTACGTGCACTCCGGACTTTTTTCCCGTCCGATTCCTGCATTCTTCCGCATTCCGCAATCCGCAATCCGCAATCCGCAATTCTTTTATCACTCTCCTCCCAGATAGGCGGACTGGACCTCGGGGTGATTCCGCACCTCCTCCGGGGTGCCCTGGATCAGGGTCTGCCCCTGGTGCATGACCATGATGCTCCGGGAGATGGAAAAGACGATATCCATGTCGTGCTCGCAGAAGAGAATGGTCAGGCCCCTCGTGCGGGCCAGCTTCTTGATGAGCTCGATGGTGGCGAAGGTCTCTTCCGGAGACATGCCCGCGGTGGGCTCGTCCAGGATGAGCAGCTCCGGTTCATTCCCCAGGGCAATGGCGATCTCCAGGATCTTCTGGTCTCCATGGGAAAGGGAGCCCACGATGTTTCGCTCCTTGTCGGCCAGGCCGACGCTCTCCAGAAGGCTCCGGGTTTCCGCCACGGCCAGGTTTCGGGCGGGGCGGAGGAGGACGTTGCTTTTCTTCTGATGGGACAGGACCGCGACCTGGACGTTCTCAAAGACCGTTAAGCGGGAGAAGACATTGACGATCTGGAAGGACCGTCCGATGCCCCTTTTGCAGATCTCGAAAGGAGGAAGTCCGCTGATGTCCTCCCCCTTGAAGAGGACTTGCCCCCGGTCCCGCTGGAGAATTCCGGTGATGAGGTTGAAGAGGGTGGTCTTCCCGGCTCCGTTGGGACCGATGACGGCCACGATTTCCCCTTTTTGGACCCGGAGGCTGGCCTCGTTCACGGCCAAAAAATCATCGAAGGATTTGACAACACCTTGAACTTCCAGCATCTAAGGGGTGCCCCTTTCGCTCCCTTTCTTTCCCCGGAATTTTTCCACGAAATACCCCATGACCCCCTCGGGCAGGAAGAAGATCAGCAGAATGAGGATGATTCCCAGGATCAGGGTCCAGTACTCGGTGTATTTTCCCACGAAAGTCCGCAAAGCGATGGTGATGGCCGCCCCCAGGATCGGGCCGCCGAAAGTGAACCATCCCCCCAGGAGGCACATGATGAAGATCTCCAGGGAAAGGGTCCAGAACAGGAGGTCGGGAAAGACGGATTTTTCCAGGACCACAAACAGGACCCCGGCGATCCCGGCGAAAAAGGTGCCGATAACGATGGCCCGGAGCTGGTGGCGCCGGACGTTGATCCCCACGGCCTCGCACCGCTGGGGGTTGTCCCGGATGGCCTGGAGCGTGCCCCCGAAGGGAGATTTTAAGACCAAATAGAGGAGGCCCAGAGAGACGACCAGGACGATCAGAATAAAGTAATAGGACTGGTTCAGGGAAGAGAGGAACGGCGGCATGGGGATCCCGTGGATGCCGTCGTCGCCCCCGGTGAATTTGTACCACCGGTAAACAATGGCCCAGATGAGGGACCCCAGGGAGATCTGGAGCATGCCGAAGTAGAGCCGCGTCAGCCGGACGCAGAACCAGCCGATGACCAGGCCGGTCAGCGCGGCGAAGATGGGCCCGGCCACAAACCCCACCCACATGGGGAGGGAGGTCTTGGTCAGCATGAGAGCGACCGTGTAAGCCCCCACCCCGTAAAAGACGGCATGGTGGAACTGATACATCCCGCCATAGCCCACCAGGAGATTCAGGCTCATGGCCAGGAGGGAAGTGACGTAGATGAGGCCGAGGATGTAAACGAAAAACCGGGGGACCAGGGACGGCATCAGGAGAAGGAGGATAAAAATCCCGATGTTGAACCAAAGCCAGTTTGACGAATATATTTTTTTTGTCTGATGATTCATTCCGGTAATTATTTACGCTGTGCACTCCGCGGTCTTTCGCATTTTTAACTCTATGCTCTCGCTATGCTCTTTGCTGTTTTACCAGACGGATTTCAGCAGCCCCTTGGGGCGCAAGAGCAGTACGATCACCACCGCGGCATAGGGAAAGACGATGGCAAACTGGGGAACCACCAGGACTCCCAGGGACTGGGTTATTCCGAAGATCAGCGAGCCGACCAGGGCTCCCCACATGTTACCCAGGCCGCCGATGGTTACAATCAGGAAGGCTTCGATGATGAGGGTGTGGTCCATTCCCAGGGTGATGCTCACCGTGGGGGCCACCAGAGCCCCTCCCAGCCCGGCCAGGCAACAGCCGATCACGAAGGCGAGGGCGAAGACCCAACTCACGTTGATTCCCAAAAGCCCCACCATGTCCCGGTCCACGGCCGCGGCCCGGGAGATCTTGCCGATCTTCGTCCGGTTCACAAAGAGCCAGAGGGCGACCGCCACGATGAGCCCGACGAAGATCAAGAAGAGGTTGTACCGGGGGAAGGAAGCCCCCAGGATGGAGACCGAGCCCTTCAGCAGATCCGGGGCCGATACCGACCGGTAATCGGCGCCCCAGACAATCTTGGTCAGGTCCCCCAGGATGAGGGCCAGGGCGAAGGTGAAAAGGAGGAGCATCAGATGCTCCCGCTGGTAGAGGTGGCAGAAGAGAGCCCTCTCCGCGATCAGGCTGATGAGGGCGACGACCAGCGGGGCCAGAAGAAGAGCCAGCCAGAAACCGGCAGACCCTCCGATCACCTTGGACAAGCTGAAGGTAGCGAAGGCCCCGATCATGTACAGCGAGCCGTGGGCGATGTTGGGGACCCGGAGGACGCCCAGGACGAAGCTCAAGCCCGCGCAGACGGTGAACAAAATCATGGCCCGGCTGAGGCCGACCAGCAGTTGCGAAAGGACCTCAGCCGGGCCGATGTTGGGTAAAAAACCCACCTTGTAACTCTCCTAAGACTTCATTGCCAAGAAAGGAAACAAACAAAGAATGTACGAAGCTCAATTGAAATCCGAAATCCGAATTTCGAAACTCGAAACAAATTCAAATGACCAAAATTCTAAATCTGAAACTTCCAACGTTTAGGGCATTGGTTTTTTAGAATTTTTTATTTGTTTCGGATTTCGGATTTCGAAATTCGAATTTTCCCCGTTTGGGAGTTATTTTGCCCCGGGCCTTCTTGATCTCCTCAATGCTGGGCATTACCTCCTTGGCCGGGATGGTCACAATATCACTGGCAATGAGGAAAGAATATTTCGGCGTTTTCTTGGTTACCCCCATGAACATGGGCAACATGGCCTGGTGATCGAAGGCCCGCATTTCCACCTCCCCCACCGGGGTATCTACCTTCATCCCCTCCAGGGCATCGATGAGCTTTTCCCGGTCCATTTTTCCGACTTTGGCCAGCCCCTGGGCGATGAAGTTGGCGGTGATGTAGCCGTAGAGGGCCCCCACCTTGGGATACCTCCCGTAGGCATCTCGAAACGCCTTCACGAAAACCGTATTCTTCGGAGTGTCCGGATAGTAAAAAAAGTAGTTAGAGGTGCCGATGACCTTCTCCGGGGCTTCTTGTCCCAGGGGAGCCAGAGTGCTCAGTTCCGTGGCCGTATGGAGGAACATGGGAATTTTCTCGGCAAAGCCGGTGGCCTTGGCCGCCTTCATGACGTTCACCATGCTGGCCCCTCCGGTGGCAAAGATGACCGCGTCCGGCTTGGCCGCGGTGATGGCCGTCAGGTAAGGGGTCAACTCCGGCTCTCCCACTTTCCACCAGGACTGTCCTGCCAGTTCCACCTTGGGCTTGATCCTCTTGAGGTTATTCCAGACCCCATCGGCCAGAGCGTGGCCGTATTCATAGTCATCCCCGGCGATCCAGTATTTCATGAAAGGTCTCTTGGCCAGGCCGGCGGCGGCCGCCTTTCCGATCATGGTTGTGTTTTCGGTTATGGAAAACACGTACCGGTGGCCTTTCTCTCCGGTGATCTTGTCGCTCTTGGAAAAGGTCACCAGAAAAGGGATTTTTTCGGCTTTGCAGAATTCCGAAACAGCCAGGGCTCCGGCGCTGTTGATCGTCCCCACCAGGATGTCGACCTTCTCATTCATGACCAGCTCTTTGGCTGCGCTGAGAGCCAGGTCCACCTTGAATTTGTCGTCCCGGGTGGTGAATTCGATCTTTCGGCCCGCCACGCCCCCTTTGGCGTTGATTTCATCGACCGCCACCTTGAAGGCATCGCGCACGTCATAGGTGAAAGTGGTCGCCGGCCCGGTATAGGTGTCAACGATTCCCACCTTGATCGGCCCCTGGGCATACCCGGGGCAGGAAAGGAACAAAAGGGCGAAAAGCCCGATCCACAGTGTCGTCACCATCCGTTTCATTTTTTTCAACCTCCTCCTTTGACTTTTCTTCGTTCCTCGATCCTCGTACCTCGAACCTGTATTTACATCCCTCCGCGTATTTTCTTGATCTCTTCGCAGGTGGGGAGAATTTCCTTCCCCGGGAGGGTAACGATGTCCGAAGAGATGAGAAAATTATACTGGGGGACCCTTTTCAGCGTTCCCATGAATAGGGGCAGTACGGCCTGATGATCACAGGCGCGCATCTCCAGTTCTCCCACCGGACTCCCGATCTTCAGGCCCTCCAGGGCATGGATGAACTTCTCCCGGTTCACGGCTCCGGCTTTCTCAAAAGCCTTGGCGATGAAGTGAGCGGTGGCGTAAGCATGGAAGGCGGGAAACCCCGGCGGATTCCCGTATGCGCTCTCGAAGGCTTTCACGAAAGCCCGGTTGGCCGGAATATCAGGATGGTAAAAATGGTAATCCATAGTCCCCATAACCCCCTCGGGCGCTTCCAGACCCAGGGGTTTGATGACCGAATGGTCGGTGGCGGTGTGGATCCATATCGGAATCTTCGCCGACATCCCGGTGGTCTTAATCAACTTCAGGACATTGGTCATGCTGGCCCCGCCGGTGGCAAAGATGACCGCGTCCGGTTTGGCCGCCATGATGGCCGTTAGGTAAGGAACCAGGTCGGGCTCTCCGACTTTCCACCAGGACTGTCCCATCAATTCCACCGTGGGTTTCATCTTCTTGAGATTCCGCCAGGCGGCATCGGCGATGGCGTGGCCGTATTCGTAGTCGTCTCCGCCGATCCAGTATTTGACGTAGGGCTTCTTGGAAAGGGCAATGCCGCCCGCTTTCCCGGCCATGTAGGTGTTTTCCGCGGTGGAAAAGACATAGCGGTGTCCCTTTTCGCCGGTAAGCTTTTCGGTCTTGGAAATCCAGACGATAAAAGGGACTTTTTCGCTCTTCGCATAGTCGGACACGGCCAGGGAAACCCCGCTATTGATGGTTCCCACCAGGAGGTCCACCTTCTCGTTCATGACCAGTTCTTTGGCCATACTGAGACCGATGTCCACCTTGAACTTGTCGTCCCGGTTGGTGAACTCAATTTTCGCCCCCAGAACGCCCTGCTTATTGATCTCCCCCAGGGCCAGCTTGAATCCGTTGAGAGCGTCGTTTCCGTAGACCGCCGGCGGCCCGGTGTACGTGTCGATGAGCCCTACTTTAATGGACCGTTGCGCTTCCGCTCCGGATGGCTGGAAAATTGAGGCGCAAACCAATAGTGCAATCGTAAGGCCAAGGGCCATTTTCCTTCTCTCCATTTTCCTTCCTCGCGACGCGAAATCATCAATAAGAATGCATTAATACCATATTTTTTTAATGCTTGTCCATAAAAAAGGCATATTTCTTTGGGCGGCAGCGACATACAGATAAAAGATGGGCCTTGCCCATTTTTGGATTCCCTTTGCGGGATCTTGGGGAAGTGTATTAATCCAACCGAGCAGGGGGTGACAGTCGGTCCAAAAGAGGGCCCCGGTGAAGATTCCTCGAAACGTAAAATTCATTATTGCCGATGAAAAGAAAAAGAGGGCGGAATATGAGCGAATGCGTGGATCAGAACCCGGTATTCGCCCGAGGTGAAGTTGTGGGTCAAGAGGGAATACGAGAAACGAGCACCCGGGTAAGAATTCTGGTGGACCAAGATGGCGGATGCCGTTCTGGCCGGCTATAAGCTAAAGGGAAACTAGACCCCAGCTACTCTTTTCGAATCGAAATTAGAGATTTCTCGACGGGAGTCAAATCCATGGCTTTATAAAGGGTCGTCAGCCAATCCGAAACCGAGGTCATTTTTTGCCTGATGGTACGGTATAGTCCATACCCGTGGCAGAACTCGCAGGTCCGCCAGAATAAATTCGTCCTCAATAGATCTTCCAAATCCTGAATCTGCTTTCTTCCGCATTTCGAGCATACCACTTCCTTGATGATGGTCATCCCTTTTGTCCCCTCTTCTTCCGTGAAGAATAAGAAAGATATTTAATCTTCTTGTCGGGAATTCCGGGGGAAAACTTTAGCCGGAGTTTGTAGGGGCACGCTGCCGCGTGCCCGCGGGGAGTTCGGGGTGAAACCGGTGAGGGGAAAAAAAGAGAAGGCTGGGGTTAACGATAGCAGATACAGGGGTGATCAGCGGCTCGACTGTCTTCGACCCTGAGGCTCAGACCCGAAGGGAGCTCGCCGAAGTCCGGCCGCCCCTACGGCTTTTCTAGGAACGGCAGCGGGGTCCCCTTCCGGTACACCAGCGCATGGCAGGAGGCGATCAGGGTTCCTTTCTCGTCGGTCACCCGGATGTCGTAATTGGCGGTTTTGCTGGTCCGGCTGAATTCCCTGGCTTCGGCGGTCAGCCTGCTTCCCGGAGCGGGGGAGGAGACATAAGTGGTATTCAGGTTCAGGGCCACGGCCATGGTCCCATGGGAGTTGGAAGCGGTCTCGAAGGCTTCATCGATCAAGGCGAAGAGGGCCCCGCCATGAGCCATGCCGAAGATGTTCTCCATGTCCGGGGTGAAGGTCATTTCCACCTTCGAGTAACCGGCGTCCAGATCGACCAGCTTCAGCCCGAACTTTTGGGCAAAGGGTTCCCTTTCCACTTGTCGATAGATGGCCTCTTTCACCCGGGGATCCATAACCGACTCCGTTCTACCTTTCCTTTCGGGAGGAATCATCCGAAACTCGCTGCAGTGCCCTTTGAGCCAAATCAGAAGAATACTGAGTCCATTCCCGCCCTTCTCCTTGGGGCACAATCCGAACTTCGAAGCGGCAGGTTTCCGCCCCCTTGGGGATGATCTGGGTGAACCGGGCGTCCACGACGATGCCGGTTCTTTCTTGAAAGGCCTCCAAAAGTCCCTGAACAATATACCTCTGGACCCGGCAGTCGAAGGGCTTGTAGTGGTCCTGATGGGGGCACCACAGGACGTCGCAGACGCACTCCGAATCGCTGAGTACTTTGGGGATTTCCGGGGAGGCCCAGACCTCTTCGTTCACGTAGGTAACAAATTTCGAGATGGCCTCAATTTCTTCAGTGCCCGGGGCGAGGGCATAGTTTTTCAGGACTTCTCGGCCAATCTCCCGCCCTAAATCCACAAGAACGGTATTCATGATCTCCTGGCCCTTGGGCCCGAAGGCCTTCTCGGTTCCTTCCATCATGCGCACCACCGCCAGGGCCATCATCTGGCCCCATTTGAAGAGCCGGGCCGGGTCGTAGTCATCCCGGCTCAAAGCCTCTTTCCGCAATTTGGATGTAGAATTAGCAAAATGTCGGGATAGTTGAACCCTTCCCCTTTCCCATTTTTGATCGTTGATCAGTTTGGTAACCATAGAGTCCCCCCTGAAATGTGCTTAGATGAGAGGTGTCTTGCAGTGGCGGAAAAAATTAAAGGTTTAGCCAAGGGCCACTCGCAAATTATGGCAGAGCAGGAAAATTTTATCAAACCCGAAATTTGAAGGATTCTGAATTATTTTCTCAGGGGTGCCTGAAGAAGGGAATTGGAAAGTCAAAAAAATTAAGCTATACTTCGCTTGGTCACAAAACGGGAGGGGAATGAATGGAAATGGCGGGGCATAGGAGGTGATCCAGATGCTGAATCCGCTTACCGTTTTCGGGATCGTGTCGGCCGCTTCGAGTCTCCTTTTCTTTATTGTCGCCATCCTGGCCTTGCGGAAGAGGAAATTTCTGGGGGGGGCGATCGGGATTTTGCTCGGGCTGCTGTTTCTTTCGCTGGGCGCTCTCTTCGGTGCGATTACCGTCGGCATCCAGGGGTACCGGGCGCTGGTTCGCGAGGAGGTTGCGGCGGTGGTGAAGATCCAACCCGTGGGACCGCACGAATTTAACGCCCACTTTCGTCTGGCGGATGGAGAGGAAGTCAGTTTTCTGATCGCCGGGGATGAAATCTACGTGGATGCCCACATCCTCAAATGGAAGCCCATCGTCAATTTCTTGGGATTGCACACGGCCTATGAACTGGATCGCGTGGCCGGGCGTTACACCCGGCTGGAAGATGAGAAATCAAAACCCCGCACCGTTTTTCCCCTCTCGCAGGACAAAGCGGTCAACATGTTTCACCTGCGCCAGAAGTATGCGCTGCTGAAGCCTTTGCTGGATGCGCAGTACGGGTCGGGGACTTTTGTGGCCGCCGACAAGCCCGCTAAGCTCGAGATTCGGGTGTCGACCAGCGGACTCCTGATCCGCCCCGCAAAGTAAGAGGGTCGATTTTACTGAGAGAGGTAAGCCAGAATCCCGTGGCAAAGGGCAACAATAAATAGAGTGATGCCGGTTTTCCGGTGAACGGTCATCTTTACCTTGATCCAGCGCAGACCGGAGCTGAGCTGGAAGAGAAGCAGAAGAAAATTAATGATCCCCAGAATCAGAACGATCGAAAGCCCGCCGATCTTCACAATCCACCTCCCCAAAATGTCTCATGGTGCAGAACGGAAGCGCCCGGGTGAAGAGGAAGGTCTGAGGGTCAAGGACTGAGGATTCCCTAACAGGATGCGGGAAAACTCCTCTGAGCCGTCACTCCCGCGAAAGCGGGAGTCCAGAAGGTATTGAAAAGACTGGATTCCCGCTTTCGCGGGAATGACAATTCAGGACTGAAAAAGGATTTTTCCGCAACCTGCTTAGATCCAACGACTCGACCAGACGACTGATCGGCCAATTCCCCGACCCTCGGGACTCAGCACTCAGCACTCAGCACTTTCCCCCCCCTGCACCCTGATCGCTTATTTTGCCGTCACTTTCACCACTGCCTCATTCGCGCTTCCGTGCATGTTGCAGCTGGCCTTGCCCTTGATTTCCAAATCACCGTCCACCTTGTATTTAATCTCCTTGGTAAAAGTGGCATCCTCGGGCCGGTTGCTTGCAGAGTATTCCCAGCGGGCAATTTCCTTCCCGTTAATCTGAACCCAAAGCCATTCAACATGATGAAAATAGCTATTGGCGCTGTGGATCACGGTCACCCGGATAGTAATTTCTGACCCTTGAGCAGCGCTTTCCGGGGCTTCAATTTTAGTTTCCGCCTTGTTCGCCCAAGCCGTACCGCGGGGTACAAGAACACCCGCAACCAAGACACCCCCTGCCACGATGAAATCTCTCCTGGTCATATTTCCCTCCCTTCGAGGCTGGCTATGGAAAATGGAACATCAATAAAAATTTTAGCAGAGGGGAAAACGAATTCAAAGCGAAAAGGTTTGGTGCTTTCCCGCGCCTGTCCCCTTAAAAAGCCCCCGCCCCGAGAGATCAGGGGCAAGCACCAGCATCTCGCCCCCCGCCGATCCTGCCTTCCAACCACGGTCTTCCCCCCGGGCCACAAGAAAAGGCATCTTAAAAGTGAATGGGGGCCAGCACCAAGGAATCGTTGCCTTTCCTGACATTCCTGGTAAAATAGTAAATTAAGGGAGATGAAAAAGAGTAAACCACCGACAAGAGTCCGACTGGGAATCGATTTCGGCACTACCCGCACCGTGGTGGCCCGGGTGGAGGGGGGCAATTACCCCCTGGTCACTTTTGAGGCCGAGTGGGGGGACGGGCAGGAGTGGTATCCTTCTCTCATTGCCGGGAAGGGATCGCAGCGGGTCTTTGGATGGGAAGCGTGGTCCAAGCAGTCGGAAGAAGGCTGGCAGATCATCCGCTCCCTGAAACGTTACCTTTCCCAGGCCAACCCGGAAACCCGCCTTCAAGTGGGGGAGGAAAAAGTTCCCCTCCTGACCCTGCTTACCGAATATTTGAATTCCCTCCGGCAGGACCTCCTGGAAAATTCCAACCTTCAGCTCCGGGATTCGGCGACCCTGGAGGTAATGGTCGGCGTCCCGGCCAATGCCAACAACAATCAGAGATTCCTGACCCTGGAAGGGTTTCGGCGGTCTGGTTTTGAAGTTCTGGGATTGATCAATGAACCCTCCGCCGCGGGGGTGGAGTATGCTTTCCGGTATCGCAAACAGGCCTCGGAGCGAAAAAGAGAGTATCTCCTGGTTTACGATCTGGGCGGCGGGACCTTCGACCTCTCGGTCATTCAGATGAGTGACCTCAGCCATCGGGTCATGACCACCGCGGGGATGGAGCACTTGGGCGGGGATGACTTTGACGCCGTCCTGGCCGACCTGGCGGCTGAGCGGGCGGGGCTGAAACCCGGGATTCGATCGAATTTCTGGCTCCTGGAAGAGTGCCGGGAGAAGAAAGAGAGCCTTCACCCCAACACCAAGAAGATCCTCCTGGACCTCACGCGCGCGCTGGGGCGCGAACTGGAGGTGACCGTAACCACCGCGCAGTTCTACGAGCGGTCGCGCCCGCTGGTTGAGCAGACCCTGGCTGCCGTCGAAGACACCCTGAGCCGGCCGGCTCTCAACGAAGTCTCTCCCGGATGGGCCGAAAATGCCGTCCTTTATCTCGTCGGGGGAGCAGCGGAACTTCCCCTCATCTCCCAGATGCTGCGGGGAGCGTACGGCCGCCGGATCCGCAAGTCCCCCTACCCGCGAGCCGCCACCGCCATCGGGCTGGCCATTGCCGCCGACGAGATGGCCGGGTTCACGGTCCAGGATCGCTTTACCCGCCATTTCGGAGTGTGGAGGGAGGAAGAAGATGGCCGGCAGATCTCCTTTGATCCCATCTTCCCCAAGGACACCCTTCTTCCCGCTAAAGGAGAGCCGCCCCTCCTCCAATCCCGTCGTTACCAGCCGGCCCACAACATCGGCCACTTCCGTTACCTGGAATGCAGCCACATCGATGACCGGGGCCAGCCCACGGGAGACTTTACCGCCTGGGATGAAATCCGCTTCCCCTTCGACCCGGGTTTCACCGGGGGAAATGGATGGGAAAAAGCCCTCATCCAGCGTTTTGAGGCCCCCCAGGACATCCAGGTTGAAGAAATCTATACCTGCGACAACCAGGGGATCGTGAAGGTCACCCTCATTAACCATTCGAGCGGCTTCCAAAAATCTTACCAGCTCCGCCACGGGGCTTAGAACAAGACCTGATTTCCCTGCCTCCTAACCCGGCCAAGCCGGGGCTAACAAGGGCTGAGGAATTAATAAATCCGAAATCCGAATATCGATCCCGCGAGGCGCGGGACCGAAACAAACTCGAATTTCAAAAGTTCAAAAACAGCAAACCAAGAAAAGACCTAAACGTTGCATAAAATTCGCATAGATCGACGTCGTCATTCCCGCGAAAGCGGGAATCCAGAAAGAAAACCTGGATTCCGGGTCAAGCCCGGAATGACGGAAGCCAAAAGTCTCCGGAGGTGGTTTTTGGGCAGCCTGGCAATCATGGTGAAACCCAATCTGATGAATGGCTTTCATTATGAGCCGGCATGAATTTATGCACCTATGGGAGACTTTTGAATTTGGGACATTCGGATTTGTTTCGGAATTCGGATTTCGTGCTTCGGATTTAAAAAAGGCCCTTTCCTCTGGTGGTTTTGTTGCCCTGTTGCCCACAACTTGACTTTTAAGAGACGAAGGGGATGAATAAAGAGTATGACGTAATCATCGTCGGTGCCGGCCCCGGCGGGTGCAGCGCGGCCATAAGCCTGGCCCGCTGGGGGTACGATGTCTTGCTGTTGGAAAAGGAAAGATTTCCCCGGGGCAAAGTCTGCGGGGACGGAATCAGCCCTCCGGCCCTGGAGACTCTGGATCGGTTGGGAATCCTTTCCGAGATCATAGGAAAAAGTCCATGGAAAATCGATGGATTTTTGATCTCTTCTCCTGCCGGACAAGCGGTCACAGCCTCTTTTTCCCACCTGAAAGGCCCGTTTCCCTTCGGCCTGGTCATGCCGCGCAGAGAATTTGATTTCCTGGTTTTGCAGCAGGCCCGGAAGCATTCGAACATAGAAATCCTGGAGAATTGGGAGGTAAAGGATTTCATCGACCAGAACGGATCGGTCAGGGGAGTCAAAGCGCAATCCGAAGGCCAAAAGGAGGAATTCTTGGCCAAGTTCCTGGTCGGAGCCGACGGCGCCTATTCGGTGGTCGCGCGAAAAACGGTTTCTCGGAAAAAGAACTTTCAGCAAGGCGCCTTCGGGATACGGGCCTATTTTCAGGGGGTAAAGGGCTTAACCCATCAGAGCGAGATTCACTGCGACCGGTCCATTCTTCCCGGGTATGGCTGGGTTTTCCCCACCGGAGAGGATTCGGCCAACGTGGGTGTGGGAATCGCGTCGCGGCACTTGAAAGAAAAGAACATCCGCAATCTATTCCAGACCTTTGTGGAAGGGACCCCGTTTGTAAAGGAAAGATTGCGGGAGGCGCGGATGGTGGAAAATTCCCTGCAGGGAGGCCCGATTCCCCTGGGTTCCTTTTTCCAGCGGCGAAGCCGTAAGAACGTCCTGCTGGTGGGCGATGCAGGCGGCTTCACGGATGTCCTGACCGGGGAGGGGATCTACTTCGCCCTGCGAAGCGGGGAGTGCGCGGCGGAAGCCATTCACTCGGCATTGAAATCGCCAGAAGAAATGGAGAAAGCAGGGCGGATCTATGAAGGTCTCTGGAGGAACGCCCTCCGAAGCCGGGAGTTCCTGTTCGGGTCCTTTGTCCAGAGGCTGATCGTAAGGGAATTTTTCCTGAACCGGAATATCGCCCGGGCGGTCAAAAAACCCTCCATGGCCCTGAATTTGGCTTCCATTCTTTGCCATCAAAAAACAAGGATGGGATTATTGTTTTAACAGGATTATTGTTTTAACTTGACAAGATTTTATTTTTAAGTTAATCCTTTGGCCTGATCTGACCTTGTAGCCGATGCTATACCCAACCTGACCTACAACCTTCTGGATCGGATGAGGATGATGAGAAGATTCCGGAGGTTCTCCCTTACGGTTACCCAACAGCCTTCTGTCTGTATTGAAAATCCTTGCCATTTTTTCGGCCAAACCACTTCAATTTCATACCAGGGAAAATTAGGCCCGATTCTTTCAAGGGTTCAAGTTTTATCTTAAGATCGGTTCGCCACACGAGACTAACCCGGAAGGATAAAAATCGAAAGCGGGACAATTGCCTGGATGTAAAAGTCTTTTTTTAACCCCATTGACCTGAGGAAAGGAGGAAGGGAGATGAAATCGATGGTTAAGAAGTCTTGGATGGTGGTGGTGATAGGATGTTTTTGCTTCTTCTCCGTTTGGGTTCTGGGCCCATCCCGGGCCATGGCCTTCGAGCCCCTCAAGGGGGACCTTTCCAAGTATGACCCGAACAACCAGACACTTCCAACTTCCGGCGACACCATTAAGATCGCCATGTGGGATCAGGTTTCAGGGGTGAACGCCTATCTTGGGCAGGCTTACAGCGCCATCCTTGGATTTGTCGCCCACGATATCAACTCCCAGGGCGGGATCCTGGTAGACGGCAAGATGAAGAAGATTCAGTTCATCCTGGCGGATACCCAGGGGAGGCCGGACCCGGCCAAACGGGCGGCCGAAAAGGCGATCCTGCAAGACAAAGTCAACGTATTTGCGGGAGTAGCCGGCACCCACCTTGCCAAGGTGGGCCAGGCGGTGGCGAAAGAACATAAGACCATTTTCATGAACCTTTCCGCATACTCCGATGAACTCATGGACCTTCCGGACTGGAACGAGTATGTCTTTCGCACCTGCGGGACCTCCGCCACCGTCGGCAAGAGCCTGGCCATTTTTTATGAAAAACGACCGGAAACGAAGTTCTACATTTTAGCCCAGGACTACGCCTGGGGACACTCCTCCGCGGGCGCCTTCAAAAAGGCCATAAAAGAAGCCAAGCCCAAAGCCCAGATTCGTCGGCGAGGAGTACTTTCCCGTGTATACCAAGGACTTTGCGCCCTACCTGGAAAAGGTGAGGGCCTCCGGAGCCGAGGTGATCGTTCAAATGGCCTGGGGGGCCGACAATGAGAACCTGATCAAGCAATCGAGACAATTGGGTCTGAAAAGCCCCTTGAAACCGGAATATTACATTCCCATGGCCAGTCCCTTTCTTGACGACACCCGCCCCTTAGTGACTGTCGGCGGCCCGGCAGGGCGAGGCTTGGTCCTGTGCACGGATTTCTACCTGGACCGCAGGGTGCCGAATGTTAAGAAATTAGCCGACCTATGGACCGGCCTGTGGAAGACATGGAAAGCGCCCTATAACACAGAGCTGTACCAATGGCCCGGCGGCGGCTGGTATAGAAACCTCACCTCCTACTACTGGTACTTTCAGGTTGTCCAGAAGGCCGGCAGCACCGATCCGAAGAAGGTCATCGCCGCCTGGGAGGGAGACACCTTCGATTTTTTTGGCTGGAAACATTACATGCGGCCTGCTGACCATCAGGTTATAGCGGACCGTCCCATCGCTGAAATGGTGTTCCCCAATACCTGGGACAACCCCAATTGCGCGATGCCTGGCGATCCTACTTGGATACCGGCCGCGAAATGCTTCCCCACTTTCGATAAAAAACTCGAAGGACGGGTTAAGAAATAGGGGATCTTAACGCCCTGCTAAAAGCTCGCCCCCGCTTTCAGCCGGGGGCGAGCTTTCAGGCGCTTAATGCCTCATTAATTACAAACCTGTTGGCAAGAAGGCAATATCCTCAACCGGGGCCGTAGGGGCACGATGCATCGTGCCCCTACAAGCGGACCGGGATTGACGGTGAAGCCACTTTTTCCGCGATTGGTCGCGGAAAAAGCCTAAGCGCTTAGCGGTTAAATTGACGCCGAAATGGTCACAAATTGTAAGGGCCATCACGCGAAGCGCTTGATAGTTACCCATCCTGCGGGCGGCCATCACGCCTTGGGCGTGACCGCCCCTACAATATCCTTTTGGGTTCCGGCCTGGCCGGGTTAGGGTCATGATTGGACCTTTTCTCTCAACTTCGTTTAGCCTTGCTTTCTTGGGGCGCTTTTTCGCAGGAGGATAGATGAGCCCGACCGCGGTGTTGTATGTTGCTCAGGCCATTCATGGCCTGGCGTACGGAATGTTGCTTTTTCTGGTGGCCTCCGGTCTGACCATGATCTTCGGCATGATGGGAATTCTGAACATCGCCCATGCCTCTTTTGCCATGCTGTCAGCCTATTTCTGTTACCAGGTTTTACTGATGACCGAAAATTTTTGGGTGGCGCTGCTGATTGCGCCGGTGATCGCAGGGATCTGCGGGGTTCTGACGGAGCGTTTTCTCTTGAGAACCGTACACAAGCAGGGACATCTTGCCGAACTTCTCATAACCGTGGGGATCATGATGGTCATTCTGGAATGCGTCAAAATTGGCTGGGGCAGCGAAAGCCTGGTAGTGAAGATACCCCAGAGTTTGAGCGGACTGGTGAGTTTTGCGGGTCTGACCTACCCGATCTATCGACTTTTCGTCATCGGGTTGTCCATCGTGATTTTGGGCATTATGGCCTTGATTCTCTTCAAGACCCGCTTGGGCAAGATCGTGCGGGCCGCCGTTTCCGACGCGGATATGGTCAGCTCCCTGGGGATTAATACGCCCCTGGTCTTCATGCTGGTTTTCGGGATGGGGATATGGCTGGCCGGCGTGGCCGGGGCGGTAGCCGGCCCACTCCTGACCGTGTTCCCCGGAATGGCCGACCAGTTGGGCATGGATGCCTTTGTGGTCGTGGTGGTAGGAGGATTCGGGAGTCTTTTAGGGGCTTTTATCGTCGCCTTGTTTCTTGGGGAGTTAAATGCTTACGGTATCCAGTTTATTCCCCGGCTTGCACCCGTGCTTATGTTTGCCTTCATGGCCATTGTATTGGCCTTTAAGCCTATGGGCCTATTTGGAGAAAGAGAATGAGGAATAAACTGTATAAGTGGATTCTATGGGGGGTGGTCGTTATCTCTGGTAGCCCTTTTTCCGCATGTTGTCGGCATCTATTATAGCAACTTCTTTGTAGCCTTTGCCATTTTTTCCTTGTACGCCGTCACTCTCAACTTGCTGCTGGGCTATATGGGGGTCCTCAGCTTTGGTCACGCCATGTTTTTTGGCACCGGGGCCTATGCCACGGCCCTTGCCTTAACCCATATCAAGGGATTTCCCCTATTGCCGGCGGTCCTGGTCGGCGGGTTGGCCGGCGGCCTGTTGGCCTTGATTTTAAGCCCTCTGCTGGTCAGGGTCAGCGGGACCGCCTTTGCCATGTTGACCCTTGCCTTTGGCCAGCTCATCTTTGTCATCGCCCTGAAATATAGAGAGGTAACCGGCGGTGAGGACGGAATTGGAGGATATCCCATTCCGCCACTCAACATTCCTGGAGTGGTGTCCATTGATATGGCTGATAAGATAAACTTTTACTATTTTGCCATAGCGGTGATCGGGGTATGCCTTTTTATCTTGTGGTTTTATACCAAGACCCCTTTTGGCAGCCTCGTGGTCGGCATCCGGGATAATGCCATGCGGATCGACTACCTGGGTTTTAAATTGCCGCAGATCAAGGCGGTCAACCTGATCGTCTGTGGTACCTTCGCCGGGATTGCAGGTGCGGTTCACGCGCTATTAATGAAACTGGTCTCCACGGTGGGCGTATTGGACATAAATGCCTCCTTTGTACCCATCATGATGGCCTATATCGGGGGCGTAGGAAGCTTCTTCGGCCCGATCATTGGCTCGGGTGTCCTTCACCTGTTGGAAGACCTGGTAATTCGATTTACGGAGCGGATCGGCCTGGTGAACGGCGCGATCTTCATCCTGGTGGTCTTATATGCGCCCCTGGGGCTTGTCGGTATTTTCCGTGCAGCCAAGGAAAAATGGCTTCATAAGGGGATGGTTTGGCATAACCCTCCTGGCAGGCCAAAGGGCTGCCCCCCCCTCTGAGCACTAATTTTATCTTGACAAGGTTCTATTTTTAAGATAATCCTTGGCCCATCGGTCCAAGCCTGGCCTTTCAGCCTGTCCTGTTGCCACAGCCTGTTAGAACGTTGCAGCACCTGGATTTTGCCTGAAAAGTTGGAGTTCGAGGAAGATTGCCGGGGCGCAGGAGTCTCTTTTTTAAAATTGTGCAGATAAGGAAAGGAGGCAGGGTGATGAAGACGATTTCTAAGATGTCCTGGATGCTCGTGCTGGTAGTCTTTGTTTTCACCTTCAGCTTCGGGCCATGGGGGCCGGTCAAAGCCATGGCCTTTGCCACCCCCAAGGCCGCTTTTGACGTCAACAAAATGGGGGACATGTCCGATTTCGACCCCAACAACCCAGCCATGGTTCCCACAGGGGATACCATCAAGATCGCGCTGGTGGCTTCCTTTTCCGGGCCGGCCGCTTTAGTGGGGCAGATCTACTGGATCTCTGTCCTGTGGGCTGCCCATGACATCAACAAGAGAGGCGGCATCCTGGTGGATGGCAAAAAGAAGCTGGTCCAGGTCATCAAGGCCGATCACATGTCCAAGCCGGACCAGGGGAAGAAGATCTGCGAAAGGATGGTCCTGCAGGAAAAAGTTCATGTCATGTGGGGCACCGACGGCAGCAATCTGATGAAAGTCATCAACGAGACGGCCAATAAATATAAAGTCATTGCCCAGAACACCGCTGCCCTGTCCGATGAGCTCAATGATGCCACGAATTTCTCCCGTTATTCTTTCTTCACCTCTTTTTCCTGCGACCAGATTGGGCGTGGAATCGCCTATTATTATGCCCAGATCAGGAAAAAAGAAAAAAAGTTTTACATTCTCTGCCAGGATTACATGTTCGGTCACTCCATGGCGGAAGGGTTTAAAAAAGGGCTGAAAGAATACTATCCAGAAGGCCAGATTGTCGGCGAGGATTACCATAAGCTCTTTCTGACCGATTTCGCCCCCTACCTGACCAAGATCAAAGCTTCCGGGGCCGAGGTCGTCTACACCGGTGACTGGATTCCGGATGCCGCCAACCTTCTCAAACAGGCGAGACAGATGGGGATCAAGCTTCCTTTCGCCCACATTTTCCTGGATGAGCCCAATTTCCTTCACGAGGTGGGAGTGGAAGGAACGAAAGGACTGGTCCAGCTCAGCCAGTATGGGACTGAAAACCCGGCTTTCAAAACCCCCGAACAGATCAAGTACTATAAAACCTGGAACAACCTGTGGAAGACCAAATGGACGGCTCCCTTCAACACCCGGCTTTTCGAGCACGGGACGGGAAACATCGGCTCCTACAGAGAGCAGACCTATTGGCTTCTGAGCGTGATCGAAAGGGCCAAGAGCACGGACCCGGAAAAGATCATCAAGGTCTGGGAAGGGGACGTCTACAAGTACAGCAACGGGAAGATCATGAAGATGAGGCCCTGCGACCACAAGGCGATCCAGGACCTGCACGTATGGGAATTTGTCCCCCCCGAGCAACAGAAAGTGTCCTTTAATATTCCTCCCTATTACTGGTTCCAGGGCACGTTCCAATGCGGGCCCGATATTCACCATCCCGGCCGAAAAAGTGCTTCCCCTGATGGACAAGAATCTGGACCGATGCAAGGGGAAGAGTGACTGGGGAGAATGATTCTAAAAAGCATGGAGCAGAGAGCATGGAGCAAGGAGCATGATCGATGTCAATGGCCAAGATCAATGGTCATGAGCAAGTAACAATGCCCATAGCCAACGGAAAGGACTCCCAGTCTTTTCAAACTGTTTCGTATTGAACTCCATGCTCCAGCTGCAGCTCTATGCGTTTTTTGAACTGAGGTTAAACTATGGACCCGACGACTGCCATGTATGTCGCCCAGGGAATACACGGGCTTGCCTATGGCATGATCCTTTTTCTGGTGGCCTCCGGCCTCACCATGATATTCGGCATGATGGACATTCTGAACCTCGCCCATGCCGCTTTCTTCATGCTTTCCGCCTATTTTTGCTACCAGTTTTTGTCCATGACCGGAAATTTCTGGGTGGCCTTGCTCCTGGCGCCGGTGGCCACCGCTTTTTTTGGAATTCTGCTGGAAAGATTTCTTCTCCGGAAAATTCATGCTTTTGGGCTTATGAGTCAATTGATCTTAACGGTGGGAGTTTCTTTGGTCATTCTGGCCGGGGTGAAGATCTTCTGGGGAACGGAGAGCCTGCCGGTTAAGATTCCCCCATTCTGAGCGGGTTGGTGGTCATTGCCGGCATGGACTACCCGATCTATCGGCTTTTCGTTATCGGACTGGCTCTGGTGGTCTTGGCGATCATGGCCTTACTCCTGTATAAAACCCGTATAGGCAAAATCGTGCGCGCGGCCGTTTCCGACGCCGACATGGTCAATGCCCTCGGCATCAATATCCCCCTGGTCTTCACGTTTGTCTTTGGAGTGGGCATATGGCTCGCCGGGGTGGCCGGGGTGGCCATCGCTCCCATACTAACCGTATTTCCCGGGTCTGGCAGACCAGATGGGCATGGATGCCTTTGTGGTGGTGATTACGGGGGGATTCGGCAGCCTCGCGGGAGCGTTTATCGTCTCCATCATATTTGGGTTGCTGAGTTCCTATGGTGTGCAGTTCGTCTCTTCGCTCGCGCCGGTCCTGATGTTCGCCTTCATGGCCATCGTTTTGGCCATTCGACCCATGGGCCTCTTTGGAGAAAGGGAATGATGAATAAAAAGGTTCAGTGGATTTTATGGGTGGGGTTATTCGTTATCCTGGCCTTATACCCCAAGGTTTTTGGTATCTACTATACCAACCTGTTTGTGACTTTCGCTGTCTTTGCCATTTATTCCGTCTCTTTTAATTTGCTGCTGGGCTACACCGCGCTTTTCAGTTTTGGCCATGCCATGTTTTTTGGCGTCGGAGGCTATGGCACGGCCCTGGCTTTAAAGCATATCCCGGGCTTGTCCCTTTTACCGGCGGTCTGGATCGGTTTGCTATCGGCAATGGTCTTTGCCCTTATCTTGTGCCCTATAGTCGTCAGGGTCACCGGCTCAGCCTTTGCCATGCTGCACCTCGCCTTTGGCCAGCTCATGTATATCCTGGCCCTGAAATTAAGAAATATCACCGGCGGAGAAGACGGAATCGGAGGGTTTCCCATACCGCCGTTCAACATTCCGGGAATTGTATCGATTAATATGAAAGCCCCGGAGAACTTTTATTACTTTGCCATAGTCGTCCTGGGGGTGAGCCTCTGGATCATGTGGTTTTTTACGAAGACGCCCTTTGGCCAAATACAGGTAGGTGTCCGGGATAACGCCATGCGGATCGACTACCTGGGGTTTAAGGTGCCGCAGACCAAGGCCGTGGTTTATGTTGTCGCCGGCGCCTTTGCCGGGGTCGCCGGCTCCATTTTTGCGTTGTTTCAAAACCTGATTGCAGCCGATAGCGGCTTTAGTGTATTTGGTTTCCTTTGGGGCGGTCATAAATACCTTGGTCGGGGGGCTGGGCAGCTTCTTTGGCCCCGTCTGGGGCGCGGCGATCATGCAAATTTTGGAGGAAGTGACCACCCGCTATACGGATCGGGTTGAACTGGTGGCGGGCCTGATCCTTATTCTGGTCATCATGTTTGCTCCCATGGGGTTTCATGGGCTTGGTCAGATGTCTGAAACAAAAATGGTTGGCCCATTCTGCCCGCAAGGTTAAATTGGAGAAGGTTTCATGAACATCCTGGAGACCAAAGGGCTGTATCACGATTTTAAGGGCTTGGAAGTGCTGTTCGATGTCAACCTGCAGGTGGAAGAAGGAGAGCGGCACGCCGTCATTGGGCCCAATGGGGCGGGGAAAACAACGCTCTTCAACGTCATCACCGGAACCTACCATCCGAGCCGGGGGCAGGTGTTCTTCAAAGGAAAGGAGGTAACCGGGTCCAGGCCACACGAGATGACGCGCCTCGGCATGGGGCGCTCTTTTCAGATCACCAGCACCTTTAACCGGTTGACCGCTTTTCAGAATATTCGACTGGCCGTCCTTTCCAAGAAGGGGATCCGTTTCCAGATGTTTCGCAAAGTGGACAAGATGGAGGACATCACCAAAGAGACGGACGAGGTCTTAAAAAGGATCAATTTAGACCGGGAGCGGAATCTGCCCGCCGGGATGCTGTCCTACGGGAAACATCGTTCCCTGGAAATCAGCATGGCCCTGGCGACGGACCCGGACCTGGTGATGCTGGATGAGCCCACGGCCGGCATGTCCCGCGATGAAACCCATTATGCCGTCGAGCTGATCAGACGGCTCACGGAGGGCAAAACCGCGGTCATCATCGAGCACGACATGGATGTGGTCTTCTCCCTGGCGGACCGCATCACGGTTCTTCATTACGGGCAGATCCTGGCCACGGGACCTCCGGCGGAGATCCGGCAGAATCAAGCGGTGAAGGATGCCTATCTGGGGGAACTGGAAGCCTAATTAAGCAGAGAGCAGGGAGCATGGAGCCTGGAGTGAGAAAAAGAATAGCTTATCATTGCCTTTTCTCCTTGCTCCCCGCTCTCTGCTTCCTGCTGTATTCCAAGGGGTGAGTCAGGAATGTTACTTGAGGTCCATGAACTGAATACGTACTACGGCATGAGCCATGTCCTCCAGGGGATCTCCCTGAACGTCAATCAGGGGGAACTCGTCACCCTGCTGGGACGCAACGGCATGGGGAAAAGCACGACCCTGAAAAGCGTCATGGGCCTGGTCAAACCGAAATCGGGGTCGGTCATCTTCGAAGGGAAGACGATTACGGGTTATCCTCCCTACAAGGCAGCCCGGGCCGGGATCGGCTACGTTCCCGAGGACCGGCGGATCTTTCCCAATCTTTCCGTGCTGGACAATCTGTTTTTGGGGATCAAAGGGGGAAAAATCGGGGACCCGAACAACCCGAACACGTGGACCGTGGAAAGGATCTTTCGGCATTTTCCCATGCTGGAGAAAAGAGCCCAGCAGCAAGGGAGGTTGTTGTCCGGGGGGGAACAGCAGATGCTGACCATCGGCCGTTCTTTGATGGGCAACCCCTCGCTCCTGCTGGTGGACGAACCGACCGAAGGCCTGGCTCCCCTCCTGGTCAAGGAGGTCCGGGATATCCTGGAGGAGATCAACAAGGCGGGGGTTTCGATCCTGCTGGTAGAGCACAATATTAAAGTAGCCCTGTCCCTGGCCGACCGAGTCTACCTGATGGGCAAGGCCCACATCGGATTCGCGGGAACCGTGGCCGAATTGGAGGCCAATCCGGAGACCAAAGCGAAGTACCTGGAAGTATGAAAAGACAGGATTCAGGTCTCAGGTTTCAGGTTTCAGGTAAAGGCTTCAGTTAACAATGGTTTTCTGACCTCCAACCTGAATCCTAACCTCCTGAATCCTACTCTTTATTTATACCCCATCTTCTTTTCCACGTCATAAAGCGCCTTGTCGAGGGCCTTGATTCCGTCTTCCACTTCGCTGCGGGTGATCGTGAGAGGAGGGGCGAACTCCAGGGCGTTGGACATCCCCCGGAAGATCACTCCATGATCGCGCCCGGCCAGGGTCAGCTGGAAGGTGATGTTGTCCTTGGCAGGAAAGGGAGTTTTCTTCTTCTTATCCTGCACGATTTCCAAGGCGCACCATAGCCCGATACCGCGGGCTTCCCCGGCGATGGGATGTTTCTGCAGGCTTTTCAGGCCTTCCAGGAAGTACTTGCCCATCTCCGCGGAGTTCTCCACCAGGCGCTCCCTTTCGATGATCTCCAGGGTCTTCATCGCCGCCGCGCAGCATACCGGATGGTTGCCGTAGGTGTGGAGGTGGAGGAAGGCAGGGATGGCGTCGGCGATCTTCTTGGTGGTGGCCGCCGCTCCCAGGGGAGCGTAGCCGGCGGTTAGCTGCTTGGCCATGGTCATGATGTCCGGTTTGATGTTGTAGTGCTGGCAGCCGAACATCTTCCCGGTCCGGCCGAAGCCCACGATCACTTCATCGATGATCAGCAACACTCCGTATTTGTCGCAGATCTGCCGGATCCGGTCGAAGTATCCATCGGGAGGGGGAAGCGCCCCCACCCCCTGCATGACCGTCTCGGCGATGAAGGCGGCGACGAGATCCGGGCCCTCAAAGTGGATCAGGGAATCCAGGGCATCGGCGCAGGCCAGGTCGCAGGCCGGGTAAGTCAGGTTTATAGGGCAGCGGTAGCAATAGGGGGGGATGAGGAATACATGCCCCGGGACCAGGGGGGCCATGACGTTGCGCATGGGGTTCAAAAACCCCAGAGCGCTCAACGCCCCCATGGTCTGCCCGTGGTAGGCCATCTGGCGAGAGACGATTTTGAAGCGCCGCTGTTTGTTGGCATAGTAATGGTACTGCCGGGCGATCTTGAAGGCGGATTCCACGGCCTCGGACCCGTCGCAGACGAAACAGGTCGTTTTGAGCTCCCCGGGGTAGATGGAGGCCAGCTTCTTGGCCAGCTGGACCGCCGGGGTGGTGATGAAAAAGCCGGGCGTGAAATAATGCAGTTTCACCGCCTGATCGTACATCGCCTTGGCCACCTCTTCCCGGCCGTACCCGATGGCGTTGGGCCGGGTGTTGCCGGCCATCAGATCCAGGTACTTGTTTCCGCCTTCGTCAAAGACATAATCCCCTTCCCCCCGAACGATGACCGGGACCTTGCCGTCCCGGATGTCCTGCTTGCCCGTGTTATGGATAAAGAGATAATCCAGCGCATCATTGATTGTGTTTGAACCCATTTGTCCCTCCCCTGAAAGAGTCTTATTAAATATTTTGTATCAATCCGGGGACTCATCTGTCAACGCTTAAAAACACCGTCGTTGTGTATCAGGTTTCGGGTTTCGAGTTGAACCGGAAAGGTTTCTCCCGGTAACTTGCGATCGGTGGCGGGCAACCGGCTTAATCCCCTTTTAATCCCTTTTTGACTTGACATCCCTTTTCCAACTATTGAAGAATGTGGGGGCAGGAGTCCCCGGCGGGGCCTGGAATAATGGGAATTGTCTTTTTGCTCTACATCCTCTCTGCTCTCTGTACTCTTGGGGGGGTAAAATCTTTAAGTACTTTTTAGATTTTTTTATGAATCTTTATCCGTGTTTATCCGTGTTCATCCGCGTCCCATTAGGTCTTTTGTCTTTAAGTCTTTGGCGAATATAAAATCTGTGTTTATCTGTGTTCATCTGTGTCCTGATAAAAGATTTTTTGGTTGCGGCTTTGCCGCGCTGTGTGCTCTGTGGCTAAAAATACTTCTTTCCTAAAAGGAGGCCCGTGATGGATTTCAAATTGTCAAAAGAGCAGGAGCTGATCCAGAAGACCGCCAGGGATTTTTCCGAGAAATACATCATGCCCGTCGCCGACCAGATCGACAGGGAGAATAAAATCCCGCCGGAGATCTACAAGAAGATGTCCGAGCTGGAGCTTTTCGGAATTCCTTTCTCCGAAGAGGTCGGAGGAACCGGCGCGGGCTATTCCTGCTACCCCCTCGCGGTGGAACAGGTTGCCCGGGCCTCCGGCGGAGTCGCCCTGACCCTGTCGGTAAATACCCTGGCGCTAAGCGCCATGAACCTCTTTGCGACTCCGGAGCAGAAGAAGCGCTACATGCCCCCTTGCTGCCGGGGAGAGAAAATCGCCTCCTTCGCTTTCACCGAACCGGGAACCGGGTCCGACCCCAAACAGATCACCACCACGGCGGTCAAGGACGGAGACAGTTATGTCATCAACGGAACGAAAAGGTTCATCTCCTGCACCGACGTGGAAGGGCCTATCGTTATCTTTGCCAAAGACAACGAAACAAACTTTCCCACCGGTTTCCTCATGGATAAATTCTGCCCCGGCTACAGCATTTCCGAACCCTGGCACAAGATCGGGATGCGGGGCGGGGTGATGACCGACGTTTACCTGAAAGATGTGCGGGTCCCGGCGGACAGCATCTTGGGGCCCAAAGGGCAGGGGTACTGGGTCCTCCAGGCGGGGATCGCCTATGGCAAAGTCGGAGTGAGCTCCGGCGCCCTGGGGGGAATGCAGGCGGCATTAGACCTGTCCGTAAAATACGCCAAAGAAAAGCAACACCGGGACAAGACCATCGCGAAATTCCAGGGCGTCCAGATGACCATCGCCAAGATCGCCGAGAAGACCGAGGCGGCCCGCTGGCTGGTCTACCGCCTGGGATACCTGGCCGAGACCCTGAAGGACCCTAGGGCCTTCGCCAAAGAGGCGGCGCTGACCAAATCCTTCGTGACCGAAGCGGCGGTCGATGTATCCCGCCTGGCCATTGCGGTGCATGGATCCTATGGACTCATGGAAGACTATGCCGTGGCCCGTATCTACCGGGATATGATCATCGGGGAGCAGGTGGAAGGGGTCATGGACCTGCAGCGGGTGATTACCGCCAGCCTGCTGCTGGGCTAATGCCTAATTGCGGATTGCGGAATGAAAAATGAATCGCAGAGATCGCAGAGCACGCGGAGCATTCGAAAAAAGCTCAGACGGCTTAAGGCCCGGGGTGCAAGGAGCGTCTCGCAAAAGCATGCCAGAGTGAGGCAATAGTCTTGATTCGACCAAAATCCGCAAGTGAACGAGCCCATCGACGACCGGCCAGTTGCCCCCAAGGAGAGAATGCAGATTCATAGGCAACTTGGCAATGGCTGGAATGCCTGGTTCATCGAATGGAAGCACAGACTATCGGTGTTTGCTCAGTATTCCTGTGCTTTCAACCTCGCCGGTCTCTGCGTGCTCTGCGGTTCGATATTTTTCTACCTGCACAGCGCGGAGAATTTGTCGATAATTTCCGGATCCAGGAAACAAAGAGGAATATTTTGGATGGAGAAGTTTGAGGTCATTGTCGTTGGCGCCGGGCTCGCCGGCCTCTCCGCGGCCTATTCGCTGGCCCAGGAAGGGGTTGAAGTCGTCGTCATCGAGCGCGGAGACTACCCCGGGGCCAAGAACGTGACCGGAGGCCGGCTGTACACCCGGCCTCTGCAGAACTACCTGCCCGAGCTTTGGAAAGAAGCCCCCTTCGAGCGGGCGGTCACCAACGAGATCGTTACCCTGATTTCGTCCGGCAAATCCCTCACCCTTCGATTCCGGTCGGATGAATTCGCCCGACCCCCGGCCCATTCCTACACCGTCCTCCGGGGAACTCTGGATCGTTGGCTCTCCAAGAAAGCCGAGGAGAAGGGAGCCATGCTGGTCACCAAGAACCGGGTGGATGACCTGCTGAAGAAGGACGGGAAGGTCGTCGGGGTTCTGGCTGGGGGAGAGGAACTGGGAGCCGATGTGGTGATCGCCTGCGACGGGGCTCTTTCCCTGGTAGCCGAAAAGGCAGGGCTCAAGTCGCCGGGGGCATCGCATGATTATGCCGTGGGATTTAAGGAGGTCATTGAGCTGTCCTCCCCGACGATCGAGGACCGCTTTGGTTTGAAAGGACAGGAGGGGGCTGCCCAGCTTTTTCTGGGAGACTTGACCAAGGGGAGATTCGGAGGAGGGTTCCTCTACACCAATCGTTCCTCCCTTTCCCTGGGCCTGGTCATCCGGATCAAAGACCTGGCAGAAGGAAATCCTCTCAAGGAAGCCCCTCAGTTCCTGGACGAGTTCAAGGAACGACCGGAGATAGCTCCCCTGATTTCCGGCGGAGAGATGGTCGAATATTCCGGCCACCTCATTTCGGAGGCAGGGTTTTCAGGCCTCATCCGTCCTTTTGCCGACGGGTTGTTAGTCGCGGGCGATGCCGCCGGTTTTTCCCTGAACGTGGGGCTTACCGTCCGGGGGATGGAATTTGCCATTGCCTCGGGGGTTCTCGCTGCTCAGGCGGTAAAACAGGCGAGAGAGAAGAAGGATTTTTCGGCAACGAGCCTTTCGGTCTATCAAACCCTGTTGGAGAACAGCTTCGTCCTCAAGGATTTAAAGACCTTTCAGCATGCCCCTGTTTTCCTGGACAATCCCCGCCTGTTCCAGCATTATCCCCAAATGGCGGGGGATCTCTTGCAGAGCCTATTCACCGTTGGACCGGAGCCCAAACAAAAATTCTCCACCACCATTCGGGAAAAGGTCGGCTGGAGCGAGGCCTGGGAGATTCTCAAGGATTTGCGAAAAGGACTGAAGATATGAGCCCGACCCCCAATATGAAAGCCAAGCTGGGGAAGAACGTCTTCAAGCCGGGCAAGGAGAAGCACATCATTATTCGTCCCGGGTTTGAGAAAGATCCTCGCCTGAAGGCCGCCCTCTATGTTTGCCCGGCCGGCTTGTATTCGGAAAACAGCAAAGGTGAGGTCGAGCTGGACATCGACGGTTGCCTGGAATGCGGCACCTGCCGGATTGCGTGCGGCACCGAGGTTCTGGACTGGAATTATCCGGTTGGGGGAGTCGGCGTCCAGTTCCGGTTTGGATAAAACAGCATAGAGCAAAGAGCATGGAGCAGAGAGTTAAAGACAAAGTAGATTGATGTTTTGGTTTTTCTCTATGCTCTCTGCCCTATGCTCTATGCCATGGAGGCGTCTTCATGAACATCGTGGTGTGCGTCAAGCAGACCGTTGACCTGCAGCAGGTCCGCATCCGCAAGGAGACCCGGCAGCCGGTCCTGGAGAACATCCCCCTGACCCTGAGCGCCATCGACAAGAACGCCCTGGAAGAGGCGGTGCGGTTGAAAGACAAGACCGGCGGGAAGGTCTTTGTCGTTTCAGTCGGCCCGGAGACCCTCGAGGAAACGATTAAAGAAGCCCTGGCCATGGGCGCGGATGAAGCCGTCCTGGTGACCGCCCCCGAGCTCGACGGGGCGGAAAGCGCCAGGGCCGCTCTGCTGCTGGCCGGGGCGATCAAACAGATGGAAGGGTTTGACCTGATTCTCCTGGGCGAAGGATCGGCGGACAACTATTCCGGCCAGGTAGGACCCCGGCTGGCGGAGATTCTGGACCTTCCCCAAGTCACTTATGTGAAATCCCTGGAGGTGGATGGGCGGAAGGTGAAAGCCGTCCGCAGCCTGGAAGATATCCTGGAGGAGGTGGAGGTAGAACTCCCGGTCTTAATCTCGGTGGTCAGCGAGATCAATGAGCCGAGAATCCCTGCCGTGACCCAGATTCTGAGAGCCGGGCGAAAGCCAAAGAAAATTCTAAAGCCGGCTGACCTTTCTTTGAAGATTGCCGAAGGGCGGTCCGTGGAGACCTTGAGCAATCTGGCCCCGGTTCAGGAAAGAAAGGGGATCCTTTTCAAAGAGGGATTGAAAGAACTGCCCGGCCTGGTTCAGGCTCTGAAAGAAGAAGGGGTGGGGAGGAAATAACATGGCTTCGATCCTGGTGTTCAGCGAGCGCGCGAATCTGGCCTTTGAACTCCTCGGCAAAGCGAAAGAGCTTGGCGGGCAGATGGGCCTCGAGGTGACGGCGGCGGCTTTCAATCCTGCCGATGCAGAGGCATATCTGAAACGAGGCGCATCGAAAGTGTTTTATTCCGATCAGGCGGAAGTGAAGGATTTCGAGGCCTCGATTTATGCCCAGGCGTTGGCCCAGGTAGCCCAAAAGGCGGGCGCTTCCCTGATCCTTCTCGGGTCTACCCGCCGGGGAAAGGAACTTGCCGGGCGGCTGGCCCAGAAGCTCCAGGCCGGCTGCCTCACGGATGTGAAATCTGTTGAGCTGAAGGAGGGAAAGGTCATCTGCGTGCGCAATGCTTTCGGGGGAGCCACGGAGGCGACCCAGGTGATCACCACCCAAGTCCAGGTCATTGCTCTCATGCCCCGGGCTTATGAACCGGCCCCTGAGGGAGTGAAGAAAGGGGAGATCGTGACCCTGAGGCTGGACCTCAAGCCCTCCCGGGTCAAAGTCATAAAGCGATCGGAGAAAGATGCGGGGGCCGTGGACATCCAGGGAGCGGAGATCCTGGTCTGCGTGGGAAAGGGTTTAGCCAGGCAGGAAGATTTAAAGATGATCGAAGAACTGGCCCAGGCGCTGGGGGGATTGGTGGCCTGCACCAAACCGTTGGCCACCGACCTGAAGTGGCTGCCGGAAAGCCGGATCGTCGGCCTCTCCGGCAAAATCGGAAAACCCCGCCTGGCCCTCTGCCTGGGCCTCTCCGGCCAAGTCCAGTTCGCGGTGGGCATCCGGGAGGCCAAGACCATCATGGCCATCAACACCGACCCCAATGCCTACATCTTCCAGATCACCGATTACGGCCTGATCGCCGACCTGCACCAGGCCGTGCCGAAGTTAACCGTGGCCCTTAAAGGGTAATTCCTTACAGGCCCCCTGTCCCTCATCGCAACGGGGAAGGGGGAAAAAATGGTCGGCAAAGTATTTGTCTTAAAGATTTATACCTGCCATTACCTGTGCCGTTCCAGCCACTGAGCCATATCATTCATGACCTGCCCATAGTCAAGGTCGTTGTGAGCTTCGTGATAGCTTCCCGGATAGATCTTCATTTTCTTATCAGGGAAAGTGACCTTCTCAAAAAAGTTTCGGGTCCCATCGGGTGAATTCAGGGGGTCGGAGCCGCCGTGGATCAGGAGAAGGGGAATGCTCACCTCTGCCGCATGGGTCTTTACCCACTCTATGGTCTTCAGAATCTCCGTTCCCCAGCGAACGGTTGTTTTTCCATGAACCAACGGGTCGGCTTGGTAGGCTTTCACCACCTCCGTGTCTCGGGAGATCCCCTTGGGGTCAAGCCCCAGGGGCATTGAAAAGCGGGGCCAGACTCGCGACAGGACACGGGCCAGCAGCACCAGGAATGGCTTGGCCACCCCCACAGGTTCAAGAGGGGATCCGCTAATGATGGCGCCGCGAAGTCCTGTCGGGTCCCGAAGAATATAATCCAGGGCGATCAGGGCGCCCATGCTGTGCCCCAGCATGAAAACCAGCTGTTTCGGTTCTTGCTTGAATATCATGTGCAGGAAGTTCTTCACATCCCCCCGGTACTCCTCCCATGATTCGATATGCCCCTGTTGACCCGGGGATCGGCCATGCCCCCGAAGGTCGAACCCATAGATCGCATACCCCTGGGGGACCAAGTGGTTTACCACATTCATGTATCGCCCGCTGTGTTCCCCGAACCCGTGAATAATCGCCAGAGCGGCGCGGGACCTTCCCTCTCCCCGCCAGGACTGGCAAAATAGCTCAAGACCACCGATCCCTTGAAAAGACCCTTCCCTATTTTCCATCGGTCCTCCTGATAGAACTTACTGGTATCGCGTCTTGGAAATAAATCGCCGACCTTGGAATCTCTTCGCAGGAGCCGAGGATCGGACCGCTGCGCGTCGTCAAAATAGGCGGTGTTCCCTCCGATGCCCACGGGGAACTTACTTCGCCTTTCTCCATAGGGTTGGGTTTGCACATACTTACGAGGCTGTATCCCATGGGTCAGCGTTCCTTTGCGGAAATCAAGGGAAGGGGAAGAAAGTGGGCTTCTACCCGCCGGATTTTGGCGACGCGCAGCGGTCCAACCCTCGGCTCCACGTGGAAAGGTGTCCCTTACTGCTTCCTTTCCCAATAGCGATACATTCGCGAAAGGATCTGTGAAATCTCGTCCAGGCGATGATGAATGCGGAATCCTTCCTGTTCCAGGTCGAAAACGGCTTGGCTTCCCCATTTGGAAGAACAGCAACCCAAGATGACGGGTTTATCCATTTCCTGCTGAAGGACATGGTAGCTCCGCATGAGCTGCTTTTCCAGTTCCAGGAACAGTTTTCTGCCCGGAGAGGTATCCTCGGTCACCAGGCCGGGGCGGCCGAACCCGTAGAGAATGAGGGCATGGATATCGGGGGAAGAAAGAATCAGCCGACCCATCTGAATGACCCCGTCTAAGGAAAGATTTACAAACCCTGCCGCCCCGATGTCCACGGGGTTCCGGGTGGAGGCTCGCACGGGCATCCCCAGGGATCGCAGCTCCGCTTGAATCTTTTGATCCAATTCCGGAACGGACAACCCTTCTTCTTCCAACGCATCCGAGAGGGCGACTCCCCAGGAACCTCCCATCGTTACGATAGCCACCCCCTTGCCTTTCATGGGAGGATGTTCGATGAAGGCATGGCCCAAGGGCAGGAGAAGTTCCATGGTGGGGGATGGGACCATGTTGACCTGTTCGAAGATCCCCTGAAAGACTTCTTTCGTTCCGGCGATGGCCCCGGTGTGGCTTCGGGCGGCGCGGGTCCCCCCCGGGGTTCTTCCGGCCTTATGGACAATGATGGGCTTATCATTGGCTATCCGGCGGGCCGCTTTCAGGAAACGCCTTCCGTCCCGGATGGTTTCGAGGTACATCAGGATGCCCTGGACCTGGGGATCTTCCCCGTACATTTCCAAAAAGTCGGTCACCTGCAGATCGCATTCATTGCCCGTATGGATAAACTTTCCCACGCCCATCCTTTGGGCATGTCCCCGCGCCAAAAGATCATAGATGGCATACCCACCCTGGCAGACCGCCGCCAGCGGAGTCGCGGTCAAATATTCAGCGGGAGAGGCCGAAGCGTTGAACCGGGCGTGGAGGTTGAAAGTACCGCTCACATTGGGACCCAAGAGGCGCATTCCGTAGGATCGAGCCAGCCTGGTCATCGCCTCTTCCCGTGCCCGGCCGCCCTCCACCGCTTCTCCAAAACCGGCGGTGATGATGGTGATCCCCTTGACCCCTTTGACCCCGCATTCCTGGATGAGCTCTTCCACCGAATCTTCCGGAATGGTGAACACGGCCAGGTCCACGGCACCCGGGACCGCCTTTATATCCGGGTAGGCGGGGAGCGCGTAAACGGTGGAGGATCGGCGATTGACCGGATAGATCTTTCCCGGATATTTCCGGGAAAGAAGGCCCTCCATGATGAAGGATCCCCAGGAGCCGGGCTTCTCGCTGGCCCCGATCACCGCCACGCTTCGAGGGTTGAGGAAAACCCCCAGACTGCTTTCCACTCCCATCTCCTTCCAATGAATTCGTTCTTTCAGAAATCAAGGGCGGGACAATTGTTTGTCCTTCATTTTACTCTTTTTATGGATGAAGGGAACTGAGAAAAACCGATCGGCCAGGGCATGGATTCGCGGGGGAACGAACAGAGCGTCAAGGTCTTCAAGAAGAATACACCATGAACGGGACGTCGTCTAATGGTTCACTCATTTGGGTACGCGGCCTAGATAGTCAACAAATAAACAACATCCCCGCCAGGGGGATAACAAAATGAAAGGGGTGGCAAACAATCCCCGGGGTCTGGGGTGCCCTATCGTAATCCGTGTTCCTCGAGGTAGGATTTTCCTCGTTTGGCCATGTTGTAGCGGACATGGCCTGTGCCGGCGGGACTGGCGTACACATAATTCTCCTCCACCAGCCTTTTCAAGAGAGGCAGGATCTTTTTCTCCTCCGTCTGAAAATGCTCGGCCAGGACCGTGGAGGTATATCCGAAACCGTCATTCAGAACCTGCAAGATTTGCACATGAAGGGAATCGAGGGGCAAATCGGCGGCTTCTTTCGGTGTCCCGGGGCGAGAAAAGTCGGCTGCCCCCGGTTGAATGGTGTCTATGACTTGATTGATTTCCTGCCTCATCTGCCGGTACTGGATGGCGGGCAACTCCGATACGCCGAGTTCCTTCGCCAGAGTCATAAAAAGTTTCTGGCCGAAATCCCTCTCGTCCAGATCAAATCCGGGAAAGATGGACAGGGGTTGGGGGAGCTCTTCCCGGGTGATCCCCGAATAGCAGACCGGGATGATGAATATTTTCCTGATCCAGGCGCATCCGGCTTCGAAGGAGATCCAGGGTTTCTGAATGGAGTGGGGACTGCAGAGGAGGATGAGGGCCTTTATCTCTTCCACGGCTTGTTCGTTCTTCTCCAGGCATTGGGCCACCTGGGGGATGCTTTCGGGGTCCGTGCTGACCATCACCTCGCAGTGTTCGGGGAATGCCGATTCGATCCATTTTTTCAAGACCATGGCGACCTGGAACTCTTCCTGAATGTGGGTAATGAATATTTTCATCGGGGATCCCTTCCCTGGAGTCGGATTCTTTATAGTTGAATTATAAGAAAAATGGTTGGGACATGCAACAAGCCCTTTTCCTTGGCCCCTTCATGCCTCCGATTGCCTTTTCTGCGAAAAAGCAGGCTTGTGGCCGGAAGCAAGGGCATTGAAGCTCGGCCCAGTTGTTTCGGATTGCGGATTTCGGATTTTTTGGGTTTCCTTTTCAGATCACGCATTCCGCAATCCGCATTCCGCAATTTGGCAAGGAGGCCTAACTTCTTGACTTTCCGGGGGAAAGGGGTTATTTTGGATCAAGGATGGCTTAGAGTACGTTTGCCGCAAGCCAGATACCTCGTTAGGGTTTCCTGAATTTTTTCCCTGTAGCTCTGTGATCTCTGGGTGCTCTGTGGTTCATCGTTTTTGGTTGCAGCCACGCCGCGCTGTGCTCTCTCTGGTGGATATAAATGGATAAAAGGAGGATCCGATGAGCGCCGAGAAAAAGCTGAAAGATTTGGAGATCACCCTTCCCACGCCGCCCCAACCCATCGCCAACTACGTCCGTGCAGTGCGCGTGGGGAATCTTCTCTTCGTTTCCGGGCATGGACCCTACCATGACGGGAAAATCAAGATCTCCGGAAAGGTGGGAAAAGAACTGACCGTTGAAGAGGGATACCAGGTGGCCCGCAACGTGGGCCTGAATTGCCTGGCTTCGGTCAAGGCGGCGGTGGGGGACCTGGACAAGGTCAAACGGGTAGTCAAGCTGCTGGGCATGGTCCATTGCACCGAGGACTTCAAAGACCAGCCCAAAGTGATCAATGGATGTTCGGATCTTCTGGTGGAGATCTTTGGGGAGATAGGAAAACACGCCCGGTCGGCGGTGGGGATGCAGGCCCTTCCCAACGGAATCCCCGTGGAAATAGAAATGATCTTAGAAGTGGGATAACCTAAGAAGCAAGGAGAAGTTACGAGAGGCCTGGGAAAATTTCTTGCACGAAATCCGAAGCACCAAATTCGAAACAATATCAAATTTTCGAAGTTCGAATTTTCCAAACAAGTGAAGTTTGCTGATCTCGTAAAAACTCTCTTGGAGCGTCACCCCGGCGGAAGCCGGGGTCCAGACGTCGTCCCGACGAAAGTCGGGAACCATTTCGAAGACTGGATCCCGGTTTTCACCGGGAACCCTGGATTCCGGCTTTCGCCGGAAGGACGAATTCTATGGAATTGCGACTTTTTGGGCGTTCATCAAGTTTGGGGTTTCGATATTGGCATTTCCAATTTGCTTCGGATTTCGATATTCGAAATTCGGATTTGAATGGAGAGGGAAGATGATCAAGAAGAAGTTCGAAGATATTCAGATTGGAGAAAAAGTGAGCTTCGGCAAAACCATTACCGAAGCCGACGTTTTTGCCTTCGCCGGAATCACGGCGGATTTCAACCCGATCCACGTGGACGTAGAATTCGCCAAAAAGTCTTTTTTTGGAAAGCGGGTTGCCCATGGAATGCTCACCGCCAGCCTGATCAACCAGACCCTTACCAACCTCGGGGGACTGGGAACCATTCACCTGACCCAGACCGTGAAGTTCATGGCTCCGGTCTTCATCGGAGACACGGTTACCATCGTTTCCGAGGTCGCCAGCAAGGACCCGGCAAAGAATCGGGTGACCGTGAAATCCTCGGTCACCAACCAGGAAGGGAAAACCGTCCTCGAAGGGGAAGCCCTGATTATGATGCCCAAGGAGAAATAGGGAGGAACGATGGCCAAGTACAAAGTGGTCGCCAGAGCGAAAGACAGCAAGTGCCCCCTGGTGAAAGTGGGGGATCCGATCGTGATCGAAAACAATATGTTGAACCTGAAAGAGTCGAAGAACGTATGCGTCGTAGCCCTCGGCGCCATCCAGTATTCCCTGTTCATGATGAGCAAAGCCAAAGATCCCAAGGATTTCGGGCGGGATCAGGTCTACACCCTCCAGTGTCCCGACCCGGATACCCGGGTGATCTATGAGATTACCCGGAAGGTGATGGAAGAATAAACCGGCATTCAGCGGTCAGCCGTCAGCTTTCAGCGAGAAAAATACTTTGGAAGCAGGGGTGAAGTTTTTGTAATGGCCACGCTGCTCGACCTGGAGGAGATGGTTCGTCGCCACAAGGAAGGGGAGGACCCTTTTGAATTGGCCATTGAGAAGTGGGTCCGCATCCGGGATTTCCTTAACCGGAAAGCAGACCCGGACCGGTACCGGGAGGCCTTCCAGTGCGGCTCGACCAAGATCATCTTCTGCCTGGACTACAAAGACCATTGCCCATTTTGCCCGTTGGAAAAAATCTGCTTCGACGGCCAGAGCCTCTATTATCAGATTATGCGCTCCCTCCAGGTCTATTCCCTGGCGGGGGCGCTCCTTCCCCGAGAGCCCCTCATCGAGCTCATCGAGTCCTACATCCGGGACCTTCATGGCTACCGGGATGAATGGCTGAGGAAAAGCAACTGACTTTCAAATGCGGAATGCGCCCTGAACCATGTAAGGTTCAGGGCTGCCCTGCACTCCATGTAGTGCAGGGCGGATTGCGGAATGAAAAGGCCCGAATCCTTCCTGTATCCTCAATAGATAATAATGAAGATAATTTTCTTAAGGTAAACCCCCGGCTCTGCGGGGAGACTCATATATTCTGACATTTCCGGGATTCTTGGGTTGTGGCCCGGGGGCAAGGAGCTTGTGCGCAAAAAGCATCGGCCGGGCTGGCTCTCTGCCGGGAGGCTTCGACCGGCTTCCGCAGGATGCGGCGGGCCGATCGGGCGACCGGCCGGTCGCCCCTACATGGAAAGAAAACCTTCATCGGGGCTTCGAACGGCTGGCCCGCCCGGTCCATGAAATGGAAGCCGCCTCATGGTTTTTGCGCAGAAGGTCCTTGCCCCCGGGCCTGGTACCCGGTCGATGGCCACCTATAGGTGGCCATTGGTATTCCGCTTTGAGCGATTCCCTGTCTCTCAAGCCTCCGGCTCTGCCAGAGGTCAGGACTGCCAAGGAAAGACAATGGGCCTTTAGTTGAGGGTGAACTTTCCTTCGTAGGTGTAATTCATAACCAGAGCGGTGGCGAGGGCTGTGAATTCGATCAGCTTGCGTGACTGCCGGCGGGGGCTGAGGTTGAGGCCGAGTTCTTTCGCCCGATCGCTCAGCTTATCCATCAAGGCGTTCACCGAAGAACTCTTTTCTCCCGTCCAGTGGGAAATCATCCCCACCAGGTGGTTCCGATTTTTATCGATGAAGCCCGCGGCCGGAATCCGCTTTTCTCCCTTCCCGTTGGTACTGAAGATTTCCATCAGGACATCGTCCACATACCCCTGGGCCTTCTCCCGATACCTTTCTTCGCTCTTGTTGTAGTATTCCAGGAGAGTCAGGTTGAGGCTTTCGATGGGGCTAATCAAATCCCCGTCGGTCATCAGGGGTTTCTTCGGCCCGATTTCCTTCATCAGCCGGTCCACATACCGGAGCTTCTTCAGCGCGCTCCAGTTGCGGTATTTTTCGCGCCAGTTGGATCGAGGCGTCAGCCAGACAGCGAAGGTTTCGGCAAAATCTTCATCCGGGTGTTTTTGGGCATAGATCCTTCCGGCGTAGGAACCGACTTGCTGGTAGAGGTGTTTGACGAACTGCCGGGATTGGGGGTTGGGACGGAAGAAGTCCCGGTAGGGTTCATCGAACCGTCCGAAAGCCTCCTGCCACTCCGGCGACTCATAGAGACGATAGGCGTAGTTGATGGCATGCCCCGCCTCATGGCGGAAGGTCATCATGAGCTCATGATCGTCTTCCAGGGCTCCGTTCATCCGGTCCTCGATCTGGGAAAGGACCGGGTTGGCGTAGTAAAAAGGGATCCCGATCACCGGGACTTTATTGGGGCAACCCCAAGTATCGGTTAGGTAAAATTTAGGTTTAAAGCGGATCCCTTTCCGTTCCAGCTCTCCATACAGGCGGGATCTGATTCTTTCTAGAGCAGAGCCTTCGATTCTCAGGTCCAGTTCGCTGATGGGCTTATTCCACTCCATCAGCCTGGTTTCCCAGTTATTCAAGATGTCTTTGGCGTTGCTGGACATACTTACCACCCCTCGAGAGCCAGGAGAACCTCAAAGGTATTGATATTAAAAGGTTTCTTTCTGCCGGGGAAATTGGGAAAACCGTGGAAGGGTTTTTCTCTTCTTCTAAGTCCTTCTTTAACATAGGGGATAAGGATTCCTTTGTCAAGAATTATGATAAAAAAATTATATTTAATAAATTCAAATAGTTAAGATGATATTCTGGAGAGAAAGCGCTTGCGGATCGGAGCTGCTACCAGGGCTGCGATGAGTGTTTTCAAGATGTCTCCGGGGAGGAAAACCAGAAAGCCAGCCATAAATACCGAGGATATGGAAATAGGTTTATGAAGAATGAGATTCAAATTGAGATAGAGATAGGGAAGGCCAAAGAGATAAATGACTCCCTGTCCCAGCAGTAGAGCAATAAGGATTCTGGTGGAGGAAGGGCTTTTTTCACCCTCCAGGATTTTCCCGATGACAAAAGCGCCGGGAGCGAAACCCAGGAGGAACCCGAACGACGGTTGCAGAATATAAGCGGGCCCTCCTCCCTGAGCAAAAATGGGAAGTCCCATCAGGCCGAGAACCAGGTAAAGGACTTGGCTCAAAGCTCCCCGCCGGCTGCCCAGGATCAGGCCGGCGAACATGACCATCAGGGTTTGCAAAGTAAAGGGGACGTGGGGGACGGGAATTTTGATGAACGCCCCAACGACTGTAAGGGCGGCAAAAAGGGAAATCAAAACCATGTCCGTGGCCCTCTTCAACATTTATTCATCATATTCGACCCTTTCCATCTCTGTCAAATCATCCGGAAGGCTGACCCACCTTCACCTTGGTTGATAAAAAGTAAAGAAGGATAGGCAGCGCCATGGCCTCCCTGCGGGATCGGATCCTTCGGCATCATGAGGCATCTATCATCCCATAGGCGTGGGCGGGGTGTCCTTCAATCCCTTTCATGGCCCAGTCTAATCTTCCCCGCCTCTTTTTGCGGAAGCCAGGCGATCCTGCGCCCGGAAAGTGCCTTCCCGCCGATGCTGCCTTCAAGATCCGATCCCGCAAGGAGGCCAACAACCTAGGGAATTTCAAAATTGAATGAAGGGGGCATCGGAGGGTCCAGATTTTGTTGATCAACCGGTGGTTTTTAGGATAAACTCTTGCCATAAAAGATGGCGATCAGCGTTCAGCCTGCAACAAATGCTGGATGTTGTTCAGAAAGGAGGAAACGGATTATGGGGAGCGAGCTGAAGAGCGCGTGGGAACTGGCCATGGAAAAAACCCAGAAAATGGGCGGGGACGAGATCCCTTCCTTGAGCCCCGATGAGAAAGAGGAAATTGCGGAAATCCGGAAGGTGTATGAAGCGAAATTCGCCGAGGTGGAGATTTTAGTCCAGGACCAGGAAAAAAAGAACCTCGATCTGGACCGGCTGCGACGGGAAAGGGACCGCAAGGTTGAAGCGGTCTACGAAAGGGCGAAGAAAAGATAGTGGGGGAGGGGGCGGGGGGGGTAAAGACTCTTCTTGCGGTTCTTTGCCCCTTGTTTTTTTATCTGTGTGAATCTGTGTTCATCTGTGTCCCATTAAATCTTTTGTCTTTGAGTCTTTTGCGAATATAAAATTGTATCTGGCTTTCGCGTTTCCGCGCGTTTATCTGTGTCCAATAGAAAAAAGGAGGGGGTATGCCCCAGATGACGGGAGGAGAAGCCGTTGTTGAAACGTTGAAACGGGAAGGGGTGGAATACCTTTTTTCCGTCCCCGGGGTCCAGATCATGGGCGTCTTTGACGCTCTCTACGGGGAGAAGGATCTTCGCCTGGTTGTGGTCCGGCATGAGCAATCCGCCCTTTACATGGCGGACGGCTATGCCCGAGTAAAGGGAAAACCCGGAGTCGGCCTGGTCGTCCCGGGGCCCGGCGTGCAGAATGCCCTCGCCGCGGTGGGAACCGCTTATGCCTGTTCTTCACCGGTTCTTCTTCTTGCCGGGCAGATCGAGAGCAAGGACCTGGGGAAGGATGGGGGAGCGCTCCACGAAGTGAATGACCAGCTCGATATGGTCCGCCCGGTAACCAAGTGGTGTAAGCGGGTGATGAGGGTGGAAGAGATTCCCGGGGCGATTCGGGAGGCCATGCGTCAGATGAGGACCGGCCGGCCCCGCCCCACGGAAGTGGAAATCCCCTGGGATACCATGAGGTCCAGCGGGGAAGTGGAGTTCTTCCCCCGGGAGAACATTCGACCCGCAGAGCCGGATCAGCAGAGCGTGCACCGGGCCGCGGAGCTTCTGGCCCAAGCCCGGAAACCGCTCATCTGGGCCGGGGGAGGGGCGATCATCTCGGATGGCTCCGCCGAATTGAAAGATCTGGCTGAAGCCCTGGGCGCGCCGGTGGCCATGACCGCCCAGGGCAAGGGAGCAATCCCGGAGAACCATCCCCTTTCCCTGGGGGGCTCCTATTACGGGTTTGGTCCGGTCCGCTGGGCCATGGCCGGGGCGGATGTGGTCCTGACGGTGGGCACGCGCATTACGTGGCAGCAGGCTCGGCCTTCGACGGCCCTTAGACCTCCCCAGAAATTAATCCAGCTGGACGCCGATTCCTCCATGATCGGGAAAAATTATCCGGCCGAAGTGGCGCTCGTGTCGGATGCCAAAGCCGCCCTGAAGGCGTTGACGGTGGAAGTGCGGAAGATGAAGGTCGACAAGGGGCGGTGGAGCTCATCGGAACTGGAGCAGTGCCGGGAGAATCACCGGAATTGGCTCCAGGAAAAGGCCCCCCTGCAGTATCAAATCATCAAAACTTTGAGGAAGGAATTGGCCGATGACGCCATCTTCGTGTGCGGGGTGACCAACATCGGGTACTGGGCCAACCTGGCCTATGAGGTCAGGAGGCCCCGTACCTATATCACCTCTTCCTATTTCGCGACCCTGGGGTATTCATTCCCCACGGCCCTGGGGGCAAAGCTGGCCGCCCCGGGCCGGCAGGTGGTCTGCGTGGTGGGGGACGGGGGATTTCTTTATGCCTGCGCGGAACTGGCCACGGCGGTGCGCTACGGAATCAACCTGGTAACGATCGTCTTCAACGATCAGGCCTTCGGCTCCACGAAAAGCGACCAGGTGGTGAATTTCAAGGGGAGGATCGTGGGAACGGAAGTAACCAACCCGGATTTCGCCAGGCTCGCCGAAGTGTTCGGGGCCAGAGGGCTGAAGGCTACTCCGGAACAGTTGGGAAAGGCCCTGCGGGAGGCGTTGGACAGCAAACAGCCCGTGGTGATCGAAGTGCCCCTTCCCACCATGATTGCTCCCTTTCAGATGTTTGAGTAAAACAGGTCAGCGGGCATAGGTGATGGGTCATAGGTAATAGGGGGTAGGTTAAAGACTCGGGACGCAGGACCCTGGAGTCAGCGAGTCAGGACTCAGCTCAGGACTCAGGACTATACGACTTACCCGACCATGCGACCAATTGAATGAGTGACTTTTTTCCGAGGAGGCAGGATGAGTCAAAGAGGTAAGATTAAGCGGATCGGAATACTGACTGCGGGGGGAGACTGCCCGGGGTTGAACGCGGTGATCCGGGCGATCGTAAAGACGGCCATCTACAGATTCGGCCTGGAGGTCGTCGGCTTTTTGGATGGCTACTCCGGGGTAATCCATAACCAGGCAAGAATCCTGGAATCCCATGATGCTTCCGGGATTCTTCCCCGCGGCGGAACGATTCTGGGGACTTCCAACCGCGACGATCCTTTCCGTGTTCCCGTGGTCGTGAAGGGTCAGAAGGCGTTTAAAGATGTCTCCGATCAGGCGATCCGAAACATCAAGAAGAATAAGGTCGAGGTCCTTTTTGTTCTGGGGGGGGATGGATCTTTGACCATCGGGAGCAAGCTCTCGAAAAAGGGGGTCAAGATCATCGGGGTTCCCAAGACCATCGACAACGACTTATGGGGCACGGACGTCACCTTTGGCTTTGACACTGCCCTGCAGGTGGCCATGGGAGCCATCGACCGCCTGCACAGCACGGCCGAATCCCATCACCGGATCATGGTGGTTGAAGTCATGGGGAGGTATGCCGGATGGATCGCCCTCATGGCCGGTCTGGCCGGAGGAGGAGATGTCATCCTCATCCCCGAGATTCCCTTTGAGTATGAGAAAGTCTGCAAGCAGATTTTGGAGAGGCGGAAACAGGGAAAACGATTCAGCATCGTCGTGGTGGCTGAGGGGGCCAAACCCAAGAAGGGAGAAATGGTCGTCCAGCGGGTGATCGAAGACAGCGCCGATCCCCTCCGTCTGGGGGGCATTGGTTACCGGGTGGGGAATGAGATCGAGAAGAGGACCGGCCTCGAAACCCGGGTCACCGTATTGGGCCATGTGCAGAGAGGGGGCTCCCCTTCGGCCTTCGACCGGATTCTGGCGACCCGTTTCGGGACGCGGGCGGTGGAGCTGGCCATGGAAGGGAAGTTCGGGAGAATGGTTTGCCTGCGGGGAATCCAGATCAAGGATATCGCCCTGGAGAAAGTCGGAGGCCGGCAGAGAAGGGTCCGCCCCGACGGAGAAATGGTCCGCACCGCCCGGTCGATCGGGGTGATTTTCGGGGATTAATAACCGCGGGGTTCCGGGATTCGGGGGGGGGTCCAAACGGAGAAAATTGCGGTTAATGATAGATATCCCTCGAGATCGGAGGACTTTACTTATGAAAATCGATCGTGAGAAATACCAGAAATTTTACGACCGGCTGAGGCTGAAGGAGCATCCTCTAGGGGCGTTTTACAGCGACGACAAAGCCCGGATCGGGGCTGTCTCCGAAAGAAAAGGGCCATGTCTGCATGTTCGCCCTGCTGAAGCGGGCCCGTCAACAGGGGGAAACGGTATATTTCGACGCGGATCATGTGGGCTGCTTCGGCGGGGGGTATTACATGGGGTTCCAAGCCACGCCGATGCCCAAAATCGAATATTTCTTATCCTGCGGGATTCCCGGGGAGATGGAAGGGGAGAGGTATATCAAGAAGCCGGAGACCGCCCGGGAATACTTTGCCTCGGTCCAGCCTCGAAAGACTCCGGCTAAATACTGCGTCTTCAAGCCCCTCGACAAACTCTCAGCCCCGGAGGAACCTGAGGTGATAATCTTTTTCGCCTCCCCGGACGTGCTGGCCGGCCTGTTCACCCTCACCAACTACGCCGCCGAGCGTTTTGATGCCGTCCGCATACCTTTCAGCTCCGGCTGCGGGGCCATCCTGACCCATCCTCTGAAAGAGGCGGAGAAGAAAAACCCTCAGGCCATCCTGGGATTATTCGACGTCTCGGCCCGGCCTTTTGTCGAGCCCAACATCCTGACTCTGGCCATGCCCACCAAACTTTTCCTCTCCCTCCTGGACAACCAGGAAGAAAGCTTCCTCATCACGGAAAGCTGGAAGAAGGTCAGGGAGAGAATCGAGAAACAACGAACGTAAAGCGTAAGGCGCGAGGCGTGAGGGGAGTGAGATAATTTTACGAATCTTTATCAGCGATTATCGGTGTTCAATCCGCGTCCCCATAAAAGCGGCGAAAGGTGAGGAGTGAGGGGTAAGGGGAATAAGGTTTTCTATCTTGATTTTAAGCCTTTATTTTATCTGTGTTTATCTGTGTTCATCTGTGTCCCATCAGTCTTTTTGTCGTTTAGGTCAGGAATTTCTCGCCTCTTTCTCCACCAGCCAGCAGCGAACTCCGTGCCCCGCATCCAGGGAGAATAGGGGAGGCCTTTCTTTCGTGCAGGCGGCGAAGGCCATGGGGCAGCGGGGCTGGAAGAGACAGCCCGGGGGAAGGCGGATGAGGTTGGGCACCAGGCCGGGGATTTCCTTGAGGCGCGCTTTCCCCTCCCTGAATTTTCTCCCCAGCTGGGGGATGGAGGTCATGAGCCCAGGGTGTAGGGGTGCCTGGGCTGGAGAAAGAGGGTCTCGATGGAGGCGTACTCCACCACCTGGCCGGCGTACATGACCACCACTTCGTCGCTCACCTCGGCGATCACCCCCAGGTCGTGGGTGATGATCAGGATGGCCATGCCTACCTCTTCCTGGAGTCCGAGCATGAGGTCCAGAATCTGCGCCTGGATGGTCACATCCAGGGCCGTGGTCGGCTCGTCGGCGATGAGGAGCTTGGGCCGGCAGGCCATGGCCATGGCGATCATGGCCCGCTGGCGCATGCCTCCGGAGAGCTGATGGGGGTATTCGTGGACCCTCCTCTCCGGGGCGGGGATGCCCACCAGCCGGAGCATCTCCGCCGCCCGCTGAAAGGCTTCCGGCTTATTCATCCCCTGGTGGATGACATACGTCTCGGCGATCTGGTCCCCGATGGTGTAAACCGGGTTCAGAGAGGTCATGGGCTCCTGGAAGATCATGGCAATGTCCTTGCCCCGGACCTGCCGCATGGCCGCCGGGGAAAGCCGGAGGAGGTCCGAGCCCTCGAATTCGATTTCCCCCTCCAGAATCTTTCCGGGCGGATCGGGGATGAGGCGCATGATGGTCAGAGCGGTGACCGATTTTCCGCAGCCCGATTCTCCCAAAACCCCCAGAGTCCGGCCCTTGTCGATCCCGAAGGAAACCCGCTCCACGGCTTTCACCACCCCTTCGGGGGTGAAGAAATGGGTGGTCAGATTCTTCAGCTGGATCAGAGGCTCTCTCATGA
>CAWDJO010000031.1:0-149288 GCA_963802665.1 uncultured delta proteobacterium | reverse complement strand
GCCCTCCGGGCTTGGCGCCGATCACCATCACCCCGTGTGCCGGGCGGTGATGTCAGCAAACGAACTCAGAGCAAGGTGGCAAAGCTGGTACCTGGACTGACCCTCGTGGGCAAATACTGGGGCAAGGAGCAGCACCTACCACCACACCGCCCCCATCAGCATGATTTACGCCTTCCTGGAGTCTTTGCGGATCATCCATGAAGAGGGTCTGGACAACCGCTTCGAACGCCACCGCCGCAACCATTTAGGCCTGGTCCAGGGCATCGAAGCCATGGGATTGAAAATGCTCGTGGCGGAACCCTACCGACTCTGGTCATTAAATACCATTGTGATCCCCGAAGGGATTGACGATCTGAAGGCGCGAAAAAAACTCCTGCAAGAGTACAATCTCGAAATCGGCGGCGGTCTGGGAGACCTGAAAGGCAAGATCTGGAGGTCGGGTTGATGGGTTATTCCTCCAGCGAAACCAACGCCATCTTCTTCCTGACGGCCTTAGAGCAGGCGCTCCGCGAGCAGGGATTCAGGTGCCCCGCGGCGCCGGCGCCACGGCCGCAAAGGATTTTTATTCCAAAGCTAAGTGACCTTCCTCTCCCGCCGGAATAAAGATTCCGGCGGGACCCCTTCCTGATGAACCCCCATCCCTGAGGATTTTTTTATGGGTCAGCCCTGGGCATTTCTTGCAGCTAAGGTCCTTCAATCCTGCCGCGTTTTCACCGTAAGGAACGAGCGTTATCGCTCCCCGCGAACGGGGCAGGAACACGATTTTTATCTGATCGACTCCCCGGATTGGGTGAATGTGATCCCTCTGACTGGAGACGGGAAAGTCATTTTGGTCAAACAGTTTCGCTTCGGGACAAAGGAATTCTCCCTCGAGATCCCGGGCGGGATGCTGGATGACGGGGATACCCCGGCCGGAGCGGCGGCGCGGGAGCTCCTCGAAGAGACGGGGTTCGCGGGCGACGAACCCGAATTTTTGGGATCTGTCCATCCCAACCCCGCCCTGCATACGAACCGATGCTATACCTATTTAGTCAGGAACTCGAAGTTTCAAAAAACGCCCGAGCAGGATTCCACCGAAGACGTAGAAGTAGAAATCGTCCCCCTCGCCGACATCCCCGGGTTGATTCGGGATGGAATCATCACCCACGCCCTCGTGGTCGCCGCTTTTTACTGGCATTTTTCAAAAACCGGATTCGAAGAGTACAATGAGAATACGCATGAAGCATTGAGTTCAGCGCATAGCAAAATCCCCACACGCAAGCAGTACTGGGAACAAAAGAAATTTGCTATGCGTATTTCTTTTTCCCGGGACCCCTTGAATCATTGAACCCTTTTTCAGAACGTTGACATAATCACCACCCGCTGGATCTCGTTCGTTCCTTCGTAGATCTGGGTGATCTTGGCGTCGCGCATGTAGCGCTCCACGGGATATTCCTTGACGTACCCGTACCCGCCGAGGACCTGAACCGCCTCCACCGTGACCTGCATGGCCATGTCCGCGCAGAAGCACTTGGACATGGAGGAGAGGCGGATGGTCTCCGGGCTAATCCGGGACATGTCCTTGGGCAGCTCCTGGAGCACCGAGGCCGTCTTGTAGAGGAGCTGGCGGGCCGCTTCGATGTTCATGGCCATGTCCGCCAGCTTGAAGGAGATTCCCTGCTGGGCGATGATGGGCTTGCCGAAGGCCACCCGCTCCTTGGCATAATTCAGGGCGTACTCGAAAGCCCCGGCGGCGATTCCCAGGGCCTGGGCGCCCACGGCCGGGCGGCTGAAGTCCAGGGTCTTCATCATGATGGCAAACCCCATCCCTTCCCCGGCCAGGAGGTTTTCCGCCGGCACCAGGCAATCCTCGAAGATCAGCTCCACCGTATCCGAAGAGCGAATCCCCATCTTGTCTTCGTGTTTTCCCACCGAGAAACCCTTGGTCCCCTTCTCCACCACGAAAACGCTGGAGCCCTTGTGCCCGCCTTTGGCCGGGTCCGTGAGGGCGTAGACCGTGACGGTATCCGCCACCCCGCCGTTGGTGATGAAGGTCTTGGTCCCGTTGAGGACGTAATAATCCCCCTTCTTCACCGCCTTGCTGCGGAAGGCGGCCACGTCCGACCCGCCGCTGGCCTCGGTCAGGGCGAAGGCCGACAATTTTTCCCCCGAAGCCAGGGCCGGAAGAAACCTTTTTCTTCTGCTCCGGATTGGCGGCCAGGAGGATGGGCAGAGTCCCCAGCTCCTGGGCCACGGGGAGCATGCCCGGTGGAGGCATCCGCCTTGGACAGCTCCTCGCAGACGATGATCAAGGCTAAGAGACCGGCCCCGGCTCCCGCCGTGCTCCTCCGGAAAATCGACCCCGAAAAGGCCGTTTTCCCGGATCAGCTCCACCATCTCCCAGCTGAATTCCCCCTTCTGGTCCCGGGCCCCGGCCCCCGGCTCCACCTTTTCCTTGGCCAGTTTCCGCACCGTGTCGCGGAGCAACACTTGTTCTTCGGTCAGTCCGTATTGCATGGCTCTCTCCTTTCCCCCCCCCCCCTCCCCTCCCCCCTCGAGGGGCTGGTGGGGGGATTCCCCATATTTTTCCCAAGAAATAGAATTTTGCACTAAGGTACTTCTGGGGGGATTGTAGAAAAATCCTTTAAGAAATGTCTAGAAAAAAATGGAGGGATTTTCCGGGGAGGAAGGTTCCTCCCCGGAAATAGGTTGAGCGATCGGTGCGACGCGGTCTAGAGCTTGAGACCCAGGGGGTTGTCGTAGATCGTCCAGGCCAAGAAGTAGATGAACAGAATCACCGCCCAGATCACGTTCAGGGCGATGATCCACCCCTTCGGCTTGATCGGTCCGGGGAGGAGCTTGGAGTTCAGGTAAATGATCATGACGGTGAGGGAAGCATGGACCGCAACCCCGGCCCAGTTGATGATGAGCCAGAGGATGTAGGGGGTCTTACTCCAGACGGCGATCATCCCTACGGCGCACAGGAACGCCATCATGCATGAAATAAAAGAACCGGTACGGGCGGCGTTCGGTGGCACGGGTCTCCACCGCCACCACGTCCGCGAACATGCGGGAGATGCCGTCATAGACCGAGAACTGGCTGTCGAACAGGGCAAAGATCAGGATGATGCCGAACAGGATATACCCGAACTGGCCATAGGCCGACTTGAAAATCTCCGCCAGGACGGTGGCGATCTTGATCCCGCCCGGGACCTCCATCTTGTAAATGACCGCCGCCGAATACCCGGCCAGGGAGGCGAAGTAGGTGAACCAGATCCCGCCGATGATGACGAAGAAGACCGCCAGGGTGACCATGTTCATCTTCAGCCAGGTGCGGAACCTCTTCAGCTCGATCGGGTTATCGGTGTCGAAGATGTACCCGGTGCGGCGAATCTCCTCGGCTGGGGCGGCAAAGCCCGTGACGTGGCCGAAATACTTGGCCATCCCCATGCCCTTCTCGCGCACCCAGTAGGTGTGCCAGAAGTTCCAGAACCCGCCTGCCGGCTGGTTCAGGAAGGGGCCGACCATCGTGAGGGTGATCCCTGCCGGGATGGTCCCGACGGCTACCCAGCCCCAGCTCACCTCCTTGACGGCCGCCCAATTGGTCATGAATATCGTGAGGAACGCCAGGCCCACGTTAGCCACCACGAAGCAGACGTACATGAGCAATTCCAGCGTATTGTACACACGTTTGCTCGCGGAGAAAACGGCGAGCACCAGCCCAATGGCGACCATGGCCACGATCTGCCACGTGGCAATGCCCAGCAGCGCGGCGACGCCGGCTGCTGCGCCGCCGATCCAGGCCGGCCAGCCCTGCTGCAGGATGCAGAAGATGGTCGTGCCCCAGCCCCAGACCTTGGCGGGCTTCAAGCGGGTGAAACCCTGGAGGACCGTTTCGCCGGTGGCCATGGTGTAGCGCGAGATCTCGTTGTTCATGAGGAGCTGGAAGAAGCAGGAAACGACGTACACCCAGTAGATGCCGGTCCACTTCTGGGCGGCGACGTAGCCGGCCTGGTAGGCCTCGAAACCGCCGACCGACAGGGCTCCCAGGACAATCGCCGGTCCGGCCCATTTCATGAGCCCCTTAAAATCATTGGGAGGCGGTTCGGGCATTTCCCGAACTTCCCAGGGGGGTTTGATATCCCCTCCCTTCACCGTACGAACGCCTTGCTTCTTTTCCACTTCTGCCATTTTTCCTTCTCCTTTCTTGGATCAGATTTGACAGAAAAAGAAACCCCAAGACCTCATACGATCCGCGAATGTTTGTGAACAGGTTTTCTAAAACGCTAAAGGCAGGAATCTGTTTGATGAATGGTTAGAACGGTTCGACCGAAACCCCGTTTCTCTCAGCAACCCAACGGTATGGTAGAGAAACCGGATTTTTTTGTCAATAGCTATTTAAAGAGCAGGGGGTAGGGTGTAGGGTGTCGGGGGTAGGGTTACAAATAAGTGTTCAGTGGCGAGTATTCAGTGCTAGGAAAGACAGGCGCTAGGAACGAGGATTGAGGACCAAAAAATTTTCGTTTTGTCTTTTCTCGTTCCTCGAACCTCGCACCTAGAACCTTTTTACAGTCCTTCCTTTTTCAGCTCTTCGATCAGCTTCTTCTGTCCTCCCGTCAGGTTTTTAGGGTATTTGATGAGGATCCGTACCAGCTGGTCACCCTTTCCTCCCCCCTGGAGGCGGGGAAGGCCGAAGCCTTTCAGGCGGATCCGGCTGTTGCTCTGAGTTCCGGGGGCCACCTTGATTTTTTTGTTCCCTTCCAGGGTCGGAACTTCAATGGAGGTTCCCAGGACGGCATCGGAGATCTTGATTTCTTTGTCAACGACGATATCGCTCCCTTCCCTTTTGAAAACCGGGTGGTCGGCGATGTTCACTTTCAGATACAGATCGCCTGCTTGACCTCCTCCGGCGCCTTCCATTCCTTTACCCGCCAGGCGCAGCTTCTTACCGCTTTCGATCCCCGCGGGGACCTTCACGGTTACTTCTTCGATTCTGTTCCCCTTAGGAAACCTAACCTTTTTCTCGGTCCCCCGGGCCGCCTCGTCGAAGGAAAGGTGCAGTTCCGAATTGACGTCCTGGCCTTTCTGGCCGAAGGGCCCCTGGTCCTGATGGCCCCCCCCGGAGAAAATATCCCGGAAGTCCCCGGTCTGGGCTCCCCCGGCCTGGCCCCTTCCAAAACCGCCGAAGAGGTCTTCGAATCCCCCGTACTGGGTCCTCCCCCGCCGCCCGCCGCCTCCGGCCCGGCCGAAGGAAAAGCCCAGGTCCTTCAGCAGATCGCTGATGTCGAACCCGCGGAAAATGTCCTCCTGGGAGTAGCGCTGGCTGAAACCCGAAGGCCCGAACTGGTCGTACTGCTGGCGCTTCTCTTTGTCGCTCAGCACCGCGTAGGCCTCGTTGATCTCCTTGAACCGCTCCTCGGCCTGCTTGTTCCCGGGGTTGCGGTCCGGGTGATGTTTCATGGCCAGCTTGCGGAAGGCCTTCTTGATCTCCTCTTCCGTGGCGTTCTTCTTGACTCCCAGGACTTCGTAATAATCTTTTTTGGCCATATCCTCACTCGCAGCGATAGGTTTCTTGAATCATCCCGTTCAAAAACTGCTCCGGATTTTCCATCCCCTCGGCCGAAATCAAAAACTCCCGCCTCCCCGTCTTTTCCCGGATGAGCTTCAACCCGTGCTCGTAGTTCTGGAAGCTTCTTCCCAGAAAATCAGCGGGGTCCAGCCCCTCCTTCCACACCTTCTCCACCAGCCGGTCAATGGCTTCCTCGGTGAAGGACATCTCCAGATCATTCCGCCGGGAGAACTCCTCCGCGAATTCCCGGGCCGTCTGTTGGATGGCCTGGATTTCTTCCACGGCGCCGTCCACGTCGGTCTGCGTTTCCACGGAGCGACGGGTGATGAGCTGGATCCGCTCGTCGGAAAACCGAATCCCGTAGCGCTCCTGCCACTCGGCTGCCTTCTGGCGGAGTGATTCTTCCAGATTCTTTTCCTCCTCGGCCAGGAGGCGATGGAAGTCCTCTTTCTGTCCGGGGTCGTCGGGATGGTCCAGGATTTTTTTAAGTTCCCCCGCGGGGTCATCCACCATGGCCCGGGTCGACCACCAGATGGCGGATGTTCGTGGAAGGAAGGGTGTGCTCGAATTTCAGGAGGACCCGTTCCACCGCGCTCACCAGGCCGCGGGCTCCGGTCCTTTCCTGGAGGGCGTTTTCCGCAATCCGCCGGAGGGCATCGTCCTCGAACTGCAGGTGGATACCGTAGGCCTTGAAGTCCCGCTTCTTCCCGATGACGATGGGGCTCTTGGGGTTCCGGAGGATCTTGTAGAGGTCTTCCACTTCCAGGTGCTCGAAGACGGTGACCACGGGCAGCCGGCCGATGAACTCCGACTCGAACCCGTACTCGATGAGGTCTTCCGCCTTGACCTTCTTGAGGTATTCGGTCTTTTCATCCTTGGACCGGATCTCCGCCCCGAACCCGATTCCCTGCCGGTTGAGCCGCTTCTTCACGATCTCATCCAGGCCGTTGAAGGCCCCGCTCATGATGAAGAGGATGTGCTTGGTGTTGATCTTCTTCTTCTCCCGCTTCCCGGTCTTCTGGAATTCCATGAGCGCTTCCATCTGGGAAACCGGGTCGTGGGGGACCTTCAATTCCACTTCGGTCTCTTCCATGGGTTTCAGCAGGGCCCGCTGCACCCCCGAACGGGACACATCGGGTCCGACCAGGTTGGGAGAGGCCGCGATCTTGTCCACTTCATCCAGGTAGATGATCCCGTACTGGGCCAGTTCAATGTTTCCCTTCGCTTCATAAACCAGGTCCCGCACCAGGTCTTCCACATCCCCGCCCACGTAGCCCGTCTCGCTGAACTTGGTGGCATCCCCCTTGACAAAAGGCACCCCGATCTTCCTGGCGATGAGCTTGACCAGGAAGGTCTTTCCCACTCCGGTCGGCCCGATCATGATGATGTTGTTCTTGATCTCCCCGACGCTTTCCAGCTGCTTGTGCTTCCGGCTCATCTCAAACATCTTGATCCGGTTGAAATGGGTGCAGATCTTGGTGGCCAGGACTTCTTTGGCGTCATCCTGTTTGACCAGGTACTCATCCAGGTAGGCCTTGAGCTCCTCGGGTTTCATGTCGAAATGAATGGCGGTAAGATCCGTCGGTTTCTCCTTTTCCCCCTCCTCAACCTTCTCCCCGGCCGGTTCGGGAATGGGGCCAAACCCGGCAAACTGGATCTTGCGCCCGTACTTCTTCGTCAGGTAATCGCTGAGATCCTTCTGGACCTCTTTGATATCTATATCTTTATCTTTTTCCATCTTGGCTGGCTAATCCTCCATTTCATTCAATTCTTTATTTATTATAATACTTTTTCCTCCCGGATGCCAGCTTCCGGTCCAAACTTGGTTGACTATTTTCCCCTTTTCTCTTGATTAGGTGGGTAGTTCTTGTTCTAATGAATAATGGGTTAAAATCCGAAATCCGAATATCGAAATCCGAAACAAATTCAAATATCGAATGACCCAAACTCAAGAACTCTCGTTTTATACATTCGAATTTTGGTCATTGGAGTTTGTTTCGGATTTCGTGCTTCGGATTTCGGATTTTCTTTACATTTTCCGAATTTCAGGATATTCTCCAATTTTCGCCTGATCCGACAAAAGAGGTACGCTGATGCACGAGCTCTCCGTAACTCAAAGTATCCTGGATATCTCCCTCGAGTACGGCCGGAGCAACCAGGCCAAACAGATCGTGGCGATCCAGTTGCAGATCGGCGAAGTCACCGATTTCGATGACGAGTGGATTCAGCGGTACTTCGACTTTGTCAGCAAGGGAACGATCGCCGAGGGGGCCAAACTGCGGATCACCCGGACCCCGGCCAAACTCCAGTGCCAGTCCTGCTCTTTCGTCTTTCCCCTGGACCGTGCCACCTGGGAGAGTCAGTGCCCCTCCTGCCGGAGCAAGGACACCCAACTGATCTCGGGGAGGGAGTTCCGGGTGGAGTCGCTGGAAGTGAACTGAAAAGTGCTGAGTGCTGAGTGCCGAGTGCTGAGTTTTATTGGTTCTAAGCTTGCATTTTCTTTTTACTCAGCACTCAGGACCCAGTACTCTTTTTGCCCCTACATACACTAAACTCATCATGAACTCCATCGTCCTCGTCAACCCTCCCTACTCCTTCTGGTCCCCCGAAAAGAATTATCTCCGCCCTTTCATCGGGAATCTGCCCTCTCTGGGCATATTAAGCCTGGCCGCGGTCCTTCGGAAAGCCGGGTTCCCGGCAAGGATCGTGGAAAGCGCCTCTCTGGGTCTGTCTTTCTCCCGGACGGTCGACGCGATTCTACGGGAGAGGCCCAAGTACGTCGGCCTCAGCTGCACCACGGCGTCGGTGGAAAACGCGGCGAAGATTGCCCGCGCGGTGAAAGAGAAGAGCCCCGAGACCCTAATCCTGGCCGGCGGCCCCCATATCACCGCCCTTCCGGAAGAGACTTTCCGCCGCTTCGCAGATATCGATTTTGGCATCGTGGGAGAGGGGGAAGCGGCCCTCTTGGACCTCATGGAGGCCCTGGAGGGGGACAGAAATCTGTCTCGGGTGGAGAGTGCGGTCTATCGGGAAGGAGAGGCCATCCGGATCAACCCCCGCCGGAAATTCATCGAGGATTTAGACACCCTCCCCTTCCCGGCCTTTGACCTTCTGCCCGAATTCCCGCGGGACTACCACGCTCCCTTTCTGAATTACCTAAAGGGGCCGGCGGCATCCCTGATCTCTTCCCGGGGATGTCCGCAGGCCTGCACCTTCTGCGACCGGTCCGTATTCGGTAACCGGTACCGGTACTTTTCCGAAGACTATCTGTGGGAGCTGATCTCCTTTCTCCGCCGGCAATACGGAATCCGCCATCTGGTTTTCACCGACGACCAGTTTGCCGCCTTCCGGCCGCGCCTGGTGCGGCTGTGCGAAAAGATGGCCTCCGGGAATCTGGAGATGGGGTGGAACTGCGATGCCCGGGTGGATTCAGTTGATCCGGACCTGCTGCGTCTGATGAAGAGGGCGGGATGCTGGATGATCAGCTACGGGATCGAAAGCGGGTCTCAGAAGATACTGGACCAGATCCGGAAAGGAATCACCCTTGAGCAGGTGGAGCAGGCGGTTCGCTGGACGAAAGAGGCGGGCATCCGGGCCAAGGGGCTTTTCATGATCGGATACCCCGAGGAGACGGAAGAGACCCTGGGGCAAACCCTCTCCTTCATCGGCCGGATCTCTCTGGATGAGATCAATCTCTCTTTCTTAACTCCCTACCCGGGTACGGAGATTTACCGAACGGTAAAAGGTTCGGTGGAATTTGCGGAAGACTGGGGAAGAATGAACGCTTTGAATTGCCTTCTCCAGCCCAGGGCCCTTTCCTGCCCGGAACTGGAGAAGGCTTATGGAAAAATCATCCGCCGCTTTTACCTGCGACCCGGCCCCACCTTATCCTACCTGGGCCTCCTCCTCAGAAGCCCCGAGAATCGAGGTCGCCTGGCCGAGGGATCTAAGCCGCTGGCTGGTACAGAAAGGACAAGGTTAAGGCTGAGGTTGAGGCCGAGGAAAAGTAAATAATTTCAAATTCCCTCAACCTTAACCTTGACCTCAACCTTAACCTCAACCTTAGCCTCAACCTTACCTTAACCTTAGCCTCAACCTTGACCTTTCTTTTCTTCCTTGCCCAGGAGGGCTCTCATCTCGTCGCCCTGAACGATCTCTTTTTCCAGCAGGAGCTTGGCCAGGGTATTCAGCACCTCCCGCTTTTCGCCAAGGATCCCCCGCACCCGCTGGTGGGTGTCCTCGACGACCTTGGAGATCTCCCCGTCGATCTCCGCCGCCTTCTCCTCGCTGTATGTCTTGCCGCCGGAAGTGAAACTTTCCGGGAGGAACATGGGGCGCCGTTCCCGCTCATAGGTGACCAGGCCCAGACGATCGCTCATTCCATACTCGGTCACCATGGAGCGGGCGATATCCGTGGCCCGCTGCAGGTCGTTCTGCGCCCCGGTGGAGATCTCCCCGAAGACCAGTTCTTCGGCCACCCGCCCTCCCAGGAGCACCGCCATCCGGTCGAGAAGTTCCGACTTGGTCATCAGGTAGCGGTCCTCGGTGGGCTGCTGCTGGGTGTAACCCAGGGCGGCCACCCCCCGGGGGATGATGGTGATCTTGTGCACCGGGTCGGCGTGCTCTACCGACTCGGCGACGATGGCGTGGCCGGATTCATGGTAAGCGACGATTTCCTTCTCCTTCGGGCTCATGACCCGCTTCTTCTTTTCCAGCCCGGCGACCACCCGGTCGATGGCCTCGTCAAACTCCGCCGAAGTTACCTCCTCTTTGTTCTTCCGGGCCGCCAGGAGGGCCGCCTCATTCACCAGGTTGGCCAGGTCCGCCCCCACGAAGCCGGGGGTCCGGGCGGCGATTTTTTTCAGGTCCACCTCCGGAGAGAGGACGACCTTGCGGGAATGGATCTTCAGGATCGCTTCCCGCCCGTTGATGTCCGGTCGGTCTACCAGAACCTGCCGGTCGAAACGTCCCGGGCGCAGCAGGGCGGGGTCGAGGATCTCCGGCCGGTTGGTGGCGGCCATGATGATGACCCCTTTGTTCGATTCGAATCCGTCCATCTCCACCAGGAGCTGGTTGAGGGTCTGCTCCCGCTCGTCATGCCCGCCCATCACGTTGATCCCCCGGGCCTTGCCGAGGGCGTCCAGCTCATCGATGAAGATGATGCAGGGCGCGTGGCTGGTGGCCTGGGAGAAGAGGTCGCGGACCCGCGCCGCCCCCACCCCCACGAACATCTCCACGAACTCCGACCCGCTGATGCTGAAGAAGGGAACCCCCGCTTCCCCGGCTACCGCCTTGGCCAGGAGCGTCTTTCCGGTGCCCGGAGGCCCCAGGAGGAGAACCCCCTTCGGAATCCTTCCTCCCAGCTTCTGAAATTTCCCCGGGTTTTTCAAGAACTCCACCACTTCCTGGAGCTCTTCCTTGGCTTCATCGATTCCGGCCACATCCGCAAAGGTCACCTTGGTTTCGTTCTCCGCAAAGAGTTTGGCTTTGCTCTTGCTGAAAGACATGACCCCGTACCCCGGCCCCATCCTCTTCATGGCGTAACGCCAGATGATGAAGAAGATGGCCAGGGGGATCACCCAGGACAGGATGTTGGCCAGAAGCTTGCTTTCATAGAGCCCGCTGTAGCTCACCTTGCGTTCATCCAGCTCCTTGATCAGGTTGGGGTCTTCCACCCGGATGGTGACGAAGTCCTGCTCCGCCTTGTCCCCCTTGGCCTTCAGCTTCCCGTTGATCTTGTCCGGCCCGATTACCAGGTTATTCACCTGCCCTTCGGCCAGGGACTGCTTAAACTTGCTGTAGGGAATATTCTCCACCCTGGGGGCCAAAAAATAATTCTGGACCACGCTGATCAGGAGAAAAATGATCAGGAAATACCAGATGCTGAAGTGGGCCTTCGGAGGAAGAGCATTTTTCTTCCTTTGAGGATCCGGCGGAGAGAAAAAGGATTTCAACCTTTTTTTAAAAATCTCGCTTGGATTTTTCTCGTCGTCTTCATCCATAGGGATCTCCTTCGATACGGGGAAACAAATAACCCAGACAGAAGGGCTAAATCTATTTTACCCCCTGGAAAAAAAAGATTCAATTCCCCTATTCTTTCTCCAATTCTTTGGAATTAACCTCTACATTCCCAAGCGGAGCAGTGACGCACTGGGCATGGCTCTTGTATTCCGGCAGCGGACAGGGGCACCGCAGCGTGCTCTGAAACCCGAAACTCGGAACCCGAAACTGTTCTATCCGAAAGTGCGCTATAATACCACACATGGAAGGGCCGGAGAATAAGGAATTGGTGAGGATCCTTCGGGATCGCATCCGCGAGCGGGGCAAGATCCCCTTTGCTGAATTCATGGACCTGGTTCTCTACCATCCGCGGGAAGGCTATTACTTCGCCCCCCGGGAAAGGATCGGGCCGGAGGGCGATTACTACACCAGCCCTCATATCCATCCAGCCTTTGGACAGCTCCTGGCCCGGCAGTTCTACCAGATGTGGAAGATCCTGGGCCGCCCTTCCCCCTTTACTCTTGTGGAATGGGGAGCCGGGAAGGGACTTCTCTGCTCCGATATCCTGACCTATTGCCGAAGCCAATTCCCGGATTTTTTCCGGGACCTCTTTTACGTGCTAGGGGAGGTCAGTCCCCCCTCGGTGGAAAAGCAGAAGTCCCTGATTTCTTCTTTTCGAGGTGAGGGAAAAATCCAATGGAAGGACCCGGAAACCCTCTTGAACGGGGGAGAAACCTTTACGGGATGCATTTTTTCCAACGAACTGATTGATGCCTTTCCCGTTCACCTCCTCCAGCGGGAGGACAGGAAGCTCCGCGAAGTGTATGTAACCTGCCGGGATCAGTCTTTCGAAGAAATTCTGGGGGCGCCTTCCACTCCAGCCCTGGAAGAATATTTTTCCTTGTATGGGACTCCACTGGAAGAAGGACAGCGGGGGGAAGCGAATCTGAGAGCCCTGGATTGGGTAGAGGGCGTGAACCGGACTCTCCGGCAGGGATTCGTTCTGATCATCGATTACGGGTACGAAGCGGCCGAGCTGTACCAGCCGGAGCGCAGGGATGGGACGCTGCTCTGCTACTTTCGGCACACCACCTCTTCCGACCCTTACCGGAGAATCGGCTATCAGGATATGACCGCCCACGTGAACTTCACCGCTTTGATGAAAAAAGGGGAAGCCCTGGGTTTGAAAAAAGCCGGTTATACGGAGCAATTCCGGTTCCTGGTTTCTCTGGGATTGCTCCAGGACCTGGAAAACCTGGAAAAGGATTCAACCTCTTCCTCCGACCCCGCTTTCTTGAAGAGCAAACTGGCCATGAGGAACCTATTGATTCCGGGCGGCATGGGAACCCTTTTCAAGGTCCTGTGTCAGAGCAAAGGGATCGGGGATTTCGATCTGCTGGGCTTTCAAGATCCTTTCCGCAAATTTTAAAGGTCGTAGGGGCGCGATGTCCCGCCTCCAAATTGCGGAATGTCGATTGCGGAATGCGGATTGAAAAAGAAAACCCAAAAAATCCAAGATCCAAGATAAATGAGCCGATGCTTTTTCCGCGTAACGCCCTTGCTTCCGGGCCACAAGCTTTGCTTTTTCGCAGAAAAGGTAAGAACAAAAGGGAAGGGGGGTAAGCTGGATTCTCCCCTTGAAAGAAAAGGGCGGAAAAGGTTACATTGAGACAACGAAGCCATGACCAAACCTTTCAAGGTCCAAAACGAAGTCTTTACCCGCGCCCTGAAGGAACTGTCCGAAGCCAGGATTCCCTACCGGGTGATGACCTTCAAGGCCGAGGAAAAATCCGCGGAGGAAGTCACCCGGGAGACCGGATTTCCCCTGGCCCGGGTCGTGAAGACCCTTCTGGTTCAGGGGGCCTCGAAAAAGTACTACCTGGCCCTGTGTCCGGGGAACCGCCAGGTCAATCTGAAAAACCTGGCCAGAGCGGTCGACGAAAAGACAGTGGATATGGCGAAAAGAGAAGAAGTCCCCAAAATCACCGGGTACTTCATCGGCGGCGTCAGCCCCATCGGAACGCACCGTCCCCTCCCGGTGGTCCTGGAGCAATCCATCTTGGGCATGCCCGAGATCGCCGTCAGCGCCGGCCAATGGGGATGCCAGGCCGTCCTTCGGCCATCGGATTTAAGGGAATTTCTCGGGAGTCGGGCGAGCATCGCATCCTTTGCCCAGGAGGAGTAGGAGTTTTGAGTTCGGAGTTCGGAGTTCGGAATTCAAATTCCTTTATTTCCAATGAAACATCCATGTCCAATTCCCGAAGGTTTCACCAGTGAAGTTTTCTCCTTTTTATCATCTGTACTACTGTTTTGCAAAGTCTTTAATTTTTGTTAGGCATATTGGGCTGGGAAACACGCTCTGAAATCCCCCCCAACCTCCCTTTAGAAAAGGGGGGCGAAGGGGGGATTTCTGGAAGGCGCGTGCGCCTGGGCAAACCCCACATTTTTGGTTGCGGCTGTGCCGCGCTGTGTTCATCCGTGTCCCAATTTAATTTTCTTTTTTCCCGAGGAGGAACCTGAAACATGGCCAAAGAACGATTGATCGTCATCGGCGGCAACGCCGCCGGGATGAGCGCCGCTTCGCAGGCGGGCCGCCAGAAACCAGGGCTCCAGATCCTCGCCTTTGAACAGAGCCCCCATGTGTCCTACTCCGCCTGAGCGGTTCCTTACTACATCGGCAGGATTGTCGATGACCCTAGACTCCTGGTGGTGCGTTCTCCGGAAGCTTTCCGGGAAAAGCAGGGGATCGATGCCCGCGTTTTCCAGAAGGTTTCGGAAATCGATCTCCGTCAGAAGCAGGTGCAGGGAGAAGATCTGAAAACCGGAAAACCCTGGAAAGAGCCCTTTGACCAGCTGCTCATTGCCACGGGGGCCGTCGCCATCCGGCCTCGGATCCCCGGAATAGACGCCAAGGGCGTCTATGAGCTCAACACCCTTCAGAGCGGAATCGAGGTCCGCCGGGCGGTGGAGGAAAAGAATCCCCGGTATATCGTGATCATCGGGGCGGGCTATATCGGGCTGGAAATGGCCGAAAACTTCGTCCACCGGGGAATCGCCGTGACGATCGTGGAGAAGACCCCCCAGGTTATGAACACGCTGGACCCGGACATGGCCTCCCTCCTGCTTAAGCCCCTGGAGGAAGCAGGGATTAAGCTTTATTTGAATGAGTCCCTGAAGAGTCTGGAAGTTCGCGAGGGAGAAGTTCGGGGTGCACTTACCGACCAGCGCAGCCTACCCGCCGATTTAGTCATCCTGGGACTGGGAGTCCGGCCGAACTCTGCGATGGCTCAAGAGGCGGGAATTCCCGTGGGTAAGACCGGCGGAATCAAAGTGAACGACCGGATGCAGACCGAAGTGGAAGGGATCTGGGCCGCGGGGAATTGCGTCGAATCTTTCCACCTGGTCAGCCGCCGCCCGTTTTACATTGCCCTGGGAACCGTGGCCAACAAACAAGGCCGGGTGGCGGGAATCAACATTGCCGGAGGGCAGGCCACTTTCCCGGGAGTGGTGGGAACCGCGATGGTCAAGGTCCTCTCCCTGGAAGTAGCCCGAACAGGCTTGCAGGAGAAGGAAATTCAAGAGCTGGGCCTTGCCTCTGTCAGCGCCAAAATTGACGCTCACACCCGGGCCCGGTACTACCCCGGAACCGGACCGATGACGGTGAAAATCCTGGCGGAAAAAGGGACCGGCCGGCTTCTCGGGGGACAAATTGTGGGCCAGGAGGGGGCGGGCAAGCGGATCGATACTCTGGCCGTTGCCCTTCACGCCGGTTTCACCGTGGAAGACCTGATCAACCTGGACCTCGGGTACTCACCGCCCTTCTCCGCGGTCTGGGACCCGGTCCAGATCGCCGCCAGACAAGCCGCCAACCTTGTATAAAATCGTTACTCGTTACGGATCCCCCGTGACCAACGAGTAGTTGCTTTAACAAATAACGAATAACGAGTAACGATCACTTTCTGAATCTTCTTTTCCGCGAAGTCCGGATAGATCCTTTTCAGCTTCTCCCGTACCGCCGTCCGGAGGGTGGAGATCTCCTTTTCCGTGGGGGGAGGAGTCATCCGGAAAGAGCTTGCCGTCCGCAAATCAAACCCCGTATTCGCCTTTACCTCTTCCACCGATGAACCGGGATGAACGGCTTCCAGGAGCCAGCCACCGCTTCGCCGATCCCAGGCTAGGATGGCCTTGGGGGTCACCACTTTGGTGGGGCCTCCCTCCCGGTGGACGTTCGCCGGGGTGATCCCGGGAGCGGTGATGAAGTCCACTTTTTCCACGAAAGTGCGCTTGGTGTGCTCGGTGCGAAACAGGATGACCCGGTGGGCCATGTAATACAGCATGGCTGACCCGTAGGCGCCGGGGAGGCGCATCTGGGGGGATTGGTAATCGCCGAGGACATGGAGGTTGATGTTCCCCCGGCTGTCGATCTGGATCCCGCTGAGAAAGAACAAATCCAGATCCCCCCGCTGGGCGAGGAAGTGGAGCTCACTCGTGCCTCCGGGAAAAGGATAATATTCTTTGCTATCCAGAATCATCAGGTTGATATGGGGAGCTTGGAGATGTTCGGCCAGAATGCATCCCGAAGCGGGAATAGGAGAGACAGCCCCCACACCCACGGTCTCAAAATCTCGCACTTCCCGGGAGATGACCACGGCCATCAGTTCTTCCGGGGTGTATTCCAAAAGGGTATCGGCCATGTATCTTTCCCTCCTGACCTGGCATAGCCACAACCAAACAGTTATGAAGCGTTGACAAATCCGAAATCCGAATATCGAAATCCGAAACAAATTCGAAATCCAAAGGCTCAAAACAGCTAAAGCTAAAATCTTTTGGATTTGGAAAATTCGGGTTTGCTTCGAATTTCGGATTTCGTGCTTCGAATTTGGAATTGACCCTTGGCCTTGGAAGTTTTGCTGCCATTTTTCGAACAGCTTTATTCGCAAGAGACTAGGCGATCGCGGTCAAACCCACCCGCCGTAAATATTCCTGATGGCCGTTCACGGTGAAAACGTATTTTTCCAGGTAGGCTCGGAACGTGCTCTCACTTTTCGCCGCGTTTAGGTACTCTTTCACGTGGGGATCATCGACCGGGTAGGAGAGCCCGCAGCCGCAGGGGTGGGCTCCGAAAAGCGCGGCGACCACTCCATCCACGTCGATGGCCGGAAGAAAGGTATTATGCAGAGCATCCTCCAGGGTCAATTCATGGTCCACAATCTCTTCCGCGGTGACGATAACCCGCCGGGAAGCCCGGGCCATCATCAGGTCGTCCCGCAGGCCGGCGGTGACGGCGTTCCCCCAGCGATCCGCTTTCAGGGCGTGGAATACGGCCACATCCGGCCGGATGGGCTGGGCTACGACGATCTTTTCCCCCGGGTTGAAAGGATTCTCCTCGACCTTGAGGTCCGGGCGGTGCTTCAAGATATCGCTTCCCAGAAGACCGCGGACGGCGATATAGGGGAGGCCCATGGATCCAGCCTGGACCATGGAAAACATCACCCCTCAGGTGGTATCCTTCATCTGGATGGAGCGCAGGCGCAGGGCTCTTTGAAAATTCGGAGCCGCTCCATAATCGCCCAGGGAACAATGGCAGGTCTCATACTCTGAAACCGCCCCGGCCCCGATCAGAAAATCGATGTGCAGACCGCCGCCGGGCAATGTGGCCACCCTCAAGTCCCGGGTTTTCCGCCGCACCACTTCCCGGAGAAAGGCCATGGGCGCGTTTTCCAGGAACTGGCAGGTAAAGCCGAGGAGGGTTCCGTTCTGAACCCAGCCCGCCGCTTCGCTCAAAGAAAGGACCTTTTCTCTCATGGCGAGTTCTTCTCCTTGGGCTCGACAGGATTTAGCTATCGAACTATCACTAGCCTTTATTCGCTTTCCTGTCAAGACGAATCAAATCCGGAGATCCGTAGGGGCGGTTCGCGAACCGCCCCTACAATTTTCTATTTGCTTCCTTCTTGGCCGGATTAGGGATAATGGTTGTTGAGCCGGGTTTTTTAGGATATATTTCCTTCGTCTAAATCCCCTGAATTCAGAAAGGAGAAAACAATGAGCGAATATTTCTATTCCCTCGACGCGCGCAAGCACTACAAGGACCTGATGGAAGCCCAGAAGGACATGTTCCAGGCTTTCATCAACTTCAACAACGAGATCTTCGAGAAGAAGAGCGCCCTGCCCCGGAAAATCAAAGAGCTGATCGCCATCGGTGTCGCCCACACCACCCAATGCCCTTATTGCATTGAGGGTCATGTCAAGGCGGCCAAAAAGGAGGGAGCCACAGATCAGGAGATCGCCGAAGCCATTTTCGTCGCGGCCGCGCTAAGAGCCGGAGGAGCCTTTGCCCATTCCACCGTCGCCATGGGGGTGCTGAAGCGGGAGGAAGGAAAATAACCCAATGCAGATTTCGGAATGCAGAATGCGGAATAATATCTGTTCCCTGCTGGCGGTTGCCGGTTGATTATTTCTTGTTTTTAGCGAGTAACGGGGAACCGACAACTTGCACGGGGTCTTTTCAACTTGAGGCACTTGAGGCACTTGAGGCACTTAAGGCACTCTTCTATTACTTTGCCTCGATGAGGATGGCGGCGATTTCCCGGGCGACCTCCCGGAGGTTTTCCCGGACGGCGAATTCGTTGTCCAGCCAGGTATAGGAAGACTGTTTGACCAGGGAGAAGGCGGCTACCGATCGGGAGGCGGCCAGGTCGACGATTTCACCCGTGGCCCGAACCTCGGTGGCTCCAAACCCGAAGGATTCAAACCATCTTCTCTCCCGGACATCTCCGCCGTGAACCCGGGTGATGGTTCCTTTGATCAGGAAATCCCCCTTGGCCTCTTCACCCGGGGCGATGACCAAAGGGTGTTGAAAGCCCGCGTTCTTCAGGGACCTCTGAATATCCAGGGCGATCAGCTCTCCGAACCTCTGCACCGCCCCCTTGTTGAGGTTGGTGGATATCTCCGGGTTGCAGGCAAAATACTGCACCAGGACGGTTTTTCCCTCCGGGTTGAAGGGGTAGGAGTGAACAACCAGGCTGGGCTTTTCCGCGGCGCAGCCGGCCAAAAAGGAGAACGCGAAAAAGACGCATAGCGCATAGAGCATAGCGTAAAAAGACCTCTTTCTTTTGGCCAATATCCGCCTTCCGGCACTCAGCCTCGACCCTCCAGCCTTTTACTCCTTGCTCCATGCTCTCTGCCCTCTGCGTTTTTTCCACTATACCAGAATCGATTCCCTGTTTGAATCCCTTTTCCACCCAAACTCGTTGCGGGCACGCGGCCGCGTGCCCCTACTTCTCACTCCGAATTTTTCTTGGTTTTATTCCGCAATCCGCAATCCGAATTCCGCATTCGAATGCCTCCTTGACAAAACCCCCCTGAATCGTTAATAAATAAAGAGTATGGACCAACCTGTCTTACCCCGCATTCTTCCCCGCCCGGAGCACCCCATCTCCCGCATGGACATCGACCCGGACGCTTTGAAGATCCTCTACCGTCTTCACCATCACGGCTTTATGGCCTATCTGGTGGGAGGATGCGTCCGCGACCTTTTACTGGGCAAGACCCCGAAAGATTTCGACCTGGCCACCGATGCTCATCCCCGGCAGATCCGGGACCTCTTCCGTCATTCCCGCCTGATCGGCCGCCGGTTCCGCCTGGCCCACGTTTATTTCCCCGGCGGAAAATATATCGAGGTTTCCACCTTCCGGAGGCGCTCGGAATTCGATGAGCAAGCCCCGGAACCTCCTTCCCCATTCCGACAACACTTTCGGAACCCCCGCCGAAGACGCCTTTCGGCGGGATATCACCATCAACGGCATTTTCTACAATATCGCCGATTTTTCCCTGGTGGATTACGTGGGGGGGCTGGAAGACCTCCGCCGGGGGATCATCCGCTGCATCGGCGACCCGGACGAAAAATTCGTCCAGGACCCGGTGCGGATGATCCGGGTCATCCGCCACGCGGTCCGAACCGGTTTCTCCATCGAGGAAAATACCTACCGGTCCCTGCTCACCCACGTGGAAAGACTGCGCCTGTGCTCCCCGGCCCGGGTTCGCGACGAATTTCTCCGGGAGCTGCGAGAAGGCGCGGCCCGGGAATCGATCCAATTCATGCTCGAAACGGGAATGCTCTTCGTCCTGTTCCCGTCGCTCGCCGGCCCGCTCCAGGATGGCAAACGGAGGGAATATTTTCTGAGCTCCCTGGAGGCTCTGGACCGCCTGCGCCTGTCGGAGGATGCCGTTTCCGATGACTTTTACCTGGCTCTCTTCCTTCTCCCCTTTCTCGAATTCTTCTGCCCCACGGAGGAATTTCCCGGGGGGCGTAAGGGGCAGGCCGATTTCCAGCTGAAGGTGAGGGAGTGGCTGATCCATACCCTGGGGCCTTTTTTGTTCACCCGCCACTCCCGGGAAACGGCCGCCCAGCTTCTCGCCAACCAGCGCCTCTTTCAGGAGTTTGCCCCCCAGGGAAGACTGCCCCTGAGGCTGGTCCGGAGGCCCGATTTTTCCCAGGCTCTCCGCCTTTTCGAAATGGCGGCCGGCGTCCGGGGGGAAGAATCCTCCCCTTTCTCCTGGCCCGCGGCGGATAAAAAATTCTCACCCCGGAAGAGGAAGCGCAGGTTTCGGAAAAAGAGAAAACGGGAGAGCCGGGGCAACCCTGCTGCCGGCGAATCTCCCCCCGGGGATCCAGACTCATGACCTCCCGCATCCACTGGGCCTGGTTCATTCTCACGGCTTCTTTCGCCACGATCTTCATCCATTACAGCATCCGTCTGGGCTACGGAATCCTCATGCCGGAAATGATCCAGTCCCTCCAGATCACCAAGGCCCAGGCCGGAACCATCGCCAGCTCTTTCTACCTGGCCTACAGCATCTTTTCCCCCATCATGGGTTTCGCGGTGGACCGTTTCAACTCGCGGATCCTTCTGACCGTTTGTTCGGCGATCCTCGCCACGGGGACGTATTTCATGAGCAGACCCGAGACCCTGTCTCAAGCCTGTTTCGCTTTCTTCATCGTGGGGGTCGGAGCCTCCGCCATGTGGACTCCCGTGGTCACCCTGATCCAGCGATGGTACGGCGCCAACCGGAGAGGGATGGCGCTGGGGATTCTGTCCGTCAGTTACGCCATCGGGTACGGGGTGATGGGAATTGTCCTCCCCCCCGTGGTGGCGGGGTATGGATGGCGCGCCTGCTGGCTCATCCTGGCTCTCTTTTCCCTCCTTCTGGTTCCGCTGAATGGAATCCTGCTGCGCAACCGGCCCCGCGACCTGAATCTGAATCCCTGGGGAGAGGGGGAGAAAACCTCCGTCCCCGTTTCTCCGGATCAAGGGGAAAAGCGGGTTCCTTACCGGCGACTCCTGGGGATGCCCAGTCTCTGGTTCGCGGCCGTCTCCTACCTCTTTATCGGTTTTACCGCCTATCTGGTCAATCTCTTCATCGTGACCTACGGGAACCTGGAGTTGAAATATTCCTTTTCCCGGGCCGCGCAGCTGGCCAGCGGAATCGCATTCAGCGGGATCGCCGGAGCCTTCCTCCTCCCCCTTCTCTCGGATTATATCGGGAGGAAGAAGTGCGTCCTGATCATAAACGCCGGCATGACGGCAAGCATTCTGCTGATCATCTGGGCCGGAAACGCTTGGTCCTCGCTGTTTGCCGCAGCCTGTATCTTCGGAGTCTTCTATGCTGCCGCCTGGCCGATGTACGCGGCCGCCGCCGCCGATTTTTTCCCCCGCGAGGCCACCGGGACCGTGCTGGGGTTCTGGACGATTTTCTACGGATTCTCCCTGGTGGTGGCCCCCGCCCTGGGAGGATACATTGCCGATCAAACGGGAACGTTCAGGTATTCTTTCCTGGTCGCCATATTCACCGGCTGCCTGGCGGTCCTCTTTTTCCTGCCGGTAAAAAGCCATACCCCCCCGGCAGTGCCGGGAGTTTATCCCAAGGAAATTACCGCTCCACAATGAACACTCATTCATTTTGGGCTTTTCGAATTTCGCATTTTCTCCGTGACATTTCTGTAACCTACCGAAATGAAAAGTTTTTTAGAATTCTTCGGGGCTGAAAAAAAACGAAAAAAGGGGTTGTTTTTTTTTATCGATTTATGCTATGAGGAAGAAGGGAAAGGGGAAAGCGAATGGCTAAAAAACGATATGCAATGATGATCGATCTTCGCCGGTGCATCGGGTGTCACGCTTGCTCGGTCGCCTGTAAGGCGGAGTATGAGGTCCCCCTGGGATGCTGGAGGACCTGGGTGAAACAGATTGAAAAGGGCCGGTACCCCTACGTGCGCAAAGCCTTCCTGCCCATTGTCTGCAACCACTGCGAGCGGGCCATCTGCACCACGGTTTGTCCGGTCAAGGCCACCTACAAGAGACCGGAAGACGGGATCGTCATGGTCAATCCCCACCGGTGTATCGGCTGCCGTTACTGCATGGCGGCCTGCCCCTACAATGTGCGGTTCATCAGCCCCCGGTATAACATCGTGGAGAAGTGCGATTTCTGCCAGAAGCGCATCGACCAGGGACAGACTCCGGCCTGCGTAGCGGCTTGTCCGACCCAGGCCATGGTCTTTGGCGATCTCAACGACCCCAATGCGGAGATCACCCGGCTGGTTTCCACCTCTCCGGTGCAGGTCATCAAGCCTGAGATGGGGACTTATCCCCAGACTTATTACATGGACATGGATCTCGACATCGTCGGAGCCAAGTGAGTCCGAAGAGAGCCCCTCATTCCAGACGTTCGAATCCACCTGGGAAGGCCCAATCGTCCTTCGCCCAGTTTGAAGCCAGCGAGCTTTTTTGCTCGCGCTGCCGAAGGGCGGTCCCGGTTCGCAAACGCCTCCTCTTGATTCTGCCCGAGGGAGACAAGTACGAGTACCTCTGTGCCCTCTGCTCCAATTCCCTGGGCACCAAGATGGAATTCGAGGAGCGGGATGTGCAGATCCTGATCTGAGAAAGATCCCTCCAGTCTTTTTTCATCCTTTTTCTCCGGGAAATACAGCATTCTTTCCGATAAAATACATTGTTTTGCCTATTGGCCGGCCCCCCTCTTCATGGTAGAAATGGTTCCCAAGAGGTGGGGCAGTTCATTCGGCCCGGTATACAAAAAGGGGGAGAAATTTTTTCGCCTACGAATAGGCGGGTTTGGATTGCATATTATGAACAAAGAAAGGAGAAGATATGCCCAAGAAAGCGTTGTTCATGGTTATGGCCTTGCTTCTGGCGGCAGGGAACGTCTGGGCGGATACCCCTACGGCGTTCTCGCCCGGCAAGGTGGGAGACGAAGCCTTTTCCTTTGTCCTGCCCTCTTCCCAGGGCACGCTGGTGGATTACTACAAGGACTACTACGGGAAGTTTCATCTGGTTATGACCTTCTTCCCGGCCGCCTTTACCCCCGTCTGAACGGGCGAGATGGAGGCGCACAACAGAGATCTCTATCTCTACAAGCGCCTGAGCACCCAGGTCCTGGGTGTGAGCATGGATGACCCGATCACCCTCAAGCATTTCTCCGAGAGTCTGGTGCTGGAGTTTCCAATCATCTCCAACCAGCTACCCTGGATGGGGATGGCCTACGGGGCGTACCGGGATAAGCCGCCCTTCCTTCCCGACGGGACGCCGAACTGGTTCGGCCGGCGCACGGTGATCGTCGACAAGGGGGGAATCATCCGTTACATCAAGGACGGCTCACCGGACAACAAGGAAATTCTTCAATTCCTGTTGAATCTGGAAAAAGAGTTCCGGGCAAAGAAGTGAGAAGGAGAAAATCATGAACCGCAAAATAAAATTCACCGGCATCCACGGAATAGGGGTGGTGGTCGTGGCGATGATCGGAATCCTCGCCGGCTGCGCCGCCATGGGCGAAAAACCGAAGCCGGCCATGGTTCCCACGGAACGGGGGACGGTCGTTTTCCTGGACAAGTATGAGTTCAAACAGCCGCCGGCGGGATGGGCCAGCATGAAAAACATCGAAGGCGGCGATTTTGAACTGGGGTTTTTGAAAATGGAAAAGGGAGATTTCCCCAGCCAAACCACGTTCATGTACGATGACCTGCCCTATGGCGGACAGCGGGATCTGGAAAAACGGGCCCAGTATTACTGCACTCGTTTCCTGTTCAACAGCGGGATCGACCTGCGGGTGACCCAGAGGGAGAAAACCCAGATCATCGGGCTGGACGCAGTCGCCATCTTCATGGAAGGGGAAAACCCCAACCGGAAGGAGAAGGCCAAGTCGAAAGTCTACCTGGTGAAAAAGGGAAATCGGATCATCTCCTTCGTCTGCACCCAGTGGCGCCCTTTGAACGGCACTTATAGCCAGGAGCCCTTCGATCATTTTGAGGAGTTTGTACGGAGTTTCAAGTTCCTGAAGAAGGATTTTTATGAGACTTTTGAAGAAGAGCTGACCAAGGCAGGGTTGTAAAGGCTAGGTCTCGGGTTTCGGGTTGAAAAAGTAAAAAAACAAGTTGCTGGTTGCTCGACTCTGGTTGCTGGTTTTAAACGAGCAACGAGTAACCAGCAACGAGCGACCCTTTTCAAATCAGGTCCGACAGGACCTTGATCTTGGTTCCGACGCTGCTCTCTCTGTCCTCTCCCGGGATAAAGACCGGAAACATCCCCACCCTTTCCGCTGCCACAACATCTTCTTCTTCATCGGCAACATAAACGGCGGCCTCGGGTCTGACTTCAAGCATCCGGCATATCTCCTGGTACGCTGCGAGATCGGGTTTCCGTACCCCCATATCGGACGATATCAATACCCCCCGGAACATGTCCGAGAGTCCCCATTTAGCGAGAAGGGTCCGCGCCCAGCTGCCGACATAATTGGAAAGCAAGCCCAGTCTGTATCGGCCTCCGAGCTTTGCCAGGGTATGGGCAACATCGCGTTCGAGGGGAACGATGGAAGAAAGCCAGCGAGCCTCCTCTTCCCAGGAATAGGCCGGAGGCAGGCCGAAGGAATCCCGCAGCTCTTTCCAAAACTGTTCGACGGGAATCTGTCCCAGGGACGCTTTCAAGTAAAGGGGGCGCCAGCGAGCATAGGCTTCCGCCGGCTTCAGGGGCGCGCCCCAAAATTTCCCCAGGGAACGCGCCGCGGCGTTGATGTCCGATGCAATCACCCCGTTGAAGTCCAGAACGAGAGTGGTAATTTCCGGCGGCAACTTCATCGAACCCTCCAGCTCCCTTGTCCCTGCTGCCTAGTCATCGACCTCCAGCAGAACCGGAGGCTTGAAAAACCTTGAACCGCTCGAGACGGATGATAAACGGGGGCCACCTAAAGGTGACCTTCCGTCCGCTGCCCGGCCCGGGGTCAAGGGCGTTGCCCGCAGAAATCATGAGGCACCTTCTATGCCCTGGCCCGGTCGGGCTAACCGATCTTGGATCCCTGTGATGGTTTCTGCTCCTGGTAGGGGCGACCGGCGGTCGCCCGATCGGCCCGCCTCATCCTGCGGAAGCCGATCGGAGCCTCCCGGAAAAGGGCTCACCCGGCCGATGCTTTCTGCGGGCAACGCCCTTGACCCCGGGCCACAACCCAAGCTTCCCGGAAATGTCAAACTCTGTGAGCCCCCCGTCAGAGTCGGGGATTTACCCAGAGGAAATCATGATTCGATACTCCCTGGCCCGCATAATGCAAAGGGCAGGCACCGATGCCTGCCCCTGCATTCCGAGGTTTAGAAGCACTTGCTAATAACTCGGCTCACGTTCAAAGACCGCGGCCGCGCCCATGCCGAAGCCGATGCACATAGAGACCACGCCGTACCGGGCGTTGCGGCGCTTCATCTCGTGCACCAGGGTGGTGGTCAGGCGGGCGCCGCTGTTGCCCAAGGCATGGCCCAGGGCGATGGCCCCGCCGTTCACGTTCACCTTGTCCATGTTGAGTCCCAGTTTCCGGCAGCAGTACAGGGCCTGGGAGGCGAAGGCCTCGTTCAGCTCGAAGAGATCGATCTGCTCCAAAGTTACCCCGGCCAGTTTGAGGGCCTTGGGAATGGCCTCCACCGGCCCGATGCCCATGAGCTCCGGCGGAACGCCGGCCACGGCAAAGGAGCGGAAGGTGGCCATGGGCTTCACCCCCAGGGCCTTGGCCTTCTCCTTGGACAGGATCACCGTCGCCGCGGCCCCGTCGTTCAGGGGAGAAGCGTTTCCCGGAGTAACCGAGCCGGTGGTGGAGAAAGCCGGCCGCAGCTTGGCCAGAGCCTCCAGGGTGGAGTCTCCCCGCACCCCCTCATCGGTGTCGAAGACGAATTCCCGGAACTTGACCTGGCCGTCCTCGGTGACTTCCTGGGTCTTCACCTTGATGGGCAGGATTTCATCCTTGAACCGGCCGGCCTTGATCGCCGCCGCCGCCTTCTGGTGGCTCTTCAGGGCAAAGGCGTCCTGGTCTTCCCGGCTGATCTTGAACTTCACGGCCACGTTCTCCGCCGTGACCCCCATGGCCGTGTATCCTTCCGGGTAGGCCTCGAACAGCTTGAGGTTGGGAACGGTCTTGTTCCCGCCCATGGGAACCATGGACATGGACTCCACTCCCCCGCCGATGATAACCTCGGCGAATCCGCACATGATGTGCTCGGCGCCGATGGCAATAGCCTGCAGCCCGGAGGAGCAGAAGCGGTTGACCGTCTGGCCGGGGACGGTGTAGGGAAGGCCGGCGATGTAGTTAGATCAGGCGGGCCACGTTCAACCCCTGTTCGGCTTCCGGGAAGCTGCAGCCGATGACCACGTCATCCACGTCTTCCGGCTTCAGCCCGGGGACGCGGTTCATGGCCTCCTTGACCACCCAGCCCGCCATGTCATCCGGTCGGGTGTTGCGCAGGCTCCCCCGGGGAGCCCGGCCCACCGCGGTTCGAACAGCAGAAACAATGACAGCTTCTTTCATGGTCTCCTCCTTCTAGTTCCTCAGGGGCTTGTTGGTCTTGAGCATGGCGGTGATCCGCTCCTGGGTCTTCTTCTCCCCGCAGAGGCTCACGAAGGCCTCCCGCTCCAGGTCCAGCATCTGCTGCTCCGTGATCATGGCTCCGCTCAGGACGTCTCCGCCGGTGAGGATGTAGGCCAGCTTGCCGGCGATGAATTCCTCGTATTCGGTCAAAAACCCGCCCATGCGCATGGTGTTGACCATGTACTTGATGGCCGCCCGGCCGCCGTCTCCGGCCACGGGGATGAGCTTGGGCCGAGGCGGTTTCCATCCTTCCTGAAGCATGCCCAGAACGGTCTGCTTGGCCTCATAGAGCAGATGATCCACGTTGGCCACCACCCGGTCCGTGGGCCGCAGGAACCCGAGTTTGCGGGCTTCTTCGGCGCTGGTGGAGACTTTGGCCATGGCGATGTTCTCGAAGGCTTTCCGCAGGAAGGGCAGAAGGTCCACGCTCACCCCGTCGGGAATTCCCTCGATGCAGCGGAGGTACACTTCCTTGTTCCCGGCGGCGCCCGGCAGCAACCCCACGCCGATCTCCACCTGGCCCATGTACGTCTCCAGGGCCGCCACGATGCGGTGGCTGGACAGGCAGACTTCGCAGCCGCCGCCCAGGGCCATGCCGTGGGGAGCGGCCACGATGGGTTTCTCGAAGTACTTCATGGCCATCATGGCATCCTGGAAGGCCTTGATCGCCCCATCGATGCCCGCCCAGTTGGACTTGACAATCTCTCCCACGAGCATGAGCAGGTTGGCCCCCACCGAGAACCTCTCCGCATGGTTGCCGATGACCATCCCCACGAAGTCCTTTTCCACGATCTTCAGGGACTCGTGGATCATCTCGATGATCTCCTGCCCGATGGCGTTCATGAAGGTATGGAACTCCAGGCAGGCCACGCCGTCGCCCATGTCGATCAGGCTGGCTCCGGCAGTTGGACTTGACCTCTTTCTTCCGCTCCTTGAGGGAAGGCAGGAGGATGATCTCGGGCTTCTCCGGGACCTTCTTGTACTTGGCCGGTCTTCAGGTCGAAGAAGAAGAGCTGCCCGTTTTTCTTCTGGTAGAAGGATTTCCCCCTGGCCGCCAGGAGCTTCTTCACCAGAAGGCGGAAGGGGCTTCCCTTCTTTCTTCATCCGGGCCACCGACTCCTCGACCCCCAGGGCGTCCCAGGCCTCGAAGGGACCCGCTTCCCAGTTGAACCCCCATTTCATGGCGTTGTCGACGTTGTACACGTCATCGGCGATCTCGGGGATTCTCTTGGCCGCGTAGAGCAGGGATTCGCCGGTGACTTTCCAGGCGAACTGGCCGGCCCGGTCTTCGGCGTAGATCAGGGCTTTGGCTTTGTCGGCCCCGGAGGCGGCTTTGGCCGCATCCAGCGAGGGGTATTTCACTTTCTGCGAGGGACGGTACTCCATGGTTTTATAATCCAGCACCAGTTTTTCCTTCCCCTTTTCCGACTTCACCCGCTTGTAAAACCCCTGGCCCGATCTTGTTGCCGAGCCAGCCTTTCTCCAGCATCTTCTGGATGAAATCGGGGGCCTTGAAGACTTCTCGCTTCTCGTCCTTGGTCACGTTTTCATAAATATTCTTGGCCACGTGGGCAAAGGTATCCAGGCCCACCAGGTCGGTGGTCCCGAAGGAGGCGCTCCGGGGACGGCCCATGGCCGGCCCGGTGATGGCGTCCACCTCTTCGATGGTGTACCCCTCTTCCGCCATGACCTTCATCAAGTAGAGCATCCCGAAGATCCCGATCCGGTTGGCGATGAAGTTGGGCGTGTCCTTGGCGTAGACGATCCCCTTGCCCAGGACTTTTTCCCCGAATTCGGCCATGAACTTCACCACCTCGGGCTTGGTTTCCGGCAGGGTGATGATCTCCAGGAGTTTCATGTACCGGGGCGGGTTGAAAAAGTGCGTCCCCAGGAAGTGCTGTCTGAATTCCAGGTCCATGCCCGCGCAGATGTCTTTGATGGGAATCCCCGAGGTGTTGGTGCTCACGATCGTCCCGGGCTTGCGCACGGCGGCCACTTTTTGGAAGAGGTCCTGTTTGATCTTCAGGTTTTCCACCACCACTTCCACGATCCAGTCCACTTCCGCCAGGCGGGAAAGATGGTCTTCGAAGTTGCCCACCTCAATGAGGCTGGCGAATTCCGGAACGGCGAGGGCCGCAGGGCGCATCCGGAGCAGGTTCTGTTTTCCGGTCGCCGCGAAGCGGTTCCGCACCGCCGCGTCCTTGAAAGTCAGCCCCTTCTTCTCTTCTTCCGGGGTCAATTTGGGGGGAACGATATCCAGCATGATCGAGGGGATGCCCACGTTGGCCAGGTGGGCGGCGATGGTCGCTCCCATGACCCCAGATCCCAGTACGGCGGCTTTCTTGATTTTTCTTTCCATGCTTCCTCCGATCTGAAAGGTCAACAATCCGATTTTCCCGGGATTTTCATCTTCCCGGACCACTCCATAAATGAAGTACCCTGAAAATGGTTCCTGCCGCGGCCGCCGGTTCGGCCCTTTCCTTCCGGTCCCGGATCACCTCCTTCTCCTGCCTCTTCATTCGGCATTCTGAATCAACCGCTTGCAAACTTTTATGGCTTTCTGCAGATCTTCCTCTGGGATTCCCCGGGTCAGATGCTTGTACACCCGGAAAACCACCTCGTCCAGTTTTTCCTCCAGTTCCTTGCCCCGGGGGGTCAGGCAGATCTGGTAAGCCCGCCGGTCCGTAGGATGGTCTTCCCGGCGGACCAGGCCGGCCGCCTCCATCCGGTCGATCAGGCTGGTCATGGTGGACTTTTCCAGCTGGGCCTTTTCCCCCAGGTCGGTGATACTCATCCTGTCGCTCTCCCACAGAGCCTGGAGCACGGCAAAATAGGCCACGGAAATATCCGTGTGCCCGTTTTCCCGCACCAGCCGGTTCACGGCATTGTTCATGGCCCAGGTAGCCCTGGAGAGAAGAAATCCCACCTGATATTCCATCTTCATGATTTAACCCTTTCCCATGAGGGGTGAAAGAATGGATAAGACAGAAAGTTCGATTGCATACTATATGAATCAATACTAATATGTCAAGAGTAATATGAGAAGCGATGGAGGAGCGGCCCTTCTGGCCTTGAGGCGCGTCAGGCCCAAGGCGTGACTCGAAGATCGCTTCGCTGAGGACTGCCATGCCAAAGGCATGGCTCAAGGACCATAATGTCTGGGGGTCTTACTCGAAGACCGTCACGCTTTCAGCATGGCTCAAGGCAAAAACCACATACCGAATGGGGAGAAAATGGGGGGTAAGATCGGATTCTTTTTCTTATGCTCTCTGCTCTATGCCCTATGCTCTTAGCGCTTTTTTTCGTCAGCGAGTCCCGAGCAGGGAATGGAGTTCTTGCTGCACCGCAAGACCCCATTCGGTCTTTTCACGCTGCAAAGATCTCTGAACGTAAGGTAGGGCTTGCTTCCATTCCCTCTGGGCCGAGCTGTCTCGAGCCGTCTCCTTCAGAATCTTACCGGCTTTCAGGTGGTTGTCGGCAATCAGGAGGTTGGGGAAAAAAAGGATACTGGTTCCCTCGAAAAGGATGCATTCACCATTGTCTTCGTTGCTATACTTCAGGACCACCATAAGAAATTCATTGGACGAATCATACTTCTTCAAGGCTTCCGCGTACTTTTTATCCTGGTAATCCTTGTCCGCTTTGGCCTTCTGCTGCACCCCCCCGCGATAAAAATCCCGCACTTCTTGGGCATTTTCCCAGAGGATCTCCAAACCTTCCTGTTCCTCAAAAACCGCCTCCAGGTTGGCTTTCTGCAGAGGAATCAAGGGAGAATCGCGCCGGAGGGGGAGGGGGGGTCGCACACCCCGCAAACAACAAAAAGGGAATCAGGGCCAGGACTCGGTAAAGCCTCATCACCTTTCCCCCACTAACTTATCGATGATGCTCACCGCTTCCACTCCCGTCCAATCGGCCGCACCCATCGAACGGTACCGAAGCATGCCTTTCGTGTCCACCAGGTAGGAGGTGGGATGAACCCAGACCCCCAGGAGCTTTCCCACTTTATTCTTTTCGTCCAGAAGGATGCGGGGAGGGGAAGGATTCTTTTCCAGGAACTTGGTGACCGTTTCCCGGTTTTCTTTCGTGTCGATACGGAAAAGGACAAAATTTTTAGACTGGTACTGGCCATGCAGCTTTTCCAGAGAAGGAGCCTCCTTCCGGCAGTTGGGTCACCACGTGGCCCAGAAGTTGAGGAGGATTACTTTCCCTCTATATTCCTTGATCTGGACCATTTTCCCCTGAAGGTCTTCCAGCGCAAAATCAGGAAGGGGCAAAGGCTTCGCATAGGACTGAAAAGCACTCGCCCCCCCGCCCTGGGCCCAGACCGGGGCGCTTCCCTGCATTCCCAGAAGAAAAAGCCAAGCCAGGCCTGCAACTACCCAGGTCATCGAGCTTTTGGCTCTCATTTTTCCCCCCATCCTCTTATGGCGGTGCCTAAACCCTAACTTTTATAACATAGGAGTCCCTTCCGCACAAGGACTTCCATTCCTCCCTCAAAAATGATTTTTTACAGCCTCTGCAGGCCGGAAAATACAGTCTTCTCCTTGATTTTTTAGCTGAATTTTTTTCTTGACTAAAAAATCATTATTTGTTAGCTTTACACTATCTTCTTTCCCTCCCCGGCCCGCAGGAGTGCGGACGGAGGAACGGTTTCAAAATTTCCCTTGGGAATCCGGAAATTGATCTGAAAAAAGAAAGGAGGTGAAGGGGAGTGAAAAAACTGGTTAGCTTGGTCTTGGCATTGGCGTTCCTGGCGACCTTTACCCTCGGCTGCGCCGGCTATGCGTCCAAAGAAACGAAGGTGAAATGCCCGAAGTGCGGCGCCGTGTTCACGATTGATGAGGGTATGAAGGCTATGCCCCCAACCGCGTAAAGGAACGAATCTTCCAAAATTCGGTAAGGTTTGAGATTGCGAATTACCTTTCTCACGAAAGGAATGACACCCGGGGAAGGGCCAAGGTCCTTCCCCTATTTTTTTTCTCTTCTATTATCCCTTCTGGCTTTAGGTTTCTGCCTCTTCCCCATTATATCCTCCGCCCAAAAATCTGACCGGGCAGAGCTCTCTTTATTCGACCGCCTGGCCGAAGAAGCCACCCTTCTCAACAAGCGCGGGAAATTCGACGAGGTCATCTCCCTCCTGGAACCCCACAAGGGGAATTCAAAGAATGACAGCGCCCTGTTCTTCAACGAGACTGGGGATCGCCTATCGGAACAAAAACAAGCTCGACGAATCCATCCAGGCCTACCGGAAAGCCCTCTCCCTGGACCCGGAAAATCCGGTGGTCATGAAGAATCTGGCGGATGCCCTTTTCCTGAAAAAGGAATATTCCCAAGCGGTGGAAATGTGCCAGAAAGCCCTGAAGTCCAACCCTCGATTCCACCAGGTCCATTCCACCCTCGGGCTGGCCTACTACCGATTGGAGAGATACCCGGAAGCGCTGGAGGAATTCGAGACCGTTCTGAAACTGAACCCTCAGGATGAACAGGCCAGAAAATTCCGCGAAGCCATCCGCCAGAAGCTTCAGAAGCAGAAGAAATAGCGTGTTGAAAGGGCATGGGATAATGGAGGAGAGGCCAACCAATGGGTAACGGCCATCCCCCAAGGCCAGAGCGCAAGATCATCCACATCGACATGGACGCCTTCTATGCCTCCGTGGAGCAGCATGATAACCCCGCCCTGCGAGGGCTCCCGGTCATTGTGGGGGGAGATCCCCGGAGGAGGGGGGTCGTGTCGGCGGCCTCCTATGAGGCCCGGGTGTTCGGGGTTCATTCCGCCATGCCCTCGTCCCAGGCCAGAAGGCTCTGCCCCACGGGAATCTTTCTTCCCGTGCGGATGCACCGGTACCGGGAGGTCTCCGACCGGATCTTCCGGATTCTGCGGGAGTACACCCCCCTCGTCGAGCCCCTTTCCCTGGATGAATCCTTTCTCGATGTAACCGGCAGCGAAAAGCTTTTTGGCCCCGCGTTGCAGATCGCCCGGGAGATCAAACGCCGCATCCGCGAAAATATGGACCTCACCGCATCCGCCGGCATCGCTCCCAATAAATTCCTGGCCAAGATCGCCTCCGATTATCGAAAGCCCGACGGCCTGGTGGAGATCAAGCCCGAAGAGGTCCGGGACTTCCTCCGCGACCTGCCCATCGCCAAGCTATGGGGGGTGGGGAAATCCACCGAAGAAGTGTTGAAGGGGATGGGAATCCTGAAGGTCGGCCAGCTGGCCGCCTTCCCGGCGGAAAAGATCGAAAAGAAACTGGGAAAATTTGGCCTCGAGCTGATCGCCCTGGCGCAGGGAGAGGACGACCGGCCGGTCCACGCCGAGTCCGAGGCCAAGTCCATCAGCCAGGAAGAGACCTTCACCCCGGACCTGGAGGACCTGGAGCAGATGAAGAAAGTCCTCCTCGACCAGGCCGAGCAGGTGGGCTGGGAACTGCGGAAACAGAAGCTGAAAGGCTCCACGGTCACGGTGAAGGTCCGGTACCCCGATTTCACCCTGGTCACCCGAAGCCTCACCCTCCCCTCCCCTACGGACCAGGGAATCGAGATCTACCGGACGGCCATGAAACTCCTGCCCCGAACCGAGGCCCTGCCAGCGCAGAGCCCGCCTCCTGGGAGTGGGCATCTCCAACCTCTTTCACCGGGATGATCCCGAGCAATACCGCTTATTCGATTCCGGCCGGAAGAAAGGGGAGGGCTCGGTTCAGGCCATGGACCGGATCTGGGAAAAATTCGGGCCCGAGGCGATCAAGAGGGCGTCCCTGCTGGGAAAAAAAAATTAACAAGATCGCAGAGTACGCGAGGGAAAGTATTCTGATTGATCCTCCATTCCATCATTCGCTCTGATTCCTTTTCCTCTCTCTCTCCTCTCGCTTCTTTCCTCGGCAGCTCCGCCGCAAACCTCTCCTGCAGGAACTCCAAAATCTTTTCTCCGATCTTCAGCCCCAGATCGATGAATTCGGGACCGTAGGTTTTTCCGGTTTCGGTGCGGAAGGTGCCCTGGATGCGGGCGATCCCCTTCATCCCCTTCGGAAACCGGTGGATCAGCCGCGCAATGGGGGAATGGGAGTAGCGGAGCATCTCCCAGAGGGTCAGGGTAAAATTGTCCGGCCCCCAGCGGAATTTGTCGGCATCATAGAGGACATCGCTCACCATCTGACCCAGGGTGGAATCGATTTTTTTGGGCTCCACAAAAGCCTCGTGGTTGGCGATGGCATCGACAATCATCCGGCCCTCATCCCCGGAAAACGAAAACTCCCGGAGGATCTTCTCCGCGGCCGCGGCTCCCAGTTGAGCGTGATCCTTTTCGCCCCGCCGGAGATCATGGAGGAGTCCAGCGATCTGCGCCAGGACCCCCGCCCGGTTCCTTACCGGCTCTCCGAAAGATAGCCTTTCGGCCTCGATGCAGATCAGGGCTCCGGCCTCCACCGCCACCTTCTCCCCATGGTTCAGCCCGTGGCCGTAGTTGTTTTTCACTTCACGCTGAACGACGGCCCGGCATTGCCGAACCTGCGGGTCTTCAGAAAAGAGATGGCGGGAAAGGGTCATCCACGGGCGGCAGCTGGTATAGAATCGGGGGGGCGGGAAAGAGGCGGCGATCTTCTGGGAAACGGCGATCATTTCGCTGTAAATATCTTCCATGGCCTCTCCTCGGCGTCTCAGCCTCCTTTTTCCACCCGGATATGCACGGTTACCTGCGAGGGCTGATCCGGAGCCAGGCGAAGCTGGGGAGGAGTGATCTCCAGGGCCACGGAAATCTGGAGGCTCTCCTTCACCTCCCCCAGGTCCACCGGTTCCGTGAAAATCTCCCTCACCTTCTTCAAGCTCCCTGCCGGACCCTGGAGGACAATCTCCGGCGGCTCCACGACCACCCCCTGTAAGCGCAATGGGCGGAGGAGTTTTCCCACCAGGTGGGCCTTCACCGGCACAGAACGGGATTTGATATCCTCCAGCCGGATCCGGACGGAAGAGGGGGCCACTTTGGTAATCTCCGTTCCCAGCGGAGCCCGGACGTTGTCCGGCGTGAGCCGGACATAGTTCACGCCCGGCATGGATTGAGACAGGTCTACATGAGCTTTCAACTGGTCGGGGGAGATGGAGGAGATCAGGGTCCGAGGGCCGCGGATTCCCACCTCCACCCGATTGCTCAGGTCCCCCACGATTTCCATGTTGGCGGGCATATTCCGGTACTCCAGGGGGACGGTCATCCAGATTTCCGCTCTCGGCTGCCCTCCGATAAAGACCCAGAGCACGCAGACCAGGATGAAAGAGACGCTCTTGGGAATCAGGTTGGTGGTGAAAGCGTCCTGCCAGCTTCCCTTTGTTTTCTGCTGCGGGGTGGCAATCATCGATTCCAGGCGGTTCTTGAGCTCTTCCGCGTTCCCCACGGATTCGATCCGCCCCCTAACGGCCAGAGACACTTCTCCCCGTTCCTCCGATACGACCAGGGCGATGGCATCGCAGCGTTCGGTGATGCCGATCCCGGCCTGGTGGCGGGTCCCGTATTTCTGGGGCAGGGTGGGGTTTTCCGAAAGAGGAAGATAGCATCCCACCGAGACGATCCTCCCTCCCTGGATCACCACGGCGCCGTCATGGGTGGGAGTCTGGGGGAAAAAGATGCTGGAGAGGACTTCATGGCTCACCCGCCCGTCCAGGGGGATCCCGCCTTTGAGATAATCTTCCAGCATATCCTGTCTTTTGAAGATGAGGAGGGCTCCGATGCGTCGCTGGGCCAGATCGAAGGCGGCCTTGGCCACCTCCTCCACGACCATCCGGTCAAAGGTCTCGGGCCTCCCCAGGAAGAACCGGATGGGACTCACCCGGTCCAGAACCTGGCGGATCTCCGACTGGAACACGACGACGATGATGACCAGGATGACGGCCCAGAGGTACTGGAGGATCCAGCTGGTGATGAAGAGCCCGGACCAGCGGGCCAGGGGGTAAAAGATACCGAGGGCCAGGAGGGCGATCAGGATTCGCAGGGCACGGGTTCCCTGAATCCATACGTATAGCCGGTAGAATACAAAAGTGATCAGGAGGATATCGACGACATCCAACCAGCGGATACTGAGGAGGGCTTCTTTCAGGTAGTGAATCTTCGAACCTCCCGGGAAAGCTGCGGATAATTTATCATATTATAACCCGGGGTGGAAATCCACCTTTCAAATGCGGAATGCGGAATCGTGGAATGCGGAATAACAACCTTTGCTCCTTGCAGGTTCCTCGTTACTCGTCAAGCCAGCAACGTTCTTGAAATTCCGCATTCGCATTCCGCATTCCGAATTCTCAGGCAAGGCGGAGAACTTTGTTCACCACCTCCTCCGGGTCACGTCCCAGGACCCGGATCATGGGTTCCTTGCCCACATCCCCCCGGTCAAAAATGAGGTCGGGAAACTTCCTGGTTTTCCGCAGAACCTGATCCACTCCCCAGGAAAGGGAAGAACCCTCGCGCTGCTTTACCCACGCCGGCTCATTCCCGCGGCTGAAATGGCCCAGGGAGAATCCGGCCTTTCTGGCCCGGGCCAGGATTTCTTCTCCCAAGCGCACGTTCATGGCCGACCGCATCTCCGGGTGGTAGCGCATCACCGTCAGGATGATCTTGGCGATATGCTGGGAAGCTCCGAATTCCGGGTCGGAAACTCTGGCCACCTCCTTGCCCAAGCGCACAAATCTTCCGGGAAAGGCAGCCACGTCTTCCGGACCCTGGGCCATGGACAGGCCAAATCCGAGGTTCGACTGAACCTCAGGAAAGAGGTGCCCCAATTTGTTTTCCTGGACCTGATGGAAAGCTCTTTTGAGGCTTTGGAGCACCCGATACCTCTCCCCGTCGCGGGCCGCCGGAGTATAAGAGTTCACCGGCCCGATTCCCTTTCCCAGAGGGAAAGAAAACTGTATGGCCGAGGTAATGAAGGCCTTGGCTTTCTCCACCGCTTCCCGCGGGGTCCTTCCCCGGGCCAATTCAAGGGCGATGACCGCCGAGAGCGTGCATCCGGTCCCGTGCGTATGGGGAGAAGGTACCCGCGGTCCCGAAAGTTCGAGGAAATTTCGCCCGTCGAAGAAGATATCCAGAGCCTCTCCCGGAAGGTGCCCTCCCTTGATGAGCACATTGCGGGCCCCCATGCGGCGGATCTGCCGGGCGGCCTCTTTCATCCCTTCCGCACCCCGGATTTTCCTTCGGGCCAGAACCTCGGCCTCCGGAATGTTGGGGGTAATGATCCGGGCCAGAGGAATCAGCTCTTTCTTCAAGGTCTCTTCGCCCTCCGGGGAGAGGAGCCTGGCTCCTCCTTTGGCCACCATCACCGGGTCCACGACCACTCTGGAGATTTTCCACTGGCGGATCTTCCGGCTCACCGCCTGGATGATGGACGGGCTGCTCAGCATACCCGTCTTCATGGCATCCACTCCGATGTCCGAAATGACCGCCTCCATCTGCCGGGCCACAAATTCGGCCGGGACCTCATGAATGCCCGTCACCCCCCGGGTATTCTGGGCCGTCAGGGCGGTGATGGCGCTCATGCCGTATCCCCCCAGAAGGGTAATCGTCTTCAAGTCCGCCTGGATTCCCGCTCCGCCCCCGGAATCCGATCCAGCCACGGTCAACACTCGCGGAACCATTTTCCCCTCCCCTCCGCCTCCCCGGCTCCTTTGGTTCTTTCAACCATTGACTTCCGGAGCCGGCGAATGACTTTTATTTATTGTAGCCCATACCCCAAGCGGAATTCAAATGGGGAATGGAAAACCGTTACTGGTTGGCTGGTTACTCGTTTCTCGTTGCTAGACCGTTGAAGCGACCTGCATCTTTCGGCTTTAACGAGTAACCAGTAACTAGCAACCAGCAATTTTTTTAATCCCATTCCGCATTTGACAATCCCGCTCCCAAAAAGTAGAATAAAAATGGATATTTTAGAATTTCCCAGAACCAGAGGATATCTTCATGACCTTCGGCCGAAGGGTTTTTTTTTATCTCCTTCTCCTCTCCCTGGCGGCAGCCTCCTGTTCCACGGCTAAGCCCCTCCTGAAGCCCCAGATTCCGCCGCGCACGGATTATCTGCCCCCCGGTCCCCAGGCCGAAGCCTACTATTCCTTTCTCCTGGCCCAGATGTATCAGAACGCCGGCCAGATGGATAAGGCTCTTCAGCAATACCAGCGGGCCCTGGAAAAGGACCCCTCCTCGCCTTATTTACACACCCACCTGGCAGCGCTTTATCTGAAGCAGGGTTCTCCCGAAAAAGCTCTGCGCTTGGCGGAACAGGCCGTTCAGGCGGATCCCAGGAACATCCAGGCCCATCTGCTCCTGGGAGGGCTCTATCTCTCCACCAACCAGCGGGACAAGGCCATTCAAACCTACCAGACCATCCTCCAGATCGATCCCCGGAGCCAGGAGGCCCTCCTCTTCCTGGGGACCTTAAACGCCGAGACCAAGAATTATGAGCAGGCCGTCGCCAACCTCAAGACCCTTCTGGAGGTCGACCCCCAATCTCTGATGGGACACTATTATCTCGCCCGGGTTTACGCCGAGATGAAGCGGTTTGATGATGCCAAGAGCCACTACCAGTCGGCATTGCAGATCCGCCCCCAGTTTGAGCCGGCCCTTCTGGACCTGGCCCTCATTTACGAGATTCAGGGGGAAAGCGAAAAGGCCATCCAGACCCTGAAAGACATCCTGGCCATGAATCCGGCGAATGCCGAAGCCCATGAACGCCTGGGACAGGTTTATATCCGGCAGAAGAAGCTCAATGAGGCCTTGACCGAGTTTCAGTCGGCGGAAAAGCTGACCATTCAAAACCATGAAGTCCGGACCAAGATCGGTCTCATCTACTTCGAGCAGGGCCGTTTCGACGAGGCCATTGCCCAGTTTGCGATGGTGCTTTCCTCCCACCCCAATGACCATCGGGTGCGCTACTACCTGGCCACGGTGCACGAAGAGAAAAAGGACTTCGCCCGGGCCATGGAAGAATTCAAAAAGATCCCTTCCAACTCCCCTTTCTATGTGGACGCGCAGATCCAGCAGTCTATTATCCTCGAGAAGCAGAACAAGATCGAGGAAGCGATCGAGGCATTAAAGGCGGCCATTCGGGCGAAACCGGACAACGCCGACCTCTACCGTTTTCTCTCTTCCCTGTACGAGAAAAACAACCAGTACCCAGAAGGAATCCGCCTCCTCCAAGAGGCCCTGTCTTTCGCCCCCAAGGACGAGAAGCTCTATTTCAGCCTGGGAGTCCTGTACGACAAGGCGGGAAAGTGGCAGGAGTGCATTGTCCAGATGCGCAAAGCGCTGGAGATCAAGCCCGATCATCCCCAGGCCCTCAACTACATCGGGTATACCTATGCGGACCGGGGAATCAACCTGGATGAGGCGGAAAAGCTCATCCGGCGGGCCCTGGAGCTGAAGCCCGACGACGGATACATCACCGACAGCCTGGGATGGGTTTACTTCCGAAAGGGGGAGATCGGGAGGGCGGTGGCGGAGCTGGAGAAGGCCCACCAACTGGCGCCGGAGGACCCGGTCATTGCCGAACACCTGGGAGATGCCTACGCCCAACAGAACGAGGCGGAAAAAGCCATCCAGATGTACGAACGGGCCATCCAGCTCGATCCCAAGAAGGCCGAGGTGCAGGAAAAAATCAAGAAGCTCCGGCAGGAGAAGAAACGTCCATGAAGCCGGGGCCTTTCCTTCTCCTTCTTCTGGCCCCGGTTCTCTTCAGCGCCTGCGCGACTCTTCCCCTCCTGCCCCCGGTGGTCCCCCCGGCGGAAGAAGTCTTCCAGCAGGTAAAGGCCCGCCAGGCGGCGCTTCTGGGCCTGAAGGGACTCGCTCAAGTCAAAGTTTCTTCCCCGGGAAAATCCTTCAGCAACCAGCAGGTCCTTTTCGCCCGGCGCCCCGGATTCCTCCGGGTGGAGAGCCTGAGTCCCCTGGGAACCCCTCTTCTCTACCTGGTGACGGACGGGAAAGAAATCCGTCTCTACAACCCCGAAGAGAACAAGTATTACCAGGGCGACTGGCGGGCCGATTCTCTTTCCTTTGCCCTCCCGCTGGCGCTCCCGCCGGAGGAAGTAGTCCTTTTTCTTCTGGGAGGAGTTCCCCTCACGGAGCAGGAAACGATCTCCCTCCGGCCCGAGACCAAAGAGGGGCTCTGGATCCTAGACCTCCGTTCCCCTGCGCGGAGCGAGGCGCAGACGCTCTGGGTCCATCCTCAATCATTCCATATTCTCCGGGCAGACCTCAAACGTCCGGGATTGTCTTACCAGCTCTCCTACTCCGATTTTCGCCGGGTCAAAGAAATCCTCTTTCCCCATCAGATGCGGCTTTTCGCCGAGGATCAGAAGCTCCGCATTTCGGCGGAGTTTCCCGAAGTCGATTTGAACCCCGAATGGAAGGATCAGGACTTCTCCCTACCCGTGCCGCGGGGAGCGACGGTCCTTCCTTGGCCTTAGACTCGTAGTTCGTTGCTGGTTTCTGGTTACTCGTTGCTGGTTGGGAGAAAAGAACGCTGCGGGTTGCGCATTGCTGGCTTCTGGTCTTTCGTTTTTCACCAGTAACGAGTAACCAGCAACGAGCAACGAGTCTTGGGGATTAGCCCAGTTCCTTGAGCTTCTTGCGGGCCCGGGTGGCTTGGTCGGTTTGGGGGAAACGGCGGACGACCTCTTTAAGGATCAGCTTGGCGTTGGTCGTATCTTTCATTTCCAGAAAGGCCATTCCCTGCCGGTAGAGGGAATCGGGAACCTTGTTCCCTTTGGGATATTTCTTGATGACTTCGTCGTATTCCAGGATGGCGTCTTCGTATTTCTTCTGGGAAAAATAGCACTCTCCCAGCCAGAAGTGGGCATTCTCGGCGTACTTGGATTTGGGATAGGCTTCCAGAAACCGCTTGAACTCCCTCTGCGCCTCGTCGATATTTCCCTTGCTGTACAGATCGTAGGCTTTCTTGTAGGATTCGTCCGGTCCGGCCACGGGCTTCTTGGGGGGTTCCGCCTTTTTCGCCGGAGCTTCCTTGGACGGGGCGGCAGGAGCGGTGATGACCGGGGCCTTTTCTTCTCCCACCTTCCCCAGCGCCGGGCCGGCCGCTGGCTCCGCTTTTCTTCCCCCGACTTCCGGGCCCTTGTCCAGGGCCGCCACGCGCTTTTCCAGCTCCTCGAGCCGGGTTTGATAATTCTTCGTCGCCCCGAAGGTCTTCTCGGCGAAATACTTGCCCTCTTCGAACCGGCCGGTGAGATTCTGAACCTCCAGCTGCAGCTTATCCAGCCGGGCTCCCAGGTCGGCCTGGTAGCGGCGCATGGGCTGGCTGCTGCTTTCCATCTCCTTCTCCAGCAGCCCCACCTTGCTCTTCACCTCGCCGCTCATGCCCTTCACGTCCCGCTGCAGAGTGCCGGTTCGCTTCTCCAGGGAATCCAGCTTGCCGGAAATTTCCTTCAGCTCCGCATTCAGGTCGTACAGGTTGCGCTGCAACCCCAGCAGTTCCTTGGTCAGGTTGTTGGAATCCCGCTGCACGGCGTCCATGTCGCTCTGGGTGGCGCAACCGCCGAGGATCCAGACCGCGGGAAGGATCAGGGTGAGAAGGAATCTTGTCCAGGTCGCTTTCATGGGATCGGCTCAAAGCACAAGGAGCCCTTCCCAGGTTCCGCCCGAAGGACCCGCTGAGAAGAGCTCCTTGGAATAGAGGAGAAATTATTTGGTCATCACGAATTCAGCCCGACGGTTCTTGGACCGGGCCTCTTCGGTGTGGCCCGGATCCAGGGGACGCTCTTCCCCGTAACTGATGGTGGAGAGTCTTCCCGCAGCGATCCCCAGGCCTTGCAGGTACATCTTGGCGCTGTTGGCCCGCCGTTCTCCCAGGGCCAGGTTGTACTCATTGGTGCCGATCTCGCAGGCATGGCCTTCGACCTGGATTTTGGCGGCGTCCGCTTTCTTCATCCAGCCGGCGAGCTTCTCCAGGTTCTCTTTGGCTTTGCTGGAGAGGGAATAGTCGTCGAAGGCGTACTGAATGCGAAGGCCGACCAGGTCAATGGGCTCGACCGCTTTGGGCGGTGCGGCTTCCACCTTGGGAGGCGGGGAGGAGGGGGGCGGCGAGCCTTCGGGGGCGCCACGGGCGGGGGCGGGGGTTCAACTTTCTTCGCCTCCACGGCGGGCGCCGGACGGCCGGCCACTTCTTCCTTCACCACGGACTTTTTCGCGCAACCGGCGGCCAGGAAGCTGACCGCGACGATGGAAACGAGAATGACCAACCACCAAGAAGATTTCTTTACCATCTCTTACCTCCTTTTTATATTCTGCGTTTGTACCGAATTACCTGCTGCTTTCGCGAATCCGGGGAATCCAGTAAGGATATGTATCACTTCCCCTTTGGAATGTCAACCTTTTTATTCGGGTTCCTTCGGCATTCATCAAAAAAATCCGGGGCTCTCCGTCCCGGGTGGCGCTGAAGATCAGGTGCCGTCCGTCGGGCGACCAGGAGGGCATCTCACACTGCCCCATGTTGGCGGTCAAAATCCTCAAATCGGACCCGTCGGAATTCATGAGGCAAATGTTGCGGCCTCCCCCCATGCTGGCGTCAAAGGCAATCCGTTCCCCCCGGGGAGACCAGGACGGGTGGGTGTTGTAATTCCCTTCGAAGGTCAGACGCTGGATGTTCTGGCCGCTGGCCTGCATCACATAGATCTGCGGATTCCCCCCCCGGCTGGAGACAAAAGCGATCCTCTGCCCGTCGGGAGACCAGGTGGGAGAAACGTCAATGGCCGGATGGTTCGTCACCCGGGTCAGCCCGGTGCCGTCGGGGTTCATGGTGTAGATTTCCGAATTCCCGTCTTTGCTCAGGGTCAGCGCGATCCGTTTTCCGTCGGGGGACCAGGCCGGGGAGATGTTCAGGCCGGGGTAGCTGGCAATCCTTTTTTCTTCGCCGGTCCGCAGGTCCCGGAGAAACAGGTCCGGGTTCCCGAATTTGTAGGAAGTAAAGGCCACCCGGGTCCCGTCCGGAGACACCCGCGGAGACAGGCAGATGGATTTATGGTTCGTGACCGGGAACACGTTTCTTCCGTCGAAATCCATCTGGTAGAGCTCTTTGAACCCTCCCACCTGGGAGACGAAGATGATCTTGGTCTGGAAGATCCCCTGCTCCCCGGTGAGGGCGAAGATGATCTCATCGGCAAAGCGGTGGACCATGCGCGACAGGTCGGTGATCTCCCCGATGTAACGCTTGCCCACGATCAGCTCTTTCTTCACCACATCAAAGAGGCGGGCTTCCATGGTGAGCGACCCGTCCCGGAAGGATAGGGTCCCCGCCGCCAGGGCTTCCGCGCCCAGGTTGGCCCAGGGCTGGAAGTCCAGGGACTCCGCGCCCGTTGCCGGACGATCCTCCGCCGGCCTGGACGAGGGGTCGCTCCCCGGGGGGCGGGTCTCCTTTTCGACCGATCCCGGCGGGGTGATCAGGGAGAAGAACCCGGAGATATCCAGGTCGTTCTTCAAAATCTCCGAGGCCCGCTCTCCCAGCTGCATGTCCCTTTGGGTCTGGGCCGGAGACTGAAAGGTGGAGACGGCGATGGGGAACTTCCGGAAAGAAGGCGACCGGATATCGATGTAGATCTTGGCCGAAAGATGATGGGCCAGGAAAAGGGTGAGGAGGAGAAGGGCCGGTAAAAAGAGTACCTGTTTTTTCATGCTTTCGCCTCAAATGTCCGAGGGAGTGAACCGGACTCCCACATCGAATTTGTCCCCTTCAAACCCCGGGGGCAGGGGAGGAAGGGGGTTGGCTTTCTTGATGGCTCGCAGGGCCGACTCGTCCAGCTGGGGATTGCCGGATTTTTTCTCGAACTGGATATCTTCGATCCGCCCGTCCTTGGCGATCCGGATGGCGATGATGGTCTCCAGGTCTTTTTTCCCTCCCAGGGCCCCCTCCGAAAGCACCCAGGCGCTGCGGATCCGCTGCCAGATCAGGTTGTAATACATCTTGTGCTTGATGGACATGAATCCCGAAGAAGCGCCGCCCGTCCCGGCCTCGCCCGTCTCGATGGCTCCGGCGCTTCCGATAGTCACCCCTTTCCGAATCCGTTCGATGGCCGAATCGATCTGCTTCGCCTCCCGCTCCCCCCGGATGCGGTCGATGGCCGTATCGATGCTCTTCTCTTCCTGGCGCTGCCGGAGGCGGTCGATGGCCGTATCCACTTTCTTTTCTTCCCGGCGTTTCCGAATTCGATTGATGGCGTCGTCCACCTTCGAAACCTCATCCTTCGGCTTGGCGGCCAGGGAGATGGGCTTCTCCTTCTCTTTGGGCTTCGTCTTCTCCACCGGCGGGGCGGAGACCGTTGGCAAGTCTTCTTTTTTGGGTTCCCCCCTCCCCGCGGCGGAGGGAGCGGCGGGCTGCACGTTCACCAGGCGCACGGAATAGACGGGGGAATAATAGGTCCGCTGGGAAGCCAGGTTGGGAATGAAGAACACCGCGGAGACGGCCGCCAGATGGAGAAACAGGGAGAGAAGAAACATCCCCCCCATCCTCCGGTCATGAGGCATAGGGCCCAGGATCTGGACGCCGGGGGAAGTCTTCATTTCCTCGTTTCCAAGGGCTCGGTGACCATGCCCAGTTTTTCGATCCCGGCGTTCTTGATCTCGGCCATGATCCGGACCACGAAACCGTAAGGAACGCTCCGGTCCGCCCGCAGGAAAACCTCCCGGTTCAGACGGGCCGCGGTGGATCGTTCCAGATGGCGGCGCAGGAGGGCGGGGTCAACTTTTTCCTGATTGAGAAAGACCTCGCGTTTGGCGTTGATCGTAACCACCAGTCGCTCCTCCTGGCCCTCCATGGCCTGAGACGTGGTCTGGGGCAGCTCCACGTCCACTCCCTGCTGCATCATCGGGGCCGTCACCATGAAGATGATCAGGAGGACCAGGATCACGTCCACCAGGGGAGTCACATTGATGTCCGCCATGGGGCGATTTTCGCTCTTGGGACCCTGCATAACGATTCTACCTTTTCATCCGCATGCCGATTGGGAAAACCTGATTCCCTTTTCCCCATCGCCGAATAAATTCGAAATTCGAAGCACGAAATCCGAAACCAATATGAACCCCTCAAAAACCCAATGACCAAAACCTAAAGGACCGCCCCGCTTGGGGCCTTTCTCTTGCTTAGAACCTTAGACAACCGAATTTTTGAATTTGTTTCGGATTTCGACATTCGATATTCGAATTTCATCTCGGGCTTCTTTGAAACCCCCGCTGGCCCGATTATATTAGCCGGTTCCATATCAGGCCTTGAGGAAATGTCTCTCGATGATGTTCAGCAGCTCGGAGGCGAAGTTTTCCATCTGGGCGCTCAGTTCCTTGATCTGGTTGATGTAATAGTTGTAAGCCACCACGGCGGGAATGGCCGCGGCCAATCCCGCCGCCGTGGCGATGAGCGCTTCCGAGATTCCCGGGGCCACGACGGCCAGGGTGGCGGACCCCCGCATTCCGATCCCCCGGAAGGCATCCATGATCCCCCACACCGTGCCGAAGAGGCCGATGAAAGGGGTCGTGGACCCGGTGGTGGCCAGGAACCCCAGAGCCCTTTCCATTTTGGTCAGCTGCGAGGTAAGGGCCTGCCGCATGGCCCGGTTGATATTTTCGCACCCCGCTGAGCTCCATGCTGAAGGAGGTGGGGTCGCTGCTTTTCCGGGAGGCCTCCGGGTTGCTCTTGGCTTGACTGAGCTTGGTCAGTTCCATGTAGGCCGCGCGGAAGATTTCCGCCGTGGGGCTGTGGCGCAGTTTTTTCGATTCGGCAAAGATCGAGGCGAACTGCTTCCCCTCCCAGAATATGCGCAGGAAGGATTTGGATTCGTTGTCCGCCAGCCGGATCAGCCGGAATTTGGAGAAGATGATGGCCCAGGAGAGGATGGAAAAGAAGAGGAGGATGAGGAGGACGACTTTCACCACCGGGCCAGAGTAAAGGATCAAATCCACGATGCCCCCCCCGAAGCCGCCACTCGTCCCGGTGGGGAAAAGCTGTCCCAAACTCCAAAGCGTGATCGTATTCAAAGATTCTCCTTTGCGACCAGAATTTCAGCCTGCGTGTCTGAATTTGAAAAGCTATTTCATGGTTCCTGCGAAAGTCAGGTTTTCCTTCCGCACTTCGCCATCTGCACCGATGGTGTTTGGTCTTTACCTCAGCGAAGCGCTCCTCGAGTCAAGCCGAAGGCTTGACGGTCCTCAAGGCCCGAAGGGCCGATCTGTTTTCATTCCGCATCTTTTCTCACTCCGAACTCAAAACTCCGAACTTCGGTTATCTATTCACCCTCCCGCCACCGGGGGGAAGATGCTCAGGACGTCTCCCGGTCGGAGGCGGTCTTCGAAGGTCCGATGAAGGCCGTTGACCAACGCGATCATCGGGATGGAAAGAGGAATCTTTAACCTTTCCAACGCCTGACCGATGGTGTTTCCCTCTTCCATTTCCAGCCAGCAGGAATAGGTATCACTTCCTGGGGGAAGGTACTCGCGAAAATTGGCGAAGAGTTTTACTTCGACTTTCACCGCCCGATCCGTAATTTCTCTTATCTCGTTATGATCTCTATTAAATTCTTGAACAATTTTCAATAAAAGTCAATCTTCAAAAAAGCGCTATCCCGTCGCGGTGCCGCCGGCCTGCCGGTTTTCTTGTTTTTGGAACGACAAACCTTTAGAACCCCGGTCCAGTACGGTGGCCTTTCTTCTTTTCTCCGCGTCACCGCGTCCCCCTTCTCCGCGTCTGTCTTTAGCGTCTTTAGCGCCTGTTCATTGACTTCTCCCACCCAGCCATCTATAATGGTGCCCAAATCCCCCATTGTTTCGGCAAATCATGGATCATACCCATTTCCTGCACATCTTTTCCCCTTTCCCATGCTGAACCGTCTCTCCCTCCGGACCAAGCTCGTCTTCAGTTTTCTCTTCGTGGTGATCGCGGGGGGAATTCTCTCTTCCCTGATCGGAACCAATCTGGTCGCCGATACCATCATCAACCAGGCCCGGAACAAGGTGCAGTATGACCTGAGCACGGCCTCGCTGGTCTATAACCAATCCCTGAACCGCATCCATGATGTGGTCCAGCTCACCGCCTCGGGCCGGACGATCCCGGATTATATGGAATCGGGGCGGCTGAAAAAATTGGCGGACTATCTGATCAAACGGCGCCGGGATTTCGGCCTGGACGTTCTGACTCTGACGGATGCTCGGGGTAAGGTCATCCTGAGAAGCCGCCATCCCTTCCAGACCGGAGACGATCAGGCCGGCGACCCTCTGGTGCACAGGGCCTTGAAGGGAGAAGCGGGAGCCTCGACGGTGATTGTCCCCCGGGAGGAGCTGTTGAAGGAAGGAAGGGACCTGGCCGAGCGCGCTTTTATCCTTTTTGTCTTCACCCCCAAAGCAAGGGAAGTTCCCGCGGACCGGGAGACTTCCGGAATGATGCTGAAAGCGGCCGCTCCCATCTGGAACGAGTCCGGCGGCCTGGCCGGCGTCCTTTATGGGGGCGTGCTCCTGAACCGCAACTACCAGATCGTGGATAAGGTGCGGGACCTGCTGTACGGGGAGGGGCGCTACCGGGACAAGGAGATGGGGACGGCCACCATCTTTCAGGGAGACCTCCGGGTATCCACCAATGTGCGGGACGAGAACGGGAACCGGGCCATCGGAACTCGGGTCTCGGAAGAAGTTTACCAGGCCGTGGTCCAGAAAGGACAGCCCTGGCTCGATCGGGCCTTTGTGGTCCATGACTGGTATATCACCGGATACGAGCCCATCCGGGACCTGAATGGCCGGATCGTGGGCATCCTCTACGTGGGAATGCTGGAGGCTCCCTACGTGGACCTCCAGAATAAAGTGGTGTACAGCTTTTTCGGGATCGGCGTGCTGGGGGTCCTGGTGGTGCTTCTTCTTTCCTTCTTCATCACCACCGGCATCATCCGCCCCCTCCGGGAAATGGTGGCCTCCACCCGGAAAATCGCCGAAGGGGACCTGTCCCACGAAGTGCCCATGACTTCCCAGGATGAAATCGGGCAGCTGGCGAAGTCCTTCAACCACATGCTGGTGAGCCTCAAGCAGGCCCGCCAGGAGCTGGAAGATTACGGGCGGGTGCTGGAAGAGAAGGTGGAAGAGCGCAGCCAGCAACTCCGCAAGATCCAGGCGAAGCTGATGCAGTCGGAGAAGCTGACCTCTCTCGGACGGCTGGCCTCCGGCGTGGCCCACGAGATCAACAGCCCCCTCAACGGCATCCTGGCTTTCTCTCACCTCCTGATGCGCCGGCTGAAGGACAACCCCGAGCTGCAGAAAGAATTGGAGATCATCGTGAAGGAGGCCACCCGGGTCTCCGCCATCGTCCGTGGCCTTCTCGACTTTTCCCGGGAGAGCAAGCCCCAGAAGCGGCCCTGCAACATCAACGACCTGATCCTTCACACCCTCTCGCTGGTGGAGCGGCAGGCGGTCTTCCAGAACATCCGCATCGTCAGGAACCTGGATTCTCAGGTTCCCATCCTCCTGCTCGACGCCAACGAGATCCAGCAGGTTTTCATGAACATCCTGCTGAATGCGGCCGATGCCATGGTCAACCAGGGGACCTTGACGATTGCCAGCAGCCACGTCCCGGGAGACCCCTTCGTTCAGGTGAAATTCACCGACACCGGCTGCGGAATCCCGGAAGAGAATTTGAACAAAATTTTCGATCCTTTTTTCACCACCAAGGCGGACAAGAAAGGAACCGGGCTGGGCCTGGCCGTCAGCTACGGAATCATCGACCGCCATCGCGGCCGGATCGAAGTCCAGAGCGAGGCGGGGCGGGGCACCACCTTCACCCTCCATCTCCCCCTGGAGGCCGCCGAGGAAGTGCCGGTGGGGTAAGGAACCGGCAACCGGGAACGATTTATTTCTACCCTATTCCCAAAAGAATTAAAAAATGCTATAAACGGTTTTCTGGAAAGGTTGCCTCTTCGGACCTCCTTCCCTGTGTCCGGCAGCTGCCCGGGATTGCGCGGAAGGGGTCTTCCCCGGGAAGCACCGGGATATCCGGGAGCCAGGAGCATTTCGGGCTTGAACCCGGCCGGCTTTTCAGATATTTGCGCAGCCGTCGGAAATTAGAATCGAAGCATGAAACGAAAGGCATAGAGGAGGATTCGGTTTATGGCCCAAGAGCCCCCTGCTGAAACCCTTGACAAGTTGCAGGAAATCTTCAAAGAGCATGAAGGGAATCGGGGACACCTGCTGATCGTGCTGCAAAAGATCCAGTCGATATACGGGTATGTTCCCCCGTTCACCTTTGAAATGGTCTCCCAGGCTCTCGGGGTTACCAAGAGTGAAATCTACGGAGTCTTGACCTTCTACAACCGTTTTCATCTCGCCCCCCGGGGAAAACATACCATCCGCGCCTGCCGGGGAACGGCCTGCCATTTCAAGGGCGCTCCCTCGATCATTGAAACCATCAAGGCCCATTTGAAATTGCCCCCCGGGAAGGAAACCACCGAGGATTTCTTCTTCAGCCTGGAAGAAGTGGCCTGCCTGGGAGCCTGCGGGATCTCTCCGGTGATGGCCGTCGACGAGGAAACCTTCGGAAATCTCACCCCCGCCCGGGCCGGCGAGATCCTCTCTCAGTACCAAGCTCAAGCCCCCCAGCAGCCCGCGGCCGGTGCAGCCGGGGATGCCGGCGAAAAGCAAAAAGCAAACTGAGGACCTTCGCCGCTTGAAGCGGATCCCTTGGCCTTCTCCTCGGGTCGCCGGCCATCCAGGCAAGGGCAGGAGAGCCCCCGAATCCTTACCCGATGAGCTTCCGAGGGACTTGCCTGTCAAAGGGGGCAAGTTCTCTTCCCAGCCGACAGTCGGGACGGTTGGCGAACCGCCCCGATTCCTATCCGGTCGATCCATTCTTGACCCGATTCGGACCCCAACAAGTATGGCCCGATGAAAGATCCCCAAAAAACTTGCCCACCTTCACTTTTCGCCAAGTGGGCGTAAGACCGATTGAATTTCAGGCGTTTCCCGGCCCGCGAACCGCCCTTGTCCTTTTCAGCAAGAACATGAGCGAATCCGCCAAACAGGTGAAGGTGGGCAAGCCCAAAAAAAGATTGACGAAATTCACTGCCCTTGGGTAGAGTTTGAACAGGAAAAGGGAATATCGGCATGCCTCACTTGAAAGGAAGTCTTCACGTACACACCAGTTTTTCCGACGGAGCCCATACCCCGGAGGAGATGGTAAAAGCCTACCTGGATCTGGGTTACGACTTCGTGGCCATCACCGACCACGATTACCTGATCAAACCGCAGTACTGGGAGAGCATTCCGGACAGCAACGGGGATCTGATCGTTTTCAAAGGAATCGAACTGGAGTACCCGCCCTTTCGTTTCCAGCATATCGGGAAGATTCTGGGAAACAAGGAAACGCTCCTGATCTTCAACCACCCCAACCAGTACCGTCTCTCCATCGCCGAGGTCAACCGGCAGATCCATGTGATCTCCCAGGACATGGGAATGCACTGCTTGGAGGTCACCGATAAGGGGGTTTACACCAAGATGTACGACACTCCCGAAATCCCCCTGCCCAAAATCGCCTCCGACGACTCCCATACTTTCGACATGTGCGGCTGGGCCTGGGTCGAGGTCCAGAGCCAGCGGGACCGGGATTCCATCCTCCGGGCCCTCAAGGACGGAAACTTCAAGATCGGATTAAAATAGAAGCGCTTCCCTCCGTTGTCCGTTTTTCCTGATCAATCGGTGGTTACGGTTAACGGTTCATTGGACAATTTTCATTGGGCATTGGGCATTGGTCATTGATCATTGACCATTGTCATTGCCTCGTTCCTCGTGCCTCGAACCTAATTTTGCCTTGTCCTTGCGCCCTCCCCCCTGGGCTCTTTATTCAAAAAAACTCACATCCCCCTTCCCCTTGCGCAGGATCCGGGGAGTGTCCCCGGTCAGGTCGATGACGCTGGATGGCTCGGAGACCAGCGTCCCCCCGTCGATCACCAGGTCGAGGGATTTTCCCAGATGCCGGTCGATGTCCGCCGGGTCGTAAAGCGCCTCTCCGTCGGGGAGCTTGGCGCTGGTGGTGATGATCGGATGCCCCAGTTCCTTTACCAGGGCCAGGCAGATGGGGTTATTGGGCACCCGGATGCCGGCGGTCTTCCGCTTGGTCAGCATGATTTTGGGGACCAGCCGGGTTCCTTCCAGCACGAAGGTGTAGGGCCCGGGAAGAAGGCGCTTCATGATCTTGTAGGCGTAATTCGTCACCTGGCAGTACAGGCTGATGTCTTTCAGGTCGGCGCAGATGAAGCTGAAGGGGCGATTTTTCTCGCTTCTCTTGACGAGATAGATGCGCTCGATGGCCTTCTTTTGGTAAAGTGAACAGCCGAACCCGTAGACCGTATCCGTCGGATACGCGATGATCCCGCCGTTTCCCAGAACCTCCACCACTCGCCGGATGAGGCGGGGCTGGGGATTCTGGGGATTGATCCGAACCAGCATAAGCTCCTCCCGAAAAGTATTTTTCCCTTTCCTTTTTTCTAATGTAATATGAAATTCGGCCGAATAACAAGGGTCGATTCAAATGGGAGGATTTCAAGAACATAGCCGGTTCCTCGTTACTGGTTCCTGGTTCCTGGTTGCTGGTTTTCATCTTTAACGAGAAACGAGTAACCAGCAACGGTCTTTCATTCCCCATTCCGCATTCCGCCCTGCTCTACATGGAGTGCAGGGCTGCCCTGAACCCAACGTGGTTCAGGGCGCATTCAAGTTGTCCTACTTTCTTCTTGCCCAACCAGCATTTCCTGTGTTAATTTTACAGAGTGTGGAAACGGGTTATGGGATGGGAGCTTTGAGCCGCCGGCCTTTTCTCCGGAGCCGCCCCAACCCCTCTCTTCCAATTCAGGTCAACCTGGAGTTCACGTAAAATGGGAAAAATCGAGGTGAACCGCGAGCGGTGCAAGGCTTGCGGGCTCTGCATTTCTGTTTGTCCGAAGAAGCTGATCATCTTCAGTCCCGGCCCCAACAGCCAGGGGTTCTATCCCGCAGAGCAGAGTTCGGAGGGCGAATGCACGGGGTGCGCCCTCTGCGCCGAGATCTGCCCGGATGTGGCGATTGAAGTCTGGAGGTAGGGAGTCGGTGGAAAAGCGTCTGTTCATGAAAGGCAACGAAGCCTTAGCCTATGGGGCGATCAAAGCCGGGTGCCGGTACTATTTCGGCTACCCCATCACCCCCCAAAACGATATTCCCGAATATTTTTCCCGGAACATGTCCAAGGCGGAAGGATGTTTCATCCAGGCCGAAAGTGAAGTGGCCTCCATTAACATGATCCTGGGGGCATCCGCCGGCGGGGCGCGGGCCATGACCTCTTCTTCCAGCCCCGGGGTCTCGCTCATGCAGGAAGGGATCTCCTACCTGGCCGGCAGCGAGCTTCCCGCCGTGATCGTGAACGTAACCCGGAGCGGCCCGGGCCTCGGCGGGATCTCCGCTTCCCAGGGGGACTATTTCCAGGCCACCCGGGGCGGGGGACACGGCGATTACCGGACCATTGTGCTGGCCCCCCACTCGGTGCAGGAAATGCACGACCTGGCCATGCTGGCCTTTGACCTGGCCGATCTTTACCGCAATCCGCTCGTGATCCTGGCCGACGCGGTCCTGGGGCAGATGAACGAGACCATGGAAGACCGGCCCTACCGGGCCCTGGAACTTCCCCCCAAGGACTGGACTCTGACCGGGGCCTCGGGGAGAAAGCCCAACCTGATCAAATCCCTCTACCTCAAAGAGGGGGAGATGGAAAAGCACAACTGGAAGCTCTTTGAAAAATACCAGAGCATGAAAAAAGAGAGCCGTTACGAGATCTCCCGGGCGGAGGACGCCCGGATGATCGTCGCCGCTTTCGGGACCTCGGCCCGGGTGGCCAAGACCGCGATCCAGATCGCCCGGTCCCAGGGACTCAAAGTCGGCCTTTTCCGGCCGATCACCCTCTATCCCTTCCCGGATCAGGCTCTTCTGGACCTCTCCCGGCGGGTGAAGAAGTTTATTTCCGTCGAGATGAACACCGGCCAGATGGTGGAGGATGTGAAACTCTCCGTAGCCCGCGATGCGGATGTGCATTTTTACGGCCATCCCCCGGGTTCTCCCCCCGATCCCGAAGAGGTTTTCGAAGCCATCAAGAAGGTCTATTGAACCCTTACCTCGGGGGGGAAAATTTTTCCGTCGAAAGGCATCGGGATCCTGACATGAAACAAGTGTTTAAAAGGCCTGCATCCCTGAGGGACATTCCCTTCCATTTTTGCCCGGGATGCCATCACGGCACGATTCACCGGCTGGTGGCCGAAGCCATCGACCACTATCATCTGCGCGAGCGGACCATCGGAATTGCGGGGGTGGGCTGCGCCGTTTTCGTGTATGAGTACTTTGACATCGACACGGCCGAAGCTCCCCACGGGCGGGCTCCGGCGGTGGCCACCGGCCTGAAGCGGGTGCTCCCCGACCGGATCGTCTTCACCTATCAGGGAGACGGAGACCTGGCTTCCATCGGCATGTCGGAAATCGTACATACCGCCAACCGGGGAGAGAACATCACGGTCATCTTTGTAAATAACACGGTCTACGGAATGACCGGGGGCCAGATGGCCCCCACCACTCTTCTGGGCCAGCAGACCACGACTTCACCCTACGGGCGGGATTTCAATCAGGACGGATATCCCATCCGGATGGCTGAAATGCTGGCCACCCTCGAGGGAACTGCCTTCTCCGCCCGGGTGGCTTTGAATACCCCGGCCAACCTGATGAAGGCCAAGAAGGCTGTGCGCCAGGCCTTTGAAATGCAGATGAACGATATGGGCTTTACCTTTGTGGAACTGCTTTCCGCCTGCCCGACCAACTGGGGCCTGAATCCCATCAAGGCCAACGAGCGGGTGGAAAAGGAACTCATCCCCTATTTCCCCCTGGGAGTCTTCAAGGAGCGGAAGGGGAGCGACCATTTTTAAAAATGCGGATTGGCGGATTGCGGAATGTCAGGAATCGACGCTTGTAACTTCGTTAGTTTTATCATTACCGACACTCCGACATATCCGTAACTCCGAATTTGTAAGCGGAGTGTATATGCATCAGGAAATCATCATGGGAGGAGTGGGCGGCCAGGGAATCATGGTCATCGGAAATCTCCTCGCCCAGGCCGCCTTCCTGGAGAATCTGAACGTTACCTATCTTCCGATCTACGGAGTGGAGAAGCGGGGAGGGCAGGCGGACTGCACCGTGGTCATCTCCTCCGAGGAAATCGGGTCCCCCGTCGTGGGCGCCCCTCAGTCGTGCATCATCCTGAGCAAGCCCTCTCTTCTCAAGTACGGCCCCCGCATCAAACCCCACGGCTTTCTCCTTTTGAACAGCTCCCTGGTGGAACCGAGGGAAGTATCCCGCAACGACCTGGACGTCCTTCCGGTTCCGGCCAATGATCTCGCCAAGGAGCTGAAAAATGACCGGCTGGCCAACATGATCATCATCGGGGCCTTTGTGGAGAAGACCCGGGTCGTGAGTCTCGATACGCTGATCTCCGCCCTGCCCCGGATCTTCGATGAACGTCACCACCACCTGCTCCCGGCCAACACGGAAGCCATCCGCAAGGGGGCCGAATACGCCTGGATGCTTCTTTCCAAATACCCGGGTAAGCCCAAGCCCGGGAAGGAGTAATTCTATGGAAGAGGAGAAGGAATCCGAAGATCTGCGAATCGGAGAAAAGGTCCGCGAGCTCCGGGAGAAGAAAGGTCTCTCCCTGCAGGACATGGCCAACCGCACCGGCTACACCTCCGCTCTCCTTTCCCAGGTGGAAAACCATTTGATTTCCCCTCCTCTGGGGGCGCTGATCAAGATCGCCAAGGCGCTCGAGGTGAAAGTGGGAACGTTCTTCGGGGAAGAGCCCCGGGAATCCTACGCCATCGTGCGTAGGGACGAACGAAAGCACATCTCCCGCTATGCTTCCAAAGAAGGGGTCAGCTACGGCTATTCCTACGAGAGCCTGGGGTTTGACAAGAAGGACCGGCAGATGGAGCCTTTTCTGGTCACCCTGGAGCCGGCCACGGTGAAGAGCGAAAAGCTCTCCACCCATGACGGGGAGGAATTCATCTTCATCCTGGAAGGGGAGATGGAAGTCATCCTGGGAGGCCACAAAGATGTCCTCCACCCCGGAGACAGCATCTACTACGACTCCACCATCCCCCACAAGGTCCAGTGCCACCGCGACATCCCCACGAAGATCCTGGCGGTGATCTGGACGCCGCAATAAAAAGGGGTTACGATTCCGTTATTCGTTACTCGTTACTCGTGCTGAAAACCGAAAACCCCACCCGACCTACCAGCAAGGGGTAACGAATAACCAGTAACGAGTAACCAGTAACGATTCTTATGAGCCTCCAAGACCAAATCCTGAAATCCGCGAAACCGGTTCTGGCCCCCGACCAAAAGGCCGTGTCCACCATCTCCCTTCAGGATCGGGACTCCCTTGCCTCGTCTTTCGGCCTCTCCCGGCGGGCCGTGGAAATCGCCGCCCTGGACCTGGAAGTCTGGCCCCGGCGTTACCTGCGGAACGCGGGATCCCTGGGGGTTGCCGGGCAGAAAAGGCTCCTCCAGGCAAAAGCCCTGCTCATCGGTGCGGGCGGGTTGGGGGGGACCATCGCCCTGCTCCTGGCGCGCATGGGCCTGGGAAGCCTGGTCATTGCCGACGGCGACTCCTTCAGCGAGTCCAACCTCAACCGCCAGGCTTTCTCCCTGGAGTCCAACTTGGGTTCGAAAAAGGTCCGGGTCGCTCAGGCGGAGATGGCCAAGATTAATGCCGCCACCGAAGTGGAGGTGTTCGAAGGGTTCGTGGCCGAAAAGGAACTCTCCACCCTCATCAGGGGAGTTCAGGCGGCCATCGACGCCCTGGATAACATGCCCTCCCGCTTCCGGCTGGAAAAAGCCTGCCGGGACGCCGGGGTCCCGCTGGTCCACGGAGCCGTCGCCGGGTTTACCGGGCAGGTCACGACCATCTACCCGGAAGACATCGGATTCCGCGCCTTCTACGGGGACCCCCGGAATACCCCCGAAAAAGGGGTCGAAGTGGAGCTGGGAAACCTGGCCGGGATCGTCTCCACCATCGCCTCCCTCCAGGTCCAGGAAGCCATCAAGGTCCTCACCGGCCTGGGCCGCCCATTGCGCAACCGCCTCCTCTTCATCGACTCCCTGAACGGCGCGGCGGAGATCATCTCCCTGAAGTAATCATGACCTCCGGCAGTGCCGGAGGCATGAAAAACAGTGAACCGCTCAAAGCGGATTGAAATGGGCTTCACCTACAGGTGGCCTTCGGGCGGATGCCAGGCCCGGGGGCAAGGACCTCTTGGGCAAAAATCATGAGGCAGCTTCCATTTCATGGACCGGGCGGGCCAACCGTTTGAACCTCCGATGAAGGGGTTATCTCCGGCTAGGGGCGACCGGCCGGTCGCCCGATCAGCCCGCCGCATTCTGCGGAAGCCGGTCGAAGCCTCCAAGAAGAGGGCCAGCCCGGCCGATGCTTTTTGCCCAAGAGGTCCTTGCCCCCGGGCCACAACTCAAGCATCCCGGAAATGTCAAATGCTAATAGTCGCCCGGCAGAGCCGGGGATTTACCTTAAGGAAATTAAAATCCCCCTTTTCGTTCCCGGATTACTGCGTTTGCCCGATTCCCCCTCGTTTTTCGTTCCGACATTTTACCGTTGAATTTCCAGCGTCCATCTTCCAATATGAAGGAGTAAGGCTGCACTGGCATAGCCTGGTTAGGAGGTTTTAATATGATGATGAAAGGACTGGTCTCCCCCACCATGAAGAAAGAGCGGAGGGGATGGTCAGGAATGACGGAACCAAAGGGTCTTATTTTCCCATGAATGATCAACATAAAGAAAACACCGGCGGCCTTAGGTCGGAGGTCTGCTTCCCCGGGCTCGATCGACTCTTCGAGGTCTACGCCGACCTGGAGCGACAGATCGCCGACTTCAAGAGGGGCGCCGGGATTGAATGCCTCCGGAGGTGCACCTTTTGCTGCGCCACGGCCAAATTCGTGGAAGCCTCCATTTTCGAGATGCTCCCGTTGAGCCTTCATTTCTGGCAGGAGGGCCGGGCGCAAGAGATTTTGGAGAAACTGGAAGGGATTCACCCGGAGGCGCCGTGCATCTTGTTGAATCCCAATCCCCCAGATGAGCTTTCGGGCGGATGCAGCTATTACCGCTTTCGGCCGCTCATCTGTCGTCTCTTCGGGTTTTCCGCAACCGTGGATAAGAACGGCAAGCCCTTTATCGCCCTGTGTGTACCCCTGAAAGAGTTGCATTCGGGGATCGCCGAGCGAGTGGACAAAAGAATCCGGGAAGACCTTCCCTTTCCCCTCATGCCCGATTTTTCCCGAAAAGTCGCCATGATTCATCCCCACCTGGGGCAGGAAAAATATCCCGTCAATATCGCCCTTTTGGAAGCGCTGGAACTCGTCGGCCAGAAAATGCACTTCCTGAAAGCCGCAAGGAGGGAAACATGATCATCGCCAGGCCAAGTGAAGCCAAAGGGTATCTCACTCCTCCCCCTCACCCCCGGGAGCTGAAGGTCCTCCTCTCGCCCAGCCTGCAAGGAGACGTGGAGGGTTTGGCCATCGGAATGACCATCCTTCCCCCGGGAGAATCCAGCAGCTTCCACAGCCACGAAAGGGAGCATGAAACCTGGATCATCGTTTCCGGTCAGGGCGAGGTACGGGTGGGAGATGAAAGTCAGGCCGTGGAACCGGAGACGGTGATCTTCCTGAAACCTCAAATCCCCCATCAGATCAAGAACACCGGCCGGATTCCCCTCCGCATGTTCTGGATTTACACCCCCCCCGGAGGAGAGAAAAGCATTCTGGACGGAAGGATGAAATGAGGCCATGATCCCCCTGGATCATGGCGATGAATCCCGCCCCGGCGTCAGAGCGCGACAACCCCATCTCCTCCCCACCCCCCTTTTGAAGAAAAGGGAAAGGACGGGGGAATGGAGGCTGAATTTTTGCTTGCAGATTGGAAATAAATCTGCTAAATAGGATCGTCTCTGCCTGCCCAAATTTGTCAATGCGGTTCCGCTGCCGGTCAAAATTGGAGAGACTCATTAAAAAATCTTGAATAAAATTCGATCCGCTTCGTTGGCATTCAGTTTGCTATCTCGATTGGCGGATGGCAAAACATTCAGCAATCTGCCCACGGAGAAAATCAGGGGAACATAATGCGCAGAAGAACGGAATGGAGGAGAAAATCAAAGGACCCGGACCAGCCTGACGGCAGGAAGCATCCCCGGGCCCTTTTACATCTTCCCGTTGAATATTACGCCACGAATCCGCAGACCCCCCGCCTGGGCCATACCTCCGACCTGAGCCCCGACGGAGTCTTGTTGAATATTCCCGAAAAACTGGACGTCGGTCAGTCGATCGAGCTGGCGATCTTTGTTTACGTGGGCAAGACCGTAGAGACCATCAAGGTCAATTCCCAGGTTGTCTGGGTGGCCGGCAGGGAGAAAGACGGGAGTTTCCGGTCGGGGGTGAAGTTCACCGACCTCTCCGCCAACGACCGGAACAAGTTGGAAAAATTTTTTGAAGAATATTAGCTGCTGAGGGCTCCCTTTCATTCCGGAATCCACATGAGGCGCTATGTATTGGAGGCTTTTGCCTCAAGCGAAGCGCTCCTTGAGTCAAGCCGAAGGCTTGACGGTCCTTAAGCCATGCTGTCGGCATGGCGGTCCTCAAGGCCTGAAAGGCCGCTCCTCAAGCCACGCCCTTGGCGGGGCGCTCCTCAAGTTACGCCTTCGGCGTAACCCTCCTCGAGTCACGCCTTTGGCGTGACGCTCGCTTTTTGATTCCGTTATTTTTCAGGAACTCCTCGAGCACCTCGTAGGGCTGCGCCCCCACAACCGCGTGGCCATCGATCACAAACGTGGGCACCGCGGTTACCCCCCACTTCATGGAAAGCTTCCAATCCTCATCCACCGCTTCCTTGAAGCTCCCTGATTCCAGGACTTCCCTCGCCTCCTTCACCGGCAGTCCCGACTTTTTTCGCCAGTTCGAGCAACACGTCCTTCTTGGCGATATTCTTCCCGTCCACAAAGTAGGCCCTGAAGACCGCCTCGTGGAACTCGTCCCCCTTCCCCTTCTCCTCCGCCCACTTGCCCATCTCCTGGGCGAGCCGGCTGTTGAAAGTCATCTTCCGCGTTCCCCAGGGGAGGCCGAGGTCATCGGCCGCTTTCTTCAACCGCTCCAGCATGGCCGGGATATCCATGTTCCGCCCGGCAAAGAGCTCCTCCAGGGTGCGCCCATCCTCGGGAGTCTCCGGGTGCAGGGGGAAAGCCCTCCATTGAACTTCAATCTCAAAGTTCTCCTTCAATTTTTCAATACGCCCGGTACTGAAATAACACCAGGGTCATATGTAATCCGAAAAAATCTCCAGCTTTTTTGCCGTTCCCATACCGTTCCCTTTCCCTCCTGCTCTGATTTAACGCCTTCCTGTTTTCATTATATGCCGATTCTCCCGGATTCGCCAGAAGTAGTACTATGTTCAATCGTAGAAGGGAATCCTGTCAGCATGATTGCTTGCCTCATCCTGCCTCTAGCACCTCCCAACTCAATTCCATTTTCCATCCCCGTTCTTCATTCCCCAGGACAGGAAAAATTCCTGTCCCGGTGGAATTCATCCTCTCCCGCGATACATAATCTTGCTCCGAGAAGTACAGCTCACCGGGGACTTCTTTTTAACTGTATTGACATTACGTTGAAATTTCTTTGATGGCTCAATCACTGAATGTGGAATATTTTTTGCTATATGGAAAGGGGGCAGGTCATTTTTGAAAGCCAGGATAAGCAGATAGGCCAGATTTTTCAAGCGAAATCGTTTCCCATACCATTTCATAGTTGCGTTAACAAAAGTCGGGATCCCTAACAATTCTTATGCCTCTTCTGGAGTTTCGATAAGCTTTGGCTTTAATTATTTTTTATTTTGCATTCCAGTGAAGAAAATTTTTTGGTGTAAGAATCCTTAACAGAAAAAGGTTTACAGTAAACCGCTTATCAAGGCTTAATTATTCAAATTTATTGAAGAACTCAGCAAATGCTTTTTGGTATTTTTTTTGCTTATGGTTTCTGAGGATTAAATTTCAGCAGTCTCGGTTCTGTTTTTCTTTAGAACCAGGTTCCAGCAGAAGTGTAAAGCTAAAACTTTTCTCTTCGACTGGATACGATTTTACGGCCCCAATTCCATACATTAGAAAAAGAGCAAGAATACATATTTCCCCCCATTGAGTTCATGATGTTAATCATGGAGAATAGAAATTAGAGAGAATATTATGTTTTCGACAATGAGCAATGTTATCTTTATAAAATTGGGTGAGAACACAGAAACTGGCAGCGAGTAATGATCATTCCTTTTGGGGAAAAATAATAATGGCGAGAAGGAATCATGGCATACGAAAATTTCTTTTGCTCTCCTTTTTACTGCATCTCATCGTTTGCCCCGCGCTCCATGAATACCAGGATTTCATAGAAACTGAAATTCTTTTTTCCACTCCAATTCTTGAAAATCTTCACCATCAAAACCTGATGGCAAATCGAGAAAGTAAATTCCAGCATTTTGACCTTTTGAATGCTTCTTTTTTTGTGATTCCTCCTCTGGCAAATAATCCTCTTCAGCAGGCTTCATCACAGCTCATTCTCACCTTGTCTTCCAGTCAACAAGCCACCATCCTTCGTTGTTGAAATACCCCGATTTTGTCCCCCCGTAGGCGCCCGTTCCCCGAACGGGCCGATATAAGCCGAAATGTAGGGTGCGTTCCCCGAACGCACCGATAAAAGGTTCTTAAGAGGTACCCTTCATGTTCGGAATCGGTCATCAAGAGCTGATCATAATCTTCGCGATCGTGTTTCTGATCTTCGGCGCCAAGCGCCTCCCGGAAATGGGAAAGGGTTTGGGTCAGGCCATCCGCGGCTTTAAGAGGAGCCATGCAAGAAAAGCCGCAAATAGAACCGCCCAAGGAGACGGGTAACGCTGAAAGCCTGACCCCAAAATGAATGTAGGGCCCGATCCCCGATCGGGCCGAGCCGATAGGCTCCATTCCCCGAATGGGCCGATGCATTCCGCAAAATGTAGGGCGCGATTCCAAAACGCGCCGGATAGAAGAGAAAAGGGGGTGAGAAAGGGAGCGAAAGAGAAAGGCAAGAGGCCGGACCGATTGCAGGAAGCAGCGTCCGGTGAAAGAAAGACAAGAATTCTGAATCGACAAAGCTGACCAGCAAGAAAGGAGCAGCAAATGAAGATCACCAGGCGACAATTTATGAAAGGAGCTGCGGCAACAGGAATAGCGCTTTCCTTGCCGCTAAAGTTCGGCGTCCGCTCGGCTCACGCCTACGCAGTAAGCCCTGGGCTGGCGAAATTCGTAGACCCACTGCCCCTATTTGGACCAGACATCCCACAAGCCACTACAGTTGGAACCCCTTACGTTAACGTTGACTATTATGAGATAACGGCAGGAGCGTTCAGACAGGTTATCCATTCGGGACTGGATGCGATATTCCCTGGTTACAATACAAATGGAGGAACCCGCTTTTACGGGTACAAGAACACCACTGGGGGAACTTTCAAACACCTTGGAGGCTTTATCGGGGCAACCAAAGGCACACCTGTTCGCATCAAGTTCACGAACACGCTCCCGGCAACCCATATGCTTCCTTTCGATCCCACGATTCCCTCGCCGGGTAACGGCGGCAACCGTCAGGACCGGATAGCAGTGCACCTCCACGGCGGACTCGTCCCATGGACGAGCGACGGCGGCCCGTTCCACTGGTTCGCGCCCGGTGGGATCCTTGGCTCCTCCGTGCCACCCGGCGGTTGGCTCCACAATTCCACAGCCACCGGACTCCCCCTTACTAACGACTATTACTACCCGAACAACCAGAGCGCAAGGCTCATGTGGTACCACGACCATGCCATCGGAATCACGCGCACCAACGCCTATGCCGGTCTCGCGTCCGCCTATATCATTTTAGACACGGCCTTTGAGGCCTTACTTAATCTGCCCGATCCACAATACCTGGCCTTCCAGGACAAGGTGATCTGGGACCCGGCAAGCGATCCTAACTATGCAGCAGCTCCTCCGGTAGGCGGCGGCGTTATCGGCGCACAGCCCGGCGACCTGTGGTATCCTTACATCTATGAGCCGGCAATCTGGAAGCTCCAGGGCAGAGGCAAAGCTCCCATACCCTCCGCCGTTCCTGAAATGGCAGGAGACACGATGCTGGTAAACGGCCACATCTTCCCCTTCCATGCAGTAACGGCGGGAGCCCAAAGGTTCCGCTGGCTCAATGCCTGCAACACCCGATTCCTGGATCTGCGATTTGTCCTTGAAACCGGGAGTACTGGTGAACCCCAAGGCGGCTATTTGAACCCGACGCTGGCCCCAGTAAACGTGTGGATCATTGGCTCGGAGGGCGGATACCTGCCGGCGCCTGTTTTGGCGATCCAAAATGGGAACCCAATTACCCCGAGCCCGCTTCTCATCGGACCGGGTGAGAGATTTGATGTAATTGTCGACTTCAGCAGCATTCCAGTTGGCCAGAATGTCCTCCTTTACAGCGATGCGCAAACTCCTTATCCGCTTGGAAACCCGGGTTTTGACTACTACCCGGGGAACCCTCTGAACCCGGTGCAGCCTCAGCCAGGACAGGGCCCGAATACGAGGACCATCATGCGGTTCAGTGTTGTCGCCGGACCCGCTTCAGCAGTATCATTGCCGGGAACAATGGCGCCAACGACTGAATTTCTTCCCGTGGGGCCTGACCCGGTAAACGGCGGGCGTACACTGCAAAACCAGACGCTTGGCGCAAATTACACCGTCGCGGGTGTCCAGTATTCCTTTGCAGGGGTAAGAAACCTCACCTTGAACGAGGCCTTCGATCCATTCGGACGGCTCATACAGGAGATTGGAACGACCGTGAAGGTCAAGGGCGGAGGCTTCGGCCGCAACTACGCCTTTGACGCGCCGACGGAAAATGTAACCTACAGGACCGTCGAGATTTGGAACGTCTTCAACCTCACGGCAGACACCCATCCGATGCATACCCACCTCTTCAACGTCATGGTGCTGAGGAGGCAGCCCTTCAAGGTTCAGAATTTCCAGGGCACGCCGGTATTCATCGGACCGGGGCGCGGCCCCGAACCTTACGAGATCGGCTGGAAGGAAACCTTCAAGTGCCCGCCGGGAGAGGTTACTGTCGTGGCTGTGCTTGTGGAAGCCCCACTTGTTGACGGCGCGGGTGCTATAACCAGAAATGTAATTGTGGCCCCAACAGGAGCCGCTGGGTCTTTCACCAGCGTGTTGCCCGTCAGCCCGAGGCTCTTTGCCTCATACGGCATCAATGCTGACGAATACGTCTGGCACTGCCACATCCTCGAGCACGAGGAGCACGACATGATGAGACCCCTTGTGGCAGTATAAGCGTGTGAGCCTTTTCGAAAACTTCATCAAACTCACAGAACCCGGTGCTTATCGCCGGGTTCTCTTTAAAACAGGGAAGTTCCGGCAGAGAGATAATCGCCAACCGGCTTTAATCCCGTGTCGATTTCTTGTATAATGGCTGATATGAAAAAACCCATTTATGCGATTTCTATTATTTTGCTGGTAGTTGGATCCTTCCTGGTGGGTTCCTGGTACAGTCAGCGAGAAGAGGGGAAGTTTAATCCTTCAGGTAGTAAATCACTGGCGGTTAACGCCGACAAGATACCCAACACCGTCAGTGACACCGGCACTATCACCGACACTGACACTTCATCTCTTCCTATCGGTACCGTGAAAATCGCCCCCGAGAAACAGCAGTTGATCGGTGTGCGGACAGGGGAAGTAGAGAAAAAAGCGGTAAATCATACCATCCGGTTGCTCGGCAGGATTGTGCCTGATGAAAATAGAACCTACCGAATTACTTCATCGAGCGAACTCTGGATCCGGAAGGTCTATCCGCCTACAACCGGCAGCATCGTAAAGAAAGACGAGCCTCTGCTTGCTTTTTACACGACCAACTTCCTCAGCGCCGCCGCATCATACATGTATGCCCTAAACACCCTGGACCGAACCCGCCAGAGCAAACCGGATGCGCCTGCCCAGACGGCTGTAATCGAAAATCAGATCCGGCAGGCCGTGGAAGCCCTCCAGAATTTGGGGGTCTCGGACGCGCAGATCGCCAAGATGGCGCGCACCCGGAAAATCGATGAACTGGCAGATGTAGTATCGCCGGCAAACGGATTTATCCTCTCGCGCAATGCCACTCTCAACCAGTGGGTCGGGTCCGGAACGGAGCTTTACAGGATTGCAGACCTGAACCGGGTCTGGATCCTGGGGGACATTTTCGAGAAGGAAGCACAATACTTCAAACCAGGGGCAAAAGCCCGGGCATCAATGCCCACTCAGAAGAAGACATTTTCTGCCAGCGTCAGCGAGGTGCTCCCCATCTTCGACCCCGCCACTCGGACTCTCAAAGTACGGCTTGAGACAGAAAATCCGGATTTCTTGCTCCGTCCCGAAATGTTTGTTGATGTGGAACTTCCCGTCGCCCTTCCGCCAACAATCACTGTTCCGTCTGACGCGATCCTCGATTCTGGCCTCAAGAAAACAGTCTTTGTGGACCTGGGCAATGGATTTTTTGAACCCCGGGAGGTGGAGACTGGGTGGCGAATCGGCAACAGGGTCGAGATTACAAAGGGGCTCGAGTCCGGGGAAAGGATCGTCACTTCCGGCACTTTCCTCATCGACTCCGAGAGCAAGCTGGAGCTGGCTGCACAGGGGATGTATACTACTCTCAGCAAGGATCCGGTGTGTGGCCTTGATGTGGCCATGAGGAAGGCGGAAAAGGCCGGGTTGAAAGCCAGCCATGGGGGAAAGACCTACTATTTCCACTCCGAAGAGTGCAAGCAGAAATTCGAGAAAGAACCGGAAAGATACGCCATTAAGGGAAAATAAGCCATCCGGCCCGATCGGGGATCGGGCCCTACAGGGTTCCTAACCAACCCGCGATAAGAAAAATGTAGGGCGCGTTCCCCGAACGCGCCGTTAATAATCGCATCGGCCCATTCGGGGAATGGGCCCTACATCATTGCACCGGTATTATGTAGGGCGTGATCCCCGATTACGCCATTCACCGGCGCGTTCGGGGAACGCGCCCTACAGATGACTTATGATCAACCGGATCATTGATTTTTCCGTAGAAAACAAGTTCATCGTCTTCGCCCTGGTGGCCGCGGCCTGCGTGGCCGGGTGGTGGTCCATGAGGAACGTGGCCCTGGACGCCATCCCGGACCTGAGCGACACCCAGGTGATCATCTTCTCCCGCTGGGACCGCAGCCCGGACATCATCGAAGACCAGGTGACCTACCCCATCGTGTCCGCCATGGTGGGAGCCCCCCGCGTCAAGGCCGTCCGCGGCTTCTCCGATTTCGGCTATTCCTACGTCTACGTCATCTTCGAGGACGGCACGGACATCTACTGGGCCAGGTCGCGCACCCAGGAATACCTTTCCTCGGTCTTGCCCCGCCTGCCCCAGGGGGTGAGAGCGGAGATGGGGCCGGATGCCACCCCCCTGGGCTGGATCTTCCAGTACGTGCTGGTGGACGAGACCGGCAAGCACAGCCTGGCCGACCTGCGTTCCTACCAGGACTGGTATCTGAAATATTACCTGAAGGCCGTCCCGGGAGTGGCCGAGGTTGCGCCCGTCGGCGGGTTCGGGAAGCAGTACCAGGTGAACCTGGACCCCAACCGCCTGCAGGCCTATGGCATCTCCATCAACCGCGTGGTGGAAGCCGTGCGCAGCGGCAACTACGAATCGGCCGGCCGCCTTCTCGAGTTTGGCGGGACGGAATACAATGTCCGGGGGCGGGGGTACCTCAAGTCCCTTAAAGACCTGGAGAACATCGTGGTCTCGGCCAGCGAGACCGGAACCCCCATCCGCATCAAGGACCTTGGCAATGTGGGTGTCGGGCCTGACCTGCGCCGCGGTGTTTCCGACCTGGACGGCAAGGGCGACGTGGTCTCCGGCATCGTGGTCATGCGCCACGGGCAGAACGCCCTCGACGTCATCGAACGGGTCAAGGCGAAGATCAAGGAGATCGAACCCGGCCTTCCGCCGGGGGTGAAGATCGTTCCCATCTACGACCGTTCCGACCTGATCCTTCGCTCCATCGACAACCTGAAATCCACGGTCATCGAAGTGCTCATCATCGTGGCCTTGGTGGTATTCATCTTCCTGTGGCACATTCCCAGCGCCCTCATTCCGGTCATCACCCTCCCCGTGGTTATCCTGCTGTCTTTCATCCCTTTCCGCATGCTGGGGGTCACGGCCAACATCATGTCCCTGGGGGGGATCGCCATCGCCATCGGGGCCATGGTGGACGCCGCCATCGTAGTGGTCGAGCAGACTCACAAGAACCTGGAGCTGTGGGACCGGACAGACCGCCAGGAGGATTACCGGTCCGTGGTCATCCGCGCCGTGAAGCAGGTCGCCGGCCCGAGTTTCTTCGCCCTCCTGGTGATCGCCGTCTCCTTCCTCCCCATCCTTACCCTGGAGGGCGAGGAAGGCCGCATGTTCAAGCCCCTGGCCTACACCAAGACCCTGGCCATGATCATCGCGGCCGTAATGGCCATCACCCTGGACCCGGCCCTACGGCTGCTCTTCACCCACATGAAGAATTTCAGCTTCCGCCCCTCCTGGCTCTGCCGGGCGGCCAATGCCGCCTTTGTGGGAACCATCCAATCGGAAGACAAGCATCCCATCAGCCGTTTCCTGATTCGGATGTACGATCCCGATCGCCATGTGGTCCCTGCGCTGGAAGTGGGTGGTGATCGCCTTGGCCGTCGTCTCCGATGATCGCCACGGTTCCCATCTATTACAAGCTGGGCTCGGAGTTCATGCCGCCCCTGGAGGAAGGGTCCCTTCTCTACATGCCCACCACCATGCCGGGCATCTCCATCACCGAAGCGCAGAAGGTTCTCCAGGTCACGGACCGGATCATCAAGGGATTCCCGGAGGTGAAGTCCGTGCTGGGCAAGGCCGGCCGGGCCGAGACCTCGACCGACCCCGCGCCTCTCTCCATGCTGGAGACGGTGGTCATCCTGAAGCCCAAGTCCGAGTGGCGCAAGACGAAAACCTGGTACACTTCCTGGGCCCCCGAATGGGCCAAATCCGTCTTCCGGCACATCACCCCGGACCATATCTCCCAGGAGCAGCTGATCAGCGAGATGAACGAGGCTCTCAGTATCCCCGGGCTGGCCAATGCCTGGACCATGCCCATCAAGGGGCGGATCGACATGCTGAGCACGGGCATGCGCACCCCCGTGGGCCTCAAGATCTCGGGCGGGGATCTGGACACCATCGAGGAGATCGGGGCGCGGATCGAATCCGTTCTCCCTTCGGTGAAGGGAACCCGCAGCGTCTTCGCCGAACGCACCGGCAGCGGCTATTTCCTGGATTTCGAGTGGAACCGGGAAGAGCTGGCCCGCTACAATTTGAGCGTGGAAGAGGCCCAGGCGGTGATCGAGAAGGCCATCGGCGGGGAAAACGTGACCACCACCGTGGAAGGGCGGGAGCGGTACCCGGTCAACGTGCGCTACATGCGCGACTTCCGGTCGGACTACGGGGCCCTGGGACGGGTCCTGGTGCCTGCCTCGGGAGGGCAGAAGCAGATTCCCCTTTCCCAGCTCGCCACCATCCGGACGGTCAGCGGCCCGGCCATGATCCGCAACGAGGACGGGCTGCTCACCGGCTACGTTTACGTGGACATTGCCGGCCGCGACCCGAACGGGTACATCGAGGAAGCGGGGCGCCTGCTCAAGGAAAAAGTGAAGGTCCCCCCTGGCTATGCCATCTCCTGGAGCGGCCAGTACGAGGGCATGGCTCGGGCCAAGGAACGGCTCACGGTCGTATTGCCCCTGACCCTCTTCCTCATCCTGTTTCCTTCTCTACCTGAACACGCGCTCCATGGTCAAAACCCTTATTATTCTCCTGGCCGTGCCTTTCTCCGCCATCGGGGCCTTCTGGTTCCTCTACGCCCTCGGCTACAATATGAGCATCGGGGTCTGGGTAGGCCTGATCGCCCTGCTGGGAGTGGACGCGGAGACCGGGGTCTTCATGCTCCTCTACCTGGACCTGGCCTACGAGCAGGCCAAGAAGGAGGGGCGCCTGAAAAGCCTGGCCGATTTGCAGGAGGTCATCCGCTACGGTGCGGTCAAGCGCCTCCGGCCCAAATTCATGACCGTGGCCACCATGTTTCTCGGCCTCATTCCCATCCTCTGGTCGACGGGCACCGGTGCGGACGTGATGAAACGGATCGCCGCCCCGCTGGTCGGGGGGATCTTTACCTCCTTCCTGCTGGAGCTTTTGATTTACCCGGCCGTTTACCAGATTTGGAAATGGAATTTTGATTTGAAAAAACGGCTTCCGCATGGCTATCGGGGATCTGAAAGTCCAACTAGCCCAGTGAACTCGTCGGCGGAATAATGTAGGAGCGCAGTCACCGATACGCGACGGAAAAGAATGGCGGGCTGACGCGGATGAACCCGGATGAAAAAAATCGAGCGGCGCCGATCCCGTTGCGAACGAAGGGCTGGGTAAGACAAATGAGGGAATATCCCCTAACGAGGCGACGGCTAAATGAGGCAGGCAAGAGCATAAAATGAAACGTTGGAATTTCAGGCATATCGTTCTGGTTTTAACGGCAATCTCTTTTTTCGCCCTTGCCGGGTGTGCCCAGCGGTCAGTCCAGGCTCCAGGGGCTGCGAGCGTGACACCGGAAGGCCCTACATTCACCGTTAAGGGCAAAATTGATTACTGGAATAATTCAATGATTACGTTGTAATCGGCGAGGATCCTCCCAGGACATATTTTATTGTAAATCAGGAGCCCAAGATACTGGAAGAATTGTTCAAGAGTAAGAAAACAGTAACCATCGAAGGGCGTCGAACAACAGGGGCGGATAATTTGTTCATTGAAAAAATTGACGGCCAGACATACCGAGGGAAGGAATAAAGACGCGTTAGCGGCCCGATCGGGGATCGGGCCCTACAAGATCCTCGCACGCCGCGAATGAAATAATTGGCGAGGTCCCCAGCACCATGCCTAAAAAGGCCAACACATTTCCGAAGGTCACCATCATCCTGAGGGCCCGTTCGCCGAACGGGCCGAGAATCTACCCAAGAATAAAATCCGTAAAGACCATCCGGTAGGTCACAATCCCCACAAATAGAATCAACAGAACCAAGGAGATGAGGACAAGCCTCTTCTGGAAGGCAGGAATGATCCCGGCAAGGCTCTGGACACTCCGGAAGGGCATCAGCACTCCGACCCCCATCCCGGTGATCCCTGCCCCGAACAGGGCGATGTAGAGGGGGTAACCGACATACCCGTATTCTCCCTGGAGGATGCAAAAGGGGCAGTGGTGGGTGGGCAGTTCGTAGAAATAGAGGGAGATGAAGGATAGGATGGACAGGATGGAGACCACGAAAGTCACCGCGCTCATCAGCGAAAAGAAGTACCCTCCCCTTCCCTGCCGGTAAAAAACGATCCCGGCGGCGAAGGTCAGCGCCATGCTCCCATAAAAAACGATCTTCATGGGAGCGCTGGGGAGGGCGACGATTTCCGAAACCAGGCTCTTTTCCCCGATGCTGAAAAGGGTCCCGCAGCAGGAGGTGATGATGTCGGGGCGGAGACGGAGGAAATAATTGGCCTGCAGGATCACCTCCAAAACGATGAGCGGAGCGATGATCAGGAGAAAGAAATACTTTCTTGCGGATGAGGGGATAGTCATATCCCCGGTTGTCCACATAATTCACCAGCAGCCAGAGGCCGGCCAGCAGAAAATTGACGATTTTCAGGATGAGGGCGGGATAGCCGTAGGCGTTCACGTAGAGCGTCCCGGCGGCGCACATGGCCCCCACGAAGAAAGGGTGGAGCTGATCGGCGGTGAAGGCGAACAGAAACAGGGAGAGCAGCTGGACGCCGAAACCGTAGGCCAGGAGGGTGGAGATGAGGTAGGTTCTCCTCTCCAGGGCCAGCTGCAGCTCGCTTCCGCTTTTCAGGTCCCACTTCCGCAGGATCTGGACGCCGAAATAGGCCGCGTACAGGACCATGAAGGCGATGAGCGCGGAGGAGACGTAGAGGGCAATGACCAGGGGATGAAAGATCATCCGGCCTCACCCTCGATCTTTCCGTCCCGCAGGTTCCACACCCAATCGACCAGCGGCGATTCGGACACGACGGGGTCGTGGCTGGCGATCAGGACGGTCTTGGAGCTTTCCTTCAGGCGGCCCATGATTTCCATGAACTCTTTGGACAGGGGGGTGTCGAGGTGGGCGGTGGGCTCGTCGGCGATGACCACCTGGGGATTGTTCATCAGGGCCCGGGCGATGGCCACTCGCTGCATTTCTCCGCCGGAAAGCCTTTCCACCTGGGAGTCGGCCTTGGAAGAGATATTGAAGAGGTCAAGAAGATCCATGGCCCTTTTCTTCAGGGCGGAAAATTTCTCCCCCGAAGGATAGGCCGGGACCATCACGTTCTCCAGGGCGGTGACCCCCTGGATCAGGTTGTACTGCTGGAAGATGAACCCGAAGGTCTTCCGCCGGATCTCGGTGAGGAACCTCTCGGGCAGGCTGGTGATTTCCCGGTCCAAGAGGTGGATCCGCCCTGAGGTAGGCCGGGCCATGCACCCGATCAGGCTGAGAAGGGTCGTCTTCCCCGAGCCGCTGGGGCCCTTGAAGACGGTCATCTTGTTGGCCTCAATCGAAAGGCTGATGCCCTGCAGGGCCACAAACTCGTTGGGCCGGCCGAGGTTGAAGATTTTTTTTACATTAGCTAATTGAATCATGGCGATCATCTATCGGCCCGATCGGGGATCGGGCCCTACATCAACCCATATACAACCCATATATGGCGCCGATCGGGGGATCGGGCCGGTTATTTTCTCGGCCCGTTCGGGGAACGGGCCATCCTTTGCCGGCGAACGGGCCGGGTATCTCCAATTTGTAGGGCGCGGTCCCCGAACGCGCCGGTGGTTCCCAAATGTAGGGCCCGGTCCCCGAACGGGCCGATCGCCCTAAAGGGGCAAAGGATCAACCATTTTGCTATATGGATACGATTCCCAGTTCGATACGATCCCCTTCCGAACAGGATTATGGATAATGTATTTTGCCATCTCCAAGAGCGATTCTTCTTTTCTCACGATTCGATCATAAAAATTCTTCTGCCACAATGGCCGAACCTCATACAATTCGAAGATTCTTTTCGCCGTATAACGTTTAAAAGCCGAAACCCAATCCTGCATTCTTTTGGGGTAATCGTCAGTCAGAGAAAACAATAAATGCAAATGATCCGGCATAATGCAATAACAAAATAACTTGATTTCTTTCTTTGCCCTCCTGAATTCCATTTCCTCTTCTATGGTTTTAGCAATCTTGCTGTCCAGAAAAAGAGGGTGCCGATCGGCCGTGCATAGGGTGACGAAATAGACATGGGATTTGCTCCCATAATCAAAGCCTTTCAGGCGAAGGCATTTTCGGGATCTGAGGTTGTTTTGCATATAATCCAATCGGCGCGCTCGGGGAGCGCGCCCTACACCCATTCGACAAATCGTCCGGCCCGTCCTCGAACGGGCCCTACAAAAACTTTCAGCGTCCTGATCCCCGACGCGCTCACCGACACGTTCGTCGTCAACGGACCATCCGGCGCGATCGGGGAACGCGCCCTACAAGAAAATTATGCTCTCATCACCGAATCCGGGTCCACGGTGGCGGCTCTCCAGGAGGGGATGAGGGTCGCGACCGTGTAGGGGACGACGGTGAGAAAGAACAGCGCCACCACCTGGGAGGCATCGATAAAGGGAACGAGCCTGAACTGCGGGTACAGCACCGCCCAGCCCTTTCAACACCGGCTCAAAAAGGCTCGAGGAAGCGAAAAACACGTGGACGTAGGCCAGGATGATCCCGGCAAGGAAAGCCGACAGGGAAACCGCCATCCCCTCCCAGAACTTCATGAGGATCACGTCCGAAGTCTCCCAGCCGATGGCCTTGAGAATCCCGATCTCCTTTCTCTCCTCCTGGCTCAGACCCGAGGCCTTGTCCCACGACAGGATGATGAAGGCCAGGACCGCCCCGGCCAGGATGAGGATCAGGATCCCTCCCCGCCAGCTGAAGACGGCGTCGTAGGTCCTCAGGATCTCCTCCCGCAGGATGATCCGGGTGTCCGGCAGGAGCTCGGCGATTTTCACGGCGATGGTGGGGAGTTCCTTCGGGTTCCTGACCCGCAGGACCAGGTCGGTCACCCGATCCCCGGATCCCCCGAAGAGCAGCCGAAAATCCTCCTCGGAAATCAGGATCAGGTCGGAGGAAACCAGTTCCGATTCGGGAGAGAAGACCTTCTTCACCTCCAGGTTCATGACCTTCCCTTCCCAGGTCCTGAAATCCAGGGCATCGCCCGGGAAAGTAGCCCTCACCCGCGAGACGCCCTGCCCGATCTCGATCTTCCCGGGTCCGTGGGGAAATTGTCTCGGGCACCATGAGCGTGTAATTGGCCCCGGTAATAGGATCGTAATAGTAGCCCCAGAGCCTCCCCTTGACCGACGAAATCCCCCGGATCTCCTTGATCTTCTCCATGTAGCTCAGGGGAATCGGGTCGTGCCTCCCGGCGGAAATCTTCTGGACGATCATATCGGGGGAATCCTTCAGGATCGTGGACGCTTCCCTCTTGATGGAGTAGGTCAGGAACATGACCGAGGCCAGCAGGAAGACGATGAGGGTGTAAACCAGGAGCAGGGCGATATTCTTGCCCTTCCTCCGCAGGATGGAGGAAAAGGTGAAGTCCAGGATGTTTTTCTGTTTATCGATCCAGCCGGACATGGGTTCGATTCATCATGGAGGGAGGTCGGAGCAAGGATCCGGAGGGGAAGTGTTCCAGGGAGACCGGATGGTCCTGGAAGGCCACGTGTCCGTCGGCCTGGGTCAGGTGCCGGGTATAATTGGCCTCGGTGAAGAGGCACAGGTCGGTCAGGTCAAGCCGCCTGACCATTTCCCGCTTCTCTTCGAGCCACGGAGCTGCGCTCTCCCTCTGGTACAACGAATGCACTCCCAGGGCCGCCAGAAGAATGATGTTAGAGAAAATATACACCAGGAAAACAGTCGATTTGCGCATGGACATTAATCCAGACCCTTGACGATTTCCGGGGTCACCTCCCTGAACTTCAGCAGGGTTTTTCCCTTATGGTCTTTCATAAACCCCCGGGCATCGGCTTCTTTCTGGAAGGGGATCAGCTCCCGGCCCATGGGGCCGTAGATGTCGCTCCCGATCACGTAAAAAGCTTCCCGCCCGTTTATGGGGGACAGGTCGTAATAATCGGTCACATAGATCGCCCGAATATCCTCCGCTTTCTTTGAAGGATTGTATTTCTTCAGATTGAAAAGGTACTTGAACATATCCTTGGCCCCGTCGAAATGGGCATGCGAGCCGTCCTTGAAGATCACCTGGGCCAGCCAGTCCGGGTATTTGGCCACGAACATGCCGCAGACCGGGCATTTGTCCTTCGCGGAGGGCTTGACGGGCTTGGGGTCTTCCGCCCGGCGAGGAGAGAAGGCCAGAATGATCGATTTTAAGTGCGAGTCGAACGGCGAATAGTTCGGCCTATTCCGAACGCGTATATTTTTCATCAGGCCTCGATCGGGGATCGGGCCCCGCAAAACCATATTCGGCCCGTTCGGGGAACGGGCCCTACATTGTCGTTGTTTATGCTGCATTCTCCGCATTTTTCTTCGTTCCTGGATCATCTTGGTGTCTTCGTACATATCTTCGAAGGCCGCCTTGAAGGCCTGGTCGAAGGAAATCGCGCTTCCCCCGTTTTCCTTCATGAACTTCTCCGCGTCTTCCTTTTTGGCGAAAGCCCATTTGGCCCGCTTGGTCATGACCCCGGGTTTATTTCCGCCGAGGACCCAAAAGGCTTTTTCGACATCCACCAGCATTTTGGTATAAAAATCCCCCACCTGCATCGTCTTCGGTGTTTTGTCGATATGGAGGGCGAATTCAATGGCCGCGCAGTGAATACTGCAGGTGCCCTGGGTGGACCCGTCTTCATAGGCCACATAAACCCGGCTGTGGGCAAACTTCGCCCGGTCCATGCCGCAGTATTTGCACGATGGGTGTTTCTGGACGTCTTCCTGGGCGAACAGGGCGAAGGGAAAAGCGAAAGAAAAGAGGATCAGGAAGGACAGGATCAAAGCCTTTTTCATCAATTCTGGCTCCTTTCACGGAAATTTTGGGCAACGCCTAATGGGGCTGGATAGAAACTTGGCCAGTAAGTCCCGATTTGGGGTAAAATAATTAAAAGAGGGCCATGTTTTAAGTTTAACGAAAACCTGTTCCAAAAGCAAACTTTTCCCCCTCCTCTGGTACTAGCAGGCTGCTGAAAAAGTCTTTTGGGGTTCTGGGTCGTCGTTCCTGCGGAAGCAGGAATCCAGTGCTTTCAAGGAATTCTGGACTCCCGCTTTCGCGGGAGTGACGGGAAATTGGGGTTCTTCCGCATCCTGCTAGGGAAAACACGGGACCCGGGCATGAAAAAATCGATCTTCTTGTTGATCTTTTTTCTCTTCAGCATCAATATCTATTCCGCTCATGGCCGGGGACTGGAAGTCGAAAAGAAGGCCGGGGATTACGATGTTCTTATCCGGCTGGACAAGCATCCCCCCATCCAGGGAGACAATCCGGTGGAGATCGAAATCAAGGACCTCCAGGGGAAGCCGGTCACCGATGCCAAGGTTCTCGTCAACTACTACATGCCCCCCATGCCCCGCATGGCTCCCATGAACTACAAAACCGACGCTCCTTTTTCCAGGGGCAAAGTACAAAATGACGATGAACATCATCATGTCCGGCCCCTGGATCATCCGGGTCCTCATCAGCCGCGGCGGCAAGACCTCCATCGTGAAAATCAACGTGGATGCGCAATAAAGCAGCTGGAGCTGGAGAGCTAGGTTGCTGCGTTCCGGAAACGCACCGATTCTGAACCGGCCTGAGTCGTACTGGCGACCAGAACAGCAACCAGTAACCAGTTTAACGCCGACCAAAGGCTTGACAAGTCCCCTCCCCTCCCCTACGCTTACCTTAGCTTCGCAAGAACCATTCCTATTCGGGGCTTTTCATGATAAGAACCCACAAAATGCCTCGATCTCAATCCTCTCCAGCTCTTCGCCTTGATTTTTGGGTCGCCTTCTTTTTGACCTCTTTGGGGGCCGTCTCTCCGGCTTTGGCCCAGGCCGATCTGCCCGACCTGATCAAGAAAGCCGAACCCTCCATCGTGGTGATCCTGACCTATACGGAGAAGGGGAAGCGTCTCGGGCAGGGAACGGGCTTCTTCATCGCCAAGAACGGGGATTTGATCACCAACTATCACGTTCTCCATAGAGCCAGCCGATCCCAGGTCAAACTTTCGAGCGGGGAAGAATATGCGGTCAAAAGGGTGGTCGCTGAAGATCCCGATGGGGATCTGGTAAGAGTTTCGGTGGACATTCCCGAAGAAAAAGTCGCTCCCTTGCCGATCAGTTCCACTCCGCCCCGGGTCGGGGAGAAAGTGGTGGTCATCGGGACCCCTCTGGGGCTGGACCAAACGGTTTCCGACGGAATTGTTTCGGCCATCCGGGAGGTCCCCGGATTCGGGAAAATCATTCAGATGACCGCCCCCATATCCCCCGGTTCGAGCGGAAGTCCGGTGCTCAACATGAAAGGGGAGGTCGTGGGAGTGGTAACTTTTCTCCTGGTCGCCGGGCAAAATCTCAACTTTGCGATTCCCGGGGATCGGATCGCCCAGATGCCCCTTGGAGCGGGGAAGACTCTTCCTGAACGGGAAACGATTCGAAAAAGTGAGGCCTTTACCGAAGCCACCCAAGCCTATGCCAACGGCCTGCGTTACCTCTGGGCCGGAAAATGCGACCTGGCCCTCCCCTACTTCATCGAAGCTGCCCAAAAGAACCCCAACCACGCCGGAGCCTTTTTCCAGATCGGGTACTGCCTGGCCCGGATGGGGAAGAATCAGGAAGCTCTCGGCCCCTACCGGAGGGCCCAGGAGCTTCGGCCGAAAGACCCTGCGGTTTACAACAACCTGTGTGGGGTCCTGGGACAGCTGGGCCGCTACGGGGAAGCCGGGGAAGCCTGCAGGCAAGCCCTGCAGATCGCCCCCGACCTGGCTGAAGCGCACAACAACCTGGCCTGGGTTTACCAACAGCAGGCCCGCTATCCGGAGGCCGTCGAATCCAGCAAGCAGGCCATCCGACTCCAGCCCGACTTTGCCGAGGCGCACTACAACCTGGGAAACGGCTACGCGGGGTTGAAACGATATGACCAGGCAGCGGAGGCCTACAAGCAGGCCATCCGCCTCGAGTATGACTATGCCGAGGCCCACCTGAACCTGGGCGCCGCCTACAACCAGATGGGCCGTTATGAAGAGGCCATCGATTCCTACAAACGGGCCCTCCTTTTGAAGCCCCTCATGCCCGAAGGTCATTTGAACCTGGGGATGACCTATTTAAAGCTGGGAGACAAGGGTTCGGCCATCGAAGAGTACAAGATCCTAAAAGAAGTGGATAAAGAGATGGCCAACCGGCTGTTCAATTTGATTTATGAATGAACTAGTTGCTGGTTTGCTCGTTGCTCGTTGCTGGTTGCTAGTTACTGGTTACTCGTTGCTGGTTACTGGTTACTGGTTAAAAGAGCATTGAACAAGGAAAAAGTAACCAGGAACCAGCAACAAGAACTTAGGAGAAAAGCGATGAAACCTTTCATCCTGGCGATTCTTGTTTTATTTCTTTTCCCCGGAAGGGCGATTCCGGCAAACGGGCCGATCAGCGAGGCGACTGAGACCTGCCTGGGCTGCCACGCCCTTTCCACGCCGGGAATCGTGGCCGACTGGAAGAACAGCCGCCATTCCAGGGTCACTCCGCAAGAAGCCCTGGCCAAGCCCGAGTTGGAGCGGAGAGTTTCGGCGGAGAAGATCGACGAAACGCTGGGAAAAACCGTGGTGGGCTGCGCCGAGTGCCACGCCCTGAACTCCGGCAAGCACCCGGATTCCTTCGAGCACGGTGGATCCAACGTCCACGTGGTGGTCAGTCCCCAGGATTGCGCCGTCTGCCACCCAACCGAAAAACAGCAGTACGACCAGAACCTCATGTCCCGGGCCCACGGGAACCTGGTCAAGAACCCGGTTTACCTGAATCTGGCCGATTCGGTGAACGGCATCCAGAAGTTTGACAAGATGCGGACCACCCTGCAGGCTCCCGATGCGGAGACTAACGCCGACTCCTGCCTGTTCTGCCACGGGACGGAAGTGAAGGTGAAGGGCTTCCGCAACCGGGAGACGAGCCAGGGGGAGATGAAATTCCCCATTCTCTCCAACTGGCCCAACCAGGGTGTGGGGCGCATCAATCCCGACGGGACCCTGGGGGCCTGCACTCCCTGCCACACCCGCCATGGCTTCTCCATCGAAATGGCCCGCAAGCCCTACACCTGCTCCACCTGCCACAAGGGGCCGGATGTGCCGGCGTACAAGGTTTACGAGGTGAGCAAGCACGGGACCCTTTTCTCTTCCCACCAGAAAAGCTGGGACTTCAACAAGGTCCCCTGGACCGTGGGCAAGGATTACACCGCCCCCACCTGCGCCGCCTGCCATGTCAGCCTGGTGGTCAATGAGGGCGGAGACGTGATCGCCGAGAGGAGCCACAAGATGAGCGACCGCCTCCCCTGGAGGCTCATGGGACTCATCTATGCCCATCCCTACCCCAAGTCCCCCGACACCTCGATCATCAAGAACAAGGCCGGCCTTCCCCTGCCCACCGAGCTCACCGGGGAGCCCGCGGTCCAGTACCTGATCGACTCCAAGGAAATGGAAAAGAGGCTGAAGACCTTCCAGAACATCTGCCTGACCTGCCACAGCTCGCAGTGGACCGAGAATCACTTTAAGCGGCTGGAGAACACCATCCGAACCACCAACGAAATGACCCTCACGGCAACGAAGATCGTTTCCACGGCCTGGGAAAAAGGGGTGGCCAAAGGCCTGGCCCAGAAGGACAGTCCCTTTAATGAGTACATCGAGAAGAAGTGGGTGGAGCAGTGGCTCTTTTATGCCAACTCCACCCGCTTCGCCTCAGCCATGGCGGGAGCGGACTACGGCGTCTTTGCCGAAGGGCGGTGGTACATGTCCAGGAATATCCAGGAGATGCTGGATCATTTGCATTTTCTGTTGAAACAGAAAAGGTGATAGGTAAGAGGTTGGAGGTTAGAGGCAAGGGGTTGAGAATTTGCCTTTCACCTAGCCCCTTACCTCCATAACCCGTAACGAGTTTTTACAGCTCCGGAGCCCCAGAAGGAATTACGCAGACAAAAACGAAGGGTTCTTCCCCGGTATTCTTGAGCTGATGTTCCTCGTTCCCCGGGATAAAAATAACGCTTCCGGTTGAAAGTGAAGCCCACTTTCCTTCCCTTAAAATCTGCCCTTTCCCCGCATGAACAAAAACTTCATGCTCCCACTCGTGGGCGTGCTTGCCGGTTATTCCCCCCCTGGCGATTTCGAAAACCCGCATGCAGAATTTCTTGGCCCCGTCCGCCTGCCCGATAACCACCCGGCCGGTTGCCCCCTTGGCCTGTTCACTGGGGTACTTCTTCGCCTCCGCCTCTGAATAATGGATGATTTTCATTTTTCCCTCGCCGGACTTTTTCCCCAGATTGGCATCAATTTACCCCTTTGAAAAGATTCATTTCCTGTGATTCCCTTTAAAAAGGGGATATGGAAATAGAAAGAAAAATCCTGGATTCCTGCTTTCGCAGGAATGCCGACCTCACATAAACCATCCGATAGCGTTCATTTTCAAACGGCTATAATGTTACCCAGATTGTTTCCATCTTAGGCAATCCGGTCTCGAAAATCAATCATTTTGGGTTCAAAGCGGGTGGCATAGCTTTTGCAGAAAGTTATTCCTGTCCGTTTCCAGAATCCAAGAATATCTTCCTTTTAGTTCAATGATGATGGGGGAGGAAAAATCATGAGAACGCGGTACGCTCCGAAGCCAGGACCCATTATTATCAACCGAAAGGAGAGAAGGTGCCTGCGGTGCGGGAAAAAGCTCATTGGGAAATGGCTCTGTCCTGCCTGCATCAAGTATAATGCCTCGGCCGGGGACCTTGACGATCGGTACGAGCTTCACGGGCTGTCCCTCATCGAGAATCATTCCTATTCGGAATTATAGGGGAAAAGCCACTCAACCCCTCCCCCGGGAGGTAGGGTTTTTTATCCTGGGGAACCTTTAGGGAAATCCCCAATCCCCTCTCAGAGCCCGGCAGACCCGCAACTAAGCTGTCGGGGCAATCCCCCAGCCCGGGCAGGTTTTCTCTTCTTGCGGGCGGCGATCCCGCCCGGGCGCAACCGCCCCCGCATTATGAGGATTTCGCCCCCCTTTTTCTCCTTCTGAGTTCGGGGCCGGTTCATTCAAATTCACTTCCCACTTCCAGAAAAGTTTTATCCCCAAACAGGATGTTTTATCGTAAAATAGGATTTTGTCCTGTCTAATAGGACAAATCGTTGTCTTAAGTCTCCTTTCGGGGATTTGAATTTCCTGAAACCAGTCAATACAGCCTTGAAAAAACTGTGCCGGCGCTCACAGGATGAGATAAAGCCCTTTTAATGATTCAGTTTTTCTTAAATCATCCCGCGGGGGACGAGTCCCCAATGGATTTATGGATATGGGAGTTGATTCTCCCGCTGAGGGCAAGTTATTTGCAGCAACGAACCCGAGGAGGCAGTCTTTTCCCTGAAGCCCGAAATCCTAACTGTTTCGTAATGGCCGGTCCAGCTATTCCCACTGGGTCCGGGGACCCCGGTTGATACCTTTTCATAATTATTCTAACTTATCGCTTAAAGAGGCTGAGTGAGACGCCGGTTTTCATTCCAGACAGGCCGAAATTATTAACCCGTATGGAATTACCCAAGAATGCTTTCTCGCCCTTAAAATCCCGGCGGATGACCAATCGGGAGGACAGAGTCAATGCAGAAACGTGATGCCGACCCCAAAAAAACGAAGGCCCTTCAAAAACGGGTCTCCCCGAAAAGTGGGACCCGGAGGAGTGCCGTCAAACCCGGGTTGGAAATCGCCTGCCTTCTCCTCACGCCGGGAGGAGAGCGCCCTCCCGCGGGGCAAGGCCGAGATGAAAGAACAACCGCACCGGCGCACGGCCGAAAAGAAATCCGCCGTCCGGGAGTTGGAAAATCAAGCGGCCAAGGCCAAAGAGCTGGAAAAAAGAATCGCCCACCTGGCCTCCTTCCCCGAATTGAACCCGAACCCGGTGGTGGAAATTGATTTCAGCGGTCAGGTGTATTACCAGAATCCTGCCGCCCGGAGGCTTTTCCCGGACCTTTCGATTCAAGGGGCACGCCATCCTTTTTTAGCCGGCGTGGCCGCCTTGATTGCCGCCTCTCAAAAACAAAAGGACATCTCTCTGGCCCGCGAACAGGAGGTCGGTTCATCCTGGTACCATCAAAGCATCTATTATTCCTCACAGTGGAAACGGATTCGGATTTATGGATTCGACATCACCGAAAAGAAGAAGGCCGAGGATGCCATCCGGGAGTCGGAGAGAAAGTTCCGGGAATTGTTCGAAGGAAGCCAGGACGGGTATGCTCAAGTGGATTTGAAGGGAAACATTCTGGAATTCAACGCCGCCTTCCAGAGGATGCTGGGTTATACGGAGGGGGAGTTAAAGAGGCGCTCCATCCTGGACCTGACTCCGAAAAAATGGCACGACCTGGAAAAGGACATCATCCAGAGTCAAGTCATTCCCCACGGCTATTCAAAGGTTTATGAAAAAGAGTACCGGAGGAAAGATGGAACGGTTTTCCCCGTCTCCTTGAGAACCTATCGGCTCGAGGACGCCAAGGGAAATCCCCACGGCAGGTGGGCTTTTATCCGGGACATCACCGAACGCAAGCGGATGGAAGAATCCCTCGCCTCCGCCAATGAACGGCTTACCATCCTGTCAGAAATCTCCGCCCGGCTGCTGGAGAGCGAAAAGCCACAGGAGGTCGTTGAAGAGTTGTGCCGGAAAGTGATGGACCACCTGGATTGCCACGCCTGCTTCAACTACCTGGTGGATGAAGAGAAGCAGCGCTTGCACCTCAACGCTTACGCCGGGATTCCCGACGAAGAGGCCCGGAAGATCGAGTGGCTGAACTTCGGGGATGCCGTGTGCGGGTGCGCGGCCCGCGACGGGGTGCGCATCGTTGCTGAGAACATCCCCGAAACGCTCGCCCCCCGGACGGACCTGGCGCGTTCCTTCGGGATCAAAGCTTATGCCAGCCACCCCCTCCTTTCCCAGGGAAAGGTCATCGGCACCCTCGCCTTCGGGACCCGCTCCCGGCTTTCCTTCTCCGAGGACGACCTTTCCCTGATGAAGACCGTGGCCGACCAGGTCTCCATCGCCATGGAACGAATCCGGCTGTACGAGGTGGCCAGCAAGCGCGCGGACGAACTGGACCGGATGGTGCGGGAACGGACGAAGGACCTGAGCGAGAGGATCAAGGAGCTGAACTGCCTTTGCACGGTCTCCGGTTTGCTCAACGAAGAGGAGGCCACCCCGGAGGATATTCTCCGGCGGATGGTGGAGCTTATTCCTTCCGGCTGGCAGTTTCCCGAAATCGCCTGCGCCCGCATGGTGGTGGAAGGCCGGCAATACAGGACGGAAAACTTTCGGGAGACCCCCTGGCTTCAGACCAGTGCCATCATCTCCGAGGGAAAGCAGGTAGGAACCCTGGAGGTGGGGTACCTGGAAGAAAGGCCGGGGCGGGACGAGGGGCCGTTCCTGGAGGAGGAAAGAACCCTGCTCGATGCCCTGGCGGACCAGGTGGGAGAGTTCCTGGAGCGGAACAAAGCCCATGAGGCGGTCCGGGAGACCAATGAACTCCTGGAAGGTATCTTCTCCAGCATCGACCTGCTGATCGCTCACCTGGACAAGAATTTCAACTTCATTCGGGTCAACCGCGCCTACGCGGAAGCCGACGGCCGCCCCCCGGAGTTTTACATCGGCAAGAATCATTTTGCTCTCTTCCCCGACGAGGAGAACGAAGAGATCTTCCGCCGGGTGGTGGAAACAGGAGAGCCCTATTCCGTCGTGGAGAAGGCTTTCACTTATGCGGATCATCCCGAGCGGGGCGTTACCTACTGGGACTGGTCTCTCCATCCGGTGAAAGAGGCCGATGGAAGGGTTGACGGGGTGGTTTTGAGCATGGTGAATGTGACCGAGCGAAAACAGGCCGAGGGGGCCCTCAAGAGGTCTTCCCTATACACCCGGAGCCTCATCGAAGCCAGCCTCGATCCTCTGGTGACCATCAGCCCGGAAGGCAAAATCACCGACGTGAACCGGGCCACGGAAATGGCCACGGGGGTTCCTCGGGAAGATCTCATCGGGAGTGATTTTTCAAATTATTTTACCGAGCCGAAAAAAGCCCGGGAGGGTTATGAGCGGGTGTTTAAGGAAGGGGCCGTGCTCGATTACCCCCTGGCCATCCGGCACGTGGCGGGAAAGGTGGCCGATGTCCTGTACAACGCCACGGTCTACCGGAACGAGGCCGGGGAAGTTCAGGGAGTCTTCGCCGCGGCGCGGGACATCACCGAACGAAAACAGGCGGAAGAAGCCTGGCGACAGAATGAAAGACTCTTGAGGAACATCCTGGAGTTATTGCCTGTTGGAGTCTGGATAGCCGACAAAAATGGTTTCATCACTTACGGGAATCCGGCCGGTCACCGAATCTGGGCGGGATATCGATATGTGGGGGTCGAACAATTCGGGGAATATAAAGGCTGGTGGCTGGATACGGGAAAACGGATCGAACCCGAAGAATGGGGAGTGACCCGGGCCATCCGGAAAGGGGAAATATCCCTCAATGAAGAAATTGAGATCGAGTGTTTCGACGGGAGCCATAAGTTCATCCTGAATTCAGTCATTCCGCTCCGGAATGAAAAAAATGAAATTTCCGGCGCCTTTGTCATTAACGATGACCTAACCGAACGCCGGCGGACGGAACAGACCATCCGCCAGATGCAGAAGATGGAGGCCCTGGGCACGCTGGCCGGCGGCATTGCCCACGATTTCAACAACATCCTCATGCCCATCACCATCAACGCGGAAATGGCCCTCCTGGATGTGAAGGAGGGGACTCTCCCCCCGGCGAGCTACCTGCAGCTCATCCGGGAGGCGGCGAACCGCGGGCAGGGGCTGGTCAAGCAGATCATCACCTTCAGCCGCCAGAAAGAACAACCCCGGCAGCCCATTGAAATCATCCCGGTCATAAAAGAGGCCCTGAAATTCCTCCGGGCCATGATCCCCAAAAGCATTGAAATCCGGCCATCCATCGGGGTGGAATCGGCGGTCATCTCCGCCGATCCGACCCAGGTTCATCAGGTCCTGATGAACCTCTGCAACAACGCCGCCTACGCCATGAGGGAGAAGGGCGGGGTCCTGGAGGTGAACCTGGCCAAAGTGGAGGTAGATCCGGAAGCCGCCGACCGGGTTCCGGAGTTGAAGCCCCGGCCCTACCTGCGGCTGACGGTCAGGGATACCGGCCACGGGATGGGCCGGGAAGTGCGGGAGAGGGCTTTCGATCCCTTCTTCACCACCAAAAAGCCCGGCGAGGGCGCCGGCATGGGGCTGGCCGTGGTCCATGGAATCGTGAAGAACCACGAAGGGATCATCACCCTCGAAAGCGAGGTGGGGAGAGGAACCACGGCCCGGGTGTTTTTCCCCTTGCTGGAAACGGCCCGGGAAAGCGAGGTCGTATCCCCGGACCCGATCCCCGGCGGGGACGAAAGAATCCTGCTCATTGACGACGAAGAGATCCAGATCCTCAGCCTGAAGCAAATGCTGGAACGCCTCGGCTATCGAGTCACCGGGAAAAAGGACCCGCGGGAAGCCCTGGAAGTTTTCCGGAATCAGCCGGGCGCCTTCGACCTGGTCATCACCGACCAGACCATGCCCGAGCTGACCGGGGCGGCCCTGGTACAAGAAATGCTCCGTCTCCGGCCGGACCTTCCCGTCATCCTCTACACCGGTTTCAGCGAAACCATCGACGAGGAACAGGCCCGTGCCCTAGGCGTCCGCGATTTCGCCCTAAAGCCGTTGAGCATGCGGGATCTGGCCGAGCGAATCAGAAAGGTGTTGAAAAAATAGTTGCTGGTTACTGGTTGCTCGTTGCTGGTTGTTAGCAGTTGACGAGTAACAAGTAACAAGTAACGAGTAACCAGCAACGAGCAACCAGCAACGAGGAACGAGTATGGCTCACGATTCTGATTATCGACGACGATCGTTTGATCTGCGAAACCATTTCGAACCTGGTGAAGCGCCTGGGACACCAAGCCAGCTGCGCCTTCGACCTGCAAGACGGAGTGGCCGCCGCCTTTTCCGGTTCCTTCGACCTGGTCTTCCTGGACGTCCGATTGCCCGATGGCGACGGGCTGGAGGCGCTACCCCGGATCCAGGCCGCCTCCTCCTTGCCCGAAGTCATCATCATGACCGGGTATGGAGACCCCAACGGGGCCGAGCTGGCCATCCGCCACGGGGCTTGGGACTACATCCAGAAACCCGCCACCCTGGATACCCTGACCCTGCAACTGATGCGCGCCCTCCAATACCGGGAAGAGAAAAAGGGCGGCCAGGAACGGGTGGCCTTGAAGCGCGAGGGCATCCTCGGCCATAGCCCGAAAATGCAGGCCTGCCTGGACCTGGTGGCCCAGGTGGCCGGCAGCGAAGCCACCGTCCTGATCACTGGAGAGACCGGAACGGGCAAGGAACTCTTTGCCCTGGCCATTCATAAGAACAGCCGGCGGGCCGATAAAAATTTCGTGGTGGTGGACTGCGCCGCCCTCCCGGAGACTCTGGTGGAAAGTATTCTCTTCGGCCATGAAAAGGGAGCCTACACGGGCGCCGACCGGGCCCGGGAGGGGCTAGTTCTGCAGGCTGACGGGGGGACCCTTTTCCTGGATGAAGTGGGAGAGCTTCCGCTCTCGGTGCAGAGGAGTTTCCTCCGGGTGCTGCAGGAAAGGCAATTCCGGCCGGTAGGGGGCAAGACCGAGGTCAAGAGTGATTTCCGGCTGATTGCCGCCTCGAACCGGAATCTCGACGAGATGGTCCGGCAGAACCAGTTTCGCGAGGACCTCCTTTTCCGACTACGGGCCTTCACCATCGACCTGCCCCCCCTCCGGGAGAGAAAGGAAGACCTCCGTGATTTGGTGTCTTATTACACCGCGGAGCTATGCCAACGCTTCGGTATCGAACCGAAAGAATTTTCTCCGGAATTCTTGGACCTCCTGAGCGCGTATCCCTGGTCGGGCAATGTCCGCGAACTGATCAACGCCCTGGAAAGATCCCTGATTTCCGCCCGATATGAGCGGGTCCTCTTTCCCCAGCACCTTCCCACGCACATTCGCGTCCAGCTGGTCCGGTCTTCCCTGGAAAACAAGGGGCCGGAGGAATCTCCGGCATCCCCGTCCCCTCAATCCTTTCCCCCGATCCATGAAATCCGGACGAGAGTTCTGGAGGAAGCGGAGAGAAAGTATCTGCACGACCTGCTATCCTTTACCCGGGGAAATATTTCCGAGGCCTGCCGGATTTCCGGCCTTTCCCGCTCCCGGTTCTATCTGCTCCTGAAAAAGCACAAGATCTCCAAATCCTTTTCCCCCCCCTGATCCGTCTTTTGTCCTCTGGAGTTCGAAGGATTCCTCTCCCGGAGGAATTTTTCCTCTTTTTCAGTACCGAGCTTCCCCCCATAGAGTTGGCGGATTGCAATATTCTAAGAAAAATCAAGGGGGTTCTGCGCTCCGGTTGCCTGGCATGGTTCTTGGAATAGAGAGGGCAAGAATGGAGGCCCTCTCAATCTTCAAAAGAAGCGTTATATGTCCGGGTAGGGGGCCAAATCCGGTTTCACCTTTTCCTTTCTTCGAATTCTAGGAGATCTATTCGGGAGGTTGCCATGAAGTGCCATCGCTGCCAGGGATTGATGGTTATGGAAAGATATTACGGTCCGGGAATGCCCTATTGGGGATTCAGGTGTCTCTTCTGCGGGGAGATCCTCGACCCCCTTATTTTGGAAAATCGAAATGATTTTCGCAAGCCGCCATCCCCCCAAAATCCGGGATTCCCCCTCGAAAACAACGGAAGGAGGTGAAGGGCAATGACCGGCCTGAAAGAAGGGCAGAGGATGAAATACCAAAAGGACGGGAGAGTTTTCGAAATAGCCAAAATCGCCCGTGACATAGTGATTCTGCAGGCCCTGGATGACCCGACCCAGGTCCTGACCGGCAAAGCAAGCCTTGACTCTTTGTTTGAAAGGGTCCCCCCCGCCGATTCCAGGGAGAGCAGATCCTTCCGAAGACAGACCCACGCGGCCGTTTCGGAGAGGAGAGGAAAAGAAGGCACAGCCTGACCGGGCTCTGATGAACCTGCAGGATCCGGGAAAACCGCAATTCACCGTCACTCCCGCGAAAGCGGGAGTCCAGAATCCCTTGAAAAGACTAGATTCCTGCTTCCGCAGGAATGACGACCTATAACCCAAAAGGATTTTTCAGACGCCTGCTGGGGTTGATTCTCCCTGCAAAAGGGAAAATGGGGATGGGAGACAATGATCACATCCGAAACTCTTGAACGTGCCCTTTCCCTGAGCCAGGCCTCCGGCCGCATTTACATGGCCACGGCAGACCGCGGGGGGATGCCCCATGTCGCCTCGGCAGGCCCGCTCACTCTTCACTCCGACCAAAAGAGGGTCGTTTTCGAAGCCTGGTTTTGCCCGCGCACGGTTGCCAACCTGGAGGTCAACCGTTGGATGGCCCTGGTCATTCTGCCGCCCGGGAAAGACATCGGCTATCAGCTTGTGGGCTGGATTGAAGAACTGGAAGATGTCCTGCTGATGGACGGATTCGACCCCCAATTGGAGGCCCGAAGATCCGTCCCCCAAGCCAAAAAGAGATTGACCATGAGGGTGGATAAGATCATCGGTTTTCGACCCGAAGCACACACCGACGAATTGCTGTAAGGTAAGATCATGAGGATTCTGCTCTGTACGAAAGAAAGCCGAGAATCCAGGGTCCGAGCGGAAGAAGTCCTGATCGGCACCATGTCCAGGACGGAAAGGGATGAGATTCTCAAACATCGAGCCTGGTCCGAAGAGCCTGCAGGGAACCGGCGGAAGAGAACAAGATCGCGATCCTCCTGTCCAACCGACCAGGAAAGATCTCCAGGACCTTCTTTCCATCCAGCCCCTCTTCCGGAATGTCTCCCTTGATCCTTCTGGTTTCCGATCACAGCAGGAAACCACGGCCATGGCCCACCGGTTACGGCCCCGGTATTTGAGACTCCCTCAGGGTGATTTCGCCGCGACTGGATAGAAGTGCTCAGGAAAATGCCAAAGGCCAACGCGAAAACCGTTAAACGGGGCTTGCCCCTAAAACCACCCGGGACACGCCCCGGAATAGGCCTCATTTCACTTCCCCCGCAGAAAGGAGAAAGCTATGTACAACAAGATTTTAGTTCCCCTGGATGGATCGGAGCTGGCGGAGTGTGTTTTCCCCCACGTGGAAGCCCTGGCCGGAGGGTGCAAGGTGAAAGAGGTGGTCCTGATCCGGGTGGCCGAGCCCTTCCGGCAGCCCACCCCTTCCGAGTATATCGTAAAGCCGGAGGACGTTGTGCGAATCAATGAGGAAATAAGGGCCGAAGCGGAAAAATACATAAATCAGGCGAAGGCCAAAATCAAATTGAGCGGCATGGAGGTCAAGACCGGAGTCCTGAGGGGGAATCCGGCCGAGGTCCTGGCCGAATACGCCACCAAAAATGGGGTGGACCTCATTGTCATCGCCACCCACGGGCGCTCCGGAGTCAGCCGCTGGGTCTGGGGAAGCGTGGCCGACCGCATCCTCCGCTCCGCCTGTGTCCCGGTTATGATGGTTAGGGCTCCGGGGTGTTTCCCGGGGATCTGAAAAATGGGGAGATGGAAGATGATGCCCGTTGGCCCGTTGATGATCGAGCACCGGCTGATTGAGCGGATGGTGAAGCTGATGGCCGAGGAACTTCCCAAAATGGAGGAAAAAAGGGGGGTGAACATCGGGTTCCTCTCGGAAGCGATCGATTTCATCCGGACCTATGCCGACCGATGCCACCATGGGAAGGAGGAAGATATTCTCTTCCGGGATCTCGCCCCCAAACCTCTTTCGCCGGAGCACAAGAAAGTAATGAACGAACTGGTGGAGGAGCATATTTCCGCCAGAAAAATGGTGAGCCGGCTGGGAGTCCCGCCGGAGGTTCCCTACGTCGAAGCCCACAACACCTGGGTGGTAAACCATCCGGGCACCCTCCTGGTCATCCCGGTGGGTGACCTCGCCCAGCATCTCCTTCTTGAACCTCTGCTACATGATGCAGAACGGCCTGGTCCTCAGGGATGACATCCACCGACGTCCGATACCGGGAATCGAGAAGTTCAAGCATCTGGTGGATGTGAACAATACCTGGAATCTGTCCTTCGTGGAGCAGTGGTCCCTGGGAGAGGTGACCACCGAGCTGGCGACCAGCTGCTATGCGGGAGCGCTCATGCTCCAGGCCATGGGCCTCGGCGGATGGATGTTCAATGGAGTTGACGCTTTCAGCGTCCTGGGTGCCAGTGGGAATCCTCAGGTTCCCGGGCTGGGATTCCGCTTCGACACCGATGACCGCTGGCCTTACCCCAACCCCACGGGGTTGAAGGGGGTCATGGAAGGATTTTGTCCGCCCCATTACGCCCATATGCGCGACGCGGTAGAAGCCGTTTGCCGGCGCAAGTTCGGTCCCGGGGGGCCGTTCCATCCTGATACCCCCGGTCCGTGGAAGGACTCGGCCAAGGTGAGGTCCGCGGCCCAGGTCCACAGCGAAGAGTTCCGGGAGTGCGTAGCCCTGCAGGCCCAGTACATATTCGATACCTTCGGAAAGTTTCCGGGCACTGTTCCTTCCATTTTCCTCATTACCTATCTGCAGGCCCATCATCTGGACCTGGAGTTTTACGATCATTTTTATAAACCGGGGGCGTATGTAAACACCCATGCGGAGCACATGGTACGATGGCACCCCCGGAATGCCCGTTGACGGGGCGCCCAGGAAAGGAGGACCGGACAATGAAAAAGCAGGCTCCCACGTCGATGGGTTGGAGGCTTTTTCAAGAACTCCCTGAGAAAACAATGAGTCGAAACCTGAAGACGGTCTGGATGGTGGATTTAAAAAAAGCGGGAGATCGGGCTGAATTTCTTTGGTCAAAGAATCAAAAGAAAGGATCTTACTGAGATGACCGAACAGAAGACCTTAAACGGGGTGAACGTAAGCCAATTATTCAGCACGATCGACCTGATCAAGCAGAACCCGGAGGTGGCCAAATTTAAATTTCGGGCGAGAAACAAATGGATGCAGGGGACCCGTAATCCCCACCATGAAGTATTTCTACCCAAAAGGAAAAAGACGACATGCTCCAGGAGTTCTGGACTTTCGACAAGAACCTGGTTCATGAAAAATACAGAAAAATGGTGGAAGGATACGAAAGAAAGTGAAGAGTCATAAGGAAGAATCTTTCCCACCCCGGGAACTCCCGGAGGCGAAAGAAAACATCGAGCGCATCAGCCCCCAGGAGGTCCGCCAGGGACTGGAATCGGGAAGACTCCTGCTCGTCTGTGCTTATGAAGATGAGGCCCGATTCAGGCGGATGGAACTGGAGGGCGCGATTTCCTTCCAAGAGTTTCAATCAAGACTTCCCTCCCTGTCGAAAGACCAGGAGATCGTCTTTTACTGAACCTGACCCAGGGAAGGGACCTCCGCCGGTCAGGCGGCCAGATACATCGGAATGGGGTACAAGAATGCCAAGGTCCTCAAAGGCGGGGTGACGGCCTGGAAAGAAGCGGGGTATCTGCTCAAAACCGAATAGGAGAATGAGGGTATGGAATGCTTCCCATCAACGCGTTCCTGATCCGTTCGGCCCAGCCGGTTTTGGTCGATACCGGACTGGGTGTTCTGAAAGACCCCTTCATGGGGAATCTGCGCTCGCTGATCCCCCTCGAAGACCTCCGGTGGCTGTGGCTGACCCACATGGATGCGGATCATATTGGGAATCTTACCCCGGTCCTCATCGAAGCCCCCAAGCTTCGGGTGATCACGACTTTCCTGGGAATGGGCAAGATGGTCCTCCATCAGCTGCCCGTCGACCGCGTTTTCCTGCTCAATCCCGGCCAGCACCTCGACATCGGCGACCGGCGGCTCGTGGCAGTCAGGCCGCCGTCCTTTGATGCCCCGGAAACGACCGGCCTCTTCGACACAAAAACACGGGCTTTATTCAGCGCGGATTGCTTCGGCGCCCTGATGAAAGAGCCCGCCGAGAGCGCAGCAGATATAGCACCGTCTGACCTCCGGGATGGCCTTGTCACCTGGGCCACCGTCGATTCCCCCTGGCTCCACCTGGCGGAGGAAGACAAATTCGGCAGGTCCCTGGACCTGGTCCGCAAGCTTGAGCCAAGCGTCATCCTGAGTCACCACCTGCCGCCCGCCGCGGGCATAACCGAGTTCTTACTGAAAAACCTTGCCTCCGCCCGTTCCGCCCCGGCCTTCCTGGGTCCCGACCAGGCCGCTATGGATGCCCTGACCAGACTATGACTCGGGCTGGCAGAGAGGTTGACGCGCTGATTCGCCCGGGTCAGCTGAGGGAAAACAAGCAAGCCTGAAAACGGAATTTCGCCATTATCATAGCAGGCGGAATCCATAAATTCTTAGTCAAGTTGCAGGAAAATAAAAATGAACAGAGATGGCTTCAAGTCAGCTAAGCTCCTATCCTTCTACTTGAGTTTTTGGGTCTTTGCGGATAAAATGAAAGAAAAATGCCAGCACGATCCAAAAACATCTCTTCGGTCTTCCAAAATTTTTTAACCGCGGTCAGTGACTCCCTTAAAAAAAGCTTGCTGAAGGCCGGGTTCATTTCCTTCTTCATTTTTCTGAGTTTTTCCCCTGCCCAGGCGGAAACCGATCTCTCCACCCTTCCTGCTGAGTTCGGGGAAGTAATCTATCGTTGTAACCCAAGAAGCCCGAATCAATTATTCATCATCGGCATGGCCCACCGGGATTCTTTGACCGGCTTAAGTATCCCCAAGGTCTCGAGAACCCAAGCCGAGGTTTATAAACTGGGGCAGTGGCTGGTTCAAAGTGAGCGGTGTGAACTCCTTCTCCCCGAGGGTTTTTTTGCCACCCCTGCAACCAAGACCGGAAAAGAAATGAGGACAGCGGCGGACGAAAAGCTCAGCTGCCCGGAATCCATCGACCTCAAAACCCTGGAAGAGAAGCTTTCCGACAACCGGTCCTTCGTTAATGCCGAGCTGTTATTGAAAAGGAACTATTCCTTGAGGCTGAGGCAGGTGGAGGACGCGAAAATCCACCGGGCCGTCGGCGAGTTTATCCGCAAGCTGGTCAACTGCAGGAATGATAACTCTGAATATCTTCGGGTGAAGTCGCAATTGGATTACCTCCAGGAGAAAAGGACCGCGGCCATGCTTCAAAGGATCCCGGAGATTATCCAGACCGAATTCCAGCAGGGAAACATCAAAGCCAGGAAAGCCATCTTCACCGTCGGCTTATCCCACCTGCCCAGGATCATCAGGTACCTCGAAGAAGACAAGGTGAGGATTTATTCTCCTCTTCCGGCCATGGGCAAAAACGAAGATTACACCGCCGATCTGAACCTGAGAAGGGAGAATTTCGGGGTCTCCATCTTTCTCCCGCAAACCCTGGCCAGCGATCGGAAAACGCTGAAAATCAACGGCCTGGATGAAATGATCGCCCAGCACCGTCGCCTTTCATCCGCCGGGTCCTCCTCCTTTCCCAGGAATTGACCCGCTGCTGCCTACCTCCCGCCGAAGTCAAAAAAAAAGCGAGAGAACTTTCTCTCGCTTTTGGAAAACCCCTTTCACCTAGGGGGTAATAAACGGATAATCGGGCATTCCCAGGGGTTCCTCCTCGATGGGCTTCATTCCCTCCATGACCAGTCCGCCTTCCGTCCAGTAAGGTTGATGGCCGAAGTATCGGTAAACATCTTCAGCCCACTTCTCGCTGGTGAGGTCCCGCATCGTGAAGGCGGGCGCGGATTTCAATCTCTCCATGCTGATGTCGAGAGCAAAGTGCTTTCCCTTCTGGTCATAGGTTAACGCCTCGAAGGGAACGGCCACTGAAGTCTCACCCATCCTCAAGAACCCTCCATGGGAAAGGATCGCAAAAGCAACCCGGCCCTCGGGATCGATCACCAGGTCGGTGATTCTTCCCAGATGAACTCCCTGCAGGTTCTTGACTTCGGAACCCATAATTTCGCTCTGCCCATAGGGTCTGTTAATGCCCTTGGCCATCTCGTCCATGGCATAAGCGCCTGCCACGAAGAGCCCGAGGGCGAAAACAGCCACAAAGGCAATCATGGTGATTTTTGCCATTTTCTTACCCTCCTTTCAGAGGTGCGTCTTGCACACCTTCTATCGCCTTTTAGATGCCTTAATTCCCCGGAGGGATCCGGGTTGAAACCCGGAGTCGAAGGGGGGGGTTCCACCCGCCAAACAATTCCGACGGATCCGGCGGGTGGAAAAGCACCCGCCGGGCGGAGGAATTTCTAAGCCGACCCTCCTAAAGATGAAATTTCTTTCATCCATGGCTTGGCCTCGATGCCACCCGTCGGATTCCACCGCAAGAAAGTTTCTCGTCCCCCGGGACAGAGTCTTGCGCAAGAGGACACGATTTCACCCCATTCCGCTCCGGTTTTGTCCCTTGAAACGCTAAGCCTCAGTAATTCAACCGGAATCCGCCGCGGGAGGAATCTGGCACAAGTTTTGTTTATCCTCCGAGTAGGCCTTTCAGGCTCATACATCAACCCACAGGTCCGAGCAGGGGGCCTGGTTTCGAAAGGAGGAAGGGGTCATGACGATGAAAGAAGTAGAGGAAAAACTCGTCTCCAGCCTGAAAAAGTGGCAGCGGATTGAGGAGGAAGCCGTCACTTCGACGGGGGAAGTCATTGCCGAAACGAAGAATCCGCTCCAGCGGGCCATCTTCGAAATCATTCAGCGGGATGCGCAGAACCACGCCAGGGTCCAGGAATTCCTCATCCAGGGCCATGAAAAGGAGGGTTTCCGCCTGACCGTGGAGCAGCTGGAAGAACTCTCCCGGGTCATCACCAGGCATGTTCAGGTGGAAAAACGAATGCTGGAAGCGGCCAAGGAAGTCCTCTCTTTGATTGCCGGGAAAAAAATGATCCTTCATGAGTACTTCCTTCAATACCTCCGCCAAGACGAAGAGAAACACATGGATATGCTGAAAGGGCTGGAATCCCTCAAGAAGAACATTCATCCCTATGGCCCTTCGGCCTAGGGTGGCCCCGGAAATAGGCTGGCAAAGTCGGACCGCCGGGCGGGCCCCGAAGGAAAGGTGTACGCCCTGGACATTCATCCTCAAGCGCTGGAAAAGGTTCAAGAGGCGGCCCTAAAAAAAGGATTCGCCAACATCGAGACGATCCAAACCTCCTGCATCACCCAGGTGGCCGGCGGCTCCATAGACGTGGTCCTGTTTTATTACGTCCTCCATTGGCTGACCGATCCGGACTGTGTCCTGGGTGAACTCTACCGGATTCTGAAGCCCAACGGCCTCCTGTCCTTCCGGGATCCCTACATGAAGGAAGACGAGATCCTGCGGACGGTAACCGAAAGAGGCTGGTTCCGGCTGTCAGGTAAGGGGGAAAAGACCTACCGCTTTACCAGCATCGCCCGGGAAAAGGCAACCGCCCCCTCGCTTCCGGAACTCAAAGATACAACTCCTCTTTAAAGAGATTCCTCTCCATGGGAAACGGCAAGAGGCAAGTCCTTCCCTGCCGGACCGATAATTTTTTGGGTCGGATTTCTTCTGAATCCCTGATTCCTGTTGCCCGGGAAGAATCTCTTTCCTCAGGACTATTTCCTGCAAAACGAGACATCCTTAGCCCCTCTTCCGAATCCAATGCCTGCTAACAGATCCCTGTTTCCTCATAATTCATGGCCATTTTTCCAATAAGGCAGTTGGCACATTTTTTGATTGGAGGGATCCCTAGAAGATTCATCGTTGGCCTTTCATTCCAATCTGCGGGGAGGAAAAAGATGTACCAGAAAATTTTAGCGCCTTTGGACGGGTCGAAGCTGGCGGAGTGCGTGTTTTCCCATGTAGAAGCCCTCGCGGGAGGGTGCAAGGTAAAGGAGGTGGTCTTCGCCCAAGTCGTCGTGCCCTTCCGTATGCCCACCGCTTCTGACTATGCCCTGCCCCCCCAAGAGGTGGCGCGGATCGATGCCCAAACGATGGTCGAGGCTGAACGTTACCTGAAGCAGGTTCAGGGCAGGATCAAACTGGAAGGGATAAGCGTTCAAACTAAGATTTTACGGGGGAGCCCGGCCGAGGCCCTGGGCGATTACGCCGCCAAGAACGGGGTGGACCTTATCGTCATCGCCACCCATGGCCGGTCCGGAGTCAGCCGCTGGGTCTGGGGAAGCGTGGCCGACCGCATCCTCCGCTCCGCTTGCGTCCCCGTCCTGATGGTCCGGCTCCGGGATGTTTCCCGGGAATCTGAAGAAAAAGGAAAACCCATCGAGAATGGAACACCCAAGGATTCATCCATATTCAACCCTGACTACCAGCCCATGTCCTGAAAGAAGCAGCGAAATGGGCTTTTCAAAGGGGAGTAAAGCCCCCGAATTCATACCCAGAGAAAGGGGGTGGCCGGGAGAATTTCGGGAAGGCGCCTGGCCCTCGGTCAAACGCATTCTTTGAGTCGCGACCATGCCGCGGTGTGAACAGGAGGAACAGATGAAAAATACATATTAATCCACCAGTTCAAAAGGAATCGTCAGAAAGGAGGGGCTGGTTCACCTTCCGCCAGCCCTGGTCCCTCTACCGAAAATTTTGGATCGGCATTTCACTGTGTCTGGCGCTTCCATTCCTCTCCCAGGGCTCCCTGGCCCGGGCGGCGGAAAAGCCCATGGACTTGAGCATGGCCATCATTCAAGTGGCCAAGCAGACCATTCCCGCGGTCGTCCACATTGAAGTGACCGAGCGGCAGGAAATGATGAATCCCCTTCTGCCATTTGAGAAGGATCCCCTTTTCCGCCGGTTTTTCGGCATTCCCCAGATGCCCAAGAAATTCAAGAGGGAACTGAAGGGCTTGGGCAGCGGGATGATCATGGACGCCCAGGGTCACATCCTCACCAATCACCACGTGGCCGGAGGAGCGACCAAAATCGAGGTCTTCCTTTCCGACGGAAAGCATTTCCCGGCCAAACTGGTGGGCACGGACCCCAAAACCGACCTCGCCGTGATCCGGATCTCCGCCCCGGCTCCCTCCCCATGTGACCTTTGGAGACTCGGATAAAGTCGAGGTGGGAGAATGGGTCGTGGCCATCGGCCATCCCCGCGGATTGGACCAAACGGTCACCCAGGGGATCATCAGCGCCAAGCACCGGCGGGGGATCACCGATCCGAACAGTTATCAGGATTTCATTCAGACCGATGCGGCCATCAACCCGGGCAACAGCGGGGGGCCCCTGTTGAACCTGCGGGGCGAGGTGATCGGGGTCAATGCCGCCATCGTTTCCGAATCGGGCGGCTTCGAAGGCATCGGTTTCACCATCCCGAGCAACATGGCCATCCACATCGCCAAAACCCTGATCGCCCATGGAAAGGTTACCAGCGGGGCTGGGTCGGAATCAGCATCCAGGACCTCACCCCCGAACTGGCCAAATCCGCCAAAGCGGGAACGGCCAAAGGGGTTTATGTGGCCAACGTGGTCAAGGGAGGGCCGGCGGATAAAGGCGGGCCTGAAGGCCAAAGATGTGATTGTATCCTATGGCGGAATAGAGGTGTCCGACTCGGGAGTGCTGCGCAACCGGGTGGCCGACACGGCCGTCGGGGAGCAAGTGAAGGTTTCCGTCCTCCGAAACGGACGTAAAGAAGAGATCGCCGTTAAAGTGGGGGACCTGGAAGAATCCGCAAAAATGCTCGCGACGGTGGGAGAACACCGCTTGGGGGTGGTCGTGAGGCCTCTCACGGCTCAGGAAACGGAAGAATTTGGTTTACAGCCCAATCAGGGAGTGGCCATTTCCCGGCTGGATTTCAAAGGCCCCCTCCAGGAAGCGGGGTTTGAGGTGGGGGACATCATCCTGGCCATCAACGACCAACCCGTCCAAGGCGTGGAAACCTTTGCCGCCTCTCGTGAATCTTCTGAAACCCAAAGAAAAGATCACCCTCGCCGCTCTCGACCACAAAAGCGGACAAACCGGCATGGTCCAGGTCACAACCCGGTAGGCGGAAAATATTCAGGGAGAAGAACTGTCTCTTTTTGAGAAAAAAGTATGATCTTCTTAACGAGCCATCGGCGGCCGGTTTTCAAAGCCTTCCGGCGCCTCTTTTCTGGGCGGGGTCTCTTCCGATCCTTCTGGGGATTTTCCTTTTTCTCTCGTCCTGCTCCTCGGAATCCAGAGTGGAAACCAAACCTCAGGCCTTATTCCCCGTGACCGTCGCTTCCGTCACCAAAAAGAGCGTCCCCTTGCAGGTCCGGGCCATCGGCAACGTGGAGGCCTACTCGGTGGTTTCGGTCAAGTCCCAGGTGGGGGGGGAGCTGGCGAAGGTTCACTTCCGGGAAGGGCAGGACGTAAGAAAAGGTGATCTTCTGTTCTCCATCGACCCCCGCCCCTTCGAGGCGGCCCTGCGCCAGGCGGAAGCCAACCTCGCCCGGGATATGGCCCAGGTGAAACAGGCCGAAGCCAACCTGGACCAGAATCTGGCTCAGGTGAAACAGGCGGAAGCAAACCTGGCCCGGGATCTCGCCCTGGAGCAAAATGCCGAAAAAGAAGCCCAACGGTACAAAGATCTGGTGGAGAAAGAGTATGTCTCCAAGGAGCAGTTCGACCAGGTTCTCACGGCGGCAATGCCGCCCGGGCGACGGTCTCGGCCGACCAGGCGGCCGTGGAAAATGCACAGGCGGGGATCCAGGCTTCCCGGGCAGCTCTGGAAAATGCTCGTTCCGCGGTCCAGGCCTCCCGCGCCGCCGTGGAAAACGCGAAGATCCAGCTGGAATACTGCACCATCCGTTCGCCCCTGACGGCCGGACGGGCAGTCTTCTCGTGCAGCAGGGCAATCTGGTCAAAGCCAGCGATACCCAAGCCCTCGTGGCGATCAACCAGATCGAGCCCATCCATGTCACCTTCTCCGTTCCCGAGCAGAATTTGTCCGAGATCAAAAAGCACATGGCCGCCGGGAAGCTGAAGGTGGAAGCTTTCATCCCCCGGGAGGAGAAGCGGCCCGAGGAGGGATGGCTCACTTTCGTGGACAATGCCGTGGACCTGGCCACCGGGACGATCCGGCTCAAGGGTACCTTCGCAAATCGGGAAAGGCGTCTCTGGCCCGGTCTGTTCGTCAACGTGGCCCTCACTCTCACCGTGGAGCCCGCGGCCGTCGTGGTCCCCGACCCGGCCCTGCAGACCGGGCAGCAGGGAACCTTTGTCTTCGTGGTCAAACCCGACCAGACGGTCGAATCCCGCCCCGTCGTGACCGGCCGAACCGTCGAAGGAGAGACGGTTGTCGAGAGAGGATTGGAACCGGGCGAGGTCGTGGTCACCGACGGCCAGCTTCGCCTCTTCCCCGGGGCCAAAGTGGAAGTGAAGAACCCTCCGGGCGGGGAAGGGAAGGGATCGTGAGCATCTCCGCCCTTTTCATCCGCCGTCCGATCATGACCACCCTGGTCATGCTGGCCTTTCTCCTCTTCGGAGTGATCGGGTACCTGCAGCTTCCCGAGAGCGACCTGCCCAACGTGGACTTTCCCACCATCCTGGTGACCGCCAGCGTGCCCGGGGCGAGCCCGGAGACCATGGCCTCGGCCGTGGCCACTCCCCTGGAGAGGCAGTTCTCCACCATTGCCGGCCTGGATTCCATGACCTCCACCAACGCCCTGGGGAACACCCAGATCACCCTCCAGTTCAACCTGAGCCGGAACATCGATGCCGCCGCCCAGGATGTGCAGGCGGCCATCTCCCGGGCGGCCAAGCAGCTTCCCCCGACATGCCCAGCCCTCCCTCCTACCAGAAGGTCAATCCCGCCGACCAGCCGATTCTCTATCTCGCTCTGAGCTCCTCGACGCTGCCCCTTTCGGTGGTGGACGAATACGCGGAGACCTTGCTGGCCGCAGCGCATCTCCATGGTCAGCGGTGTGGCCCAGGTTCAGGTCTTCGGTTCGCAGAAATATGCCGTCCGGGTTCAGCTCGACCCCAAGGCCCTGGCTTCCCGGGGCATCGGCATCGATGAGGTGGTCGGTGCGGTCCAGAAGCAGAACGTGAACCTGCCCACGGGAACCCTCTGGGGCCCGCACCAGGCCTTACCATCCAGGCCACCGGACAGCTGACGGAGGCCAAGGCCTACCGGCCCCTGATCGTCGCCTACCGGGGCGGGTCGCCCGTGCGCCTGGAGCAGACTCGGCCGGGTGATCGACAGCGTGGAGAACGACAAGATCGCCAGCTGGTACAACGACACCCCGGCCATCGTCCTGGCCATCCAGCGCCAGCCGGGGACCAACACGATTGAGGTGGTGGACGTCGATCAAGAAGCTTCTCCCAACCCTGCGAGGCCAGCATTCCCGCCTCGGTCAGCATCGCACCTGCTCTACGACCGCTCGGTATCGATCCGCGAATCCGTCCAGGATGTGAAGTTCACCCTCCTCCTGGCCGTCTGCCTGGTGGTGCTGGTGATCTTTCTCTTCCTCCGCAACCTATCGGCCACCCTCATCCCCAGCCTGGCCCTGCCCATCTCCATCGTCGGCACCTTTGCCGTCATGTACCTGCTGGGGTACAGTCTGGACAACCTTTCGCTCATGGCCCTCACCCTGTCGGTCGGGTTCGTGGTGGACGATGCCATTGTCATGCTGGAAAACATCGTCCGCCACATGGAGCACGGAGAACCGCCGCTGGAGGCCGCCCTGAACGGGTCGCGGGAGATCGGGTTCACCATCGTCTCCATGACCCTTTCCCTGGTGGTGGTCTTCATTCCCGTTCTCTTCATGGGAGGGATCCTGGGGCGGCTGCTCCACGAGTTCGCGGTCACCATCAGCATGGCCATCCTGATCTCCGGGTTTGTCTCCCTGACCCTCACCCCCATGCTCTGCAGCCGGTTCCTCCGCCCGCCGGAGACCCTGTCCCACGGCCGGCTCTACGGGATCGCGGAACGGGTGTTCATTGGGATGCAGAAGGCCTACGAATGGAGCCTTCAGAGAGTGCTGAAGCACCCCCTGGCCACCCTTCTCTTCTCCGGGTTGATTTTCGTCTTCACCATCTATCTCTTCTTCTTCATTCCCAAAGGATTCCTCCCCAGCGAAGACACGGGACAGATCTTCGCCTTCACCGAAGCCGCCCAGGGGATCTCCTTACGAATCCATGGTTCAGCACCAGAAAAGCGTGGCCGCGGTCATCCGCCAGGACCCCAACGTGGATTCCTTCATGTCCGCCGTAGGGGCCAGCGGGATCAGCGTGGCTTCCAACACCGGCCGTCTCTTCATCCGCCTGAAGGACCGGAAGGTGCGGAAGTTGAATGTGGACGAGATCATCCAGCGCTTGCGCCCGAGGCTGGCCGCCATTCCCGGCATCCAGGTCTTCATGCAGAATCTTCCCCCCATCCGCATCGGCGGGGTCCTGACCAAGAGCCAGTACCAGTTTACCCTGCAGAGCCCGGACACCAATGAACTGTACCGCTATGCCCCCCTCCTGGAAGAAAGGCTGCGGAAGATCCCGGGCCTCCAGGATGTCACCAGCGACCTGCAGATCAAGAGCCCCCAGGTGAACGTGGAGATCGACCGGGACAAAGCCTCGGCTCTGGGCGGTCACCGCCGCAGCAGGTCGAGGACGCCCTGTCCAGTGCCTACTCTTCCCGGCAGGTCTCCACCATCTACGCCCCCAACAACGAATACCAGGTCATCGTGGAGCTCGAGCCCCGGTACCAGCAGGACCCCTCCGCCCTCTCCCTGCTGTACATCCGGTCGGCCGGGGGGACCCTGGTCCCCTTGAACGCGGTGGCCCGATTGAGCGCCGGCGCAGGGCCTCTGACCGTAAACCATCTGGGCCAGCTTCCGGCGGTGACCCTCTCCTTCAACCTGAAGCCGGGCGTTTCTCTGGGAGAGGCGGTCGCCGCAGTGGAGAAGGAGGCGCCGGAGGCTTCTGCCCTCCACCATCAGCACCAGTTTCCAGGGGACGGCCCAGGCCTTCCAGGAGTCCCTGCAGCGGCCTGGGAATCCTGCTGCTCATGGCCATTCTGGTGATCTACATCGTCCTGGGGATCCTCTACGAGAGTTTCATCCACCCGCTGACCATTCTCTCCGGCCTTCCCTCCGCCGGCTTCGGCGCCCTGCTGACCCTTCTGCTCTTCCGCATCGACCTGAACGTCTATGCCTTTGTGGGAGTCATCCTGCTCGTCGGGACTGGTGAAGAAGAACGCCATCATGATGATCGACTTCGCCCTGGAAGCGGAGCGGAAGGAGGGGAAGAAGCCGGCGGAAGCCATCTACCAGGGTTGCCTGATCCGCTTCCGCCCCATCATGATGACCACCCTGTCCGCGCTCCTGGGCACCCTGCCCATCGCCATCGGCTTCGGTGCCGGGGCCGAGTCCCGCCGCCCCCTGGGCCTGGCCGTGGTGGGCGGGCTGCTTTTCTCCCAGATCATTACCCTCTATATTACCCCGGTTATCTATGTTTACCTGGATCGGCTGCAGGAAAAGATAAACAAAAATCTCCGATTTCTTCGCTCACCGGTAGAGGGTTCCAGAAGATGAAAAGAAAAACGATGATATTCGGACGGCTCGGTGCGAGAATGATGGCCGAACGGGAAACGGTTTCTCCGCAGTCAAAACGGAAAGCGGGTTGGGGGATCTTATTCCGGCTCTTCGCTTTGGGGGCGTGGGTAATGGCCGCAGGGGCTTGCGCCCACCCGATCTCTTCCCTGGTGAGGGCCGAAGCCGATCCAACCCTCACCTTGCCGAAAGTGGTGGAGAATCCGAAGGGCTATCTGGGGTCCATCGTCATCTGGGGAGGGGTTGTCTCCAAGGTTTCCCGAGGGGCCGAGGGCTCAAGACTCCTGGTGATCCAGACTCCCCTGGACTCCCACGGGGATCCTCAGACCCGGGTTACCCAGGGGGAATTCATCGCTTGGACTTCCGAATCCCTAGACCCGCGGGTGTACCGAAGGGGCTTGACGATCACCCTGGCAGGAGAAATCGACGGCATGGAAGAAAAGGAGCTGGGCCCCATGGAATACCCGCGCCCGGTTCTTCGAATCATCCAGCTCCACCCGTGGGAAAAGAAGCACCTTCCTCTGAGTCACGGGAACTGGGAAGGAGGATTCTGTTTCCCCTCTTCGCCCTTCGAAGAACCTTTCGCCGACCCCGGGTATTGAGAATAAAAAAATTCTTTTTACCGTTCTTGCTAAAAGACCAGCTTCCATGAAGCTGAATTTATATAAAAATTAGTGGGGGGCGAAGGAGAGCGGTTGGATTCATAGGGGTTTTGGATACCCGTCATTCACTTCAAAAAGACATGGATCTTGAGAAATTTGGGAATCATGAATCCTAATAAATCGAGAGGGTTAAAACTGACCTTTAAAAAACGATATATCCAAAAAATAATGGGAATCGGCTAAGAATCGCTTGCCCGGGTCCACGTACAAACTAGAATACCTTGCCGTAGTATGCAGGGAACCTCGTTTGGTAAATCTGAGATCAAAGGCCCGGGAAAGGAGGAAAGATGAAAAGAATCCTTTTTATTATCTTTCTCATTGGTTCGTTGGCATACATCCCAGGCCATTGGGATGCAGAGTCATCGAGCCCAGAAAACAAAACGGGTAAGCAGGACAACTCTCTTCAGAAGGTGAGGGCAAGGGGGAAGCTTACTGCCGGGGTCCCGGCCAATGAACCGCCTTTTGGATTCGTTGATGAGAAGGGAGTGCTGAACGGTATTGATATTGACATCGCCAAGGTCCTGGCAAAAGAAATCTTCGGAAATGAGGATAAAGTTGATTTCATTCCGGTCACTTTTGAGAAGATGCTGGATCTCTTAAAGTCTGGAAAGATCGATATTCTTTTGTCCCCCCTTGCCATCAACGAAAAAAGAAAAAAAGAAATCGATTTCAGTATCCCCTATTTTGTATCCGGCCACCTGATCGTGGTGGAAAAAGACAGCAGGATTACGAGATACCAAAACTTGGCGGGGAAAAGCGTGGCCGTTATTCAAGGCACCACGGGAGAGAGAATTATCGAAAAGTTAGTTCCAACGGCAAAGCGAGTTCAATTCCAGCGCAATAGCGAAGCACTTAAGGCGCTGAAGGAGCATAAGGTGGATGCATTTGTGCAACTCGACGTATTCATCTTCTATCTGGAGGGGAAAGATAGGAACCTGAAAGTTCTTGGCTTTCAACCTATCGATCCCTCTCCTATTGGGCTTGGGATCAGGAAAGATGACAAGGAACTGCTTCAGTTTGTCGACATCACGCTGTTGAAGCTTATGACCACCGGTGACTATCTTAGCCTACTAGAAAAATGGTTTGGAAAAGTGAGAGCAGAGTTCCTGGAGCTGGCATTGAAAAGGGAAATAAAAAGAAGCGACAAGCAAATGAAATAAGAACAGATCCACATTTTAAGGGGTTGTGAAACCTCCTGAAAGACAGATGTAACGGGCAATGACGATGGAAAGGGAATTCCTGGGGCTTACATTTCTTATCGCCGTCGAAGGATCAAGCCTCACCCCCGCGGCGGTCGGGCTGGTCATGCGAAAAGGCAGAGGAAGATAAGAAAAGCGAAAAGTGGAACTCAAAGGAGGGAGCCTTGAAAAGGTTTTTCAGGAATCTGAGTCTTTTTTTTCAGCCGGGAGCCTGGGAGGGCTGGCCAACAGTTTCACCGTGTGGATTTTCGGGATTCTCGGAATCCCCCAAATCCTCGGCGTCCAACTGGCCCCCAGTTTAACGAAATCGTGGCTATATCCCCGGATCATTTGGGGTGGGCTATGGGGGCTTCTCTTTCTTCTTCCGACGCTGCGGCAATCCCATTTTTCTCGAGGCCTTTTACTTAGCCTTGTCCCCACCCTTGTTCAACTGTTTATCGTTTTCCCGATTCAAAACCAAAAGGGTGTCCTGGGCATCGAACTGGGAGCGATCACCCCGTTATTTGTCCTGTTATACAATGCGATATGGGGAGTTTGTACCTCATTTTGGTTGAAATGGGTCCAGGAGGATCTAACCCCCGATTGGATTTCATCCTAGAAAATTCTATGGACCTTTGGGCCGACTCCTGGTACCGTTCTGGACGATGACCCTTGAACAGTGGATCGATACTTACGGCTACGGGGCGATTCTCCTCGGTACCTTTCTCGAGGGAGAAACCATTCTCATTATTGGAGGGTTTGCCGCCTTCCAGGGATATTTGAAGTTGCCCTGGGTGATTCTGGCGGCATTCCTGGGTACCTTAAGCGGGGACCAGCTATTCTTTTATATCGGCCGCAAGTATGGGGTAAAGATCCTGGCGCGTCGTCCCGCCTGGCAGGTCCGGGTCGATCGGGTGAAAGGGCTTCTGGAAAGATTCCAGGACTATTTGATTCTACTATTCCGGTTCCTGTACGGCCTTCGGATTCTGACTCCTTTTGTGCTGGGATTAAGCCGGGTTCCCAGGGGACGATTCCTCCTCCTCAACACGGTCGGGGCCCTGGTTTGGGCGATAGCCATAGGAACGGGGGGATACCTTTTCGGGCATGCCCTGGAAGCCCTGATGGGGGACCTCAAACGGTTCGAGGCCGAAATTCTGGGACTGGTAGTCCTGGTCGGGATTGTCGCCTGGATGATCCATGGCTACCGCCGGAGAAAGTCGAAAGCTTCCGCCTCCTAAACCAGGTTCCCCCGGTTCCCTTCTACTGGCTCGGGCAGGCATGGAGAATCCCCCGTCGCTCAAAGCAGCCCTTTTATCAAGGATTCAGAAGTGAAAGAGATCCCCGGAGCTTTTTGGAGTTTTTCCGGTCAGGAGCTATTGGCCCCGCTGGAGACGACGCCCCAGGGGCTCACCGGGGAAGAGGCCCGCCGGCGGTTGGAGCAGGATGGAGCCAATCGGTTGAAACCTTCCCGCCGGTCCACCTCTCTTTCCCTTTTCCTGGCTCAATTCAAGAGCCCCATCATCTTGATTCTCATCGCCGCAGCCATCCTTTCTTTCTCTCTCCACGATCCCGCCGATGCCCTGATCATCCTGGCCATCGTCTTCATAAGCGGGCTACTCGGGTTCTGGCAGGAGAGGGGGGCCAACCGGGCAGTGGAAAAACTGCTGGCCATGGTGCAGGTCAAAGCCACCGTCTTCCGCGACGGCGCCCCCGAAGAAATTCCCCTGGAGGAGGTCGTTCCCGGAGACGCGGTCTTATTGAAGGCCGGCGATACCATTCCCGGGGATTGTGCGATCTTGGAAGCCAGAGATCTTTTTGTGGACGAAGCCGCTCTCACCGGGGAGACCTTTCCCGTGGAGAAAATAGCGGGGAAGCATCCGGCCGAAACGCTCATGGCTTTGCGGACCAACTCCCTTTTTCTGGGCACCCACGTGGTGAGCGGGCAGGCCAGGGCGGTGGTGGTCCGGACCGGACGGGCCACCGAATTCGGGAAAATTTCCGAACATTTGAAACTCCGGCCCCCGGAGACGGAGTTTGAACGGGGGGTGAGAAGGTTCGGGTACCTTCTCCTGGAGGTTACTCTCCTGCTGGTCATTTCGATTTTTGCGGTGAATGTCTATTTGAAACGCCCGGTCCTGGATTCCTTTCTCTTTGCACTCGCCCTGGCGGTCGGGCTGACCCCCCAGCTCCTCCCGGCGATCATCAGCATCAACCTCTCCCACGGGGCCAGGCGCATGGCCCGGCAAAAGGTCATCGTCAAAAAATTATCAGCCATTGAAGATTTCGGCAGTATGAACGTCCTCTGCTCCGACAAGACCGGAACGCTGACCGAGGGAACCGTCCAAGTCCATTCGGCACTCGATGTCCAAGGACGGGAGAGCGATAGGAGTTCTTCACTATGCCTACCTGAATGCCTTTTATGAGACCGGCTTTCTGAACCCCATTGACGAGGCCATTCGCAACTACCGCCCTTCCGATGTCTCCTCCTACCGGAAACTGGATGAGGTCCCCTATGATTTCATCCGCAAACGGTTGAGCATCCTGGTCGCCAGGGACGACACCCATCTGATGGTGGCCAAGGGAGCGCTGCCGAATGTGTTATCCGTCTGCTTCTAAGGTAGAAACGGCGGAAGGGAGGGTGGAGGATATCCATCTTTATAAAGAGAAAATCAGGGACCGTTTCGAAACCCTCAGTCGGGGTGGATTCCGGGTTCTTGGAGTTTCCTGCCGGGATATGGGTTCGGACCGTTCGATCCAAAAGGACCAGGAAAAGGACATGACCTTTCTGGGCTTCCTGGTTCTCTTCGATCCTCCCAAGGAAGGGGTCTCTGAAACCATCCAAAAGCTCCGCCAGCTCGGCGTATCCTTGAAAATCATCACCGGCGACAACCGGTGGGTGGCCGCGGCCGTCAGCCAGCAGGTCGGAGGGCAAACCCCGCAGCTCCTGACCGGGGAGGACCTGCGAAACATGAGCGAGGAGGCCCTGGCCCGGAGAGTGAATGAAGTGGAGGTCTTTGCCGAGGTTGATCCCAATCAGAAGGAACGGGTCCTCCGGGCGCTGCAGAAAGCCGGAAACGTTCTGGGGTATATGGGCGACGGGATCAATGATGTCCCGGCTCTTCACGCCGCCGATGTAAGCATTTCGGTTGATCAGGCCGTCGACGTGGCCAAAGGCACTGCGGATATTGTTCTTCTGGAGAAGGATTTAGCGGTCTTGTTGGAGGGCATCCGGGAAGGGAGGAGGACCTTTGCCAACACCCTGAAGTATGTCTTCATGGCCACCAGCGCCAACTTCGGAAACATGTTCAGCATGGCCGGAGCCTCCCTGTTCCTGCCCTTCCTGCCCCTTCTTCCGAAACAGATTCTGCTCACCAATCTGCTGACCGACTTTCCGGAGATGACCATCGCCACGGATCGGGTAGACCCCGAAATGGTGGAACAGCCCCGCCGCTGGAACCTGGCATTCATCCGGAAATTCATGGTGACCTTCGGGATCTTGAGTTCGGTCTTCGATTACCTGACCTTTGGCGTCCTCCTGCTCATCCTCCAAGCCACCCCGGAACAGTTCCGCACGGGGTGGTTTCTGGAATCGGTGATTTCCGCCTCCCTCGTGGTGCTGGTGATCCGTACCCGCAGGCCTTTATTCAAGAGTAGACCGGGGAAGGATTTAACCTGGACGACCCTTCTGCTTATCCCGGCAATTCTGGTTCTTCCTTATACACCTCTAGCGGTCCTTTTTGAATTTCACCCTTTGCCTCCCTCTTTTTTTCTGTGGATCGGCGGGATCCTGTTTCTATATGCCTTTTCGGCGGAGATCGTCAAGAAGCACTTTTACCGGAGAATGGCTTCGGATAGGGTACCTAACCCTTAGGGGAAGAGCTTATCTTCTCGGCAAGAGAAGATTAAAGGCGCTGCTCCGGAGTTTCTCTCAATGTATGCAAAGCCAAACCGCCTCCAGCATCCCCCCATTGAAGTGGGGCGGCCAGTAAAAAGTTGAAAACGGAAATGGACAGGGGATTTGAATAAATATAAATAAGAGTTATAATTCTTTAAAGGATTCATTTTCCTTTCCTTTATAGACCATCGGAAATTATTCAGATCAGGTGGGTTGGAAGCAAACTTTGAAGAATTGCCAAGGGAATCTCCATCCATGAGAATTTTGGTCATCGAGGATGAGAAAAAGGTCGCCAGATTCATAAAGAAAGGCCTGGAAGAAGAGGGCTATGCCGTGGACCTGGCCTTCGACGGAGAAGAAGGGCTCGCCAGGGTCCTCGACCAGGTTCACGATCTAATCATCCTCGACATTGCCCTCCCTAAAATCGATGGACTCCAGGTCCTTAAAAAACTACGGGAAAGGAAAGTACCTACCCCGGTTCTACTCCTCACGGTCAGAGCGACCATTGAGGATAAGGTCCTGGGCCTGGATTCCGGAGCCGATGATTATCTCACCAAACCTTTCGCCTTTCAGGAGCTCCTAGCCAGAATCCGGGCGTTGCTCCGACGGAAGGCCGAGGCCGGGCCCCCTCTTCTCCAGGTGGAAGACCTGGTCCTAGACCCGGCCCGTCACCTCGTCACTCGGGGAGGAGAGAAAATTGACCTGACCAGCAAGGAATTCGCCCTCCTGGAATACCTCATGCGCAATGCCGGTCGGGTGCTGACCCGGGCCATGATCAGCGAACACGTCTGGAACTATGACTTTGACACCGAAACCAACGTAATCGATGTTTATGTAAACTATCTCCGTCGCAAGATTGATTCCGCAGGAGAGAAGAAGTTGATCCATACGATCCGGGGGAGCGGATATGTGCTCAAATCGGAGTGACCCGTGATTTTGAGAACCATCCGGGCCCGGCTGACCCTCTGGTACACGAGCCTTCTCACCCTGAGCTTCCTGGTCCTGGGAAGTACGGGATACGGACTTTTGGCCTACACCTTGTCTCAGGAGTCGGATGCTGCGCTCCGCGGGGTGGCCCAAACCCTGGCCGAACGAGTTGGCGGGGGGGCGGAAACTTTCATTCCCGCTGAAATCGACGAGGTCTTCCGGCGGTTCTTTGGCTTCTCTCCTCTGGAGCGTTACTTCGAACGTCTTCCCTCCGGACCCTCCTCTTCCCGCGGGGGGAAACTGCCCCTAAGTGAGCAGGCCTTGAAGAATGCCTCCCGGGGCCTTCCCACATTCGAGACGTTGGAAGGCCTCGGCCCTTATCCAGTGCGGGTGCTGACCTGGCCGGTGGTCAAAGCCGGTCGAGGTTGCCGGCGTCATTCAAGTCGGATTGTCCCGGGAGAATCTGGACAAAACCCTCCGCCGATTTCTTTGGGTTATGGCCGGCATTTTCCCCGTCGCCTTGCTCCTCGCCGGGGGAGGGGGATGGATCTTAGCCCGCAAGGCTCTCAAGCCCGTGGACCAGATGACGGAAACCGCACGGAGGATCAGTGCGGAGCATCTGGACAGGCAGGTTCAAGGATCGGGAGCGGGGGATGAACTGGACCGCCTGGCCCAGACCCTGAATGAGATGCTGGGCCGATTGAACATCGCCTTCCAAGAGATCCGCCAGTTCAGCGCCGATGCCTCCCATGAACTCCAGACCCCTCTAACCGTTCTGAAAGGGGAAATCGAGGTCGGGCTGCGGTCTCCCCGAAGGCCGGAGGAGTATCAAGCCATCCTGCGAAGCGCCCTGGAGGAGACCGATCGGATCGCCCGGCTGGTTGAGGGGCTGCTCCTCCTTTCCCGGTCCGATGCAGGGGTCCTCCGCATGGACCGGCGTCCCGTGAACTTGAAGAACCTGATAGAAGAGGTCATCAAGGAAGTCCAGCCGTTGGCCGGATCGCACTCGGTCAAACTCCGGACCGGACCTATGGAGCCCGCTCAAGTCCAGGGGGATCCTGACCACCTCCGAAGACTCCTCCTAAACCTGGTGGATAATGGGATCAAATACACGCCAGCCTGGAGGAAGCGTAGAAATCTCTCTCCGTACTGGATGGAAAATGGGCCATCCTCCAGGTCTCGGACACGGGGATCGGCATCGCCAAGGAAGATCAGGAAAAGATCTTCCGGCGCTTTTACCGCACTGCTGCGGCACGGGCCCAGGGTGAAAGCGGGGCGGGCCTGGGCCTGGCCATCGCTCAATCCATTGTCGAGGCCCACGGGGGACGAATTCAGGTGGAAAGCACCGTGGGCAAAGGCAGCCTATTTACCATCTTTCTTCCCCTTTCTTTTTAACTTCCTGATTGGAAATCCAACTTTTCTTTCGATCCCCTGCTCTTCATTAGAAAATTCTAATCCTGGTTTCATCTTCCTTTAATCTGGCTCCCTTATCTTTAAAGTGAAGCAGAAGATGTGGCGTGCTTGAAAGGCGCGCCCAATTCCACAGGTAAGGGAGGTAACCAACATGTTTTCAAAAGTAAGAATGGATTGGGGAAACAAAAAAATTCGGTGGACGGCATTGACCGCCGTGGCGATTTCTTTCCTTTTCGCCGGCCTTCTTCTGGCCTCACCACTCCAGCTCACCAAACCCGCAGGTGCGGGGGACTCACGTCCGATGGCCCAGGAGACGGTGTCTATGCCAAGTCTTCCGGGCTCCTTTGCGGATCTCGTCCAAAAACAGGGATCCACGGTCGTAAATATCAAGGTCACGAAGATCGAGAAGGCCGGCTTCCCTCAGGAATTTTCTTCTCCGGAGGGGCCTTACGGTGACTTATTCAAGCATTTCTTCCGGGGTTTGCCCCAGCCCCCGGAGGCTTTTCGCATGCAAGGGGCCGGTTCGGGAGTCATCATCAGCCGGGACGGCTTCGTCCTCACCAATCATCACGTTGTGGAAGGGGCTAAGGACATTACCGTCACTCTGGCTGATCGGCAGGAGTACAAAGCCCGGATCGTGGGAAGAGACCCGAAGACGGACCTGGCCATATTGAAGATCGACCCCCAAGAGGCGCTGAACGCAGCCACCCTCGGAAATTCGGAACAGTTGAAAGTCGGTGATTGGGTCCTGGCCATCGGGAATCCCTTCGGCCTGAGCAACACGGTAACGGCGGGAATCGTAAGCGCGAAAGGCCGGATCATCGGTGCCGGACCTTACGATGACTTTATCCAGACGGACGCCCCCATCAATCCGGGAAATTCCGGGGGTCCTCTCTTTAACACGAAAGGGGAGGTTGTAGGGATCAATACGGCGATCATTCCCAACGGGCAGGGGATCGGATTTGCCATCCCGGTGAACGTGGCTAAGCCGCTCATCCCGCAGCTGATCTCTACGGGGGAAGTGACTCGTGGGTACATCGGGGTGAGCATTCAAGCCATCACCCCCGAGTTGGCCAAGGCGATGAACTTGAAAGACGCCAAAGGAGCTCTGGTGAGCGATGTGGTTCCGGGAAGCCCGGCGGATAAAGGAGGGTTGAAGCCGGGCGATGTGGTCATCACCTTTAATCAGAAGAATATTGACGGGCCTCGGGATTTGTCTTCCTGGGTCGCCCAGAATCCTGTGGGGCAGGAGGCCAAGGTTACCATTCTCCGCGAGGGAAGTGAAAAGCAACTGACCCTCAAGATTGAAAAGTTCGGCTCTGAAGAAGCGAAAGTGGAGAAATCTGCTTCCTCCGATCAGGGAAAGTGGGGCCTCGGGCTGGAAGACCTGAATCCTCAAATGAAAGGCTTGTTCAGACCCAAAAGCAGCCAGGGTGTTTTGGTGGCCAATGTTCAACCGGGGAGCCCGGCGGACCTGGCGGGCGTACGTCCGGGAGACATTCTTTTGAGTGTGAATCGCCAGCCGGTAAGTTCATCTAAACAGGCCGTCGAGGTGATTTCCAAAGTAAAAGATAGCGATGCCCTCTTGCTTCTCCTAAAGCGCAGTGAGGGGACTTTCTTCGCCGCTTTGGCGAAATGACCAGAGCGTGATTGGTTATAACCCGGGGGGGCCGAAGATCGATTCGGCCCCCCTTCTTTTTTCCCGAGGAAGCTCCATGTTCTCAGCCCGCTGAATACATTGGCCCTCCTTGTATCCCCAAAATATGCCTGGTAAAATTGAATATGGTCTTTTATTATTGATGATCTCGTAAAAAGTATCTTGAAGCGTCACCCCGGCGAAAGCCGGGGTCCAGAACCTCCTGAAATGACTGGATTCCGGCTTCCGCCGGAATGACAAATTTTATGGAAATTCGACTTTTTGCGATCTCCATTGAGTCGCAGGATTTCCTCTATGCTAAGCATGGTTTCATTGCTTTTCGTGTCTATTCCCGTTGGATTTCTGGGAGCCCTCACGGGGCTAGGGGGGGCGAGCATTCTGATCCCCATCCTGGTCTTTCTGGGGGTCCCGGTCAAGGAGGCGATCGCCTGCGGGATGGCCAGCATCATCGCCACTTCCAGCGGTTCGGCTTCCTCGTATGTGCGGGAGAAGATCGCCAATATCCGGGTGGCCATGTTCCTGGAGATGTTCACCACCGTGGGGGCGATCGCCGGAGCCACGATCACCACGCTTATATCCCCTGTTTTTCTCTATTTTTTCTTCGCCGCCTTCCTGGCCACATCTTTCTTAAAGAGGGGGGAAAGGGCCTCCCCCTCCCGTTCCTCCGCCGAATGGCATGACCGGGTTTCCCGCTGGCTGAACCTCCAGGGCAGCTATTATGACGAAGCCCATCAAAGAAGGATCGAATACAAGGTGAACCATTCCCTCCTGGGTGGGGCGGGGATGCTTCTGGCAGGGTTGGCCGCCGGGATGCTGGGCATCGGAGCCGGGGCTTTCAAGGTGACCGTGCAGGAGAATATTTTGAGATTGCCCCCCAAAGTTTCCAGCACTACCAGCAATTTCATCATCGGCATGACCGCCCTGGCCGGAACCAGCGTGTACCTATACTCCGGGTTATTGAATCTCACCCTCATGGGGCCCATGGCCGTGGGGACCACCATCGGGGCGATTCTCGGCGGCCGGGTCTTGAACAAGCTGAGCAACCAAACCCTCCGGATCCTTTTCTTTGCCATCGTCACTTTTTTGATTGTTCAGATGGTTTACAAGGGGGTGATCTCTCTTTGAGCTCTTCCGACCGGAATTCGGGCGAATCGAAGTTTGAGCTGGCCATCAGCTTCCTGCTTGGCGCCGGGGTGGTCACCAGCCTGATTCTCATCACAGTCGGGATTTTCCTCTTCTACGCTGAATTCGGGAGCTTGGCCGTATCCGAGAAAAAGGTCATGTTCCTCCAGGAAAAAAATTTCTTCTATTTCCTCTATGATCTCCTGCGCGGAGGGAGCTCGCCGGAGAAGGCGCTCTGGACGATGACCCTGGGCATCGCCGTGCTCATTCTCACTCCCTATGCCCGGGTCCTTCTCTCGGTTCTGTACTTCTTTTGGGAAAAAGATTTCAAATTCTCCCTCATCACTCTCTTCGTCCTCGTGATTCTGACCCTGAGTTTGGCCGCTCATTGAAGCGGTTTTCCTCTCTTCCCGGTGCCGCCCCATAAACATACATAAACATTCCTTTCTCTTGATAATTTTCCCCTGCCTTGATAAACTGCATAATCAAAGAGGATACGGGAAAGATGCGCGCGAAGAATTTCCTATTTTTGTTCCTTTTATCCTTCCTCCTGACAGCCTGGACGGGGTGTGGGACCCAGTCGGAGGTCCGGCGGAAGCAATCCCAGGCCGCGGACATGGAGAACAAGGGGAACGACTTTTTTCAGCAGGGCCAGTACCTGAGGGCCCTGGGTTACTACCAGCGGGCCCTGCAGGGGTACGAATCCATCGACCACCGGGAAGGGGTGGCCAAAAGCCTCACCCAAATGGGTTCGGCCTTTCAAGCCATGGGCCGGACTCCCACGGCCCTCGAATATTACCAGCGTTCGCTGGCCATCTATTCCGACCTGGGCAACGATGCGGGGATGTCCTTGAACCTGAACAATATCGGGAGCGCCACCCTTTCTCTGGGAAAACCGCAGGCCGCCCTGGAATTCTTCCAGAAATCCCTGGCCATGGAGGAAAAGCGGGGGGATATAAGGGGGCAGGCCGTCCGGTGGAACAACATCGGCCTGGCCTACCGTGGCCTGGGCCAGAACGACCGGGCCATGGAATGCTACCTTCGGGCGAAGGGTTTGAACGAAAAGGCGGAGAATTTAGCGGGGATTGCGGACAACCTGAACAACATGGGAGCGATTTACGAGTCGCGGAAAGACTGGCCCCGGGCCCTGGAAGCCTACCAGGGGGCCCTGGATATGGACAAAAAAAGGGAAAACTCCCTGGGGATCTCCACCGGCCTGGCCAACCTGGGAAGGCTGTATGAAACCATGGGAGAGAAGGAAAAAGCCCTGGATCATTACCTGCGCGCCTGGAGGGTCAACGAATCCCTCGGCCTGAAGGAGCGCATTCAGTACGACCTCGAAAAAATCGCCTCCCTTTACGAAGCCCTGGGAAAACCCGAAGAAGCGGAAAAATTCCGGAAGAGATCCCAGGAGCTGACCTCTTCTTCCAAATAAGAAAAATGCGAAAATACTCGATCAAGACTTTCGAGCGGAAGGATCCTTCCCTGCACAAGCTCTTCTACCCGGACAGCGTCGCGGTCGTGGGAGCCTCGCCGGAAGTGAAGGGAGACCGGTTTCCTTTCTTCCAGGCCCTGTTGAAATCCGGATTTTCCGGAAGGCTCTACCCGGTGAACCCCAACTATCCCGAGGTTGGCGGCCACAAGGCCTTCTCCCGCCTCCAGGAAATCCCGGAACCCATAGACCTGGCCATCATCACGCTGCGCGCTCCCTATGTTCCGCCCATTGTGGCGGACTGCGTACAGAAAGGGGTTCGATTCGCGGTTATTTTTTCCTCGGGATTCACCGAGGGAGGGCATCCGGAGCTGGAGGAGGAAATCAAAACCCTGGTCCGGCAGGGACCCACCCGGCTCATCGGTCCCAATTGCATCGGCCCCTATTGCCCGGAAAGCGGCCTCACCTTCATCATGGAAGAAAAACCGCGGGAGCCGGGCAATGTGGGTTTTGTCTCCCAATCCGGAGGCCACAGCATCACCTATAAAACCTTGGCCAGTTCCCGGGGAATTCATTTCAACAAAATTCTCTCCCTCGGGAATCAATGTGACCTGACGGTTCACGAGGTCCTCCGCTATTATGCCGAAGACCCGCAGATTCGGGTCATCTGCGCCTACGTGGAACAGGCCAAGGGCGGGGAAGAATTCTCCCGAACCCTCCGGGAGGTGGCCCGCAAGAAACCCCTGATCATCATGAAGGGAGGGGCGACCGAAGTCGGCGCCCGGGCGGCCTTCAGCCACACCGGAGCCCTGGCCTCTTATTCCCAGGTCTGGGTGAAAGCCATCCATCAGCTGGGAGTCATCCTCGTGGATGATCTGGAAGAGATGGCCGACGCCGCATTTTCCTGCCTCACCCTGGATTTGCCCCGAAGCCCCCGGGTGGGGATTGTAGTCGTGGGGGGGGGAAGTTCCGTGGAGATGACCGACATCTGCGCCCGGAATTCTCTGGAGGTTCCCATCCTGGAAAAGGAGACCCAAGAGAAAATCGCCAAGAATATTCCCGAGGCCAATACGAGCTGCAAGAACCCGGTGGACCTTGGATTCATGGGCTTCTTCCCCCAGGTTTACAGCCAATCGATCCGCCTCACCGCCACGGATCCGAACATTGACGTTCTTCTTCTCTACCAGATCACCGAGTACTTCCAGCAATTCACTCCCGACCTGGACTGGCCGGGCAATATCGCTGCTGAAATGGCCAAGATCCGCCGGGAGCTGGAGAAACCCCTGGTTATCGTCATTCCTCCCCTGGAGCAGGACAAACCGGAATTCATCACCAAGCGCCAGACGCTGGTGCAAAAGCTCCGGCAGAAGGGGATTCCCGTCTTCCCCACCATCGACCGCGCCACCAAAGTTATTTACCGCCTGCAAAGGTACCGAAAGTTTTTGCATCCGGAAACGTAGGGGCGATTCATGAATCGCCCCTACGCAGATCCGCATGCCCCTACCCCTCCTCCCGGTATTCACCCGATCATAGGCTTCCCCGGTAGCCCCGGATGGTTTAAAATAGAAATGTGGATCTGTCCGTATCCAGTAACCAATAACCAGTAACCAGTAACCAGCAACCAGTTCTTATGCCCGACTTCAAAATCGTCTCTCCATTCAAACCCCAGGGGGATCAGCCCCAGGCCATTGAAAAGCTCGCCCGGGGGCTGAAACAAGGGCATCCCCATCAGGTCCTCCTCGGAGTCACCGGGTCGGGGAAGACCTTCACCATGGCCCAGGTGATCGAGCGGGTGCAGAAGCCCACCCTGGTCATCGCCCCCAACAAGACCCTGGCGGCCCAGCTCTTCCAGGAGTTCCGGTCCCTGTTCCCCGAAAACGCCGTGGAGTATTTCATCAGCTACTACGATTATTACCAGCCGGAGGCCTACATCCCCACCACCGACACCTACATCGAAAAAGACGCCTCCATCAACGACCTCATCGACAAGATGCGCCATTCGGCCACCCACTCCGTCCTCACCCGACGGGACGTGATCGTCGTCGCTTCGGTCTCCTGTATCTACGGGCTGGGTTCCCCCGAAACCTACCAGGGGATGATCGTTCTCATGGAAGACCAGAAGGAGATCTCCCGCGATGACGTCCTGGCCCGTCTGGTGGAAATCCAGTACCAACGGAACGACTACGACTTTCACCGGGGGACCTTCCGCGTCCGCGGAGACGTCCTGGAGATCTTCCCCGCTTATGAGGAGAACAAGGCCATCCGGATCGAATTCTTCGGCGACCTGGTGGACTCCATCTCCGAGATCGACCCCCTCCGGGGAAAAATCCTGCGCAAGCTGAAGCAGGTCACCATCTTCCCCGGGAGCCACTACGTGACCCCCCAGGACCGGCTGCGCCGGGCCATCCAATCCATCCGGGAAGAGCTGGTCGAGCGGCTCGCCCAGTTTGAATCTCAGAAGAAGCTCCTGGAGGCCCAGCGCCTGGAACAGCGGACCAACTATGACATCGAAATGCTGCAGGAGATGGGATACTGCACGGGAATCGAGAACTACTCCCGCCACCTGGACGGCCGGAAGCCCGGAGAGCCTCCCTACACCCTCCTGGATTATTTTCCCAAAGACTCCCTCTATTTCATCGACGAGAGTCACATCACCGTTCCCCAGCTGAACGGAATGTACTGGGGCGACCGGACGCGGAAAGAAACCCTGGTGGAGTACGGATTCCGCCTGCCCTCGGCCCTGGACAACCGTCCCCTCTCCTTCGAAGAGTTCGAAGCCCGGGTGCCCCAGGTGGTCTACGTTTCCGCCACCCCCGCCGCCTACGAAATGAAAAAGTCCCAGGGTCGCGTGGTGGAGCAGATCATCCGCCCCACGGGCCTGATCGATCCGAAGGTTGAGGTCAAACCCGCCCGGTACCAGGTGGACGACCTCCTGAACGAAATCCAGGCCCGGGTCGGCCGGGGAGAACGGGTCCTGGTTACCACCCTGACCAAGCGCATGGCCGAAGACCTGACCTCCTACTACGCCGACCTGGGGATCAAGGTCAAATACCTCCACTCGGACATCCAGACGCTGGAGAGAACGGAGATTCTCCGCGACCTGCGCCTGGGGAAGTTCGATGTCCTCATCGGCATCAACCTGCTGCGGGAAGGATTGGATCTCCCCGAAGTTTCCCTGGTGGCCATTCTGGATGCCGACAAGGAAGGATTCCTGCGCTCGGAGACCTCTCTCATTCAGACCTTCGGCCGGGCATCCCGCAACGTCGCCGGGCAGGTGATCCTCTACGCGGACAGGTCGACCGATTCGATGAAGAAGGCCATCCGCGAGACCGACCGGCGGCGGAAGATCCAGGAATCCTTCAACCGCAAGCACGGGATCACTCCCGAGTCGATTCGCAAGGCCATCCCGGACATCCTGCAGTCCATTTACGAAGCGGACTACGTCACCATTCCCATGGCCGCGGAAAAGCCCGAAGAGTACGTCTCTCTCTTCGAGATCCCGAAGCTCCTCGCCCGGCTGAAAAAGGAGATGCGCGAGGCCGCCTCCCGGCTCGACTTCGAAGGGGCCGCGGAGCTGAGGGACCGGATCAAATCCTTGCAGCAGACAGGAGCTGAACACCAGGGAAACAGGCCTTGCTGAAGCTGCCAAGTAGATGTACCCGTTGCTCGTTGCTGGTTGCTCGTTGCTCGTTAAATGGCCAAAGACTAGAAACCAGCAACCAGTAACGAGTAACCAGCAACGAGTAACCAGCCACCGGCATGAACCTAGAAGACCAAATTCAGTCGCTTCCCAGCGGCCCCGGCGTCTACCTGATGAAGGACCAGGCCGGAAAGGTGCTGTACATCGGGAAGGCCAAGAACCTGCGCAACCGGGTGAGGACCTATTTCGGGAAATCCGGTGACGCCCGCCTCTCCCTTCGGTTCCTCATGCCCAAAGTCCGCCAGGTGGAAACCATCCTCACGGATACCGAAAAAGAAGCCCTCATCCTGGAAAACACCCTGATCAAGAAGCACAAGCCCCGCCACAACATCGATTTGAAAGACGACAAAACCTACTTCAGCCTCAGGTTCAGCGTCCAGGAAAAATTCCCCAAACTCACTCTGGTGCGCAAGGTGAAACGGGACGGAGCCCGCTATTTCGGCCCCTATGCCTCCAGTGCCGCGGTGAAGGAGACCCTCCGGATTCTGCGCAGCCTCTTTCCCCTGCGCACCTGCAGCGACGCCAACTTCCGCAACCGCTCCCGCCCCTGCCTGAACTACCAGATCAAGAAATGCCTGGGACCCTGCTGCGGGCTGGTTTCCCCGGAAAAATACGCGGACCTGGTTCAGGAAGTCATCCTCTTCCTCGAGGGGAAAAACTCCCAGTTGATCAAGCTCCTGCAGGAGAGAATGACGGCCGCCTCGGAGAACCTCGACTTCGAAGAGGCGGCCCGCATCCGGGACCAGATCGCGGCCATCGAACAGACCCTGGAGAAGCAGAAAGCCGTCTCCCAGACTCCCAACGACCAGGACGTCTTCGCCTTCCATCGCCAGGGGAACGCCTGGGAGTTCCAGATCCTTTTCTTCCGGCGGGGAATTCTGGTGGGGAACAAATCCTTTCACTTCTCCCGGATCAACCTCCCGGAGGAGGAAGCCCTGTCCGCTTTTCTGCGCCAGTACTATGCCGAAGAACCCTCCATTCCCCATGAGGTTCTCCTTCCCCTGCCCATCGAGGATGAGCCCCTCCTCGCGGAGTGGCTTTCCGAAAAGAGAGGGGGAAAAGTGGAAGTCCACGTTCCCCAGCGGGGGGAGAAGAAGAGTCTGGTGGAGATGGCCCGGAAAAATGCCGAGCACGCCTTTCAGAAAAAGGTCGACGAAACGGAAAATCTCTCCCTCCTCCTTCAGGAGCTGAAAGAAAAATTAAGGCTAAGAAGCCTGCCTCACCGGATCGAATGTTTCGACATCTCCAACCTCTTCGGGACGCTGGCCGTGGGCTCCATGGTAAGTTTTCTGGACGGGAAGACCGGACCGTTCCCAGTACCGCCATTATAAAGTTCACGCCCCCTCTTTTCCCGACGATTATGCTATGATGTATGAGATCCTGAAACGAAGGTACAGCAAGCTGGAGCTCGACAAGGAAAAGCCGGACCTGCTCATCGTCGACGGGGGGAAGGGTCAACTCAACGTGGCCCTGGCGGTCCTGGATGAACTCGGCCTGCGGGACCTTTCCGCCATCGGGCTGGCCAAGGACAAAGGGCCGATCCCGAAGAAAATCGCCGAGAAGACCGCCGATAAAATCTATCTGCCTAACGTGAAAGACCCGATCCTCCTCGGGCATTCGGCGTCTCTGCACTACCTGCAGAGAATCCGCGACGAAGCCCACCGGTTTGCCATCACCTATCATAAGAAGCTGCGGGGCAGGCGCGGTCTGCAGACCATCCTGGACGAGATTCCCGGGAATCGGAGGGGTAAAGAAGAAAGCCCTGCTGCAGGAATTCGGGAGCCTGCAGAAGATTCAGGAGGCCTCCGCGGACCGGCTCAGGCAAGTGGAGCCCCTGACCCGGAAGGACGCGCAGACGGTCTTTGAATTCTTCCATCCCATATTACCCGCCCTCAGGCCGGGTCAAATCGAGGATGGGTCCGGGTAGTGGAATAAAGAATGGCATCAGGCTAAAACCCGAAATTCGAAGCACGAAATTCGAAACAATATCAAAATTCGAATTTCAAAGGTTCAAAACGGCGTTCAGACAATTGGAAATTTGGGGCATTCGAATTTGTTTCGGAGTCGATATTCGGATTTCGAATTTTATCTTTCCAATTGAGGCACTTTTATCTCCAGAGAGGAGTCCCTGATGTACAAAACCCCTGAAACATTTCCCCAAAGGTACCGTCCTCTGACCATGGCCCCTCACGGAATGGTGGCCTCTCCCCATTACCTGGCTTCCCAGGCCGGCGTGGACATTCTGAAAAAAGGGGGGACGGCGGTGGACGCGGCCATTGCCACCAATTCCGTCCTCAACGTGGTCTACCCCCACATGTGCGGGATCGGCGGAGACGCCTTCTGGCTCATCTACGACGCCGCCAAAAAGGACCTGGCCTTCCTGAACGCCAGCGGCCGTTCCGCCTATGCTGCCACGATCGAAACTTACAAAAAAGCGGGGATGAATTCCATGCCCGTCCGGGGTCCATTGACCGTGACCGTCCCCGGGGCCGTGGACGGCTGGTTTGAGGTCCACCGGCGCTACGGAAAACTGCCCATGGCCGCGCTCCTCGAAACAGCGATCGCCTATGCCCGCAGGGGGTATCCCATCAGCCACGTCCTCAGCTTCAAGATCCAGGAGGCGATCGGCGAACTCTCCCGCTACTCCACCTCCAAGAGCCTCTTTCTCCCCGGAGGAAAAGCCCCCCGGCCGGGGGACGTTCTGACCAATCCCGGTCTGGCTTCTTCTCTGGAAAAGATCGCCCGCGAGGGAAGAGATGTATTCTACCGGGGGGAGATTGGCCGGGAGATCGTCCGCTTCGCCCGGGAAAACGGCGGCCTTTTGGCCGAGAGAGATTTTCTGGACCACCGATCCGACTGGGGGAAACCCGTGTCCACCCAGTACCGGGGTTACACGGTGCTACGAAACCGCCCCCAACTCCCAGGGCCTGACCGCCCTCCTCATCCTGAACCTCCTCGAGGGCTACGACCTGGCCTCCATGGGCTATCAGTCTCCCGACCATCTCCACCTCATGGTGGAAGCCAAGAAGGTGGCTTTCGCCGACCGGAACCGCTACATCTCCGACCCGGAGAAGGTCAAGATTCCCGTCGATGAGCTCCTTTCAAAGGACTATGCGGCCGGGCGCCGCACGCTCATCCGGAAAGACCAGGCCGCTGGACCCTCAGGCCGTCTCTCCGGGGATCTTCGGCCGGGATACGATCTACCTCTGCACGGTCGATGAAGCGGGCAACGCCGTCTCCCTGATCCAGTCCCTCTACTATTCCTTCGGCTCAGCGGTGGTGGCCGGGAACACCGGGATCGTCCTCCAGAACCGCGGGGCCTATTTCTCCTTGAACCCGGATCACGTGAACTGCCTGCAGCCCCACAAACGTACCTTCCATACCCTCATGGCTTCCATGACCTTCCGCGACGGGAAACCTTTCCTGGTCTTCGGGACCAGCGGGGCCGACGGGCAGCCCCAGACCCACATCCAGGTCATGACTGCAGTCTTCGACTTCGGCCTGGACATACAGGCGGCCCTCGAGGCGCCGCGGTGGGTGGCGGGCCGCTATCTGCTCCATCAACCGGAGGGGCTGCTCATGATGGAAAAGCGATTCCCCGCGCCGGTGATCGAGGAGTTGAAGAAACGGGGGCATCAAATCCAGGTGGTCGACGGGATCGATCAGTCCATGGGCAGCGCCCACGGCATCCTGATCCATCCGGAAAACGGCCTGCGCATGGGAGGGTCGGACCCGCGCTGCGACGGCGCGGCCATCGGGTACTAAGCGAAGGCGGAATAAAAACTGACCGGCCCTGCGGGCCTTGAGGACCGTCAAGCCTCCGGCTTGACTTGAGGAGCGCTTCGCTTGAGGCCAAGACCAAAAGCTTCCCTGAAAAGCAAAAAGAATCCGGGTAAGGCTCCGGGGGAAAAAATCCGGGAAGGGAACCGAAAGAACGCCCGGCTTCGGCGGGAGGTCAAAGCATTCGGGCAAAAAGAGCGGCAGCTGGAGGAGATGATTCGTTTCGAGAAGCTGCTCTCGGAAATCTCCACCCATCTGGTTAATCTTCCGGCTGAACAAATCGAACGGGAGATTGAGCAGGGGCTGCGCCGGGTGGTCGAATTTCTGGGGGTTGACCGGGGGGGCGTTTATATCTTTTCCGGCGACAGGACCCGGATCTCTCGTAAATATTTTTGGGGGATGGAGGGAATTCCCGAATCAGCGCCCATCCTGGAGAATCAGAAGTTTCCCTGGCTCAGCGAGAAGCTGCGGAAGGGCGAAATACTGGTCATCCCGCGGGTCGACGATCTCCCGGAGGAAGCCGCACGGGATCGGGAGACCTTGAAGAAGTTCGGAAATCGGTCCTCCCTGGCGATCCCTCTGACCGTGGGGGAAAATACCCTCGGGGCCGTGACCTTCGGGGCTGTCCGCGCCGAACGAAATTGGCCGGAGGATCTGATTCAGCGGGTTCGTCTGGTCGGGGAAATTTTCGCCAGCGCCCTGGCCCGCAAGCGGTCGGAAGAGGCGCTCCGCCGGGCCGAGCTGGAATACCGGACGGTGGCCGATTTTACCTATGACTGGGAATACTGGGCCAACCCGGATGGAAGCATACGGTACATGTCCCCATCCTGCGAGAGGATTACGGGATATTCACCCCGGGATTTTATCCATCACCCTTCTTTAATCAGAGAGATCATCCTGCCCATCGACCGGGATGTGTGGAATCGGCATTTCATGGAAAGCCGGCAGGGCGTCTCTTCTCACGGAATCCTGTTCCGCATCCGCAGACCGGATGGACAGATCCGCTGGATCGAGCATGCCTGCCAGTCGGTAAGAAGCCCCCAGGGGGAATTCCTGGGTTACCGGGTCAGCAACCGCGACGTCACCGAGCGGAAACTGGCCGAAGAGGCGGCCCGGAAAAAGGACCAGAGCCTGGCCGAGGCGCAACGGATCGCCCACCTGGGCAACTGGCACTGGAACATCGAAACGAATGAACTGGCCTGGTCCGATGAAGTCTACCGGATCTTCGGCCTTCTTCCGCAGGAGTTCGGGGCCACCTACGACGCCTTTCTGGAATCCGTCCACCCGGGCGACCGGGAAGCGGTCAGAGAGGCCGTCAACCGGAGCCTGGCCGACCCGTCCGTTCTTTACAGCATCGAACACCGGGTGGTTCGGCCGGATGGTCGGGAACGCATCGTTCATGAGCAGGGGGAGGTCACCTTTGACGACGGGGGACGGCCCATCCGCATGATCGGCACGGTCCTGGACATTACCGAGCGGAAGCAGGTCGAAGAGATGCTCCAGCGGTCGCAGGAAGAGCTTCGGCGTCTTTCCACCCGGCTCCTTTCCGTTCAGGAAGAGGAGAGGAAACGGATCGCCCGGGAGCTTCACGACGGGATCGGGCAGTCTCTCTCGGCCCTAAAGTTCCTCCTGGAAAATCGTCTCCAGATGATGGAAAAGAACTCTGCTCCCGGCGACCTCCAGCCGCTGGAGAGCATGATTCCCATGCTGCAGAACGCCATCGAAGAAGTCCGGCAAATGCAGACCGACCTTCGCCCGCCGATCCTGGATGACCTGGGCATCCGGGCCACCCTATCCTGGTTCTGCCGCGAGTACCAGAAAATCTATTCCGGAATCCGGATCGAACAGGAGATCGAAGTCCAGGAAAACGAAATTCCCCATGACCTAAAGACCGTTATCTACCGGGTCCTGCAGGAAGCCATGAATAATGTCGCCAAGCACAGCGGGGCGAAGCGGGTGCGTCTCTCCCTGGCCAAAAAGAACGGATGGATCCAGCTCCGGGTCGAAGACAATGGTTCCGGGTTTGACCTCCGGAAAGTCCTTTCGGAAGAACGAGACCGGATACGGTTTCGGTCTGACCAGCATGAGGGAACGGACGGAACTTTCGGGGGGTTCCTTTTCGATCGAATCCATCGAGGGCCGGGGAACCATCCTTCAGGCTTCCTGGAAGCTATGACCGACGCGGGCTCGCCCGAAGACTCCGAAGTCTCCGGGAAGAAACCAAGCGGGGGGAGAGAATGAAACTGCCGACTCATAAGGCCAAGATCGTCTGTACCATCGGCCCGGCATCCGCATCCCCCGAAATCATGGGGCAGATGATCCGGGAGGGGATGAACGTGGCCCGTCTCAATTTTTCCCACGGAGATTTCGCGGGCCACAAAAAGGTGATCGAGAATCTCCGAGGGACGGCCCGGACCGCCGGCCGTCGGCTGGCCATCATGGCCGACCTGCCGGGGCCCAAGATCCGGATCGGCCAGTTCGCCAAAGAGCCGGTTGAACTGAAGCCCGGAGACCCTTTTACCCTCACCACCGAGGAGATCGTGGGAGACTCCCGCAGGGTCTCGGTGAGTTTTTCCACCCTTCCCCAGTCCGTTAAACCGGGGGACCTGGTCTTCCTCAACGACGGGTTCATCCAGCTGGAAGTCCTGGGCGTCAAAGCCCCGGAGGTTCAATGCCGGGTGATCGTGGGGGGAGAATTGCGCTCCCGCAAGGGTTTGAACCTTCCGGGTGTCGACCTGGGGATCACCGCCTTCACCGACCATGACCGCCGCTGTCTGCAGTTCGCCCTGGAAAACGGGGTGGACGCGGTGAGTCAGTCCTTTGTCGAATCCGGGGAGGACATTCAGAATGTCCGCCGGGCCGCCGCTTCTCTCGGGTTCAGCCCCTTCATCCTCGCCAAGATCGAACGCTCCCGGGCGCTCGCCCATATCGACGAAATCCTGGAGGCGGCCGACGGAATCATGATCGCCCGGGGCGACCTGGGCGTGGAAATTCCCATCGAGCAGATCGCCCTGGTCCAGAAACAGCTCATGCGCAAGGCCAACCTGCTGGGCAAACCGGTCATCACCGCCACCCAGATGCTGGAATCCATGACCGACAACCGGCGCCCGACCCGGGCGGAGGCCACGGACGTGGCCAATGCCATTCTGGATGGGACCGACTGTGTCATGCTCTCCGGTGAATCGGCCATGGGCAGGTATCCCGTGGAATCGGTGGCCATGCTGGCCAGGATTGCCGCCGCCATCGAGCCCTACCGGTCTGCCTCCCATGTCCGGGAAACCCTCCGGGGGATCGGGCAAAAAGGCCAGATCAGCCTCACCGACCTGATTGCCCTGAGCGTGGAAACCACCCTGGAGAGGATCGCCCCGGCCGCCGTATTCGTACCGACCCACAGCGGGGCCACGGCCCGGTCCATCGCCCGCTTCCGGCTTCCCGTATGGATCACCGCGGTGAGCTCCCAGGAGTCCACCTGTCAGCGCCTACAGTTCTCCCACGGTGTTTATCCCCAGTGCGAGCCGGATCATCCCGACGACTGGAACGCTTATGTCCGCAAATGGATGCAGGACCATGAGGTGCGGGGAAACCTGGTCGTCCTCACCGAAGGGCCCTCGACCAAACACCCCCAGGCCAACAACCGGATGGAGATCATCGACCTTTTGAGGAAATAAGAGCAGGAGAGCTGGCCGGGGGAGCTGCCAGGGCGGGGTGTTTCTGTCCCTGAAAATCTTTCCCTTCCCGATTGGCCGCGTTGTACCGAACCAGACTGGCATCGTGGTGGCGGACAAAATTGCGGAGCGCCTCCAGCTGGGTCTGGTAAGGACCGCACGCCAGGGGATTCTTCTCCCCGGGGTCGGCCTTCAGGTCAAAAGCCCAGCATCGGTCCTTCTTCAGAGAAACCTGAACCTTGATCCCCTCCGTGCTCAGCGAGGAGATACTCTCCTCGTGCCCGTAAAAGAAGAGGTACTTTCGGCTCAGCTTCCGGTGGAATAAGGACTCCCCGTCCAGGAGCGCGGGGTTGTAGGGAATCCGCAGGGCGTCCAGAAGAGTTGGCAGAATATCGGCATGGTTGGTCGGAACCTGAAAAACCTTCGGTTTGAAGAGGGCCGGCTGGTGGAAGATCACCGGGGCCTCCAGGTTCACGTTGTAGCTGTACCGGTAGTGCAGATAATTGTCCGGATGGTGCTGCCCGAAAGCCTGGCCGTGGTCGCCCACGATGACCAGGAGGGTTCTCTCCAGCAGGCCCTGCTTCTTCAGGTGCTCGAAGATCCGCTGCACCAGCCGGTCCAGGAGGTACAGGTTGTTGAGGTAGCGGCTGATCGATTTTCCGTCATTCTCCACGATGCGGTACTCGGGTCCATAGTCGAAATAGGGGAAATGGGCGACAAAGCTCACGTACATCCCCAAAAAGGGCTCCCGGGCCTTACTGATTCTGCTGGAGGAAAAAATCCACGGTCTGGATTTCATCCCGGGCGATGTATCGGCCCAGGGTGCTCAACTCTTCCCGGATCTTGAAGTTCAGGTTTTCGTAGGTATGGATCTCCCGGAGCCCCCCGTTTCTCAGGAACGGAAGGGGGAAGTACCAGGCGGAAGAAGAGGGAGAAACGAGGAAGGAATCGTATTTCGGGCCCAGGAAACTGGGCAGGGAAGGAATCTGGGTGTCCTCTCGAACTCCCAGGGTTCTCCGGTTGAAAAAATCGTAGAGGCCGCTGAGGACGGAAAACATCGCCTTGGTGCTCACGTTGGAGGTGGTGTAATGATTCTTCAAAAACCAGCTCTCCCTGGCCAGCTGATTCAGGAAGGGCATGGGGACCGGACTCCCGTCGGAGCCCCCCAGCATGTAGCGGGTCCCCACGGATTCCAGAACCAGGAAGACCACATTCCAGGGACGGGGGGTCGACGGAGGAAGGTTTTTCACCGCCCGGATGGAATGGGTGTAGAGAGGCCCGGTGAGCTTGATGCCGGACGACCTTTCCTGAACCTTGACCATCGTTCCATCTTGGGTCGAGGACCTGCCCAAGTGCTCGGCCATGTCGGAAACGAAGAAAATGCCGGGGTTCACCCGGAGCTCCGCCGGAACGGCATTCTTCTGTCCCGGATAAACTGAGAGGGAGAAAGCTCCCCAGAAAACCACGCCCGCAAGGGAAACCTTCGCCATCCAGGCTCGCGCCCCCGGGGGGAGGAGCCAAACCACCCAGAAGACCCCCACGGGGAAGAGGACGAACAACCAGTCCCGGACCTCCAGAAATTTCAGGGTTTCGATGGTCGAGACGCTGTAGACCGACTCCAGGATCACCCCGAAGTCGAACCCGGTCTGGGCGTCGAAAAGAAAGCGGAAATGCCCCAGGTGAAGGAACAGGAGGCCTCCCAGGACCAGGTGGAGGAGAGTCAGCCCCGCAACCCGAAAAATGAGGAAGGTCGGCCGGCTCTTCAGGAGAAAGCGCCCCTGGGAGAGGAGCCAGAAAAGGAAAAAGCAGGTCAGGATCAATACCAGATCGGAATACCCGTAAGCCAGGGCAAACTGGATGGGATGGGAGCTGGGAGAAAAATCAAAGGGTTTAATCGGATGCGTAAATAAGCCGTAGGTGAGGCGGATTCTATAAGCCAGGACAAGGGCCACCAGAGCCGCCAGCAGGGCAAAGGCCGTCCGGTTGCTGGAAACGAAGCGGTTAAAAAACCCTTTCGGTTTTTCCGCGGAAGAAATTCTACTCCTTCCCTCCCTCATTTTTCCTCATTTCCTTGAACGCGTTGATCAACCCATTGGTTGAGGAATCATGGGAATGAACCGAGCGGTCATCCGTTAATTCCGGAAGGATTTTGCCGGCCAGCTGCTTGCCCAGCTCCACGCCCCACTGGTCGAAGCTGAAGATGTTCCAGATGATCCCCTGAACGAAGATTTTGTGTTCGTACATGGCGATGAGGCTTCCCAGGACCCGGGGGGTTAATTTTTTGAAGAGGATGGAATTGGTCGGCCGGTTGCCCTCGAAAACCCGGTAGGGCCAAAGCTTTTTAATCTCCTCGTCGGTTCTTCCTTCCCTTTTTAATTCTTCGATCACTTCCTCCTTGCTTTTTCCTTGAAGAAGGGCTTCGGTCTGGGCGAAGAAATTGGAGAGAAGGATGGAGTGATGATCTCCGATCGGGTTGTGGCTGATCGCCGGGGCTAAAAAATCAGCCGGGATGAGCTTGGTCCCCTGATGAATCAGCTGATAGAAAGCGTGCTGACCGTTCGTTCCCGGCTCTCCCCAGATGATCGGGCCCGTCTGGTACGGCACCCTCCGGCCCTTCCGATCGACGGATTTTCCGTTGCTCTCCATGTTCCCCTGCTGGAAATAGGCGGGAAAGCGGTGCATGTACTGGTCGTAGGGGAGAATGGCTTCGGTCTCGGCCCCGAAGAAGTTGTTGTACCAGATTCCGATCAGGGCCAGGATCACCGGGATATTTCTCTCGAAAGGGGTTTCCCGGAAATGGCGGTCCATCTCATGGGCCCCCTGCAGGAGTTCGGCGAAATTTTCAAACCCCATATAGCAGGCGATGGACAATCCGATGGCCGACCAAAGAGAATAACGCCCTCCAACCCAATCCCAGAAGATAAACATGTTGTCGGGGTGGATCCCAAAGGCTTTTACTTTTTCCGTGTTGGTGGAGATGGCCGCAAAATGAAGGGCCACGGTACCTGGATCGTTGGCCCGGGCTAAAAACCACTCTCGCGCAGAAAACGCGTTGGTCATGGTTTCCTGGGTGGTAAAAGTCTTGGAAGCAATGAGGAAAAGCGTGGTCTCCGGGTTCAGCTTTTTCAGGGTTTCAACAATATGAGTTCCATCTACGTTGGAGACGAAATGAACCTGTAAACCCTCCCGGGCGTAAGGCTTGAGACACTCGGTTACCATGACCGGGCCCAGGTCCGAGCCGCCGATCCCGATGTTGACCAGATCCGTCATCCGCCTCCCGGTATATCCCTTCCATTCCCCTGAAATCACTCTCTCCGAGAAGCTTCTTCATCTTTTCCAGGACCGCATTCACCTCGGGGCATCACATCCTGTCCATCCACGTAGATGGGAGACGTTGGATTCGATTCCGCAAGGCCACATGCAGAACGGCCCTTTTTTCCGTCTCGTTGATCTTGTCCCCGGTAAACATCTTCTCCGACGGCATCCTGCAGGTCCACTTCCTCCGCCAGGGAAAGAAGAAGTTTCATCGTCTCCGGGGTGATCCGGTTCTTGGAGTAGTCCACCAGGATGTCCTGGAAGCAGAGGGAGAACTTCTCAACCCGCCGGGGGTCTGCGGCAAAGAGGTCCTTCATCTGGACGTTTTTCTATCTTCTTAAAATGGTCGCTCAGGTTTCGCCAGGCCTTGGTCTTCGTCGGATCCATCCTCTTCAGCATACCCGGTCCCTCCCGCTCCCCCTTCAGCCTCCGGAATGTCCTGATAAGCTACTAGTCTCGCCAACACCGTCCGCGCGTCTTTTCCGAATAAGCTTCTGCCTTTGTTCTCAACTTCCGCTAATCCTGCAAGTCAGTCGTGTAACTTGACGCTCCTTTCATTCCGCATTCCGCATTCCGGATTCCGCATTCATATTTTTGTCCCCCACCCTGCCGCGACCGCATAGTTCATACACCGGGAGAAAATTTCAAAATCGAAATCCGGACACAAGATCTGCCGCCTCCGCAGGATCGGCTCTGTTTTCCGGTAGTCAAAAACCCTTTGGTCACGGATGTAGGGTTGGTAGGCTTCCAGATACGTTTCAAAGAGGATCTCCAGGGGATTCCGCGGGGCCTTTTGAAAATCCTCAGCCGGAACCGCACGGATTCCCGTAATTTGGAAAAGCCTCTGGGTGTACTCGATGAGTTCCTCGATTCTCTTGGGCCTGGGATTCACCAGGTGAAAGATCCCTCCCTCCAAGCTATCCTCCCAAACGGCCATAAAGGCCTGGAGAAAAAAGTCAACGGGGATGAGATTGATCCCTCCCTTCTGGGTTGACTTCCAGGCGGAGGGGCAAGCGGATGACTCCATCCGCCTCCATCTGTACCCCCATCTCTTTCGCTCGCCGCCCGTTTTGCTCCAGCATATCAGTCCGGTAGAGATTTTTAAAGTAGAGAACCGTTCTGACCGGGTAATAGAGGGCCCGGAAGGAGAGAGATTTTCCGGTCCGCGAGTCTCCGTAAACGATGGAAGGACGATAGATGCTCCAGCGGATCCCTTCCCGGGGGCACCGCTCCGCAACCATCTTTTCCCCCCGGTACTTGGACTCTTCATATACATTGTTGAACTCACCGCCCTCCACCGGGTCTTCCCTGCAAACCCCTTCCCTTTTGCCCGCCACATATGCGGTGCTGAGGTGGTGGAAAAAACAGCAGCGGCTTTGTTCCGCCAAATCCAGCACATTCCGGAGCCCCGTGATATTGGCCTTTTCCACCTCGGCCCTCTTCCGCTCCGAAAAGGAGGTGTTGGAAGCACAATGGATGATCTCATCGACCTGATCCAGAATCTCGTCCTCCTGACTCTTATCTAACCCGAGGCTGGGCCGGTCCAGGAAGCCCTCTAGGACCCGAACCCGAGAGGGATCGCGGGGCTTTACCCCCAGCCAGTCGAGGATCCGGTTGAACCTTTCCCGGCCCGTGAGATGCTTGTTGGGCCGGCAGATCACCCAAAGGGGATACCCTCTCTTGATCATCTCTGCGGCGATGTGGCTGCCCAGAAATCCCGTGGCTCCGGTGAGGAGAACGGTAAGAGACCGGTTCTCTCTTTTTTCTTGAAGGGCAGATGCTGAGATCCGAATCGTCACCCTCCGATTGCGATTTCGGATTCGCAGGATCGTCCCGCTCGCGCGCCCCTACATTGCGGATTCCTCTTCATTGCCATAGCCTTCCGCCCTTTCCTTAAGCCAGTACCGGAACTAATTTGGTACTCAAGCGAAGTGCTCCTCGAGGCGCCGTAGGCTTGCTCCTTAAGTCATGCCCATCCGCTTGACGCTCCTCAAGGCCCGCAGGGCCTTACTCGATTGTATTTCTTTATTCCGCATTCCGAATTCCGCATTCCGCAATCACAAATACAGGTAGTTTTCCTTCCGCGAACATCCCTGGCGGAAGATGAATTTCATCCCCATGATTCCCTTGCCTTCCAGGGAAAGACGGTCGAGAAAAGGGTCCATCTCGGCCATGGCCTTACCGGCTCTCCTCCGGTCTTCTTCGTCCGTATGATCGAGATAGTAGTCGTATTCCAGGATTCCTCTCTTGCCAAAGTCCAGGGGAGTGAGAAAACCGAAATGGTGTTCCAGCCCCTGGTTCCCGGCCGCCTTTTCAAATTCAGAAATAATACTTTGGATGAAATCCATCCGGTCCAGGGGGAGGTACACCAGGAAAGCCAGGACATGCTTATGCCTCCCCATCCGGGAGCTCACGATCCGGAAGGTGTTGAGCCAAACCATGCTGGTCATCTCCGGGCGGGAGTAAAGCCGGGTGTAAAAGTCCCGCAGATCTTCATCGACCGCCCCGGCCAGGGTCTCGGGAGAAGGCCGCAGGACCGCCTCCAGGATGGAATACATCTCTTGCCGGCATAAAATCTCATAAGGCGGACGGTTGCTCTCAAAACCTTCCACCAGCTCGATCCATTCCGGGTCCAGCAGCCTCGGCAGGCCGAGCGTCAGGGTCTTCAGGGTCTTCTCGTCAATCACCACGGGAGTCATTTTCCGGATCGCCTCCCGGGCGTATCGGTCCCCGATGACCAGGACCGCGTACTGGATTCCCAGAGTGTCCCGCAGGGCTCTTTTGACCTTCACCGCCAGATCATTGGATGGAGACATGAAGGTGGAAACATAGTGAAGTCCCAGAACCCCGATTGCCAGGCCGATTCTTCGCTGATTCAGCCCCCGGGCAAAAGCGACCGCCTCCTCCAGGTTGGAGAATGGAACCAGAACTCCCTCTTCATCATCCGTCCGGGGATACAGGGGAACCACGGCCCGGGTGCAGATCCCCGGCGAAGGGCGAACCCCTTTTTCGAAAGCGAAAACATTGGGTGCTCCCTTTTCGTGGAGATGGAAGACTCTCCCCTCGGGATCCACAAATTCGGCATCCAGAACGTTATCCGCTCCCACTCCATAAGCGCTTGCCCAGGTGGAAAAAATGCCCGTGCAGACCAGGTTTCCGCAGAACGTGGCCGCCGGCTCGGCCACATGAACCCTGAAGCCGTGCCGATAGGCTTCGCGCTGCAGGTCGAAGGAGGATACCCCCGCCTCGGCGGTGATCGTGCAGTTATCCCGGTTGATCTGGATGCCCCGCATCCGGTTGGTGTCGATCACCATCCCATCCGTAAACACCGCTCCGTAGACGCTTCCCCCATTCCCGCGGACTGCATGGGGAATTTTAAATTTCCCGGCGAGCTTCACCAGCCCGGATACTTCCCCGGTCGTTCCCGGCAGGACCACATATCTGGGCATCTGCCGCCCCGGTCAAGGGGAAGGGGTCATCGGAGTAAGCGACCAAAGTGGCCGGGTCGTTGGTGGCCCATTCCTGGCCCACAATGTTTTTAACTTCCTTTAAAAAGGGATCTTCTCTTACCTTGTGGATTTTGCCCCCTTCTCTTTGATATTGATCCACATGCTCCTTCAGCGCCTTCATCACCTTCATCGGCCGAAGGCCGGTAACAAAATGGCACTGCTTATCGCAGATCCCGCAAAGGGTGCAGGTCTGGGCCACATCGATCAATCCTTCTGTAACCGGGATCCATTCATCGGCTAGAGCCCGGTAGATATCCATTCTCCCCTGGGGGTAATAGCTCACGAAATGTTTTCCCTCCCCGGACGGGCACAGACCGGTGTCGAGAAAATCGATCTTGCACATGGCGTAATGGCGGCACTGGGCGGCGATTTTCCTGGCTTCTTCTGAGATCATGAAAACCTCCTCACCCCCGGTTAAAAATGATTCGCAATTTTAATATGAAACCCCCTGCACACACAAGTTTGCCGGATCCCTTCGGGCCTCGATTCGATAAAAGTTCATCCCTAACGCCAAAGCAGGCATAGTCATTTTTCCCCCAAAAAAAACAAAAAAACTGTTGACGATTCTGGAGAAGCTCCCTATAATGACCTTCCCGTGGCTGTTCTTTTTATCTTTCTGCAGCCCGGATTCTGTCGGAATTTTTATCACAATTTTACAGTCTCAGTTTTACAGTATTATATTTTCCATTTTTCTCCTTTTCAAAGGAAATGTAAAGAGAGGGGGTTAACCCATGAAAAAACTGTACTATTCGCTGCTTTCCGTTCTTTCTTTGGTCTTGATTCCTGGTATGGCCTCAGCCATCGCGCCGGCGCCACGGTGCCTGAACCCACGAGCCTTCTTCTGATTATTGCGGGGCTCTTTGGGATTTTTGGATTCCGCCGGATTTTCAAAAAGTAAATCTATTTTTCTGAACTGCCGGACGACTCAGAAAAATCGGTAAGAAAGAGATTATGAGAAACCTCATAATCTCTTTCTCATCCTTAAATAAGGCAGAGGCGAGGCTTCATGGAGGCCCCGCTTTTTTATTTTCGGTTCTTTGGACGGATCGGATAGGGCTCTCAGGCCAGCTGGGCCCGCAAGACAAGGCAGAGCAGCCCCATGCGCAGGAACTGGCCGTATTTGATCATGTCGAAATAGACCGCCCGGGGGTCGGAGTCCACTTCCGGCGGGAGTTCATAATCCCTGGGGAAGGGATGCAGGATGTAGGTATCTTTCTTCAGGGCTTTCAGAATGCCGGGGGTCACCCGGAAGATTTCTTTCGACTGTTCATAATCACTCACCCGATCGCCGAAGCGGTCCCGGGGGATCTGGGTGATGTACAGAATATCGGCTTGGGAAGCGATCTCCCTCCATTCTTCCGCGCTGTCCAGGGACTCGTTGAAGGGGACCTGGTGCTCCCGCAGATAGTCCTTCATATCATCATTCATCCGCAAAGCCCCGGGAGAAACAAAATAGATTTTGATCCCCGAGTATTTGGCCAGAAAATAGGTGAGCGACCGGATGGTGCGGCTGTTCATCAAATCCCCGACGAAAGCGATGGAAACCCCGTCGATCCCGCCTTTCAGCTTCTCGATACAATATAAGTCGATCAGGGCCTGGGTCGGATGCTGGGCCGGGCCGTCGCCGCCGTTGATGACCGGAACCGGCGAAACCTCCGCGGCCCGCTTGGCCGAACCGCTCCGGTAATGACGCAGGACAATCACGTCCACCAGAGATCCCACCACCCGAACGGTGTCTTCGAAACTCCCCCCGGCCAGCTCGGAAGAAAAGGTTTCGGGGAATTCAATGTTGCTCACCGAGCCGCCCAGCCGTTTCATGGCCACATCAAAGGACAGGCTGGTGCGCATGGAACTCACGTAGAGAAGATTTCCCAGAATCTTGCCGCTCAGAAGATCCAGGGGCAGGCGCCTCTCCGTCCGCTCCTTGATGTGGTCCGCCGCCTCCAGGATCTGCTGAAGGCCTTTTTTGTTGAACTGCTGGGCTTCGATGACATGCCGATGGGTCATGTTTCACCCCCTTCAGGGGACAAAGTGCGTTCCCTCCTGATTTTGCATGGCCGGCCAGGCCCGGTCCAGGGAGGTAATGATGGCTTCCTCCCCGCCGTACTCGATGAAGCGGATACAGGCCAGAACCTTCGGGGCCATGGACCCTTCCAGGAAATGGCCTTCCCGGAGATATTTTCTGGCCTCGGTTACCTTCAAGCGATCGACCTCCCGCTCTTCCGGGGTGCCGAATCCAAGCTTCACCTTGGGGATGTCGGTGAGGACCATGAAATAATCCGCGGCCACGGCTTCGGCAAGCTTCTCCCCGGCCAGGTCTTTATCCACCACCCCTTCGAATCCCTCGAACTCTCCCCCTTCGTTCAGAATGACCGGAACCCCTCCCCCCCCCGAGGCGATGACGATCATCCCGCCATCCACTACTTTTCTCAGGGCGTGAACCTCCAGGATCCGGATGGGGTCGGGAGAAGGGACCACCCGGCGGAAGGGGGCCTCTCCCTCCGGCAGAACTTTTTTCATCCGCCAGCCTTTTTCCGACTCCAGTTTTTCCTTGGTGGCCAGGTCGTAGAAAGGGCCCACGGGTTTGGTCGGGTGTTGAAAGTCCGGATCATTCCGGTCCACCATGACCTGGGTGACCATGGTGACCACGTTGAAGTCCAGGTGGTAGGATTTGAGTTCATTCATGAGAGTCTGCTGGAGAATGTATCCCAACTGACCCTGGGTCATGGCATTACAGATGTGCATGGGCTGGGCCGGGACCTGAGAAGCTCCGGCTTCCTGCTGCACCAGCAGATTGCCCACCTGAGGGCCGTTTCCGTGGGTGATCACCACATCAAATCCCTGGCGGATAAATTCCAGGATGTGGAGGGACGCCGCCCGGATGCTGGCCAACTGTTCCTCGTAGGTGCCCCTCTGGCGGGGAATTTTGATGGCATTCCCCCCCAGCGCGATCACGATTCGCCCGCGCTCCCTTTTCATGTGCCGGTCACCCCTCCAATGACAACGGGTTTAGAACATTGATCATTGATCAATGGAAAATGGCCAATGATCATAAAACTTCAGCTCCCGGGTTCCCCTATAACAACTGATCCAGGAGCTCCATCATCTCCCGATCCCCCCCTGCCGGGGGAGTCCAGTCCACCTGGATCACTTCCGCCCCCTGGGTTTTCAGGCTGTTCGCAAAATCCTCCACTCCTATGTTGACCGCCACGGGGCCTTGATCCAGGAGTTCATCCAGCCGGTCAGCCACGGGACCCTCCCTCTTGCGGCCGGATCAACTCCGCGCAGAATTGCGTTGCCCGGGCGCTGCTGGGAAAGACGACCGCTCCTGTTTCTTCCAGTTTCTTGACCTGGCGAACAAAATCTTGGGAGTCTCCCTCCGTCCCGCATACGGAAGCAACGACGCTGAGGAACCCGCCTTTCTCCTTTGCCCCGGCTTTTGCCCGAGTGATGGCCGCAGCCAGGTCGCCCGCCGGGTCCGGAGAAGCATTGAAGCCGAGAATGAAGTCCAGCAGGATGACGGCGACCTCCGGATCTTCCGCCTCTTGAAGAATACGCTCCCGCCTCAGGGACGAATCGATCATGGGGTGTGGACGCCCGGAGGTGAATTCATCCGCCCCCATATCCACCAGGGTATGCTCCAAGCTCCTGCTGGAGTCCGGCAGTTTCCGATTCCCTTCCAGCGGGGCGTTCGAATAAGCCGACACCCCGGCATCCCGCAAAATCTGCTGGGCCTGGTAGCAGAAAGTCCCCCCCGCAAAGATCCCCCGGAGGAACTTTCCGGGGGGTCCGAATTGCGTTTCTTTCCCTCTGGAGGAGAGCCTGGAAACCAGGCGTGTCTGCCGGGAAAACTGAATCTTCCCGGGGGGTAATCAGTCGAAAGGCCGCGGCTGCAGCCTCATCCAAGGTGCGAACCATCTGGTAGGAGGCTTTTCCTGTCTGAATGCTTTTGCCGGAGCCCAGGAAACAGGCCACCAAAGGCTTCGAGCAGCTCTGTAGCCTCGGAAGGAGTCGGGCAAGGGTCTTTTCCCCTGGGGGCTTGGAAATGAGGGCGATGACTTTCGTCTGCGGGTCAGACTCCAGAGCCGCCAGGGCCGACAGGACGGAAATCCCGCCGATTTCATCGGAGAGGTCGCGGCTTCCCGTCCCGAGGGCGTGGGAGATTCCGGAGCCGGCATGATGGACGAGGGTCGTGAATTCCTGGATTCCGGTCCCCGAGGCGCCGATGACTCCAATGGGCCCGCGGCGCACCGCATTGGCAAAGCCGATTCCCTTTCCCCCGATGATGGCCGTCCCGCAATCAGGCCCCATGACCATAAGTCCCTTTTCCCGGGCGTACTCTTTCAGGGCCAGCTCATCTTTAACCGGGACATTGTCGCTGAAAAGAAAAACGTTCAACCCCCGTTCCAGCGCCCGCCGGGCCTCGCGGGCCGCGTATTGCCCGGGAATGGAGATCACGGCCAGGTTGGAATGGGGCTGGCGGCCGAGGGCCTCTTCCAGGGTGCGGACGGGAATGGCTCCGGGGCGGTCCGGGGAAGGGCGAAGCCATCCTTCCACATTGCCCAGCATGGCTGACAGAGTTTCCGCATCTTCCGCCTGGACCGCGATGATGAGATCACCGGGGGCGGCCGCTTCGATCTCTTTTCCCCCGATTCCGATTTCGGCCAGCAGAACCTTGTTCTTCTCCGTCCCCATGAGGGCCGCCGCCTGGAGAACCCCCTTCTGCTCCGAGATTCTCCTGGCCACCCGCATCAGGAAGACGGAGTCGTGGTATTCGTTCTTACGGATGACGCAACCGGTGACCAATCTATACTCCTCATTAAGGGAGTCGAAATTCTGCTAAACTCCAAATCCCGAATAATTCGAAACTCGAAACAATATCGAATATTCGAAAAGCAAATTTTCAAATCAAGAGAGCCAATTGCAATGCGTTTTGAATTTCGGTCATTCGAATTTGTTTCGAATCTTCGGATTTCGTGCTTCGGATTTGTTCTGCCCGCATTTTGCAATTCCGCATCCGTATCCGCACTCCAGCTTCTTACTTCATATATTTCTGCCCAAACGCCTTCAGGGCCTTCTGGAAGCACTCCAGGGGCGCCCGCACGAGGCCTGCCCCGATGATGGGGTATCCGGGGTCCTTGTGGGCGATGGCCGTATCGATGATGGGGGTGATTCCGGTCTGGACCACTTTCCGGATGTCGATCCCCACCGGCGTTCCCTGGAAACCGAATACGGGCATGCGGTAATTCGGGCTGGCGGACACCGTGATCTGGCGCATGTCCTGGCTGTACTTCATGGCCTCCTCCGGAGTGCCGCCGACCAGCGCGAGTATTCCCGTGGCCCCGGCCAGGACGAAGCCTCCCCACCCCACCGTCTCGGTAATGGCCGAATCCCCCATGTCGCAACCGGCGTCCTTTTCCGAGTAGCCCGGAAGATACAATCCGTTGACTCTGGGGGAAGGAGCGGTAAACCAATCCTCCCCCAACCCGCTGACCCGGATGCCGAATTCCGACCCGTTGCGCGCCATGGCCACGACCACGGTGCCGAACTCGATCCCCTGGGCCGGGTCGGCGGAGGCTTTGCCCGCCGCCATGGATAATCCCAGGAAGAGAAGCTCATGGTTGGTAATGTATTTCAGCGTCCCCAGGAGGGGTTCCTTGGCCACATCCGCTTCCACCATGGCCACGGCCATCACGTTGGCAAAAAGGCTGGAAGCCGCCACCGGCCGGTTGTGCAGTTCATCTCCCATCTGCAGGGCCTTGGCGATCAGCGGCTTCAGCTCCAGGCCCTCTCTTTTCTGGAGCCCTTTCCGCAGGGAGGGAGCCCAGACATCGCGCCAGAGCCGCAGCCCCTCCAGGGCTCCTTCGCTGTATTCCCCAAACTGCTGCCGCCCTTCCACCTGCCGGCAGAAAGCCCGGTTTCCGAAAGCCCGGTTCTCCACCACCCAGACGGGCATGGAAACCGAGATCGTGCCCGCCATGGGCCCGACGGTCTGATGGTGATGGTTCGGTTCGAATTTGATGGCTCCGCTTTGCAGGAGCTTTTCCGCTTCCTCCGGGCTCTTCGCCCACCCTTCGAACAGGGCGACTCCGATCATGGCTCCCCTCTGGGCGCCGCACATTTTCTCCCAATCGACCGGCGGGCCGGAGTGGAGGATCATCCGGTCGTTGAGACCCGGAATCACTTCGCCGGCCGGAGCAATATCCACCAAAACCGGGTCCGCCTCATTGATTCGCTTCACCACCTCGGCGTTCGCCGCTTCGATTTTCTGCTTGATGTCCGACTGAGTATCCGATGACATGAAAGCCTCCTTCCGCGAGAATAGCATAGAGCAAAGAGCATAGAGCGTGGAGTTAAAAAAACGATATTAGGGTGTCTTTGCCTTTTGCCTTGCTCTGCTCTCTGCTCTCTGCTCTATGCTCTCCGCTCCACGCTTTTCTTGACCATCAGCATTCCCGTCACTGCTCCCGCCAGCATGTCCCATCCGGAAGAATGACCGATGGCGGTCAACCGCAACGCTGCTTCCATGACGGGCTCCAAGTCCCTCCCTTCCAGCAACCCGTCGATGAGGTCATGCAGAGGCTCCGGTCCATGACCGACGGCAAGATCGCTGAAAATGGCATGGCTGATGGGATGGGTTCGGGTCTTGGCCCAGCCCAGAAGCTCAAGAACCGCGTCTTCCTCCAACCGGAAATCTTCCGGGTAAGCCTGATGTAAAGATCCCGCGGCAAAGAACAACCCCCCCAGGAAATCATCTCCGGAAGGGGTCAGGCCCGGTCCCAGCCCGATCATTTCTTTTCCTTTTCGCGTAAGGTCAGGGAAGTCTCGATCCAGACAGGCACGGGCCAGATCCAGAGCCATGTCCTGGACTCGCCCCATAATGGAGGTTGGGGGAAAAGCTGGCAGGGTTCTGCCTTCCGCCAGAGCGCGGACCAGGGAGATCGCTCTCCCCATGCCCTCCTGAACTTCCAACAGATTGAGCACCCCGAGCAACCGGCGAAAACACGCCCATAATCCCGCCAGGGAGGCCGATTTCCGGGTCCCCGCCCCGGAGGGACTCCATTCCCTTGCGGTGCGGAGGTCAATGAAGGGACCCCCGCTGAAAGTCAAACGGGGGCATTGCCAGAAACATTCCTCTTCGGAAAAAACCTTCGGCGGAAGGGAAACCAGAATACATCGTCGGTGGAGAGGGGATCTCTCGGGGCAGACCCAGAAAATCTCTCCATCCCGGGTAGAAAGGTATATCGTATCGGAAAGAACGGCAAGAACTTTCCCCGAGAACCCCGGCAAGGCAAGCAGGTCCTTGGCCTTCGATCCCACTTGCCTTGCGGCGGTATAAAGAAGGGGGAGCCCCTTGGCCCGTTCGCCCCCGGAGGATCGCTCCTCCGGGGGTGGATATTTCACTTGGTCTGACCAATGATGCCCTCAACGAGCCAGTCCATCTTTCCCAGATTGTCCATCGACCAGTGCTCTCCGGCCTTCACCCGTTCGGCCCCTTTGTTGTCCTTGATGGGCCCGGCAAAGACTTCCTTTTTGCCGTCGATAAAAGCCTTCTTCGTGTCATTCACCATCTTAATGGCCTCCTGGGGAACGGCCGGGCCGAAGGGCGCGATGGCAATCATGTCGCTGGCCAGGCTGCCCAGGATGTTCTCGCTCTTCCAGGTGCCGTCCATGACCTGCTTGGCGAACCGGGTGTAAAGCCCTCCCCAGGTAAAGGCCACGCCGCTGATCCATCCTTTGGGGGCGAATTTCTGGACGCCCAGGTAATGATACCCGACGGAGTAAGCGCCCCGCTTCTCCGTCGTCTGGACCACGGTGATGGGCGAATCCACGATCATTCCCATTACATCGACCCCCTGATCCAGGAGGGCATTGGTGGCGGTGGCCTCCTTCCCGGGATCCAGGAAGGTGCCGGTGAAGACGATCCGGGTTTCCACCTTGGGGTTGACCGACCGGGCCCCCAGGTGGAGGGCGTTGACATTGGCCAGGAAGAAGCTGACCGGAAGGGCGCACACAAAGCCCATCTTGCCGGTCTTGCTCGTTTTGCCGGCGGCAATCCCCATGAGATAAAAGGCCTCCGGGCGTGCTGGCCCAGTAGGTGGTCAGGTTGGGCGCCCGCTTGTACCCGGCAGGATGCACGAATTTCACATCCGGATACTTCTTGGCCACCCTCAGGGCGGGATCCAGGTAGCCGAAGCTGGCGGCGACGATGAGCTTGGCCCCCTGTTTGATCATGCTTTCCATAACCCGTTCCGCATCCGCGGTCTCGGGAACATTTTCGACCTCGATTACTTCCACCTGGGGAAGGTTCTTCTTCATGATCGCGATTCCCTCGGCGTGGGCCTGGTTGTAGCCGCCGTCGGTCATGGAACCGATGTGGATGATTCCCACCTTCAATTTCGCCTGAGCCAGCGCCGCTTCTGGGAAACCGAACCCCAGGATCAGGGCTAAGCCCGCCAGAATGGACAGAAATTTCCAGCAAGGCATTGGTTCCTCTCTCTTTCATTTGATATCCTCCTTTGCTGTTTGTAAAAAAATCCGAATATCGAAATCCGAATCCCGCGAAGCGCGGGACGAAACAAATTCGAATGACAAAAATCCAAAAGGTTCAAACCGTATTTCGAATATTTGATTTTTTTGCATTTTTATATCGTTTCGGATTTCGTGCTTCGGATTTCGAACTTTTCTCTCTACTCTGTTCCCTGAAACACCCTCCCCAAACTCCCCGGTGCCGCAAACCTGCGGGCCCCTCCCCAGACGGCCAGAACCCCCAGGCTCAAAAGATAGGGCAGCATATCCAGAAGGAAGGGCGAAATCGGCACCCCCAGCGCCTGCATCTGGAGCTGGAGGGCAATGGCCCCCCCGAAGAGCAGCGACCCGAAGACGGCCCATAGAGGATGCCACTTGGAAAAGATGACCAAGGCCACGGCGATAAAGCCCCGGCCGGCGGTCATCCACTCCTGCCAGGTTTTGGCCAGGCCGATGGACAGGTGCGCTCCGGCAATTCCCCCCAGCATCCCGGCGATAAACAGCGCCTGGTACTGCAGAAAATAGGGATTCTTGCCGGCGGCAAAGGCTGCTGTGGGGTTTTCTCCCACCGTCCGCAGGCTCAGGCCCCAGCGGGTGGAAAAGAGCACCCACCACACCAGCACCGCGATGGGCCCCGCCAGATAGACCAATATATCATAGTTGAAGAACATGGGCCCGGCGAAAGGAAGGTCGAAAAGAAGGGGAATGCGAACCTCGTCCAGCCCTTTGATCTTGCTTCCCACAAAGGAAACGCCCAGGAGCGCGCTCAGCCCCACGCCGCAGAACATCATGGCCAGGCCGCTGGCCAGCTGGTTGGCCCGCCGGGTGATGACCAGGAAACCGAAGAAGAGGTTGAACAGCCCCCCGGCCAGGGCGGCGGCCAGAACGCCCAGGGCCGCGTTCCCGGTCAGGGCCGTCGTGGCAAAACCCGCCGCGGCCCCCATGAGCATGACCCCTTCCAGGCCCAGGTTGACGATCCCCGCCCTCTCGCTGATGACCTCGGACAGGGTGGCGTAGAGCAACGGAGTTCCGGAGTGGACCGATCCGACCAGAAGCCCGATGAGAATCGACTCCATCACCTTCCTCCTCCCTTCCGGGCCAGGATGACAAAGAGAATGATGGCCATGAGGATGTTCACCACCGATCCGGGAATCCGGAGAGTCATTTGCAGGATGTCTCCCCCCGCCGTTATGATGGCCAAAAGAAAGGCCGCCGCCAAAATCCCCACGGCATTGCCCATGGCCATCCAGCTGATGAGGAAACCGATGTAGCCGTACCCGGGAGATATACTCGGCCGCAGTTGGCCATGGATGGCCGAAACTTCGGCCATTCCAGCCAGCCCGGCCAGCCCTCCGCCGATGAACATGAGCGCCATGATATACCGGCCGATGGGTATCCCGTTCCTTCTGGCGGCCTCGGCATTGGCCCCTACCGCCCGCATCTCCAGCCCCCAGCGCGTGCGGGAAAGAAACAGGTGGAAGAAAACCAGGGCCGCAAGGGAATAGAGCAGGCCCAGATGAACCCGCGTGCCGAAAAAGGAAGGCAGGATGGCCGCATCGGCGAAAGGCGCGCTCTGGGGATAGTTGGCGCTCTCCGGGTCCTTCCAGGGACCGAAGATGAAAAAGCTAAGGAGCAGGATGGCCACATAGTTCAAAAGGAGGGTCGAGATGGTCTCGCTGACCCAGCCCCGAGCCCGCAGGAAACCGGAGATCAGGGCCCAGAGCCCTCCTCCCAGGAATCCCAGGAAGGAAATCCAGGGGATGAGAAGCCAGGCCGGCAGGCTGGCGAAGTTCAACGCCCCCCAGGCGGCAAAGAGGGCCCCCATATGGAACTGCCCTTCCCCTCCCACGTTGATGAGCCAGATCCTGGCCGGCAAAGCCGCGGCCAACGGCCGCGAGGGTCAGGGGAATCATCTTCACCAGGACCTCGGAAAAGCCGTAGGCGCTGCCGAGGGTGTTGGAGAAGATGTCCGCGTAGGCCTTGATGGGGTTCTTGCCGAAAACCAGCAGCACCAGGGCAAAGGCCGCGAGGGCGATTCCAAAAAGGCCGCCGAAGCGGATCAGGCCGGCCGCCCATCCGTCCCTAAGCCTCAGGGTCTGGCTTTTTCGCTTTACCCCTCCATCCATCTCATCCCCGCGACCCGGTCATCAGGTGTCCGACTTCGTTCAAGGTGATCTCCTGAGGAGTGCTCGTCCTCACGATTCGCTTCTGGAAGAGAACCACCAGCCGATCACTCAGGGCAAAGAGTTCCCCCAGATCTTCCGAGATGAGCAAAACTCCCGCCCCCGCATCCCGGGAGGCGATGAGCAATTCCCGGGCGGCCACGGCGCTGCGGACGTCCAGGCCGCGGGTGGGGTAAAAGGCGATAATCAGTTTGGGGTTGTGAGCCATCTCCCGGGCCAGGATCATCCGCTGAACATTTCCCCCGGAAAGAGTGGCCAGAGGAACGAAAAAAGACGGGATGGTAAACCCGAGACGTTTCAACGATTGATCCAGGTCGGCGCGGACCGCTGGCCAGTCCAGGGAAAGGCCGCCCTGCCGGGAGTACCGCCGCGTGTCGGCCATGGCCATGTTCTCCTGCACCGTGAGCCAGGAAAAGGCGGCCATGCCCAGCGGGTCCTCGGGGATGAAGGCCACCCCGCTGGCGCGGACCCGGGCCACGGGCCAGGGAGTCGCCTCCTGCCCCAGGAGATGCTTGGCCCCCTTGGAGACTTTTTCGAGACCCAGGATTACGTCTCCAAGCTCTCTCTGCCCGTTCCCGGACACCCCGGCCACCCCCACGATCTCTCCGGACTGAATGGTCAGGTGGATATCTTGAAGCCCTGCAGCTCCGCCTTCCCCCCGGGTATGGACTCCTTTCAGCTCCAGGACGGGATGCGCTCCCCGAGGAATACTCTTGCCTCGTTCCCGGGGAGCCTCACGGATCTCTTCGCCGAACATGAGCGCAACAAGCCCGTTCTCCGTGGCTCCGGCACCCGGCAGGGAGCCGGTTACTTGCCCCCGGCGGATCACCGTGATCCGGTCCGCGCAGGCCAGGACTTCTTTCAACTTGTGGGTGATGAAGACCACCGCGTATCCGTCCCGGCGCAGGTTGGAAAATACCCGGAAGAGCCCTTCGATCTCGTGGGGGGCCAGGCTGCGGGTGGGCTCATCGAGGATGAGGATTTGCGTATCCGCCAGGAGAAGTTTCAGGATCTCCACCTTCTGCCGTTCTCCCACCGAAAGCTGCCGGACAAGCGACCAGGGATCCACCTCGAGTCCGTACCTGCGGGAAATCTCTTCGATCCGTTTCGCCATGCCCGGTTTGTCCAGCACGGCGGGCAGATCGGGCAGGAAGAGGGCGATGTTTTCCGCCACGGTCAAAGCCGGGACCTGGATAAAATCCTGGAAGACCATTCCGATCCGGAGCTGCCGCGCGTCGTGGGGAGAGCGGATCTGGACGGGCTTTCCCTCGAGCCGGATCTCCCCCGAGTCCGCCCGGTAGAACCCGTAGAGGATCTTCATGAGGGTGCTCTTCCCCGCCCCGTTCTCCCCCAGGAGAGCGTGCACCTCTCCCCGGAAGACATCCAGGTCTATTTGATCATTGGCCTTGACGGCCCGGAAGGACTTGCTGATCCCTCGCAGGGAAAGAAAGGGGGATGCGTTCATATTCGGGTCATTGGCGTTAGGCAATCGTTCCGGAGGAATGCAATCAAACCCGGGAAAGAGAAAATATACTAGATCAGGTTGCACATTTCAAGAAAATAACCTATCTGTAAAAAAGACCCGAACCAATCGATATTTTTTGCCTGGCATCATGATCTGGTTTACAATAGAACAACAAAAAAGGGAAAGTTGAGGTAACGATTTATGAAAACGTACAACATCGTGATGATCCCCGGCGACGGCATCGGGCCTGAACTCCTTGACGCAGCCATCCAGGTGCTGGACAGGATCCAGGAACTGGCCGGGGACTTTCGTTTCTCTTATGCCTTTCATGAAGCGGGCGCGGGCTACTACCAGAAGAACGGGGTGAATATCTCTCCGGAAACCCTGGAGGCGATCCGCAAGGCCGATGCCACCATGAAGGGGCCGGTGGGCCTGCCGGGGGTGCGGTTTCCGGACGGAACGGAAGCCGGCGTCCTGGGCGGGGTGCTGCGCAGCGGTTTCGACCTCTACGCCAACGTGCGCCCCATCAAGCTCTTTCCCAAGGTAACCATTCCCCTCAAGGACCGCCCGCCGGGAAGCATCGATTACATCATGGTGAGGGAAAACACCGAGGGCCTCTACCTCTCCCGCGGCCGCGGAATTATCACCGAACAGGCCGCCAGCGACACCCTGCTTCTGACCAGAAAAGGATGCGAGAGGATCTGCCGTTTTGCTTTCAAGATGGCCATGGAAAAGCCCAAAGGGGCCCCCGAGGACGGGCGGAAGAGAGTCACCCTGGTGGAAAAGAGCAACGTCCTGCGCAGCTTCTATTTCTTCCGCCAGATCTTCGCTGAGGTGGCCCGGGAATTCCCCCAAGTGGAGGCGGAGAATCTCTATGTGGACGCGGCTTCGGCCGCTCTGGTCATGCGCCCCGAGCATTTCCAGGTGCTGGTCACCGAAAACATGTTCGGCGACATCCTCAGCGACCTGGGCGGGGCCACCATCGGCGGCCTGGGAATGTGCCCATCCGCCAACATCGGGGACGAGCGGGCGTATTTCGAGCCCATCCACGGCTCAGCCCCGGACATTGTGGGAAAGAACAAAGCCAATCCCCTCTCCCAGATCCTGGCCGCCGGAATGATGCTGGATTACCTGGGGCGGAAGAAGGAGGCCCTTCTCCTGGAGAAAGCCGTCCGGCAGGCCCTGGAAAAAGAGCGTTTCCGGATTTCCTCGGCCGGCCAGGTGGAAGGAGGCGCCCGCCGTGCCGCCGCCGCCATCCGGGAGGAATTGGAAAGGGATTGAAGAGTCGGCCCGGCAATACACCCTCCTTGATTTTTTACTTTTTCCCCTTTCCCCGATCTCAAAGGACGCCTTTTAGGCTGTCAGATTTTTTCAGAACAGATTATCCCCTTGCCCTCCTGGATCCGCCATTTTCACAATTGGGAAAAATTCGGGGAAAAAAGGGAAAAGTCCTTCCACTGGGATCGGGAGCCGATCCGCTCGCGCCGATGGAGGGGCAATTCACGAATTGCCGCTGCTTTTAAACCTAAGAATTTTCTTCCAACAGTTTTCACCAAGATCTCCCCTTGCCAGGATACTGCGTCGTAATGAAGCAAAAGGACTTCCATCCGGCCAAAGGTGGAATCCGGCTCTTTTCACCAGTTATAAGTTCCCTGGACTTCGGATTTCACCGGAGTGACGACTTTTTTGCGAGACCCTCATGAATGGCTTGCTTGGATATGATTCCATGGAGATTTTCCCAAACCGGGAAACCTTGAAGCCGGTGCCTTGGCTGCTGCAAGATTCTGGAGTCCGTTCATCAATAATAGGGGGCGGATTCCATAGCTGGCTTTACAGAACTTCATGTAAATAAGAAACAATTCTTTACATTTCACTGTTCTTTTCATGACTTACTCGTGGAGTGAAACTTGCTCCTCTTGGCACGGATTTCGCTATTAAAGAGACGGATAACCTGGAAGCAAAATAGGGGAGTCTCGACAATGCCCACCTGGTCCGGTGGATATGCGCAGTCGTCAGACCCTCAATGGTGATCCCCATCTCTGCAGGGAAAGTTATCTGCAGCAGGAATGGAGAAGATTTTATCCCTCTATTTGACGGCCGGCAGGGGAGCCGGGTTCCCACAGGCGTTTTAAAGTAACCCCACCTGGTAGTTTGTATGCAAAGCCCGGCTTCGGCCTAGAGTCAACATCGTTGAAGAATAAAATAGATTTGATCGCGAAAAGTCAGGAGTACCGATACTCCTGCAAGAGCAGGAGTTCAAGAGGATTTAAATAAACTTGATTCCCCCTTTCGTGGCTATACCGAATAGAGGAAGAAAGAGACTTTTTACACACTTATCATGAATCGTGGATAAAATAAATTCCTTAGGGCTTTCAGAAACTTATAAATATTCTGTCAGTAAAGAGCAGATGAGATTACGAAGTGTAAAATCGTAAAGAATGTCCTGAGAAATTACAATATTAGATACTTTTTTATCCAAATATTACACACACCTAACTATTACGAAGGATAATCGTAAATAGTTTTTACAATCTGGGCTATTTTAGATAATCCATATTTTCGGTAAATTATCATTAGAATTATTGTCTTATACAAACATTTTGGTGTCGGCATCAAAATTGGAACTTAGTATATTTTGGGATTTTGCCTGCAAGAAGCTGGTTTTTACACTTCTTGCACAAATTTTGGGCGGCAGTTTTATGCCTTTGAAATTTCTTTATTTTTAAAGAATTTTTCGGCGGGTCAATTGAATGGCCCAATCATTGAATTTTAAATTTCGCAAATGCATGGAGAGGAGGTCATCTTATGAGACATTTGCATGAAAGAAAGGATGCTGGATTCATAGGTATCGCCATTGTGGCTGTCCTTCTCATGCTGTTTGCTGCAGGTTGCCAGACGGCAAACCAGCGAAGACTCCGCTTGAAATGTCCTCCGAAGTGGGTTCTGCTCCCGAGCCAAAGTTAATCTTAGGGACTGGGGATGTTCTCGATTTTAAATTTTTCTATAACCCCGAACTCAATGATAACCAAACTGTGCGCCCTGACGGAAAAGTCACCCTCCAACTGGTCGGAGAGGTCATGGCGCAGGGGAAAGCCCCCCTGGAACTGCAGGATGAAATAACCAAGCTTTACGCTTCCCAGTTAAGAAGGCCGGAAGCCACGGTGATTGTTCGCTCCCTTGCCAATCGGAGGGTCTATGTGGGGGGATTCGTCAGAAATCCAATGCTCATTGAGATGAAGACCCGCATGACCGCCCTGGAAGCCATCATTCAGGCCGGAGGATTTGATATGTGGAGAGCGGAAGTAAGGAACGTGGTCATCATTCGGCACAAGGACAATAAACGATACGGCTGTGCCCTTGATTTTTCGGACGAGTTGCAGGGGAAAGAAGGCCAACCCTTTTATTTGGAGCCTTTGGACATTGTCTATGTGCCCAGGACCACAATTTCCGCGGTCAACCTGTGGATCGATCAACACATAAACCAGATTATTCCCAAAGTAGGATTTACTTACCTAGACGTATTGAGCAATGGAGCCACCATTGGAATACAGCCGAGTACAACGGTTTACACCCAGCCATAGTACCGAATGGATTATAATCGGCAGGGAGGAGAGTTATGCCTGACCCTATCAATATTGAAACCTATTCCCCGAGCCCTTTCCGCGGGGTCTTTACCATAAGAGACTTCTTCTACGTTCTTTTCAGGCATAAATGGAAGGCCATAGCCTTTTTCTTGATCGTCCTGATAGCGACGATAGCCGGGGCTTTCCTGGCTGCAGAAATTTATCGCTCCGACGCAAAACTTATGGTTCGGATTGGCCGTGAGAGCGTCACCCTCGACCCCACGGCTTCAACAGGGCAGGTGATTGCCGTTGGCCCATCAAGGGAGAGCGAAATCAACTCCGAAATTGAGATTTTGAAGAGCCGAGAACTGGCGCAGAAGGTGGTGGACGCGATTGGACCCCACGCCATATTGGAAGGCCTCAAAAGCAAATCCGAAACAGGGACTTTGGGCCCAGATCAAAATGTGCTGGAAAAATTTCGAAACCTTTTCCAACAAATGCAAAGGAGAATTCAGGTTTCTTTATCAAACTTGGGGGTATCAAAGCCTCTTACGGATCGAGAGAGGGCGATTACCCAATTCACGGAAAATTTCACCGTAGAGCGGCAAAAGAACACCAATATCCTTCTCCTTTCTTATGAAGCACCGGACCCTATGTTATCCCAGAATATTTTGTCCAAGTTGATCGAGTTCTTTCTCGAAAAACATATCGCAGCCCACCGCAATGTGGGATCGTTCGAGTTTTTCGGCAAACAGTCCGACCAGATCAAGGGGCAAGTAGCCCAAATAGAAGAAGAACTCAAAAAATTGAAAAGCACGAGCGGGGTTTCTTCATTAGATGAACAACGGCGGATTCTTATGAACCGGATCGGCAGTTTGCAGCAAGAGAGCGAGGCGACCCAATCAGCCATAGCCATATCCCGGGCCAAAGTCCAGGAACTGAAGGGGAAATTGGCAGGGATGTCCCCTACCTTGGTAACCCAGGAGACCCGAGGGACCAGCAATCAGGGTGCGGACCTCATGCGAGCCCGGCTTTACGAACTTCAGTTAAAAGAACAAGAGCTCCTTTCCAAGTACACACCAACCAGCATGCCGGTACAAGAAGTGAGCAGGCAAATCGAAGAGGCTAAAGCTCTTCTGGCCAAGGAAGAGCCGACACGGACCCAGGTAACCATGGGAATCAATACCGCCTATCAGGAATTAAATCTTGATTTGATCAAGGAAAATGCAAATCTCTCTTCCTCGGAGGCAAAGGCCAACGTTATAAAAACCCAGTTGAATGGAGCGCGCGCAGAGCTGACCGAGCTCAATAATACTGAAGTAAAGATGGTGAACTTGCAGAGAGAGTTGAGCCTATCGGATGCGAAGTACCGGAAATACACGGAGAATTTGGAACAGTCCAGGATTGATCAAGCCTTGATGAATAATAAGATGTCCAACATAAGTGTCATACAAGAGGCAACCGGTTCTCAAAGACCGGTTAAGCCATTGAAATCTTTATACATCGCTTTGGGTTTCTTTCTAGGGATTTTGGGAGGAATTTTTCTGGCCTTTTTTTCCGAATATCACGACCATTCCCTCAAAAAACCTCAGGATGTGGAAGAAAAACTTAATTTGCCTCTATTGGCATCTATTCCGGTATTAAAAAAATAGCTCGAATGCTCATACCCTTCAGTGCATCAACCGCCAAGAGCTACGTGCTATCAGCCATGAGCTTAGGATAAATTCATGTACGAGCAATTTTTTGGCTTCTCCCAAAGACCATTCAATGTGACTCCGGACCCGAGATTTCTGTTCATGACGGACAGCCATCAGGAAGCTCTGGCTTCCTTGCTTTATGGGATCCAGGAGCGAAGAGGATTCATCTCCGTATCGGGGGAGGTCGGAACCGGCAAAACAACTCTTCTAAATTATTTGCTAACCGTTCTCGATAAAAAAGTAAAGACCATTTTCATTTTTAACACCCATATTCCCTTTGAAGACCTTTTAAAGGAGGTTTTGCGCAATTTGGCTTTGCGGGCAGTGGATGGAACTAAAATTTCCATGATCCGCAAGCTCAATCTATACCTTCTCAAAACCCTGGAGCGAAACGAAAATGTAGCGATTCTTATCGATGAGGCACAAAATTTAAGCAACGAAGTATTGGAAGAACTTCGCATGCTTTCGAACATGGAAACAGGCGAAGCCAAGCTCCTTCAGATCGTGCTGGTAGGACAGCCGGAGCTGGAAAGAAAATTAAATTCCCAGGAACTTCGACAGCTTAAACAGCGAATTGGAATCCGTCGCCAAATCCGGCCTTTGACCGGAGAGGAATCCAGGCAATACATTGACGACCGGCTGCAAAAAATGGGGAGCAAGACAGAGGAGATTTACCCCGGAAGCCCTGGATCTGATATGTCGATATTCCGCCGGGATATTCCGAAACATCAATATCATTTGTGATAACGCTTTTTTGATCGCCTATGCGCTGAAAAAGAAGCCCATTGATGCCGCTATTGTTCGCGAAGTTTTCGGAGACATGGGGATTGAGGTCCCCAGGGAAAGGATACAAACAAGAAGACAGTATACCGCAGAGCAGGCGATTTATAGCCACTATCAGAACGAATCCGTTTTTGCGAAATCCGAAGCTTTGAAGGAGACAGAGCCAGGTCCAAATGATGAGTCTCCCGGCGTTATTTCGTCACGCATAAAAAGAATAGGGGCCCTCCGCATATTGGCAATCCTCGCCTTAGGGATCCTTATATATCTAGGGTGGGCATATTTGCTGAATCCTTCATCATCTTCGGTAGCAATTCCCAGGGTAGAATCGCCGGCTGGCCAAGATCGATTAAAAGGGACATCTTCTCTCAATGAATCAAAACCTTCGAGAGATTTTCCCACTATTCCGCCTTTGTTAAAAAGAGACAAGAGCTCAGCTTCCCCTAAGCCGAAAGTGACT